>NZ_QJJS01000014.1 GCF_003201595.1 Sphaerotilus hippei | reverse complement strand
CTCAACGTGAAACGGATTGTGAAGAGGAGAACTGGACCGGAACATCGGGTCACTTCCGTCACTTGAGTCCGTCATTTGCCATCCCCCTTGTCAGGAAAATTCCTACGCGCTGTCAGCCTGTCACCGCCGGTTCACCGGGGCCTCACCAGGGTGTCACGGCGCCGGCCGACGATCGGGCCCCGTGTCCGGTCCAAGGCGTGTCATGCATTTCGTCGAACGCATCGAGGCGCTGTTCCTCGAGTTTGGTGCCCGCACCTGCAGCGCCGCCCCGCGCGAGCCGGTGAGTGCCCTGGCCCATGCGCTGCAGTGCGCGCAGCTGGCCGAATGGGCCGATGCGCCGCCCGAACTGGTGGCGGCCTCCTTCCTGCACGACATCGGCCATTTCATCGATGCCGCCCCCAGTGGCGGCCTGATCGACGATGCCCACGAACTGCGGGCCGTGCCTTTCCTCAGCCGCGGCTTCGGCGCCGACGTGGTCCAGCCGGTGCGCCTGCACGTGCAGGCCAAGCGGTATCTGGTGCGCACCGACGCCCGCTACCTGGGCAGCCTGTCGCCGGCGTCGCTGCAGACGCTGGCCCTGCAGGGCGGCCCGATGAGCGAGCCGGAGCTCTCGGCCTTCGAGGCCCTGCCCCATGCGCCACAGGCCTTGGCGCTTCGGCGCTGGGATGACCTCGCCCGGACGCCCGGCAAGTCGGTGCCACCGATCCAGCGTTACCTCTGCCTGCTGTCGGAGCTGTGCACCGAGCCGCGGGTGGCGGCCAGCGCGCCCGGACGGGGCTACGGCTCCTGGTGAGGCGACGGCTTCGGGTGCGGCCGGGGCGCACCGGGCTGGCAGATGCTGTCCAGCAGATGGTCCCAGAACGCGCTGGACACGCCGTAGCAGCCGGGTCGCCCGAGGTGATGGTGGCGTGCATGCCAGCGCTGGCGCCGCCTCAGCCAGCCGCGATCGGCATGCCAGTGGTGGATGGCGTGGTGCGTGACCGCATAGCCCAGGTAGCCGATCAGCAGGCCCAGCGTCAGGCCGCAGGCGCGCCACAGATCGCCCAGCAGCAGCGCGGGCAGGAAGACCAGCCCGGCGATCAGCGTGCCGCTGAGCACCGTCGGCGTGCAGATCAGCGCCTGCGGGCGCCGGTGGTGATCCTCGTGCCAGCGGCGGAACGGCTGCAGCCCGTGCAGCACGAAGCGGTGCAGCGCGTACTCGATCGCGCTCCAGCTCGCCAGCCCCAGCACGGTGAAACCGGCGATGCCGGGCCACTGCTCGGCCAGCGGGCCCCACATCAGCAGGAAGGCCAGCATCGCCAGCACCGAGCCGGCGTACAGCACGAAGTCCGCGCCGTAGGCCAGCCGGCTGTGTTCCATCGCAAAGATCCGCATGCCTGCCCTCGCCCGCGCCGATGGGTGGGCCCCGGTCGGAGCGCCGCATCGGCAGGCGTTCAAGGTAGCGGGTCGGGCCGCGGGCGTCGGTGCGACAGCGCACGCAGGCCCGCCGGACCTCAGACGCCGGTGTCGGTGACCGGGCCGAGGTCGGTCGACAGCGCCTGAGGGCTGTGCTGAGGCAGCACCAGGCCCCGGGCCGGATCGTCGACGGCGTCGGTCCGGATGACCGGCGGGTGGGCGACGACCCCGCCGAAGATGGTCGCGAAGGCCACGTCGGCCGCGTCGCGGCCGGTGGCCAGCCGCACCAGGCCCATCGGGATGGCCGTGCCCGAAGGATCGAAGATCACCCAGCGCCCCCCCAGATAGACCTCGACGTAGGCGTGGAAGTCCGGCGGGCCGAGGATCGGATCGGCGCCGTAGTCGGTGCCGGTGGTGAAGCGGGCCGGCAGGTTGACCGCCCGGCACAGCGCGATCATCAGGTGAGCGAAGTCGCGGCAGACACCGACCTGGTCGGCCAGCGTCTCGAGCGCCGAGGTGTTGCCGTTCGAGGTGTTGGAGCTGAAGGTGACCCGCTGGCCGACCCAGTCGTGGATGGCCTGCGCCCGGGCGTGGCCCTGCGGCAGGTGCCCGAACTCGTGGCCGGCGAACTGGAACAGCTGGTCCGACTGGCAGTAGCGGCTCGGGTAGAGGTAGGTCATCACCTCCGGGGGCAGCTGCTGGATCGGCACCTCCGCGAGGTCGGCGGGATCGGCCACCGCATGCGACAGCTCGATGGTGGCGTCGTAGGCCAGCTTCAGCTCGCCCGGTCCGGCGTGCAGGAACATCGTCCGGTTGCCGGTGGCCGGATCGACGTGCAGGCGCGGCACGACCGGCTGGCTCAGCACCAGGCGCTCGTCGAGCACCCTCTGGCAGGGGGTGTGGGCGGCGTGGATGTTGAACACGAAGTCCGCACCCCGGTCGCCGACCTCGTAGGCCAGCTCGAGGCCGAGTTCGAGCCGGATCATGCGGCGGGAGCGGCGACGAGGCGGCGCTGCGGTCGGGGGGCGGATTTTTTCACCGCCCGAGTATGCGCTGTCCGGGTCCGTGGTGCTGGCCTGTCTTGCGGACCTGGCGCCACGGGCCGGACCGCGCCCGGTGCGCCTCCGGTGCGATCAGCCCCGCGGCTGGTTCGGGCGTCGCGTCGCCGCGGCCGCCGTGTGCGGGGGCGGGGGCGGCAGCGCCGTGCCGTGCTCGAAGAAGGCGTGGCCGCAGCGCTGCCGCTTGGCGGCATACATCGCGGTGTCGGCGTTGTGCAGCAGGGCCTGCGAGGTGGTGCCGTCGGTCGGGCAGCTCGCGATGCCGATGCTCGGGTGCACGACCAGCTGCAGATCGCCCAGCTGCAGCGGGGCGGACACGGTGTCGTAGAGCTTGCAGGCCACCTGGCGCAGCTGCTCCGCATCGGGCTCGTCGGCCAGCAGGCAGGCGAACTCGTCACCCCCGAGGCGTCCGACCATGTCACCGGCGCGCATCGACCGGGCCAGGCGGTGGGCGATGATGCGCAGCAGCTCGTCGCCGATCTCGTGACCGTGCAGGTCGTTGATCGGCTTGAAGTCGTCCAGGTCGACGAACAGCACGGCCACGCGGGTGTGCCGGGCCAGGGCCTGGTCGAGGCGCTGGCTGAAGTAGCGGCGGTTGGGCAGCGAGGTCAGGCCGTCGTGCAGCGCCAGGTGGCGGGCCTGCAGCTCGCCGGCCTGCGTGCCGACGAGCTCGGCCCGGGCCTGCGACAGCGCGGTGCAGGCGCCGCACAGCGCCTGCTCGGTCTCGTGCCCCCGGGCCCGCTCCTGGTCGAGCATCGCCTGCAGCAGGCCGAAGGCGTCGAGGCATTCGGACACGCAGGTTCGCAGCGGGGGGGCGACGTCGCTGCCGCTCACCGCCGCCTGAAGGCGATCCCGGATCGCCTCGAACAGCGCGTTCCAGTCGGCGCACGGCACCCCGGCGGGGCCGTCCGTCGCCCGGGCGCGTGGAGTGGGGGCGGCGCTGCAGTCCTGGCAACGGGGCATGGCGTGTCCTCCTGGCGTCGGCGCGCGCTCAGAGCGTCGCGACGAAGTGATCGGCCCGGGCGGCTGCCAGCACGGCGGGCAGGTCCGATCCCACCCGGTCCGCCGGGCGCTGGCCGGCCAGCCAGGGGTTGGGCCGGGCGAACCAGGCAGCCAGGTGCCAGCCGTCCGTCGTCTGGCCGAGCAGTTCGCCGCGCACCTGCTGCGGCCCGGGCCGCACGCTCAGGTCGTCCAGGTTGAACTGGAACATCGGCACCCAGAAGGCGTGGCGCCATTCGAAGCCGAAGATGGTGCCCGAGGCGAGCAGCCGCGCCAGGCACACCTGATCGCCCTCGTGCAGGTCCGCCAGCATCGTCACCAGGTCGTCGGCGCGGGCGGTGCCGCCACTGGCCCGGTTGGCCGACAGCAGCGCGATGAAGCCGCTGCTGTCGGGGTGGTCGCGGATGGGCTCGGTGTCCCCTTCGAGGTCCGTGGCCCGCGGCCTCGAGGGTCCGCCCGCCGGGCGCGCACGGGGCGGGTGATGCGGCTGACGGACCGCGGGGCCGTTCTGGATCGTGGTCATGGAGGACCTCCCTGGAATGGAAACGAGCGCATCGGATGGCGTGCCTTGATGTCAGCTTGACCGCGGTCGGCATCGACGTCTGTGCGTTGTCCAACGAAGCCCGGCGGGTCATCCAGGCTCCTCGGGCCCGTGCATCACGTCGCGGTAGACCTGCCGGTCGGCGGCGTAGCAGCCGCAGGCGGCGGCCTCCAGCCCCGGCCGGTCCAGCACCTCGAGCTCGCCGCGGTGGTAGCGGATCAGCCCGCGCTGCTGCAGTGCGCCGGCGGCCACCGTGATGCCGACCCGGCGCACGCCGAGCATGCAGGCCAGGAACTCGTGGGTCACGTGGAAATGGTCGGCGTGGGCGCGGTCCTGGCTCATCAGCAGCCAGCGCGCCAGGCGTGAGGCGATGAGGTGGAAGCGCAGGCAGGCCGCCGCGGCCGCCTGCTGGGCCATCAGCACGTACAGGTAGCGGTGCAGGCGGCGCTGCAGCACGCCGCTGCGCACCAGCTCGCGCCGGAAGGCCGTGGCGCCGATGCGCAGCGAGGCTCCCGGCCCCTGCACCAGCGCCCGCAGCGGGGTCCGGTCCACGCCCAGGATCAGCTGCGCGCCGAGCATGCCTTCGCGCCCGACCATGCCGACTTCCAGCCCCGGGTGATCGTCGATCCGGGTGACCAGCGAGATGAAGCCGTCGACCGGGAAGTGCACATGGCGGGTGGCCTCGCCCGGCTCGCACACCACCTCGGAGAGCCTCAGGTCGACCGGCTCGCAGTGCTCGAGCAGGCGCTGGCGATCGGACGGGGGCAGCGATTCGATCAGGTGGTTCTGGGGGTGGGCCACAGGGGATGCTCGGACAGGAGGGGCGCCTCCGCCGGGCGGGGGGAGTCCCGGGATCGCGGCCGTGCGATGCAGGGGGCGATGCGAGGCTGCAGTCTGCCCCTCGCCCCGTCGCCCGACTGTGCCCCAGCCCACACAGGGGCGCATGACCCGGCCCCCCGCTCAGGTGGCCGGGCGGTCGGGCAGCAGGCGGTCGTATTCCTTCTTGACGACGGCATAACACTCGCAGGTGCGGTCCTCCAGCCCCGGCCGGTCGAGCACCGAGATGCGCCCGCGCGCATAGCGGATCAGCCCCAGCTTCTGCAGCTTCAGCGCCGCCTCGGTCACGCCCTCGCGACGCACGCCCAGCATGTTGGCGATCAGCTCCTGGGTCATCACCAGCTCGCTGCCCTGGAGCCGGTCCAGGCTCAGCAGCAGCCAGCGGCAGAGCTGCTGGTCCAGCGTATGGTGGCGGTTGCAGACCGCCGTCTGGGCCATCTGCGTGATCAGCGCCTGCGTGTAGCGCAGCAGCAGGTGCATCACGGGTCCGGAGCGGTTGAAGGCTTCCTTCAGGTCGGCCGCCTTGAGCCGGTAGCCCTGCCCCGCACTCTGCACCACCGCACGGCTGGGCGTGGATTCGCCGCCCATGAACAGCGAGATGCCGACCAGGCCTTCGTGCCCGACCACGGCGATCTCGGCCGACGCGCCATCTTCCATCACGTACAGCAGCGAGACGATCGCCGTGGTCGGGAAGTAGACATGGCCCAGCGCCACGCCGGACTCGTAGAGCACCTGGCCCAGCACCAGGTCGACCGGCTCGAGCCGGGGCTGCCAGCGCACCCGTTCGGGCGGCGGCAGTGCGGCCAGAAGCTGGTTGCTGATCGCGTCGGAGGTCATCGGCGGGTTTCCTGTCGGGGTGCGCAGCGCACCGTTCACTGTAGGGAACCAAGGTAACACCCTCTGTTCGCCAGCGCACACAAGGCGGCCGCGAATGCGCAGGGACGGCAGCAAGTGGTGATGTTTCGCAAGGGCGATGGCAGGGTCTTGGTCTGCCAGCGCACAGACGGGCTCATCCGGTGAGCCTAAAAAGGGGCTTCGATGAGCGGCACCGGATGTTCCGGCGTCCGTGCACCACCGAAGTCCCGCCTGGCCTGAAAGCATCGGATGATCTCCACTCGTGCGGGGCATGTCCTCGACCTTGGCCGCCATGGGCGCCTTGACGGCGGCCCCGCCTGCCCTGGCGCCGGATGGCCGCTCGACCACGTCGCCCGCGCGCTCGATGCCACCTGCCTCGGCACATCGGCGTATAAGCAGAAACTGTCGACGCAACGCGCCGAGTCGGTCAAGGACCATCTCGTCACCTCGGGCAAGGTCGACCCGATGAAGATCTCGGCCACGGGCCGGGGTGAAACCATGCCAGTGACCCAGCCTCAGGACTGCAAGGGCAACACCCCGAATGCCCGCCTGATCGCCTGCCTGCAAGCCGACCGCCGGGTCGAGATCGAGGTGACCGGCACCCGTTGAGCCCCCGTGATGCCCTGTCAGGGCATCCGGTGACCGGCTTCTTTCCTTTTCCCTTGACCGCACGCCCTCTCCGGGACGTGCGGGCGGAGCGCTTCATGACGAACACCAAGACCCGGGCCGACGCCTGCTGGACCACGGCCTCCGATGGAGGCAGTGCCGAGACCTCGCCGATGGAGCTGTCCGCGCTGGGCGAACACCTGACGGTCTGCCGCACCGGGCGCGGGCGCATGTTCGCGCTGCGCTGCGGGGCGGACGGGCTGCAGGGTTTTGTCGCCTCCCGCTTCGTGACCACGCTGGCCGCGGTGGCGATGCTGGCCGGTGCGCTGCTGATGGTGATCTGACGCATGGCGCCACCGACGCTGTCGCGCCTGATCCCTGCGGCTTCCCCGGCGCTGTGCCGGCTGCTCGACGTGGCGCGCGGACCGGTGCTGCCGCCGATCCGGTCCGAGATCTTCGGCGCCCTGCGTTTTGCGCAGCACGGCCGCAGCCTGGGCACGACCCACCGGGCCGCCCGTGCGGGCCTGCGCACCGCGACCTTCGTGCCGCGCCTGCGCAGCAACATCCGCATGCTGCGCGAGGCGCATGCCTACATCGGCCTGCAGGCCAGCACGGGCTATGACATCAGCCCCGCCGGCGAATGGCTGCTTGACAACTTCCACCTGATCGAGGCGCAGCTCAAGGAGATCCACGAGGGGCTGCCGCGCCGCTATTTCCGCAGCCTGCCGATGCTGATCGACGAGCCGCTGGCCGGTCTGCCACGGGTCTACGGCGTGGCCTGGGCCTTCGTGGCGCACACCGACGGCGCCTTCGACGACGATCTGCTGGTCGACTTCCTGCGCGCCTACCAGGACAGCCGCGAGCTCAACCTCAGCGAGATGTGGGCCCTGCCGACCACGCTGAGGGTGGTGCTGATCGAGAACCTGCGTCGCCTGGCCGAGCGGGTGGCGACGAGCAAGGCCGCCCGGGCGGCCGCCAACCTCTGCTGCGACGAGCTCGAGGGCATGGACCCGGGCCAGCTCGACCGGCTGCTGTCCCTGATGGAGCGACGTGGCCTGTCCCAGGTGTTCCTGGCGCAGATGGCGCAGCGGCTGCAGGAGCGTCGCCCGTCGCCGGGTGATGCCGACCCGACGCGCCACCACGACTGGCTGCGCCGCGTGCTGCCCGATCCAGCCGCGCTGCTGACCCGGCAGAGCGCCGAGCAGGCCGCCGACAACCTGAGCGTGAGCAACGCGGTGACCTCGCTGCGGGCGATCGGGGACGCCGACTGGCCGGACCTGGTGGCCCGCACCAGCCCGCTGATGCAGGTGATGCTGACCTCGCCGGTGTTCGAGGGCGAGGATGCCGCCACCCGCGACCAGACCCTGCACGCGATCGAGCAGCTCGCCCGGCGCAGCCGGCGCAGCGAGGTCGCGGTGGCGCGCACGCTGCTGGGCCTGATGCAGGCGATGGCCGCCCCGGGCAGTGCCACCGAGGTGGCCGGCCACTGGCTGGGCGGTGCCGGGCGGCCCGAGCTGGCCAGGGCGCTGGGCCTGCCCGACCACGAGCCCCTGCGCTGGCGCACGCGCCTGCGCGGCGCGCTGTTCCCGCTCTACCTGGGCGCGCTGCTGCTGGGCACGGCCGCCCTCGTGGCCTGGTTGAGCCGACACCATCCGGCGCCCGGGTCGACCCCGGCCGACTCGCCCTGGTGGCAGGGGCTCGGCGTGCTGCTGCTGGTCTTTCCGGCCTCCGAGGCGGTCGTGGCGGTGATGAACCGGCTGATCGGCGAGTCGGTGCGGCCCGACCGGCTGCCCCGGCTGGCCCTGGCCTCGGGCATTCCGGCGGCCCATCGGGTGCTGGTGGTGATTCCGGGGCTGCTCAGCGATCCGGCGTCCACCGCGCAGCTGGTGCACCGGCTGGAGATGCACCACCTCGCCAATCCGGAAAGCCAGGCCCAGTGGGCGCTGCTGACCGACTGGACCGATGCCGACACCGCGCAGCGGCCCACCGACGCCGCGCTGCTGGCCGATGCCCAGGCGCAGGTGCTGGCCCTCAACGGCCGCCATGCGCCGATGCCGCCGCGGGCGGATGCGCCCGCGCTGCTGCGTTTCATCGTGCTGCACCGCGAACGCCGCTTCAGCCCGACCGAGCAGCGCTGGATCGGCTGGGAGCGCAAGCGTGGCAAGCTCGAGCAGCTGCTCGACGCCCTGGCCACCGGCCGCGACACCAGCTTCATCGACCTGGGCGAACTGTCGCGCCCGGCCCCCGGCACGCCCCATCTGCTGACCCTCGACAGCGACACCCAGCTGCCGCCGGGCCGGCTGCGCGAGCTGGTGGGCGTGGCCGCCCACCCGCACAACCAGCCCCGCCTGTCGCCCGACCGGCACCTGGTCATCGGCGGCTACGGCATCCTGCAGCCGCGTGTGGTCACGCCCCTGCCGGCACTGGCCGAGCTGACCCGCTACCACTGGCTGTTCGCCGGGCGCTGCGGCACCGACCCCTACAGCGCCGCGACCTCCGAGGTCTACCAGGACCTGTTCGGCGAAGGCACGTTCACCGGCAAGGGGCTGCTGCAGGTGCAGGCCATGCATGCCGTGCTGTCGGCCCGGCTGCCCGAGGGTCAGGTGCTGAGCCACGACCTGCTGGAAGGCTCGCTGGCCCGCTGTGCCGCGGTGACCGACATCACGCTGATCGAGGAGGCGCCCTTCCATGCCGACGTGGCGGCCGCACGCCTGCACCGCTGGACCCGCGGCGACTGGCAGCTGCTGCCCTTCCTGCTGCGGCCGCGGCGTCACCGGCTGCGGGCGGTCAACCGCTGGAAGATGTTCGACAACCTGCGCCGCTCGCTGGTGGCTCCGGTGTCGCTGCTGCTGCTGCTGATGTCGCTGGCCGGCGAGGTCGTGGACCCCTGGGCCGCCCTGGCGCTGGTGGCGGCCGCCTTCGTCTCCGGGCCGCTGATGGGGGCGGTGGCCGGCCTGTCGCCGGGGCGCGAGGACCTGGCGCGGCGCCACTTCTACCGCCTCGGATCGACCGACCTGCTGCGCACCGTGTGCGGCGGGCTGTGGCATCTGGGCCAGCTGCTGCAGCAGTCGCTGCAGGCGGGGGACGCGATCGTGCGGGCCATCTACCGCACGGTCATCAGCCGCCGGCACCTGCTGCAGTGGACCACGTCGGCAGCCGAGCAGGCCTCGGCGCGCACCGGTTTCGCCGCGGCGCTGCGGCGCCACCGCAGCGAGCCGGTCATCGCCCTGCTGCTGCTGGGCGGGCTGCTGTGGCACGGCACGCCCGTGCCGGAGCTGGCCACCGTGCTGTGCCTGCTGTGGGCGGCCTCGCCGGTGTGGACCTGGTGGGTCAGCCGGCCCTACCTGATGCGCGCGGCCGCGCTGCCCGAGCCCGAGCGCGGCACGCTCGAGGGCATCGCCCGCGACACCTGGCGCTTCTTCGAGCGCTGCATCGGCCCGGACGATCACCACCTGCCGCCCGACAACCTGCAGGTCATGCCGGGCGACATGCTCGCGCACCGCACCTCGCCGACCAACATCGGCCTCTACCTGCTGAGCGCGGCCTGCGCGCGCCAGTTCGGCTGGATCGGCACGCAGGACCTGCTCGACCGCCTGGAGGCCACGCTGGCGACGCTGGCCAGCCTGAGCCGCCACCGCGGTCACCTGCTGAACTGGTACGACACGCAGACCTGCGCGCCGCTGCTGCCGATGTACGTCTCGACCGTCGACAGCGGCAACCTCAGCGGCCACCTGCTGGCGGTGGCCCAGGCCTGCCTGGAGCTGGCCCGCGCGCCGGCGGACACCGGCGCCATCCGGCGCGCGCTGGGGGCCTCGGCCCGTCGCCTGGCCCCGTGGTCACGGCGCTGGAGCGAGCTGCTGCCCACGCTGCCGGCCGGCTCGGCGCTGGACCGGCTGGTCGAGCTGGCCGATCCACCGGCCTTCGCGCGGCTCGATCCGGCCACCTTCACCGGCCTGCTCGACGAGGCCGGCGCCGAGCTGGCGGCCCTGTCCGCGCTGCGCGAGGCGGAGGTCACCGTGCCGCCGGCCCTGCCCGCGGCCCGCGACGAGCTGATCTGGTGCCTGGGCGATCACCTGGCCACGCTGCGCACCTTCTGGCGCGACGAGCAGGCCACGACCCTGGCGCCGGCCTCCGGCGAAGCCCGCATGGCCGCGCGCCTGCAGGCCCTCGCGCGGACCTGCGAGCAGATGGCCTGGCAGGCCGACTTCGCCTTCCTCTACCACCCCAGGCGCCACCTGTTCCACATCGGCTACCGGGTGGCCGAGCAGCAGCTCGACGCCGGCTTCTACGACCTGCTGGCCTCCGAGTCGCGGCTGACCAGCCTGCTGGCCATCGCCAAGGGCGACGTGCCCGTGAGCCACTGGGCCTCGCTCGGCCGGCCGTTCTACGCCGTGGGCGTGCATGCCGGCCTGCGGTCCTGGTCGGGCTCGATGTTCGAATACCTGATGCCCACGCTGGTGCTGGCCGAGCCGCACGGCAGCGTGCTGCACGACGCCTGCTGCGCGGCGCTGCGTGAGCAGATCGGCTTCGCCCAGGCCCAGCACGTGCCCTGGGGCATCTCCGAGTCGGCCTACGCCGGGCGGGACCACACGCTGGCCTACCAGTACGCCCCGCAGGGCGTGCCGCGGCTGGCCCTGCGCCGCACGCCGCCCGACGAGCTGGTCATCGCGCCCTACGCGACCGCGCTGGCCGCGCAGGTCGACGCCCACCGCGCGGTGGGCAACTTCCTGGCGCTGACGGCGCTGGCGGGCCGCGGCCGCTACGGCTTCATCGAGGCGCTGGACTTCACGCCGGTGCGCCAGGTCGATGCCGGCGTGGTCACGCCGGTGGGCACCTTCATGGCCCACCACCAGGGCATGAGCCTGGTGGCTCTGGCCAATGTGCTGCTCGACGGCGTCGCCCGGCGCTGGGGCATGGCCAATGCCCACATCGAGGCGGTGTCGTCGCTGCTGCAGGAACGTGTGCCGCGTGAGGTGTCGGTGCTGTCGGCTCCGCCGGCCGGCCCGCCGGTGCAGGTGCTGCAGCAGCGCACCCCGGGCATGCTGCGCGAGGTCCGCCCGGGCGCGACCGCGCTGGCACCCACCCACCTGCTGTCCAACGGCCGCTACAGCGTGTCGCTGCGTGCCAACGGCGCGGGCTGGAGCCGCTGGGGCACGGCGGGCATCACGCGCTGGCGCGACGATGCGCTGCGGGACGCCCACGGCAGCTTCTTCTACCTGCGCCGCGACCGGCAGGCGCAGCTGGTGTCGATCACCCAGCACCCGGCGCCCGATCCCGAGGCCGACTACCAGAGCACCTTCCACGCCGACCGGGTCAGCCTGGACGCGAGCTGGCCCGACCTGCAGTCGAGCATGACGGTCTGGGTCAGCCCGGAGGACGACATCGAGTTCCGGCAGGTCGAGCTGCGCAACCTGGGCGACCAGGTGCTCGACATCGAGCTGATCTCCACCTTCGACGTGACGCTGACCGACCCGCGGGCCGACGAGGCCCACCCCGCGTTCACCAACCTGTTCGTGCGGGCGCGCTGGCTGGCGAGTGCGCAGGCGCTGGTGTTCGAGCGGCGCCCGCGCCTGGTCACCGAGCGTGGCCTGCATGCGGCGCATTTCCTGGCCGACACCGATCCGCAGGTGGTCGGCCTGCGGTTGCAGACCGACCGGCAGCGCTGGCTGGGCCGCAACCGGCTGGCCAGCCAGCCGCTGGGGGAACTGGCGGTGGCCCCGGCCCACGACCGCCTGCTCGACACCGGGCTGGATCCGGTCTGCGCGCTGGCCGTGCGCCTGCGCATCCTGCCGGGCAGCAAGGCCAGGCTGACGCTGGCGACGGCCGTCTGCGACGACGGCGGCACGCTGGCGGCGGTGATCGACAAGTACCGCCAGCCCCGCCACGTGCAGCGGGCCTCGCTGATGTCGGCCACGTTGACCGGCATCCGCCTGCGGGCGCTGAACATCGGGGCCGAGCAGTTCGCCTGCGTGCAGACGCTGAGCACCGCGCTGCTGTTCAGCCTGAGCCGGCCGTCCACCGGTGCCGACCGGGCCGACGGCCAGGGGGTGCCGGTCCGCGACCGGCGGCTGCTGTGGCGCCTGGGCATCTCGGGCGACCGGCCGATCGTCGTGGTGACGGCCGGCATGCCCCAGGGCCTGGGCCTGATGCGCTCGATGGTGCAGGCGCTGCGCCTGTGGTCGTGGGGCGGGGTGGCCTGCGACCTGGTGGTGATCAATGCCGAGCCGGCCTCCTACCACCAGGGCCTGCACCGCGAGATCGCCGCGCTGCGCGAGCGTTACCAGGCCGACACCGGGACGGGCACCGGGCCGGCCGGTGCCGCGCTCTCGAGCTTCCACCTGCTGCGCGCCGACGAGCTGTCGGCCGACGAGCTGAGCACGCTGCATGGCCTGGCGCGGCTGAGCCTGCAGGCCGACGGCCGCCCGCTGCTGCACCATGTGCAGGCCTGGATCGAGCAGCACGAGGAGGCGTTCGAGCGCCGCCACGACCTGTCCACCTCGCCGGTGCCGACCCCGCGCGGGCCGGCCGTGGCGGTGCCCGCGCCGGTCGGCAGCTTCGCCGACGGATCGGGCGAATTCGGCTTCGAGGTCGGCATGACCTGCCGTCCGCCGCGGCCCTGGATCAACGTGCTGTCCAACCCGGACTTCGGGGCCCAGCTGTCGGAGAGCGCCGGCGGCTGCACCTGGGCGGTCAACAGCCGCATGAACCAGCTGACCGCCTGGTCCAACGACCCGGTGGCCGATCCGCCGTCCGAGTGGTTCCTGCTGCAGGACACCCGCTCGATGGAGGTCTGGAGCCTGGGCGCGTCGGCCTGGGGCCGGGCCGGGACGGGCTACCGGGTCGTGCACGGCCCGGGCCGCAGCCAGATCAGCCACCGCCACGGCGAGCTGGAGGTCTGCGTCACCTGGTGCGTCGATCCGCAGCTGGCGGTCAAGCAGGTGCGGGTGCAACTGATGCACCGGGGCGCACGGGCGCTGCACCTGCGCCTGGTCGGGCTGGCCGAATGGATGATGGGGGCCCACCGCAGCGACCGCAGCACGGTCTCCACCGCGCTCTACCGCCCGGCGCTCCCGGCGAACCCGCTGACCGCGCTGCTGTGCACGCAGCACGAGCGCTCGGCCGGCTTCGGTGACGGCACCGCCTTCCTCGCGCTGCTCGGCGGCGATGACGAGCACGACTGGACCTGCGACCGCCGCGAGTGCCTCGATGCCCGGGGCCGGCTGGTGCTGCCCGACCACTTCGGCCAGTCCGAGGGCGAGGGCCTGGACCCGTGCGCGGCGCTGTCGACGCGGCTGCTGCTGCGGCCCGGCGAGCGCGCCGAGCGGGTCTTCCTGCTCGGTCATGCGCACAGCCCGCAGGCCGCGCGGCAGCTGGTGGTCCGCGCGGGCGCGACCGCGCCGGAGCGGCGCCTGGAGCAGGTGGCCGCGCACTGGGACCGGCTCCTGGGCGCGACCACCGTGCGCACCCCGGACCCGCTGTTCGACGTGATGGTCAACCGCTGGCTGCTCTACCAGGCGGTGTCGTGCCGGCTCTGGGCCAAGGCCGGTTTTTACCAGGCCGGCGGGGCGACGGGTTTCCGCGACCAGTTGCAGGATGCGATGGCGCTGGCCTGGGCCGAGCCGGCGATGCTGCGGGCGCAGATCCTGCGCTGCGCCTCGCGCCAGTTCGTCGAAGGGGACGTGCAGCACTGGTGGCACCTGCCCGGCGGGGCCGGGGTGCGGACCCATTTTTCCGACGACCTGCTGTGGCTGGCCCATGCCTGCGTGCACCACCTGCGCGTCACCGGCGACCGCACCCTGCTCGACGAGCGGGTACCCTTCATCGAGGGCGTCACCATCCCCGAGGGCGCCGAGGACGCCTACGCCACCCCGAGCGTCAGCGCCGAGCAGGCCACGGTCTATGAACACGCCGCGCGGGCCATCGACCGCAGCCTGCGCGTGGGCGCGCACGGCCTGCCGCTGATGGGCAGCGGCGACTGGAACGACGGCATGAACCGCGTCGGCCACGAGGGGCGGGGCGAGTCCGTCTGGCTGGGCTGGTTCCTGTGCCAGCTGGTGGCCGACTTCGCGCCGCTGGCCCGCGAGCGTGGCGAGTCCGACCGGGCCCGGCGCTGGACCGAGGCCGCCGAGGGCTGGACCACGGCCCTGCTGGGGCCGGCCTGGGATGGCCAGTGGTTCCGGCGGGCGTTCTTCGACGGCGGACAGACCCTGGGCTCGCAGGCCGATGCCGAGGCGCGCATCGACCTGATCGCCCAGGCCTGGGCCGTGCTGTCCGGCGTGGCGCCGCCGGCCATGCAGGGCATGGCGCTGGCGGCGGTGGAGGCGCATCTGCTCGACCCGGTCGCCGGGCTGGTGCGCCTGCTCGACCCGCCGCTGGCCCATGCCGTGCCCAGCGCGGGCTACATCCAGGCCTACCCGCCCGGGGTGCGCGAGAACGGCGGCCAGTATTCACACGCCGGGGCCTGGACCGTGATGGCCCTGGCCCGTCATGCGCAGACCCTGGCCGATCCGCGCGCGGCCACCGACCTGGCCTACCGCTGCTTCACCTGGCTGAGCCCCGCCCACCGGGCGGCCCACCCGGCGCAGCGGGCGGTCTACGGCATCGAGCCCTACGTGATGGCGGGTGACGTCTGCTCGCAGCCGCCGTTCACCGGCCGGGGCGGCTGGAGCTGGTACACCGGGGCCGCCGCCTGGATGCACCGGGCGGCGGTCGAGTCCATCCTCGGCCTGCAGCTGGAGGCCCACCGCCTGCGCTTTCACCCCTGCCTGCCTTCGCACTGGCCCCAGGCGGAGCTGACGCTGCGTCGCGACGGGCGCACGATGCGTTTCCTGCTGCTGCGCGGTCCGACGCTGCGGGCCGTCGAGGCCCTGGTGCCGGCCGACACCCGGCTGCTGTGGCCCGGCGAGTGGCTGGCCTGGGTCGACCTGCCCCCGCAGAGCACCCTGCTGATCCCGCTGCTGCACGACACGCCGATCCGCTGACCCGGACCGGTGCCGCCACGCCCGATGCGCCACGACGGCCCACCCGGCGTGGTGACGCCCGGGATCCGCACCAGCGCGGTGCCAGCGTGCGCGTCCACCGGTGAGTCCGTGAGGCATTTCACGAAAAATGCCCTTTGGCGCAGAAGGTGCTTATCTCCCCAGGCTGTCTGTGCTCGATCCGTCCACCCGGGAGGAGACCATGAAACTGCTCGTCGCCATCATCAAGCCGTTCAAGCTCGACGACGTGCGCGAAGCGCTCGCCACCGTCGGCGTGCGCGGGCTCACCGTCACCGAGGTCAAGGGCTACGGCCGCCAGAAGGGCCACACCGAGCTGTACCGCGGTGCGGAGTACATGGTGGATTTCCAGCCCAAGGTGAAGGTCGAGGCGGCCATCGACGACGGCCTGCTGGAGCTGGCCATCGATGCCATCGTCGCGACGGCCCGCACCGGCCAGATCGGCGACGGCAAGATCTTCGTGTCCACGCTCGAGCAGGTCGTGCGCATCCGCACCGGCGAGGTCGGCACCGACGCACTCTGATGAACCCACGGACCCTGAAAGAGACCCCATGACGCGCATGCTCCGATGGCTGCTGCTCTGCACCAGCCTGCTCCTGAGTTCGATGGCGCTGGCCGCCGAGGACTTCCCCGGCACCCGGGTGCTGTTCGAGAGCGGCCAGGCCACCGTGCCGGCCGAGGCCGACCTGAAGCCGGTGCTCGATTTCCTGGCGGCCCACCCCGACGCGAAGGTGCTGCTGTCGGGCTTCGTCGACGCCACCGGCTCGCCCGAGGCCAACCAGGCCCTGGCCCGCCAGCGGGCGCTGGCCGTCGCGGCCGCGCTGAAGGCGGCCGGCCTGGACGAGGAGCGCATCGTGCTGCAGAAGCCCGATGACGTGACCGCCGGCGAGGGCGAGCAGGCCCGCCGGGTCGAGATCACGCTGGCCGTGCCGGAAGCGGCGCCCGCACCCGTGATCGACAAGGGCGACACGATGTGGATGATGCTGTCGACCCTGATGGTCATCCTGATGGCCGTTCCGGGCCTGGCGCTGTTCTACGGCGGCCTGGTGCGCGCCAAGAACATGCTGTCGGTGCTGATGCAGGTGTTCGTCACCTTCTCGCTGATCGTCGTGCTGTGGGCCGTCTACGGCTACAGCCTGGCCTTCACCGAGGGCAACGCCTTCATCGGTGGCTTCGACCGCCTGTTCATGAAGGGCCTCTGGGACCACGTCGCCGGCACCTTCGTGCCGGCCGCGACCTTCAGCAAGGGCGTCTACATCCCCGAGATCGTCTTCGCCGCCTTCCAGGCGACGTTCGCCGGCATCACCTGCTGCCTGATCGTCGGCGCCTTCGCCGAGCGTGCCCGCTTCGCGGCGGTGCTGCTGTTCATGGTGCTGTGGTTCACCTTCAGCTATGCGCCGATCGCCCACATGGTCTGGTACTGGATGGGGCCCGATGCCTACGCCAGCGCCGACGTGGTCGACGCGATGAACGCCAAGGCCGGTTTCATCTGGCAGATGGGCGCGCTGGACTTCGCTGGCGGCACCGTCGTGCACATCAATGCCGCCGTGGCGGGCCTGGTGGGCGCCTGGCTGTTCGGCCCGCGTGTGGGCTACGGCAAGGAGCTGATGGCGCCGCACAACCTGCCGCTGACGATGGTCGGCTCCGGCCTGCTGTGGGTGGGCTGGTTCGGCTTCAACGCCGGCTCGGCGCTGGAAGCCAACGGGGTGGCGGCGCTGGCCTTCATCAACACCCTGCTGGCCACGGCCGCGGCCGTGCTGGCCTGGTGCCTGGGCGAGGTGCTGGTCAAGGGCCGGGCCTCGATGCTGGGCGCAGCCTCGGGGGCGGTCGCCGGGCTGGTGGCGATCACGCCGGCGTCCGGCAACGTCGGCCTGGGCGGCGCGCTGCTGATCGGCCTGCTGGCCGGGCTGGTCTGCCTGTGGGGGGTCACCGGCCTGAAGAAGCTGCTCGGTGCCGACGACTCGCTGGACGTCTTCGGCGTGCACGGGGTCGGCGGCATCCTCGGCGCGCTGCTGACGGGGGTGTTCAACGCGCCCGGCCTGGGCGGCCCCGGTTTCGTGACCGACTGGGTCAGCGTGAGCATCATCGCCCCCGAGGCCTATTCCATCGCCAGCCAGGTCTGGATCCAGGCCAAGGCGGTGCTGATCACGGTCGTGTGGTCGGGCGTGGTGTCCTTCCTCGCCTTCAAGGTCGCCGACCTGGTCTTCGGCCTGCGGGTGTCGACGGAATCCGAGCGGGAGGGGCTGGACCTGCACGCGCACGGCGAGGTCGCCTACCAGGACTGACCGCCCGGCGGGCGTGCGGCCGGCCTTCCCGCGGCGGGAGGCCGGCCGCCCCCGGTCAGCGGGGGGCGATCGTGCCGCTGTCGTCGGACAGCACGATCTCGACGCGGCGGTTCATCTGCCGTCCGCCCGCGCTGTCGTTGCCGGCCACCGGATGGGCCTCGCCATAACCCTGACTGGTCAGCCGCTCGCTGCCGATGCCCATGCCCACCAGCGCGGTGCGCACCGCTTCGGCCCGCCGGTCCGACAGGGCCTGGTTGTGCGCATCGCTGCCGACGCTGTCCGTGAAGCCCTCGACCATCGCCTTGCGCTGCGGGTAGGCCTTCAGGAAGGCCACCAGCCGGTCCATGCCACGCAGGCCGCCGGACTTGAGCCGGTCTCCGCCGGTGTCGAACAGCACGTCGTCGATGGTGATCACCATGCCCCGATCGGTCGGCTTGGCGTTGAGTGCCTTGAGCTGCGCCTCCAGCTGGCTGTTGCGCACCTGGACGCTGCTGGCCTGCTGCTGTGCCACGTCCGCGCTGCGCCGGGCCACGTCGACCTCGCTGGTGCGGGCGGCCAGGCGCAGCTGGTCACGCACCTGGTTGGCGTTGGCCACGGCCTGCTCGGCGGCCTTCTGCTGGCCGGTCTCCTGGGCGATCGCGATCCGCTGGCGGGCCAGATAGGCCCAGTGATCGACCTCGGCCGGCAGGTCACGGCGGGTCCATGCCGCATCGGCCTGGTTCAGTGCGTCCGCGGCTTGCCGCAGCTCGACGCTGGCCAGTTCGCGGGCCTGCGGGTTGTCCTGCGCGGCACGGTAGTCGCTGCGGGCCTGGTCGAGCTGGGTGTTGGCCGTCGGCGCGCTGCTGCAGGCAGCCAGGGTGCCCATCGCCACTGCGGCGGTGAGGGTCAGGATGTAGCGGCATTGCTGTTTCATGGTCGGCTCCTGGTTCGACATCGATCAACGGGGCTGGCGAGCCATCTCTTCGCTCAGCACCCGCGCGGCTTCCTGCACCTCGACGGCGGCCTTGCGGGCCTTGGCCGCTTCGGCCTTGGCCTCGGCCAGCTGCGCATCGACCTGGGCCTTCTGGGCCAGCGACCGCGCGCGGTCGTGGTGCTCGGCGCTCATCTCCGCCCGGGCCCGGTCGAGCTTGTCGCGCGCCGAGCGCATCTCCACCGGTGCCCACTCGTTGCCACCCGCCCCGGCGGCGTGGGCCAGCGCGGCGGTCGAGACCGCCATCTGCGCGGTGGGTGGGGGTGTGCTGGCACAGGCGCCCAGCAGCAGCAGGCCCAGGCTGGCGAGCAGCACGGGCAGGCGGGCGATCGCCGTCGGGCGGTCGGGGTTTCGAGGCAGGCGTGAGCAGGTCATCGTGTCGTCCATCCATGGTTCGGGGATCCGGACGGCCAGATTGGGCTCAGGCGGGGCTGACGTCGGTGCGCTGACGCACGCAGGGGGCGATGCGCGGGCTCGGATCCGTCGGTGTCCGCCTGTGTGCCGTGGCCCACAGACAGGGCGTGCCGCCGCGCCCAGACTGACGGCATGACCCGAACCCACCGCAAGGCCGGCAGCACCCTGCCGTGTCCCGCCATCCCCTTCCGTCCGGCGCGCACCGCCACCGAGATCGCTGCGCAGCTGGAGCGGGACCGGGTGCTGGACGAATTCTCGATCCGCTTCGACGGTGTGCTCTACGAGCACGCGGGCCGGCGCTACCGCCAGCTCGACGATGCCATCCGCCAGGCGTGGCAGGGCCTTCGACCGGGCGATCGCCGCCCGGTGGACTGAACTCAGGCCGCCAGCGGCGCGGCCACCTCGTGCAGCCGGCTCCAGCGGCGGTCGTTGGAGACCTCCAGGCCGGTCATCGTGTCGTGCCAGTCGCCCGGCTGCAGCTGGTGCCAGCCGCGGCCCAGGCGCACGGCGCCCTGCTCGTCGAGCAGCACGACCATCGAGCCGTCGACCATCGGGGCCAGCAGGCGCGAGAAGCCCTGCGAGCGGATCAGCGCGGCGGCCTGCGCATCGCTCAGGCCCGACAGCATGTCGCGCAGCAGGGCGGCGAATTCGCAGGTGTCGCTGACCGCGGCGTCACGCAGCGCCAGGTGCGTCAGCGTGCCGTTGTGCATCAGCATCAGGCCGTCGCGCACCACGTAGGGATGGGCCATGTCCGGGCAGATCGCCCCGCGCGTGGCGTGGCGCAGGTGCACGTAGACCTCGGTGTCGTCCGGCAGCCCGGCGTTGTGGTCGACCAGTTCCTCGAAGGCCATGCCCCGCGACCGGATCAGCTGGCCGCGCTGCACATGGAAGCTGCCCCAGCCGTGGCTGTTGTGCTGCCAGGCGTTGGCGAGGAAATCGGTGGCGATCTGGCGTCCAGCGGGCTTCTTGATGATGAGGCACATGGCAGTTCGATGGCAGTTCGGTGC
Organism: Sphaerotilus hippei; assembly: GCF_003201595.1. GTDB lineage: Bacteria > Pseudomonadota > Gammaproteobacteria > Burkholderiales > Burkholderiaceae_C > Sphaerotilus > Sphaerotilus hippei. The sequence continues at coordinate 106,234 of NZ_QJJS01000014.1, read as the reverse complement.
ACGATCCGGTCCGGGCGGTGCTGCGCTCGATGGAGCACGTCACCACCTTAGGGCAAGTCCGCCCCGGGAACCAAGCACATCTGTCACATGCACGTCACGTGCCTGTCCGAAATCCGACAAGAACGTGCAACGATGCCCGACATCGGGGGATCGGCGTGCCGTTCAGGGGCGCGCGTGCGCACCAGCCTGTGTCACCAGAGGGCTCACCAGAAGGCCAACCAGGCGCGGCGCGGCCGCGTGCTTCCCGATCCCCGTTGCCCGGAGACCCGCCCATGAACCCCGACCTGAAACGCCGCCTGCTGCTGGGGGCCGCCCCGGCCCTGCTGGCCACCGCCCTGCCGGTGCGCGCCGAGACCTCCACCGCGCCGCTGCGCCTGATCCTGCCGGTCAGCGCCGGCTCGGCCGTGGACACCATCATGCGGGCCACCCAGGGCGCGCTGAGCAAGGCGCTCGGCGGCCAGCCGGTGGTGATCGACAACCTGCCCGGCGCCGGAGGCATCACCGGCACGTCCGCCCTGGTCAAGGCCGCGCCGGACGGGCTGACCCTCGGCGTGCTGTCCAACAACCACGTCGTCCACCCAAGCGTCTACAAGAAGCTGCCCTACGACACCTACGAGGACATCACCCCGATCGCCATCGGCGGCAGTTCGCCGATGGTGCTGGTGGTCCACCCGAAGGTGCCGGCCAGGAACGTCAAGGAGCTGGCCGCGCTGCTCAAGGCCCGACCTGACGGCTACAACTACGGCTCGGCCGGCAACGGCACCATCGTCCACCTGGCCGGCGAGCTGGTGGTCGAGGAGATGGGCGCCAGCGCGCGCCACATTCCCTACAAGGGCACCGGCCCGCAGATCGCCGACCTGCTGGGCGGCCAGGTCGAGATGGGCGTCAGCGCGCTGGTGGTGGTGCAGCCGCACCTGCGCAGCGGCGCGCTGCGGGCGATCGGCGTCATGAGCCGCGAGCGCATCGCCGCGGCCCCGGACCTGCCCACGCTGGCCGAACAGGGCTTGCCCGGTGCCGAGGCCGAAGGCTGGTTCGCCATCGTCGGCCCGGCCCGGCTGCCGGCGGCCGAGGTGCGGCGCCTGCATGCCGCCTTCAGCGCCGCGTTCAACGCGCCGGAGGTCAAGGAGGCGATGCTGCGCCAGGGCAACCAGATCCGCATGAGCAGCCCCGAGGAGGCCGGCCGTTTCATGCGCAGCGAAGGCGCGCGCTTCGGCCGCCTGGTCAAGAAGATCGGCCTGCAGCTCGACTGAGCCCGCGGCCCGCCGGCACCTCGGTGCATCGGCTTCGGCCGCTGCGGCGCGCCCGGGGCTTTGTCGCGGCCCCGCCGCGATCTGTCGACTTTGTCGCGATCCGCACATCCCGACATGCGCCTTGATCCAGCGCAACCGATTGATTTGTCTGGTGTATTTGCCATCGGACGGCTTGGCACGGCTCTCGCAATGAGGGTTGCACGTACCACTGACGTCCCAAAGGCAAGCCCATGTCCAGCACCACGGCATTCGTTTCGATCGGTGACCTGCGAAAAGGTCACAAGGCAGTCAGCGAGGTCATCGAAACCGGTGGAGGCTGCGGCACCACCGGCGGCGAGGGCAAGGCCAGCTGTGGCACGTCGGCCGGTCCCGACGACATGCCCCAGGAGATCTGGGACAAGGTCAAGAACCACCCCTGCTACTCGGAAGAGGCCCATCACCACTACGCCCGCATGCACGTGGCGGTGGCGCCGGCCTGCAACATCCAGTGCAACTACTGCAACCGCAAGTACGACTGCAGCAACGAGAGCCGCCCCGGTGTCGTCAGCCAGAAGCTGACGCCCGAGCAGGCGGTCAAGAAGGTCGTGGCCGTCGCCAGCGAGATCCCGCAGATGACGGTGCTGGGCATCGCCGGCCCCGGCGACTCGCTGGCCAGCCCGACCAAGACCTTCGCCACCTTCAAGATGCTGCAGGAGCAGGCGCCCGACATCAAGCTGTGCCTGTCGACCAACGGCCTGGCGCTGCCGGCGCTGGTCGACGAGATCTGCAAGTACAACATCGACCACGTCACGATCACCATCAACATGGTCGATCCGGAGGTCGGCGCCAAGATCTATCCGTGGATCTTCTGGGAGCACAAGCGCGTCACCGGCGTCGAGGCCGCCCGCATCCTGCACGAGCAGCAGATGAAGGGCCTGGAGATGCTGACCGAGCGCGGCGTGCTCACCAAGATCAACTCGGTGCTGATCCCGGGCATCAACGACGAGCACCTGATCGAGGTGAACCGCGAGGTCAAGAAGCGCGGCGCCTTCCTGCACAACATCATGCCGCTGATCAGCGAGGCCGAGCACGGCACCTGGTTCGGCCTGAACGGCCAGCGCGGCCCGACCGCGCAGGAGCTCAAGGCCGTGCAGGACGCCTGCATGGGCGGCGCCAACCTGATGCGGCATTGCCGCCAGTGCCGTGCCGATGCGGTGGGCCTGCTGGGCGAGGACCGCTCCGAGGAGTTCACCCTCGACAAGATCGAGGAGATGGAGATCGTCTACGACCTGGACAAGCGCCGCACCTACCAGGACAAGGTCGAGGCCGAACGCCAGGCCCAGGTCGACGCCAAGCGCGCCGCGCTGGTCGCCGCCCAGGCCGACGACGGCGTGGACCCCAGCATCAAGGTGCTGGTGGCCGTGGCCACCGAAGGCCATGGCAAGGTCAACCAGCATTTCGGCCACGCCACCGAGTTCCAGATCTTCGAGGTCAGCAAGGCCGAGGCGCTGTTCGTCGGCCACCGCCGCGTCGACCTGTACTGCCAGGGCGGTTATGGCGAGGACGAGGCTCTGCCCTCGGTGGTCAGCGCGATCAACGACTGCCACGCCGTGCTGGTCTCCAAGATCGGCGCCTGCCCGCGGGACGAGCTGAAGGCCGCCGGCATCGAGCCGGTCGACCAGTACGCCCACGAGTTCATCGAGAAGGCCGCGCTGTCCTGGTTCTCCGACTACCGCCAGCGCATCGCCAGCGGTGCCATCACCCACCAGGTCCGCGGTGATGCGCAGATCCGCCAGGGTGCCTTCACCAGCGGCACCGAAGCGGCCGCCTGAATTCCTTCCACGCCCCCCCACCCATCCAGCCCAAGGAGATAGACATGGCTCTCAAGATCATTGCCTCGATGTGCACCGGCTGCTCCGCCTGCGAGCCCGAGTGCCCCAACGTCGCCATCCGCGAGAAGGGCGGCACCTTCATCATCGATCCGGCCAAGTGCACCGAGTGCGAAGGCCAGTTCGACTCGCCCCAGTGCGTCGCAGTGTGCCCGGTCGACAACTGCATCAAGAAAGTGTGAGCGACATGCTGCAACCCAACGTGATCGTCATGCCGGCGGCCGAGAAGTTCATGCGGCGCATGGTGCGTTTTTCCGAGCACCCGGCCGGCGGCTTCCGCCTGACCGTCAGCCCCGGCGGCTGCTCGGGCTATTCGAGCGAGTTCACCGTCGAGCCCCGGCCGATGGCCGGCGACAGCGTGCTGATGGTCAACGACGTGCAGGTGTTCCTGCCGGCCGAGAGCCGCCTGATGCTCGACGGCATCACGGTGGACTTCGCCGACACGCCCACCAAGAGCGGCCTGACCTTCGTCAACCCGAACCAGGCCGCCTGCGGCTGCTCGAGCTCGGGCGACGCGGCCGCGATGCCGGCCGAGACCAGCGTCTCGCTGGACTCCATCAAGCGCACGGTGAGGGCATGATGGACGGGCTGGCCGACTTCGACGATGCGGTGCTGGGGGGCGGCCTGTCGGCCGAGACCGAGGCGGCCCTGAAAGAAGCCGGCCAGCTGCGCGGCGTGGAGCCGGCGCTGGCGATGGCCGCCCTGATGCGGGCCCGGTCGCTGGCGCCGGACCATCCGGCGGTGCTGATCGCCTTCTACCGCCACCATTTCTACGGCCACCGCCTGGCGGCGGCCCGCGACATCGCCCGCCGGGCGCTGACCGTGGGCGCCCTGGCGCTGGACCTGCCGACCGTCTGGCGCGACGTGCCCGACCGCCCGCTGCCCGAGGCGGGCAGTGGCGCCCGCACCCGCTTCTACCTGTTCGTGCTCAAGGGCTACGCCTACCTCAGCCTGCGCCTGGACGACCAGAACGAGGCCCGCGACGCGCTGGCCAAGCTGCGCGAGCTGGACCCGGAGGACCGGGTCGGCGGCGCGCTGCTCGAGGCCGTGCGGGTGCGTGCGCTGGTGGGTGACGACCCGGACGCGCCCGACGCTGCCGACGCCCCGGCCTTCGGTGCCGCCGCGTGGGCCCGGGCCTCGGGCACCGGCCACCGCCCGGGCGCTTCGGCCTGAGACAGCGACGGACCCCCGCCATGGCCGACCTGTCCAACTCCCCCCCGGCCTGGCAGGACATCCCCGTGCTCGACTGGCAGGGCGGTCCGCTGGACTGCAGCGCCTGCCCGCACCAGGACCTGCTGGCCCTGGGGGCCGACGCCGGCTGCGCGCCCGGGCGCTGCTGCATGCAGGACGCCTATGCCCGGCGCATCGACCGCTTCTTCCGCCAGCACCGCACGCTGGCCGGCCGGCACCTCGGCCACCCGTATTTCGAGGTGCGGGCGATCGCCGCCCGCTATGCCGACGTCTTCCAGCTGCCCGCGCTGATGGACGATCCCGACGAGACCGTGCGGCTGCAGGTCGCGCTGCGCCTGCCGCAGCGGCTGCTGGGCCGGCTGCGCGAGGATCCCCATCGTGAGGTGCGCATCCGGGTGGCGCAGCGCCTGGCCGATGCCGACGTGGCCTCGATGCTGGGCGACGGCGACTACGAGGTGCGCAAGGTCGTCGCCCGCCGCCTGCCGGTCGCCCTGCTGCCGCTGCTGATGCACGACACCGACCTGCAGGTGCGTCTGGAGGTGGCGCGCCGCCTCGAGATGCCCGCGCTGCTGCGCCTGGCCGCCGACCGTGATCCGGAGGTGCGTCGCCTCGTGGCCGAGCGCCTGCCCGCCGGGCTGCTCGAGGCCCTGGTGCACGACCCCGACTGGGTCGTGCGCTGGCACGTGGCCGGCCGGGCCGCCCCGGCGCTGCTGGCCCGCCTGCGCGACGACGACGAGGCCGAGGTGCGCGAGCAGGTGCGCACCCGCCTGCTGCAGCTGATTCCTTCCGCAACCCAGGAGTGCTCCGATGGCTGACATCTCCCGTGACGACGACGTGCTCGAGATCTCCCTGCCGCCCCGTTTCTCGATGGGCGAGCGCGTGATCAGCCGTTCGGTGGTGCGCAACGACGGCACCTACAACGGCAAGGACATCGGCGACGTGCTGGTGAACAAGGGCGAGATCGGCTACGTGCGCTCGATCGGCACCTTCCTGCAGATGTTCTACATCTACGCCGTCGAGTTCGTCGACTCCGGCCACCAGGTCGGCATGCGCGCCAAGGAGCTGTGCACGCTCGACCACCTGCCCGAGGAGGTGCTGGCCCAGCTGGGCGAGCGCTTCACCCAGCTCAATGACATCCGCTGACAGGAGCCCGACATGATCGACCAGCGTCTGCCCCGCTACGAGTGGGGCCAGGAGGTGGTGGCCGCCACCGATCTCTACAACGACGGCAGCCTGCCCGACGTGCCCGAGGACCAGCTGGTCGTCGCCGCCGGCGGCCCGGGCGAGATCGTGCAGGTGGGCCATCACGGCGAGGCCAACATCCCGCTCTACATGGTCGACTTCGGCATCGTGGTGCTGGGCTGTCTCGAGGAGGAGATCGTGCCGCCCGGGCTCTACGTGCCCGAGGCCGAGGGAGTCGCCGCGTGACTCCGCACACCGTCCCTCCGCGGGGCAGCCGGCCGCGCCCTCCGGGCGGCGCCGTCGCCGGTCCGGTCACTGACCTGTCGCGGCGCCGCATCGAACGGGCGCTGGAGCGGCGGGCCCGCTACAAGTACGTGCAGCCGCGCCTGGAGCGTGAAGGGCACGGCTGGAAGATCGTCAGCGCGAACTGCTCGCGCAACATCGATCCGATGGGTGGCGAGATCGACATCGCCTGGTTCGAGCCCGAGGGCGATCGCTGGGCGCTGCACGCCCGTGACCACGCGTCGGGCCGCTGGGTGCGCAAGGGGGCAGGCCTGACGCTGCCCCGGGCGCTGGACCTCGTCTGTGAAGACCGTGACCGGGAGTACTGGCAATGAACATGTCGCTTGCAGGCGCTTCGCTCGTCTACCTCGACCACAACGCCACCACGCGGCCGGCCCCCGAGGTCGTGACCGAGATGGTCGACGCGCTGGAGCTGGGCTGGGCCAACCCGTCCTCGACCCACGAGCCCGGCCAGGGCGCCCGCCGCCTGCTGGCCGACGCCCGCACCCGCGTGGCCGCCTTCCTGGGCTGCCAGGGCACGGAGCTGGTGTTCACCAGCGGCGCGACCGAGGCCAACCACATGGCGGTGCTCGGCGCGCTGGAGGCGGCCCGTGCGGCCTCCGGCGGCCAGCGCCGCCGCCTGGTGCTGTCGGCGGTCGAGCACCCCGGCCTGCTGGCCCTGGCCCGGCGCCTGCAGGGTGAAGGCGTGCCGGTCGACCTGATCCCGGTGGACACGCAGGGCCGCCTCGACCTGGACGCCGCCCGGGCGCTGATCCGCGACGACGTCGCGCTGGTCAGCGTGATGGGCGCCAACAACGAGACCGGCGTGCTGATGCCGGTGGCCGAGCTGGCCGCGCTGGCCCGCGCCGCGGGCAGCCTGCTGCACGTCGATGCGACCCAGCTGCTGGGCAAGTCGCGGCTGCATTTCGCGTCCTCGGGCATTGACCTGATGAGCGTGTCGGCCCACAAGCTGCACGGCCCCAAGGGCGTGGGCGCGCTGGTCGTGCGCAAGGGCGTGGTGCTGCCGGCGCTGCTGTCGGGCCGCCAGGAACGCAACCGCCGCGGTGGCACCGAGAACACCCCCGGCATCGCCGGTTTCGCCGCCGCCTGCGAGCTGGCGCGGCGCACGCTCGACGAGGACCTGGCGCGCATGACGGCGCTGCGCGAGCGGCTCGAGGACGGTCTGAGGGCCTGGCCGCAGGTGCAGGTCTACGGCCGCCAGGCCGCTCGCCTGCCCAACACCGTGTGCCTGCGCTTCGGCGCGCTCGACAGCGACCAGGTGCTCAACCGGCTGGAGAACGCCGGGGTGGTCGCCTCGTCGGGCGCGGCCTGCACCGCGGCTGGCACCCAGCCCTCGCACGTGCTGCTGGCGATGGGCGAGAGCGCGCTGCATGCCAAGGCGGGCGTGCGCTTCTCGCTCGGCCGCGAGACCGCCGCCGCCGAGATCCAGCGTGCCCTCGACGCCGTGGCCCGGGTGATCGGCCCGCTGCTGGCCCCGATCGAAACCACCGCGATGGCGGCCTGATTGAAACCCCTCTGGAGAACGTGATGAAAGTGATGATGCGCCGCAACGCTGCCGGGATCCTGTCGGTCTACGTGCCCAAGAAGGACCTGGAGGAGCCCGTCGTCGCGCAGGACCGGCCGGACCTGTGGGGCGGCAACGTCACGCTGGCCAACGGCTGGGTGCTGACCCTGCCCGAGATGCCCGCCGGCACGACGCTGCCGATCACGGTGGAGGCCCGCAAGCTGGCCGACGCCACCGCCGCCGAGTGAGGCCGCCATGACCGCCACCCTGGCCATCGATGCCACCGCGCTGGACGAAGCCCTCGGCCTCGCCGAGGCCGCCGCCACCGTGCGCGAAGCCGCCGCGGCGCTGCGCACCCGTTTTGCCCCGATGAGGATCGTCGTGGTCGACGCCTTCGACATGCGCGCCGAGACCCCGGCCGCGCAGGGCGAGCGGCGTGCCCTCTACCTCGGTGCCAGCGATGGCCATTGCTGGCAGGTCACGGCCGATCCGGCCCGGGCCGTCGGCTTCTTCATCAGCGACCGGGGGTGATGCGATGAGCGCCTTCCCCGACCTGATGGAGACCACCGCCGAGGACGAGCAGGAGCACTTCGACCTGCCCGACGACTGGCTGCTGCTGAGCGATCCCGACGTCAGCGAGGTCGAGCAGCAGCTGGTGCTGGCCGCGCTGAAGGAGCCGCGGCTGTCGGCCGGGCGCATGGTCGAGCACTTCGAGCAGGCGTTCGCCCGCCACCTGGGCCGTGCCCATGCGGTGGCGGTGGCCAGCGGCACGATCGGTGTCTGGCTGGCCCTGCGGGCGATGGGCATCGGCCCGGGCGACGAGGTGATCGCCTCGCCCTATGGCTGGCACCAGGTGGCTCACGCCGTGGGCCTGACCGGCGCTCGCGTGGTCTTCTCCGACATCAACTACTGGACCGGCTGCCTCGACCCGGTGCGGGCGGCCACCCAGATCACGCCGGCGACCCGCGCCATCCTGGCGGGCAACATCAACGGCCACCCGGCGGCCTGGCACGAGCTGCGCGCGGTGGCCGACCAGCACGGCCTGAAGCTGATCGAGGATTCCACCGAGGCCATCGGCTCGCGCTACCGCGGCTGCGAGGTGGGCACCTTCGGCGACGTGTCGGTGTTCGACTTCTCGCAGCCCTCGGCGCTGTGCTGCGGCGAAGGCGGCATGCTCGTCACCGACGATGCGACGCTGGCGGCCGAGCTGCGCTACCTGCGCTCGCGCTCCATCGCCGACCGCCGCAGCGTCTCGGTCGGCTCGCGCGTGCCGCTGCAGGCCAGCATGAGCGAGCTGACCGCCGCGCTCGGCGCCGGCCAGCTGGCCCGGCTGCCCGAGCTGCTCGAGCGGCGCAAGGCGGTCGAGCGCTGCTACCTCGAGCAGATGCAGAGCTTCGAGGGCATCAAGCCGCCGTATGTCGGCCAGGACGTCGACGAGGTGCACTGGATGCTGTTCATCGTGCACCTGGGCAAGCGGTTCACCGCCAGCGCCTGCGAGCAGATCATCGAGGACATGAGCGCCGAGTCCATCGAGTCGGTGCTGTACTGCCAGCCGCTGCACCAGCAGTTCCACTACCAGCAGCTGGGCTGGAAGCGCGGCCAGTTCCCGCTGGTCGAGCGCATCGCCGACCGGGCGATGGCCCTGCCCTTCCACGGCCACCTCGAGCCCGACCACGTCAAGTTCATCGTCAAGACGATGAAGGACTCGTCGGTCAACGTCGGTGCCGGGGCGGCGATCTACTGATCCTGCCTTCCTCCCCCCGTCCACCCCACTCTCCACGAGGCGCCCCATGAGCCATCCGACCGTCGATCACCTGCCCCCTGCCGTGGCCGAGGGCCTCGCCGCCGGCACCCTGGTGCCCTACCTGGGCCCGGGCATGCTGGCCCTGTGCAGCGGCAGCACGCCGCCGCCTGATCCGCTGGGCCTGGCCCAGTTCCTCACCGCCAAGGTGTCGGTGCCGGGCAAGATCAAGAACCGCCTGACCGCCGCGGCCCAGTTCATCGAGAACTTCAAGCACCGCAAGACCCTGGTCAAGGCGATGGTCGAGGCCTTCGCGACGCAGGCCGCGCCGTCGCCGCTGCACCAGTGGCTGGCGACGCTGGGCGCGCCGTTCATCGTCGACACCTGGTACGACGACACGATGCGCAGCGCGCTGGCGGGTCGCAGCGACTGGGCCGAGGTCCAGGGCCTGAGCCAGAGCGAGCACTTCGGCACCTGGGTGGGCTGGTACGGCGCCACCGGCGAGGGCAGCCCCGATCCGGTCGAGGCCCGCACCGTGCTCTACAAGCCCTGGGGCGGCCGGGCGCCGGCCGAGAACTTCCTGGTCTCCGACACCGACATGGTCGAGGTGCTGACCGAGATCGACATCCAGACGCCGATCCCGGCGCTGGTGCAGCAGCGCCGCAGCGAGCGGGGCTTCGTCTTCCTCGGCTGCCGCTTCAACGACCAGCTGCCGCGCGCCTTCGCCCGCCAGATCATGAAACGCTCCGGCGGTCCGCACTACGCGGTGCTGCCCGACGAGCCCTCGCGCATGGAGGTCCGTTTCCTCGAGGAGCAGGGCATCACCCGGATCGCCCTGCCCCTGGCCGACGTGGCGGCCCGGCTGACCACCGGCACGCCCGTCGCCGCCTGATTTCCCCCACCCACCCTCCAAGCACAGGAGTTTTTCCATGACCACGCTCACCCTCCAGCCTTCGGGCAAGACCTTCGAATTCGAAGCCGGCACCAACCTGCTCAAGGCCATCCTCGCCGCCGGCGAAGCGCTGGCCAGCAAGTGTGGCGGCGAGGCCAAGTGCGGCGCCTGCCACATCTTCGTCAAGGAAGGCCGCAAGGGCGTGTCCAAGCTGACCCCGGCCGAGAACGCCAAGCTCGACACCCTCGTGGGCATCGGCTCCAAGTCGCGCCTGGCCTGCCAGGTCACGCTGCTGGGCACCGAGCCGGTGACGGTCGAGCTGCTGGGCGCGCTCAACTGAGTCACCACGGGCCGTCGCCGGGCGGCCCGTGCCGCGCCGGCCTGCATCACCGCTACAGGGGAGTTCCTGCCATGCTGGACATCGCGATCATCGGTGGCGGCCTGTGCGGGCTGGCGCTTGCGCACAGCCTCCAGGCCCGCCGCATGGACTGGGCACTCTTCGAGGGCCGCGACCGCCTCGGTGGTCGTGTGCTCGGCAGCCCGGCCGGCACCGGTCCGGCGCTGGACCTGGGCCCGACCTGGTTCTGGCCGGCCACCCAGCCGTCGATCACCCGCCTGATCGACGACCTGGGGCTGGACTGGATCGAGCAGCCCGACGATGGCCGCGTGCTGCTGCTGGACGACCCGAACCGGGTGCCGACCCCGCGCGCCTTCGACCCGCACACCGGCACGCTGCGTGCCGAGGGCGACCGCACCCCCGCCCAGGCCGGCGCGCTGCACGGTGGCGCCCGCCGCCTGACCGGTGGCATGAGCGCCCTGACCGGCGCGATGCAGGCGATGCTGCCGGCCCAGCGCCTGCGCCTGGGGCAGCGCCTGCTGCGCCTGGTCGACCGCGGGGACCATGTCGAACTGCATTTTTCGGCGCCCGAGGCCTGCGGGTCGACCTCGACCGCGCGGTTGACCGCGCGGCGGGTGGTGCTGGCTTTGCCGCCCCGACTGGCGGCGGCCTCGCTGGCCTTCGAGCCGGCGCTGCCCGAACCGCTGGACGCGGCCCTGCGCGCCACCCCGACCTGGATGGCCACCGCCGCCAAGGCGGCCGTGCGCTGCGACCGGCCCGCCTGGCGCGACCAGGGGCTCAGCGGCAACGCCTGGGTCACCCACCCGCAGGCCGTGCTGGCCGAGGTGTTCGATGCCGGGCCGGCCGATGCGCGCGAAGGCGCCGCGCTGGCCGGTTTCCTGGCGCTGGGCGCTTCGCAGCGCGACCAGTTCCGCGTCGGCCTGCCGATGCTGATCGAGAGCCAGGTCCAGATGCTGTTCGGTGCCGGCACCGGCCTCGGCGTGCTCGAACAGCACCTGCAGGACTGGGCCCGCGAGCCGCTGACCTGCACCGCACTCGATGTCGCCGAAGACGGTCAGCCCGGTGGCCACCCGGTCTACGGTGACGAGGCGCTGCAGCGGCCGCTGTGGCAGGGCCGGCTGCTGCTGGGCGGCAGCGAGACGGCCCGCCAGGGCGGGGGCTATCTCGAAGGGGCGCTGTCGGCCGCCGCGCGGCTGCGCCGCCTGCTGACCGAGGCCGCCAACGATGCCGCGCCCGTCCCGGTGCCGGCAGGCGCGCTGCCATGACCGCGCCGAGCCCCGCGTCGCCGGTCGAGCACGGGCCCTGGCTGGCCGATTTTGCCGAGGCGGTGCAGCGTGGCCGCGCAGGCCTGATGCAGCGCTACCGCGAGCAGGTGCATGCGGCGCTGTCGAGCCAGCAGGCCGAGGACCTGACCCTCAACGCCGTGCTGGCGGTGATGGATGCGTTCCACGGCGAGGCGCTGGCCCGCCTGGCAGGCGGGCCAGCGACCGCGCATCTGCCGGTCGAGGCCGGGCGCCACCGGCTGACGCCCGAGGTGCTGGCCCCCTTCCGCGGGTCGGCCGAAGCGCTGGTGACCGAGGTGGTCAAGTTCAACAACACCTCCTGCGCCCTGTCGAACTTCCCGCAGGAACACCGCCCCAGCACCGCGACCCTGGCGCTGATCCGCCGCGAACTCGCCGCCACCTGGCGCGACTTCGCGCTGCGCGCCAACGCCCTGCTCTGCGAGCACCGGGGCTGAACGATGGCCGATCTGCCTTCGATGGAGCTGCCGATGGGGCCGCCCGGCATGGATGAGCCGATGCCGCCCGGCGCGTGCGGGCCGGCCGGGCCGAGCGCGCTGCAGCTCGACTGGTCGGCCCATGACGCCTACGGCCAGGGCGACGCCTACGCGGCGGTGCCCGGGCGAGGCGAGGGCTTCGGCAAGGCAGCCTCGCTGTGCATCGGCAGCCGGCAGTGCCAGAAGGCCCGCGGCGATGCCGGCGACAAGGGCCTGATGTGCCCGAGCTTCCGCATCACGCAGGACGATCTGCACAGCACGCGCGGCCGGGCGGCCGCGCTGCGCGAGGCCCTCGACGGCGAACTCGCGCCCGGCGGCACGGCCGGTCTGGCCGCGGCGGCGACCTCGCCGCTGTGGGACGCCGCCGCCGCGCAGCGGCTCGACGCCGCGATGGAACTCTGCGTGGCCTGCAAGGGCTGCAAGCGCGAGTGCCCGAACGGGGTCGACATGGCCGCGCTGCGCGCCGAGACCCTGGCGCAGCGCTGGCACCGGCAGCGCCCGCCGTGGCGCACCCGCTTCTTTGCCGCCCTGCCCCTCCACCTGCCGCGCTTGCGGCCGCTGCGTTCGCTGCTGGTCTGGCGCGATCGCCTGCCCTGGGTGGCGCGGCTCGGCGAGCGGCTGACCGGCATCGCCGCCGCGCGCTCCTTGCCGCGCCTGGCGGCGCGTCCGTTCCTGGATCGGCCGACCCCGACCCCGCTGCCCCAGGCCGGTCCGGCCCGTGAAGTGGTCCTGCTGGTCGACTGCTTTGCCAACCATCTCGATCCGGAGGTGGCCGAGGCGGCCGTGGTGGTGCTGCAGGCCGCGGGCCTGCGCGTCCACCTGCTGCGGGCGGCCGATGGCGGCGCGCTGTGCTGCGGGCGCACCGCCTTCTCGGCCGGGCTGGTCGACGAGGCCCGCGCCCACGCCGGCCGGCTGCTGCAGGCGCTGGAGCCGCACCTGGACGCGGGCCGCGCGGTGATCGGCCTGGAGCCTTCCTGCCTGACGATGCTGCGCGACGAGGTGCACCTGCTGCGCCTGCCGCCCGGGTCGGTGAAGAAGCTCGAGCGCCAGGTCTTCCTGATGGAGGAGTTCCTGGTGCGTGAACACGACGCCCGGCGCCTGGCCCTGCCCTGGCGGGCGCTCGAGCGCACGGTGCATGTGCACGGCCATTGCCACCAGAAGGCCTTCGGCACGCTCAAGGCGATGCGCAAGCTGCTCGGCCTGGTGCCGGGCCTGCAGGTGCAGTGGATCGAGTCGAGCTGCTGCGGCATGGCTGGCAGCTTCGGCTACGAGGCCGAGCACCATGCCGCTTCGATGCGCATGGGCGAACTGGCGCTGCTGCCGGCCGTGCGCGCGGCCGCGCCGGACGACCTGATCCTGGCCAGCGGCACCAGCTGCCGCCACCAGATCCGCGACGGCGCGGGCCGCGAGGCCGTGCACCTGGCGCTGCTGCTGCGGGCCGCGCTGTCGCCCTCGCCATCGCTCCCCGACGGTCCGGCGGTGGCGCCCGCCGCCGTGTCCCCCTGACCCCGCCGAAGCCTCCGAGGCCCCGATGAAACTGCACCTCGATCGCCCCCACGTGCTCGCGCTGACCGATGCCTTTCCGGGCCTGGAGCGGCTGCAGGAGCAGCTGCGCTACGGCCACCGCATCGAGGTGGCCGCCTCCAGCCTGTCGCTGGAGGCGCTCGACTTCCTGGCCGACCTCTACCTGCAGGCCGGCAGCGCGCTGGCCGGCCGGGCCGCGCAGCTGCGTGGCCTGGTGCACGCGCTGCGCCACGGGGCGCAGGGGCAGCGTTTCGCTCCGGGCAGCGAGCTCGAGGCGCTGCTGCCGGCCCTGCTGCGCTACCTGATCGACGACGGCCGGCGCGGCTGGCTCTTCGCCGCCAACACCGAGGGCAAGCCGCTGGGCTGGGTCGTCACCCGGGTCGACTTCGTCGCCGGCTCGTCGGAGGAAAACGCCAAGCTGATGATCGAGCTGAAGGCCCAGGCGCGTGCCACCGTGCTGAGCCAGAGCATCCGCCTGGCCGACGCCGACCTGCGCCACGCTGCCCATCCCGCCGGGCCGACCATCGCCGAGCTGCTCGCCGCCAAGGGTTTCCTGAAGGAGACGCCGGAGCTGCTGGCCGCCGCCGATGCCTCGCTCGAGCGCTACATCGAGTGGCGAGGTCGCTACGGCGCGCTGTTCAACGGCAGCGGCATCGGCTTCCACGCCGAGGACCCGAACGCCACCCACCGCGACACCGACTGGGCGCGCAAGGACCGCATCGTGCTGGCCTCCGGCGGCGGGCTGAGCAAGCTGGTCAACGACGAAGGCATCCTGCCCCCGCGCTCGACCGCGCTGGACGCGGCCGGCGACGTGGTCGGCCCCTACCTGCGCAAGGCCGGCAAGAGCAGCGACTATGAATACGAGGACGAGGTCAAGGCGCTGCGCGAGCGGCTCCGCAACGAGGTGGGCCAGGACGGTCCGCTGTTCTCGCGCCTGCCGGTGCACGCCTATCTGTTCATGTTCCACCTCGAGCTGCACCAGCACCTGTGGGTGCACGTGGACGACATCGAGCCGCATGTCTACACGCCTGAGCTCAAGGGCAAGCTGGTGCTGCCGCGTGAGCAGACCGACCTGATCGACATCCTGACGGCCGAGATGGACGTGCTGATGGACGACATCGTCGCGGGCAAGAGCGGTGGCACCACCGTGCTGTGCGCGGGCCCGCCGGGGGTGGGCAAGACGCTGACGGCCGAGGTCTACGCCGAGGTCATCGGCCGCCCGCTCTACCGTGTGCATTCCGGCCAGCTCGGGCTGTCGGTGGCCGCGATGGAGAGCGCGCTGAAGGAGGCGCTGACCCGCGCCCAGCGCTGGGGCGCGGTGATGCTGATCGACGAGGCCGACGTCTACATCAGGAAGCGCAGCGACGACATCGCCGCCAACGCGGTGGTGGGCGTGTTCCTGCGCGTGCTGGAGTACTTCAACGGCCTGCTCTTCCTGACCACCAACCGCATCGACGACATCGACGAGGCCATCGTCAGCCGCTGCATCGCGCTGATCCGCTACCACTCGCCCGACCGCGCGGCGCGCGAGCGCATCTGGCGCGTCATGGCCGGGCAGTTCGCCCTGGCGCTCGACGAGACCCGGCTCGCCTGGCTGGCCGAGGCCTACCCCGAGGCCAGCGGGCGCGACATCAAGGGCCTGGCCAAGCTCGTCGCCAAGTACTGCCACCACAAGCAGGTGCTGCCCTCGGTCGAGGTGTTCCAGCGCTGCGCGATCTTCCGCGGGCTGGACGGCCTGCACGACTGAAACCCCGCCATGTACACCCATTCCCTGTTCGAGATCATCAGCCACACCGGCGAGGCCATCCTCGACCTGGTGGTCGAGATGCAAGGCGCCGACGAGCTGTTCGCCAGCCCCAACACGCTGGCGGCGATCGAGCTGCAGCTGAGCATCATGGCCAACACCATGGCGCACCTGCCGCCCATCCTGCACCTGCGCCTGCCGCAGATCGACTGGGCCGGCTGGGGGGCGGTGCACCAGGCGCTGCAGGCCGGGCAGGAGCCGCGCCGCGACATCGTCTGGTATGCGGTCTGCGCACTCGTGCCCGCCACGCTGGTGCTGCTCGACAAGCTGCGCCGCCGTGAGCCCGAGCTGTTCGCCATCGTCTACTGAACGGGCGCCGCACGACGATGGCCACGATGCAGTTCCACATGACCCCGGGCTCCTGCAGCACCGGAATCCACGTGCTGCTCGAGACGCTCGAGCTGCCCTTCGAGGTCCACGTCGTCCACCTGCCGGCCGGCGAGCACCGCCGCCCCGGCTACCTCGCGCTCAACCCGAAGGGCACCATCCCGACGCTGGTGCTGCCCGACGGCCAGGCGCTGACCGACTGGCTGTCGATCGCCTGGTGGCTGGGCCGGACCCACCCGCGTGCCGGCCTGCTGCCCGAGGAGCCGGCCGCCCAGGCCCGGGTGCTGGCCACCGTCAACCACGTGGTCGGCACCGTGCACGGCCAGGGCTACACCCGCATCTTCACGCCCGAGGCCCATCTGCTGGAGGGCGACGAGGCCGGCCCGTCGGCCGCCGCCCGGCGTGAACGGCTGCAGGCGCGCGGCCGGGCGCTGGTGAGCGAAGGCTTCGACCTGCTCGACCGCCAGCTCGCCGCGCATGCCGATCAGGGCGGCTGGGTCTGCGGGGCCTTCTCGATCGCCGATGCGGCGCTGTTCTACACCGAGTTCTGGGCCGAGCGCATCGGGCTGGCGATGCCTGCGGGCCTCGCCGCCCACCTGGCGAGAATGAAGGCGCGGCCGGTGGTCCACCAGGTGCTTCGGGAAGAAGGCTACCGCTGAGGCGCCCGGACCCACCCCCGGGTCCGGCCGGCGCGCGGCGTCAGAACAGCTCGATCAGCGGCTCGGCCGGGGTGCCGGCCCGGCTCTGCCCGGCCACGCCGGCATGGACCTGGCGTTGCGCCTGCGTGACGTAGTGGCGGTGCTGAGACTCCAGCCTGACCTTCATCGACGGGCCGGCGTCGGGCTGCCAGGTGCGCTGCTGGAGGTGTTCGGCCAGGCCCTGCAGGTGGGCGTCGAGGTCGTGCAGCGCGCCCTGCACCCCGCCCACCCGCTGGCGCATCACGTCCTGCTCCTGCATCTGGCCGAGGGCGTCGGTCAGCTGCTCCTCGATCGCCTGGTGGCCGACCTTGATCTCGGTGATCACCTGGTGGAGCGCCAGCTGCGACACCGAGTCGCTGAAGCGGGTCTGCATCTCGCCGATGTCGGCGATGACCTTGCGCATGTTGCTGGTCGTGGTCTGGCGCTCGGAGGCCTGCACCGCGTCGGCCAGCTCCTTGTCGATGCCGCGGGTGGCCAGGCCGATCTGCTCGCTGATGTCGGCCGCCGCCTCGGCGGTGCGCTGGGCCAGCCCGCGGATCTCGGCGGCCAGCACCGAGAAGCTGCGCCCGGACTCGCCCGCCCGGGCCGCCTCGATCGCGGCGTTGATGGCGAGGAAGTTGGTCTGGCGCGCCACCTGGGCGATCACGTCCACCAGCGGCACCAGGCCGCTGACGCCCTGCAGCCGCTTGATGCGCTCGAGGTTGTTCTCGACGTCCTTCTCCTGGCTCTCGACGAACATCTGCAGGATGGAGCCCAGCTGGGTGTCGACCATCGACTTCTCCTGCATCGTGCGCACCAGGGCCTCGCTGTTGGCCTCGGTGGTGCGGATGCGCTCGAACTGCTCGACGGAGACCTGGTGGATCGAGCTGATCCGGTCGATCACCTTCAGCGTCACCTCTTCGTAGTCCTGCAGGGCGGTGTCGAGCTGCCGGTCCATCAGGCCGAGGTAGGGGGACATGTCGCGGACCTCCTGCAGCAGGTGCGCCCGGGGCATGCCGCTCGGCCGGCTCCGGCCGATCCCGCGCAGCAGCCGCCGGCCCAGCGCCTCCAGCAGCGGCGTGCCCAGCAGGCCCAGCAGCGCCGCCGCCGGCAGGCCCGAGGCCGGGGACAGGCCCAGGGCCGGCCAGGCGACCTCGAGCAGCCAGGGCGCGCCGGCGGCGAGCGCCAGCAGCGTCAGGCTGGCGGCCCCGAGCCGCAGCCACGGGAAAGGCCTGCCCGCGCTGGCGCCTGCCGGTGCGGGTGTGGGTGCGGAGGTCTGCTTCATGACGTGGCCTTGCTTTCGTTGAGCAGTCGATGGGTCAGGTCGAGCAGCTCCCAGGGGCTGAACGGCTTGACGAGGTAGGCGCGCACGCCCGTCTCCAGGCCCTGGGCCACGTCGTCGGCGCGGCCGAGCGCGGAGATCATCACCACCGGGATCTGCCGCAGCGCGGGGTCCTGCGCCAGGATCTTGCTGACGCTCAGCCCGTCCATGCCGGGCATCATCACGTCCAGCAGGATGAGGTCGGGCGCGCGGCTGCGGGCCAGGGCCAGGCCCTGTTCCCCGTCGCCGGCCTCCAGCACCTGGAAGCCCTTGAACTCGAGCGTCATGCGGATCAGCCGGCGGATGTCGGGCTGGTCCTCGATGGTGAGCACGGTGTGATTCATGCTCGGGGCGGTCGCGGCAGGGGGGGTGGTCATGCGGTGGTCCGTGCGTCCAGGGGCTGCGCGGGGGCAGCGGGAAGATGCAGTCGCATCAGGGCGCCCCCGTCGGGGGCATTGCCGGCTTCGATGCGTCCCCCATGGGCACGCATGATCTTGCGGCTGATGGTCAGGCCCAGTCCGGTGCCTCCCGCGCCGTCGCGGGTGCGGCTGGACTGGACGAAGGCGTCGAAGATGGTCTCGAGTTCGTCCGCGGGAATGCCGGGGCCATGGTCCCGGATCGTCAGCGTCACGCCGGCGGCCGTGGCCTGCCCGTCGATCTCGACGGTGCTGCCTGCGGGCGAGAACCGGATCGCGTTGGCCAGCACGTTGCGGATGACCTGCTGCAGCCGGAAGCCGTCGACCTCCACCGGCCACTGCGGCAGCGGGTCGGCGCGCTGCAGCTGCAGCCGCACCTGCCGTTGGTCGGCCAGGCTGTGCAGTTCACGCGCCACGTCGGTGGCCAGCTGCGCCAGGTTGGCCGGGCGCAGCTGCAGCGTGCGATCGCCCTCGGTGATCTTGGCGACATCGAGCAGGCCGTTGACCAGGGTCAGCATGCGCTGGCCGCCGGCGTGGATGTCGGTGAACATCTGCCGGAACTGCTCCTGGTCCTGCGCGAAATGCATGCCCAGGTCCGAGAAGCCCATGATGGACTGCAGCGGCGTGCGCAGCTCGTGGCTGATGGTGGCGATGAACTCGGACTTGGCCAGATTGGCCCGCTCGGCCGCTTCGGTGGCCCGGACCAGGTCGGTGATGTCGATGCGAAAGCCCACGGTGTGGCCGTCGTGCATGCGCCGCTCCACCACCCGCAGGATGCGCCCGTCGTCGAGGTGCTGCACCAGGTCGGTGTTGCCCTGCCGGTGCTGCGCCAGGCGTTCGGCCACCCAGGGCTCGACCTGCCCGATGGCCGCCGGCACCTGCCCCCGCTGCGCGGCGGCCCGGATGATGTCCTCGAAGCGGGCACCGGGCTGGAGCATGTGACTGATCGTGGGGTAGATCTGCCGGTACTTGTCGTTGCAGAACACGATGCGGTCCTGCGGGTCGTAGAGCACGAAGGCCTCGTCGAGCGTGTCGATCGCACCGCGCAGCAGCGCGGCGTTGCGCCGCACGTCGTCCTCCATCGCCCGGCGGGCGGTGATGTCCTGCAGCGTGCCCACGATGCGTGCCATGCCGCCGTCGGCATACTCGCCCTCGGCCACCAGGCGCACCCAGAGGGCCGCTCCTCGTGCCGTGGTGATGGCCAGCTCGAGGTCACGGTCGGCGCCTGCGGCGAAGCGGGTCTCGATCGCCTGCTGCAGCCGCTGGCGGGTCGCCTCGTCGCAGCACTGGAACACGTCCTGCACGGTCGGCAGGTGGCCCGGCTCGAAACCCAGGATGCGGCCGGTCTGTTCGGTCCAGCGCAGCGTGCGCGTGTTCAGGTCGAAGGACCAGCCTCCGACCCCGCCGATGCGGCCGGCCTTGTCCAGGAAGGCTTCGCTGGCCCGCAGCGCGGCCTCGGTCAGCTTGCGCTCGGTCACGTCCGACTGGATGGAGAAGAAGCCGGTGAGCCGGCCCTCGCCGTCGTGCAGAGGCTGGATGTCGAGCTCGATCCAGTGCAGGTCGCCGTGTTTGTCCCGGTTGCAGATCTCGCCGCCGAAGGCCTGCCCGGCATCGAGCGCTGCGCGCATGCGCCGGATGCAGCCCGGATCGGTGCCCTCGAACTGCAGCAGCTCGGCGGGGGTGCGATCGATCACCTCGTCGAAGCGGTAGCCGGTGAGCCGCTCGAAGCCGTGGTTGACCCAGGTGATGCGCCGCCGCGTGTCGGTGATGATCACCGCGTTGGAGGTGTCGCGGGCGACCCGGGACAGGCGCGCCAGGTCGGCGCTCATGCGCCGGGCCCGTACCTCGGCGTTGCGCCGGCCCAGCGTCTGCTGGCTCAGCAGCACG
This sequence comes from Sphaerotilus hippei, assembly GCF_003201595.1. GTDB lineage: Bacteria > Pseudomonadota > Gammaproteobacteria > Burkholderiales > Burkholderiaceae_C > Sphaerotilus > Sphaerotilus hippei. The sequence continues at coordinate 86,212 of NZ_QJJS01000014.1, read as the reverse complement.
GCCAGCAGCGTGCTGGCCAGCACGCCGATGGCCAGGGCCAGCCAGGGCGAGGCGCTGCGGGCGTGCCGCTCGAATTCGGGGGTACCGCTGACCAGCAGATTGAAGGTGTGCCCCGACAGTCGCACCCGCTTGCGGGCCTCGAAGCGGCTCGGCCTGAGGCCTGCGGCTCGCGAGTCGAAGATCCGCGCAGCGGCCGGATCGTCGAGCTCGGCGTCGGACAGCGTGACGTCGATCTGATGTTCGGGTTCTTCCGGGTCGCGCTGGACCAGCCCGTCGAGCAGCTCGGTGGCCACGATGGGCGCATAGAGCAGGCCGACCAGGGCGGCCTGGCGCTGCTCGGTGCTGGCCTGGGGAGCGTCCCGCGTGAAGACCGGCAGGTACAGCAGGAAGCCGGGACGCCGCAAGGGGTCCTGTTCCAGCGTGATCACTTGGGTCATCCAGGGCTGTCCGGAGGCGATCGCATGCTCGAAGGCCGTGCGCCGACGCGACTCCGAGCCCACATCGAGGCCCAGTGCACCCCGGTTGGCCTGCATCGGCTCGATGAAGCGGATCACGTAGTGTTCGTCAGCGGGCTGCCCGCTCAGGCGCTTCAGGCTGAAATCCGGTGCGCCGTCGGCCCGCTGGGCAGCGATGAAGCCCGGCAGCTGTCCGGGCGTGACCCGCTGGATGAAACCGAAGCCCCGCACCCCCGGGAATTCCCGGGGCAGGTCACGCGACGCCACATGGATGCGGAAGGCCTCGCGGCCGGCCTGCGGGCTCGCGGCGAGGAAGCTGGCGGCGCCCCTGAGGCCGTACAGCGGCAGGCGGAAGCGCCGTTCGATCTCCTCTGCCACCCGCTCGGCGTTGTGCTGCAGCAGCGTGTCCGCTCGGGCCTCGACGCCGTGCTGCAGCGCCAGGCCGGCCGCCGCGGAGATGCACAGCCCGACCAGCAGCACGAGGGCTGGCAGGCGGGTGGGCACGGCGGGAGTCGGTGACATGCAGGAACCGGTCGGTTGAGGCAGGAACATGCCCGGTACGGCGATCCGCGCGGCTGGGCAGAAAGGCTGCGCAACCTCATTTCGGCGGATCGGCCGGCAACTTGAGGGTTGCCGCCGAGCCCTGCTCGGCCGCCTGCCGGCCGACGGCCGCTGAAGCGCCCCGCCACACTCCGCCCCGTCCCGTTGAGCTCAGCCCCGCTCAGCTCAGCTCAGCTCAGCGCACCGACTGCAGCAGCCGCTCGAAGGCCTGCTCGAACTGCTTCAGGCCTTCGGCCTGCAGCTGCTCACCGAGCGTGTCCAGGTCGATGCCTGCCGCCGCGGCCCGGGCCAGCACCGCCCACGCGCCGGGCAGGTCGGTGTCGAGCGTGCGCGCCGTCTCGCCGTGGTCGGCGAAGGCGGCCAGCGTCGCGTCGGGCACGGTGTTGACGGTCCGCGGGCCGATCAGCGCCTCGACGTAGCAGGTGTCGCGCCAGGCCGGGTTCTTCACGCCGGTGCTGGCCCACAGGCACAGCGGCGGCGTGGCGCCGGCCGCGCGCAGGCCGGCGAAGGCCGCGCCACCGTAGGTGTCGAGCCAGGTGGCGTAGGCCGCGCGGGCATTGGCGATGCCGACCTCACCACTCAGGCCGTCGGTCGACGCGCCCGGCTGGGCATCGACCAGCGTGTCGACCCGGCTGACGAACAGGCTGGCGACCGAGCGCACGGCGGCCAGCGGCAGCCCCGCGGCGTGGCGGCGGCGCAGGCCTTCGGTGCAGGCCGTGAACACCTGCCGCACCTGGCGCGGCGAGAACATCAGCGTCACGTTGATGTTGATGCCGTCGGCCAGCGCGGCGCTGATCGCCTCCAGGCAATCGGGCGTGGAGGGGATCTTGATCATCGCGTTGGGACGTGCGATCTGTGCCCACAGGCGGCGCGCCGCGGCCAGCGTGCCGGCACCATCGCGCGACAGGCTGGGCGAGACCTCGAAGCTCACGTAACCCGCATCACCGTGGCTGCGTTCGTACAGCGGGCGCAGCACGTCGCAGGCGGCCTGCACGTCGGGAATCGCAAGCAACTCGAAGCGGCGCTCCAGATCCGGCTCGACGCCGCGCAGTTCGGCCAATGCCGGCGCGTAGGCCGCGTCATCGGCCAGCGCCTGCGCGAAGATCGCCGGGTTGCTGGTGACGCCGGCCACCGCGTGCTCGTCGACCCAGCGCTGCAGCTCGCCGCTGGCCACCAGGCTGCGCGAGAGCTTGTCGAGCCAGATCTGCTGGCCGTGCGCCGCCACCGGCGCGACCCGGCTGCCCGCTTTGGCCGACACGCCGAGCACGCCCAGCGTGGCCGCCGCCACCGCGTCGGCGGTGACGCCGAACAACTTGTAGAGTTCGCCCGCCGGGGCCGATTCGCCGAAGCGGTCGATGCCGACCACGGCGCCTTCCAGGCCCACGTACTTGCGCCAGAAATCGCTCACGCCCGCCTCGACCGCGACGCGCGGCAGGCCCTTTGGCAGCACGCTGTCGCGCCAGGCGGCGTCCTGCCGGTCGAACACGTTGGTCGACGGCATCGACACCACGCGCACCGGCACGCCTTGCGCGGCGAGCTGCTTCTGCGCGGCGATCGCCAGGCCCAGCTCGCTGCCGGTGGCGATGATCACGGCGCGCGCGGCGCCGCCCGAAGCCTCGCTCACCACGTAGCCGCCGCGGCGGATCGCGGCCAGTTGCTCGGCGCTGCGCGCGTTGTGCGGCAGGTTCTGGCGGCTCAGGATCAGGCTGGTCGGGTGGTCGGTCGACTCGATCGCCGCGGTCCACGCCACCTGCGTCTCGACCGCATCGGCCGGGCGCCAGACGTCCATGTTCGGGATCAGCCGCAGCGTGGCGGTCTGCTCGACCGGCTGGTGCGTCGGGCCGTCCTCGCCCAGGCCGATCGAGTCGTGCGTGAAGACGTAGATCGGGTTGAGCTTCATCAGCGCGGCCATGCGCAGCGCATTGCGCGCGTACTCGCTGAACATCAGGAAGGTGCCGCCGAAGCTGCGCAGGCCGCCGTGCAGCGTCAGGCCGTTCATGATCGCGGCCATGCCGAACTCGCGCACGCCGTAATGCACGTAGTTGCCACCTTCGGGCGACATCACGTTGCGCGATTGCGGCCACAGCGTCAGGTTGGAGCCAGCCAGGTCGGCCGAGCCGCCGACCATCTCCGGCAGCGCCGGCACCAGCGCGGCGATCGCGTTCTGGCTGGCCTTGCGGCTGGCGATGGTCTCGCCCTGGTCGACGACCTGGGCGAGTGCGGCCTCGGCCAGATCGGCAAAGCCGGCCGGCAGCTCGCCGGCCATGCGGCGCCGGAACTCGGCGGCCAGCGCCGGGTGCGCACGTTCGTAGGCGGCGAACGACTCGTTCCACGCCGCTTCGGCCCGCGCGCCGGCTTCACGTGCATCCCACGCGGCGCCGACCTCGGCCGGGATCTCGAACGGCGCGTGCGTCCAGCCCAGTGCGGCGCGCGAGGCGGCGATCTCGGCGGTGCCCAGCGGCGCGCCGTGGCTGTCGTGCGTGCCGGCCTTGTTGGGCGAGCCCTTGCCGATCACGGTCCTGCAGCAGATCAGCGTCGGCTTGGCCGACTCGGCACGGGCGGCGGCGATGGCCGCATCGAGCGCGGCCGGGTCATGGCCGTCGACACCGCGGATCACCTGCCAGCCGTAGGCTTCGAAGCGGCCGGGCGTGTCGTCGGTGAACCAGCCTTCGACGTGGCCGTCGATCGAGATGCCGTTGTCGTCCCAGAACGCGACCAGCTTGCCCAGGCCCCAGGTGCCGGCCAGCGAGCAGGCCTCATGGCTCACGCCTTCCATCAGGCAGCCATCGCCGAGGAAGACGTAGGTGTGGTGGTCGACCACCGGCAGGCCGTCGCGGTTGAACTCGGCCGCGAGCAGCTGCTCGGCCAGCGCCAGGCCGACCGCGTTGGCGATGCCCTGGCCGAGCGGGCCGGTGGTGGTCTCGACGCCCGGCGTGTAGCCGAGTTCGGGGTGGCCCGGCGTCTGGCTGTGCAGCTGGCGGAAGCGCTTGATCTGCTCGATCGGCAGGTCATAACCCGTGAGGTGCAGCAGGCCGTAGAGCAGCATCGAACCGTGGCCGTTGCTCAGCACGAAGCGGTCGCGGTTCGGCCACTTCGGGTTCGCCGGGTTGTGGCGCAGCGTGTGGCGCCACAGCGCTTCGGCGATGTCGGCCATGCCCATCGGCATGCCGGGGTGGCCGGAGTTGGCTTGCTGGACGGCGTCCATCGCCAGCACGCGCAGCGCGTTGGCCAGGGTGGTTCGGGTCGGTGCGGTCATGCGATGGATTCCGGCAGGTGGAGGCAGAGGAGCGGGTCGGACAGGGACGAGCGGACGCCCCGCAGGGCCGCATCGGCGGCCTGCGGGGCCGTTCGGATCGGGAGGGAAACGGGGGCTGGGCGATGCGGCCGGCGTCAGCCCGCCAGGCGCTGCTGCAGCGAGCGCGCCAGCGTCTGCAGGATCAGGCAGCACGAGGTGGCGCCGGCATCGAGCACGCCGATCGAGCGCGGCCCCAGCCGGGCCGAGCGGCCGATGCGGGCCTGCAGCGCCTTCGTGGAATCCTTGCCAGCCTCGGCCGCCGCGCTCATCGCGGACAAGGCGGCGCTGAAGTCGGCGCCGCCCGCATGCGCGGCCTGGAACGCCGCCAGCGCCGGGATCAGCGTGTCCATCAGCGTCTTGTCGCCGACCTGGGCGTTGCCCATGGCCTGCACGTTGGCGACCGCCGCGGCCAGCGCATCACCGAACAGCGCCGCGTCCAGCAGGGTGTGCGGCTCCAGCGTGTTGACGAAGCCGAGGAAGAAGTTGCCGTAGAGCGGGCCCATCGAGCCGCCGATGTCGTCCATCAGCGCCTTGGACAGCTGCTCCAGCGCGGCGGGCAGCGACTGCGCCGCGTCGCCCAGCGCGTCGAGCCGCGTGCCGCAGCCGGTGAAGCCCTTGGCCATGTTGATGCCGTGGTCGCCGTCGCCGATCAGGCCGTCGATGTCGCTGAGGTACTGGCGGTTGGCGACGATGGTGTCGATCAGGTCGCGCACCAGGGCGCCGGTGCTTTCCAGCGCGAGCGCCGGGCCGACCGCGGTGCGTGCGGCGACTGCAGCGCGCGTGGCCACCGGACCGCTCGCTCGCGCCGTGGCCGAGCCGGTGTAGGCGCGGCCGGCCGAAGCCTGGCCCGCCACCGTCAGTCCCACGCAGTGGCAGGGGTGCTTCAGGCAGGCTTCCAGCTCCTCGTCGAGCTGCATCAGCGTCAGCGTCACGCCCATCATCTCCAGCGAGGTGAACAGGTTGCCGACCTGGTTGAAGGCCACCGTGATGCCTTGCTCGGCCAGGCGTTTGCGGATCTCGCCGTACAGGATGTACTGCTCCATCAGCGGCGTGGCGCCCAGGCCCGACACCAGCACCGCGACGCGGTCACCGCGGCCGAAGGGCAGATCCGGCAGCACCACCTTCAACATCATCTCGGCCATCTCGGCCGCGCTGGCGGTGGCGCGCACGTCGATGCCGGGCTCGCCGTGGTGGCCGATGCCGACTTCCATCGTGCCGTGCTCGATCGTGAAGTTGGCGTGGCCCACCGCCGGGATCACGCAGGCCGACAGGCCGATGCCGATGCTGCGCGTGCGGTCGATGGCCTTGCGCGACGCGGCGATCACCTCGTCGAGGCTGGCGCCCTGGGCCGCCTTGGCCGCGCCCACCTTCCACAGGAAGATCTCGCCGGCCACGCCGCGGCGGCGGGCCTCGTCGCCCTTGGGCGCGGATGGCACGTCGTCGTTGGCCACCACGGTGCGCACGACGATGCCCTCGCGCTCGGCCATCTGGATGGCCATCTTGACGTTCATGTTGTCGCCGGCGTAGTTGCCGTACAGGCAGGCCACGCCCGCGCCGCCGTCGGCCGCGCGCATCGCGTCGAGGAAGCTGCGGGCGGTGGGCGACGAGAAGATCTCGCCGATCGCCACCGCGTCGACCATGCCGTCGCCGACGTAACCGATGAACGCCGGCTCATGGCCCGAGCCACCGCCCGTCACCACGCCGACCTTGCCGGCCTCGGGCGACTGCACCCGCTTGACCACGCGCGGGTTCTCGTCGGTCGCGCAGACGCTGTCGGCATGGGCATGCAGCCAGCCGGTGAGCATGTCTTCGACGACGAGGTCGGGGTTGTTGATGACACGATTGAGGGCCATGGGGGTTGTCTCCTGGGGGCTGCCGGCGCGGCCGATGCTGACATGGGCGCGGCTCGGTCATGGGCTCTGATGTTGATCAAATGTATTTGATGATGAGCGGATGCGCAAGCGAGTGAGTCCTGAAGCTGCGTGAGAATGGGCTCAGGGAATACCCGGTGACCACCCTTTTCAAAGGCCTTTCATAGGGAAATCGACTTCAGCTGCCGCCGAGCGATGGGTCTGCTGGCTGTGATCACATGATCATGCGTTTGACAAATGCGCAAGATGCATGCGCTAATCCGCTCACCAACAGATCAGATGCTCAGTGCGCTGCGGGCGCCGGGCATCCCACAGGAGACCCGTCATGAAGATCGCCATCGGCTGCGACGAAGCCGCCTGCCAGATGAAGGACGCCATCAAGGCCGAGCTGACCGCCCAGGGCCACGAGGTGCAGGACTACGGCACGCACGACAACGCCCCGGTGCTCTACCCCGACATCGGCGTGGCGCTGGCCGAAGGCGTGGCGCGCGGCGAGGCCGAGCGTGGCCTGCTGTTCTGCGGCACCGGCATCGGCATGGCGATCTCGGCCAACAAGGTGCCGGGCATCCGCGCCGCGCAGGCCCACGACACCTATTCGGCCGAGCGTGCCAGCAAGAGCAACGACGCCCAGATCATCACGATCGGTGCGCGCGTCGTGGGAGTGGAGCTGGCCAAGGCCATCGTGCAGGCCTTCATCGGCAGTTCCTTCGAACCGCGTTCGCAATCGAAGCTGGATGCGCTGTCGGCCCACGAGGACCGCCTGCGCCGCCGCTGAGCCTCGCCCGGGGTGCTGGTGTGCGCCGGGGCCGCCGTGGCGAGCCCTCGCGCACAATCACGCTCCATGACCGAAGCCCCTCGCCCCCGTGCCCCGCAGACCGCTGCCCCGTCCTCGTCCATGTCGATGGAAGAGCTGACCCGCATCGCCACGCTGTACTACGTCGACGGGCAGACGCAGGAGGAGCTGTCGCGCCGCTTCGGCATCAGCCGTGCCACCGTGGGCCGCATGCTCAAGCGGGCCCAGGAGCTGGGCATCGTCGAGATCCGGGTGCAGCACCACCCGACCCTCACCGTGGACCTGGAGCGTGAGCTGGTGCGCCGCTTCGGCATCAGCCGGGCGCTGCTGTCGGTCGACCACCAGGACCCGGAGAAGCAGCGTGCGCTGCTGGCCGGCCTGGTCGCCACCTGGCTGGACCGCAACCTGAGCGACGGCGCGATCGTCGCCGTCGGCATGGGCCGCAACGTCAGCGCGGTCAGCGAGCATGCGATGAGCGCGACCCGCCGGGCGGCCACCTTCGTCTGCGCCATCGGCGGCAGCTACCGCGGTGGCGAGACGATGAACCCCGACCACATCTGCCGCCGCCTGGCCGCCCGCTTCGGCGGCGAGAGCGAGACCCTCTACGCGCCGGCGATGATCGACGACCCCGCCGTGCGCACCGCCCTGCTCGAGAACGACACCGTGCGCCAGAGTCTGGACAAGGCGCGCCGCGCCGACGTCGCGCTGGTGGGCATCGGCGACATGAGCGAGGACAGCAACATGGTGCGCATGGGCTGGTTCAGCGCCCAGGAGATCGCCGAGGCCAAGCGGGTGGGCACCGTCGGCGACATGATGGGCTACGACTTCATCGACATCCACGGCCAGCCCGCGATGACGCCGATCCAGGGCCGCGTGGTCGGCCTGAGCGCGACCGACCTGCGCCGCATCCCCAACGTCATCGCCATCGCCGCCGAATCGAGCAAGGTCACGGCCGTGCTCGGCGGCCTGCGCACCGGCACCGTCAACACCCTGGCGACCACCGCCAGCAACGCGATGGCGGTGCTGCACCTGGATGACGCGATGCGGGGCGGCAAGGCCGCTTGAGTTCACGACGCGGCGCCGGGCGCACTTGCGCCTAACATGCGTGCAGACAACAGGAGGGGTGGCATGAGCGGATCCGGTGTTCTGGCGCAGGTGATGGCCCGGGTGGTCGCCCGGGTCGGCGAGGCGGCCATCGTGTGGCGGCGGCTGCACGGCAGCACGCCCCGCCCGGCGATGGGACCCTCGCCCACCATTCCCGAGGCCCGGCCGCAGGGCCGCCTGCCCACGCTGAAGATGCCCACCGCCCAGGGCTGGGGTCCCGGGCAGAAGCCCGTGGCCGCGCCCGGCCTGCAGGTGCAGGCCTACGCCACCGGCCTCGACCACCCACGCTGGATGCTCGTGCTGCCCAACGGCGACGTCACCGTCTCCGAGGCCTGCTTCCTGCCCGGTGCCGTCAACTCCCTGTTCGACTACGCGATGGTCAGCACGATGAAACGTGCGGCGGCCGCCGGCATCAGCCCCAACCGCATCACGCTGCTGCGCGACGCCGACGGGGATGGCGTGGCCGAGGTCCGCACCACCTTGCTCGAAGGCCTGAGCCAGCCCTTCGGCATGGCGCTGCTGGGCGAGACCTTCTACGTCGGCAACACCGACGGCGTGCTCGCCTTTCCTTATGCCACCGGCGCGACCCGCCTCGCCGCCCCGGGGCGCCTGCTGACCACCTTCAAGCCCGGCGGCCACTGGACCCGCAGCCTGCTGCCCAGTGCCGACGGCCAGCAGCTCTACATCGGCGTGGGCTCGCTCAGCAACATCGGCGAGGACGGCCTGGACGCCGAGGTCGACCGCGCCTGCATCCACGAGCTGGACCTGGTCAGCGGCCACCGCCGCATCTTCGCCGCCGGGCTGCGCAACCCCGTCGGCCTGGCCTGGGAGCCCACCACCGGCCAGCTCTGGACCGTGGTCAACGAACGGGACGGCCTGGGCGACGAGACCCCGCCCGACTACCTCACCTCCGTGCGCGACGGCGGCTTCTACGGCTGGCCCTACAGCTACTGGGGCGGCACCGTCGACGACCGCGTGCCGCAGGACCCCGTCGCCGTGGCCCAGGCCCTCGAGCCCGACTACGCGCTGGGCGGCCACACCGCCTCGCTCGGCCTGTGCTGGCTGCCCGCCGGCACCCTGCCCGGTTTCCCCGACGGCATGGTCATCGGCCAGCACGGCTCCTGGAACCGCAGCACCCTCAGCGGCTACAAGGTGATCTTCGTGCCCTTCGTCGACGGTCGACCGGCCGGCCCCCCGCGCGACCTGCTCACCGGCTTCCTGGCCCCCGACGAGACGGTCTCCCGGGGCCGCCCCGTCGGCGTCGCCATCGGCCCCGACCGCGCCTCCCTGCTGGTGGCCGATGACGTGGGCAACGTGATCTGGCGGGTGACGGGCTAGACGGCGGCTCCTGTCTGTCTCCGCATCTGTGTGGGACGTGGGGCGTCCTGGCTGTTCATCATCGTCAGCGAACTTTTCAACAAGAGGAGTACAGGGAATGTTCTTGAAGCAAGTGTCGCTGCCGTTGGCGTGCTGCGTTGCCATGCTGGCGGGTTGTGCCACCCCGCCGGCTGCACGCGTGCCGTGGCCCGCGACCGTCGTCGCCATCGAAGAGGTGAAGCCGGTCAAGCCCATGGCCATTTCTTACTTCTACAACATCACGAACGGGCGGCCTGCCGGGACCTGCGTCCTGCGCATCCATGTCGACAGCGACGGCCGCGCGCAGAAAGTCGATCGCCTGGAATCCAGTGGTCACACCAATCTGGATGAAGCTTTCGTCAAGGCGGCATGGAAGGCGCAATACCAGCCTTACGTGCGTGATGGTCAAGCCATTGACGTCACGGTGATCGCACCTTTTCACGCTCGTTAGCGCGGCAGCCCCGCCGCTCCACCCGTTCGCCAGCCCTGCCGCGGCGGGATCAGGCCGGCGCGCCGAGGAAGGGCATGACGTGGCGCATCGCCCGCTCGACATGCTCCTCCTTCTCCCCCACCGGGGCGACGTCGTGGATCGCGCTGCGGGCCGCGTCGACCCCTTCCTGCCGGGCGATCACCCAGGCGGCCAGGTAGACCGACGCGAGGCAGCCGCCCGCGGTGGCCACGTTGCCGCGGGCCACGAAGGGCTGGTCCAGCACGTCGGCGACTTCACGCGTCTGCAGGCCGCTGCCCACGAGGACCACGTCGGCGCTGCAGGCCTCGTGCAGCGTGGCCTGGGCTTCCAGCACCACGCTGTTCTGGGCATCGCAAGCAATACAATCAAATGATTGTCATGGATGCATTGACGCATGGCCCATGCTCGCTACAAGACGCTGGTCGACACGCTGGCGGCCGACATCCGGGGCGGCCGTCTGGCGCCGGGCACCCGCCTGCCCACGCACCGGGCGCTGGCCGCCAGGGAAGGCCTGGCGCTGGTCACCGCGAGCCGTGTCTATGCCGAGCTCGAGGCCATGGGCCTGGTCACCGGCGAGCAGGGGCGTGGCACCTTCGTGCGCGAGACGTCGCTGCCACGCGGCCTGGGCATCGACCGGCCCGCCGCCGCGCCGGGGCTGACGGACCTGGGTTTCAACCACCCGTCGCTGCCCGGCCAGGCCGACCTGCTGCGTTCGGCGCTGCGCGAGCTGGCGTCCTGCGGTGATCTGGAGGCGCTGCTGCGCTACCAGCCGCACGGCGGCCGTCCCCACGAGCGCGACGCCGTGGCGCGCCACCTGGCGAGCCGCGGCCTGGCGCTGACGGCGTCGCAGGTGGCCATCGTCGACGGGGCGCAGCACGGGCTGGCGACGACGGTGATGGCGCTGCTGCAGCCCGGCGACGTGGTCGCGGTCGACGCGCTGACCTACCCGGGCTTCAAGGTGCTCGCCGAGGCCCATCGCCTGGAACTGCTGGCGATCCCCGCCGCGGGCCAGGGCCCGGACCTGGACGTGCTGGAGGCCGGGTGCCGGCGCCGCCACGTGCGGGCCGTCTACGCCATGCCGACGCTGCACAACCCGCTGGGCTGGGTGATGGAGGCGGGCCGGCGGCGGCAGCTGGTGGAGATCGTGCGCCGGCACGGCCTGCTGCTCATCGAGGACGCGGCCTACGCCTTCCTCGATGCCGATCCGCCCGCGCCGCTGGCCGCGCTGGCGCCGGAGGCGACGGTGTACGTCTCGGGGCTGTCCAAGAGCGTGGCGACCGGCTTGCGCGTCGGCTTCGTCGCGGCCCCGGCGCCGTGGGTGTCGAGGATCGAGCGGGCCATCCGTGCCACCACCTGGAACACGCCCGGCGTGATGACGGCGATGGCCTGCCGCTGGCTGGACGACGGCACCGTCACCCGGCTCGAGGCGGCCAAGCGACGCGACGCGAGGGCCCGCCAGCGCATCGCCGCCGAGGTGTTCGCCGGCTTCGCATGGATGCGCCACCCGGCGTCCTACTTCGCCTGGCTGCCCCTGGCCGAGGAGGTCCGTGCCGACCAGGTGGCGATGACGCTGCTGCGCGAGGGCATCCTGGTGTCGACGGCCGAGCCTTACGCGAGCACCGCCCAGGTGCCGCATGCGCTGCGCCTGGCGCTCGGCTCGGTCGAGCTGCACCAGCTGCGGCCCGCCCTGGAGCGGGTGCGGCGGGTGATCGAGGCGGCTCCCGTCTGAGGTCCGCGCCCGGGCGGGTGTCCGGTGCCCGGGAGTGGGTGCGGGTTCAGCCGGCCGCCATCGGCGCGAAGCGCGGCACGCTGCGGCCGTCGATCTCCACGGTGCCGAAGAACATCGCGTGCGGGCGCACCCACCAGCCGGAGTCGTCGTACAGCGGGCGGTAGACGACCAGCGGCTCCTGCGTCTCGCTGTGGCGGGCCACGCCGATGACTTCGTAGTCGCCGCCCTTGTAGTGGCGGTAGCGGCCCGGCGGGGTGGCCGGCAGGGGGATGAGGTCGGTGTCGGTGCTCATGGCGTCGGCCGTGCGTTCCTGCATTCGTGCATTCGTGAGGCGGGCCTGCATTATGGGCAGGCGCCGCGAGGGCATCGACGCACCGGTCCTCTCGCCGGACCCTGTCCGATGTCAAGGCCGGTCCGGGGCCGCCGGCTTAGGCTGGGTGCAGTCCATCTTCCCTTCCATCCTTTCAAGGAGTTGCCATGTTCCCCGAGTACCGCGACCTGATCTCCCGCCTGAAGACCTCCGACCATCACTTCCAGCACCTGTTCGACCAGCACAACGAGCTGGACCAGAAGATCAAGAACATGGAGAACCGCATCGAACCGGCGACCCATGAGGAGATCGAGGCGCTGAAGAAGCGCAAGCTGCACTTGAAGGACGAGCTCTACGTGATCCTGCGCAAGGCCAGCGCCACCTGAGCCTGCGGCCCGGTCCAGGGCTTCTTCACGGTCCCGGGCGCCGCCCTGCGCTGAAACTGCGGCAACATGTGCCGCAGTGCGTGCCGAGGGGCGCACGGGTGACGTGATGGGGAGGGCCGAGTGCTCAAGTTGGATCTGAATGCCCGGCGGCTGACGCGGGCCACCTTGTGGGGCTGCGCGCTGCTGGTGACGGCCATGCTGCTGCCGGAGCTGCTGGGGCGCCGGGGACCGGTCGTGTCGGAGGCGGGCTGGCTGCAGGCCCGCACGCTGGCCCTGGCGACGGTGGCCGTGCTGATGCTGCTGCTGGCCTGGCTCTACGGGCGCGGCCGGCGCTGGGCGGCCGACGCGGCCCCGCTGGTGATGGCCGGGGCCATCCCGTTCATCTTCGAGCCCGCGGCCTTCACCCAGCCGGCCGTGCCGCAGGGCCTGTGGATTCCGCTGGTGCTGGCGCTCTCGATCAGCCGGCTGCGCGTGGCCCTGCTGACGCTGCTGCTGTCGGTGTCGCTGGTGCTGCTGAGCTACCCGGGCGCCTTCACCCGGCCGATCACGATCCTGGGCTCGCTGATCATGCTGGCCCTGCTGATCAACGCCCGCCTGATGCACCGCGCGCTGGTGCGTGACGCACGCGACGCCGCCCGCCGGGAGCACCAGGCGGCCACCGCGCTGCGCCACAGCGACGCCACCTTACAGGCCATGTTCGAGGGCCTGAATGATGCGCTGGTCTTCGCCGGCGACGACCGCCGCATCCAGCGGGTCAACCCGGCCTTCGTGCGCATGTTCGGCTACGGCCCCGAGGAGGTCGTCGGGCGCACCACCGAGTTCCTGTACGCCGATGCGGCCGACTACGCGAGCATGGGGCAGCAGCGCTTCCCGGCCGGCGCGGTCGATGCGGGCGCGCCCTACGAGATGCGCTACCGGCGCCGCGACGGCAGCGTGTTCTGGGCCGAGACCAGCGGGCGCCGCATCCTGGGGCCCGACGGCAGCTCGCTGGGCCTGGTCGGCGTGCACCGCGACATCAGCGTGCGCAAGGCGGCCGAGCAGGCGCTGCAGTCCTCGCGCGAGCAGCTGCACCAGTTCATCCGGCATGCGCCGCACAGCATCGCGATGTTCGACCGCGACATGAACTACCTGGCCACCAGCGCCCGCTGGCTGGCCGAGTACGGCCAGGGCCATGCCGACGTGACCGGCATGAACCACTACGTGCTCAACCCGCAGATCCCCGAGGAGGGCAAGCGGCTCCACCGGGCCATCCTCGAGGGCGGGCCGCCGACCCGCAGCGAGGGGCTGCGCTACACGCCCGACGGCCGCGAGACCTGGCGGCGCTCGGCCCTGGTGGGCTGGCGCGACGAACAGGGCGAGGTCGGCGGGCTGATCCTGTCGACCGAGGACATCACCGCCCAGGTCCGGGCCCAGCAGGCGCTGGAGCAGCACCACAGCCGCCTCGAGGCCCAGGTGCGCGAGCGCACCGCCGAGCTCGACGTGGCCAACCAGGCGCTGGCGCAGCGCGCTCAGGCCATCACCGACCTGTACGACCACGCCCCATGCGGCTACCTCGGGCTCGACCCCGACGGCCGCGTCACGTCGGTCAACGAGACCGCGCTGACGCTGCTGGGCTGCCGCCGCGAGGCCGTCGTGGGCCAGCCCCTGGACGCCTGGATGGACGCCGACAGCCGTGCGGCCTACCGGCGGCACTTCACCGAGCGGCTGCTCGGCGGCCGGGCCCGTGACCTCGCCTACGACGTCGTGCGGCCCGACGGCCAGCTGCTGCCGGTGCGCATCAGCGCCGATCCGCAGCACGACGACCAGGGCCGGCTGGTCTCCAGCCGCGCGACGATGGTGGACGACAGCGAGCGCCAGGCCAGCGAGCGCCAGATCGCCCGGATGCAGCTCGAGCTGGCGCGCCGGGCCGACGAGGCCGAGGCGAGCACCCGCGCCAAGAGCGCCTTCCTGGCCAACATGAGCCACGAGATCCGCACGCCGATGAACGCCATCCTCGGCCTGACCCACCTGCTGCTGCGCGACAGCGGCGACAGCCTGCACCACGAGCGCCTGGGCAAGATCGACGACGCGGCCCGCCACCTGCTGCAGATCATCAACGACATCCTCGACCTGTCGAAGATCGATGCGGGCAAGATGGTGCTCGAGGAGACCGAGTTCGCGACCGACCAGCTGCTGGCGCGCAGCTTCGACATGGTCTCGGCCCGGGCGCGCGAGAAGCGGCTCGAGCTGGTGCTCGACACCGACCACCTGCCGGCCCACCTGCGCGGAGACGCGACCCGGCTGTCGCAGGCGCTGATCAACCTGCTCAGCAACGCCGTCAAGTTCACCGAGCAGGGCTGGGTGCGCCTGCGGGGCGAGCTGCTGCGTGAACAGGGCGAGCGGGTGCAGGTGCGCTTCGAGGTCAGCGACACCGGAGAGGGCATCGCCGCCGAGCAGATCGGCCGCCTGTTCCAGGCCTTCGAGCAGGCCGACACCTCGACCTCGCGCCGCCATGGCGGCACCGGCCTGGGCCTGGCACTGACCCGCCACCTGGCCCAGCTGATGGGCGGTGACGTCGGGGTGGAAAGCCAGCCCGGCCAGGGCAGCCGCTTCTGGTTCACCGCCTGGCTGGGGCGAGCCGCCGAGGCGGGCGAGCGGGCCGCGCCGATTCCGCTGACCGGCCTGCGCGCGCTGCTGGTCGATGACCTGCCCGAAGCGCTGAGCGTGCTCGGCGAGCGCCTGGTCGACCTGGGGCTGCAGGTCGAGGCCCGGGCCGACGGGGCGGCCGCGCTGGCCTGCGTGGACGAGGCGATGGCCCGCGGCCAGCCCTTCGACGTGGTGCTGGTCGACTGGCGCATGGAGCCGATGGACGGCGCCGAGACCCTGCTGCGCCTGCGCCGCACGCTGGGCGAGGGCATGCCGCCGAGCATCCTGGTGACGGCCTTCGACGAGCCGCTGATGTGGCAGCAGGCCCGTGGCGCCCGGTGCGACGCGGTGCTGGTCAAGCCGATCACGCCGTCGGCGCTGCACGACGGGCTGGTCCAGGTGCTGCGCCGCCGTGGCGCCCCGGCGCCCGCCGCGGCGCCGGAGGTGGCCAGGGCCGAGGACGAGAACCTGCTGCGCAGGCGCCATGCCGGCCAGCGGGTGCTGCTGGTCGAGGACAACCCGATCAACCGCGAGGTGGCGGTCGAGCTGCTGCGTGCGGTCGGCCTGGTGGTGGAAAGCGCCGAGCACGGCGCCCGTGCGGTCGAGCTGACCCGCACCCGCGCCTACGACCTGGTGCTGATGGACATGCAGATGCCCGAGATGGACGGGCTGGAGGCCACCCGGCTGATCCGGGCCCGCGACGGCCGGTCCCTGCCCATCATCGCGATGACGGCCAACGCCTTCGGCGAGGACCGGGCGGCCTGCCTGGCCGCCGGCATGAACGACCACCTGGCCAAGCCGGTCGATCTGCCGCGCCTGTACGCCGCGCTGCTGCACTGGCTGCCGCTGCCCGCGGCCGCTGACGCCGTGGAGCCCGGCCCGGCGGCGGGCGGCGCCGCCGGCCTGTTCGAGCGGCTGTCCATGCTGGAGGGTTACGACGCCGACGGCGCGCTGCGCCATGTCGGCGGGCGCCTGCCGGCGCTGGAGCGCATGCTGGAGCGTTTCGTGCGCACCTACGCGAACGGCGTGCCGGCGCTGCTGACGCGGGCGCCGGACTGGCGCCAGGCCAGCCAGTCGCTGCGCAGCGCCTGCGCCACGCTCGGGGCGGTGCGGCTGGAGGCCGATCTGGCCGAATTCGAGGCCGGCCACGACACGCTGGCCGACGAGCCGGCGCGGCAGCAGCAGGCGCAGCGGCTGCACGCGGCGCTGATGGCGCTGGTGCAGCGGCTCAGGCGCGTGCTCGGCCACGCCGTTGCCGTTGCCGTTGCCGACACCGACACCGACACCGACACCGACACCGACACCGACACCGACACCGACACCGACACCGACTGAGCGGCGCGGCGCGGCGGCGTCCCGCTTCAGCCCAGCCAGCCCTGGATGCGCCGGGCCAGCACCTCGCGCGAGATGCCGTAGCGGTCGTGCAGCGTCGGCAGCGCCCCGGCGGCCAGGAACTCGTCGGGCAGGCCGGCCAGGTGGAAGCCGGCCGGCATCACGCGGTGGCGCATCAGCACGCCGGCGACGGCTTCGCCCAGGCCGCCGATGACGGTGTGGTTCTCGGCCACCACCACCAGCCGGCCTTCGCGGGCGCAGGCCTGCACGATGGCCGCCTCGTCCAGCGGCTTGAGGGTGGGCACGTGCAGCACCGCCACGTCGACCGAGTCGCCTCGCAGCTGCTCGGCCACCTCCAGCGCGCGCATGGTCATCAGCCCGGTGGAGACGATCAGCACGTCGCGGCCGTCGCGCAGCATCTTCGCCTTGCCCAGCTCGAAGGTGTAGCCGTATTCGTCCAGCACGCAGGGCACCTGGCCGCGCAGCAGGCGCATGTAGACGGGGCCGTCGTGCGCGGCGATCGCCGGCACGGCCTGCGTGATCTCGTGCGCGTCGCAGGGGTCGATCACCGTCATGCCGGGCATGGCGCGCATCAGCGCCAGGTCTTCGGCGGCCTGGTGGCTGGGCCCGTAGCCGGTGGTCAGGCCGGGCAGCGCGGCGACGATCTTGACCGGCAGGCCTTCTTCGGCGATCGCCTGGTGCATGAAGTCGTAGGCCCGCCGCGTGGCGAACACCGCGTAGGTGGTGGCGAACGGGATGAAGCCTTCATGGGCCAGGCCGGCGGCCGCGCCCATCAGGATCTGCTCGGCCATGCCCATCTGGAAGAAGCGCAGCGGGTGCTGCCGCGCGAAGATGTGCAGGTCGGTGTACTTGGCCAGGTCGGCGCTCAGGCCGACGATCTGTGGCCGGCTCTCGGCCAGTGCCGCCAGCGCGTGGCCGAACGGGGCCGCCACGGTGCGCTGGCCCTCGGCGGCGATCGAGGCGATCATGGCCGAGGTCTTGAGCCTCGTCGGGGTGGAGACGGCGGAGTTCATGCGGGGGTTTCCTCGACAGCCAGGGCTTCCAGCGCCAGATCCCATTCATGCGGGTCGACGCGGATGAAGTGGGCCTTCTCGCGGCCCTCCAGGAACGGCACGCCCCGGCCGAGCCGGGTGTCCACGATCAACATGCAGGGTGCATCGCCCGGGCCCTGCTGCAGGTCGTCGAAGGCCTCGACCAGCGCGGCCACGTCGTGGCCGTCGACCCGCCGCACCCGCCAGCCGAAGGCGACCCACTTGTCGACCAGCGGCTCGTAGCGCATCACGTCGCTGGACGGGCCGTCGGCCTGCATGTTGTTGGCGTCGACGATGGCCATCAGCCGGCCCAGGCGGTGGTGCGCGCCGGCCTGGGCGGCTTCCCAGGTCGAGCCTTCGTCGAGCTCGCCGTCGCCCATCAGGTTGATGACCCAGCGGTCGCTGCCCTTGTGGCGCAGGCCCAGGGCCATGCCCACGGCGATGGTCAGCCCCTGGCCGAGCGATCCCCCGGAGATCTCCATGCCGGGCGTGTAGCTGGCCATGCCGCTCATCGGCAGGCGGCTGTCGTCGCTGCCGTAGGTCTCGAGTTCCGCGTCGGGGATGACGCCGGACTCGATCAGCGCCGCATAGAGCGCGATCGCGTAGTGGCCGCAGGACAGCAGGAAACGGTCGCGACCGGGCCAGCGCGGTTCGGCCGGATCGAAGCGCAGCACATGGCCGTGCAGCACGGCCAGCAGGTCGGCCACGCCCAGCGCCTGGCCGACGTAGCCCTGGCCCTGGACCGCGCCCATGCGCACCGCCAGGCGGCGGATGCGGCGGGCCCGCGCCCGCAGGGCGCTCAGCAGCGCCTGCCGGTCGGTTTCGGCGACGTCGTCGAGGGCCTCGGATGGGGGGATGTTCATGCGGTCTGCTCCACGGTCGACAGGTGGTGGTCGACGAACTTCAGCGCGGCCGACAGGCGCGCCTCGATGTCGGTCAGCGGCACGCGCCAGGCCAGGCGGCTGGGCTGGGCGTCCGGGCCGCGGTGCAGGCGCATCGGGATCTCGATGGACAGGCTCAGCGACGTGCCGGCGATGGCCTGCACGATGCGGTCGCAGCCGATGTCGCCTTCACCCAGCGCCGTGAAGAACCAGCCCTGCGCCGTGCGCCGCACGTCCTTCACGTGGGTGTGCACGCACTGCGCCATCGCCGCCAGCGCATCGTCGGCCGCCGGCACGCCGGGGCGGTGCGAGATGGTGTTGCCCGCGTCGTAGTTCAGCCCGACGCGCGGGTGGCCGATGCGCTCGAGCAGCGCGGTGGCGTCGGCGGCGGTGTTGAGCAGGTTGTCCGACCCGTCGCCCGGGTTCTCCAGGCCGATGACCAGGCCGAGTTCCTCGGCCAGCCGGGCCAGCGGGGCGATGTTCTGGAAGAAGCGCGTCTCGTTGGCCCGGGCGGCGGCGTTGGTGTTGATCACCCGCGCGCCGATGCGGGCGGCGAAGTGCATGCGCCCGGTGAAGACCGCCAGCGCGTCCGGGCGGCCCAGGTCGATGTGCGAGGACAGCGCGTGGCAGCCGATGCCCGCGTCGGCCAGCCAGCGGGCGTATTCGACCGCCCGCTCGGGCCGGAAGGCCGACTCGTCGAAGGGCTCGGTGTAGCCGACGATGAAGGCCGGCTCGACGTGGCTGGCACCGATGCGGGCCAGGCTCTCCAGCATCATCGGCGCGGGGTAGCCGTCGTAGGGGGCACCCGACACCGAGACGATGCGATTCCTGCCGGCGGCAGCCGGCATCGAATCTCTGTTCATGGACTCTCTCCTGGATCTCGAGGGGATGGGCGGGTCAGCCCAGGATCAGGCTCGGTGCATAGGACACCAGGGCCAGCACGCCGAAGGCGACGAGGTAGAACGGTCCCAGCTCGCGCACCGTCTCGCCGACCTTGACCTTGGCCACCGCGCTGGTGATGAACAGCGTCGTGCCGACCGGCGGGGTGTAGAGGCCGATGGCCAGGTTCACCGTCATCATGATGCCCAGCTGCACCAGGTCCATGCCGATGGCGTTGGCCAGCGGGACGAACACCGGCGTCAGCAGCAGCACCGCCGCGGGCAGGTCGATGAACATGCCGCAGACCAGCATCAGCAGGTTCATCATCAGGATGATGGCCCAGGGGCTGTCGAGGAAGTCCTTGGCGAAGGCCACCACGCCGTCGGGCATGTGGTCGAAGGTCAGCAGCCAGCCGATGGCCGCCGAGGCCATGATCACCAGCAGCACCACGCCGGTGGCCAGGCCGGCCTCGACGACCGCATGGTGCAGTCGCTTGAGGCCCAGGTCGCGGTAGATCACCGCCGACACCACGCCGGCGTAGAGCGTGGACAGCACGCTGACCTCGGTGGGCGTGGCGATGCCGAAGCGCAGGAAGACGATGATCAGCACCGGCAGCACCAGCGCGGGCGAGGCGTAGAGCAGCTGCCGGCTGAACGGGCCCCACTCGAGCTTGCGGGTGTCGCGCGGGAAGTTGCGGCGCTTGCCCACCCACCAGCAGGCGGCCATGAAACCGCCGCACATCAGCAGGCCCGGCAGGATGCCCGCCACGAACAGCGCCGCCACCGAGGTGTTGGAGCTGAGCGCGAACAGGATCATCGGGATCGACGGCGGGATCAGGATGTCGATCGTGGCCGCCGCGGCCAGCGTCGCGGCCGAGAACGCCGGCGGGTAGCCCAGGCGCTTCTGCCACGGGATCAGCAGCGAGCCGATGGCCGAGGCATCGGCCACGGCCGAGCCCGACACGCCGCCGAAGATGGTCGACGACAGCACGCCGACCTGGCCCGGGCCGCCGTGGAAGCGCCCGATCAGCGAGCTGAGCACGCCGATCAGCGACTCGCCCAGCTTGCCGCCCATCATCAGCGAGCCGGTGAGCATGAAGAAGGGGATCGCGATCAGCGGGAAGCTCTGCACCTGCGCCACCATCTGCTGCACCAGCAGGTCGAGCGGCACGCGGTCGGAGCTGGCGGTGGCGGCCATGGCCGCCATCAGCAGGGCGTGGGCGATCGGCATCGCGGCGACAGCCCCGATGCCGAACACCATGAGGATCAATCCGGTCATGTCGTGCTCCGGTTCAGGCGAGGTGGACCGCGTCGCGCGCGGTGTCGATCGGCGGGTTCTGGGCGTGGCCGTCGGTCGAGCCGGCCGGGCCGTCGCACCAGACCCGCCAGGCCGAGACCAGGGCCAGCAGCGACAGCATCACCATGCCGCCCATCACGCAGCCGTAGGTGACCGAGCCGGGCACCTGCAGGATCGGGCTCTTCTCGTCGGCCACGATCTCCAGCATGTTCCAGGTGGCGCGAGCCAGCGTGCCGTACAGCGCGGCGACGGTCAGCCAGACGATCAGCGCGATGACCCGGCGCACGCTGGCGGGCAGGGTCTCGACGAGGAAGGTGGTGGTGATGTGCGAGCCGTGGGCCGCACCCAGGACCACGCCGGCCATCACCAGCCACGGAAACAGCAGCTCGGGCAGCTCGGCGCCCCATTGCAGGCTGCTGCCGGTCGAATAGCGCAGCACCGTGTTGACGCTGAGGATCAGGAAGATCACGGTGGTGGAGATCCACATCACCGTCTGGCAGGTCAGGACGATGCCTCGTTCCAGCAACTTCATCGGAATCTCCGGAGGCGGTGCGCCGGCGTGGCCGGCGCACCGCGGGATCAGGTTGGGACGCGTCAGCGGTGGTGGATCACTTGCCGCGGGCAGCGGCGATCACCTTCTTCACGAAGGGGCCGATCGGGCTGGCCATCCACTTGTCGTCCACCGTGCCGGTGGCCTTCTCGAAAGCGGCCTTGTCGGCCACGTCCACGCGCACGCCCTTGGACTTCAGGTCGGCGACGAGCTTCTCGTCGGCTTCCTGGGACAGCTTGCGCTGCAGCGCGGTGGCTTCGGCGGCCGCCTCGTGGAGCACCTTGCGGTCGGCTTCACCCAGGCGGTCCCAGGTGCGCTTGCTCATCAGCAGCGGCGTCATCTCGTACTTGTGGCCGGTCAGCGAGATGAACTTGTTGACCTCGTAGAGCTTGCTGGCGTGGATGTTCATCAGCGGGTTCTCCTGGCCGTCGACCACGCCCTGCTGCAGCGCGACGTAGAGCTCGGCGAACTTGATCTGCTGCGCCTCGGCGCCCAGGCTCTGCATGATGTCGACCGTCACCGCGTCGGGCGGGGTGCGCATCTTCAGGCCCTTCAGGTCCTCGGGCTTGAGGATCGGGCGCTTGCTGTTGGACATGTGGCGGATGCCGTTGTCCCAGTAGCCCAGCACGACCAGGCCTTTTTCGGCCGCCTTGCCGGCCAGCTCCTGGCCCAGCGGGCCGTCGAGCACCTTCCAGGCCTGCGGCAGGCCGCTGAACAGGAAAGGCATGCCGAAGGCCGCGAACTCGGGCACCACCGCGGCCACCGCACCCTGCGAGTTGGCCGACAGGTCGAGCGCGCCGGTGCGCATCGCGGTGACCATCGCCGCGTCGTCGCCCAGCTGCGCCGACGGCGACACCTGCACCTCGACCCGCCCGCCCGAGCGGGCCTTCACCACCTCGGCGAACTTCACCGACGCCTCGTGGCGCGGATTGCCGGGGGCCGCACCGTGCCCGAGCGTCAGCTTGACGGTCTGTGCCTGCGCCACCGGCAGGGCGGCCAGCGCGGCCAGTGCGAGAGCGGCCAGGGTGAAGGTCTTGCGTTGCATGTCTTGTCTCCAGTGTCGCCACGTGCGTGCGCGGCGGGGTGTTGTCAGCGGGGATCATCTCTGCCCGCCAGGGCCTGCGCGTTGCGCAATACCCTGACGTCGAGGGGCCGGCAGGCCGGGGGGGTCGCCGGTCGGCGGACTCAGTGGATCAGCATGCCGCCGTTGACGTCCAGGGTCACGCCGGTCAGGTACTTGGCCAGGTCGCTGGCCAGGAAGACCAGGCAACCCGCCACGTCGTCAGGCACGCCCACGCGGTTGAGCGGAATGCCTTCGAGGATGGCCTTCATCTTGTCGTCCGGGATCAGGCCCTTGTTGATGTCGGTGGCGATCAGACCCGGCGTCACGCAGTTGACGCGGATGCCGTCGTTGCCGAACTCGCGTGCCATGGCGCGGGCCAGGCCGAGCACGCCGGCCTTGGCGGCCGAGTAGTGCGGGCCGCCCAGGATGCCGCCGCCACGCTGGGCCGAGACGGACGAGACGCAGCAGATGGCGCCGGCCTTCTGGGCGCGCATGGCGGGGATCACGGCCTGCGACATGTACAGCGTGCCGCGCAGGCTCACGTCCAGGATGCGGTCGTAGTCGGCGCCGGTGATGTCCAGCGTCTTGACCGGCTGGGTGATGCCGGCGTTGTTGACCAGGATGTCGATGCGACCGAAGGCCTCGAGCACGGCGGCGGCGGCGGCGTCGCAGCTGGCCTTGTCGGTCACGTCGGCGACCAGGCCGACGTGACCCTCGCCGAGCTGGGCGGCGGCGGCGGCCGGGTTGGCGCCGGCCAGGTCGAGGATCACGACCCGGGCGCCCTGGGCGGCCATCATGCGGGCGGTGGAGAAACCCAGGCCGTTGAGGCCGGCGCCGCCGGTGATCACGGCAACTTTCTTGTTCAGCAGCATTCGTTCGTCTCCAGGTGGGGGAATGGAATGGGGCGGATTCTTTGGCGCCGGCCACATGAAGACAAGCGATAAGATTTCAGTGCTTGATGATGGTTTGTCATGCTGCTGTGCAGCATAGGGAAACCACGCTTGGCACGGTCGGCCGCCCTCGTGGCGGTCATGCAACCGGGCGGTACCGCCCGGCTCCCTCTCTTCACCGGTGTCCGACATGGCCCATCTCCCCCCTCTGGCCACGCTGCAGGCCTTCGAAGCAGTGGCCCGCCGGCGCAGCTTCGCGCTGGCCGCCGGCGAACTCAGCCTGACCGCCTCGGCGGTGAGCCACCAGGTGGCCAAGCTGGAAGGTTTCCTGGGCGTCAAGCTGTTCGACCGCAGCGCCCAGGGCGTGCGCCTGTCGGTCGCCGGAGAGGCCTACCTGCGGCGCGTGGCCGGGGCGCTGGGCGCCATCGGCGCGGCCACCGACGACGTGCGCCAGGGCGTGCGCAACAGCCTGTACGTTCACGCCAGCCCCAGTTTCGCCAGCCTGTGGCTGATGCCCCGGCTGGCGGATTTCGCGGCCCAGCATCCGGGCATCTCGCTGTTCCTGTCGGCTTCGCCGACCCACAGCGACTTCGCGCTCGGCCAGGCCGACCTCGACATCCGCTACGGCCGGCCGCAGTGGCCCGACCTGCTGGTGCGCCCGCTGTTCGAGGAGCACATCCTGCCGCTGGCCAGTCCGGCCTTCATCGAGCGCTACCGCCTGCGCACGCCGGCCGACCTGCTGCAGACGCCGCTGATCCAGAGCAC
The DNA here is from genome assembly GCF_003201595.1 of Sphaerotilus hippei. GTDB lineage: Bacteria > Pseudomonadota > Gammaproteobacteria > Burkholderiales > Burkholderiaceae_C > Sphaerotilus > Sphaerotilus hippei. Next base: position 62,550 of record NZ_QJJS01000014.1, on the reverse strand, counting down.
GGTGAGCGTGGTGCAGTGGTCCGACTGGCTGGCCGACCGCGGCGTGAACCAGGGGCCCGAGCGGTTCGCGCTGCGCTTCGACCGGGCCCAGCTGGCGATGGATGCAGCGGTCCAGGGCCTGGGCGTGGCGCTGGAGAGCGCGACCATCGCCGGCGTGCTGCTGGCCGAGGGGCGGCTGGCCCCGGTGTTCCCGCCCGAGTGGTCGGTCAAGGTGCTGGCTCACTTCCTGGTCCACCCGCCGCGCCATGGCAAGCGCCCCGAGGTGGAGGCCTTCAGCGACTGGGTGAGCACGGCCGCGCTGGCATCGCCGTCCTTTCCCTGAGCGGCCCCGGAGCCAGGCCCGCGGTCATGTGCAGGAGCAGGAGCTTGCGGCAGGTCAAGCCGCGCGGACGGGTCGCCGCTAGCCTGTGCGGCCATGAATGACGCTGTCGATGCCGGTCCGCTGGCTTTCTTCCAGGCGCAGCATGGCGCTTTCGTGCAGACCCTCGAGCACGCCCGTGCCGATGACGCGGATCCGTCGGTGCTGGTGCGCACCCTGCTGTCCCAGGCCATCGACAGCTACGAGCGCAATGCCGAACTGCAGGCCGAGGGCGGACCGGCGCTGGACTGCGGGCGAGGCTGCGCGGCCTGCTGCAGCCTGCGCGTCACGGCCACCACGCCGGAGGTGCTGCTGGTCGCGCAGTTCCTGCGCGCCGTCCAGCCCGGCCTGCTGGCGCGTGGCATCGACCTGATGGCCCGGCTGGCCGGTGCCGACCGCCACACCGCCGGGCTCACCGAGGCTGAGCGCCTGCAGCGTCGCGAGCCCTGCCCGTTCGTGGCCCAGGGGGCGTGCGTGATCTACCCGGTGCGGCCGCTGTCGTGCCGCGGCCATGCCTCGCACGACCGGCGCGCCTGTGTCGACGCGATGGCCGGCCGCTCGACCGAGGTGCCCTGCTCGCTGGCTCACATGACCGTGCGCAGCCTGGTGCAGAACGCGATGCAGTCGGCGCTGCGCGACGCCGGGATGGCCTGGGGCATGCACGAGCTCAACGGCGCGCTGCAGTTGGCGATGGCCCGGCCCGACGCCGAGGCGGCCTGGCTGCGGGGTGAGGATCCGCTGGCCGCCGCGCGGGTGCACGAGGTCGATGCCGACGAGATGGCGCGCACCTTCGACCAGCTCAAGCCCGCCTGAGGGCGACCCGCTGCGGCCGGCGCTGCCGACCTGGCTCCTGCCGTGAGCCTGTCGGGCCTGTCGACTTTCCGACAGGCTGGTCGGGGCGGCGTGTCGTGAATGTCGCGGGTGCCACGGCCGACCGGCCCGGAGGGCGCCCCGGGCGGCTGCACGCGTCTTGCAACATCGGACGGGAACCCCGTGACCAGGAGCCCTTCCCATGCATCCCAAGCTGTCGTGCCTGTGCCTGTTCGAGAACCCGACGGTCGAGGATGGCCGGGCGCTGATCCGCCAGTTCGTGCTGGTGCGCGAGGCCGATCGCATGGGTTACGACGAGATCTGGATAGGCGAGCAGCACGGTGACGTGGCCTGGCCGACCGGTGCCATCACCGCGCTGCTGGGCCACCTGGCCGGCGTGACCAGCAAGGCCCGCATCGGCGCGCTGCCGCTGGTGCCGGCACTGCATGCGCCGCTGCGGCTGGCCGAGGACCTGGCCACGCTCGACCTGCTCGGCAAGGGCCGCTTGCAGGTCGGCGTGGCCAGCGGCCGGGCCTTTCCCGAGACGCTGAAGGCCCACGGCATCGCCGCCGACGAGGCCGGCAAGTGGCTGCGCAGCAGCCTGGCCGAGCTCAGGCGTCTGATGGCCTCGGGCAGGGTCGTGCCCCGTCCGGTGCAGGTGCCCTGGCCGATGTGGCTGGCGGCCGACGATCCGCAGTCGCTGGCCGTGGCCGCCAGCGAAGGGCTGGGCCTGATCGCGGCGGCCACCCACACCGATGCCCGCATCCGCGCGATGCTGGCCAGCCACCGGGCTGCCGGAGGGCGTGCCGATCCGGGCCTGGTCATCGCCCGCTTTGCCTGTCCGGCGGCCACGCGCGAGCAGGCCGAGGCGATCGCGCGGCCCTACTTCGAGGACCTGGTGGCGCGTGCGCAGGCCCGCGGCTGGGGCGCCGATCCCCACCGCTCGATGGCCGGTGACGTCGAGGCGCTGATGGCCTGCTCGCTGGTGGGCAGCCACGCCGACGTGGCCGAGGGCGTGCGCCGACTCGGTCGCGAGTTCGGTGCCACCAGCGTGGCGATCGCGCCGACCAGCGCGCAGTTCGACACCGCCAAGCACATCCTGGCGGACATGGTCGACGAGGTCCGGCCGCTGCTGGAAGACGAATGACGGCGCCACCCGCCACGACGTTGGCGCTGGTGTTGGCCGAGATGATCACGCACGACCACGTGTGGCGCGGCGTGGGCGGCAGCGAGGCCGAGGCCCGTGCGGCGCTGCTGTCCGCCTGGGTGGCCCATCGGGCTCAGGTGCTGAGCCACCAGCCGTCCTTCGCCGATCGACTGCCCGTGCCCGAGGCGATGGAGCGGCATTTCCGCATCCGCTGCGAGCGTCTGGTCGCGGGTGCGGGCTACCGGGATGGCGTGGCACTGGTCGGTCCTGCATGAACGCGACCGCCAGCGATCTCTACGTCGCTTCGCTGCTGACCAGCCTCTTCGAGGCGGGCGCATGCATCCAGGTGCTGCTGGGGGATGCCGATCGTGCGCAGTACGAGCAGTCGCGCCTGGCGCGGCCCGCGATCCTGCGCCATCTGCGCACCCTGTGCGACAGCGCCCGCGACCTGCCCGAGCCGGTGCGCGCGCGCCTGCCCCGGGTGGACTGGCAGAGCTGGGAGGAACTGGGTGATCGCCTTTCGCGCGAGGACGAGGCCTCGCGCCGGCTGGTGTGGGCGGCCCTCGAGTCCTGGCTGCCCGAGGCGGGCCTGGAACTGCGGCGCTACCGCCAGCGCTGGCCCGAGCTGTGGCGCTTCACGCTCTGAGGCATGGCCGCGCCCGGTGTCCGGGCGGCTCAGACGCGGCGGGCGAAGGGGCCGTAGGCCATCTGCTCGAGGGCGGCGAGCTGGCGCTCGAAGCGGCTCGAGGCCAGCAGCGAACGCTCCACCAGGCCGGCACGCACGGCCCAGGCGTACTGGGCACGCAGGGCGTCGAACGGCAGGCCCAGCACGGCGGCGGGCGGGGTGCAGACCTTCATGGGCAGCAGCGCGGCTTCGGTGCCGGAGGAGAACAGAGCCTTGATGAGCTCGACGGGTCTGGACATGGTGAGTCCTTTCGTGACTAGGGTTTTCACCTAGTTTACAAGATGCTGACACTTTCCATGCGCCCTTCCCCCCTGAAAGAGCGGATCGGCGTGTCGATCCGCACACGGGCATGTTTCCTGCGCGGCAGGCACCGATGAGCCAAGGAGACCGGATGGACTGGAGTCGACCCCGCAGCGGCGCGCTGACCTACGCCGCCGGGCATTTCCCGCTGGCCAAGGCCTTCATGTTCCGCATGTGGTGCGAGTGGGCAGCCCAGCGCGAGGCCGTGCCGCCGCCGGATCTGTCGGGGGCCTGCAAGTACGGCTCGCTGCTCATGTGCCGGCTCTTCGGCGGCTCGATCCGTGGCCACTACCAGCACCAGTACAACGACATCGACGGACTGCATCTCGACCTGAGCCACGACGCGGCCGATGTCGCCGCGATGCGCGACCCCTACCTGCACGAGCCGCTGTACTTCGCCATTCCCGAGGGTCAGCAGGCGCTGCAGGGCTGCCTGCCGCGCGTCGATGCCTGGGTGCTGCGCTACCTCGACGAACGCCTCGCCAGCCCCCTGTGCCTGTCGTCCGGCAGCGGCTCACGTCGGCATGCAGATCGCCGAGCATGAAGCGGCGCCTCGTCGGCTGGCGCGGGTGCGCCAGCGTGGCGGTGTCGCTCCCGCGGTCGAGCGTGGCCGAGCGCCGGAACGCCTGTGGCATGGCCAGGTCGTCGCTCGCGTCAGGGGGCTGCCACCTGGCCGGTTTCCAGCGCCGCCGTCAGGCGCACCAGTGCGAGTGTCTGACGTCGGCCATGGTCGATCAGCGCGGCCTGCAGCGTGGCGATGCCGTGCGCGTCGAGCCCCCGGCCCAGGCTGCGGGCGAACGCGGCCAGCGGCGACAGGCTGCCCAGCACCTCGAAGCGGCCGCAGCCCAGCTCCGGCGCGAGCGCGTCGAAGACCGAGCGGGCCGACCACGAACCCGCCATTGCCGGGTGGTAGAGGTGCGCCCGTGCCAGCTGGAACAGGTCGACGATGCGGGGCTGCAGCGCCTCCAGCGCGGAGCCCAGGTCCGGGCAGGCGATGGCCAGCTCGCGCAGCCGGTTGCGCTCGAAGCCGGCGTTGTAGGCCAGCACCGCGCCGCAGCTGCCCAGTGCCTCGAGCAGGCTGAGGGCGAAGGCCCGGCGCGGATCACCGTCGCGCGGCCCGGCCAGGAAATGCGCCTCGCGCCGCGGCGCGCCGGGGGTGTGCTCGGTGGCGCAGCTCCACTGGAAGGGCAGCACCTGGTAGGGCCGCGTGCCGGCCCACGGCGGCACGGCGAAGCCGATGGTCTCGAAGCGCAGGAAGTGGCGTGGCCCGGGCTGCACGGCCAGCACGTCCCGCGCTCCGGGGGCGACCACCAGGTGCCGCGCGTGAACGGCCTGCCAGGCGCGCCGGTGCCGTGGTGCCGTCAGGGCCGCGGGCGGCACGTCCAGGGCCGTGCGGCAGCCGGTCTCGCGCAGCCGGGCGGCCTGCTCGCGGCCGAAGATCTCGAGGCTGACCGTGGGGTCGACCGGTGGCGCCGGGTCGTCGGACGGGGCCCCGGCGCTGCAGTGGTCCAGGCAGGGGCAGCGCTCGGGCCGGTGGCACTGGCTGCCGCAGGGCGTCCCGGGGTCCGGTCCGGACAGCAGCACACGCATCTCGGCGGGCCAGTTCCAGCCGGCGCGGGCGGGCCGGGCCTCGGTCAGGTCGACCTCGCGGTACAGGCCGGCGTAGAGGCCGTGGCCAGGGTAGATGAAGTCGGTGTCCACCAGGGCCAGCGTCAGGGCGCTGACGGGTACGCCCTGGCGCTCGAGCAGCTCGGCCCACAGCACCAGATGGTCGACGTCGATCTCGTCGCCGACGGTGGCGTGGCGCACCCGCACCAGGCGCCAGCCGCGCGGGCCCGGCACCATCAGGTCGATGCGGACCACCAGCCCCTGGGCCGCATCGACCAGGCAGGCGCCGATCAGCGGCCGCGGCGGGTCGGCCGCCAGGGCGTGGGCGGTGCGCTGCAGCGCGTCGGGCCAGAAGGCGGCGCTGTCGCGCGGCGCGTCCACCGCCGAGATCACCCGCGCACCCGGCCACGAGGCCTGCAGCGCCTCGCCGGGCGCGGGGCCGCCGGTCAGGCTGGCATCTGCCCGTTCGGCCTGGGTCGCCCGCGGCGTGGCCGCCCCGGGCGCGCGGTGGTGCAGCCACAGCCGCCGTGCGCACTGGCGCCAGCGGCGCAGATCCTCGTCGAGCAGCAGCGGGTCACGATCGGCCATGGGTTCGGGTCCTCTCAGGCCGGCGTCAGGATCAGGGCGCGTGGCGCCTCGTCCCCTTCGGTGATGACGGCCTCGTGCAGCCGCCCGTCGGCCGTCCAGCGGTATTCGTGCAGCAGCTCGATCGCGCCGTAGACATGCTTCTCGCAGCGCTGCATGCGGCCCTGCGCGTCGTAGAGCGCCCGGAACCAGGTGTTGCGGTGGCGCAGCGCCTCGGGGGCCAGCTCCTCGGTGAGCTGCAGCGGCAGCCGCACGCCGCGGTAGGTCAGGAAGAAGCGCTCCACGATCGTGGTGTCGGTGGCATCGGCATTGCATGCCACGGTGTGGTTCTGACTCACCTGAAAGGTCCTGTGATGACGGTCGAACAGTTGATGGAGGCCCTGCGCGGCCTGCCGCCCCGGGCGGCGGTGTTGCTCGAGGGGGATGCGGGGTATTCGCCGCTGGGCGGCCTGCTGTGGTCGCCCGGCGAGGGGGGCCAGCCCGACGAGGTGGTGCTGCAGCCGGACATGACCCCCGACTGATGCGGCCCCGCCGGTCGGCCGGAGGGGCTCAGAAGCCGTCCCGGGGCCGGCCCCAGGGCTGGCTGCCCGGCACCAGCCTGGCCTTGATGCCGGCCCGCTCGACGGCCTCGAGCGTGCGGTAGAGCGTGGCCTCGTGGGCCAGCGCGCCGTCGCGGCTGAACACGCCGACGTAGCGGGCGCCGTGGTCGACCTCGCAGCGGTAGCCGCCGCCCGGGTCGTCGACGCTGCGCAGGTTGCTGTCCCAGTCGACGAAAAATCCGGCGGCGGGCGTGGGGGCGGTGGTGTCGCTCATGCGGGGCTCCGGTGTCAGGCGGTCACCGGCGTGTCGAGCACGGCGGCGAGGTGGACGGTCATGTTGTTCTTCACCAGTTCGAGCATCGGGCTGATGCCCCGGGCGCGCTGCACCAGCGCGTCGGCGCTGACCTGGTCGACCGGGCCGGCCAGATGCACCGTCAGCGTCAGCGCCATCTTGAAGGTCTCCTCGAAGGTCTTGTAGAGGCTCAGCGTGGCCTCGACGTAGCAGCCTTTGACCGGCAGGCGGTCGAGCCGGACGATGTGGCGCAGCGAGTGCTCGTAGTCGGCCGCCAGCGCGCCGGCCAGCAGCATCTCCGGCGACGGGCCGCCGCCGGGGCCGCCCATCTCCGTGGGCACCGCCAGCTTGAGCTTGAAGCTGCCGTCGTCGCTCTGCACGCTGCCGGCACGGCCGCCTTGGGTCAGCATCGCGGCTTTGTAGACAAGATCCATCATCGACTCCTGTTGGGGGAGGTGGCCGGGTGGCCGTTACTTGAGCAGCTTGGCCTGCTCGGCCTTGCTGAAGTGGCTGAAATGCCCTTCCCGGGCAGCGGCCCGGCGGTTCGAGGCCCGGATCGCCTCGATCTTGCCGGCCGGGGCGATGCGCGAGACCACCTTCTCCAGCTCGGCGCTGCCGCACTGCGGGCAGGCGGGCACGGTGCTCGAACGCACCAGCAACTCGAATTCGGCCTGGCAGGCCCGGCAGTGGTACTCGTACATCGGCATGGTGGATCTCCTGTGCGTCAAGGTTCAAGATTCGGACGTCGGCGCGCAGGCCCCGCGGGCCGCGGCGCAGCCCTCGAGCCGGGCGCCGGCGGGCACCGAGCCGGGCTGCAGGCCGATCCAGGCGTGCACCGCGTCGGCGTCGAAGCCCACCTGCACGCTGGCGTCGTCGGCGCGCTGCATCAGCGGACGGCGGATCAGCAGCGGCTCGGCCAGCAGCAGCGCCAGGGCGGTGTCGGCGTCCAGCGCCTCGGGCTGCAGCTCGCCGCTGCGCACCCGTGGCGCGGCACGGTTGAACCACTGCGCCACCGGCAGCGGTCCGAGGAAGTGCAGCAGCCGCTCGCGGGTCCAGGGCGTGGTCAGCAGGTCGTGCCGCTCCAGCGTGTGGCCGGCGGCCTCCAGCAGCGCGCGCTGGCGGGCATTGCCGCCGCAGCCGGGTTTTTCATGGAAGTGCAGGTGGGTCATGCGATGAGCTCCGTTCAGGCCGGCGAGCGCAGCAGCTGCAGGCATTCGATCGAGGCGGCCATGTCCAGCGCGGTCCAGTCGTCCTGCGAGGTCAGCCGCGGGTTGGCGCCCAGGGCCAGCAGCGTCTCGACCACCTGCGGCTTGCCGGCCGAGGCGGCATACATCAGGCAGCTCGCACCCGCCGCGTTCTGGTGGTCGATCGGCACGCCACGACCCACCAGCGCCCGGATCAGCCCTGGCTCGCCGTGCACGCAGGCCAGCCACAGCGCGTTGTTGCCGTCGCCGTTGACCGCCTCCAGGCTCACGCCCAGGTCCAGCAGCTCGTCGACCCGGTGGTGCTGACCCCGCCAGGCGGCATGCATCAGCGGCGTGTTGCCATGCCGGCCGGGCCGCTCGGGGGCGGTCGCGTCGAAACCCTCTGCCTCCAGCCAGCGGGCCAGCGCATCGGGCACGGGCCGGGCGGGCGCTGCCGGCGTGCGGGCCTGTTCCCAGGCGGTCCAGCCTCCGACCAGATCGGCCACATCGGTGAAGCCGAAGTCGACGAACATCCCGCCATAGGTCTGGCTGGCGTTGCCGTGGTGGCAGTAGAGGAAGACCGGCCGGTCGCGGGCCTCGCGCATCAGCAGGCGCTCGTGGTTGCGGCCGTCCAGGCGCACGCTGCCGGGCCAGTGGCTGCGTGCATGAGCCTGCTCGTCGCGGGCGTCGAGCACCAGGGCGGCGGGCCGCTGCGCCAGGTGGGCCTGCACCTCGTCGGGGGCCAGCCGGATCAGGCCGCTGGAGGGGGTCGGGCTGGGGCTCATGGGGCGGGGTCTCCGTCGGCGTCGGTGGAAGGGGGCGGGGGCAGGACAGGCAGGCGGTGGGCGTAGGGTGGCTCCGAGGTGATGCGTCCGTCGCGCACCGGCACGCCGACCGTGAAGTGGTAGAGGCTCTGCAGCCGCGTGTCCCCGGGCGCGAGGCCCAGCAACTGGTGGGTGGCGTCGTCGAAGTAGCAGCCGATGCCGGTGCCGGCCAGGCCGGCGGCCTCGGCCTCCAGGTAGAGCACCTGGCCGAGCAGGCCCGCTTCGTGGAACAGGTCCCGGTAGGCCCAGGGCCGGGCGCCGTCGTCGGCCGGCCCGAGGCTGGCGTCGAACTCGCCCAGCAGGGCCAGCGCGACCAGCGCATCCGAGCCCAGTGCCTGATGGCAGTTGAGCGTGCGCAGCGTGCCGGCCAGCGCCGGGTTGTCCGTCAGGCGGATCAGCATGAGCTCGCCGAGCCCGGCCGCCCGCGCCTGCTGCCGCACCGGCTCGTCGACCTGCCAGTCGGTCGTGCCGCCCAGCACCTGCTGCAGCAGCGGCAGCGCCGCGGCCCGCCGGGGCAGCAGGTAGGCGCCGGGCGCCAGCCCGTCCACGCGGTGCACGAACGCCAGCACATGCACCCGCGGCCCGGCCGGACCCAGGTCCAGCGGCAGCCGCGGCGACTGCAGCGTGGCCAGCAGCGGCAGCAGCGTGGCCAGCGGCGCCCGCGCCCGGGCATCGAAGCGCTGCGCGCTGCGGCGCTGGCGGATCAGCGTGGCCGCCAGCTCGTGCGCCCGGCTGCCGGCCGGCACGGCCTGCACCGGGTCCGTGCCGGCCATGGCCGCCAGGTCGGCCGGGGCGCTGGCCGGTGTGCCTGTCCCGGGGCCGCTCGCGCCGGTGTCGTCCACCTCGGGGGACAGGCTGGCCCGGGCCACCGTGGCGATGACCGGCCAGCGGTACATCGGGTGGCGGTCCAGCCGGCTGGCTTGGCCCGACCAGGTCCAGGCGGCGGGCCGCGGCGTGATGGCGGGCGCCCGGTCGTCGGCCACGATCTGCAGCAGCAGTTCGGGCTCTTCCCGCTCGGCCTGGCCGTAGTCCGCATCCCGGTCCAGGCCCAGCAGCCGGGCCAGCGACACGCTGCCCATGGGCACGCGGCGCAGCCGCCAGCCCAGCACGGCCGCGGCATGACGCAGCGCGCCCAGCGCATGGCCGATGTCGAGCTGGCCGTAGCGGAAGGCCCGCTCGCCGTACTTCCAGGCCTCGCGCCAGTCGATCGTGCTGAGCGCCAGCCAGGCGCGGGGGCCGCACGTGTGCGCGCAGCGGCCGGCGGCCCGGTGCTCCAGCCCGTGTTCCCGGGGAGCGTAGTGGTGCAGGCCATCGGCCACGCCGGGCAGGTCCTGGCTGATCAGCCAGCCTTCGGTGGGATGCAGGTTGCCGCTGGAGGGGTTGACGCGCACGGCCCAGCGGTCGGGCCCCTGCTGCTTCCATGCCGACAGCGCCAGGCTCAGCTCCAGCAGCAGGCCCATGCCGTCCCGGTCCAGCGGCCGGGCCACCACGGCGCCCGGCTCGAACAACCGGTTCCAGGGCAGCGTGCAGTCGTCGGCAGCCAGCGGCAGCGGGGTCAGCGTGGCACCGAGGTAGCGGCGGAAAGGATCGGGCTGGGCGTCCCAGTCGAGCGTCTCCGGGCCGGCCGCGTAGCGCTGCAGCTGGTGCTTGCTGAGCTCGTGATAGGCCCGCACCTGGCGGACCCGGCTCGCGAGCGGGCTGTCAGGGCCCGGCCCTGAGGACGTGTCCGGCGGGGGGGGCGTGGCGTTCATGGCGTGCATGCCAGCAGGCTGCTGGTCTGTTCGGTGATGGCGCGGCGCACCTGCGGGTCGAGCCGGCGCAGCCAGTGCGCGGGCAGCGCGGCCGCGCCGCAGCGGGCGCCCGCCAGCATGCCCACCAGCGCCCCGGTGGTGTCGGCATCGTCGCCGCGGTTGACGGTGGCCACCAGCGCGGCCTCGAAATCCTCATGGGCGAAGTAGTGATGCAGCACCGTCTGCATCGTGTCGACCACGAAGGCGCTGGCCCGGCCCGGGTAGGGCTTGAAGCGGAACACCGCGTGCTGCGCGACCAGCTCGACCGCCAGCGCTTCGCAGCGCTCGCCCTGCCCCAGCAGCAGCGCCCGCACGAGCCGGGCGAGCGCCAGCGTGGCCGCATCGGACCAGGGGTGGTGGTGGGTCAGCCGCGCCTGGGCCAGCGACTGGGCCTGCAGCGCCGTCTCGTCGCTCGTGTCCAGCGTGGCCAGCACGACAGGCAGGTTGCGCATGGCCGCGCCGTTGCCGGCATCACCGTCGGATGGCGGCCCCTCGAGCGAGCCGTCGGCCAGGTAGCGCTGGATGCCGCGGCGGCAGGTGTTGCCGCAGTCCACCGGCTTGCCGCGCCACCAGCGCACGAAATGATCGGCCACCCGGCGCGTCTCGAAGCCGGCGCCCGAGTGCCGGCCCTCGATCAGCGCATCCCCCAGCGCGAGCGCCATCGTGGTGTCGTCGGTGACCTGACCGGGCGCCAGCTTCAGCCAGCCACCGCCGCTGATCTGGCGGTGCACGCCGTGCCGCGCGGCGATCTCGCCGGCGGTCATGAATTCAACGGTGGCCCCCAGCGCATCCCCCAGCGCCAGGCCCAGGTAGGCGCCCAGCGCCCGGTCGTGGAGCACGGCCAGCGGCGGGCGATCAGGCATAGCTGGCCTCCAGGTCGCAGTCGCCGCCGATGACCAGGGCCTCGCCTTCGCCGTCGAGCGTGCGGGTGTCGAGCAGGCCGGGGTAGAACAGCAGCTTGCACAAGGGGATCCGTGCCGACAGGATCCAGTCGCCGAAGCAGTCGGCCTGTTCGCGACTGAGCGCGAAGCTCACCAGGTTGTTCAGCCGCACCGTGACCCGGCGGCTGCGGCGCGGCAGGCCGGCGCGCAGATGGCCGTGCACGATCTGCTCGTCGCACTGGTTGCTGCCCCGCCAGAGCGTGACGTGCGGCCCCGACCCCAGCGGCTCGAAGCGCTGCAGCGTCCACTGGCAGAACTCGTAGAGCAGGTCCAGCTGCTGGTGGATGCAGTTGTTGTGGAAGCGGCTGCTGGCCTTCTCCTCCAGGTAGCGCATCCAGGCGGGCGAAGGGAAATGGCCCAGCGGCGCCCGGTGGAAGCCGGGCACCAGGCCGAAGCGGCTCTCGACCCAGCCCTTGCAGACGGCACCGGCGGGGCCGTTGGCGTCCTGTCCCCAGCCGTGCAGCAGCTTGAGGTAGCTGGCGCGCCAGCGGCGCCGCTCGGTGGGGTCGGGGATCTCGCCCGGGCGGGGCAGGCCGAAGGCGATGCTCAGGTAGTGTCTGAACACGTCGCGGGCCTCGCTCAGGCTGCTGCTGCGGTCGAGCAGCGCGAACAGGCCCGCATGGGCCTCGCGGGTGCCGGCGATGGCCAGCGGCACGGGGTGCCGCTGGAAGTCCACGCTGGCGAGCAGCGGCGCGGGAAGGCCGACCAGATTGGTCGAATACCAGTGCCGGGGATGGACATCGATGCCTTCCAGGTCCGCTGCCGGGTCGGTCTTCACACGGGCCGGTTCTCGTAGAGGTTGCGCACCGGGCCCATCAGCGCCAGGCCTTCTTCGTAGCTGATCTTCGGGAAGGTCTGGTCGAAGCCCTTGGCCTTGTCGGCGATCGCGTCGACCTTGCCGGCGGTGTCGAGCTTCTTCAGGTCGTTCTTCTCGAGGTACAGCAGCTGCAGCAGCTCGTTGTAGACCGTGGCCTCGTCGATGGGCAGGATGTAGAAGGTCGCGCCGCCGAAATCGACCTGGTAGCGCTTGGAGATGTCGATGTTGTCGCAGAACAGGAAGTACTTGCCCTGCGGCGCCAGCGCGTCGCCCAGCACCTCGGCCAGCAGCTTGACGTACTCGAAGCTCACCAGGAAGCCGCACATGAAGGCCAGGTAGGGCTCGTCGGCGTGGGCGGCCGCGATCACCTGGTCGGAGCTGATCTCCGGCGGGCGCGCCTCGTCGGCCTTCTTGACCTGGAACTTCAGCGCGATGTCGCCCCGGAAGCCGATGCGGCCGGGCTTCTTGGTCGGTCCCTTGAGGACGCTGTTGAGCAGGCGGCCTTCGGCTTCGAGGCGGCCCAGGACGGTGTCGGCGATGGTGGTGCTCATGATGGAGGCTCCGGTGGGTGAAAAAGCGGTGGGGGTGAAAGAGGCTCAGACCGTGGGCGCGGACGGATCCGAGGTGTGCGGCGCGCCCGCCTGGCCCGGGTGGGTCTCGCGGGGGCGGCCGGGGTGCGGCCGTTCGCTGCCGCCGTGTTCGGTGTTGCGGATGAAGTCGGCCACCTTGTGGAAAGCCTGGTCGAGCTCCTGGCGCAGCGCGGGCTCGACCCCGGTGTCGTCCATCGCCTGGCGCATGCAGGCCATCCACGCATCGCGCGCGCTGGCGTCGATGTCGAAGGGCTGGTGGCGCCGGCGCAGCATCGGCGCGCCACGCTCGGGGGCGTAGAGGCGCGGGCCGCCCATCCATTCGCTCAGGTACTTCACCAGCAGTTCCCGGGTGGCGCGCAGATCGGGCTCGTGCATCGCGCGGATGACGACCGCGTCGGCCCGGGTGTCCATGGCTTTGTAGAAGGCCTCGACCAGGCGGACCACCGCGTCATGACCACCCAGGCGGGCGTAGTGCGCAGGCGCGGGGACGGCCGTGGCGGTCGCACCGACGATGGGGAGTGGGGGCAGGTGGCTCATGGACATCACCAGAGCAACCGCCATACCACCCGTGAAAACGCCGTTCGTGACGGATCCGTGTGGGATCTGTCGCGAATCTGGGCCGCTTCCGACAGTCCGACGCGTTCGACATTGTCGGGTTTCACACATTCGAAACTGCCACCCGAAAACCACGTGAAATCGATGTTTGTCCTTTTAAAACAAGCACTTGATGGAAGTTGAGCGACCTGGCACACCAGTTGCGATAAGGAGCTGGCGCGGAACCCATGGCTGGCCCCGAGGGACCTTCTAAGAAGACCCATACAGGCACCGAAGGCGGCAATGAGATCGCGAGGATCCAACCTCTTTATCGACCTCTCATTTTTTGGAGAACTGAAATGTCCAAGCTTCGGCAAATCGCCTTCTACGGCAAGGGTGGCATCGGCAAGTCCACCACCTCCCAGAACACCCTGGCCGCCCTGTCGGACCTGGGTCAGAAGATCCTGATCGTGGGTTGCGACCCCAAGGCCGACTCGACCCGCCTGATCCTGCACGCCAAGGCGCAGGACACCATCCTGTCGCTGGCCGCTGAAGCCGGCTCGGTGGAGGACCTCGAGCTCGAGGACGTCATGAAGGTTGGGTACAAGGACATCCGTTGCGTCGAATCCGGCGGCCCGGAGCCAGGTGTCGGCTGCGCCGGCCGCGGCGTGATCACCTCGATCAACTTCCTGGAAGAGAACGGCGCCTACGACGGCGTGGACTACGTCTCCTACGACGTGCTGGGTGACGTGGTGTGCGGCGGCTTCGCCATGCCCATCCGCGAGAACAAGGCCCAGGAAATCTACATCGTCATGTCCGGCGAGATGATGGCCATGTACGCGGCCAACAACATCTCCAAGGGCATCCTGAAGTACGCCAACTCGGGTGGCGTGCGTCTGGGCGGCCTGGTGTGCAACGAGCGCCAGACCGACAAGGAACTGGAACTGGCCGAATCGCTGGCCAAGATGCTGGGCAGCAAGCTGATCCACTTCGTGCCGCGCGACAACATCGTGCAGCACGCCGAGCTGCGCCGCATGACGGTCCTGGAATACGCGCCGGATTCGAAGCAGGCTGGTGAGTACCGCACGCTGGCCCAGAAGATCCACAACAACGCCGGCAACGGCACCATCCCCACCCCCATCACGATGGACCAGCTGGAAGACCTGCTGATGGAGCACGGGATCATGAAGCAGATCGACGAAAGCCAGGTCGGCAAGACCGCCGCTGACCTCGCGGCCTGAGTCTGAGCCGTTCAGGGTGGCGCGGCGCGCCACCCGCCCTTCCACCCTGTCTGGAGCACCCACACCATGAGCATGACGGTTGAAGACCGCAAGGCCGCCAACAAGGCCTTGATCGATGAAGTCCTGAAGGCCTATCCCGAGAAGATGGCCAAGCGCCGCGCCAAGCACCTCGGCCAGTTCGAGGAAGGCAAGCCCGACTGCGGCGTCAAGTCCAACATCAAGTCGCTGCCGGGGGTCATGACGATCCGTGGCTGCGCCTATGCCGGCTCCAAGGGCGTGGTGTGGGGTCCGATCAAGGACATGATCCACATCTCGCACGGCCCGGTGGGCTGCGGCCAGTACAGCTGGGCCGCCCGCCGCAACTACTACATCGGCACCACCGGCATCGACACCTTCGTGACGATGCAGTTCACCTCCGACTTCCAGGAGAAGGACATCGTCTTCGGTGGCGACAAGAAGCTCGACAAGATCATCGACGAGATCCAGGACCTGTTCCCGCTGAACAAGGGCATCTCGGTGCAGTCCGAGTGCCCGATCGGCCTGATCGGCGACGACATCGAAGCGGTGTCGAAGAAGAAGACCAAGGAATACGGCGGCCACACCATCGTGCCGGTGCGCTGCGAAGGCTTCCGTGGCGTGTCCCAGTCGCTGGGTCACCACATCGCCAACGACGCGATCCGTGACTACGTGTTCGACAAGGCCGACCCGAACAAGCGCCCGGACTTCGTGTCCACGCCCTACGACGTGGCCATCATCGGCGACTACAACATCGGCGGCGACGCCTGGTCCTCGCGCATCCTGCTCGAGGAGATGGGCCTGCGCGTGATCGCCCAGTGGTCCGGCGACGGCACCATCGCCGAGCTGGAGAACACCCCGAAGGCCAAGCTCAACGTGCTGCACTGCTACCGCTCGATGAACTACATCAGCCGGCACATGGAAGAGAAGTTCGGCGTGCCCTGGGTCGAGTACAACTTCTTCGGCCCGACGCAGATCGAGAAGAGCCTGCGCGAGATCGCCAGCCACTTCGACGACACCATCAAGGCCAAGGCCGAGGAAGTGATCGCCAAGTACCGCCCGCTGGTCGATGCCGTGGTCGCCAAGTACAAGCCGCGCCTGCAGGACAAGACCGTCATGCTGTTCGTCGGCGGCCTGCGTCCGCGCCACGTCATCGGTGCCTACGAGGACCTGGGCATGAACGTGGTCGGCACCGGCTACGAGTTCGGCCACAACGACGACTACCAGCGCACCACGCACTACATCAAGGACGGCACGCTGATCTATGACGACGTGACCGGCTACGAGTTCGAGAAGTTCGTCGAGAAGGTCCAGCCGGACCTGGTCGGCTCGGGCATCAAGGAAAAGTACGTGTTCCAGAAGATGGGCGTGCCCTTCCGCCAGATGCACAGCTGGGACTACTCCGGCCCCTACCACGGCTACGACGGCTTCGCGATCTTCGCGCGCGACATGGACATGGCGATCTCCAGCCCCGTGTGGGGTTTCGCCAAGGCGCCCTGGAAACAAGCCGCCTGAGCTGACTCTCGTCCCTGAACGGTGATCGGTGCGGCGCCCTGGCGCCGCCCGAGCACCCGAGAGCCGCCGTCACCGATCACCTCGTTCACCCTGTTTTGTCTGGAGAGCCACCATGTCCCAAAACGCCGACAAGATCCTCGACCACGAACTGCTGTTCCGCGAGCCGGAATACCAGGAGCTGTTCCGCAGCAAGAAGGCCGAGTTCGAGTTCAACCACTCCGACGTCAAGATCGAAGAGATCCGCGACTGGACCAAGACCAAGGAATACAAGGACAAGAACTTTGCCCGCGACTCCCTGGTCGTCAACCCGGCCAAGGCCTGCCAGCCGCTGGGCGCCGTCTACGTCGCCAACGGCTTCGCCAAGACCCTGAGCTTCGTGCACGGTTCGCAAGGCTGCGTGGCCTACTACCGTTCGCACTTCTCGCGCCACTTCAAGGAACCCACGTCCTGCGTCTCGTCGTCGATGACGGAAGACGCCGCCGTGTTCGGTGGCCTGAACAACATGATCGACGGCCTGGCCAACACGTACAACCTGTACAAGCCGGAAATGATCGCCGTCTCCACCACCTGCATGGCCGAGGTGATCGGTGACGACCTGAACGCCTTCATCAAGACCTCGAAGGAAAAGGGCAGCATCCCGGCCGAGTTCGACGTGCCCTTCGCGCACACCCCGGCCTTCGTCGGCAGCCACATCACCGGCTACGACAACGCGCTGCTGGGCGTGCTGCAGCACTTCTGGGACGGCAAGGCCGGCACGGTGCCCGCGCTCGAGCGCGTGCCCGACGAGTCGATCAACTTCATCGGTGGCTTCGACGGCTTCGTCGTGGGCAACATGAAGGAAATCAAGCGCATCTTCGATCTGTTCGGTGCCGACTACACCATCCTGTGCGATCCCTCCGACGTGTGGAACACCCCCACCGACGGCGAGTTCCGCATGTACGACGGTGGCACCACCAAGGAAGAGGTCATCCGTGCCCTCAACGCCAAGGCCACCATCGTCTTCCAGGAATACAGCACCGAGAAGACGATCAAGTACCTGAAGGAGAAGGGCCAGGAGGTCGTGGCGCTGAACGCCCCGGTGGGCGTGGCCGGCACCGACGAGTTCATCATGGCCATCAGCCGCCTGACCGGCAAGCCGGTCCCGGCCGTGCTCGAGCGCGAGCGTGGCCAGCTGGTGGACGCGATGGCCGACAGCCAGGCCCACCTGCATGGCAAGAAGTACGCCCTGTACGGTGACCCGGACCAGATGATCGGTTATGCCCGCTTCCTGCTGGAACTCGGCGCCGAGCCCACCCACGTGCTGGCCACCAACGGCAACGACCACTGGGCCAAGGCCGTCCAGGCCGTGTTCGACGCCTCGCCGTTCGGCCGCGACTGCAAGGTCTACCCGAAGCGTGACCTGTGGCACATGCGTTCGCTGATGTTCACGGAACCGGTCGACTTCCTGATCGGCAACACCTACGGCAAGTACCTCGAGCGTGACACCGGCGTGCCGCTGATCCGCCTGGTCTTCCCGATCTTCGACCGCCACCACTACCACCGTTACCCCACCTGGGGCTATGACGGCGCGCTGCGCGTGCTGACGATGTTCCTCGACGAGTTCTTCGAGACCCTCGATGCCAACACCATCGTTCCGGGCAAGACGGACTACAGCTACGACATCATCCGCTGACGCGGTTCAGGGGCGGCGCCCGTGCGGGTGCCGCCCTCGGCCCGCTCACCCGGCGGGCCCCTCCTCCATGCATCGAATACCCTTCATAGGCAGAGCAAGATGGCCAACGTGACTTTCAGTTCCCCGCGGATGAAGAAGGACATCACGGTCTATGCCGTGGCCGGCGACACCCAGACGCTGCTGGCGGTCGCCAGGAAGAACGAGATCCCGGTCGAGTTCGAATGCGAGAACGGTGAATGCGGCTCCTGCCTGCTGGAGGTCACCGTCCTGTCGGACAAGACGCCTCATGGCGTGGCCCTGACCGAGAAGGAGAAGACGGTGCTGCGCTTTGCCGGCAAGATCACCAAGGAACAGATCGAGCAGGCCGAGACCAGCGACATTCCGCCGCCGTGGCGTCTGGCCTGCCAGTTCGTCGTCCGCAACGAAGACATCCTGGTGAAGTTCTGACCATGGCCACCACCTACGTGAAGACCACGCTCGACGGCCGCCAGGTCGAGGTCATCGACGGCTGGCTGTGCCTGGACGGCAAGCAGGAGACCGACGCGCTGGTGGTGCTCGACGAGCACCCGAACCGCCAGGCCATCCTGAAGGCCTGCCCCAAGGCCACGCACATGGGCGGTCGCCTGCCGCTGAGCATGGCCGAGGCCTCGGTGGCCCAGGCCGCGATGCGTCGTGGCCAGGATCGCTTCGACGGCAGCGACCTCGCGGTGCGCGAGCGCCTGCGTCAGGCCGTCTGGCAGAAGGTGTTCGCCGAAGGCGCCGAGTGAGGCTCATGCGATGATCCACATCGTCGAACTGCCTGCCGACCTGCCCCCGCGTGCCTGGTTCGCCTTCGACGGCGAAGACCTGCGGCGCAAGGTGGCCACCATGCTCGACTGCGAGCCCTGGTCGATCTGGGACGTGACCAGCGCCCGCGAGATGCTGGAGATGGTCGACGCCGAGCCCGGCCAGGCCGGCGCCCGCGAACGCTTCCCGGCGCTCTGCGCGCTGGGCGAGGCCAACGGCTGGGACACCCCGCTCTACCGTGCCGACGCGCTGCTGGGCGACGGCATGCTGCAGGCCGGCGACGTGGACCTGATCCAGGCCTGTGCCGCCGCCCTGGGCCAGCGGGGCGCCCTCAAGCTCTACCCCGACGATTCCGCCGCGATGGCCGCCTTCGAGCGCGGCGACGTCGAGTTCGACACCCATGGCTGGAAGGCCCGCTGGGCCTTGCGCCAGCAGCTGGTCGAGCTGGAAGTGCTGGCCGACGACCACTGAGACGGGCTGCGGCCCCGGGGCCGCTCAGCGGCTGCCTAGCAGGGGCGGTCGCCCAGGATGGTCGCGCGGTGCATCACGCGGCGGTGCGGCAGGTAGTCCACGGTGGCGTAGTGCTGGGTCAGGCGGTTGTCCCAGAACGCCAGGTCGTGGCGCTTCCAGCGCCACCGCACCGTGAATTCAGGCTTGGCGATGTGGGCCCTGAGTTGCGCCAGCACCGCGTCGCTCTCGCTGCGCTTGAGTTCCATGATGCGGGTGGTGAAGCCTTCGTTGACGAACAGCCCGCGCCGACCGCTGACCGGATGGGTGCGGACCACCGGATGGATCTGCGGCGGATGGTCGGCCACCGCCTGTTCCCACTGCCGGCGCTCGGCGGGCGTGCGGGCGTAACGCTCGGCCGGGAAGGACTGCACGAACGAATGCTCCGCGGTCAGCGGATCCAGCAGCGCGCGCCAGGGCTCGCTCAGGGCCTCGTAGGCGGCGATGCCGCTGGCCCACAGGGTGTCCCCGCCCAGCGCGGGCAGTTCGCGGGCCGAGAGGATGGCGCCCATGGGTGGCGTGGCGATGAACGTCACGTCGGTGTGCCAGTTGTCGTTGTCGGGCAGGTTGTCGGCGTGGGTGTCCAGCACGATGATCTCCTCGGCCTCGGGATGCCTGGGGAACACCGGGTGCACATGCAGCTCGCCGAAGCGGCGCGCGAGGTCACGCTGCTGCACCGGGGTGACGGGCTGCCGCTCGAAGAACAGCACATGGTGCTGCAGCAGGGCGGCTTGAAGGGCGTCCCGCTGGCCGTCGCTGATGGGGCGGCTCAGGTCGATGCCGTGCACCTGCGCGCCGATGGCCGGGCCCAGCGGCTCGATGCGCAGGTCGTTCAGGGACGGCGGGGCGAGGTGCCCGTGCAGGGCGGGGTCGGTGTGGCTCATGGTGTCGGCTGGAGTCGGGGTCGGGACGGAAGTGGTGGTGCCGGATTCATGCCTTGCCCTGCCAGGGCACCAGGCGACGCTGCAGCCAGCGCAGGCTCAGCTCCATCACGAAGGCCACGGCGGCGATCACGCCGATGCCGGCCATCACGATGTCGGTGTTCAGGAACTGGGCCGCGGACTGGATCATGAAGCCCAGGCCCCGCGTGGCGGCCACGAGTTCGGCGGCCACCAGCGTCGACCAGCCCACGCCCAGGCCCACGCGCAGGCCGGTCAGGATGTCGGGCAGCGCGCTGGGCAGCACCACGTGGCGCAGCAGCTGCCAGCGCGTGGCCCCGAAGGACTGCGCGGCGCGCAGGCGTGTATCGTCGGTCTGGCCCACCCCCGTGGCCGAGGCGATCACCACGGGCGCGAAGATGGCCAGGTAGATCAGCAGCACCTTGGCCACTTCGCCGATGCCGAACCAGATCACGATCAGCGGCAGGTAGGCCAGCGGGGGCACCGGGCGGTAGAACTCGATCAGCGGATCCAGCGCCCCGCGGACCCGCGGGTTCAGCCCCATCCACAGGCCCAGCGGGATGGCCGTGAGGATGGTGGCGACGAAGGCCAGCCCCACCCGGCCCAGGCTGGCGCCCAGATGCTGCAGCAGGGTGGCATCGACGTAGCCCTCGGCGGCCAGGCTCCAGAGCTTCGTCAGCACCGCCCACGGCGAAGGCAGGAACAGCGGCGTGATCAGGCCCGCGCTGGTCAGCGCCGTCCAGATCGCCAGCAGCAGCAGCACGCTGAAGGCGCTGACGCTGGCGGGGCTGCTCCAGCGCGAGCTCCCGGTCGACGTCCCGGCGGGCGTCGCCTGCGGCACGGGCCCGGACTTGACGGGCGGGAGGGCCTGCAGGCTGGCCGAAGCCCGGGCGGCCGTCTGGCCGTCGTTCAGGGGAAATGCGGCACTCATGGTCTTCAGGCCTCCTGGGCGGGGTGGAAGGACACGACGGAGGCGGCGGTGGCGGCGCCACCGGGTCGCGCGCCGTCCTGCGCATGCACCAGCTGCAGCACCTCCTCGCGCACGGCGATGAAGGCCGGATCGGACTTGACCGACCGTGCCGGCTCTCCCCGCGCATGGCGGTGGCCGAAGTCCAGCGCCAGGTGGCGCGAGATGCCGGACGGCGAGCGTGACATCACGATCAGGTCGGTGGCGAGGAAGACGGCTTCTTCGACGCCATGCGTGACCACGGCCACGGTCTTGCCGCTGGCCCGCCACACCTTCAGCAGCAGCTCCTGCATGCGCTCGCGCGTCAGTGCGTCCAGCGCGCCGAAGGGCTCGTCCATCAGCAGCAGCGCCGGGTCGGCCGTCAGTGCGCGGGCGATGCCCACACGCTGGCGCATGCCTCCCGAGAGCTCCCACACCGCGTGGTGCTCGAAGTCCTGCAGGCCGACCAGGGCCAGCGACCGGCGTGCCTGCGCCTCCCGCTCGGCCTTGGGCACGCCGCGCAGCTGCAGCGCGAAGGCCGTGTTGCCGAGCACGTCCAGCCAGGGCAGCAAGGCGTCGTCCTGGAACACCACGCCGCGGTCGGCCCCGGGGCCGGTGACCTGCCGGCCATCGAGGTGGACCGATCCGGAGGTGGCGGGCACGAAGCCCGCGATCACGTTCAGCAGCGTGGACTTGCCGCAGCCCGAGGGCCCCAGGATGACCAGGAGCCGGCCCGCCGGCAGGGTCAGGTCGATGCCCGACAGGGCGTCCGTCTGGCGACGCGACGCGCCCCGGCCCGAGGTGTAGCGCACACCCACGTTGCGCAGTTCCAGCATGGTCATCCTCCTTGCGGTTCGTCGTTCGATCGGGCGTCGCCCGTTCCAGGCTCAGGGGGCCGAGCGGGCCAGCTTCGCTCCCTTGAGGGCGGCCTGCGCATGGCGGGCGGACACGTACGGGCCGTAGTCGGCCAGCACCTGATCGACCTTGCCCTGCTCCTTCAGGAAGGCGGCCGTCCTGGCCACGGCCTTCGCGGTGCCGCCGCCGAGCAGGGCGGGCGAGACCTGTTCCTCGAGCGTCGGGAAGCGGCTGCCGGCCAGCTGGTCGGCGATCTCCTCCTGCTTGGCCCCGGTCAGCCTGGCGATCTTCTCCAGGTTGCCGGTGTTGGCCACGTAGGCCTTGGGGTCGCGGCGGTAGGCCGCGTTGGCCTCGCCGGAGACCTTGACGAACTGGGCCACGAAGTCCGGGTTCTTCTCGGCGAAGTCCTTGCGCACGATCCAGGTGTCATAGGTCGGTGAGCCCCACTTGCCCACTTCGCCCGAGTGCGTCAGCACCTTGCCGCTGGCCTTGATCCGGCCCAGGGCCGGATCCCACACATAGGCCGCGTCGATGTCACCGCGCTGCCAGGCCGCCGCGATCTCGGGCGGCCGCAGGTTCAGGACGGTCACGCTCCTGGGGTCCACGCCCCAGTGTTTCAGCGCGGCCAGCAGGCTGTAGTGGGTGGTCGAGACGAACGGCACGGCGATCTTCTTGCCCTTGAGGTCCTTCGGGCCGTGGATGCCGGCGCCGTTGCGCGCCACCAGGGCCTCGGCCGACTGGATCTCGCCGCCGATGAAGATGGTCTCGATCGGCAGCTGGCGACTGGCCGCGGCGGCGAGCGGGCTGGAGCCGACGTTGCCGATCTGGATGTCGCCCGAGGCGATGGCCGTGATCACGTCGGCACCGGTGTCGAACTTGCGCCACTCGATCCGGGTGCCGGTGGCCGCTTCATAGGTCCCGTCGGCCTGGGGGACCTTGGTCGGATCGATGCCCGTCTGATAGGCGATCCGCACCGGGGTCGTCGTCTGGGCCAGCGTGCTGGAGGCGCCGCAGGCCAGGCCGATCAGTGCAAGCGCCTGCACGGCGGCACGGCGGGTGGGTGTGGGGCGGAAGGTCATGGGGTTCTCCAACGGGATGCGGGGGTGCGGGCGACTGTTGAGGACCTCGCCCGGTGGCGATGGACAGCAAGCAAGCCCGACGATACGGAGCCGTTGGTCGCGCAACAACGAAGCAAAGCGGCTTTGCTTCTGCGAAAAAAGACCAAGCGACCCCGCCCTGCCCCCGCCCCGCATGCCCCCGGCCATGCGTCCCCTGCCCCCGGCCTCCCCCCGTGGCCCGGCTCCCCTTGACCCGCACCCAGGCCGACCTGCTGCCGGCGAGCGCCGTCCGGCGCCCGGATCCGCTCAGTGCTGCGCGAGCAGCTTCTTCACCGCCGGCAGGCCGTCCTCGCCGCTGCGGGTGGTCACGCCGGCCAGCCAGGTCTCGAGCAGCGCCAGGTTGGCCTTGAGTTGGCGGATGGCGGCCGTGCGCGCGTCGCTCTTCTGCTCGAGCACCTCGGTGATGATCCGGTTCTCCAGGTCGACGCTGAACTCCATCTGGCTGAACAGGCGGCTGGCGTTGGGGCACTGCGTGGCATAACCGCGGCGGGCGACGGTGTGCACGGTGGCGCTGCCGTAGTTGGGGCCGAAGTAGGTCTTGTCGCCGTCCAGGTAGCTGATCTGGAACTTCGTGTTCATCTGGTGCGGCTCCCAGGCGAGGAAGACGATCCATTCCTTGCCCTTCTCCTTGCGCGCGACCTGGCTGAGCATGCTCTGCTCGCTCGACTCCACCAGCGTCCAGCCCTCCAGGCCGTAGCTGCGGGCCTCGATCATCTTCTTGATGTTCTGGTTGGCCGGCGAGCCCGGCTCGATGCTGTAGATCCTGCGGTCGAAGCGGTCGGCGTGGCGCGCCAGGTCCTCGAAGCTCTTCACCCCGGCGGCGGCCACGTGCGCCGGCACCGCCAGCGTGAACTTGGCGTTGGGCAGGTTGGCGCGCAGCACGCTCAGCTTGCCTTCCTTGATCAGCGGCTCGACCATCGGCTTCTGCGCCGGCATCCAGTTGCCCAGGAACACGTCGATCTGGTCCTTCTGGAGGCCCACGTAGGTGATGGGCACCGACAGGTTCGACACCTTCTGCTCGTAGCCCAGCGCCTGCAGCAGCACGCCGGCGACGGCGTTGGTCGAGGTGATGTCGGTCCAGCCCGGGTCGGCCATGCGCACCAGCCTGCAGGCCTCGGCATCGGCGGCCCGTGCCGCGGGTCCGCACAGCAGGGTGCAGGCCATCAGGCCGGCGGAAATGAACGTGGCTCGGGGATGGCGCATCGGGAACTACTCCAGGTTGAGGAACGGGTTCGACTTGACGGCGGGAAAACGGGCGCGGCTCTCGAGCGTGTCGAGATCGATGTGGTTGCGCATGTAGCGCTGGCTGGCGTCCTGCATGGGTTGGTGGTCCCAGGCGTGCGGGCGGCCGACCCGCTGGGCCTCGAAGTGGAAGCGCCGCCGCCGCTGGCTGGCCAGGATGCGCTGGTGCAGCGCGTCGAGGTCCCAGCGCGCTGCCACCTCGGCGCGGAACGTGGCCACCTGCGCGACCGAGCCCGGGTCGCCGGCCAGGTTGTGCCGCTCCAGCGGGTCGCGGCCCAGGTCGTAGAGCTGGTCGGGGTCGGCCGGGCAGTGCACGAACTTGTGCGCCCCGCGCCGGATCATCACGATGGGGGCGATCGCCCCTTCGCCGCAGTACTCGCCGATGGCCTCGTCGTGGCCGCCCTGCTCCAGCAGGTGGGGCAGCAGGCTGCGCCCGTCGATCGGCTCGGGGCCGGGCGGCGCCTGGCCATCGGTGGCCAGGTCCACGAACGTGGGCAGCAGGTCGGCCAGTGACACCGAGGCCTGCACCCGGTGGGGCCGGAAACGCCGCGGTGCATGCACGATCAGCGGGATGCGGCAGGCGTTCTCGAAGAAGCTCATCTTGTACCAGAGGCCCCGCTCGCCCAGCATGTCGCCGTGGTCGGCCAGCACGACGATGATGGTGTCCTCGGCCAGGCCGGCCTGCTCGAGCGTGTGCCGGATCCGGCCGAACTGCTCGTCGACGTAGGCGATCGAGCCGTAGTAGGCCCGCCGCGCGTTGCGCACCTGCTGCTCGGTGACGGGGGTCCGGTCCAGCGCCATCACGTGGCGCAGGCGCAGCGAGTGCGGGTCCTGCTGCTCGGGGCTCAACGTGACCTTCGGCAGGTCGATGTCCTCGTCGCGGAACAGGTTCCAGTAGGGCTCGGGGATGGCGTACGGGTCGTGCGGGTGCGTCAGGGAGACGACCATGCAGAACGGCCGCGGGTCCGGGTCGCGCGCCAGGTCGTAGAGCTTCTGCTGCGCGGCGAAGACCACCTCGTCGTCGAAGTCGAGCTGGTTGCTGCGGATGCAGGTGCCCGCGTCGATCACCGAGCCCATGTTGTGATACCAGCTGGGCCGCTCGTCGGGGTGATCCCAGTCGGGGGTCCAGCCGAAATCGGCCGGGTAGATGTCGGTGGTCAGGCGCTCCTCGAAGCCATGCAGCTGGTCCGCACCGCAGAAGTGCATCTTGCCCGACAGTATGGTTCGATACTGTGCGTGGCGCAGGTGATGGCCGAAGGTCAGGACCTCCGATGGCATTTCCGAGGCATTGTCGAAAGCCCCGATCCGGGAGGGCAGTTGGCCCGACATGAAAATATATCGGGAGGGTGCGCAAAGGGGGCTGTTGCAGTACGCCGATTCAAAGACGACACCGCCTCGTGCCAGCGCGTCAATATGTGGCGTCTTGCTGACGGTATTCCCGTATGCAGCCAGTGCACTGGCGGTCAGCTGGTCGGCCATCAATATCAGGATATGGGGCTTGCGGGTGCTCATCGACCAGGCCTTGCATCAGTGGGTTTTATGGGTTAATTTCAGTCTAGCACTGGGGTTTCTGCGGTGTGAAGCCGGTATTTTTTAATGCACGCATAACGGATCGATATGGCAAACCAACGTCGGCTGCCGCCGCTGCAGAGCTTGGTATTCTTCGAGGCAGCGGCCCGCCACCTGAGTTTCACGACGGCGGCGCGGGAGTTGGGGTCGAGCCAGCCGGCGGTCAGCCAGCGCATCGGCCTGCTCGAGGAGGACCTGGGCCTGCCGCTGTTCCGGCGAGAGCATCGCGGGGTGTCGCTGACGGCCGACGGGGCTTTTCTGTTCGAGGCGGTCCACGCCAGCCTCGGTGGCCTGGGCGAGGCGGTGAACCGGCTGCGCGCGCGCCATGACCGGCAGGTCCTGACGGTGGTCACCGACTTCGGTTTCGCCACCTACTGGCTGATGCCGCGCCTGGCGGCGCTGCGGGCGTCGATTCCGAACATCGACGTGCGCATCGTGACCTCGCAGAACGAGTTCGACATCCGCGGCGAGCCGGTCGACGTGGCGATCGCCTTCGGCAGCGGCTCATGGCCGGGCTGCCAGGCCGAGCGGCTGTTTCCGGAGGTGGTGGTGCCGGTGTGCAGTCCGGCCTTCCTGGCCCGGCACGGGCTCGAGGGCGAGCCGGCCGCCCTGGGCGGGCTGCCCTTGCTGCATCTGGAGAGCGCCGAGCCGGCGCGCTGGCTGACCTGGTCCCACTGGTTCGCGCTGCACGGCCTGACCACCGCCGCCGAGCGCCGCGACCTGACGCTCAACAACTACGCGCTGGTGATCCAGGCGGCCATCGCCGGCCAGGGCGTGGCGCTGGCCTGGTTGCCGCTGGTCGACGAGCTGATCCGCAGCGGCCAGCTGGTGACCGCCGTCACCCGGCCGGTGCGCACCGAGCGGGGCTATTTCCTGGTCCAGCCCCACGCGCTGCGCTCGTCGGGCCTGCTGGCCGGGTTCAGGCAGTGGATGCTGGACGAATGTGCGACGGCGGGCTGATCCCGACCGCCGCCCCGGGGCTCAGAGCCGCCGCACCTTCACCGACTTGCCCTTGACCTTGCCTTCGTTGAGGCCGTGCAGCGCGTCCTTGGCGATGCTGCGGTCCACCGCGACGTAGGTCGAGAACTCGTTGACGTTGATCTTGCCGATCATCGCACCGGGCAGGCCCAGGTCCTTGGTCAGCGCGCCCAGCACGTCGCCGGCGCGGATCTTCTCCTTGCGCCCGCCCAGGATCTGCAGCGTCACCATCGGCGGGCGCAGCGGCTCGCCCGCGGACGACGGCGTCAGCTCGCTCAGCGGCTGCCACTGGCTTTCGCGGCCCTGCATCTGGTCGATGCGGGCGACGCGGTCCATCTCGTCGAGGCTGGCCAGGCTGAAGGCCCAGCCGTCCTCGCCGGCGCGGCCGGTGCGGCCCACGCGGTGGGTGTGCACCTCGATGTCGGGCGTGATGTCGACGTTGATCACCGCCTCGAGCTGGGCGATGTCCAGGCCGCGGGCGGCCACGTCGGTGGCCACCAGCACGCTGCAGCTGCGGTTGGCGAACTGCACCAGCACCTGGTCGCGGTCACGCTGGTCGAGGTCGCCGTGCAGCTCCAGCGCGACGATGCCCTGGGCCTGCAGCAGGGCCACCAGCTCGCGGCACTGCTGCTTGGTGTTGCAGAAGGCCAGCGTGCTGGCCGGGCGGTAGTGGTCGAGCAGCCGGCTGACGGCCTGCAGGCGCTCGTCGTCCCTGACCTCGTAGAAACGCTGGCGGATCTTGCTGGTGTCGTGGCGCTCGGTCAGCTTCACCTCCTGCGGCGAGCGCATGAAGCGGGTGGCCAGCTTGGTCACGCCGTCGGGGTAGGTGGCCGAGAACAGCAGCGTCTGGCGCTCCTTCGGGCAGTGCTGCAGCACCTGGGCGATGTCTTCGGCGAAGCCCATGTCGAGCATGCGGTCGGCCTCGTCGAGCACCAGGGTGTTGAGCGCGCCCAGGTCCAGCGTCTGGCGCGACAGGTGGTCGAGGATGCGCCCGGGCGTGCCCACGACGATGTGCGCACCGTGCTCGAGGCTGGCGATCTGCGGGCGCATCGTCGTGCCGCCGCACAGCGTCAGGATCTTGATGTTGTCCTCGGCCCGCGCCAGGCGGCGGATCTCCTGCGTCACCTGGTCGGCCAGTTCGCGCGTGGGGCACAGCACCAGCGCCTGCACCGCGAAGCGGCGCGGGTTCAGGTTCAGCAGCAGCGGCAGCGAGAACGCGGCGGTCTTGCCGCTGCCGGTCTTGGCCTGTGCGATCAGGTCCTTGCCGGCCAGCGTCAGCGGCAGGCTGGCGGCCTGGATCGGCGTCATGTGCGTGTAGCCCAGGCGCTGCAGGTTGTCCAGCATGGCCGGGGGCAGCGGCAGGCCGGAGAAGTCGGGGGCGGCGGAGGCGGAGGTCTCGGAGGTCATGCACGATTGTCGCGGATGCGCCGCGCCGTGCCGCCGGCGAGGCCGGGTGGCCTGCCCACAATTGGCCCGTCCGCTGCGGCCTTATCGGTGTTTTGCCGGGGGTGCGCAGGCGTTGAAATGATAGAACGATGAATCCGTCTCCTGTTTCAAGCCTTTCCGTGGCCTCGCCGGGTCGATGGCCGGGGCGACTGCTGGGCCCGTCGGCCCGGGCGCGTGTCGATCACCTGGTGGGCGCGGTGGCGATGTTCCTGCTGGGGGTCGCCAGCGCGGCCCCGGAGGATGCCGGCCTGCCCGGGCTGGCCGGCGGCCTGTGCCTGCTCGTCTGGATCGTGCGCCGGTCGGCGGCGATCGGTGCCGCGCCCGCGTCCGCCTCGGCGGTCACGCCGCCCGACTGCGCGGCGGTGCAGGGCCTGGAGCAGCTCGACCAGCGCATGCGCCGCCAGCTCGGCCACGCCGTGGACCTGTCGGGGACGGCTTCGCTGCGCATGATCGGGCAGGTCAATGGCCTGCGCCAGTCGTCCGGCCAGCTGATGAACTACCTCGACACCGCCCGCGTGCAGAGCGTGCAGATGCAGGACGAGATCGAGCGCAACGGCTCGATCGTCGCCGAACTGGCCGCCTTCGTGCAGCAGCTGCCGCAGCAGATCGAGCAGGAGCGCCGCTACCTGGAGCAGCTGGTGTCGGAGGTCCGCGGGCTGTCGGCCATCACCGACACGATCCGCGGCATGGCGCGGCAGACCGAGATCCTGGCCATCAACGCCGCCATCGCCGCGGCCCAGGCGGGCGAGGCCGGACGGGCCTTCGCGGTGCTGGCCGGCGAGGTGCGCCGCCTCGCGCTGCAGTCGAGCACCGCGGCCGAGTCGATCGGCCAGAGCATCCACCAGCTGGTCGAGACGGTGCAGCGCCGCAGCCAGGGCGACTTCGCCCAGCAGATGGTGCACAACGAACACGAGTCGGCCCGCCTGCTCGCGCTGACCGACAAGCTCGACGAGGGCTACCTCGACATGCGCCAGTTCTACGCGATGCTGCTGACCGCGATCACCGAACACAACGTGGCGCTGGACCGCGACATCGGCGAGCTGCTCGATGCGGCCCAGTACCACGACGTGTTCAAGCAGATCGTCGATCGCCTGAACCCGTTCTTCGACCGCCGGCACGACCTGCTGGCCGAGCTGGTCGGCCAGCTGCGCCGCGGCGCCAGGGACACGGCGGCCGTCGAGGCCCGGGCGCTGCAGCTCGCCCACGAGTACGCCGAGGCCGAAGCCGCCCATGGGGACGGCGGCCCCGCCGCGGCCGGCGGTGCGAACCCGTCCCTGCCGCGCATCGAACTGTTCTGACGGTTCCAGCGTCCCTCTCCCTTCCTCTTCTCCGGACTCACCGACATGGCCCGCATCCTCCTGGTCGACGACGACACCCTGCTGCGCGACACCGTGCGCCAGCTGCTGGCCCTGGACGGTCACCACGTCAGCGAGGCCGAGGACGGCGCGTCGGCCCTCACGCAGCTGCGCCAGGGCCTGTCGGTCGACCTGGTGATCACCGACATGCTGATGCCGGTGATGGATGGTGCCCAGCTGATCGTCGAGCTCAAGAAGCTCCGGCCGCAGGTGCCGGTGATCGCCATTTCGGGGGGGCGGCGCAGCCTGTCGCCCCAGTTCAGCCTGGACACGGCCCAGATCGCCGGTGCGGCACAATTGCTGCCGAAGCCGTTCGGCCGTGCCGCCCTGCAGGCGGCGGTGAGAACGGCGCTCCCCACCTGACCTGACCAGCGACGTGCGCGAGCGCACGGTGTGACATGACCACTCTGCCCCGCACCCTGCGCGCCCTCATCGCCGATCACCATGAGGCGGTGCTGGAGGACTGGCGCCACCGCCTCGCTCCCGAGGCGGTGATCGACC
This sequence comes from Sphaerotilus hippei, assembly GCF_003201595.1. GTDB lineage: Bacteria > Pseudomonadota > Gammaproteobacteria > Burkholderiales > Burkholderiaceae_C > Sphaerotilus > Sphaerotilus hippei. Next base: position 32,901 of record NZ_QJJS01000014.1, on the reverse strand, counting down.
TCGACGGCCCCGAGCTGCGCCTGGAGATGAACGAGCTGCTCGTGGCGATGCAGAACGCGCTGGGCGCGGAGCTGTCCGAGACCGCGCAGGCCGACCTGCGCGGCCTGGACGTCGTGCTGCGCAACGCCAGCCAGGTGCGCGCCGCCCGGGGCCTGTCGCCGGAGGGCTCCGTCCAGTTCGTGCTGGCCGCCAAGGATGCGCTGCTGTCCCTGGTGCTCGCACATGGCCCCGACGACGCCGAGCAGCGCAGCCGGGCGACGCTGCAGATCCAGGCGCTGTCGGATCGCTGCGTGCTGACGCTGGTGTCGCAGTTCGTCGCCACCCGCGAGGGCGTGATCCGCAGCCAGGCGCAGTCGCTGCTCGACATGTCGACGCCGGTCATCACGCTGTGGGACTCCATCCTGCTGCTGCCGCTGGTCGGCGTGCTCGACTCGGTGCGGGCGGTGCAGGTGGCCGAGCGCCTGCTCGAAGCCATCGGCCGCACCGAAGCCGAGGTGACGCTGATCGACGTCACCGGCGTGCCGGTGATGGACACCAGCGTGGCCCGTCACCTGCTGCGCACCGTCGCGGCCGCCGAGATGCTCGGCACCCGCGTGATCCTCACCGGCATCAGCCCGACCACCGCCCAGACCATGGTCAAGCTGGGCATCGACCTGTCGTCGGTGCCGACCCGGGGCTCGCTGAAGGCGGGTGTCGCGCTCGCGCTGACGATGACCGGCCGCCGCGTGACGGCCGGCCGGGCGGACTGAGCCATGCGAGTCCCGCTGTTGCGCCTGAACGCGCAGATCCTGATCGTGCCGCTGCATGCCGACGTCAACGACGACGGCGTGCTGGATTTCCAGGACGACGTCACCAACCGGGTCGCCCGCGACCAGGTCAAGGGCGTGGTGATCGACGTCAGCGCGCTCGACGTGGTCGACTCCTACATGGCCCGGGTGCTCAACGACACCGCCCGCATGCTGCGCCTGCTGGGCGCCAGCGTGGTCGTCTGCGGGGTGCAGCCGTCCGTGGCGCTGACCCTGGTCGAGATGGGTCGCAACCTGGTGGACGTTCCCACCGCCTTCAACCTCGAGCGGGCGCTGGTGCGCCTGCAGTCGATGATGGCGTCGGCCGATGCGGCCTGGTCTGCCGAGGGAGCGCCCGATGAGCCGACGCACGATTGAGCTCGGCGCCAGCGCCGACCTGCTCAAGGCCCGCCTGGACGCCCGCGAGATGGCGCAGGCCGCCGGCCTGGGGGTGATGGACCAGACCCGTTTCGCGACCGCCGTCTCCGAGCTCGGCCGCAACGCGCTGGTCTATGGCGGGGGCGGTGCCTGCGTGCTCGAGGACCGCTCGGACACGCTGCAGGTGCGCCTGCTGGCCGAGGTCTGCGACCAGGGCCCCGGCATCGCCGACATCGAGCAGGCCATGGGCGAGGGCTATTCGACCAGCGGCAGCCTCGGCGCCGGCCTGCCGGGCACCCGGCGCCTGGTGGATCGCTTCGACCTGCAGTCGGGCAGCGACGGCACGGTCGTGCGCATCGAGATCGTCCGGCGGCGGCGCGGCTGATGGCCCTGCCCTTGACCCGCCCGGACCGGGACCCCTCCGGTGGCCTGCCGGTGGCCAGCCACCTGCAGCTGACGGTGCAGCGCGAGTCCGACGTGCCCCAGGTGGTCGCCGCCGCCCGGCAGTTCTGCCTCGGCCACGGCTTCACGCCGCTGCTGGCCGCCCATGTGGCCACCGCCGCGTCCGAGCTCGCCAACAACCTGTGGATGCACACCACCCGGGGCGGCGTGCTGCGCCTGCGTCTGCTGCGCTCGCCGGTGCGTGACGGCGTGGAGCTGCTGGCCAGCGACGACGGCCCTGGCATCGCCGACATCACCCTCGCGCTGAGCGAGGGCTACAGCACCGGCGGGGGCATGGGCTGCGGCCTGCCCGGCGTGCAGCGCCTGATGGACGAGTTCGAGCTGGTGTCCGAGCCCGGTGCGGGCACCCGCGTGTGTGCCCGCAAGTGGTCACACGCGCCGCGCATCGAGCCGGGGCTGCGGTGAGCGGCCTGCTGCTGGCCTCGAGCTGCCAGCCCGTGGCGGGCGAGGCGGACTGCGGCGACCTCGTCGCCTGCGTGCCGGCCCGGCCGCGGGCCGACGGTGCCGAGCCGGCGGCCCGCTGGCTGGTGGTGATCGACGGCCTCGGACATGGTCCGCTGGCGGCGCAGGCGGCCCGCCGTGCGCTGGCGACGCTCGAGGCCGCGGCCCGCAGCGGCGTGGCCGACGCGGACCCGCCGGCCATGCTCAGGCGGATGGACGCGGCGCTGATCGACGGCCGCGGGGCGGCGGTCGGCCTGGTCTGGCTGCAGGATGGCTGGCTGCGCCACGCCGGCATCGGCAATACGCGGGTGCTGCGCTGGCGCGACGGCAGCACGCTGCGCCTGCCCTCGCGCTACGGCATCGTCGGCGACGGCTCCTTCGTGTCGGACCGGTCCGCCCAGGGCCTGCTGCAGGCTGATGTCGACGTGCAGCCCGGCGACTGGCTGCTGCTGTTCACCGATGGCCTGGACGAGCGCCTGCAGCTGCCGCTGATGCTGCCCGAGTGGCAGGCCGATCCGGTCCGCCTGTGTGCCCACCTGATGTCGGCCTGGCGCCATCCGCGCGATGACGCCGGGGTGCTGGCCTGCCGGGTGCTGCCGTGATCGTCACGCCGCTGGTGCCGGCCTACCGGGCGCTGCTCGAGCGTTACCTGTCGGTCGACGACGGCCTGCAGCGCGAGAGCGTGCTGCTGGCGGCGTCCGAGCTGGCCAAGTCCCTGCTGCCCCGGCGCGTGAGCATGGACGACATGCTGTCCCTGCACCAGCGCGCCCAGGCCCAGCTGGCGGCCGGCTGCCTGGAGCGGGGCGCCGCGCCCGAGCGCATGCGCATGCACCAGCGGCTGGCCGCCGGCGAGGCGATGCCGCTGATGCTGGCCATCCTGCTGCCCCAGCAGATCGACGAGCAATGGCAGGCCGAGCAGCGCTGGCGCGAGGAGCACGACAAGCTCCAGGACAGCGTGCGCCAGAACGAGAAGCTGCGGGCGGTGGCCACGCTGGCCGCCGGCGTGGCGCACGACTTCAACAACCTGCTGGGCTCGATCATCGGCCTGGCCGAGCTGTGCGAGGTCACGGCCGAGCCCGGCTCGCAGCAGGCCCGCAACCTGGGCGGCATCCTGCAGGCCAGCCAGCGGGCCGCCGGCCTGGTCGCCCAGCTGCTCAGCTTCGCCCGCGAACGACCGCCCGCGCTCGACACCCTCTCGATGGCCGGCCTGCTGCGCCAGGGCGAGGCGATCCTCGCGGCCAGCCTGCCGCGTGGCCAGCAACTGGTGATTGAGCCGATCGAGGACAGCCAGGTGCGCGCCGATGCGGCCCAGATCGGCCAGGTGCTGCTCAACCTGGTGAAGAACGCCGGGGACGCGCAGCGCCGCCAGGGCGGCACGGTGCGTGTCGTGCTCGACCGCTGCCCGGGCGACGATGGCGCCGTGATGGCCCGCGTGCGGGTGATCGACCACGGCGAGGGCATCGCCCCCGAGGTCCTGCCCCGCATCTTCGAGCCCTTCTTCACGACCAAGGCCGTCAACGAAGGCACGGGCCTGGGCCTGGCCTCGGCCCACGGCATCGTGCGCCACCACGGCGGGCGCCTGGACGCCAGCAGCCGGCCGGGCGAGCCGACGGTGTTCAGCCTGCGGCTGCCGGTGTTCGAGGGCGCGGCCCCGCCCGGGGCCTGAACGGCCGGCCTCAGCGCAGCGACGCGCTCGCCAGCTTGGCCCCGAAGCCGATGAACAGCGTGCCCACCGCGCCGGTGGCCGCCGCCGACAGGCGCCGGCGGCGGCGCACCATCGAGGCCAGTCGCACGCCGCCGAAGATCAGCGCGGTCAGGTAGAGCGCGCTGCACAGTTGCACGATCGTGCCCAGGATGACGAAGGACAGCGCCGGATGTTCGTAGGCCGGCGAGACGAACTGGATGAAGAAGGACACGAAGAACAGGATCGCCTTCGGGTTCATCAGGCTGATGAACAGCGCGGTGCGGAAGGGCCGGGTGTGCTCGACGGGCATCGCCGCGAGCTCGCCGGTGCGCGGATCGCGCCAGGCCTGCCAGGCGGCCTTCAGCAGCTTCAGGCCCATCCAGGCGAGGTAGGCTGCGCCCGCGTACTTGATGGCCATGAACAGCGCCGGGGTGCTGCGCAGCAGCGAGGCCGCGCCAGTGGCCGACAGCACCATCAGGATGGTGTCGCCCAGGAACACGCCGGCCGCGCCGCGGTAGCCCATCGCGACGCCCAGGCGCGAGGCCACCGTCATCACGTAGATGGAGTTGGGCCCCGGCAGCAGCACGATGAAGATCGTGCCGATGATGAAGGCGGTGAGGTCGGTGATGCCGTAGGTCATGGGGGGATTCTGGCACCGGCCGGTGCCGTGACGAGCGTGGAGAAGCAGGATGTTATTATACGAACCATATACATTTCGGATATTTCTGCCGTGGGCATCGTCAAGATTTCAGACCAGATGCACGAGAGCCTGCGCCTGGCCGGCACCGCACTCTCGCGCTCCATCAACGCGCAGGCCGAGCACTGGATGCGGGTGGGCATGCTCGCCGAGCTGCATCCGCAGCTGCGCCACAGCGACATCTGCCAGCTGCTGATCCGGATCGAGCAGGCCGGTGGATTCGACCTGAGGACGGTGGCGGCCTGCGTCGCGCCCGAGGCAGCCACCGCCGGGGAGGTCCGGCCATGAAGAAGGTGACCCTGCGTTCGCCCGCCGAGATCGCGCTGGCCCGTGAGGCCGGCCGGCTGGCCGCCCTCGTGCTGAGCATGATCACGCCGCACGTCCGCCCCGGCGTGAGCACCGAGGAGCTGGACCGGATCTGCCACGACTTCATCGTCGACGAGCTGAAGGTGATCCCGGCCAACGTCGGCTACCACGGCTTCCCCAAGACGGTGTGCGCGTCGGTCAACCACGTGGTCTGCCACGGCATCCCGTCGGCGGCCAAGATCCTGAGGAAGGGCGACATCCTCAACCTCGACGTGGCGATCATCAAGGACGGCTGGTACGGCGACACCAGCCGCATGTACTTCGTCGGCGAGCCCGGCCCGCTGGCGCGGCGCCTGGTGAACACGACCTACGAGGCCATGCGCGCGGGCATCCTGAAGGTGCGCCCCGGCGCCACGCTCGGCGATGTCGGGGCGGCCATCCAGGACGTCGCCCATCGTGCGGGCTTCAGCGTCGTGCACGAGTACTGCGGGCACGGCATCGGGCAGGTCTACCACGACGCGCCCCAGGTCTGCCACTACGGCCAGGCCGGCCAGGGCCTGCGCCTGGAGCCGGGCATGGTCTTCACCATCGAGCCGATGATCAACGCCGGCAAGCGGGCGGTGAAGGAGCTGGCCGACGGCTGGACCGTGGTGACGCGTGACCATTCGCTCTCCGCGCAATGGGAGCACATGGTCGCCGTGACGCCCGGGGGCTTCGAGCTCCTGACCGCGTGGCCCGACGGGCTGGGTGACTACGCGGCCATCGGCTGAGCCGGGTGGCGCGGCGGCCGCGCGGTCCCGCCGCGCGGCTCATTCCTCGATGCGCACGCCCTTCCAGAACGCCATGCGGCCCCGGATCTGCTCGGCGGCCTCGCGCGGCTCGGGGTAGTGCCAGACCGCGTCGGGGTTGACGTCGCCGTTGACGAAGAGGTTGTGGTAGCGGCACTCGCCCTTCCACGAGCACATCGTGCGCAGGTTGCTGGGCAGCAGGTATTCGGGCTTCACGGCCGAGGCCGGGAAGTAGTGGTTGCCTTCGATGACGACGGTGTCGTCGCTCTCGGCCACGGTGACGCCGTTCCAGATGGCTTTCATGGGAGGTTCCGGGGTGAGGGAGAAGTGCACATCGTAGTGCGCGTCGTGCGCGGGGCGCTGGCCTGACGCAGCTCAAGCATCGGGCCCGGGCCGGGCTCGAGGTCACGGGGTCTGTGGCACGCTCGGGGCCGGCAGCCCATCCCGTCGCCGCGGCGGGGCGGCTGTACGACGGAGGCCCGTGCATCGTGATCGATCCCGACAGCCGCACCACGAGCGCCGCCCCGCCCCTGCGCGAGGGTGGCCTGAGCCGGGCCGAGGCGGCCGCGGCGCTGCGGCGTGACGGCCCCAACGAGCTGGCCGCCTCGCGGCCCCGCAGCGTGTGGCGGCTGGTGCGCGACATCACCCTCGAGCCGATGTTCCTGCTGCTGGTGGCCTGCGGCGTCCTCTACCTGGCGCTGGGCGACCGCCAGGAGGCGCTGATGCTGCTGGGCTTCGTCTTCGTGGTGATGGCCATCAGCGGCGTGCAGCAGCGGCGCAGCGAACGTTCGCTGGACGCCCTGCGTGACCTGTCCAGCCCGCGGGCGCGGGTCGTGCGCGACGGGGTGCCGCAGCAGGTGGCCGCCCGCGAGCTGGTCGTCGGGGACACCGTGATGCTGGCCGAGGGCGACCGGGTGCCGGCCGATCTGGTGCTGACGCAGGCCCGCCACCTCGCGGTCGACGAGTCGCTGCTGACCGGCGAGTCGGAGCCGGTGGACCGGCCGGAGGTCGGCGCGCCCGCGGCCGCCCCGGCGCCGGCCGACGCGGCGGCCTGGACGGTGTACGCGGGCACGCTGGTCACCCGTGGCCAGGCCCGGGGCCGGGTCGTGGCCACCGGTGCCCGCAGTGCGCTGGGTCGCATCGGCCAGTCGCTGGCCACCATCGAGACCGGGCTGACCCCGATCCAGCGCGAGACCCGCCAGGTCGTCCGGCGCATCGCGATCGTCGGCCTGGCGCTGGCCGCGGTGCTGGCCGTGGCCCGGGGCGTGGTGCTCGGTGACGCGCTGCAGGGCCTGCTGGCCGGCCTGACGCTGGCGATGGCCATCCTGCCCGAGGAGCTGCCGGTGGTGCTGTCGCTCTTCCTCGGGCTGGGCGCCTGGCGGCTGGCGCGCGAGAAGGTGCTGGCGCGCAGCATCCCGGCGGTGGAGCTGCTCGGCGCGACCACGGTGCTGTGCGTGGACAAGACCGGCACGCTGACCTTCAACCGCATGGCCGTCTCCCGCCTGTGGTCCGAGCAGGACGAGGCCGACCTGGGCCCGGCGGCGGCCCCGGTGCTGCAGGAGGCGCTGCACGGCCTGCTCGAGCACGCCGTGCTCGCCAGCCATCGCCGCACCTTCGACCCGATGGAGGCCGCCATCGGCGAGGCCGGTCAGCGCTGGCTGGCCGATACCGGTCATCTGCACGGCGACTGGACCCTGGTGGACGACTACCCCCTGTCGAGCGAGATGCTGGCGATGTCGCGGGTCTGGCAGTCGCCCGACCGGCGTGAGCGCCTGATCGCGGCCAAGGGCGCCCCCGAGGCCATCGTCGACCTGTGCCACCTCGACACGGCGCGCGGCGAGCGCATCGCCGACCAGGTCCGGCGTCTGGCCGCCGGGGGGCTGCGGGTGCTGGGCGTGGCGCGGGCGACCTTCCCGGCCGGGACCCTGCCCAGCCTGCAGCACGACTTCGCCTACGAGTTCCTGGGCCTGGTGGCGCTGGAGGACCCGGTGCGGCCCGACGTGCCGGCGGCCATCGTCGAGTGCCGCCAGGCCGGCATCCGGGTGGTGATGATGACCGGTGACCACCCGGCCACGGCCCTGTCGGTGGCCCGCCAGGCCGGTCTGCAGGCCGATGCGCCGGCGATGACCGGCAGCGAGCTGGCCACGCTCGACGACGCGGCGCTGCAGCAGCGCCTGGCCCGCACCCACGTGTTCTGCCGCGTCCAGCCGCAGCAGAAGCTGAGGCTGGTGCGGGCCTTCCAGGCGCGGGGCGAGGTCGTGGCCATGACCGGCGACGGCGTCAACGACGCGCCGGCACTGAAGGCCGCCGACATCGGCGTGGCCATGGGCGCCCGTGGCACGGAGGTGGCACGCGAGGCGGCGGCGCTGGTGCTGCTCGACGACGACTTCGCCTCGCTGGTGACGGCGGTGCGCCACGGGCGGCGGGTGTTCGCCAATCTGCGCAAGGCCATCGTCTTCGTCGTGGCCGCCCACGTGCCGATCATCGGCCTGTCGATCGCGCCGCTGCTGTTCGGCTGGCCGCTGCTGCTGATGCCGGTGCACATCCTGTTCCTGCAGCTGGTGATCGATCCGGCCTGCTCGGTGGTGTTCGAGGCCGAGCCCCTGGAGGCCGGCGCGATGCGCCAGCGCCCCCGCCGCCCGGACCAGCGCCTGTTCGATGCGAGCGTGCTGGCCCGCGGACTGTGGCAGGGCACGGGCCTGCTGCTGCTGTTGCTGCTGGTGCATGCCGCAGCGCGCCACCTCGGCGCCGCCGACCCCCGGCGTGACGAGGTGGCCCGTGCCGTGACCTTCGCCGTGCTGGTGCTGTGCAACCTCGGGCTGATCGACGTGAACCGTTCCTGGTGCCGCCCCACCTGGCCACGGGCCGGGCGGCCCAACCGGCCCTTCGTCGCCGTCACCCTCGCCACGCTGCTGATGCTGGCCGGGGTGCTCGGGGTGCCGGCGCTCGGCGGCCTGTTCGCCTTCGCCCCGCCCGGCGCCACGCTGGGGCTGGCCGGGCTGGCGGCGGTGGGGGTCGGCCTGCTGTGGTTCGAGGCCGTCAAGCACCGGCTGCGGCCGCGGGCCCAGGCGTGAAGCGGCATCAGGTCATGTGCAGCAGTCCGCGGCCCGATGCCGTCGCCGCTTCGCCCGGGTGATGGTTCAGGTTCAGCGGCATGGAGATGAAGGCCGTCAGCACGACCGGAACGAGGGTCAGGGCAATGACCCCGGCCAGGCGGGACAGGAAGAAGTGCAGATCGGTGTTCATGGGGTGTCGCTCGGTGAGTGGTGTCGGTGGCGTCATCATCACGATCGGGCATGAACCGGCGCTGAACACGGACCGGAGCCTGCCCCGCCTGCCCGATCGTGTCGGCTTTGTCGTGAACCCGCCATCCTGACGAGGGCGGACAGGCCGCGCAAGCCCTTGATTCGAAAGGACCTGCGGCGGGCGGGCCGGCTGGCACCGATTCTGCAAACGCCTGTGGCAACGCCAACCCCCGGAGGCCCCGCATGTCCGCTTCGCTGAACGCCAAGATTGCCGACGTCTTCGACGAGCCCGGTTGCGACAAGAACCAGGGCAAGTCCGAGAAGGAGCGCAAGAAGGGCTGCACCAAGCAGCTGACGCCGGGTGCGGCGGCCGGCGGCTGCGCCTTCGACGGCGCCAAGATCGCGCTGCAGCCCATCGTCGACGTGGCCCATCTGGTGCACGGACCGATCGCCTGCGAAGGCAACAGCTGGGACAACCGCCACAGCGCCTCAAGCGGCGCCTCGACCTACCGCACCGGCTTCACCACCGACATCAACGAGCTCGACGTCATCTACGGCGCCGAGAAGCGCCTGTTCAAGGCCATCCGCGAGATCATCGACAAGGTCGATCCGCCGGCGATCTTCGTCTACCAGACCTGCGTGACCGGCCTGATCGGCGACGACATCGAGGCGGTGTGCAAGCGCGCGGCCGAGAAGTTCGGCAAGCCGGTGATCCCGGTCAACGCGCCGGGGTTCGCCGGGCCGAAGAACCTGGGCAACAAGCTCGGCGCCGAGGCGCTGCTTGACTACGTGGTCGGCACGATGGAGCCCGAATACACCACGCCGTACGACATCAACATCATCGGCGAATACAACCTGAGCGGCGAGCTCTGGCAGATCAAGCCGCTGCTCGACGCGCTGGGCGTGCGCATCCTCAGCTGCATCTCGGGCGACGGCCGCTACGCCGAAGTGGCCTCGGCGCACCGCGCCAAGGCCAACATGATGGTGTGCTCCAAGTCGATGATCAACATCGCCACCAAGATGGAGAAGCGCTGGGGCATCCCCTACTTCGAAGGCTCGTTCTACGGCATCGGCGACATGAGCGAGACGCTGCGCGAGATCGCGCGGCTGCTGGTCCAGACCGGCGCGCCGGCCGACCTGAAGGACCGCACCGAAGCCCTGATCGCCGCCGAGGAGGCGCGTGCCTGGGAGCGCATCCGCGCCTACCGGGAGCGGCTGCAGGGCAAGAAGGTGCTGCTGATCACCGGTGGCGTGAAGAGCTGGTCGGTGGTCTCGGCGCTGCAGGAGGCCGGCCTCGAGGTGGTCGGCACCAGCGTCAAGAAATCGACCAAGGAAGACAAGCAGAAGCTCAAGGAGATCATGGGCGAGGACGCCGACGCCCACATGATCGACGACATGACGCCGCGCCAGATGTACGCGATGCTGCGTGACGCCAAGGCCGACATCATGCTCAGCGGCGGGCGCAGCCAGTTCGTCGCGCTGAAGGCCCGCATGCCCTGGATGGACATCAACCAGGAGCGCCACCACGCCTTCGCCGGCTACGAGGGCATGATCACGATGATTGCCGAGATCGACAAGGCGCTCTTCAACCCGATGTGGCGCGAGGTGCGCACCCCCGCGCCCTGGGAGACCTTCGATCCGCTGCTGGTCGAGCAGAGCGCCGATCAGCTGGCCGCCGAGGTGGCGCCGGCCTGACCGGACCGGCCCGCCGGCGTCAGTCCAGCTGCTGCGCGAGGGCCTCGAGCTGGTCGATGCACAGGTTCCAGCCCTCGAAGAAGCCCATGTCGGCGTGGCGGTCGCGGGTGGCCGCGTCGGGATGCATCACGGTGGCGGTGTAGCGCGTGCAGCCCTCGCCCTCGTCGGCCAGCGTGATGACGGCCGTCATGGCCATCCACGGGGTGGCGGGCCGACCGTCGGCCAGCAGCATCGAGGTCATCACCAGGCGCTGCTGCGGCACCACGTCCAGGAAGCTGCCCGGGTTGTCGCTGCTGCCGCCGTCGGGGCCCCGCATGAAGGTGTGGAAGGCCCCGCCGGGGCGCAGGTCGAAGGCGCGCACCTCGGTGGTCCAGGGCCGGGGACACCACCATTGCGCGAGCAGCCCGGGATCGCTCCAGGCCCGCCACAGCGCGGCGCGTGGCGCCCGCAGCAGGCGCGAGATGACCAGGTCGGTGGGTTCGGCGGTGGCAGGCTGGGCGTCAGGCATCGGTGCGCTCCTCGGGCGGTGGTCCATGCACCGCAGCCTCGCGGCCGCAGCTCAGGCGCCGATGGTGGCGCGGGCCGGCGGAAAGTCAACCGGCGCCGCCCTCAGGCCGGCGTGTCCACCCGGTCGACGAACAGGGCCTGCGCCCGCTCGCGGGCCCGGGCCGGCACGCGGCCGGCCAGGGCCACCGCCGCGGGGCTGTCCAGCAGTTGCCGGAACACCGCCTGCACCTCGGCCGCCGTCACCGCCTCCAGCCGCCGCAGCCCGTCCTGCGGATCGCGCAGCCGGCCGAGCGTGAAGAGGTCCTGGGCGGCGACCTCGAGGCGGCGCGAGGGCTGCTCGAGCGCCCGCAGCGCGCGCACGGTCAGCTGCCGGCGGGCGCGCTCCAGGCCGACCGGGTCGATGGGCTCGTCGGCATGCTGGCGCAGCAGCCGGGCGACCTCGACGAACAGTTCCTCGGCCTGCTCGGGGGCGGTGGCCGCGTCGATGATGAACTGGCCGGTGAACGGCAGCACGTCGGCCGAGCAGCCGACGAAATAGGCCAGGCCGCGGCGTTCGCGGATCTGGTCGAGCAGCGGCGAGCTCATGCCCTCGCCCAGCAGCGCGGCCGCCAGCACATGGGCGACATGGTGCTCGTCGGCCAGCAGCGGCGTCTCGTAGCCCAGCACCGCGTGGCACTGCGAGCAGCCGGCCATGCGGCGCACCTTCAGCCCGCCCACCCAGGCCGCCGGCTGCACGGTGTTGGCGCTGCCGCCGGGCATCGTGCCGAAGGCGGCCTCGACCGCCCGCACGAAGGGCGCCGGGTCGTCGATCGGGCCGGCCGCGGCGACGACCACGTTGGCGGCGCTGTACTGGCGGCCCACGTAGGCCAGCAGCTCGTCGCGGCTGAAGCGCTCGATGTTGGCGCGGCGGCCGATCACGGGCTGGCCGGCCGGGTGGCTCATGCCGTAGGCGGCCCGGTCGAAGAGCTGGAAGGCCACGGCCGCCGGGTCCTCCTCCACCTCGGTGAGCTCGTGCAGGATGACCTGGCGCTCGCGCTCGAGCTCGTCGGCCGGGAAGGTGCTGTGCAGCACGATGTCGGCCAGCAGCGGCACGAAGGTGCCCAGGTCGCCCGGCAGCCCCTCGATGTGGAAGGCGGTGTGGTCCTTGTCGGTGTGGGCGTTGACCTCGGCGCCCAGGCGCTCGGCGTCGAGGTTGATGCGCTGGCAGTCGCGCGTGGCCGTGCCCTTGAAGGCCATGTGCTCCACCACGTGGCTGATGCCCGACAGCCGGCGCGACTCGTGCAGGCCGCCGGTGCGGATGAACACGCTCAGGCTGGTGGTCTGGCGCCAGGGCATCGTGAGGGTGACCACACGCAGGCCGTTGGGCAGCGTGGCGAGGTGGGAGGTGGTGCGGGAGGAGTCCAAGGCGGCAGGGTCGGCAAGCGGGTCGGGACCCGCAGTGTCGCGCAATGCGGCCGTCCCGGCTCAGCGCATCTGGAACAGTTCCTGGTGGAAACGCCCCGAGCCCAGTCCGAGGCGGCCGAAGGCGCGGCGCAGCGCCCGCCCGAAGCCGGCCGGGCCGCAGAACCAGACGTCCGCGCCCTGCCAGTCGGGCACCGCGGCGGTGATGCGGTCGGCGTCCAGGCGGCCCGCGCCGTCGTCGACGATCAGGTGCAGCCGCACCCGGGCCCGCTCGGCGCTGGCCTGCACCCGCGCGCGCACCGTGTCCTCGAGGCTGCGCACCGACCAGAACAGGTCGACCGCCGGCGCGTCGGTCCCGGTCGCCGAGGCGCACGCGGCCATGCGGGCCAGGAAGGGCGTGATGCCGATGCCGCCGGCCACCCAGATCTGGCGCCGGGCGGCGCCGTCGAACACGAAGCGCCCGTAGGGGCCCTCGACGGTGCAGCGGGTGCCGACCTTCAGGCTGCGCTGCAGCGCCCGGGTGTGGTCGCCCAGCGCCTTGATGACAAAACGCAGGCGGCCGTCGCCCTGCCAGGCCGAGGCGATGGTGTAGGGGTGCGGGCCCTCGGCCGGGTCGAAGCCGACGAAGGCGAACTGCCCGGCCTGGTGGCCGGCCCAGGGACCCTGCAGGCGCAGGTCGACCTGCAGCACCTGGGCGGCCTCGTGGAACTCGACGGCGTCGACCTCGGCCTGCACCTGCCGGTCGATGCCGACCCGGCGCCGCAGCGACACCACCGCGGCGACCGAGCCGGCGGCCATCAGCAGCGTCATCAGCGGGCCGAGCGCCCCGCTCCACCAGCCGAAGGGCATCAGCAGCACCGAGTGCAGCACCAGGGCCAGGTAGACGACGGCGATCCAGCGGTGGGTCCGGAAGAAGGCCTTGTACGGAAAGCGCTTGATCAGCGCCAGGGCCAGCAGCACGACAACGGCGTAGAAGGCGTATTCACCGATGGTCTCGGCCAGGTGGCGCTGCTCGCGGAAGAACTGGAACACCGGGTTGGACTCCGGCGCGCGCGGCGGGCGCACCGGCCGCGTCACCCAGCCCAGGTCGATCAGGTAGCGCGGCGACTTGGCCAGCGCCCAGTGCACGATGGCCAGCACCAGCCCGGTGATGCCCAGCCACTTGTGCAGGCGGTACATCTTGTCGAGGCCGCCCAGGCCGGGCTCGGCCCGGCGCGGGCGCACCGCCAGCACCATCGCCACGCTCATCACCGCGATGCCCAGCTCGCCGGTCAGGTTGGTGAAGGCGCTGCGCCAGGCGAAGTAGTTGCCGCTGCCCACCCAGGACGAGTCGGCGAGCCACCACAGCGCGCTCAGCGCGGCGGCGAAGACGAGGTAGAAACGCTGGATGGCTTTCATGGCGCGGACCCTGCGGATGGCCGGGCATCGGTGGATGATCAGACTGCATCGTAGGCAGGCGCGCCTGACACGATGCCGATCGCCGGCTGACAGACCTGTCAGCCACGCCGGCGTGTGGCGGCGCGACAATCCGGCCATGCGCAACCGTGGTCCGCTCCCATGAAACTCCTGGTCATCGACGACGACGCGCGGGCGCTGAACTACCTCGGCCGCGGCCTGCGCGAGCAGGGTTTCATGGTCGACACCGCCGCCGACGGCCTCGAGGGCCTGCACCTGGCGAGCACCGGCGACTACGACGTCATCGTGCTCGACGGCATGCTGCCGGGCCTGGACGGCCTGCAGGTGCTGCAGCAGCTGCGCCGCACCCACCAGACGCCGGTGATCATGCTGACCGCGCGCGACGGGGTGGCCGACCGGGTCCAGGGCCTGCAGCAGGGGGCCGACGACTACCTCGTCAAGCCCTTCTCCTTCACCGAACTGGTAGCGCGGCTGCAGGCGCTGGTGCGGCGGGCCGCCCCGCGCGAGGCCGGGCCGCTGGTGCTGGGCGACCTCAGCCTCGACCCGGTGTCCTGCCAGGCCTCGCGGGCCGGCCAGCGCATCGCGCTGACGGCCAAGGAGTTCCTGCTGCTGGCCACGCTGCTGCGCCGCCGCGGCCAGGTGCTCTCCAAGACCGTGCTGGCCGAGCTGGTCTGGGACATCCACTTCGACAGCGACCTGAACGTGGTCGAGGCCGCGATCAAGCGGCTGCGCGCGAAGATCGACGACGGCCATGCCCAGCGCCTGCTGCACACCGTGCGTGGCATGGGTTACGTGCTCGAGTGCCGCGACGAGCCGTCATGACCGGGCTGGCGCAGCGGCTGCCACTGCCCCGCTCGATCGCCGGGCGGCTGGCCGCGCTGTTCGCGGCGCTGTCGCTGCTGGTGTTCGGGCTCTGCGCCGCGGTGCTCTACGGGCACCTGCGCGAGGTCATCGAACACGAGCGCCGGCACGCCCAGCGCATCAAGCTCGAGCTGGTCGTGCAGATGGTCGACCGCCTGCGGGCCGGCGGACCGGTGGCGGCGCACTGGCCGCGCATCGAGGCCGAGCTGGCGGTGCTGGCCCGCAGCGACCGGTCGACCCATTTCTGGGTCTTCTGCGACGAGGCGGGCCGCCCGGGCTGCAGTGCGCCGCGCCCGGCGCTGGAGGCGGTGGCGCCGGGGCCGGACTGGACACCGCTGACGGCCGAGGCGGCCGCGGTGACGGTGGTGTCGAAGGCGCCCGGCGCGGTGCTGCAGATGATCAGCAAGGACCTGGCGGGCCTGCCGCCCGGTGACCGGGTCCGGGTGGTCGTGGGCAGCCACGTCGGGCGGGCCGGCTTCATGCTGGAGCGCTTTGCCTGGCTGATCGCCGCGGTCTCGCTCAGCGGTGCGCTGGCCATGGCCTTCCTGGGCGGGGCGCTGGCCCGCTGGACGCTGCGGCCGGTGCGCCGCCTGTCCGAGGCCGCGAGCACGATCGGGCCGCAGCAGCTGTCGCTGCGGCTGCCGCTGCCGGACGCGGCCGACGAGCTCGATGCCCTGGTGCGGGCCTTCAACAGTGCGCTGGACCGGCTGCAGGAGGCCTTCCTGCAGATGCAGACCTTCAACGCCGACGTCGCCCACGAGCTGCGCACGCCGCTGACGACGCTGATCGGCGCGACCCAGGTGGCGCTGTCCCGCCCTCGTGAGGCGCAGGACCTGCGCGAGGTGCTGGCCGGCAACCTCGAGGACGCCGAGCGCCTGGCGACCATGGTGCGCGACATGCTGTTCCTGGCCCGGGCCGACCATGGCGAGCAGGCCCTGACCCTGCAGCCGACCGACCTGCGCGTGCTGGCCACCGAGACCCTCGAGTTCTTCGAGCCCCTGCTCGAGGAGCAGGGCCGCGAGGTCGTGCTGCACGGCCAGGCCCGCGCGCTCGTCAATCCGGGCCTGCTCAAGCGCGCGCTGTCCAACCTGATCGCCAATGCGCTGCAGTACGGCGACCCGGCCGGCCCCGTCACCGTCGAGCTCGGCCAGGACGGATCCGCCGTCCGGCTGGAGGTCGTCAACCCCGGCCCGCCGCTGGACGAGTCGACGCAGCGGCGCATGTTCGACCGCTTCTACCGCGCCGACGCGGCCCGCGGCCGCGAGGGCCAGCACGCCGGGCTGGGCCTGGCCATCGTGAAGGCGGTCGCGACCATGCACGGCGGCACCGTCCAGGTCCGCTCGCACGCCGGCCAGGTGGCCATCGGACTGCGGCTGCCGCAGCAGGCCGCTCCGGGCTGAGCGCGCGGAGGGTTTGTCTCAAACCCTGCAAACCGCGCGACAGTCACCGCCGCCGCGCCCGCGGGGCCGAGCCAAGTGCTTGTCAGCACACGAGATGCACGCTGGCATCGTTTCTGCAATGAGCCTGACGAACCCTTCTTCCGGAGTCCGTCATGGCCCTCGTCAGCGAATCGAAGAAAGCCTGCGCCGTCAATCCGCTGAAGATGAGCCAGCCGCTGGGCGCGAGCTACGCCTTCATGGGGCTGGACTCGTGCATGCCGATGATGCACGGCTCGCAGGGCTGCACGTCCTTCGGCCTGGTGCTGCTGGTGCGCCACTTCAAGGAGGCCATCCCGCTGCAGACCACGGCGATGAACGAGGCCACCACCATCATGGGCGGCTACGACAACATCGAGAAGGCGCTGCTGAACATCCGCTCACGCGCCAGGCCGAAGGTGATCGCGATCTGCTCGACCGGCCTGACCGAGACCAAGGGCGACGACGTCCACGGCTACATCACGCTGGCCCGGCGCAGGCACCCGGAGCTCAACGACACCGAGATCGTCTACGTCAGCACGCCCGACTACGCCGGTGCCTTCCAGGACGGCTTCGCCAAGGCGGTCGAGGGCATCATCGACACGCTCGCCCTGCCCGAGCCTCCGCGGGTCGAGCGGCAGGTGGCCGTGCTGGCGGGCTGCCACCTCGCCCCGGGCGACCTGGAGGAGCTGCGCGAGGTCATCGAGTCCTTCGGGCTGCAGGCCGTCATCGTGCCCGACGTGGCCGGCTCGCTCGACGGTCACATCCCCGACGACTGGCTGGGCACGACCCTGGGCGGCACGCCTCTGGAGGCGCTGCGGGGCATCGGCGGCTCGATGCACTGCCTGGTCCTGGGCGAGCAGATGCGCCCGGCCGCGCTGAAGCTCGAGGCCCGGTGCGGCGTGCCCTTCACGGTGTTCGACCGCCTGACCGGCCTGACCGCCACCGACGCGTTCATGCTCCGGCTCTCGCAGCTGTCGGGGCAGCCGGTGCCGGCGAAATACCGCCGCCAGCGCAGCCAGCTGGTCGACGCGATGCTCGATGGCCACTTCCACTTCGGCAACAAGAAGATCGCGCTGGGCGCCGAGCCCGACCTGATGTGGGCGGTGGGCAGCTTCCTGACCGAGATGGGTGCCGAGCTGTCGGTGTGCATCACCACCACCAAGTCCCCGCTGCTCGAGCGCATGCCGGCCAACGAGGTCGTGATCGGGGACCTGGAGGACCTGGAACGCCTGGCGCAGGCCTCGGACTGCGACCTGCTGATGACCCACTCGCACGGCCGCCAGGCGGCGCAGCGGCTCAACAAGCCCCTGTTCCGCCTGGGCATCCCGATGTTCGACCGCATCGGCAACGCCCACAAGTGCTACGCCGGCTACCGCGGCACGCGCAACTTCATCTACGAGGTCGGCAACCTGCTGATCGACCAGATCCCGCACCACGGACCGGACGACTGGCCGCTGCCGGAGCGCTCGCTGCAGGCCGCCGCCGGCCTGCCCGCCGAGGTCCACCTGCCGGCCACCATCGGGCGCATGCCGCGCGCCGACGGCCCGTCCTCCGACCACCTGGCCGCGGCCAGTGCCTGATTCCGACTTCCGCAGGAGCTGCCCATGAAAATCGCCTTCGCCACCCAGGACCAGCAGCGCGTCGATGCGCACTTCGGCTGGGCCAAGCACCTGGCCGTCTACGAGATCTCGCCCGAGGGCCACCACTTCATCGAGGACTTCGGCTTCGGCGAGGACCTGGCCGAGGACGGCAACGAGGACAAGCTCGCCCCCAAGCTGGAGGCGATCAAGGACTGCGCCATCGTCTACGTGGCGGCGATCGGCGGCTCCGCGGCCGCCCGGGTCGTGGCCACCAAGATCCACCCGGTCAAGGTCACGCAGCCCGAGCCCATCCTGGACATCCTCGACAAGCTGCAGGTCGTGCTCAAGGGCACGCCGCCGCCCTGGCTGCGCAAGGCGCTGAACAAGGGCCAGGAAAAGAGTTTCGATTTCGAAGACGACGAAGAGGTCAAATCATGAATGAAGACGAGCTGCTGCAGGACAGCTTCATCCGCGAGCTGATCAAGCAGATCCGCGCGCAGGACACCCACGGCACCTGGGAGGGCAAGAGCGACATGAAGCTGCTCGAGCCCTACATCCTGACGGCCGAGCAGCGCCGCGCGATGCCCATCATGGGCGACCCGGATCCGGACACGCTGTGGCGCCTGGACCTCTACCACAACGCCATCGGGCTCTCGATCGAGCGGGCCACCCGGTGCATGGTCGCGCCGATGACCAAGATGAGCCATGAAGGTTTCGGCCGCTGCGTGCTGACCACCGGCCGGCTGATCGTGGTCAACCGCCACCTGCGCGACGTGCACCGCTTCGGCTTCCCGAGCCTGGCCAAGCTGGCCGAGGCTGGCAACAAGCTGGTCACCGAAGGCATCGGCATGATCGAGAAATACCCCGAAGTCGCCCACTACGGCTGAGTCGCCACCAGGCCCAGGAGTCCCCCCATGTCCGACATCGACGCACTGAAGAACGACGTCAAGAAGCTCAACGCCAAGGCCACGCAGGCCAAGATGGACCTGCATGACCTCAGCGAGGACCTGCCCACCGGCTGGGAGCGCATTCCCGAGGTGGCCCGCGTGGCCTACGAGGCCCACGTGGCCCTGACGGAGGCCCGCAGGAAGCTGGCCGCCGCGACGCCCGCCTGAGTCGGTCCGCCCACAGGAGTCAAGCATGAGCCAATTTTCAGTCACCCTGCCCTCGGGCGAGAGCTGGACGCCCACCTTCGTCCAGAACATCAACGAGGACACCTGCATCGGCTGCGGCCGCTGCTTCAAGGTCTGCCCCCGCGGCGTGCTGGAGCTGATCGGCCTGGACGAGGACGGTCAGCGCATCCACATCGATTCCGAGGACGACGAGGACGAGGAATACGAGAAGAAGGTGATGACCATCGCCCACCAGGAGCTGTGCATCGGCTGCACGGCCTGCGCACGCATCTGTCCGAAGAAGTGCTACACCCACGCAGCCGCGGCGGTCTGACCATGGGCGGGGCTCAGCGACTGATCCCGCCACCGCGCCTCGAGCGGCTGGCCACCGCGGTGCTCGTGCAGCGCGAGCGCCGCGGCGACGAGGTCGAGGACGTCATGGGCCTGCTGCTGGAGCATGCGGACGAGCGTGCCGGCCTGCCGCAGGAGCGGCTGGACCTGGCCCTGACGATGGCGGTGGCCTGCCTGGGCGAGAACCACCTCTGGCAGGACCTGCAGCTGGCCTCGCGCGACGAGCTCTCGGCGCTGATCGGCCACTGGTTCCCGGCGCTGGCCGCCCGCAACACGCAGGCGATGAAGTGGAAGAAGTTCCTCTACAAGCAGCTGTGCGAGCGCGAGCAGATCCTGATCTGCAAGGCCCCGAGCTGTGCGGTCTGCAGCGACCACGGCCTGTGCTTCGAGGCGCCGGCGACCGTGCACGCCGGCCCGCTGCCGGGCACCGCCGCGCCGCCGGTCGCCGCCTGATCCGCCCTGCCGGACCCGGTCCCGCCCCTCGACGGGGGCGCGATCCGGTTCGGTGTTTTTTTGCAAATCGTTATATAGGTCAAAATACAGCGATGTCCGAACTGCTTCGAATCTTCCAGACGCTGGACTGGTCGCCGCTGTGGCTGTCGCTGCAGGTGGCCGGGGTCGCCACCGCGATCGCCTGGCTGGCCGGCGTGGCGCTGGGCTGGGTGGTGGCGCGCACCCGCCTGCCCGGGCGCACGCTGCTGGAGGCGCTGTGCATGCTGCCGCTGGTGCTGCCGCCCACGGTGATCGGCTACCTGATCCTGCTGGCGGCGGGCCGGCGCAGCCCGCTGGGCGGCTGGCTGCGCGAGCATTTCGACTACGGCATCGTCTTCAGCTGGCACGGCGCGGTCGTGGCCTCGGCCATCGTGGCGCTGCCGCTGGTGCTGAAGTCGGCGAGCGCGGCGTTTGCCGGCGTCGACCGCACGCTCGAGGCGGCCGCGCGCACGCTGCGCCAGTCGCCCTGGTCGGTTTTCCTGCGCGTGACGCTGCCGCTGGCGGGCCCCGGCATCCTCGCCGGCACGCTGCTGGCCTTCGCGCGGGCGATGGGCGAGTTCGGTGCCTCGCTGATGGTGGCCGGCTCCATCCCCGGCCAGACGCAGACGCTGTCGATGGCCATCTACGACTCGGTGCAGGCCGGCCAGGACGATGTCGCCCTGGTGCTGGTGCTGGTCACCTCGGTGCTGTCGGTCGCGGTCCTGGTGCTGTCGAACCGGCTGTTCAGCCGGCCTTGAGTCCTTTTTTCCTGTCCGTGGAGGTTCCCATGATCCATCGTCGCTCCTTCTCCCGTGTCCTGGCCGCCGTGCTGCTGTGCAGTGCCGGCCTGGCCGCTTCGGCCCAGTCGCTCACGGTGTCGGCCGCCGCCAGCCTGAGCAATGTGCTCAAGGACCTGGGGGCCCGCTACGAAGCGACCCGGCCGGGCGTGAAGCTGCAGTTCAACTTCGCGGCCTCGGGCGTGCTGATCCAGCAGATCGCCCAGGGCGCGCCGGTGGACCTGTTCATCAGTGCCGACGAGGAGACGATGGCCCGCGGCCTCGAGCAGAAGCTGCTCGAGCCGGCGTCGCGGCGCGACATCGCCTCCAACCAGGTCGTGCTGATCACGCCGGCCGCGGGGGGTGTCGCACTGCGCTCGCTGGCCGACCTGACCGGGCCGGCCGTGCAGCGCATCGCCGTGGGCAAGCTCGCGACCGTGCCGGTCGGGCGCTACACGAAGCAGTCGCTCGAGGCCGCGAAGCTGTGGACCGTGCTCGAACCCCGTCTCGTCCACGCCGACAGCGTGCGCCAGGTGCTCGACTACGTGGCCCGAGGCGAGGTCGAGGCCGGCTTCGTCTACTCGACCGACGCCGCGGTGATGCCCGACAAGGTGCGCACGGTGATGCGGGTCGACGGCCATGCGCCGGTGCGTTATCCGGCCGCGATCACCACCGAAGGGCGCCAGAAGGCGGCCGCCGGCGAGTTCCTGGCCTTCCTGCTCTCGCCCCCGGCCCAGGCCGTGCTGGGCCAGGCCGGATTCGGCAAACCCTGATCGCGGGACGAGGGCGGCAACATGATCGACGTGGACCTGCGCCTGAGCGTGGCCGACGCCTCGCGGCGCTTCGAGCTGGCGGTGCGTTTCGAGACCGAGGCGCCGGTGGTGGCGCTGTTCGGGCCGTCGGGTGCCGGCAAGTCGCTGACGCTGCAGGCCATCGCCGGCCTGCTGCGGCCGTCGGCCGGCCATGTGCGCATCGGCGGGCGCACCTTGTTCGACGCCGCCGCCCGCATCGACCTGCCGGCGTCGCGGCGGGCGGTGGGCTATCTGTTCCAGGACTACGCGCTGTTCCCGCACCTGACGGTGCGGCAGAACGTCGCCTTCGGCCTGCGCTCCTGGTGGCAGCCGCGCCTGAGGCCCGAGGAGGCCGAGCGGGTCGACCAGCTGCTGGCGACCTTCGAGCTGCAGGCGCTGGCCGGTGCCCGGCCGGCGGCGCTGTCGGGCGGTCAACGCCAGCGGGTGGCGCTGGCGCGGGCGCTGGCCTGCGAGCCGGCCGTGCTGCTGCTCGACGAGCCCTTCGCCGCGCTCAACCCGATGCTGCGCCAGAGCCTGCGCCGCGAGCTCGCCGAGGTGCGCGAGCGCTGGCAGATCCCGATGCTGATGATCACGCACGACGTCGACGACGTGCTCGAGCTGGCCGACCTGGCCTGCGTGATCGAGCAGGGCCAGGTGGTGCGCGAGGTCGACCTGAGCCGCGGTGAACACCGCGACCGCCACCGCCTGGCGCTGCACCCGCAGGCCCGCCCCGAGCGGGACGAGGCGCGCGGCCGGGCGCTGCGGCTGCTCTTTCCGATGGGTGGCCCGGCCTGAACGCATCCGGGGGGCGCCGCGACCGCCGCCTCAGCCGAAGGTCACCAGCACGAGGTGATCGCTGTCGAACAGGGCCCAGGCCGCCTGGCCCGGTGCCAGCAGCCCGGCCTGGGTGTCGTCCACGACGGCCTGCAGCAGGTGGCCGCTGGGCAGGGCCAGGGTCACGCCGGTGTGGTGGCTGCCCGGGCGCAGCGCGGTGATCGTGCCGGTCAGCACGTTGCGCCCCGCGGCCCGCCGGGGTGCCGCCGCCATGACCTGCACTGCGGGCGCCTTGACCAGCACGAACAGCTCGCTGCCCAGCGTCAGCGCCATGCCCTCGACCGACTCGGGCGTGATGGCGGCCACCATCGCCTCGCCGGGTGCTTCCGCCTCGCCGAGGCGCAGCGTGACCTCGACCATGCCCCCGCCGTCGGCCAGCCCGGTCACGTGGGCCGGGAACTGGTTGCGGGCGCTGGTCTTCATCGTCATGCGCCGGATCAGCGTGCGCAGCGCCGGCGCGTCACCTTCGGCCGGCACGCTGGGCAGCCGGTCGAGCACGTCCTGCTGCGAGCTCTCCATCGCGCGGTACAGCGAGATCAGCTGGCGCGCGTAGTCGGTCAGCTGCGTGCCCCCGCCACCCGAGCCGCCGGTGCAGCGCACCACCAGCGGTTCCGGGGCGAGCTTGTTCATCGCGTCCATCGTGTCCCAGGCCGCCTTGTACGACAGCGGCACCTCGGGTGCGGCGCGGTTGAGCGAGCCGCAGCGGTCGATCGCCTCGAGCAGCCGGATGCGCTTGTCGCTGAGCACCGCCCCCAGCGGGGTCTCCAGGGCGAGGCGGCCTTTCAGGGGCTGGGGCGGAGGGGGGCTGCGGCGGGGGCTGACCATGGCGCGCAGTGTAGGGCGCCGCCGCGTGGGTCTTCCGGCTCAGGAACGGTCGGTGCCCGGGCTGCCGCCGGCCAGCAGCGACGCCGTCACGTCGGTGCCCAGCCGGGCCTGCGGGGCCAGGCGGTCGATCTGCAGCAGCAGGGCCCGGGCCTCGTCCGGCCGGCTGCTGCGCAGGTGGATGAAGGCCAGCGCCTTGAGCGTGAAGAGCCAGAAGCGCGCCGGGCCGTCGTGCAGGAAGTCCCGGCGCGGATCGGGCTGCACGGCGCTCCAGTCCTCGTCGAGTCCGGCCTGGGCGGCGGCCTGCTTCAGGCCGCGCCGGGCGGCCTCCTCGGCCTGCTCGAACTCGCGCCGTCCGGCGTGGTGCTTGTAGAGCGTGTAGTAGACGGCCAGGCAGGTCGGTGCCAGCGCCTGGGCCGTCCACAACAGCGGCGTGCGCTGCTGCGCACCCGTCTCGGCGGCCCGGTGCAGCAGTTCACGCACGGCGGGCGGCACCTCGCCGCCGAAGAAGGCATCGGCGCTCTCGCCAGTGAAGAGGTTCATGTCGCGGTTCCCGGGGTTGCGCTCGGCGGTGCGGGGCCCAAGCACGGTCGGTGCCAGTGTCCGCCCGGGGCCGGCTGGCGCGGCGGCCTCGGCGGCACGTCGAACTTGCGACAAATCTGACACCCGTCGTCGGACATCAAACCCATGTCGCGATGGGGGTGACTGACGGCCAGGATGAGCCAAGTCATTGAACCGGCTGGGATTTGTGCAGTCCTGCCGGATTGGCATGGTCCGTGCGGTAGAGAGCCCAATCCCAGACCGCCGGAGCCGTTCCATGAATCTCGCCGCCGCCAAGCCGATCTACCTGGACTACGCCGCCACGACGCCCGTGGACCCGAGGGTGGTCCAGGTGATGGTGCCCTACCTCTACGAGAACTTCGGCAACCCCGCCTCCCGCAGTCACGCCTACGGCTGGGCCGCCGAAGAGGCCGTCGAGATCGCCCGTGAGCATGTGGCCTCGCTGATCGGCGCCGACCCGCGCGAGATCGTCTTCACCTCCGGGGCGACCGAGTCGAACAACCTCGCCATCAAGGGCGCGGCGCAGTTCCATGCCGGCAAGGGCCGGCACCTGATCACCGTCAAGACCGAGCACAAGGCGGTGCTCGACACGATGCGCGAGCTCGAGCGGGTGGGCTTCGAGGTCACCTACCTCGACGTCCGCGACGACGGCCTGGTCGACCTGGACGTGCTGAAGGCGGCCATCCGCCCCGACACCATCCTGATCTCGGTCATGTACGTCAACAACGAGATCGGCGTGATCCAGGACATCCCGGCCATCGGCGCGCTGTGCCGCAGCAAGGGCATCCTCTTCCACGTCGACGCGGCCCAGGCCACTGGCAAGGTCGCGATCGACCTGGCCACGCTGCCGGTCGACCTGATGAGCCTGTCGGCACACAAGACCTACGGTCCCAAGGGCATCGGCGCGCTCTACGTCTGCCGCAAGCCGCGGGTGCGCATCGAGGCGCAGATGCACGGCGGCGGCCACGAGCGCGGCATGCGCTCGGGCACGCTGGCCACGCACCAGATCGCCGGCATGGGCGAGGCCTACCGCCTGGCCCGCGAGCACATGGCCAGCGAAGGCGCCCGGGTCCTGGCGCTGCGCGACCGCCTGCTCGCCGGCGTGCAGGCCATCCCCGAGGTGCGCGTCAACGGCCACCTCGAGCACCGCGTGCCGCACAACCTGAACATCAGCTTCCAGTTCGTCGAGGGCGAATCGCTGCTGATGGGCATGAAGAGCGTGGCGGTGTCGTCGGGCTCGGCCTGCACCTCGGCCAGCCTCGAGCCCAGCTACGTGCTGCGTGCGCTGGGCCTGTCCGACGAGGTCGCCCACAGCTCGATCCGCTTCTCGGTCGGCCGCTTCACCACCGAGGCCGACGTCGACGCCGCCATCGCCTCGGTCACCGGCACGGTCGAGCGCCTGCGCTCGCTCAGCCCGCTGTGGGACATGCACGTGGCCGGCATCGACCTGTCCAGCGTGCAGTGGGCCGAACACTGAACCAGCTTCCATCGATCCATCCCAGCGATCCCCAACGGAGTTCAACATGGCATACAGCGACAAGGTCATCGACCACTACGAGAACCCGCGCAATGTCGGCGGCTTCGAGGCCGGCGACGACGAAGTGGGCACCGGCATGGTCGGCGCCCCGGCCTGCGGCGACGTGATGAAGCTGCAGATCCGCGTCAACCCGAGCACCGGCGTCATCGAGGACGCCAGGTTCAAGACCTATGGCTGCGGCTCGGCCATCGCGTCGAGCTCGCTGGTGACCGAGTGGGTCAAGGGCAAGACGCTCGAGCAGGCCCTGGCCATCAAGAACACGGCCATCGCCGAGGAGCTCGCGCTGCCGCCGGTGAAGATCCACTGCTCCATCCTGGCCGAGGACGCGATCAAGGCGGCGGTGTCCGACTACCGCCAGCGCCACCACGGCGACACCCCCGAGGTGCTCGAGCAGTCCGCCTGCAGCCCCTCGGCCTGAGCCCCCTTCCCCTTCACGCCTTCCGGGAGATCCCCATGTCCTCTTGCCAATCCCACGGTTCGTCCTGCTCCACCTCCGACCCGACGATGAGCGCCCCGCCGATGATGCCGGTGCTGCCCGACGGCACGGATCCGCTGAAGATCACCGACGCGGTGGTCGCCAAGGTCGCCGAGATGCTGGCCGAGGAAGGGGACCCGAACCTGCAGCTGCGGGTCTTCGTGACCGGCGGCGGCTGCTCGGGCTTCCAGTACGGCTTCGCCTTCGACGACGAGAAGAAGGAGGACGACGTGCGCGTGGTGCGCGACAGCCTGACGGTCGTGGTCGACGCGATGAGCCTGCAGTACCTGGTGGGCGCCGAGATCGACTACGAGGACAAGCTCGACGGCGCCCGCTTCGTCATCCGCAACCCCAACGCCGCCAGCACCTGCGGCTGCGGCAGCAGCTTCTCGGTCTGAGCCGCAACAGGAGCCCCTCCATGTCGATCTCCGTGACCCCCAAGGCCGCCCTCCAGATCCGCAAGGCGCTCGACAAGCGTGGCGGCGGCGTGGGCCTGCGCGTGGCCATCAAGACCAGCGGCTGCTCCGGTTATGCCTATGCGCTCGAGTTCGCCGACGCGGTGCTGCCCGAGGACCTCAGCTTCGACACCGAAGGCGTCAAGGTGCTGGTCGACGCCGTCAGCCTGCCGATGATCGACGGCACCCAGCTCGACTGGGTGCGCGAAGGCCTCAACGAGGGCTTCCAGTTCAACAACCCCAACGCCTCGGCCACCTGTGGCTGCGGCGAGAGTTTCACGGTGTAACCCCGCCTCCCAGGAGCTTCCATGGCCCTCTTGCAGATCGCCGAACCCGGCCTGGCCGCCGCCCCTCATCAGCATCGTCTGGCCGTGGGCATCGACCTGGGCACGACGAACTCGCTGGTGGCCACGGTGCGCAGCGCCCTGCCCACGGTCCTGCCCGACGAGCAGGGCCGGCTGCTGCTGCCGTCCATCGTGCACTTCGCGGTCGACGGCAGCCTGAGCGTCGGGGACGACGCGCGGGCCCATGCGCTGAGCGACCCGCTCAACACCATCGCCTCGGCCAAGCGCCTGATCGGGCGCGGCCCCGACGACGTGGCCACCGACACCGTGCCCTACCAGCTCGAGGCGATGAGCGGCAGCGCCATCGGCATCCGCACCCGGGCCGGCCTGAAGAGCCCGGTCGAGATCGGCGCGCAGGTGCTGAAGTCGCTGCGGCTTCGTGCCGAGGCCTCGCTGGGTGGCGAGCTGGTCGGTGCGGTCATCACCGTGCCGGCCTATTTCGACGATGCCCAGCGCCAGGCCACCAAGGACGCCGCGGCCCAGGCCGGCCTGAACGTGCTGCGCCTGCTCAACGAGCCGACCGCCGCGGCGGTCGCCTACGGGCTGGAGTCGGCCAGCGAAGGGGTCTACGTGGTCTACGACCTCGGTGGCGGCACCTTCGACGTCAGCATCCTGCGCCTGCAGCGCGGCGTGTTCGAGGTCATCGCCACGGCCGGCGACCCGGTGCTCGGTGGCGACGACTTCGACCATGCGCTGGCCGCCTGGTTCTCGCACGCCACCGGGGGCTGGTCCCCGGCCGACATGGCCGCCCTGCTCGCCGCGGCCCGCCGGGCCAAGGAGGCGCTGTCGGACGTGGCCGTGGTCACGATGGGCTGCACGCGCGCCGACGGCAGCGTGGTGGCTCTCGAGCTGAGCCTGGAGCGCTACGACGAGCTGACCCGCCCGCTGGTCGAGCGCACGCTCGGCCCGGTCAAGCGGGCGCTGCGCGACGCCAAGATCAAGCCGGTCGACGTCGACGGGGTCGTGATGGTCGGCGGCTCGACCCGCATGCTGGCGGTGCGCCGGGCGGTGGCCGGGCTGTTCGGCCGCGAACCCTACACCGGCATCGACCCGGACCAGGCCGTCGCCCTGGGCGCGGCCATCCAGGCCGACCAGCTGGCGGGCAACCGCAGCGGCAGCGACGGCCTGCTGCTGCTCGACGTCAATCCGCTCTCGCTGGGCCTGGAGACCATGGGCGGGCTGGTCGAGAAGATCATCCCGCGCAACAGCACGGTGCCGACCGCGCGCGCGCAGGACTTCACCACCTTCAAGGACGGCCAGACCGCGATGAGCCTGCACGTGGTGCAGGGCGAGCGGGAGCTGGTCAGCGAGTGCCGCTCGCTGGCGCGCTTCACGCTGCGCGGCATCCCGCCGATGGTGGCCGGCGCCGCCCGCATCCGCGTGACCTTCCAGATCGACGCCGACGGGCTGCTGAGCGTGAGCGCGCTCGAGCAGCTCTCCGGCGCGCGGGCCCATGTCGAGGTCAAGCCCAGCTACGGCCTGGCCACCGAGCAGGTGGCGGGCATGCTCAAGGACGCCATCGGCCATGCCGAGGTGGATGCGACGGCCCGCATGCTGCGCGAGGCCGAGGTCGACGCCCGCCGCCTGCTGGACGCCACCGATGCCGCGCTGCACGAGGATGGCGAGCAGCTGCTCGACCGCAAGGAGCAGTTCCAGGTCCTGCGCGCGATGCAGGACGTGGCCGACACGCTCGAGCAGTGCGCCGAGGGCGAAGGCACGACGCTGGAGGCGCAGAAGGCGCTGTGCCAGACCCTGCGCAACGCCACCGACGAGCTCAACCGTGTCACCACCCCGTTTGCCGGCCGGCGCATGGATGCCCGGGTGCGCGAGGCGCTGTCGGGCCGCACGATCGAGCAGATGGCCGCCTGAACCCCGACCGATCCGTCCACCCAGGGCCCACGATGAGCACCCTCACCTCCCTCCCCCCTTCCTCCGGCGCCGGTGTGGCGGCGGCGGTCCGGCCGACCACCCGGGTCACCGTGCTGCCCCACCCGGACCTCTGCCCGGACGGCGTCAGCTTCGAGGCCCGGTCCGGCCGCAAGCTGCTCGACGAGATGCTGTCCCACGGCATCGAGCTCGAGCACGCCTGCGAGAAGGTCTGCGCCTGCGCCACCTGCCACGTCTACCTGCGCGAGGGCGCCGAACACGTGCGCCCGGCCGATGACGAGGAGGAGGACCAGCTCGACGCCGCCTGGGGCCTGCAGGCCCAGTCGCGGCTGTCGTGCTGCGTCAAGGTCCAGGGCCCGGCGCTGGTGGTCGAATTGCCGCGATTCACCAGGAATCACGCCCGCGAGCGCTGAAACCGTCGTGACCCGGGCGGCCGGACGGCCTGCGGCGGCCTAACATCGCCGCATGCTGCTCTCCAACGCCCTCCTGTCCCGTCCTTTCCCCTCGGCCCGCCTGGGCGCGGTGGCCCTGTCCTGCCTGCTGGGGGCCGGCAGCGCCATGGCCGATTCACGCGCGGCCTGGAAAGCGGGCTCCGACCTGCTGGCCGTGGGCCTGCCGATCGTCGCGGCGGGCCACGCGTGGTCCGAGGACGATGGCGAGGGCCTGAAGCAGCTCGGCCTGGCGCTCGGGGGCACCTTCCTGAGCACCGAGCTGATCAAGAGCCAGGTCCACGAGACCCGCCCCGACGGTTCGGGCGACGACAGCTTCCCGTCCGGCCACACCGCGATCGCCTTCGCCGCCGCCCGCTACGTCGACAAGCGCTACGGCGGCCCCTGGCGGCTGGCCCTGTACACCGCGGCCGGCCTCACCGGCGTGGCCCGGGTCGAGGCGGATCAGCACCACTGGAAGGACGTGCTGGCCGGCGCGGCGCTGGGTTACCTGGCCAGCGAGCTGTCGACCCGTTCCCGCTCCTTCCAGGTCGTGGTCGCCCCCACGCCGCGCGGCGTCGCCCTCGTCGGCATGGCCGCCTGGTGATGCGGCGGCTGCCGCACCACCCGACCCCCCGCTGAGCCCGTCCCCATGCCTTGCGTTTCCCGGGCCGCCGCCTTGCGCCATGCGTGGCGTGGCGTCGTGGTCCTGCTGCGCGGCGAGGTCAATGCACGCCTCCACGTCGCGGCCGCCCTCGGCTGCGTCGCGCTGGGCGCCTGGCTGCGCCTCGATCGCCGCGAGTGGGTGGTGCTTGCGCTGGCCATCACGCTGGTGATCGTGGCCGAGGCGCTCAACACCGCGATCGAGCGGGTCGTCGACCTCGCCTCGCCCGAGTGGCATGCGCTGGCGCGCGACGCCAAGGACGTGGCCGCCGGGGCCGTGCTGATCGCCAGTGCCGGCGCGGTGGTGGTCGGCCTGCTGGTCTTCGGCCCCCGGCTGTGGTCGCTGTGGATGCCGTAGCGCTGCAGCCGGCCTGAGCGGCACGCCGCACGCGTGCCGGGCCCCGGGCCCGGCGTTCCCCTGAAGAAGAATCGAGATCCCCGTCCCTTGAACACCTTGCTGGTCCTGTGCCTCATCGCGGCCCTGCTGGTCTGCGCGGCCCTGCTCTTTCTGTCCCGGCCCGAGGACGACCGGTCCGGGCCTGCGTCCACCCCGCCCGGGCCGCCCCGGCTGCTGCTCTCGACCCCCGAGCAGATCCTCTACCACCGGCTGGTGGCCGCGCTGCCCGCCCACATGATCCTGGCCCAGGTCCAGGTCTCGCGCGTGCTGGGCCAGCTGCGGGGCGCCGATTTCGACGAGCGGGAACACCGGGTCGCCCGCATGAGCTACGACTTCGTCGTCTGCACGCTGGACTCGACGGTGCTGGCCGCCATCGAGCTCGACGACCGCTCGCACGAGGCGGCCGACCGCATCGACGCCGACGCCCGGAAGGACCGCGCCACCGCCGCGGCCGACCTGCGCCTGATCCGCTGGCATGTGCGCGCGCTGCCCGACACCGAGGCGATCCAGGCTGAATTCGCCGACAGCCTGGCGCGGGTGTGCGGGCAGAGGGACGGCGCGAGACGGTGAGGTGGCGCCGGGCCGCGGCCATGCACCGCACGGCTTGAACGTGTCGCACGCCCAGCGGTTCAACGAGACGCTGTTGTCGTTCCTGCGGGGGGGGGAGTCCTGCGGGGATCCGTCCGCCTGTGGTGGGCACGATCCGGACCGGAGCCGAGGACCTCACGGTGCACCACAGCCGTGCTCTGCTGCACAGCTAAGACCCCAGTGGCAACGCATTCAGCTCCTTGCGCGCTTCGCGCCATTGCGGCCAATGCCGATCCAGCAAGGCCACGAAACGATCGTTGTGCGTCGGCTCCAGCAAATGCAGCATCTCGTGCACCACCACGTACTCCACGAGGTCTTTGGGCTTTTTCACCAGTTCAGTGTTCAGGCGGACATTGCCCGCTCTGTGGTTGCAACTGCCCCACCTGGTCTTCATTCGCTGCAAAAAGTAGCCTTCCACGCGCACCCCCAGCTTGGGCTCCCATTTGGCGATCAGTTGCGGTACCAGGCCATGCAACAAGGCCTTGTGCCAGTCGTGGATCACCTCGGCACGCTTGGCCTGGTCGTGGCCGGGCCGCACCATGAGGGTGATGCGTTTGTGGTCGAGCTTCACACAGGGCTTGGCATCGGTCTCTTGCACCGTCATCAGATGACGACGGCCCCACAGCTCGTGGCTCTCGCGCTCGCGGAACTGGCGCGGTGTCTCACGAGCCTGGGTCTTCAAGGTCGCTTGTTGCTGGCGTATCCAGGCCAGCTTGGAGATGGCATAGGCCCGGGCCACCTCGGGGCGGGTGTTCTCGGGCGCCACCAG
Organism: Sphaerotilus hippei; assembly: GCF_003201595.1. Classification (GTDB taxonomy): domain Bacteria; phylum Pseudomonadota; class Gammaproteobacteria; order Burkholderiales; family Burkholderiaceae_C; genus Sphaerotilus; species Sphaerotilus hippei. The sequence continues at coordinate 1,976 of NZ_QJJS01000014.1, read as the reverse complement.
CGTCACCCGCCCTTCTGGCGGATGCACGGTCAGGTGCACGTTCTTCACGCGCTTGCGGACCAAGCTGATGCGCAATGCGCCCAGTACGATGTCATCTTCGTGCACGGCCGTCACGTGTCAATACCCCGGCTGGTTCTTGATGATCTCGAAGATGGCCAAGGTCGCGGCTTTGTTCTTCTTCATGATCGGGAAGATGGCATTGAGCACCTGAGCCTCGCGGGCCGGGTCGCCCTTCCAGCCTGCGGGGGCCTTGTCGCGGATGGCCCGGTCGAGGCTCAGCGCCAGGTTCAGGCATTCGTCGCCATACGCGGGTGCGGGTTCTGCCGTGTGGTTGAACAGCTCCGCCGCCATCAGCACGCCAGGCAGGTTGTTGTAGAGCACCGCAGCCTCCTTGTTGCCCTGCAGGGCCGCTGGCAGTGGGTTGCTGCCTTCACTTCTGCCGCCCAGTTGCTTGGCCAGCGCTTCAGCGTTCTTCAGGAACTGCGCATAGCTTTCGGTGTCATCGCGCTTTTGCTGGATCAGGTCTTCCAGCAGCTTGCTCATCTGCTCGTAGAACTTGGGGTCGGTCAGCTGGTCGCGGATGATGGTCTTGCGGACGTTGTTGATGATGCCTTCGGCAATGGCGTTGTTCGACAACTTGCCCTTCTCATTGAGCTTGCGGGCAATGGCATCGTGGATGCCGGTTTCGATGATCAGTTCGGTCAGCGACAGCGAGCTCAGGTCACCCAGCACATCTGCAGGGTCGGCCTGGATGTAGGTGTTGATGAGGTGGCGCATGTCAGCCTCGAAAGGCTTGGTGTCCAGCTCTTCGCCTGCATGGTTCTTGATGGCGGCACGCAGCTCGGTGTAGAAAGCGGTCTCTTTCTCGAAGGCGTCGATCTTCGCGGCGCTGTAGCCGGCTTCTTCAAGATTTTGCGCCATGTCGGCGTAGGCGCGCACATAGGCCGCCACCGCCTTGTAGAAGGCGATGCGCAGTGGCTCGTTGTCGTTCAGTGCGGCGGCATCGCCCGCGCTGCCGCAGAAGTAGTGGATGTGCTGCTCGATGCCCTGCGGCTGTTTGACGGGCGCACACAGGTAGATCAGGGCCTCACGGGCAGCGTCCAGTCTGGCGCGCCCCTCTTCGCGCCAGTCCTTCACCGTCAGATCGGCGCCTTCGCCGCAGCTGTCGGTGTCCAGCTCGTCCGAGGTGTACACGGCCAGGGCCTTCTGCACGTTCTCCAGCGATTCCTTGTAATCGACGATATGGCCGTAGTCCTTGTCTTCGCCATCGAGCCGGTTGGTGCGGCAGATGGCCTGGAACAGGTTGTGATCGCGCAGCTCGTTGTCCAGATAGATGTAGGTGCAGCTGGGCGCATCAAAACCCGTCAGCAGTTTGCTCACCACGATCAACAGCTTCAGGTTGGCTGGCTCTTCGATGAAGCGCCGCTTCATCTCGGTTTCGTACTGCGTGGTGGTTTGAAAGCTCCCCGATCCGCCTCCCGAAACGGCCTTCAGCACGTGCTGCGTGTAGGTGTCGAACTTGTAGCGCTCGTCGCTGTCTTTGGGCTCTTGCGAGATGGCGTTGTGGTTGGGCTCGAACGAGGTGACGATGCCGCAATGCTGGCCAAAGCCGGTGTTCTGGAACAGCCGGTAGTAGTGGCAGGCGTCGTAGATGGAGGCGGCCACCAGGATTGCCGTGCCCCGATCGTTGTTCAAACGCGGGCGCACGCCAAAGTCGTGAATGATGTCCGCCATGATGCGCTGCTTGCGCTCGCCCGAGCTCATCAGGTCTTCCATGGTCGCCCAGCGCTTGCGCAGCATGGACTTCTGGTAGTTGTTCAAGCCCTTGGCGGCTTTTTCAAACCAGTTGTCGACCGCCTTGGGTGAGGTCTGAACCGCCCTGGGTTTCATGGAGGCCAGTTGGTTTAAGTCAGGCCGCGACAGCGACCTGCTCGGCGAGATGCCAGTAGTAGTTTGCCTCAGCCTCGGCGGGCGGG
>NZ_QJJS01000013.1:117586-127351 GCF_003201595.1 Sphaerotilus hippei | reverse complement strand
CTGCAGTTCCTGTTGGGCTTGCAGCCGCGATGACGCTCCCATGTCGCTCAGCCTCCTGCCATATGTTGAGACCGTGGCTTCATGCAATCGCCCTGGTAGTAGGTGCCCCAGGCGTTCGGTTCACTGCCGGATAGGCAGCTCAGAAATGTACTGACGTTCACCGAAAGTGTGCAAAAGTGTTCACTGCCGGATAGGCAGCTCAGAAAGACCTGACGCCCCGCGCCGAGGTGGTGCTTGAGTTCACTGCCGGATAGGCAGCTCAGAAAAGATCCTCGCGCGCTACTGGGACGCCTACCGCGTTCACTGCCGGATAGGCAGCTCAGAAACAGGATCGATGCGTCGAGGTTGACCGACGACAGTTCACTGCCGGATAGGCAGCTCAGAAAATCTTGAGGATTCCCTCCACATGGTCCGACGCGTTCACTGCCGGATAGGCAGCTCAGAAATTTGCCGGCGGCCGCCTGGTGCAGCGCCGCGTGTTCACTGCCGGATAGGCAGCTCAGAAAGCCGAGCTGCCGGCCGTCATCCGCCCGGTCCGGTTCACTGCCGGATAGGCAGCTCAGAAACGCCCAGCTTTCGGGCCAGTGACGCCTGACCCGTTCACTGCCGGATAGGCAGCTCAGAAAAGGTCGCACCACTCGCGGTGCAGCAGCCACAGGTTCACTGCCGGATAGGCAGCTCAGAAACAGTTTGACCGCGCTCGTTTCACGGAACTCGAGTTCACTGCCGGATAGGCAGCTCAGAAATGTGCACGTGCCCACGCCGAGCCCGGCAGCCCGTTCACTGCCGGATAGGCAGCTCAGAAAGCCTGAAGCCTCCAGTCGTCCGGACTCTGCGGGTTCACTGCCGGATAGGCAGCTCAGAAAATCAGCCGCTCGATCAGCGTGTCCTGGCTGGCGTTCACTGCCGGATAGGCAGCTCAGAAAAATTCCAGACCGCCACATCGAGGAAATCGCACGTTCACTGCCGGATAGGCAGCTCAGAAATCCACCCACTGAGCACCAGCGGAGCGATGACGGTTCACTGCCGGATAGGCAGCTCAGAAAGCCAGGAGAACGACGACGATGACGAGGAAGACGTTCACTGCCGGATAGGCAGCTCAGAAATGTCGGTATCTACACAGCAGGTGCCGTTAACAGTTCACTGCCGGATAGGCAGCTCAGAAAACAGGGGCGTGAAATATATTCATATTCCGCAGGTTCACTGCCGGATAGGCAGCTCAGAAAACCTCACGCGCACCTCGACCGCTGGCCTACTGGTTCACTGCCGGATAGGCAGCTCAGAAAATGCTGAGGGTCGTCCCCTTACCATCAAGCATGTTCACTGCCGGATAGGCAGCTCAGAAAATGCGAACTTGGGGTTCGTGGCGGCGGTCGGGGTTCACTGCCGGATAGGCAGCTCAGAAAGAGCCGCGGCGCCAGGCGCCTGGCGTCGGTGAGTTCACTGCCGGATAGGCAGCTCAGAAAGAACATCAAACCCGCTGCAGAGCGATCAGTCAGTTCACTGCCGGATAGGCAGCTCAGAAAGCCGAATGCACGCAGTTGGCGAGGAGTCGGTGGTTCACTGCCGGATAGGCAGCTCAGAAAGGAACAGCACCGGGGTGCCGGGCCCAGGCCACGTTCACTGCCGGATAGGCAGCTCAGAAACGACAGGTGGACATGCGTATCGCTGACCTTGCAGTTCACTGCCGGATAGGCAGCTCAGAAAAATACCGTTGCAAGGACCGAGCGTTGTGCAAAGTTCACTGCCGGATAGGCAGCTCAGAAAACCGTCGAGCGCTCGGTCGCCTACATCTGCGCGTTCACTGCCGGATAGGCAGCTCAGAAAAGGCGTAGTCCTCGCAGTCGGCCAGGCCGGCGGTTCACTGCCGGATAGGCAGCTCAGAAAATCACGCACGACCGCGCCCGGTCCACCGCCCGGTTCACTGCCGGATAGGCAGCTCAGAAAAGGGCCGCCTTGACGACCTCGCGGGGGTACACGTTCACTGCCGGATAGGCAGCTCAGAAAGACGGCGTTGAGAGCCCCGTCACGACCACTGAGTTCACTGCCGGATAGGCAGCTCAGAAAGCCATGGACATCCAGACCCAAATCGCCATCGAGTTCACTGCCGGATAGGCAGCTCAGAAAATTTCGATGGTGGTCAGGCGCTCGATCAAATCGTTCACTGCCGGATAGGCAGCTCAGAAATCCTCGGCGGGGGCGGCCTTGAGCTTGGCTTCGTTCACTGCCGGATAGGCAGCTCAGAAAGCCACGCGGGCCAGGGTGTTGCGGCTGCGGCCGTTCACTGCCGGATAGGCAGCTCAGAAAATTGAAGCCGCCCTGAAAGCGGCGAATGCCCGGTTCACTGCCGGATAGGCAGCTCAGAAAATGCGCTCGGCGCCGCGCGCGAGGCTGTCGCTGGTTCACTGCCGGATAGGCAGCTCAGAAAATCATGGCCACCGTCTCCATGCCCAGGTCGAGGTTCACTGCCGGATAGGCAGCTCAGAAAGACCGATCCACGGGTAGACGTGGCGCCGCATGGTTCACTGCCGGATAGGCAGCTCAGAAATTATTGGCTCTCTTCGGGCTGATGCTCAGCTTGTTCACTGCCGGATAGGCAGCTCAGAAAACGCGACGTGCGAAATGGAAAAGTTCCAGGCCGTTCACTGCCGGATAGGCAGCTCAGAAAGTCGCCGCGATGCGGGCGCCAGCCTCGTGCGCGTTCACTGCCGGATAGGCAGCTCAGAAAAGGCGATCCAGCAGCGCAACATGCAGGGCCTTGTTCACTGCCGGATAGGCAGCTCAGAAACCACCCAGGCCAGCCCGCGGATTTTCTTCTCGACGTTCACTGCCGGATAGGCAGCTCAGAAAGAGCCGGCCGGCGCGGTACAGGCTCGGCGTGTGTTCACTGCCGGATAGGCAGCTCAGAAAAGCGACAGCAGCCCCATCAGCATCTCGATCAAGTTCACTGCCGGATAGGCAGCTCAGAAAAGTAAACCGGCAATCTCATTGGAGCTACATTTGTTCACTGCCGGATAGGCAGCTCAGAAAGCCATCGTTGTACATGCAACCGGACCCGCCAGGTTCACTGCCGGATAGGCAGCTCAGAAAGTATGGAAAATCAGTCCAGGTCATGCGAGCGCGTTCACTGCCGGATAGGCAGCTCAGAAATTGCCGGCAGACCCCCCATGAAAGAGGTCAGCGTTCACTGCCGGATAGGCAGCTCAGAAAGAAATCGGGCAGGCGCAGCTGGGCGCGGTAGGGTTCACTGCCGGATAGGCAGCTCAGAAATCGCCAGGCGAGACTGTCTTGCTGGTGACGAAGTTCACTGCCGGATAGGCAGCTCAGAAAGCCCGGGGCATTTATTTTCGACAGTTTGCAGCGTTCACTGCCGGATAGGCAGCTCAGAAAAGGATGGAAAGGCCCTCGAATACTCCGGCCGTGTTCACTGCCGGATAGGCAGCTCAGAAAGTTCAGGAAAGCGGGGCGCGGGGTAGTGGCAGGTTCACTGCCGGATAGGCAGCTCAGAAAAGGCCGGGGTCGAGATGGGCCGCGCGTCGGTCGTTCACTGCCGGATAGGCAGCTCAGAAATCTGGGGTGGACGACGGTCAACGGCCAGCGCAGTTCACTGCCGGATAGGCAGCTCAGAAATGCGGCGTCGGCGGCCTCCTTGGCCAGACCGAGTTCACTGCCGGATAGGCAGCTCAGAAAATCAAGCATGGTCCGAACGCCGGCCAGCCGCGGTTCACTGCCGGATAGGCAGCTCAGAAACCGCGATGTACCGCAACCCGGCGACCGGCGAGGTTCACTGCCGGATAGGCAGCTCAGAAAAGGCCGTCAAATTCCACGAGGTCCGACTCCAGGTTCACTGCCGGATAGGCAGCTCAGAAATGCTGGTCGCAGTACTGGGCCACCTGATAGAGGTTCACTGCCGGATAGGCAGCTCAGAAAAGTCATCGAGGGAGCGCAGCGAGACGTAGTCCGTTCACTGCCGGATAGGCAGCTCAGAAAGCGGCGTGGCGAACAAGGCTCTGCGCCGTGGTGTTCACTGCCGGATAGGCAGCTCAGAAAATCGGCCGCCGTCAGCGAGTCGAGCCCCGCGAGTTCACTGCCGGATAGGCAGCTCAGAAAGCTCGCGTGCGGCTTGGCGGCCAGCATCAAGAGTTCACTGCCGGATAGGCAGCTCAGAAATTCCCCCGCCCCCGCCCCTGCCCTAGGCTGCCGTTCACTGCCGGATAGGCAGCTCAGAAAGGTGAGTATTGAATCCGACCGGCTCAACTGAAGTTCACTGCCGGATAGGCAGCTCAGAAATGCTTGTGTGTTGCCAAGGGCTGTACGCCCCTGTTCACTGCCGGATAGGCAGCTCAGAAAGGTGTCGCACAGCTCGATGAACACGCACTCGCGTTCACTGCCGGATAGGCAGCTCAGAAATGGCTGGGCGCCGGGCTTGTACTGCGTGGCAACGTTCACTGCCGGATAGGCAGCTCAGAAATCGATCAGCGCCGCCGCCGCAGCAGCAGCAGCAGCGTTCACTGCCGGATAGGCAGCTCAGAAAATAGAGGCCCGGCCCCCGCTGATGGGATTCGGCGTTCACTGCCGGATAGGCAGCTCAGGAATCCGCCGGGGCGAGCACGTCGACGCCGTAGCGGTTCACTGCCGGATAGGCAGCTCAGAAAGTAGCGGATCAGCCCGGTGTAGCTGCCGTCGAGTTCACTGCCGGATAGGCAGCTCAGAAATCCCGTTGTATCGGCCGTCGTGAGTGTGAATTGTTCACTGCCGGATAGGCAGCTCAGAAAGCCAGGCGCTGCGCGACATCACCCAGCAGGCCGTTCACTGCCGGATAGGCAGCTCAGAAATGTCGGGCGCGTTCAACAACTTGGCCGCCAGCGTTCACTGCCGGATAGGCAGCTCAGAAATGCACGAGCCCAGCACGCCCGTTTATGCGTGGGTTCACTGCCGGATAGGCAGCTCAGAAAGGCAGCAAAGGCGGGTCGCTCTACCTGCAGGCGTTCACTGCCGGATAGGCAGCTCAGAAAGACCCGATCGCCATCGAGTCCGTTCCTCGCAAGTTCACTGCCGGATAGGCAGCTCAGAAACTCAAGACCGGTCTCGGTGGCGATCTCTTCGGGTTCACTGCCGGATAGGCAGCTCAGAAAAAAGAAAGGCGGGAGCCCGAATATCGGGAACCGTTCACTGCCGGATAGGCAGCTCAGAAATGCAGGACGCAATCAACCGGGCCGTTCACTGCCGGAGACTCAGAAAAAATCCACCCCACCCGCCTTGTCGCCCAGGGCGATGCAGCGGTCGCGGACCAGGCTTTCGTGCGAGGCGGCGTGGTTGCGGCCGTGCTGCTTGACCCAGTAGACGGCGTCGTCGGCGCGGGCGAAGGCGTCGGTGGGGGTGTCGTCGAGGCCGAGGGCGGTGAAGCCGACGCTGACGGTGATGTGGCCGACCTGGGGAAATTCGTGGGCGCGCACGGCCTGGCGCAGGCGCTCGAAGGCGTGCAGGGCGTCGGCCTCGTCGTGGCAGCGCAGCAGCACGACGAACTCCTCGCCGCCGAAGCGGTAGACCTTGTCCTGGCCGCGGAAGGTGTCCTTGAGCATGCGGGCCAGCAGCAGGATGACCTCGTCGCCGATGAGGTGGCCGAAGCGGTCGTTGACGCTCTTGAAGTGGTCGAGGTCGATGATGCCCAGCCAGCAGCCCTGGCGGCGGGTGCGGTGGCGGCGCTCGAGCTCGCTCGCGGAAAACGCCAGTCGCTGCGAGGGCAAGGCGCTGCAGACGCCCGCTTCGTCGGTGTCGAACCACTCGAGCACCATGCGCGCGATGGTCTCGTCGAAGGTCTTGCGGTTGAGCAGGCCCGTCATCGGGTCACGCTCGTTCTCGTCGAGCAGGCTGCAGAGGTTGCGGTGCAGGCGGTCGAGGCCGGCGATCAGCTGGCGCTGCGCCGGCGTGAGCGGCTGCGGCGTGCGCACCTCGAGCACGGCGGCGACGTCGAGCTCGGGCTGCACCGGCACGAAGTAGCGGCAAGGTGAACCGGCGGCCTGCACGGGCAGGCCCTGCTGCAGGCAGGCCAGGCGTTCGGGCTCGCTGGCCAGCGGGGCGAGCCGGTCGATGTCGATCCACTCGGGCTCGATGTAGGGCAGCGTGTCGTCGGCGTCCAGGCGCGCCAGCGTCAGCCAGCGGGCGTAGTCGCCCTTGCCGATCGGCCGCAGCACCGACAGCCCCAGCGGCAGCAGTTCCCCCCGCATCGCGAACAGCACGGCCACGAGCAGGGCACTGCGGTCACGCAGGCCACACAGGCGAGCCAGCTGGTCAACCAGAACGGTCATGAAACAAGCGGGGGTATGGAGACAAACGATCAGGGTATCACCGCTTGCCGGCAAAGCCGCGGGCTGAAATCGCAAAAAACGGCGTCTTGCCGTGCGAGGCAGCCGGGTGAGCCGCCGAGCCGAATCGGTCATGCCGCCGCCGTACCATCACGGCATGAAAACCTCACACGCTTCCCTTTCCGTCGTCCGCCCGATCGTGACCGCCCTGACGCTGTGCCTCGCGGCGGCGGCGCCGGCCCATGCCGAACAGGTCGGCGAGGTGGTCACGGCGTTCAAGCTGATCGGCCCGAGCCACAAGGTGGTGGTCGACGTGTTCGACGATCCGCGCGTGGACGGCGTGAGCTGCTACCTGTCGCGCGCCAAGACCGGCGGGGTGTCGGGCGCACTGGGCCTGGCCGAGGACAAGGCCGAGGCGTCGGTGGCCTGTCGCCAGGTCGGCAACATCGTCTTCAAGGGCAAGCTGCCGCAGCAGGAGGAGGTGTTCTCCGAGCGCTCGTCGCTGCTGTTCAAGCATGTGCGGGTGGTGCGCATGGCCGACGTGAAGCGCAACGCGCTGGTCTACCTGGTCTACTCGGACCGGCTGATCGACGGCAGCCCGCAGAACAGCGTCACCGCCGTGCCGGTGCCGGCCAGCACCGCGCTGCCGATCAAGTAGGACGGATCCCACGGGGGCCCGGCCCGGGCCGCCCGATCTGCTCAAGTCATGTGTTCCGACGCCGATAGACCCTGAGAACCGGCATCGGAAGAAGCGTGTGCTGTGCGCGCCGCGTCGTCTGGCCAGACGAGCGGCGCTGGCGATCTGCACACGCGGCGATGCCCGAACTGCGCCTCCGGCGCCGAAAGGGATCCACACATGACCGCAGACTCGTCCGCGCCTTCGCTCCAGAGCGCCGCCCCTGCCCTTGCGCTGGCACAGCAGATCGCCGGCGTGCGCCTCGATGCCCACTATGTGCCCATGCGCCTGCCCGCCGGCACGGTGTCGCGGACCTGGGGCTCGGCACTGGTGCGCAAGGCCAGCGGCGAACTGCTGCCGGTGCAGCCCGGCGACCTGGTCGAAAAGGGCGACGTGATCCTGACGACCCAGGACGGCATCGTCGAGATCACCGCCGACCCGCAGGCTGCGGCCGCCCGCCCGGTGGCGTATGCCGCGGGCAGCGAAGCGCTGGCACCGCTGCTGGCCGAACTGGACCTGGGCGAGCTCGAGTTCGAGGCGCCCGCCGCCGGCGTGAGCAGTGGTGGCGAGGGTGACAGCGGACTGCAGTCGGCCACGCTGGTCGAGCGCGTGATCGAGGTGGTGACGCCTCAGGAATACGCCTACGCCACCACGCTGGCCACGAGCGACACCGTCGAGCGCCCCACGGACACGATCGCCGTCGAGACCAGCGCCGCCCCTGCCCCGGCCCCTGCCGACACGAACGTGACGGTGCAGCTCTCCGGCCCCGCCAGCGTCGTCGAAGGCCAGACCTCGGGCGAGTACACCGTCACGCTGTCGGAGACGGCGCTGACGGAGGTCACCATCACGCTGGTCTACGGCGGCAGCGCCAGCGCCGGCACCGACTACGTGCAGCAGCTGACGGTGACGGTGCCCGCCGGACAGCGCTCCGCGACGTTCACGCTGCCGACCCTCGACGATGCACTGGTCGAGGGCGCTGAAACCATCCAGATCACGCTGGGCGAGGTCACCGGCGGTGGCTACGCCAGCATCGCGGCCGATCCGCAGGCCGGCTCGATCACCACCACCCTGATCGACGACACCGGCCCCGCCTCACCCACGCCTGCACCCGCTGGCGCCGAGGACACGGTCACGATCAGCCTGACCGGCCCTGGCACGGTCGTCGAAGGCCAGGTCGCCACCGGCTACACCGTGCAGCTCTCGCAGACGGCCGCCACGGACATGACGGTCCAGCTGACGTATTCGGGCACGGCCACGGATGGCTCCGACTACACGAAGGTCGTCTCCGTCACCGTGCCGGCAGGCTCGACCTCCACCTCGTTCGACATCTCCGCCCTCGACGATGCCTTGGCAGACAACGGTGAAGCGTTCACCGTCGCACTCGGCGCCGTCACCGGCGGAGGCTTCGAAACCGTCACGGTCGACCCCGTCGCCAACGCCGTCACCACGATCATCTCCGACGACGCCGGCCCGGCCATCCCCGGCGGCACGGTCCCCGGAACGGAGGACACGGTCACCATCAGCCTGACCGGCCCCGGCACCGTCGTTGAAGGCGAAGTCGCCACTGGCTACACCGTTCATCTGTCGCAACCGGCAGCTACCGATCTGACGGTCCAGCTGACTTACTCAGGCACGGCCACTGACGGCGCCGACTACACGAAGGTTGTCTCCGTCACCGTCCCTGCTGGCTCGGCGTCGACCTCGTTTGACATCACCACGCTTGACGATGCCTTGGCAGACAACGGTGAATCGTTCACCGTCACGCTCGGCACGATCACGGGCGGCGGTTTCGAGGCGGTTGCTGTCGACCCGACAGCGGCATCGGTCACGACTGTCATCTCTGACGACGTCGGCCCCGGCGTTCCCGGCGGCGGCACACCTGGCGCCGAGGACACGGTCACCATCAGCCTGACCGGCCCCGGCACCGTCGTCGAAGGTGAAGTGGCAACCGGCTACACCGTTCATCTGTCGCAACCGGCAGCTACCGATCTGACGGTCCAGCTGACTTACTCAGGCACGGCCACTGACAGCTCCGACTACACGAAGGTCATCTCCGTCACTGTGCCCGCTGGCTCGGCTTCGACCTCGTTTGACATCACCACGCTTGACGATGCCTTGGCAGACAACGGTGAATCGTTCACTGTGACGCTCGGCACGATCACCGGTGGCGGTTTCGAAGCGGTTGCGGTCGATCCGACGGCAGCTTCGGTCACGACGGTCATCGCCGACGATGTCGGCCCTGGAGTTCCCGGCGGCGGCACGCCTGGATCGGAAGACACGGTCACCATCAGCCTGACCGGCCCTGGCACCGTCGTCGAAGGCCAGGCCGCCACTGGCTACACCGTCCAGCTGTCTCAGCCTGCGGCTACTGATCTGACGGTCCAGCTGACCTACAGCGGCACGGCCACGGATGGCTCCGACTACACCAAGGTCGTTTCGGTCACCGTTCCAGCGGGCTCGGCTTCGAGCACCTTTGACATCACCACACTCGATGACGCTTTGGTGGACAACGGTGAATCGTTCACCGTCACGCTCGGCACGATCACGGGTGGCGGTTTCGAAGCGGTTGCGGTCGATCCGACGGCAGCTTCGGTCACCACGGTCATCTCCGACGATGTCGGCCCCAGCATTCCCGGCGGCGGCACGCCTGGCGCCGAGGACACGGTCACCATCAGCCTGACCGGCCCCGGCACCGTCGTCGAAGGCGAGGTCGCCACTGGCTACACCGTCCAGCTGTCTCAGCCTGCGGCTACTGATCTGACTGTCCAGCTGACCTACAGCGGC
>NZ_QJJS01000013.1:0-117488 GCF_003201595.1 Sphaerotilus hippei | reverse complement strand
CGGCACCGTCGTCGAAGGCGAGGTCGCCACTGGCTACACCGTCCAGCTGTCTCAGCCTGCGGCTACTGATCTGACTGTCCAGCTGACCTACAGCGGCACGGCCACTGACGGCTCCGACTACACGAAGGTCGTCTCGGTCACCGTCCCTGCAGGCTCGGCCTCAACCACCTTCGACATCGCTACGATCGATGATGCCCTGGCAGACAACGGTGAATCGTTCACCGTCACGCTCGGCACGATCACCGGTGGCGGGTTCGAAGCGGTTGCTGTCGATCCGACAACAGCTTCGGTCACGACCGTCATCTCCGACGACGTCGGCCCCGGCGTTCCCGGCGGCGGCACGCCTGGCACCGAAGATACGGTCACCATCAGCCTGACTGGCCCTGGCACCGTCGTCGAAGGCCAGGTCGCCACTGGCTACACCGTCCAGCTGTCTCAGCCTGCGGCTACCGATCTGACTTTCCAGCTGACGTACTCTGGCACGGCCACTGACGGATCTGACTACACGAAGGTCATCTCCGTCACCGTGCCCGCTGGCTCGGCTTCGACCACCTTCGACATCACCACGCTCGACGATGCCTTGGCAGACAACGGTGAATCGTTCACCGTCACGCTCGGCACGATCACCGGTGGCGGCTTCGAATCGGTTGCCGCCGATCCGACAGCGGCTTCGGTCACCACCGTCATCTCTGACGACGTCGGCCCTGGCGTTCCCGGCGGCGGCACACCTGGCACCGAAGATACGGTCACCATCAGCCTGACCGGCCCTGGCACCGTCGTCGAAGGTGAAGTGGCCACTGGCTACACCGTTCATCTGTCGCAACCGGCAGCTACCGATCTGACGGTCCAGCTGACTTACTCAGGCACGGCCACTGACGGCTCCGACTACACCAAGGTTGTTTCAGTCACCGTCCCTGCCGGCTCGGCTTCGACCTCGTTCGACATCACCACGCTCGACGATGCCTTGGCAGACAACGGTGAATCGTTCACCGTGACGCTCGGCACGATCACCGGTGGCGGTTTCGAAGCGGTGGCGGTCGATCCGACGGCAGCTTCGGTCACGACGGTCATCGCCGATGATGTCGGCCCTGGCGTTCCTGGCGGCGGCACGCCGGGTGCCGAGGACACGGTCACCATCAGCCTGACCGGCCCCGGCACCGTCGTCGAAGGCCAGGTCGCCACTGGCTACACCGTCCAGCTGTCTCAGCCTGCGGCTACTGATCTGACCGTCCAGCTGACGTACTCCGGCACGGCCACCGACGGCTCGGACTACACGAAGGTGGTCTCCGTCACCGTGCCCGCGGGCTCGGCTTCGACCTCGTTCGACCTGGCTACGCTGGACGATGCCCTCGCCGAAGGTTCCGAGTCCGTCACCGTCACGCTCGGCACGATCACGGGTGGTGGTTTTGAGGCGGTTGCTGTTGATCCGACGGCAGCTTCGGTCACGACGGTCATCGCCGACGACGTCGGTCCTGGCGTTCCCGGCGGTGGCACGCCGGGCGCCGAGGACACAGTCACCATCAGCCTGACCGGTCCTGGCTCGGTCGTCGAAGGCGAAGTCGCCACTGGTTACACCGTTCATCTGTCCCAACCGGCAGCTACCGACCTGACCGTTCAGCTGACGTACTCTGGCACGGCAACTGACGGCTCTGACTACACCAAGGTCGTTTCAGTCACCGTCCCTGCCGGCTCGGCATCGACCTCGTTCGATCTGGCCACGCTGGACGATGCACTGGCAGAAGGTTCCGAGTCCGTCACTGTCACGCTCGGTGCTGTCACTGGCGGTGGTTTCGAAGCGGTTGCTGTCGACCCGACAGCGGTTTCGGTCACGACCGTCATCTCCGACGACGTCGGCCCCGGCGTTCCCGGCGGCGGCACGCCTGGCACCGAGGACACGGTCACCATCAGCCTGACTGGCCCTGGCACCGTCGTCGAAGGTGAAGTGGCGACTGGCTACACCGTTCATCTGTCGCAGCCTGCGGCGACCGATCTGACTGTCCAGCTGACTTACTCAGGCACGGCCACTGACGGATCTGACTACACGAAGGTCATCTCCGTCACCGTGCCCGCTGGCTCGGCCTCGACCTCGTTCGACCTGGCAACGCTGGACGATGCCCTCGCCGAAGGCTCCGAGTCCGTCACTGTCACGCTCGGTGCTGTCACTGGCGGTGGCTTCGAAGCGGTTGCTGTCGATCCGACGGCAGCTTCGGTCACGACGGTCATCGCCGATGATGTCGGCCCCGGCATTCCCGGTGGCGGCACGCCGGGCGCCGAGGACACCGTCAACATCAGCCTGACCGGTCCCGGTACCGTCGTTGAAGGCGAAGTCGCTACCGGCTACACCGTTCACCTGTCGCAACCGGCAGCTACTGATCTGACCGTTCAACTGACCTACAGCGGCACGGCCACCGACGGTTCCGACTACACGAAGGTCGTCTCCGTCACCGTCCCTGCTGGCTCGGCGTCGACCTCGTTCGATCTGGCCACGCTGGACGATGCCCTCGCCGAAGGTTCCGAGTCCGTCACTGTCACGCTCGGCACGATTACCGGTGGCGGTTTCGAGGCCGTGGCCGTCGATCCGACGGCCGGCTCGATCACGACGGTCATCGTTGACGATGTCGGCCCTGATGCTCCGGGCGTCAAGCCCGGGCCGGAAGACACCGTCTCCATCAGCCTGACCGGTCCTGGCACCGTCGTCGAAGGCGAGGTCGCCACTGGCTACACCGTCCAGCTGTCTCAGCCTGCGGCTACTGATCTGACTGTCCAGCTGACCTACAGCGGCACGGCCACTGACGGATCTGACTACACGAAGGTCATCTCCGTCACCGTGCCTGCGGGTTCTGCTTCGACCACCTTTGACATCACCACGCTCGACGATGCCTTGGCAGACAACGGTGAATCGTTCACCGTGACGCTCGGTGCGGTCACGGGTGGTGGCTTCGAAGCGGTTGCTGTCGACCCGACCGCTGCCTCGGTCACGACCGTCATCTCAGACGACATCGGCCCTGGCGTTCCCGGCGGCGGCATGCCGGGCACCGAGGACACAGTCACCATCGGCCTGACCGGCCCCGGCACCGTCGTCGAAGGTGAAGTCGCTACCGGCTACACCGTTCATCTGTCGCAACCGGCAGCTACCGATCTGACCGTCCAGCTGACCTACAGCGGCACGGCCACGGATGGCTCCGACTACACCAAGGTCGTTTCAGTCACCGTCCCTGCCGGCTCGGCTTCGTCCTCGTTCGATCTGGCCACGCTGGACGATGCTCTGGCCGAAGGCTCCGAGTCCGTCACCGTCACGCTCGGTGCTGTCACTGGCGGTGGTTTCGAAGCGGTTGCTGTCGACCCGACAGCGGCTTCGGTCACGACCGTCATCTCCGACGACGTCGGCCCCGGCGTTCCCGGCGGTGGCACGCCTGGATCGGAAGATACGGTCACCATCAGCCTGACCGGTCCCGGTACGGTGGTCGAAGGTGAAGTGGCAACCGGCTACACCGTTAACCTGTCGCAGCCTGCGGCGACCGATCTGACTGTCCAGCTGACGTACTCCGGCACGGCCACGGATGGCTCCGACTACACGAAGGTCATCTCCGTCACCGTGCCCGCTGGCTCGGCTTCGACCTCGTTCGACCTGGCCACGCTGGACGATGCACTGGCCGAAGGCTCGGAGTCCGTCACCGTCACGCTCGGTGCTGTCACGGGTGGTGGCTTCGAAACGATTGCTGTCGATCCGACAACAGCTTCGATCACCACCGTCATCTCCGACGACGTCGGACCTGGCGTTCCCGGTGGCGGCACGCCGGGTACTCAGGACACGGTCACCATCAGCCTGACCGGACCCGGCACCGTCGTTGAAGGCGAAGTGGCAACTGGCTACACCGTCCAGCTGTCTCAACCCGCGGCTACTGATCTGACTGTCCAGCTGACTTACTCAGGCACGGCCACTGACGGGTCCGACTACACAAAGGTCATCTCCGTCACCGTGCCTGCGGGCTCGGCATCGACCTCGTTCGACATCACCACGCTTGACGATGCCTTGGCAGACAACGGTGAATCGTTCACCGTCACGCTCGGCGCGGTCACGGGTGGTGGCTTCGAAGCGGTTGCTGTCGACCCGGTCGCCAGCTCGGTCACCACCATCATCTCTGACGACGTCGGCCCCGGCGTTCCTGGCGGCGGCACGCCGGGCGCCGAGGACACGGTCACCATCAGCCTGACCGGTCCCGGCACGGTGGTCGAAGGCGAAGTGGCCTGCGGCTACACGGTGCATCTGTCCCAGCCGGCGGCCAGCGAGGTCACGGTCGAGCTGATCTACAGCGGCACGGCGACCGACGGCAGCGACTTCTCCAAGGTGGTCTCGGTGACGATCCCGGCGGGCTCGGCGTCGGCGGATTTCGACATCGCAACGATCGACGATGCGCTGGTGGAGCGGGGTGAATCGTTCATCGTGGGCATCGGCGGCACCAGCGGCGGGGGCTTCGAGGCGCTGGCGGTCGATCCGGTCGCCAACGCGGTGACGACGGCCATCGTGGACGATGCCGGGCCGGCGGCACCCGGCGGCCCGGGCGCGCCGGGCGTGGAGGACACGGTGCTGGTGAGCATCAGCGGCCCGGGTTCGGTGATCGAGGGCGAGACGGCCAGCGGCTACACGGTGTGCCTGTCGCACGCGGCGGCCACCGACATGACGGTGCAGCTGATCTACACCGGCACGGCCACCAACGGCGAGGATTTCCAGGCGGTGGTGAGCGTGACCATCCCGGCCGGCTCGGCCTCGGCGGCGTTCGAGGTGCCCACGCTCGACGATGCGCTGGCCGAGGTCGGCGAGCGCTTCACGATCGCGGTGGGCGGCACGACGGGCGGTGGCTTCGAGGAGGTCGCGGTGGATCCGGCGGCCAATGCGGTGACCACGACCATCGTCGACGATGCCGGCCCCGACCTGCCCCCGGGCAGCCCGCCGGCCGGTCCCGAGGACACGGTGCTGATCGGCATCTCCGGCCCGGACCAGGTCGGCGAGGGTGAGGTCGCGACGGGTTATGTGGTGCACCTGTCGCAGGCGGCCGTCACCGACCTGACGGTGCAGCTGACCTACGGCGGCACGGCCACCGATGGCAGCGACTACATGCGGGTGGCAACCGTGACCATTCCGGCCGGCGCCAGCAGCGTCGGCTTCGATCTGGCCACGCTGCCCGACGGCCAGCCCGAGGGGGCGGAGTGCATCGTGATCGGCATCGGCGCGACCCACGGCGGCGGTTTCGAGGTGCTGGCCGTGGACGGCTCCGCGGCGCAGGTGGTCACCGCCGTGGTCGATCCAGCGACCGCGCCGCAGATCAGCGGCCCGCTCGACGTGCGGGTCTCGGAAGAAGGCCTGGCGCAGGGTCTGGCCGACGGCACCGGGGCCCGGGCCGGCGACGACACGGGCAACAGCCGCAGCGTGCACGGCCAGCTGACGCTGAGCGATGCGGACTCGGCCTCGCTGCAGGTCACGCTGACGGCGCCGACGACCGGCCTGAGCTGTGGCGGCCAGCCGGTGGTGTGGACCGGCGACGGCACCGGCACGCTGGTGGGCCACATCGGTTCGGCCACCGGTGCGGTGGCGCTGAGCATCACGATCGATGCCAGCGGGGCCTATGACGTGACGCTCGACGCCGCGCTGGACCATGCGCTGCAGGGCGAGGACCTGCTGTCGCTGGACGTGGGGGTGCGGGTGTCCGACGGCACGCACACCAGCACCGCCACGCTGACGGTGGGCATCGAGGACGACGCCCCCACGGCCTCGCACAGCACGGCCACGCTGCTGGTGCGCCACGACAGCATCCGCATCAGCCAGATGGACGCGGGCTTCAGCGACGACACCTACCGCAACAACGACTGCGACGTGTCGCGCAGCGACACCGACAGCCACGACGGCAACATCGACCAGCTGCGCTGGGGCCAGGCCGCCAACGACCAGAACCGCCAGTCGGGCTACGACCTGGTGGACAGCACCCGCCTCACGACCGCGACCGGCGCCACGGTCGAGGCCGGCGAGGTGTTCAAGCTGGCCGACTTCACGCACCGCAACTACGCGATCGCGAGCGGCTCGTCGACGCTGAAGGAGACCGACCTCGACCTGACGATGGCCGTCGAGATCAACGGCGTGAGCACGCAGGTGACGTTCACGGCCCACCTGGTGCACACCGAGACGCCCAACAGCAGCGATGCGGTCGCCTCGCGCGACATCATCCAGCTGCCGGCGCAGACGGTGACGGTGCAGGTGAACGGGCAGGACTACGAGGTCAACCTGCTGGGCTTCAAGGACAGCAGCGGCCAGCTGCTCACCGAGATCCGCACCGACGAGAACACCGCGTCCAACACCTTCGGGCTGTACGGCAGCGTGACCCCGACCGACCTGCCGCCCGACCTGGTCGGGCAGGTGCAGGTCGACGCCGGGGCCGACGGGCTGGCGGCGATCCGCTGGAGCGACACCGGCAGCGCCTACGGCACCTTCACCGGCGACGCGGACGGCAGCTACACCTTCGTGATGAACCAGGCCACCCGCGAGGCGCTGGCGGCCTCGGGCGAGGCGCTGACGCAGACCTTCACCTACCAGGTGGTCGACCGCGACGGCGACGTGACGAGCGGCAGCGTGACGGTGGCGCTGGCACGCGAGGAAACGCTCGCCCCGGTGACGCTGACCAGCACCACGCAGACCATCGACAGCGACTCGATCGGCCTGGGCGGCGAGTACTTCGGCTACAACGACAACCGCACGGGCACGGCACACGACGCCACCTTCTCGGGCGCGACGCGTCTGCACGCCGACGACGGCTCGGCCACGCTGGGCGGCAACACCAGCACCAACCTGAACCACCTGGCCGACATCGAGCACATCGTCGAGGGCCGCAACGGCAACACCGACCTGGTGGGCAACGCCCAACTGTCGCTGGCCGGCGCGGCGGACGCCACCTTCACGATGCGCAACGTGGAGTTCGGCCTGGTCGCGGGCACGGACCAGGCGCTGTTCAGCACCGACCTGGGCCAGAGCGGCAGCACCTTCGCCAGCGGCCAGACGGTGACGGGCAACAACCTCGACCGTTTCCTGCACGGCTCGAACGCCGGCAACGCCAGCGCCATCACGGCCACCAGCGGCATGGGCGACAGCACCGACGCGATCATCCGCGCCGTGGGCTACATCGACATGACCGGCGGCACCTACGACATCCGGGTCACCGGCGACGACGGCTACCGGCTGCTGATCGGCGGCGAGACGGTGGCCGAGGTCGACGTCAACCAGTACGTGGCGGTGCGCACCTTCACCGGCGTGGACCTGAGCGACGGCCTGCAGCCCATCGAGATCCTCTACTGGGACCAGGGCGGCCACGCCAGCCTGCGCATCGAGCTCAAGCCCTCGGGCGCGGCCGACACCGACTACAAGGTGCTGGGCAGCGACGAGTACGCGCTGTTCGCCCCCGGCGAG
Source organism: Sphaerotilus hippei (assembly GCF_003201595.1). Classification (GTDB taxonomy): domain Bacteria; phylum Pseudomonadota; class Gammaproteobacteria; order Burkholderiales; family Burkholderiaceae_C; genus Sphaerotilus; species Sphaerotilus hippei. The sequence goes on along the minus strand of NZ_QJJS01000013.1, from coordinate 110,035 downwards.
GTGCCCGTGCTGGGCGCGCAGCAGGACATCGTCGAGTCGTCCACCAACGGCGTCTGGGAGATCCGCACGGGCCAAGACTACACCGGCACCAGCGGCAACGACCAGGTCACCGGCAGCGATGGCAAGGACGTGATCCGCGGCGGCGCGGGCCGGGACACGATCGACGGCGCCCAGGGCGACGACCGCCTCGAGGGCGGCTCGGGCCACGACGTGCTGACCGGCGGCCAGGGGGCGGACGTGTTCGCCTGGTCACTGGCCGATGCGGGCTCGGCGGGTGCGCCGGCCCACGACACGGTCACCGACTTCAAGGTGGCCACCGTGGGCGGCGATGCCCTCGACCTGCGTGACCTGCTGCAGGGCGAGAACCACGCCAACCTGACGAACTACCTGCACTTCGAGACCAGCGGCAGCGACACCGTGGTGAGCATCAGCTCGACCGGCGGGTTTGCCGGCGGCTACGACAGCAGCCACACCGACCAGACGATCACGCTCAGCGGCGTGACCCTGGGCGGCGGCAGCGACATGAGCGTGGTGCTGGACCTGCTGGCGAAGAACCAGCTGGTGGTCGACAACGGCTGAGCGGCGCCCGACGGCCGCCGCTCAGCTGCGGTAGTCGGCGTTGATGGTGACGTAGTCGTGCGAGAGGTCGCAGGTCCACACCGTGGTGGTGGCGCTGCCGCGGTGCAGGTCCACCCGCACGGTGATCTCGGCCTGCTTCATGACGCGCTGGCCGTCTTCCTCGCGGTAGGCCGGGTGGCGGCCGCCGTGCTCGACGACCAGCACGTCGTCGAGGTGCAGGTCGATCAGGCCCTGGTCGAGGTCGTCGATGCCGGCGTAGCCGACCGCGGCCAGGATGCGGCCGAGGTTCGGGTCGCTGGCGAAGAACGCGGTCTTGACCAGCGGCGAGTGGGCGATCGCGTAGGCGGCCAGGCGGCACTCTTCTTCGGTGCGGCCCCCGTCGATGCGCACGGTGATGAACTTGGTGGCGCCCTCCCCGTCGCGCACGATGGCCTGGGCGAGCTGCTGCGACACGGCGATCACCGCCTCGCGCAGGGCCTGGCCTTCGGTCGAGTCCAGCGAGGTGATGGCGGCGTGGCCGGCCTGGTGGGTGGCGATCAGCAGGAAGCTGTCGTTGGTCGAGGTGTCGCCGTCGATGGTGATGCGGTTGAAGCTCAGGTCGGCGGCCTGCGTGACCAGCGGCTGCAGCAGCTCGGGGGCGATCACCGCGTCGGTGGCGACGAAGCCGAGCATGGTCGCCATGTTCGGGCGGATCATGCCGGCGCCCTTGCTGATGCCGGTCACGGTGACCGTGCGCCCGCCGATCTGCACCTGGCGCGACGCGGCCTTGGGCAGGGTGTCGGTGGTCATGATGCCTTCGGCGGCGATGCCCCACTGGTCGGCCTTCAGGTCGGCCAGCGCGGCGGGCAGGCCGGCCTCGATGCGCTCGCTGGGCAGCGTCTCCATGATGACGCCGGTCGAGAACGGCAGCACCTCCTCGGGGGCGATGTGCAGGTGGCGGGCCAGCGCGACGCAGATGGCGCGCGCACGCACCAGGCCGTCCTCGCCGGTGCCGGCGTTGGCGTTGCCGGTGTTGATGACGATGGCCCGCTTGGCGGGACCGGCGGCCAGGTGCTGGCGGCAGATCTGCACCGGCGCGGCGCAGAAGCGGTTCTTCGTGAACACGCCCGCGACGCTGGAGCCCTCGGCCAGGGTGACGACCGTCAGGTCACGTCGATTGGCCTTGCGCACGCCGGCCATCGTGATGCCCAGCATCACGCCGGGCACGGGATGGAGGTCGCTGGCGATCGGGGCTTGCAGGTTCACGGGCATGGGGCTCTCCGCAGGGGGAAATGAAGGGATTCTGGCGAGGCGCGATTGTAGGCAGGCGCGATGACGTCACGGCGCCGGGCCGGGCTCGCCGGCCTCGCTGCCGTCGGGCAGGTGCAGCTGGCCGCTGCGGGCATCGAACTCGAGGACCTCGCCATGGCGCGCCCATTCGGTGGCGGTGAGCAGCGTCTGGCGGGCCTGGTCGTCGGGCAGGTGCTGGCGCAGCAGCACCAGGAAGGGTTCGCGCGGCAGCCGGCCGCTGGCCTGGGACTCCAGGCCATGGCGGATGTGCGCCACCAGCGGCACGTGGGTCAGCACCTGCTGGCCGAACAGGCCGCGGCGCACGGCCACGTCGGCCTCGAGGTAGCGGTGCCCGAGCGCGGTGAGGGTGAGATCGCCGCCGGCCAGCGTCGCCAGGCCGAGCAGCGCCAGCGCCCGCGCGCCCGGCAGCAGCCGGGCATCGGGCAAGGCGCTGACCTGGGCCAGCCGCGGCAGGTCGGCGTGCCCCTGGAAAGGCGGTCCGGCCAGCACCGCCATCAGGCTGTGCAGCAGGCCGATGCCCGCCTGGGGCAGGCGGTCGCCGAGGTGCAGGCGAGCGGGCTCGCCCGGACGGGCCGGCGGGCCGGCCGCAGGGTGGCCCGCCGTCATCAGCGCGTAGAGCTCGTCGACCAGGTCGCGCACCTCGAGGCTGTCCGGATCGCGCGGGCGCGGCAGCGACACCAGGCGCTGGTCACGCACGCGGCCGGGATCGCTCGCCAGCACCAGCACCCGATCGGCCATCAGCACCGCCTCCTCGATGCTGTGCGAGACCACCAGCATCGCGCGGGTGGGCATGGTGCCGCCGGCCCACAGCTGCAGGATCTCGTCGCGCAGGCGCTCGCCGGTCAGCACGTCGAGCGCCGAGAAGGCCTCGTCCATCAGCAGCACCTCGGGCTCGGTGACCAGCGCCCGGGCGATGCCCACCCGCTGGCGCATGCCGCCCGACAGCTCCCCGGGCAGCGCGCCCTCGAAGCCCGGCAGGCCGATCATCTCGATGGCCAGGCGCGCGCGCCGTTCACGCTCGGCCGGCGCCACGCCACGCGCCTCCAGGCCCAGCTCGACGTTCTGCCGCACGCTCAGCCACGGGAACAGCGCAAACGACTGGAACACCATGCCGACGGCCCGTGCCGGCCCGTTCAGCGGCTGGCCGTGCAGCAGCACCTGGCCGGTGTCGGCCGGGATCAGCCCGGCCAGCAGGCGCAGCAGCGTGCTCTTGCCCGAGCCCGAGGCGCCCAGCAAGGCGACGATCTCGCCGTCGTGCAGCGCCAGGTCGACCCCCTCGAGCACCGGGCGCCAGTGGCCGTCGGCACTGCGGAAGCGCTTGCCGACCTGGCGCAGCTCGATCAGCACCGGGTGTTCAGCCATGCCAGCGCTGCTCGGCCAGTCGGTAGAGCCGGCGCCACAGCAGGCGGTTGAGCACCATGACGAACAGGCACATCACCGCGATGCCCAGCACCAGGCGCGCGAAGTCGCCCGCCTCGCTCATGCGGGCGATGTAGCTGCCCAGGCCGCGCGCCTGCAACGTGGTGTCGCCCCAGGTGACACATTCGGCCACGATGCTGGCGTTCCAGGAGCCGCCGCTGGCGGTGATCGCACCGGTCACGACGCTCGGGAAGACCGCGGGCAGCAGACAGCGGCGCCATTTCAGCCAGCCCCGCAGGCCCAGGCTGGCCGCGGCCAGGCGCAGCTCCTCGGGGATGGCCGCCGCCCCGGCGATGACGTTGAAGAGGATGTACCACTGCGTGCCCAGCACCATCAGCGGCGACAGCCAGACGTCGGGGTCGAGCCGCCAGTGCAGCAGCACCATCACCGCCACCGGAAAGGTCAGGTTGGCCGGGAAGGCCGCCAGGAACTGCACCACGACCTGCAGGCGCGAGCTCCAGCGCGGATTCAGCCCGATCCACACCCCCACGGGCACCCAGACCAGCACCGCCAGCGTGATCAGCACCAGCACGCGCGCCAGCGTCAGGCTGCCCAGCAGCAGCACCTCGACCAGTTCGGCCCAGCCCAGGCGCGACTGCAGCCAGTGCAGCAGCGCGCCGGTGCTGAGCCCGGCCGCCAGCAGCAGCGTGGCGTCGGTCAGCCGGTCGTGCCAGACGGGCGCCCCCCGGGGTCGCGCCGAGGGGGACAGGCCGTCGGTGCGACGCCCCCAGTGCTGCAGGCTCCAGCGCAGCGGCTGCGTCAGGCCGTGGCCGATGGCGCCCAGCAGCGGGGCACGCCTCAGCCCGCGCAGCAGCCACGAGCGTGGCGGCGCGCTGCCCGCGCCTTCCTCGAAGCGGAACCGGTCGGCCCAGGCCAGCAGCGGCCGGAACAGCAGCTGGTCGTACAGCAGCAGGCCGACGAACATGGTCACGATCGCCCAGGCGATGGCGCCCAGGTCACGCGCCTCGATCGCCAGCGCGATGTAGGAGCCCACGCCGGGCAGCTTGATGTCCCGGCCCGACACGGTGATCGCCTCGGAGGCGACGATGAAGAACCAGCCGCCGGCCACCGACATCATCAGGTTCCACAGCAGCGCCGGCGTGGCCAGCGGCAGCTCCAGCCGCCAGAAGCGCTGCCAGCCCGACAGCTGGAAGATGCGGGCGGCCTCGTGCAGCTCGGACGGCACCGAGCGCAGCGACTGGTGCAGGCTGAACGCGAGGTTCCAGGCCTGGGAAGTGAACAGCGCGAAGATCGCCGCGCACTCCACGCCCAGCAGCCGGCCCGGGAACAGCGCGAGGAATCCGGTGACCGTGAGGGTCAGGAAACCCAGCACCGGAATGGACTGCAGCACGTCGAGCAGCGGCACCAGCACCCGCTCGGCCAGGCGCGAGCGGGCGGCCGACACCGCGAACAGCGCGGCGAACAGCAGCGAGGCCGCCAGGGCGATCAGCATGCGCAGGCTGGTGCGCAGCAGCAGCTCGGGCAGCTGCCGGGGGTCGAGCGTCAGCAGCAGCGGGGTGCCCGGCCGGTAGGGCTGCACCATCTGCGCCGAAGCCCAGCCGAGCAGCACCAGCGAGACCAGCACGACCGGCAGCACCGCCCAGCCCAGCCAGCGGGCCGAGGGTTCCGGGTCCAGCAGCACCAGCGGGCGCTGGCCGGCGGGAGGGCGGGCGGTGGCGATCACCGCCGGCACGGCAGGAAAAGGCAGTGGCACATGGGGACCGGCGCGCCTGAAGGACGCGGGGCGGCCCCCCGATCATCGCCGCCTCAGCGTGCGACGACCATGAGCCCGCTCAGGCGAGCTGGCCGTGGCACTGCTTGTACTTCTTGCCGCTGCCGCAGGGGCAAGGATCGTTGCGGCCGACCCGCGGCACCTCGCCCGCCGGCATCGCACCGGGCGCCGCGTCCTGCGACACGCTGCCATCCTCGTTCGGATGGGTGTAGGTGACGTTGGCGAAATGCTCGGCGCGCTCCTCGATCGCCTCGGCTGCCTCGACGACCTGGTCGGGGCTCTGCACGCGCACCGTCATCAGCAGGCGGCTGACCTCGAGCTTGACCGTGTCGAGCAGCTGGCTGAACAGCTCGAAGGCCTCGCGCTTGTACTCCTGCTTCGGGTTCTTCTGGGCATAACCCCGCAGGTGGATGCCCTGGCGCAGGTAGTCCAGCGCGGCGAGGTGCTCGCGCCAGTGCGTGTCGATGGCCTGCAGCAGCACCATGCGCTCGAAGCTGGCGAACTGGTCCTTGCCCACCAGCGCCTGCTTGGCCTCGAAGGCGGCATCGGCGGCGGCGCAGACGCGCTCGACCAGGTCCTCGTCGGTGATCGCGTCGCTCTTCTCGACCTCGGCGCGCAGCGGCACGTCGAGCTGCCACTCCTCGCGCAGCGTCTTCTCCAGCGCCTCGAGCTCCCACTGCTCCTCGACGCTCTCGACCGGCACATGGTTGCGCACCACGTCGGTCATCGCGCCGCGGCGCAGGTGCGCGATCTGGGCATCGATGTCGGTCTGCTCGAGCAGCTCGTTGCGCTGCTGGTAGATGACCTTGCGCTGGTCGTTGGAGACGTCGTCGTACTCGAGCAGCTGCTTGCGCATGTCGAAGTTGCGCGCCTCGACCTTGCGCTGCGCGCTCTCGATGCTGCGCGTGACGATGCCCGCCTCGATCGCCTCGCCCTCGGGCATGTTCAGGCGCTCCATGATCGCCTTGACCCGCTCGCCGGCGAAGATGCGCATCAGCGAATCCTCGAGCGACAGGTAGAAGCGCGAGCTGCCCGGATCGCCCTGGCGGCCGGCCCGCCCGCGCAGCTGGTTGTCGATGCGGCGGCTCTCGTGGCGCTCGGTGGCGATGATGCGCAGGCCGCCCAGCGACTTGACCTGGTCATGCAGGCCCTGCCATTCATTGCGCAGCTGGGCGATGCGGGCAGCCTTGTCCGCGTCCGACAGGGCCGGGTCGGCCTCGACGAACTGGATCTGCTTCTCGACGTTGCCCCCGAGCACGATGTCGGTGCCACGACCGGCCATGTTGGTGGCGATCGTGACCATCTTCGGGCTGCCGGCCTGGGCGATGATCTCGGCCTCGCGGGCATGCTGCTTGGCGTTGAGCACCTGGTGCGGCAGCCCGGCCTGGTCCAGCAGGCCGGCAACCAGCTCGGAGTTCTCGATCGAGGTCGTGCCCACCAGCACCGGCTGGCCACGCTCGTAGCAGGCGCGGATGTCCTCGACCACCGCGTTGTACTTCTCGCGGTCGGTCTTGTAGACCAGGTCGAGCTCGTCCTTGCGGATGGTCGGGCGGTTGGGCGGAATCACCACGGTCTCGAGGCCGTAGATCTCCTGGAACTCGTAGGCCTCGGTGTCGGCCGTGCCGGTCATGCCGCCGAGCTTGCGGTACATGCGGAAGTAGTTCTGGAAGGTGATCGAGGCGAGCGTCTGGTTCTCGGCCTGGATCTTCACGCCTTCCTTGGCCTCGACGGCCTGATGCAGGCCGTCGCTCCAGCGCCGACCGGTCATCAGGCGGCCGGTGAACTCGTCGACGATGGTGACCTCGCCGTTCTGCACCACGTAATGCTGGTCGCGGTGGAACAGGTGGTGCGCGCGCAGCGAGGCGTACAGGTGATGCACCAGCGTGATGGTCGCGGCGTCGTAGAGCGACGCGCCCGGGCTCAGCAGGCCGGCCTCGGCCAGCAGCTGCTCGGCCTTCTCGTGGCCGGACTCGGTCAGGAAGACCTGGTGGGTCTTCTCGTCGGCGGTGAAGTCGCCCGGCTCGATCACGCCCTCGCCGGTGCGCGGATCGGCCTCGCCGATCTGCTTCTTCATGTGCGGCACGACGGCGTTGATGCGCACGTACATGTCGGTGTGGTCTTCGGCCTGGCCGCTGATGATCAGCGGCGTGCGCGCCTCGTCGATCAGGATCGAGTCGACCTCGTCGACGATGGCGTAGTTCAGCGGACGCTGCACCCGGTCGGCCACCTCGTAGACCATGTTGTCACGCAGGTAGTCGAAGCCGTACTCGTTGTTCGTGCCGTAGGTGATGTCGGCGGCGTAGGCGGCCTGCTTCTGCTCGCGCGACATGTTGGGCAGGTTGATGCCCACGGTCATGCCGAGGAAGGCGTAGAGCCGGCCCATGGCCTCGGCGTCACGCGCGGCGAGGTAGTCGTTGACCGTCACCACATGCACGCCCTGACCGGACAGCGCATTGAGGTAGACCGGCAGCGTCGACATCAGCGTCTTGCCTTCGCCGGTGCGCATCTCGCCGATCTTGCCGTTGTGCAGCGTCATGCCGCCGAGCAACTGCACGTCGAAGTGGCGCATCTTCAGCGAGCGCTTGCTCGCCTCGCGCACGACGGCAAAGGCTTCGGGCAGCAGATCGTCCAGCGTGGAGCCCTGCTGCAGGCGCTGGCGGAACTCGGCGGTCTTGCCGGTCAGCGCCTCGTCGCTCAGTTGCTCGTACTGGGTTTCCAGCGCATTGATGCGCTCAACGACGCGGCGGTATTGCTTGAGCAGGCGTTCGTTGCGGCTGCCGAAAATCTGAGTCAGGAGCTTGGGCAACATGAAGAAGGCAATCGGTGCACTACCGGCGCTTCAGCCCGCGCCGGCAGTGTGGGGAATCGGAGCCGAGGGCACCGGGACTGCTGGACACGCCGTGTGTGCGGACACCGCTGGCAGACCTGCGAGCCTGGCGCCCTCAGAAAGCATTTGAGTCTATCACCGGGCCCTGGCACGCTGGCCACCCGCACGGGCGGGGGCCGCATCGGCCCGGGCCGTGGCGGGCGTGTCGTCCAGGCGTTCACCGCGGGCCAGGAAACGCGCCGGGTTCTGCGGCACCCCGCCCAGCAGCACCTCGAAGTGCAGGTGCGAGCCGGTCGAGCGGCCGGTGCTGCCCACCTGGGCGACCCGCTGGCCGCGGCGCACCAGTTCGCCGGGCTTGACCAGGATGGCCGAGGTGTGGGCGTAGCGGGTGACCAGGCCGTTGCCGTGGTCGATCATCAGCGCCTGGCCATAGGCACCGTCCCATTCGGCCGCGACCACCTTGCCGCCGGCGGCCGCATGGATGGCCGTGCCCGACGGGGCCGGGAAGTCCAGGCCGGTGTGCAGCGCCGCCCGGCCGGTGAACGGGTCGTAGCGGAAGCCGAAGCCCGAGCCGACCGGCCCGGACACCGGCGCCATGCTGGGCACGACCAGCTGCTCGAGCTTGCGCTCGAGCAGCCGCGACTCGACCAGCGTGAAGACGTCGTTGCGCAGGTCGGCATCGGCGTCGACCTGGTCGATCCAGTCGTTGAGCTGCTGCAGCGACGGCGAAGGCGACGCGGGCAGGTAGGGACCGCCCAGGCCGGTCGCGCGGGAAGCGCTGGCCTGGCTCACCTTGGCCGCCGCCGGCACCGCCGAAGCCGCCGCAGGCGGGGCGGAGGCCTGAGCCGCCGCCTCCTTGCCCGCCTCGTCGAGGGCGCGCAGCTCCTCGGGCTTGAGGCCGGCCAGGCCCGACACCCGGGCGCCGACCGCCTCGAGGCGGATCACCTTGGCCTGCATCTCGCCCACCCGCTGGGCCATCGCGTCGAGGTTCTCGCGCATGTAGCGGTCACGCTGCTCGAACTCGTCGCGCACCACCAGCCCGACGACCTGGCTGACCACCGGCCAGCCTTCGCGGGCGGCCTTCAGGAAGACGAAGTGGTAGATCGCCCCCGACAGCAGCATCAGCAGCAGCACCAGGGTGATCACGATCAGCCACAGCTGCACCGGGCGCACATGCATGGAGCGCGTTCGAGCCAGTCCGCCGTGGGTGATCAGGATATCCATCGTCGCTACACTCCTCGGGTGAAACCCATTGTTCCCGCTGTCCCGGCCGCGATGCCGATGCAGAAGGTGCTCGAAGGCTGCGAGCCCCTGCAGCGCCTGCGCCTGCGCCTGGCCCAGTCCCAGGCCCGCGTGGATGCGGTTCGTGCCCACCTGCCCCCGGCCTTGCGACCGTGGGTGACCGGAGGTCCGGTGGACGATGAAGGCTGGACCCTGCTGGCCGCCAACCCGGCGGTAGCGGCCAAGCTGCGGCAGCTGCTGCCCCGGCTCGAAGAAGCCCTGCGTCAACAGGGCTGCGAGCGTAGCTCAATCAGGATACGGGTTCAACCCGGTACCCTGCCGGGGCGCTGACCCGGGACCGACGCCCGGGTCCGCCGGGCGGATCAGGCCTTGCCCTGGCTCGCCACGGCGGCGGCGGCCTTGGCGGCGGCCTCGGCATCGCCGAGGTAGTAGCTGCGGATGGGCTTGAGGTTGGCGTCGAGCTCGTAGACCAGCGGAATGCCGTTGGGGATGTTCACGCCGACGATCTCGTCGTCACCGATGCCGTCGAGGTACTTGACCAGGGCGCGGATCGAGTTGCCGTGGGCGGCGATGACGATGCGCTGGCCCGACTGGATGGCCGGGGCGATCGTGTCGTTCCAGAACGGCAGCACGCGGGCCACGGTGTCCTTCAGGCATTCCGTCAGCGGGATCTGCTCGGCATCGAGGCGGGCGTAGCGCACGTCCTGGCGCTGGCCGCGCGGGTCGGTGGCCTCGAGCGCCGGCGGCGGCGTGTCGTAGCTGCGCCGCCAGGTCAGCACCTGGTCATCGCCGTACTTCTTGGCCGTGTCGGCCTTGTTGAGGCCCTGCAGCGCGCCGTAGTGGCGTTCGTTGAGGCGCCAGCTGTGCACCACCGGCAGCCAGGTGCGATCCATCTGGTCGAGCGCGTGCCACAGCGTCCAGACCGCGCGCTTGAGCACGGACGTGTACGCGACGTCGAATTCGTAGCCCGCCTCCTTCAGCAGGCGACCGGCCTGCCTGGCCTGCTCGACGCCGGTGGGGGTCAGCTCCACATCGGTCCAGCCGGTGAAGCGGTTTTCCAGGTTCCAGGTCGATTCACCGTGGCGGATCAGCACGAGCTTGTACATGATGAGGACGCGAGCGTCAGAAAGAGTGGAAGGGATCCGGGAATTCTATAATCCGCCTCTCTTCTGACCTACACCGTCCGCCCCGCTGCGGCGGCATGCTCGCGTGAATTTCCTTCTAGACAACTGGCACTGGATCGTCGGGGCCCTCGTTTCAGGGGGTGGGCTGTTGTGGCCTTCCCTGAGCGGCAACGGCGGCAGCGATGCCGTCAACACCAACGAGGCGGTGCGGCTCATCAACCGCGAGAAGGCGGTGGTGATCGACGTGTGCGAGCCCGCCGAGTTCGCCGGCGGCCACATCGGTGGCGCCCGCAACCTGCCGCTCGCGCAGGTGAGCGAGGGCGGCAAGGCCCTGCCCGCCAACAAGGCGCTGCCGCTGGTGGTGGTGTGCGCCAGCGGGGCCCGGGCGCGCCGCGCCGCGGCCGAACTGCGCAAGCTCGGCCATGCCCAGGTGCATGTGCTGGGCGGGGGCATGAACGGCTGGCGCGACGCCGGCCTGCCGGTCGAGAAATCGGCCTGATCACGGGCGGGACATCGGTGCACCGGGCTGCAGGCGGTCCGGCCTGCACCGAGAATCCGCCTCTCGATCTCCACTGGACGCCCTCCGCATGAAACCCGTCAAGATGTACACCACGCAGGTCTGCCCGTTCTGCCTGCGCGCCAAGGCCCTGCTGAAGCAGCGTGGCGTGACGGAGATCGAGGAAGTGCGCATCGACCTGCTGCCCGAGCAGCGCCAGCAGATGATGGCGCTGACCGGCCGGCGCACGGTGCCGCAGATCTTCATCGGTGACACCCATGTCGGCGGCTGCGACGACCTGATGGCGCTCGACCAGGCCGGCGGCCTGGTGCCGATGCTCCAGAACTGAACATCGACCGGGCCCCCGGTCCGCCCGTCGCGGCGGGCGCACAACACCGCTGCGCAGGCGCCGCCAGCGGGTGTGCGGTAATTCTCGCGCGGCAGACGCGGTAGCGCACAATCGGCTCATTCGTAACGAAGAACGGCTTCAGTCCGCCGTCACCTCCTGCACGTGAGCGCTGCTTCGACCCATCATTCCCCCCCGGCCGCCACCGCGGCCCTGACCCTCGGGGCCCTCGGTGTCGTCTACGGCGACATCGGCACCAGCCCCCTCTACGCGCTGAAGGAAGTCTTCCACGGCGGCCACGTGCCGGTCACGCCGGAGAACATCCTCGGCGTGCTGTCGCTGATCTTCTGGACGATGACCGTCATCGTCTCGCTGAAGTACGTGCTGCTGATCCTGCGGGCCGACAACAACGGCGAAGGCGGGCTGATCGCCATGCTGGCCCTGGCCACCCACGCCGTGAGCGACCGGCCCACGCTGCGCCGCGTGCTGATGGGCGTGGGCATGTTCGGCACGGCCATCTTCTACGGCGACGGGGTGATCACCCCGGCCATCACCGTGCTGGGCGCGATGGAGGGCCTGGCCATCTACGAGCCCGGCCTGCAGTCGCTGGTGCTGCCGCTGGCCCTGGTCGTGCTGACCGGGCTGTTCGCGGTGCAGCGCTTCGGCACGGGGGGCATCGGCAAGGCCTTCGGCCCGGTGACGCTGGTGTGGTTCGTCGTGCTGGCCGCGCTGGGCCTGCCGCACGTGCTGGCCAACCCGGCCGTGCTGGTGGCGCTGAACCCGCTGTACGCGGTGCAGTTCTTCCTCGACAACAAGGTCGTCGGCTTCGTCGCGCTGGGCGCGGTGGTGCTGTGCGTGACCGGTGGCGAGGCGCTCTACGCCGACATGGGCCACTTCGGCAAGCGCCCGATCCGCATCGCCTGGTATGGCGTGGTGATGCCCTGCCTGGTCATCAACTACTTCGGCCAGGGCGCGATGCTGCTGGCCGAGCCGGAAGCGGCGGTCAACCCGTTCTTCCACATGGCACCGGCCTGGGCCGAGATCCCGGTGTTCGTGCTGGCGACCGCGGCCGCGGTGATCGCCTCGCAGGCGCTGATCACCGCCGCGTTCTCGGTCACGCGCCAGGCGATCCAGCTGGGCCTGCTGCCGCGCATGCACATCAAGCACACGTCGGTACGCGACCTCGGCCAGATCTACGTGCCTTTCGTGAACTGGGGCCTGTACGTGTTCATCGTGCTGGCGGTCGCGCTGTTCAAGACCTCCTCGAACCTGGCCTCGGCCTACGGCATCGCGGTGACGCTGGACATGACGATCACGACGATCATGACCTTCTACGTGATCCGCTACGGCTGGAAGTACCCGCTGCTGGCCAGCCTGCTGCCGACCGCCGGCTTCCTGGTCATCGACCTCGCCTTCTTCTCGTCGAACATGCTCAAGCTGCTGGGCGGGGGCTGGTTCCCGCTGGTGCTGGGCACCGGCATGTTCGTGCTGATGCTGACCTGGAAACAGGGCCGCTCGCTGATGAGCGCGCGCCTGCACGACGAGGCGATCGACCTCGACAGCTTCCTCGAGGCGGTCTTCATCAGCCCGCCGACCCGGGTCAGCGGCACGGCGGTGTTCCTGTCGGCCGAGAAGGGGCTGACACCGAATGCGCTGATGCACAACCTCAAGCACAACAAGGTGCTGCACGAACAGAACCTGTTCGTGACCGTGCTGGCCCACGACGTGCCGTGGATCGGCTTCGAGCAGCGGATCGCCATCGAGCCGCTGGGGCACGACTGCTGGCAGGTCACGCTGAACTTCGGCTTCAAGAACGATCCGGACGTGCCCGAGGCGCTCAAGCTGCTCAAGGGCCGGGGCGTGGTGCTCGAGGACATGGACACCAGCTATTTCCTGTCGCGCGACATCGTCATCCCGACGCTGGGCGCGGGCATGGCGCTGTGGCGGGAGAAGCTGTTCGCCAGCATGCACCGCAACGCCGCCGGTGCGGCCGACTTCCTCTACCTGCCCGCCAACCGAGTGGTCGAACTCGGCTCCAAGGTCGAGATCTGAGGCCGCGGGGGCCGGCTCAGCCTGCGCCCGGCCGACCCGCCCACCGGGTCGGCAGCACCAGCAGGAGCAGCGCGCAGGCCATGCCGCAGACGGCTCCGCTGGCATGGGCCCAGGGCACGACGGCGATGTCCCAGCCCTCGGGGTGGCTCAGCAGCCGAGCCCAGGGACGCTCCAGCATCACCTTGGCCAGCAGCCCGAGGCCCAGCAGCGTGGCGATGAGACGGGAGGCCCGGTCGCGGGGGTCGGCCAGCGTGGAGACCACCACCACGGCCACGCCCGCGTGCAGCACGCCCGACAGCCCGCCATAGGACATCAGCTCCGGCCGCAGCGCCAGCCCCAGGTGGGTCAGCGGCCAGGACGCCGCCCAGGCCCAGGCGGCCCGCGGCCCCGGGGCCGCGACCCAGCCCAGGCCGGCCACCAGCACGACCCCGAGCAGATTGGCCAGCAGGTGCAGGCCGCTCAGATGCACCCAGGCCGCGCTCCACAACCGCCAGGGCTGGCTCAACCACTGAGCCCCGTCCCAGGCCAGCAGGCCGGCGGACAGGGCCTGGGCCCTGGGCATCGCGGCGGCGACCAGGCCGACCCAGCCACCGACGGCCGCACCGGAACCCCGTCCGGCCCCCAGCCACCAGGCCGGCAGGCTCAGCAGCAGCGCGACGGCGAGCCAGGCCAGGCGGCCCCTGCCGACCTCATTCGAAGACGGCACGCCAGAGCGCCCGGACCGCATCCCGGTGCACGGCCAGCTCACCCAGCGTCTCGACCGGGAACTGCGTGCTCGCCTCGTCGAGGCGGGCCCGGTGCTGAACCTGGCGCAAGGCGCGGTAGGCGGCGGCCGCCGCCTGGCCCACGCCCTCGGGCAGCAGGCCGTCACGCTCGGCATCGATCAGCAGCGCGATGTTGCCCGAATTGACCTGCAGCGCCGGATGCCGCGCCGACTGCGACAGCACCAGGTACTGCACCGCGAACTCGGCATCCATCATGCCGCCGCGACTGTGCTTGACGTCGAAGTGGCCGGCACGCACCGGATGCGCCTGGCGCACCCGCTCGCGCATCGTCACGACCTCCTCGCGCAGCGTGGTGGTCGCGCGCTCGGCGCACAGCACCTCGCGCCGCACCGCCTCGAAACGCGGCGCCAGCCCGGGGTCGCCGGCACACCAGCGGGCCCGGGTGATCGCCTGGTGTTCCCAGGTCCAGGCGGTGTTGCTGCCCCGACCGCGCTGGTAGTGGCCGAAGGCGCTGATCGAGGTCACCAGCAGCCCGGAGTTGCCGTTGGGCCGCAGCGCGGTGTCGATCTCGAACAGCGTGCCGGCCGGCGTGCGCAGCGACAGCCAGGTGATGACCTTGCGCACGAAGGCGGCGTAGACCTCGCTGGCGCGGTCGTCATCGTCATCGAACAGGAAGACGACATCGAGGTCGCTGCCATAACCCAGCTCCTTGCCGCCGAGCTTGCCGTAGGCGATGACCGCCACCGCGGGCACGTCGCGGTGGCGCGTGCGCAGGTGCTGCCAGGCCCAGCGCAGCGTGCAGTCGAGCGTGGCATCGGCCAGGGCCGACAGGTCGTCGGCCACCTGCTCGACCGTCAGCTCGCCCTCGACGTCGCGCACCAGCGTGCGGAACATTTCGGCGTGGTGGGCCCGGCGCAGCGTGTCGAGCAGCGCCTCCTCGTCGGCCTGGCCGCTGCGCACCCAGGCCTGGTGACGCTCTTCCAGGTCACGCAGGTAGGCCTGGGCGTCGAAGCGCTCGTGGGACAGCCGGGCGTCGGCCAGCTCGTCGATCACGCCGGGCTGCTGCATCAGGTAGCGCATCGGCCAGCGGGCCAGGCCCAGCAGGCGCAGCAGGCGGCCCAGCACCTGGGGCCGCTCGGCCAGCAGCGCGAGGTAGCTGTCGCGCCGCAGCAGCGGCTCGAGCCAGTCGATGAAGCGCAGCATCGCGTCGTCGCCGAGGGTCGAGCCGGCGACGCTCTCCTGCTCGCTGAGCTTGCGCGCGCGCAGCAGCAGGCGGGCCAGCCGCTGGCGGGCCTCGTCGCGCAGCACGGCGACGCGGGGCTGCGTGATCAGCGCCTTCAGGCGCTGGGCCACGGCCGGCGCCATGCCCTCGGTCAGCGAGGGCGAGTCCAGCGCCGGCACCGGCGCCGAGCAGCCCTTGCAGGTGCCCCCGCCGCCGCCGGGGCCGCGCCCCTCGTTGAGCAGCGCGTCGAACTCGGTGGCGACGAACTCGCGGAAGCTGCAGAGCTGGTCCAGCAGCTCGCAGGCGTCGTCGCGGCACTGCAGGCCCATGGACTGCGCGATCCAGTGCAGGTCGGCATCGGCCGAAGGCAGCACATGGGTCTGCTGGTCGTCGAGGAACTGGATGCGGTGCTCGACCCGGCGCAGGAAGACGTAGGCCTGGCCCAGCCGTGCGGCCGCCTCGACCGGCAGCAGGCCGACCGCGGCGAGCCGGTCGAGCGCCTTCAGCGTGGGCCGGGTGCGGATCTCGGGGTAATGGCCACCACGCACCACCTGCAGCAGCTGCACGATGAACTCGATCTCGCGGATGCCCCCGCGCGAGAGCTTGACGTCGTTGGCGCGGTCGGGGCGGCCGCAGGCGCGGCGATTGGCCTCGATGCGGATCTTCTGGTGCAGCTGGCGCAGCGCCTCGAACACGCCGTAGTCGAGGTAGCGGCGGTAGACGAACGGGGTCACCACGTCGCGCAGCGCCCGGGCCCGCCCGCTCTCGACGGCCGCCCGCGGGGCCACCACGCGGCTCTTGAGCCACGCGAAACGTTCCCACTCGCGGCCCTGGACGAGGAAATACTCCTCCAGCATCGCCAGGCTGACCGCCGGCGGGCCGGAGTTGCCGTTGGGGCGCAGCGCGAGGTCCATGCGGAAGACGAAGCCGTCCTCGGTCGGCTCGCCGATCAGCGTCCAGAGCTGGCGCACCACCTGGCCGAAATACTCGTGGGCGGTGATCGGCGCGACCGTGCGCCCGGGCAGGCCGCTGGTGTGGCCTTCGTCCTCGTAGACGTAGATCAGGTCGATGTCCGAGGACACGTTGAGCTCGCGCGAGCCGAGCTTGCCCATGCCGACGATCCAGAAGTCGATCGGCTCGCCGGCCTCGGTCAGCGGCGGTCCGTACTGGGCGTCGAGCGCGGCCCGCGCGGCCTGCAGCGCGCGCTCGAGGGTGACCTCGGCCAGCTCGGTCATCGCCAGCGTGATCGCCTCCATCGGCGCCTGCTGCTCGATGTCGAGCACCGCCAGGCGCTCCATCACCAGCTGGCGCGTCAGGCGCAGCGCGGCCGGCAGGCTGCGGCCGGCGGCCAGCAGCGCGTCGATGCAGCGCTGCATCGACGCGGTGTCGGGCTGACCCTCGGGCAGCAGCGGCAGCAGCGAGGAGGCGACGCGGCGGACGCGCTGGATGTAACGGGAGTGCTCGGCCTGGGCCTGGAGTGGCTTCGTCGTCGTCATCACGCGCCCGGGTCTGTGCTAGCTTTGGAGATCCGGCGCGGGGCCAGGCCATCGGCCTGTCGTGCCGCCCCGGTCCGGGTCAGTCCCTGAGGGATCCGTCCGATCGCCATCCTGTCTCCATCCTTGCCTGCTGATTTCATGTCCGATCCATCCTCTCGCCCGCCTGAGCCGGCACGCTGGCTGCGTGCGGCCTCGAAGGTGGCGCGGGCAACTGCCTGGATCACCCTCGGTCTGACGAGTATCGTGCTGGCCCTCTGGGTGGGCTTGCACTGGGTCATTTTGCCCCGGCTTCAAGTGTGGCAACCCCAGATCGAGGGCTGGGCCACGCAGGCGCTGAAGACTCCCGTGAAGATCGGCCGGATCGAGGTCGACGGGGGCCTGTGGGCCCCGGTGCTGCGCCTGCGCCAGCTCAGCCTGCTGGACATGCAGGGCCGCCCGGCCTTCCGGCTCGACGAGGTGCGCGCGACCCTCACCCCCGGCTCGCTGCTGCCCCGCAGCTGGGGCCACTGGCAGCCGCACCTGGCACGCATCGAACTGCAGGGCCCCGACCTGCTGGTGCAGCGCGACCGGGACGGCCGGCTGAGCCTGGGCGGGCTGCGGCTCGACGGCCCGGCCGACCCCGAGCGGGAACAGGCGGTGGCCGACTGGCTGTTCAGCCAGGGTGAATGGCTGATCCGGGGCGGCCGCATCACCTGGTCCGACGCGACACGCGCCGAACCCCCGCTGCTGCTGGAGCAGGTCGACCTGCGGGTGGACAACCGCGGCCGGCACCACCGGATCGAGCTGGCCGCCACCCCGCCGAGCGGCTGGGGCCGGCGCCTGGACGTGCAGGCCGACCTGCGCGCCGGCCTGCTCGACCACCTGCGCCACCCGGGCGACTGGACCCGCTGGCGCGGCCGCCTCGAGGCCCGGCTGCCCCACGTCGACGTGCAGGCCCTGCGCCGCCACGTCAGCCTGCCCTTCGACCTGCAGCGGGGCCAGGGGCAGCTGGCGCTGCAGCTGGAGATCGACGACGGCGCGCTGAGCGAGGCCCGTGCGGACGTGGCGCTGCAGGAAGCCCGGCTGCAGCTGCAGTCGCGCCTGCCGGCCCTGGACATCGAACGCCTGGACGGCAGCCTGCACCTGACCCGCGACCCGCAGCGCACCCGCCTGCGCGCCGAACGCCTCGCCTTCACGCTGCGTGACGCGCAGGGACACGAGCACCTCTGGGCGCCCACGACGCTGGCGCTCGAGCTGCGGGGCCAGGGGCCGGACTGGACGGGCGGCCAGTTCACCGCGTCGCGGCTCGACCTGGCGACCCTGGCCACCATCACCGCCCACCTGCCGCTGTCCGACGGCTGGCGCCGCTGGGTGGCGGGGGCCGAGCCCGAGGGGCGGCTGAAGGACGTCTCCTGGCGCTGGGACGGGCCGGCCGAACAGCCGCTGCGCTGGCAGGCCGAGGCGGTCGGCCAGCAGCTGGGCCTGCGCTCGAAGGAACACCCGCGCAGCCGCGCCGGCCACCCGCTGCCCGGCCGACCCGGCGTGCAGGGCGCCGAGGTGGTGCTGCAGGCCAGCGAACGGGGCGGACGGGCACGGGTGCGGCTGCGCGACGGCGAGCTCGACCTGCCCGGCGTGTTCGAGGAGACCCGCGTGCCGCTGGGCACGCTGGATGCCGACGTGCGCTGGCAGGTCGGCGCGGTGCCGGGCGCCGACGGCCTGCCCGACCTGCAGGTGGACATCCGCCGCGCCACCTTCTCCAACCCCGACAGCCGCGGCGAGGTCTCCGGCCAGTGGCGCACGGGCAACGGCAAGGACATCGACCGGCTGCCGGGCGTGCTGCGGCTCGATGCCCGGCTCGACCGCATCCCGGCCCACCGCATCCACCGCTACCTGCCGGTCGGCCTGCCCGCCGAGGTGCGCCACTACGTGCGCGACGGCATGCGCGGCGGCAGCGCCCGGCAGGTGGTCGCCCGGGTGCGCGGGCCGATCGACCATTTCCCGTTCGCCCACGACAGCGACGGCGAGTTCCACCTCGTCGGCCAGGTCGAGAACCTGAGCTACGACGTCGCGCCCAACCATGCCGGCCCCCAGCCCGGCACGCCGGCCTGGCCCCGGCTGACCCACCTGGGCGGCGAGCTGGTGTTCGACCGCCAGAGCATGTTCATCCGCAACGCCTCGGCCCGGCTGGGCGAGACCGGCAGCGGCGGCTTCGAGCTGCACCGGGTGCAGGCGCGCATCGGCGACTTCGTCGCCGACCCGGTGCTGCACATCGAGGGCCAGGGCCAGGGGCCGCTGACCGACGCGCTGGCCTACGTCAGCCGCAGTCCGATCGGCGGCTGGCTGCAGCACAGCCTGGACCAGGCCACCGGTGCCGGTCCGGCCCGGCTGAAGCTGGACCTGGCCCTGCCGCTGAACGACCTCGAACGCAGCACCGCTCAGGGCCTGCTGACCCTCGAGGGCAACCAGCTGCAGGTGCGCAGCGAATCCCCGCAGCTCGAGGACGTGCACGGCCAGCTGAGCTTCGACGAACGGGGCTTCCGCATCGAGGGCGCACGCGCGGTCGCGCTGGGCGGCCCGCTGACGCTGCAGGGCGGCACCCGGCCCGACGGCACGGTGCACCTGCGGGCGGTCGGCACCGCGACCGCCGCCGGCCTGCGCGAGGCGCCGCAGCTGGGGCTGCTCGCCCCGCTGGCCCGCCTGATGAGCGGCCAGGCCGGCTACGAGCTGGACCTGGGCTTCAGCGGCGCCGGCGTCGAGGTGCAGCTCGACAGCACGCTGCAGGGCCTGGCGCTGCAGGCCCCCGCCCCGCTGGGCAAGGCCGCCGCCGAGCGCCTGCCGCTGCGGGTCACGCTGCAGCCGGCCAGCGCGCCGGCGCCGGGCCGGCCGCGTGAATGGTGGCGCCTCCAGGCCGGGCCGCTGCTGTCGGTGCAGATGCTGCGCGAGCGTGACGGCGGCCAGCGCCTGCTGCGCGGGCTGGTGCAGGTCGGGCGCGCGGCCACCCAGGGCGGCAGCCAGGCGCTGCCGGCGCAGGGTCTGCTCACGCAGATCCAGCTGCCGGAGGCGAACCTGGTCGAATGGGCCCGGTGGCGCACCCGGGCCGAGGACGTCGGCCTGCTGCCGCCCTCCGACCCGACGGCCCCGGACCTCGACCACGTGCCGCGCCAGCTGCGCTTCGAGGTCGATCGGCTGCAGGTCGGCAGCCGCCTGTTCACCGCGGTGCAGGCCGACCTGAACCGCGAGCGCCAGGGCGACGTCGACCTCTGGCGCGGCCAGGTCCGGGCCGACCAGCTGGCCGGCAACGTCGAGGCCCGGCTGCCGCTCGATGCCCGGCAGATCCCCCAGCTGCACGCCCACCTCGCCCGCCTGAGCCTGCCGGCCGAGGAGCCCGGCGCCCCGACCCCGGTCGAGACCGACCGCTCGACCGGCGCTCGACCGCACCGCCTGCCCGGCCTGCTGCTGGAGGCCGAGCAGTTCGAGCTGCGGGGCGTGGCGCTGGGGCGGCTGGTGCTGGAGGCCGGTCACCAGGCCGAAGACGGTGAACGCGGCACCTGGATCCTGAAGCGGCTGAACATCGGCAACCCCGACGCCCAGCTGAGCGCCGTGGGCCGCTGGGTGCCGCCCGCCGCCGGCCACCGGACCCACAGCACCCGCATCACCTTCCGGCTCGACCTGAGCGACAGCGGCGCCCTGCTCGGCCGCTTCGGCAACAGCGGCGCGCTGCGGGGTGGCCAGGGCCTGCTGGCCGGCCAGCTCGAGTGGGACGGCTCGCCGCTGCAGTTCAACGTCGACAGCCTGGCTGGCCAGCTCTCGCTCGGGCTGGACCGGGGCCAGTTCCTGCGGGCCGAACCGGGCGTGGCCCGGTTGCTGGGCGTGCTCAGCCTGCAGTCGCTGCCGCGCCGGCTGCTGTTCGACTTCCGCGACGTGTTCCAGCAGGGCTTCAGCTTCGACCGCGTCGACGGCGACGTGAACATCCAGCGCGGGGTGGCGCAGACCCGCAACCTGCGCATCCGCGGGGTGCAGGCGCTGGTGCTGACCGAAGGCAGCGCCGACCTCGCCCGCGAGACCCAGGACCTCAACGTCTGGGTCGTGCCCGACATCAACGCCGGTGCGGCCTCGCTGGCCTATGCGGTGATCAATCCGGCGATCGGGCTGGGCACGCTGATCGGCCAGGTCTTCCTGCGCAAGCCGCTGACCGAGGCGGCCACCCGGCAGTTCCACATCACCGGCCGCTGGGACGCGCCGCTGATGGTCCCCGCCAGCCGCCGCACGCCGACCCCTGGCGAGGAGGCGCCCGCCGACACCGGCGCGGCCAGCCTGCCGGCGCCGGGCGCCTCGGCGACACCGCCGTCCGCCGCCACGCAGTGGACCCCCGCACCGACCAGCGCCAACCGCACCTCGCCGGAGAACCGACCATGAGACTTGCCGCGATCCAGATGGTGTCCACGCCCGACGTGGACCGCAACCTCGAGCAGGCGGCCACGCTGGTCGCCCGGGCCGCCGCCGGCGGGGCCGAGCTGGTGGCGCTGCCCGAGTACTTCTGCCTGATGGGCCGTCAGGACGGCGACAAGCTGGCGGTGGCCGAAGCCCCGGGCCACGGCCCGATCCAGCAGGCGCTGTCGGACTGGGCCCGGCGGCACGGGATCTGGCTGGTCGGCGGCACGCTGCCGCTGGCCCGCGAGGCCGACCCGCTGCACGCGACCAACAGCTGCCTGGTGTTCGGCCCCGAGGGCCGGCAGGCCAGCCGCTACGACAAGATCCACCTGTTCCGCTACGACGACGGCGAGCGCCGCTACGACGAGTCGCAGACCCTCTGCCCCGGCCGGCAGCCGGCCGCCTTCGAGGCCCGTGCCCGCGATGGCACGGCGCACCGGGTCGGCCTGTCGGTCTGCTACGACCTGCGCTTCCCGGAACTGTTCCGCGCGCTGATGCAGCCGCCCTGCGACCTGCTGGTCGTGCCCGCCGCGTTCACCCGCCCGACCGGCGAGGCGCACTGGGAGCTGCTGCTGCGCGCCCGGGCGGTGGAAAACCAGTGTTACGTGCTGGCCCCGGCCCAGGGCGGACGGCACGAGAACGGCCGCAGCACCTGGGGCCACAGCCTGCTGGTCGACCCCTGGGGCCGGGTGCTGGACTGCCGACCCGACGGCGAAGGCCTGGTCACCGGCACGCTGGACCCGGCGGTGCTGCGCCAGGTGCGCCAGCAGCTGCCGGCCCTGGAGCACCGGGTGCTCGGCCCCGGCCTGCCGGCCACCGCCGCGGGCGACTGAAGCCGGGCCGGCTCAGCGCCGGCCGAACATCATCTGGCGCGCCAGCAGCGTCGACAGGCCCGGCAGGCGCTGCAGCAGGCCCAGGCCGACGCCCCGCAGCGTGCTCAGCCCCGGCGCGTCCCAGGTGAAGCTGCGGGCCAGGAAGTCGGTGCCGGCGATCAGGCTCCAGCGATCCGGGCCGCGCTGCCATTCCATGCCCGACAGCGCCTGCTCGAGGTCCGGCCGGCGCTCGAGCTGCTCGACCAGCGCATGCACGTCCCGCAGCCCCAGGTTGAGGCCCTGGCCGGCCACCGGGTGCAGGGTCTGCGCGGCGTTGCCGATGCGCACCGCGCGGCCCTGCACCAGCGTGCGTTCGGCGTTCAGTCCGAGCGCAAAATCCTTCAGCGGGCCGAGGCCGACCAGCCGGCCCACCGATGCCGGCAGCACATGCTGCAGCACCGCCAGGCGCTGGGCCGTGTCGAGCCCGCGCACCGGATCGTCGTCGGCCGGCACGCACCAGACCAGCGCGGCCTGCGCGCGTCCGCCCGCGGCCGCCGGCAGGGGCAGCAAGGCCACCGGCCCCTGCGGCGTGAAACGTTCGTAGGCCACGCCGGGCCGCCCGCCCTCGAGCTCGACCGTGCCCACCCAGGCCACCTGACGGTAGTCGCGGGCCACGGCCTTGCGGGACTGCTCGGCGAACACGCCCCCTTCGGCGATCACCGCGAGGTCGTGGCGCGCGCGCGCGGTCTCGAGCACCTCGGCCGGGCCCTCGGGCCGCGCCACGGCGGCCTCGAGCCAGCGGACGGCGACCCCACGCCCCTCGCCCGCGGCCTCGTCGAGCGTGTCGACCGCCTGCACCGCACAGCCCAGGCGGGCCTGCAGGCGCTGCGGCTCGGCCTCGCAACGGGCCCTCCAGGCCGCACGCATCGGCTCGACGATGGCGCCATAGGCCACCACCGCGCCCAGCTGCGGCACGCCCAGGTCGGCGGCCTTCAGGCTCAGCTGCGCGGCGGCCGGCAGGCCCAGCAGCTCGAGCAGCCCGGGCTGCTGCTGGGAGACATGCACCTCGAGGATCGGGGCGGCCCGCCCGGCGATCGCCGCCCCGACGCCGAGCCGGTCCAGGAACTGCACGCTGCCCTGCGCCAGCGCCAGCGTGCGGCGGTCACCGCTCAGGTCGTGGCGGGCCGGCCAGCGGTCGTAGACGGTGATGCGCGCGCGCGGCAGGCGCTGCGCGGCGTGCAGCGCCAGGGCCAGGCCGGCCGGGCCGGCACCGATGATCGCCAGGTCGAGCGCGGCGGGAGAGACAGGGCAGGCAGATGGCTTCATGGCACGGAAGGTCCTGGTCGGATCAGATCGAGAGCGGATCGACATCGACCGCCCAGCGGATCACCCGGGTCGGCGGGCGGTTGATGTCGTCGAGCAGCGGCACCCAGGCCGCCAGGAAGGCCTGCAGCTGGGCACGGCGTGGCGCCTCGACCAGCAGCTGCGCCCGTTCCACGTCGGCCACCCGCTGCACCGAGGTGGGCACCGGCGGGTAGAGGAACACCTCGGCGGACACCTGGCCGGCGGCCTGCAGCTCGCCGGCCAGCGCCTCGGCACGCTGCAGGAAGGCCTGGGCCAGCTCCTGGGTCGAGGCATCGGCCCGCAGCAGCGCCTGGGCGGAGAACGGCGGCATCGCGGCGATGCGCCGCTCGTCGAGCTGCGAGCGCGCGAAGGCGATGTAGTCGTGGCCCTTCAGCGCGGCGAACAGGGGGTGGGCAGGATGCCAGGTCTGCACCCACATCTCGCTGCGCGCGGCCAGCGCCGCATCCCGTCCGGCCCGTCCGCCCGCCTGCATCAGCAGCGCGAACAGGCGCTCGGGGGCGCGGAAGTCGCTCGAGAACAGCGCCCCGTCCGCATCGACCGCGGCCACCAGCGTCATGCGGCGGAAATCGTGGCCCTTGGCCACCATCTGCGTGCCCACCAGCACGTCGACCTCGCCGTCGTGCACCTGGGCCAGCTGGCTCTCGAGGCTGCCGGACTGGCGGGTGGTGTCGCCATCGATGCGCACCACGCGGGCCTGCGGCAGCAGCGTGGCCAGCTGCTCCTCGAGCCGCTCGGTGCCCCGGCCCATGGGCTGGATGTCGGGGTCGCCACACTCGGGGCAGGCCAGCGGCACCCGCTGGCCGCTGCCGCAATGGTGGCAGCGCAGCGTGCGGTCGACCTTGTGGAACACCCGCCAGGCGCTGCAGTGCGGGCAGGCGCTCTTCCAGCCGCAGCTGGTGCAGTGCAGCACCGGCGCATAACCCCGCCGGTTCAGCAGCAGCATGCTCTGCTCGCCCCGCTCCAGGCGCTCGCGCAGCGCCGCGAGCAGCGGCGGCGAGATCGGGTGCAGCCGCAGCGCCTGGCGGCCGTGCTGGGCCACCACCCGCTCCAGGTCGACCAGCCGCACCGCCGGCAGGGCCCCTCCGCCGATGCGCTCGGGCAGGTCGATGCGGCGGTAGCGCCCGCCCCCCTCCGCGGCCGGCGCGGCATTGAGCCAGCTCTCCAGCGACGGCGTGGCCGAGCCGAGGATCACCGAAGCCCCCGCCTGGCGGCCGCGGTAGACCGCCAGGTCGCGGGCGGAATAACGCGCGCCCTCCTGCTGCTTGTAGGACGGATCGTGCTCCTCGTCGACCACGATCAGGCCCAGGCGCGGCAGCGACGCGAAGATCGCCATGCGGGTGCCCAGCACCAGGTCGGCCTGGCCGAGGTGGGCCGCCAGCCAGTGCTGCAGGCGCTGTGGCGGCGTCAGCCCGCTGTGCAGCACCGCCAGGCGCCGGCCGGGGAAACGGGCGGCAAAACGGGCCTCGAGCTGCGGGGTCAGGTTGATCTCGGGCACCAGCACCAGCACCTGGCGCCCGGCCTCGAGCACCCGCTGCGCCTCGCGCAGGTAGACCTCGGTCTTGCCGCTGCCGGTCACGCCATGCAGCAAGAAGGTCGACGGCGCCTGCTCGACCAGCTTCTGCAGCGCCTGCTGCTGCCCGGGCGCCAGCACCGGCCGCTGCGGCGTGGCGCCCTCCGGCGCCACATCGGCCCGCCGGGCCAGCTTCTTCAGCCGCCGCTGCAGCTGCACGCCGTCGAGCGCCCGCAGCGCCGTGGGCAGGCAGGACAGGGCCAGCTCGCCACGGCTGCGCTGGTAATAGGCCGCCGCGAAGTCCAGCAGCCGCATCCAGCCCGCCGTCATCGGCGGCAGGGCGTCGAACACCTCGGCCACGTCGCGCAGGCGCTCCGGTTCGGCCGGGGGGACAACTTGTCCACAGGCCGGCGTCGGCTCGGCCATGCCTTCGACCAGGCCGGTCACCACCCGCCGACCCAGCGGCACCCGCACCAGCGTGCCCGGCGCCAGCGGCCGGTCGCAGCGGTAGTCCAGCGCCTCGTGCAGCCCCACATGGCGGGGCAGCTCGACCAGCACGCGCACGATGCAGCGACCGGCCTCCGGGGGCGGCACGCGCTCGGTCTCGGGTGTGCATTCCATCACGGGGATATCCACGGCCTCTGTGGACAACTTTGTGGGCAAGCTGGGCAGGAGCGCGCGAAGTGCTTGTCATCCGGCGACTTTTCCTGGATTGCCTTGTTTCTCAGCACCGATTGATCCGCTTGTAAATCAACGACTTAGCACGAACAAGCTGTCCCCAGGCTTGTGCACAAGTCATTCGAGCCCGACGATTCGAGGGTCGCCGCAGGTGGGGATAACTTGGCAGCATCCGCTCAGGCCGGTTCGAGCTTCAAACGCCAAGTCATTGATCCGTAATGAATTTGTCAGCGTATCCACGGTTTCTGTGGATAACTGTGTGAACAAGCTGGGCAAGCCGCCAAAAAAACGTTGCCTGACAGGCACTTCACCTGGGATGCCCGCTTTCGTGGCAACCCGGCGGACTCCATGAAAATCAAGGACTTGCGTGATTTTCCAATCCGGGGAGTACCCGCCCGGGCCTCGCGCTCGCCGCCACGGCCGCGGAGCCGCTTCAGGGGATAACTCGGCCGCGAAGGGCGGCGGCCGAGCGCCTGGCGCCCGACTTGTGCACAGGATCAGGCCTTCGCGCGGATCCGCCGCGAATGCCGGTGCACGGCCTCGACCAGCACCGCCACCGACTCGGGCGGCGTGTACTGGCTGATGCCGTGGCCCAGGTTGAACACATGGCCCGGATGGGCGCCAAAACGGTCGAGGATGCGGCAGGCCTGCTGCTCGATGACCGCGGGCGGCGCGAACAGCACATTGGGATCCAGGTTGCCCTGCAGCGCGACCCGGTGGCCCACCCGCTCGCGGGCCTGGCCGATGTCGACCGTCCAGTCGATGCCCACCGCATCGGTCTCCAGGCCGGCGATCTGGTCGAGCCACAGGCCGCCGCCCTTGGTGAACACGATGCGGGGCACGTCCACGCCGTCGACGCCACGGTGCAGCTGGTCCAGCACCCGGCGGGTGTAGGCCAGGCTGAACTCCTGGAAGGCCCCGTCGGCCAGCACGCCCCCCCAGCTGTCGAAGACCATCACGGCCTGCGCACCGGCGCGCATCTGCTCGTTGAGGTAGAGCGCCACCGCGTCGGCCGTCACGGCCAGCAGGCGGTGCATCAGGTCCGGGCGGCTGTACATCAGGGACTTGACGTGGCGGTAGTCGTCGCTGCCGCCGCCCTCGACCATGTAGCAGGCCAGCGTCCACGGCGAGCCGGAGAAGCCGATCAGCGGCACGCGGCCCGCCAGGGCCTTGCGGATCGACGTGACCGCGTCGAACACGTAGCGCAGGCGCTCCATGTCGGGCACCTCGAGGGCCGCGACGGCCGCCTCGTCACGCACGACCCGGGCGAACTTCGGCCCCTCACCGGCGGCGAAGCTCAGGCCGAGGCCCATCGCGTCAGGCACCGTCAGGATGTCGGAGAACAGGATGGCCGCGTCGAGCGGAAAGCGCTCCAGCGGCTGCAGCGTGACCTCGGTGGCGTAATCCACGTTGGTCGCCAGGCCCATGAAGCTGCCGGCCTTCGCGCGGGTGGCGCAGTACTCGGGCAGGTAGCGCCCGGCCTGCCGCATCAGCCACAGCGGGGTGTAGTCGGTCGGCTGGCGCCTCAGGGCGCGCAGGAAGGTGTCGTTCTGGAGAGGCGCAAACATGAGCGGATTGTAGGCAGAGGGGGTGAAGGACGGCCTTCAGGCAGGTCAAGACGGCTGCGGCTCGCCGGCGCGCAAGTGCTCGCGCCATGAAAAAACGCCCGCACAGCGGGTGGCCGTGGCGGGCGTTGAGCGTGCGCACCAGCCTCGTGGGCCGGCCGCACCGATCATTTGCGGCGGAACTTGCGGATGGCCGCGAGCTGGGCCGCCATCGCAGCGAACTCGCCCTGGGCACGTGCCAGGTCGATCTCGCTGTGGGCGTTCTTCATGGCTTCTTCAGCCAGACGACGGGCCTCGGTGGCCTTGGCTTCGTCGAGGTCGTGACCGCGGATGGCGGTGTCGGCCAGCACGGTCACCTTGTGAGGCTGGACCTCCAGGATGCCACCGGCGACGAACACGAACTCTTCTTCACCGTTGTCGGCCCGCTCGATGCGGACCGCGCCCGGCTTGATGCGGGTGATCAGCGGCGTGTGGCGGGGCAGGATGCCCAGCTCGCCGTTTTCACCCGGCAGCGCGACGAACTTGGCCTCGCCCGAGAAGATCGACTGCTCGGCCGAAACGACGTCAACATGAATGGTGGCCATAACGGTCCTCGATGAGCGTGTAAAGAAGTTGCAGGAAGCAAGCAGACGGCGTCCGGGCCTGGCACCGCGCGCGAGCGGACTCGCGTCCGCTGTCGCACGGCAACGACGCCCGGGCGTCGCATGCGCCGCTTACTGCATCTTTTTCGCCTTCTCGAAGGCTTCGTCGATGGTGCCGACCATGTAGAACGCCTGCTCCGGCAGGTGGTCACATTCGCCAGCCACGATCATCTTGAAACCACGGATGGTTTCCTTCAGCGGCACGTACTTGCCCGGCGAGCCGGTGAACACTTCGGCGACGTGGAAGGGCTGCGACAGGAAACGCTGGATCTTCCGTGCACGGGACACGGCCAGCTTGTCTTCCGGCGCGAGTTCGTCCATGCCCAGGATGGCGATGATGTCGCGCAGTTCCTTGTAGCGCTGCAGCACCTGCTGCACGGCACGGGTGGTGCCGTAGTGCTCTTCACCGACGACGTTCGGGTCGACCTGGCGGCTGTTCGAATCCAGCGGATCCACGGCCGGGTAGATGCCCAGCGAGGCGATGTCACGCGACAGCACCACGGTGGCGTCCAGGTGGGCGAAGGTCGTGGCAGGCGACGGGTCGGTCAGGTCGTCCGCAGGGACGTAGACGGCCTGGATCGAGGTGATCGAGCCGACCTTGGTCGACGTGATGCGCTCTTGCAGGCGGCCCATTTCTTCGGCCAGCGTCGGCTGGTAGCCCACGGCGGACGGCATGCGACCCAGCAGTGCGGACACTTCGGTACCGGCCAGCGTGTAGCGGTAGATGTTGTCCACGAAGAACAGCACGTCCTTGCCTTCGTCGCGGAACGACTCGGCAATGGTCAGGCCGGTCAGGGCCACGCGCAGACGGTTGCCCGGCGGCTCGTTCATCTGGCCGTAGACCATGGCGACCTTGGACTCGCCCAGGTTCTCCAGGTTCACGACGCCCGAATCGGCCATTTCGTGATAGAAGTCGTTCCCTTCACGGGTCCGCTCGCCCACACCAGCGAACACCGACAGACCGCTGTGGGCCTTGGCGATGTTGTTGATGAGCTCCATCATGTTCACGGTCTTGCCCACACCGGCGCCACCGAACAGACCCACCTTGCCGCCCTTGGCGAACGGGCAGATCAGGTCGATCACCTTGATGCCGGTTTCCAGCAGCTCCTGCGACGGGCTCAGCTCGTCGTAGGCCGGGGCCTTGCGGTGGATGGACGCGGACTGCGCCATGCTGACTTCACCACGTTCGTCGATCGGCTGACCGAGCACGTCCATGATGCGGCCCAGCGTGGCCTTGCCGACCGGCACCGTGATCGAAGCGCCGGTGTTGCGCACTTCCAGACCACGACGCAGACCGTCGGACGTGCCCAGCGCGATGGTACGCACCACGCCGTCGCCCAGCTGCTGCTGGACTTCCAGCGTCAGTGCGCTGCCGTCGAGTTTCAGGGCGTCGTAGATCCGGGGCATCTGAGTGCGGGGGAACTCCACGTCCACCACGGCGCCGATGCACTGAACGATCTTGCCCACTGCTTGAGTGTTCGCCATTTTTCGTTCCTTCAATCTTGATTCGTTGCGTCTCGTCGCGAGGCTGGATCAGCCCACCGCCGCCGCACCACTGACGATCTCGGACAGTTCCTTGGTGATCGCGGCCTGGCGGGTCTTGTTGTAGACCAGCTTCAGATCGTTGATCAGGGTGCCCGCGTTGTCGGTTGCTGCCTTCATGGCCACCATCCGTGCCGACTGCTCGGAGGCCATGTTCTCGGCCACCGCCTGGTAGATCAGCGCT
The DNA here is from genome assembly GCF_003201595.1 of Sphaerotilus hippei. Lineage (GTDB taxonomy): Bacteria > Pseudomonadota > Gammaproteobacteria > Burkholderiales > Burkholderiaceae_C > Sphaerotilus > Sphaerotilus hippei. Next base: position 80,778 of record NZ_QJJS01000013.1, on the reverse strand, counting down.
TCGGCGTAACGCACCATCAGGTCATCGATGACCGACTTCGCATCCGGTTCGTAGAGGTAGTCCCAGCTGTGGGACTGCTGCTCGCTCTGCGACTGTTCCAGCCGCTGCGCCGTGAGGGGCAGCAGCTGTTCCACCTGCGGTTCCTGCTTCATCGTGTTGAGGAAGCGGGTGAAGCACAGGTAGACAGCGTCCAGCTTGCCTTGGGCGTACTGGTCGAGCAGCACCTTGGCCGGGCCGATCAGCTTCTCGAGGTGCGGGGTGTCGCCAAGCTGGGTGGCGTGAGCCACCACCTTGACGCCGACCCGGTTCAGGAAGGTGTAGCCCTTGTTGCCGATCGCGACCGCCTGCACCTTGGTGCCGGTGCCCTCGAGTTCACGCAGCTTGGTGGTCACCTGACGCAGCACGTTGGTGTTCATGCCACCGCACAGACCCTTGTCGGTCGTGACGATGATCATGCCCACCGAACCCGTGCCGCTGTTCTTGACCACAAACGGATGGTGATACTCAGGGGTCGCCCGCGACAGGTTGGCCGTGATGTTGCGGATCTTGTCAGCGTACGGACGAGCCGCGCGCATGCGTTCCTGCGCCTTGCGCATCTTGGACGCGGCCACCATTTCCATGGCCTTGGTGATCTTCTTGGTGTTCTCCACCGATTTGATCTTGCCGCGTATTTCCTTGCCTGCCGCCATGACGATGCTCCCGGCTCAGGCGAAGGACTTCTTGAACGCAGCGATCGCGCCTTGCAGCTCGGCTTCCGCGTCCTTGTCCATTGCCTTGTTGTCCTCGAGCTTCTTCAGCAGCGCGCCGTGGCTGGTCTTCAGGTACTGGTGCAGGCCGCTTTCGAAGGCAAGAATCTTCTTGACCTCGACGTCGTCCATGTAGCCCTTGTTGACCGAGTACAGCGTGGCAGCCATCAGGCTGATCGGCTGCGGCGAGTACTGGGCCTGCTTGAGCAGTTCGGTGACGCGGGCGCCACGGTCGAGCTGCTTGCGGGTCGACTCGTCCAGATCCGAGGCGAACTGCGCGAACGCAGCCAGTTCACGGTACTGCGCCAGGTCGGTACGGATACCGCCGGACAGGCCCTTGATCAGCTTGGTCTGCGCTGCACCACCCACCCGCGACACCGAGATGCCGGCGTTGATGGCGGGGCGGATACCGGCGTTGAACAGGCTGGTTTCCAGGAAGATCTGACCGTCGGTGATCGAGATCACGTTGGTCGGAACGAAGGCGGACACGTCGCCGGCTTGCGTCTCGATGACCGGCAGGGCCGTCAGCGAACCGGTCTTGCCCTTGACGGCACCCTTGGTGAAGGCTTCGACGTAGTCGGCGTTCACGCGGGCTGCGCGCTCGAGCAGGCGGCTGTGGAGATAGAACACGTCACCGGGGAAGGCTTCGCGGCCCGGCGGGCGGCGCAGCAGCAGCGAGACCTGGCGATAGGCCACGGCTTGCTTGGACAGATCGTCATAGACGATCAGCGCGTCTTCACCGCGGTCGCGGAAGTACTCGCCCATCGTGCAGCCGGTGTACGCCGAGACGTACTGCATGGCGGCCGATTCGGAAGCCGAGGCAGCCACGACGATGGTGTAGTCCATCGCGCCAGCTTGTTCCAGAGCACGCACCACGTTCTTGATCGACGAGGCCTTCTGGCCGATCGCGACGTAGATGCAGGTCATGTTCTGACCCTTCTGGTTGATGATCGCGTCGATCGCCACGGCGGTCTTGCCGGTCTGGCGGTCGCCGATGATCAGCTCGCGCTGACCACGGCCGACGGGAACCATCGAGTCGATGGACTTCAGGCCGGTCTGCACCGGCTGGTCCACCGACTTGCGGGCGATCACGCCCGGCGCGACCTTCTCGATCACGTCCGTCATCTTGGCGTTGATCGGGCCCTTGCCGTCGATCGGGTGACCGAGGGCATTGACCACACGGCCGATCAGCTCGGGTCCGACGGGCACTTCCAGAATGCGGCCGGTGCACTTGACCGTGTCGCCTTCGGAGATGCCTTCGTACTCGCCCAGAATCACGGCGCCGACGGAGTCGCGCTCGAGGTTCAGTGCAAGACCGAAGACGTTGCCGGGGAACTCGAGCATTTCGCCCTGCATGACATTGCTCAGACCGTGGACTCGGACGATACCGTCCGTCACCGAAACCACGGTGCCCTGGTTGCGAATGTCAGCGGCGGCGCCAAGCCCTTCGATGCGGCTCTTGATCAGTTCGGAAATTTCTGCGGGATTCAGTTGCATTGCTTGCTCCCAGTCTGGTCAAGCGACCTCTTTGCAGAGGGCGGACGATTGACGCAGGGGTGATTCGATGCGTGTCGTCGCGCGCCTCACGCGCTCAGCGCCACCTTCATACGGTCGAGGCGAGCTCGGATCGAGGTGTCGAGCACCTCATCGCCCACCACCACGCGGATGCCACCGATCAGCTCAGGCTCGATCGTGACGCTGGCTGTCAGCTTGCGGCCGAAACGCTTCTCGAGCGTGGCGACCACTTCGGACAACTGGGCGTCGTCGATCGGGTAAGCGCTGAACACTTCCGCATCGGCAACACCGGCGGAGGCATTGACGAGCTGATGGAACTGGGCCGCGACTTCGGGCAGTGCAGAGAGTCGACCGTTGTCGATCACTGCACGCACGAAGTTCTGGACACCAGCATCCAGCGGCAGGCGGGCGGAAGCCGTCACGACCTCGTACACCTGTTCGGCCGACACCTTGGGGTTGTCGGCGAACTGGCGCATCTCGGCGTTGACGGCCACCTGGGCCAGGGCCTCGATCTGCTGCCCCCAGGAAGCCACGTCATGCTGACGGGCCACCTGGTAGAGCGCTTCGGCATAAGGCCGCGCGATGGTTGCGAGCTCGGCCATGGTCACAGCTCCATCTTCAGGCGAGTCAGCAGATCGGCGTGGACGCCGACGTTGACTTCGCGCTTGAGGATTTGTTCGGCACCCTTGACGGCCAGCACGGCGACCTGCTCACGCAGGGTCTCGCGAGCCTGGACCGCCAGCTGATCGACTTCGGCCTTGGCGGCCGCGACGATCTTGGCGCCCTCTTCCTCAGCGCGCTTCTTGGCCTCTTCGACGATGGCCTGGGCGCGCTTGTCGGCATCAGCGAGCAGACGAGCTGTCTCGTTGCGCGATTGGACGAGCTGTTCCTCGACGCGCTTGTTGGCAGATGCCAGCTCCAGCTTGGCCTTGTCAGCGGCAGCCAGGCCGTCAGCGACCTTCAGGGCGCGCTCGTCGAGCGCCTTCGTGATCGGCGGCCACACGAATTTCATCGTGAACCACCACAGGATCGCGAAGACGACGATCTGAGCCAACAGTGTTGCGTTCAGATTCACGGCTTCGACCTTTCTCGTTTAGGGAAATAAAGAACGACGAGAAAGACCGATTACTTCAGGACGAACGGGTTCGCGAAGGCAAACAGCATCGCGATACCAACGCCGATCAGGAAGGCGGCGTCGATCAGACCGGCCAGCAGGAACATCTTGGTCTGCAGTTCGTTCATCAGCTCAGGCTGGCGGGCCGAAGCTTCGAGGTACTTGCCACCCATCAGGGCGATGCCGATACAAGCGCCGATGGCACCCAGACCGATGATGATGCCGCAAGCCAGAGCGACGAGACCGAGGACGTTTTCCATGATTGCTCCTAAGGAGAGGTTGTTGACGGACGGAAAAAAAGGAAACGGAAAGAGCGGAACGACAGCAGCGATGCGCTGATCAGTGCTTGTCGTGAGCCTGACCCACGTACACCAGGGTCAGCATCATGAAGATGAAGGCCTGCAGCGTGATGATCAGGATGTGGAAGATCGCCCAGGCGGTGCCGGCGATGATCTGGCCGACCCACAGCGCGATGCCGCCGAAGGAGCCGAAGCCCACGGCACCCATCAGGGCGATCAGCATGAACACCAGTTCGCCGGCGAACATGTTGCCGAACAGTCGCATGCCGTGCGAGATGGTCTTGGCCAGGAACTCGATGATCTGCAGCGTGAAGTTGATCGGCGCGAGCACCAGGGCCATCGGGCCGTGGGCGTGGAAAGGCGCCGAGAACAGCTCGCCGACCCAGCCGGTCAGGCCCTTGATCTTGATGCTGTAGTACAGACAGGCCAGCAGCACGGTGACCGACATGCCCAGCGTCACCGACAGGTCGGCGGTCGGGACCACGCGCATGTAGGCGTGGTGCGGATCATGGCCGGCCGCACCGTAGATCATCTCCCAGATGCGCGGCACCAGGTCCAGCGGCAGCAGGTCCATCGCGTTCATCAGGAAGATCCAGACGAAGGACGTCAGCGCCAGCGGGGCGACGACCTTGCGGGACTGCTCGTTGTGGATGATGCCCTTGGCCTGGGTGTCGACCATCTCGACCAGGAACTCGACCGCGGCCTGGACACGACCGGGCACGCCGGAGGTCACGCTGCGGGCGACACGCCACAGGAAGAAGCTGCCCAGCACACCCAGCAGGATGGACCAGAACAGCGAGTCCAGCTTCAGGACGGGATCGGACAGGGAGAAGTCCGCAATGCCCGTCTGCGCACGACTGGTCAGGTGCGTCAGGTGGTGAGAGATGTACTCCCCGGCGGTCGGCGCGTGCTCGGCAACGTGTTCTTCGGCAGCCATCGTGTTTTCTCGTTCGGTCGGTCAGGACCGCGGTGTTGACACCCGACCCCGCCAAAGCAGGGCCAGCCAATTCATCTTCATGCAAACGACCATCGTGACCAGCAGAACCGGCCAGCTCAGGTCAGGCACCACCAGGGACGCCGCGGCCAGCATGGCCACCGACACCCCCAGCTTCACCAGCTCCCAGAGCATGAACCCGAAGGCCAGTGCACCAGGAACCATCACCCGGGAGGGGCTCATGCCGCGAGCCAGCAAGGCCGACGGCAGCACCACCGTGATCGCGCCATACAGCGCAGACCCCATCGCCCCCGGACGCTGGTAGAGCAGCCCCACCAGGGCCACCATCACCAGCCCGACCACTGCCTGGGCAGCGACCACCTTCCACGGAGACAGTACGGCCAGGCTGGATCTCAGCGCGGCCGCCTGCTCGGCGGTCAGGGGCTTGAATTCCTCCTCGACGCCCTCACCCTCTTCAACATCAGTCGCCACCGGAGCGACCGCGACCGTGCGGCGGGTCAGTCCATTCGTGTTCGACATCACAGGGGTTACAGGCAGGTTTCGGCAAAACCATCGAATTATACGTGGAAACCCCCACGCTTCTGGAAGTCCTTGTGGTGCGAAACCCTTGGATCTGGTGCCGACGCACCTGCAACGTGCATCCGAAGCAACACCCGGGTTAACCCTGGGTTTTCAGGTGTGCACGAAGTTGCTTGGCAATCCGGCCACCTCCACCTGCAGTGCCAGCACGCAGCCCGCCAGCGGCTGCTCCATCAACTCGGCCTCGGGGCGCTTGTCGCGGGCGGTGGTGATGTAGAGCGTGCGCAGGTCCGGGCCACCAAAACAGGGCATGGTCGGACAGCGCACCGGCAGGGGCACCTCCAGCAGCACCTCGCCCTGCGGCGACAGCCGCAGCACCCGCTGGCCCTCGAACATCGCCACCCAGTAGCAGCCCTCGACATCGACGGCCGCGCCATCGGGCCGGCCGCCGTAGGCCTCCAGCGGCAGCGCCGCGTCGCGCTTCGGGAACGAGGCAAACATCCGACGGCGCGACAGGCTGCCGTCCTGGGACTGGAAGTCGAGCGCACTGATCTCGTGCGCCTTGGTGTCGGACCAGTAGAGCGTCGCGCCATCGGGGCTCCAGGCCAGGCCATTGGAGACGGTGATGTCGCCGGCCATGCGGTCGAGCCCGCGCTCGCGCGACCAGCGGTAGAGCGCCGCCCGGGGCGGGTCGCGCGGCTCGTAGATGGTGCCCACCCACATGCGCCCCTGCGGATCACACTTGCCGTCGTTGAACCGCTCGGTGGCCGGGTCATAGGGCGCCCTGGCCAGCCGGCTGCGCTTCGAGGTGACCGGGTCGAACCACCACAGGCCGTCGCGCATGCCCAGCACCAGCCCTCCACCCAGCGCCGGAGCGCAGCAGGCCGGCTCGACGGCGAACTCCCAGCGGCCGGACTCGCCGGTGACCGGGTCGAGGCGATGCAGGCGGCGGGCCGGGATGTCGCACCAGTACAGCACCTGTTCCTGAGGGTGCCACATGGGCGATTCGCCCAGCAGGCAGGGCTCGCTGACGGCCCGGATCGGTTGGATGTGCAAGATGCGCTCTCGATGTTTCGATCAATCGCGCATGCTACCGGTGTACCCCGGCGTAACCAAGCCGCGGGCCCGGGGGAAAGCACCGAGTGCGCGGCCTCGCGGACACCTCAGTAGCGGGCGGCCGTGTGCAGCAGGTCCACCTTCAGGTAGTGGGCCCCAGGCACCGGGTTGTAGTAGTAGGGAGGGATGTCGACGAAGCCCAGCGAGCGGTACAGCTCGCGGGCGGCCTCCATGTCGTCGAGCGCGTCGAGCAGCATGGTGGAATAACCGCGCTCGCGGGCATGGTCGATCAGCGACTGAGCCAGCGTGCGCCCCAGGCCGAAACGCCGGAAGGCCCGGCGCACGTAGAGGCGCTTCATCTCGCAGGCATTGGCGTAGTCGGCCTCGTAGATCGGACGGAAGGCACCACACCCGGCCACCTGGCCATCGACCACGGCCAGCAGCAGCAGGCCATCGGGCGACTGGTAGGTCCCGGGCAGCTCGAGCAGCTCCTGCTCGAAGCCCTGGAAGGACAGATCGACCCCCAGGCCGTCGGCGTACTCCCGGAAGATGTCACGGGTCGCCTCGATCAGCACCGGCGTGTCCGGAACGACCAGGCTGGTGGGCACGGTGTCCATCGTCACCGCCCCTTCAAAGCACCACGCCGCCCGCAGCGGGCCGGGATCCCGGAAGGGGACAAAGGCTTGCTCATGCTCATGCACTCACACCAACGCACATGCGGTGAGCGTACACCGTCGGCGAACGCCTCACACGGCCACCATCCCACCGCACGGTCAGAGCAGGACCTGACCACCGATGCAAGGCGCCACGTCACCACCGATCCAGGTCACCCCATCGATGCGCTGCACCTGCACGCGCCCGTCGCGACCCAGGGCATGACCCTGCCCGGCCACGTAGCGCTCGGGCATCAGCCCCTCGTCGATCAGCCACAGTGCCAGTCCGGCATTCAGGCTGCCGGTGACCGGGTCTTCCGGAACCCCCAGACCGGGCACGAAGGCACGCACCTCGAGGTCGACGGCCGCGCCGGCCGGCCAGCGACCGGCCACGCCGACATTCAGACCGCTCATCGCGACCCAGTCCGGCCGCAGGGCCCGGACCGTGGCGGCATCCTTCAGCCAGGCGGCGACCCAGCCCGGCCCGTTGTCCACCCACTGGACGCGCAGCACCTCGTCCGGCGCCAGGCGCAGCGCACGACAGACCTGCTCACGCACCGCGGCATCGGCCGGCCCGCTGCGGCGCAGCGCCGGAGCGGCGAAGGCGAGCCGCGCGGGCCGCAGGGGATCCCGACGGATGCGCACCAGCCCGACACCACACTCCTGCACCACCTCGTCGGCCTGCTGCGGCACCCCGCCGTGCGCCAGCCACGCCTGGCAGCTGCCCAGCGTCGGATGGCCGGCAAACGGCAGCTCGCCACCCGGGGTGAAGATGCGCACGCGGTAGTCGGCCTGCACCCCCGTGGGCGGCAGCAGGAAGGTGGTTTCCGACAGGTTGGTCCAGCGCGCGAAGGCCTGCATGCACGCCTCGTCGAGGCCGCTGCCATCGACGACCACGGCCAGCGGATTGCCACGCAGCGTGGTGTCGGTGAAGACATCGACCTGCACGAAGGGACGCGGGCGAGGCGAACTCATGGCGCGTGCTCGGCCTGCCGCTGCAGCTGCTCGCGCACGACCCGGGCGAAGATGCCGACCCCGTCGTCGATCTCCGAGGGCGACAGGGTCACGAAGGACAGGCGCACCGTGCGGGCATCGGCCTGGCGCGGATAGAAGGCCGCCCCCGGCACATAGGCGACACCGGCGGCGACCGCCCGGTCCAGCAGGCTCACGGCATCGCAGCCCTCGGGCAGCCGGACCCAGAAGAACATGCCGCCGCTGGGCGCCTGCCACTCGCAGCCTTCGGGCAGATGGTGGCGCAGGGCCGTGGCCATCGCGTCACGCTGCAGCCGGTAGCGCGCCCGGATCGTCGGGATGTGCTGATCGAGGAAGCCGCGGTGGATCACCTCGTGAACCACCCGCTGGTTGAAGCTGGGCGTGTGCAGGTCGGCCGCCTGCTTGGCCTGCAGCAGCTTGGGGTGCAGCGGACGGGGCGCGACGAGGTAACCCAGCCGCAGGCCGGGGGCGAGGATCTTGGAGAACGAACCCAGGTAGATAGAGCCTTCGGGCCAGAGCGAGCTCAGCGGCGCGGGCGGCGGCTCGTCGTACCAGAGGTCGCCGTAGGGGTTGTCCTCGACCAGCGGCAGGCGGGCGGCCTGAGCCGCCTCGATCAGCGCCTGGCGGCGCCCGGCGCTGATCAGGCGCCCGGTCGGGTTCTGGAAATTGGGCAGCACGTAGAAGAAGCGGCAACCCGGCGCATCGTGCGACAGCGCCCGCACGGCTTCGGGCAGCGGCCCCTCGTGGTCACCGGCCACGCCGACGAACTGCGGCTCGAACGGGCTGAACGCCTGCAGGGCCCCGAGGTAGGTCGGCATCTCCACGGCCACCGGCGCACCCGGGTCGACCATCACCTTGCCGATGAGGTCCAGGCCCTGCTGAGAGCCGGTGGTGATCAGCACCTGATCGGCCTCGACGCTCAGCCCCTGCTGCGCCAGGTGGGCGGCGACCCACTCGCGCAGCGGCCCGTAGCCCTCGCTGGCGGCGTACTGCAGCGCCTCGCGCGGCGAATCGGCCAGCACCCGGGCCGTCGCCTCGCGCATCGCCTCGATCGGGAAGGTGTCCGGCGACGGCAGGCCACCTGCCATGGACAGGATGCCCGGCCGCTCGGTGACCTTCAGGATCTCGCGGATCACCGAAGGGTTCATGCGCTCGGCCCGGCGCGCAGGCTGCCAGGGTCCGAAAGGATGTTGGATCGTCATGTACACGTCTCCTCTTGATCGACTTGAATCCGGGTCGGCCGTCCGACGGACAGCCGCCGGCCCACCCACACCACGGCCATCACCGCGGCAGCGAACCACAGCGTCTCGGCCTGCAGGGCCTCGCCCAGCACGGGCGCGGCCAGCAGCAGGGACAGGAAGGGCTGGACCATCTGCACCTGGCTGACGCGGACGGTACCACCCATGGCCAGGCCCCGGTACCAGGCGAAGAAGCCCAGCCACATCGAGAACACGGTGACATAGGCCAGCGCCCCCCAGGCCGACGGCCGCACCGGCATGGCCGGCCACTGCCAGAGGGCGATCGGCAGCGTCAGCGGCAGGCTGAAGACCAGCACCCAGCTGATCACCTGCTCGGCCGGCCGGTGCGCGCACAACCGGGCCCCCGACACATAGGCGATGGCCCCGCTCAGCATGGCCAGCAGCAGCAGCCCGTCGGCGGCGACCAGCCGTCCGCCACCCTGGCGGGCCGCATACATCAGCACCAGCGCCGCCCCGAGCAGCGCACAGGCCCAGAAGCCGGTCGACGGACGCTGGCGCAGATGCCAGGCCGCGACCACCGCCGTGCACAGCGGCAGCACCCCCGTGATCACCGCGGCATGCATGGCCGGCACCTCACGCAGCGCCAGGCCGAGGAACAGCGGAAATCCGACGACCGAGCCCAGCGCGCTGACCAGCAGCAGCCCCCGGTCGGCCCGCAGCGGCCAGGGCGCACGCACCCACATCAGGTACAGGGCCCCCAGCAGACCCGCGCCGGCGGCCCGGCCCGCGGTGACGAACACCGGCGGCAACTGCGGGTCCTCGAGCGGGCCGACCGCCAGCCGGGTCATCGGCAGCGTCATCGCGAAGATCAGCACCCCGAGCAGCCCCAGCCACAGGCCACGCTGCTCGGCAGACACCGAGTACGGTCGATCCGGGAAGGAAGTCTTGGACATGGGAATGAGTCTAGGGGCGAACGACAGTACACCAGCAGTACACTTTCCATCATCTCTGTTCACCACTGTACTGGCTCATGCGCAGACACAGCCGAAGATCGACATGAACGCCCCCGACGCCCCCGCCCTGCCGGCGCGCGCCACCAGCCCGCTGCTCAGCCGGCGCAGCGACCAGACCCTGGCCGAGCAGCTGGCCGCCCACTTCGCCGAACGCATCCGCCACCGGCTGCTGGCCGCAGGGGCCAGGCTGCCGTCGGTGCGGGCCTGCGCCGAACGGCACGAGGTCAGTCCGCACACCGTCGTGGCCGCCTACGACCAGCTGCTGGCCCAGGGGCTGGTCGAGGCGCGCAGCCAGCGCGGCTTCTTCGTGCGCGAGATCCGCCGCGAGCTGCCCACGGCCCCGCTCGCCGCCGACCCCGCCCCGCACCGGGTGCCGGTCGATGCGAGCGCGCTGATCCGGGGCATGCTGGGCGGCAACAGCCAGCGGCCAGGCCCCGGCCTGGGCACGCTGCCCGCGTCCTGGCTGGACCTGCCGATGCTGCACTCGGCACTGCGCAAGGTGCTGGCCGAAGACCGCGTGACGGGCGAAGCCGCCGCCTCGCTGCACTACGGCGAGCCGGCGGGCGACCGGCGCCTGCGGGCCGCGCTGTCGATGCGCATCGCCGACTTCGGCGTGCGCGCCGGCGCCGGCCAGATCATCACCGCGATGGGCGCCACGCAGGCGCTGGACCTGATCTCGCGCACGCTGCTCACGCCGGGAGATGCCGTGCTGGTGGACGAGCCCGGCTGGTCGGTCGAGTACGCCCGCCTGACCCAGCTGGGCATGCGCCTGTTGCCCGTGCCCCGGGGCCCGGACGGCCCCGACCTGGAGGTGATGGAGGCGCTGGCGCGGGAACACCGCCCGCGCCTGTACGTCACCGTCTCGGTGCTGCACAACCCCACCGGCGGCATGCTCAGCCTGTCGACCGCCCACCAGCTGCTGCGGCTGGCCGAGCACCATGACCTGCAGATCATCGAGGACGACACCTATGCCCACCTCGCGCCGGCCCATGCACCCCGCCTGTCGGCACTGGACGGGCTGCGGCGCACGTTCTACGTCAGCGGTTTCTCCAAGATCCTGGCGCCGGGCTGGCGCATCGGCTTCGTCGCGGCACCGGCCGAGCAGGTCGAGCGCCTGATCGACATCAAGCTGCTGGCCAGCCTGACCACCCCGGCCCTGCTGGAGCAGGCCATGGCGATCTGCCTGGAACAGGGCCAGCTGCGGCGCCACGCCGAACGGGTCACCACGCGGCTGGATGCGGCGCGCTCGCGCAGCGTGCAGCTCGCCCACGAGGCCGGCTGTAGCTTCCTCTGCCCGCCGCAGGGACTGTTCGGCTGGGTCGAGACCGGCGTCGACACCGAATCATTGGCCCAGCGGCTGCTTGACGACGGCTGGCTGCTCGCACCCGGCAGCCTGTTCCATGCCCGCCGGCAGGCCAGTTCCTGCATGCGCATCAACTTCGCCTCGTCGCAGGACGCCACCTTCTGGTCCGCGTTCCAGCGCGCCCGTGACGCCCTGCTGCGCTGAAGCCGCCTCACCTGCCGGTGCCGGACGCACCATGAAAAACGCCGGCACGAGGCCGGCGTCGGACAGGAGGGTGAACAGGGGACTCAGGCGGGCTCGGCCAGCGCCTTCTTCATCTTCTTCATCGCGGCCACCTCGATCTGGCGGATGCGCTCGGCGCTGACGCCGTATTCGGCTGCCAGGTCATGCAGCGTCATGCCGCCCGAGCCGTCGTCGTTGACCTTCAGCCAGCGCTCCTCGACGATGCGGCGGCTGCGGGCATCCAGCAGATCGAGCGCACGCAGCAGGCCGGGACCGGCGAGCTCGTCGCGACGACGGGCCTCCAGCGCGCGGGTCGGCTCCTGGCGGTCGTCGGCCAGGTAGGCGATCGGCGCGAAACTCTCGTCGTCCTCGCTCGCCCCGGGCTCCAGCGCCACGTCACCGCCGGCAAAGCGCGCCTCCATCTCGATGACTTCCTCGCGCTTGACGTTGAGCTTGGTGGCGACCGTCTCGATCTCGGCCTCGGTCAGCGACGAGCGGTAGCTGTCGCTGTCGGCCGCGGCGCCCTTGAGCTCGCGTTTCATCGAGCGCAGGTTGAAGAACAGCTTGCGCTGGGCCTTGGTGGTGGCCACCTTGACCGTGCGCCAGTTCTTCAGGATGTATTCGTGGATCTCGGCCTTGATCCAGTGCATCGCGTAACTGACCAGCCGCACGCCCTGGTCGGGGTCGAAGCGCTTGACGGCCTTCATCAGGCCGACATTGCCTTCCTGGATCAGGTCACCCTGCGGCAGGCCGTAGCCCATGTACTGGCGGGCCACCGACACCACCAGCCGCAGGTGCGACAGCACCATCCGGCCGGCGGCATCCAGATCCTGATGCTCACGCAGCTTGCGCGCCAGCGACAGCTCCTCTTCGGGCGTCAGCATCGGCAGGCGGTTGACCGCGCCGATGTAGGACTCGAGGTTGCCCAGCGAAGGCACCATCGCCCACGGGTCACGCAGGGCAACAACAGAAGAGACAGGACTCGTCACGACATTCGACATGATCAGATTCATGGCCTGTATGAACCACCAGAACCAGGATTGGTTCCTTGAATCTTAGCACTCGGGATTCCCGAGTGCCAAAGCGGGGCGATCCCCACGCTCGGGGGAGGCTGCCATTTGTCACACGCTCGCCGCCCCGCCGCGGCCACGACCACGGCCTTCAGTCGACCGCGCCGCCCGCCAGCTCACGCAGCCGGGCGACGTCGCGGATGCGCACCTGGTAGCCGCGCACGTCGATCACGCCACGCCCCTCGAAGCTGCGCATCAGGCGCGACAGGGTCTCGGGGGTCATCGCCAGCTGCTGGGCGATGTCACGCTTGCGTTCCTGCAGGCGCAGCTGCACCTCACCCTCGGCATCGGGGCAGCGCTGCAACAGCCACTGGGCAAAACGGGCCGACGCGTCGTTGTGCAGCAGGTTGCGCGACGCATCGATCAGCTGATGGACCTGCAGCGACAGCCGGCTGCACAGCTTCAGCGCCAGCGCCGGCTGCAGCAGCAGTTCGGCGCGCAGCATCACCAGATCCAGTTCGGCCACGACCACGTCGGACAGCGCCAGCGCCTCCATCTCGTAGACGGCCTCGCGCCAGGCGGAACTCAGGTCGAGCCACGCCGGGCCGCTCAGGCTGCGCTCGGTGCGCAGCGATCCGTCCGCGGCACGCGAACCCAGCACGACGTCACCGGACAGCAGCAGCACCAGATCCCTGGCCGGGTGATCGCCATGCAGCACGAGCTCACCGGCGGCCACGACCCGGCGGCGAGCCAGCCGCATCAGCAGACCCACCTCCCGGTCATCCAGGATCAAGTCACCGAAGGCCTGTTTCCAGGGGGCGGGATCGGCAGGTGCCGGAGGGGCGTCCGCGACACGACGCCGCGGGCGCAGGCTCAGCGGGCGTCGATCGGATTCGCGATCAGCAGGGGTGTAGAGAGTCTCCACGGCATCCAGACTGGGCCAGGGCCCATTCAGCTCAGGGTGACACGACTGTCACAGAAGCTGCCCGGCTCGCCATTGAGACACATCAAGGCGGCATGCCCCCGGATGTACCGGGGGACTCAGCCGAAGGTGGTACTCACTCGAGCCCGAGTTCCTGGATCTTGCGGGTGATGGTGTTGCGCCCGATGCCGAGCTTGTGGGCGGCCTCGATGCGCCGGCCCTTGGTCATCGTCAGCGCGGTCTGGATCAGCCGGCCCTCGAACAGCCGGGTCAGGTGGTCCCAGACGTCGGGCTGGCCACGCTCGAGCAGCGCCCGCGCATCACGTTCCAGATCGGCCAGCCAGGTCTGGGTCAGGCCAACGGGCACCGGCGCACTGCCGACCGGGGCCGCAGACAGGGACAGGTCCCCGGCCGGGGCCAGGCCCGCCGGCGCCGCGGCGGGCACGCCGGAGGCGTTCAGGTGGGCGATGGACGGCGAGCCCGCCGTCGCCCCCGCCCCCATCAGCTCGGGCGGCAGGTCCTTGGGGTCGACCATCTGGGCCGGCGCCATCACCGTGAGCCAGTGGCACAGGTTCTCGAGCTGGCGCACGTTGCCCGGGTAGTCGAACTGGACCACCTGCTGCAGTGCCGCGTCCGACAGGCGCTTGGGCTCGACGCCCAGCTCCTTGGCGCTGCGCTGCAGGAAGTGACGGGCCAGGCCGGCGATGTCCTCGCGCCGCTCGCGCAGCGGCGGCAGGCGCAGCCGGATGACGTTGAGGCGATGGAACAGATCCTCGCGGAACACGCCGTCGCGCACGCGCTCCTCCAGGTTCTGGTGGGTCGCCGCGATGACCCGCACATTGGCCTTCAGCGGCTGATGCCCGCCGACGCGGTAGAACTGCCCGTCGCTGAGCACCCGCAGCAGCCGGGTCTGCAGATCGAAGGGCATGTCGCCGATCTCGTCGAGGAACAGCGTGCCGCCCTCGGCCTGCTCGAAACGGCCGCGGCGCGTGGCCTGGGCACCGGTGAACGCCCCACGCTCATGGCCGAACAGCTCGGACTCCAGCAGATCCTTCGGGATGGCCGCGGTGTTGATCGCCACGAACATGCCGTTGGCGCGCGGGCTGTGCTTGTGCAGCGCACGCGCGACCAGCTCCTTGCCGGAGCCGGATTCGCCGGTGATCATCACCGTGACGTTGCTCTGGCTGAGGCGGCCGATGGCCCGGAAGACGTCCTGCATCGCCGGCGCCTGGCCCAGCATCTCGGGCACCTCGGGCGCCTGCTCGTCGACGCTTTCCTCGCGCAGGCTCTCGTCGACCGCCCGGCGGATCAGCTCGACCGCCTTGGGCAGGTCGAAGGGCTTGGGCAGGTATTCGAAGGCCCCGCCCTGGAAGGCGGACACCGCGCTGTCCAGGTCGGAATAGGCGGTCATGATGATGACCGGCAGCGCTGGGAAACGCTCCTTGACCCGCGCCAGCAGGTCGATGCCCGAGCCGCCCGGCATGCGGATGTCGCTCACCAGCACCTGAGGCGAGTCCTCGTCGAGCGCCGCGAGCACGTCACGCGGATTGGTGAAGCTGCGCACGGGCAGCTCCTCGCGGGCCAGCGCCTTCTCCAGGACGAAGCGGATGGATTGGTCGTCGTCAACGATCCAGATGGGTTTCATGCAAAGCCTGTCGTTGCCAGGAAACGAGGGCCACGGACCCGAGCCACCGCGCGCAGTCGCTCAAGGAAGTGGAATCTGTATCTTGAACACGGTCCGTCCCGATTCGCTCTCGCATTCGATCAGACCGTGGTGCTGCTGGACAAAGTCCTGGGCCAGCGTCAGTCCGAGCCCCGATCCACTATCCCGTCCCGACACCAGGGGAAAGAAGATTCGGTCGCGGATCTCGGACGGCACGCCGGGGCCGTTGTCCTCGATATGCAATTCCAGTGCCAGCCTGTAGCGCTGCTTGCCGATGGTCACCTGGCGGCCGGCCCGGGTGCGCAGGATGATCACCGCGTCACCGTCCTGGCGACGCTGCGACAGCGCCTGGGCGGCGTTGTGCATGATGTTGAGCACCGCCTGGATCAGCTGCTCGCGGTCGCCGCGGAACTCCGGCAGCGACGCGTCGTAGTCGCGCACGACCTTCAGCCCGCGCGAGAACTCGGCCAGCACCAGCGAGCGGACCCGCTCCAGCACCTCGTGGATGTTGACGTCGGCCACGATGTGGGGCCGGCGGTGCGGTGCCAGCAGGCGATCGACCAGCGCCTGCAGCCGGTCGGCCTCGTGGATGATGACCTGCGTGTATTCGATCAGGGCCGGATCGTCGAGCTCCATCTCCAGCAGCTGGGCGGCCCCCCGGATGCCACCCAGCGGGTTCTTGATCTCGTGGGCCAGGTTGCGGATCAGCTCCTTGGTGACGCGGGCCTGGTCGAGCGTGCGGGTCTCGCGCTCCTGGCGAGCCTGCTGCTCGACCTCGACCAGCTCGAGCAGCACCTGCTCGCCATGATCGATCTGCGTGATGATCACGTGCACCGGCAGCGGATCGGCCGGCCCGCCGGGCGGACGGCGCATCAGGGCCTCGAAACGGCCCGTGCTGAACTCGTTGTTCACCACGGAGGCGAAGGTGCTGCGCAGCGTGGTGTCGTCAACGAACCAGTCGAACACGTCACCCTTCTGCAGCGCCTTGCGGGGCACGCCTAGGGCGGCCTCGAAGGTCGCGTTCACATAGACGCAGCGGCCGTCCGGACGCAGCACCGCCACCATCGTCGCGAGGTGGTCGAAGCTGTCATAGGCCGGGGCTTGGGGGCGGGAAATTTTCATGGTGAGGCAGGTAGCTTGGCCAGTTCACGTCGCAAGGCGGCGATGTCGGCCTCCTTGCGGGCGATCGCGGCCTTCATCTCGGCGACCCGTTCCTGGTAACGAGCGTAGTTGCGCTCGTCGCCGCGGCGCTCGGGCTCGCCCTGGTTGAACTCTTTCTTCAGCTGGGACAGGCGCTCCTCTTCCTTGCGCAGCTCGGACTCCAGGATGCGCCGGGCATCGCTGTCGCGCGCGCGCTGGTCGCGGCTGTCGATGCGCAGGTCCGGACGCGGCGACACCGGGGCCGAGCCGGCGGCCACCGGAGCCGACCCCCCCGTGGCGGCCGGCGCACGCCGCACCGGCGACTGGATGACGGAGACCGGCAGGCCGTCCAGGGTCTTGCAGCCGCGCTCCTGGGCCTCGCGGGGCGTGAGCTGGTCGGTGTAGAGGTTGCCGGGGCAGCGGTAGACCTGCCGCTCCTGCGCCTGGGCAGCAGCAGCCAGACCGATCAGCAGTGCGGCGCAGACCCGGCGACGGCAGAAGGGAACAGACGGCATGAGTGGCATGGACCTCGGGTGGACACGATGGGAAGGCGTCCAGTATCGACCCCCCGCGCGACGCGCATGCGTCCGGCAAGGCATCAGGACGCCGCGCACCCGGCCGCGGTGGGCAAGTGACACAAAAAAAAACGGCCCGAAGGCCGTCTCGCTTGCCGTGAGGCACGCAGCCGACGAGCGGCTGCGCGGACTCACAGGGTGTAGTACATGTCGAACTCGATCGGATGGGTCGTCATGCGCATGCGCTGGACTTCCTGCATCTTCAGTTCGATGTAGGCATCGATGTACGAGTCGGTGAACACGCCACCCTTGGTCAGGAACGAGCGACCCTTGTCCAGGTACTCGAGGGCCTGCTCCAGGCTCGAGCACACGGTCGGGATCAGCGCGTCTTCTTCCGGCGGCAGGTGGTACAGATCCTTCGTGGCGGCTTCGCCCGGATGGATCTTGTTCTCGACGCCGTCCAGGCCGGCCATCAGCAGCGCGGCGAAGCCCAGGTACGGGTTCATCAGCGGATCCGGGAAACGCGCTTCGACGCGGCGGCCCTTCGGATTGGCGACGTACGGAATGCGGATCGAGGCCGAGCGGTTCTTGGCCGAGTAGGCCAGCTTCACCGGGGCTTCGTAGCCCGGGACCAGGCGCTTGTAGCTGTTGGTGCCGGGGTTGGTGATCGCGTTCAGCGCACGGGCGTGCTTGATGATGCCGCCGATGTAGTACAGCGCGAAGTCGCTCAGGCCGGCGTAGCCGTCACCGGCGAACAGGTTCTTGCCGTCCTTCCAGACCGACTGGTGCACGTGCATGCCGGAACCGTTGTCGCCAACGATGGGCTTGGGCATGAACGTGGCGGTCTTGCCGTAGGCGGCGGCCACGTTGTGGATCACGTACTTCTGCAGCTGGACCCAGTCGGCGCGCTCGATCAGCGTGCTGAAACGCGTGCCGATTTCCATCTGGCCGGCGTTGGCCACTTCGTGGTGATGCACTTCGACCGGAATGCCCAGGCTTTCCAGGATCAGGCACATCTCCGAGCGCATGTCCTGGCCCGAATCGACCGGCGGCACGGGGAAGTAGCCACCCTTGACGGTCGGGCGGAAGCCCTTGTTGCCGTGCTCGTAGTCCTTGCCGGTGTTCCAGGCCGCTTCTTCCGACTCGATCGAGCAGAAGGAGCCGGACATGTCGGCGCCCCAGCGCACGCTGTCGAACACGAAGAACTCGGGTTCCGGACCGAAGTAGGCGGTGTCGCCCAGGCCGGTCGACTTCATGTAGGCCTCGGCACGCTTGGCCAGCGAGCGCGGATCGCGCTCGTAGGGCTTGCCGTCGGCCGGGTCGATCACGTCACAGGACAGGATCAGCGTCGGCTCTTCGAAGAACGGGTCGATGTTGGCCGTGTTCGGGTCGGGCATGAGCTGCATGTCCGAGGCTTCGATGCCCTTCCAACCGGCGATCGACGAACCGTCGAACGCGTGACCCGAGATGAACTTGTCTTCATCGAAGTGCGAAACGGGCACGGACACGTGCTGTTCCTTGCCACGGGTGTCGGTGAAACGGAAGTCGACGAACTTGACTTCGTTTTCCTTCACCAGCTTCATCACGTCGGCGACGGTCTTGGCCATCAGGAGGCTCCTAGCGAGAGATGCGGGTATATGAATGAAATTCAGCTACGGCCCTGAGGCGACCCCAGGGCGCACGGCAATGTAGCAGAATCCGTGCCTCTGCCCGTCGTCGGTGCAAGCCAGAACACCATCCGCGCCTGGCCGTGAAGGATGCGACGGCAGATGCTGATCATTTGCACCAACTTGGTGATTTCGCCTCGTTCAGGGGCGCACCATTTCGGGGCCTATCTTCGCGCCACGGGCATCCAGGCCCGCTCGCAGGTGGGCGTAGGCCGCCTCCAGCGCCGGTCCCGGCACGCCCTTGACCCCCAGCTCGATGTGGCGGCCATGCACCGGGTGATCGACGCTGGGCAGGCTGAAGACCCGGATGTCGGCAAAACGGGCCTCGATCTCGATCATCAGCGGCGTCAGGCTCGCCTCCATCGCGCCGTAGACCACCAGCGAGCATTCACGCTGCTGGTGGCTGCCGTGCAGCGCCCGGTAGCGGGCGTCGAGCAGGGACTCGATCATCGGATGGGCCATCACCGGAAAACCGGGCACGAAGTGCACGTCGCCCACCGAGAAGCCGGGGATCTGGTTGTAGGGATTGGCGATGATCTGCGCGCCGACCGGGAACAGGCCCATGTTCAGGCGATGGACGGTGTCGGGGTGATCCGGCTCGGCCGATCCCCCCTTCTCGGCCACCATGGCACGCACCCGCTGCATGATCAGCTCCCGCGCCTCGGGGTGCAGCGCCAGCTCGACGCCCAGCGCCGCCGCCGCGCACTGGCGGGTGTGGTCGTCCGGGGTCGCGCCGATGCCCCCGCACGAGAACACGATGTCCCCGCCGGCAAACGCCCGGCGCAGGGCCGCGGTGATGCGCAGCGGATCGTCGCCGAGGTATTCGGCCCACGACAGGGTCAGTCCGCGGGCGCCGAGCATCTCGATGACCCGCGCCATGTGCTTGTCCTGGCGCTTGCCCGAGAGGATCTCGTCGCCGATGATGATGAGGCCGAAGTTCATGTGGAAACCGTGAGCTGTGGGGGAGGAAAGACCGGGACGGCGGCTTCAGCGGCCGTTCGCCACCGACGGCAGGGCCGCCGGGCCGCCGCTGCCGGGCAGCGCCGCCGGCGACGAGGAGACGGGCTGCAGCGGGGACGCCGGCACGGCGGCCTTGCGTTTCTTGCGCTGGACCTCGAGGGCGGCCAGGCCGTAGTGGGTGTACCAGAGCGCGGCGAACGCGAACACCAGCGTGTAGAGCCACACGAACACCGGCAGCAGCAGCGGCACCATCGGCAGCAAGATGGCCCCCGAGGCCCAGACCAGCGACGGCGCCGCGCCCAGGTAGCCGGTGATCATGCCGATCGAGAACAGCGGCCAGCGGTGCTCCTTCATCAGCTGCTGGCGCTCCTCGGCGCTGGCGTGTTCGGCCAGCGCGTCATAGCTCATCACCCGGTAGCTCAGCCAGCCCCAGATCAGCGGCGGCAGCAGCAGCGCCAGCGGGGGCAGCAGCCAGAAGGGCATGGACAGCACCAGCGCGACCAGCGCCACCAGCGTGCCGCCGACGGACCACAGCAGCGACTGCCACCAGCGCCCGCCATAACGCCGCTCCAGCGACGGGAAGCGCCGCCGCGCCACCAGCCGGACGATGGCGCCGGTCATGAAGGCCGACACCAGCAGCATCGACAGGATCAGCAGCAGCGGCGCGGCCACCAGCACCACCACCAGCGGCCCGACGACCGAGCGGAACATGCCCCCGCTGATCTGGTTGAGCCACAGCATGGCGGGCGCGATCAGCGCGGTCTGCTCCAGCGTCACGCGCACGGCGTCGACGGCCCCCTCCCAGTAGTACCAGGCCAGCCCGGACGCCAGGCCACCGGCGAGCAGCACCGGCAGCAGGGACAGGAGGATCACGCGGGGGTGCAGCGTGTACGCCGCCGCACGCCAGAAGGCTGCTAGAACTTGTGACATGCGCACGAGGATAGCCGCAAGCCGCCGCGACCGGCCACCCACCCGCGTGGATCAGCGGGCCGTCAGGGCCGCCCGCAGCCGCTGCAGGCCGAGCCGCTGCTGGGACCAGAACCCCCGGCCATAGTCACGACCGCCCTCCTCGGGCAGCTGGTCGCGGATGCCGGTGGCCGGGTCGCGGGCGGCAAACGATGCCGTGCCGGCCAGCAGGTCCCAGACCGGGAACAGCACGCTGAAGTTGTGGCCTCCCAGCGTGCCCTTGCCCTGCGATTCATGGCCGACGCCGATGCCGTGGTGCAGGCGGTGGAAGCGCGGGCTCACCAGCAGGCGCTCGCCCAGCCAGCCGAAGCTCAGGCGCAGGTTGGCGTGCGACAGGCTCTCGAGCAGCTGGCTGAAGGCGACCACCGCGACGAACTGGCCGGGGGCGACCCCGATCGCGTGGCCGAGCTGCACGATCAGGATGTCGACGATGACGCTGTCGAGCAGGTGGTTGCGGTTGTCGGTCCACATCGTCATGTCGCGCTGGCTGTGGTGCACGGCATGCAGCGCCCACCACCAGTCGAACTGGTGCTGGCCGCGGTGGATCAGGTAGTTGGCCAGGTCGAACACGACCAGGTAGACCAGGAAGCTGGCCAGCGCGCTGTCGGCCACGCCGGGCCACGCGGTGGCAAGCAGCGAATCGAGCTGCCAGCCCGACACCCCTTGCACCGCCAGCCAGCCCCAGAACGAGTTCCACAGCGGATCGAAGGCGAAGAACATCGCCACGCGGAACAGGCCCAGCCGGTGGATCAAGGTGTAGATCACGTCGACCCGCACGGCCGCCGCGTCCCGGCGGCGCTGGATCGGCCGCCAGCGCTGCAGCGGGGCGATCACCAGCAGCATCACCACGATCTCCAGCAGGCCGACCAGCAGCCAGCCGGTGGCCGCGAACGCGTCCTCGAGGATCGAGCCCCCGCCCAGGGCGAACACCAGGGGCTGCACCATCGATTCGAACAGCAGCTGCTGAGCCGCAGCAAAGGCCTGGGACAGGATCTCGATCATGGGAAACAGGGGTCAGGGTTGACGACCCCGCGCCACCGCAGCCCGGTAGGCAGGGTGTTCGGCGAGAGTCGCGAAACAGTGGCCACGCTGGCGCAGGCCGTCCAGCAGCGGCTCCAGCACGGCCGGCGCCCAGACGTCCTGGCGCGACCAGATGCCCAGGTGGGCCAGCAGGATGTCACCCGGGCGGATGTCGCGCAGTGCACGCTCGAGCAGCATCCGGTTCGGGTAGCGCTCGCTCGGCAGCTCGTCGCCCAGAAAGCCGGCCGGGCTCCAGGGCACGTGGGCCCAGCCGCAGCGTGAGGCCGCGGCCAGCAGCGCCGGGGAATGTTTGCCCCCCGGCGCCCGGAACAGCGGCGCCATGCGTTGGCCAGTCATCTGCGTGAAGCGGGTGGCGGAGCGGTCGAGCTCGGCGCAGTAGGCCGCCGCGTCCATCACGCGCGTGCGCCCGGCGTCCGGGCCGAAGGTCGCACGCATGTCGAAGCGGCCGTCGGGGCGGTCGGCGCGCCAGTAGACGTGGTCGTGGGTGTGCGAGCCGAACAGGTGGCCCTCGGCCGCCCTCGCCTTCCACCAGGGCGCCCACTGCGCATCGAGGCTGCTGCCGTCGGTCAGCGTCCTCTCGTTGGCGAGGAAGAACGTGGCGCGCACCTGATGGCGGGCCAGCACGTCGGCCACCAGCGGCGCCACGCCCATGTGACCGGTGTCGAAGGTCAGGAAGAGCGGCCGGGCACAGGCGAGCGGCGCGACCGGCGCCGAGGAGACCACGCCGGCCGGCACGGCCAGCACCGCGGCGGCCACCGCCCGGAGGGCGAGGGCCGCGGCCGCCCGCACGCGGCGGCTCAGGTCACAGCCGGCCCGCATGCTCCAGCGTCCACACGCCATGCGGCGACTTGCCCACGGGCACCTGCCGGACCACCTTCTTCGTCTCGGTGTCGATGATGGTGAGCTTGCCCGCCCAGCGCGAGGCCAGCAGGATGAACTTGCGGTCGGGCGTCAGGTCCATGTCGTCCGGGCCGCTCGGGCCGGGATAGGTGTCGACCACGCTCAGCGTCTGGGTGTCGATGCGGCTGATCGAGTTGGCCACCCGGTTGCTGACCAGCACGTGGCGCTTGTCGCCCCAGGCACGGAAGGCGTGGGCGCCGGCCCCGGTGGGGATGCGCTTGATCAGCTTCGGCGGGTTGACGCTGACGTCGTAGGCCTCGACCACCGAGTCGCCGGTCAGGCCCACCAGCAGCGTCTTGTCGTCGGCCGTGAGGTAGACGTCGGCCGGCATCTTGCCGCAGGGCACGGTCCAGCGCGGCGTCTGGGTCGCCAGGTCGACGGCGATCAGCTGGTCGCTGTCCTGCAGGCTCGAATAGACCACCGTGCTGCGGGTGTCGATGGCCAGGTGGCTGGGCGTCTTGCCCGCGGGCACACGCTTGGCCAGCGCCAGCTCGAAGCCGCCCGCCGCCGGACGGGTGACGCGGTAGATGTCGAGGTGGTTGAGCCGGTTGGCCGCGGTGACGAACCACTTCATGTCCGGCGAGAAGCGCAGGTGGTACGGATCGACGATGCCGGTCAGCACCTTCTGGATCAGGCCGGTGCGCGGATCGACCAGCGTGATCGAGTCCCCGACGGCATTGGCCACCAGCAGCGACTTCTCGTCGGGCGACAGGTAGAGGTGGTGCGGCTCCTTGCCGGTGGGCAGGCGGCGGATCTCGGCCTGCGTGACCGCATCGATCACGCTGATGGTCGCATCCAGCGAGTTCAGCACGAAGATGGGCGGCTTGCCCGAGGCCACCACGGCAGGCGCCGTGGCCGCCGGCACCGCCGGCTGCGCCAGGGCGAACGGCGCCCCCAGGGCGGACATCAGCACTGCGGCCGACCACACGCCGACGGGCCGGCACCAGCGAGCGGCCAAGCCGCCACGACGATCTGCAGAGTTCTTCAAGACGTTTCCAATGAGCACGAGCCCGGCGAGTGTAGGGGCGCGACTGCAGCATTCCCGCGACAGGCCCGGCCGGTTCGCTGATGCGCATCAACGAGGCGGATCAGCGAGGCGGGCCGGGCCCGCCCCGTGCCGCTCAGGCCACGCCCTGGGCCTGGAACCACTCCAGGCAGCGCCGCCAGCCGTCTTCGGCGGCCTCCTTGCGGTAGCTGGGCCGGTAGTCGGCGTGGAAGGCGTGGGGCGCGTCCGGATAGACCATGAAGATCGAGCGGCGGGCCGGATCGCTGCCGGCGGCCAGCGCGGTCTTCATCTGCTCGATCGTGGCCAGCGGGATGCCGCCGTCCTGTCCGCCATACAGGCCGAGCACCGGCGCCTTCAGGCTGCCGGCCAGGTCGACCGGATGACGCGGCGTCAGCTCGGTGCCGTTGCCGATCAGGCGACCGTACCAGGCCACGCCGGCACGCACCATCGGCTGGTGCGCCGCGTACAGCCAGGTGATGCGCCCGCCCCAGCAGAAGCCGGTCACCGCCAGGCGCTTCACGTCACCGCCCTGCGTGGCGGCCCAGGCCACGGTGGCGTCCAGGTCGCTCATCACCTGGGCGTCGGGCACCTTGGCGATGACCTCGCTCATCAGCCGGGCGATGTCGGTGTAGCGGGCCGCGTCCCCCTGGCGCACCAGCAGCTCGGGCGCGATCGCGAGGTAACCCTGGCGCGCCAGCCGGCGGGTCACGTCGGCGATGTGCTCATGCACGCCGAAGATCTCGCTGACCACCAGCACCACGGGCAGGCCGGTGCGGCCCGCTGGCGCCGCGCGGTAGGCCGGCATGCGCACACCCGCCACGTCGATGCTCACCGGGCCGGCGACCAGCCCGTCGGCCGGCGTCGAGATGACGCTCTGCGCCGCCACCGGCAGCACCGCGGCGGCAAAGCCGCAGCCCACCGAGGTCCGCACGAAGGCCCGTCGGCTCAGCTCGCCGCGCCCGGGCACGAGGCTGTCGAAATCGCTCTGGTCCACCGCATCGTCCATCACCGTCTCCTGGTCGAGGAAAACAACGATTCTAGGAAGCGACCCTGCAGGCGCGGGATGAAAGGGTCTTCAGCATGGACAATCCCGGCATGTCTTCCCTGCCCTCGAACGACGCCGCCCGTGCCGCCGCCGCGGCCGATCCCTCCGCGCATGGCGCCGGACTGACCTGGCGCGGCGTGCTCGCCGCCATCGACATCGGCTCCAACAGCTTCCGGCTCGAGATCGGCCAGCTCAGCCGCGGCCGCTACCGCCGCATCGACTACCTGAAGGACACCGTGCGCCTGGGCGCCGGCCTCGACGGCGAAGGCCGGCTCGGCGAGGAGGCCGCCGCGCGCGGCCTGGCCTGCCTGGCACGGTTCCGCCAGCGCCTGCAGGGCATCCCGCCGCAGCAGCTGCGCGCCGTCGCCACCCAGACGCTGCGCGAGGCCACCAACCGCAACGCCTTCCTGGAGCGGGCCTGCGAGGCGCTGGGTCACCCGGTCGAGGTCATCTCGGGCCGCGAGGAAGCCCGGCTGATCTACAAGGGGGTCGCCCGGCTGCAGCCCTCGGCGCTGCAGCGGCTGGTGATCGACATCGGCGGGCGCTCCACCGAGATGATCCTCGGCCAGGGCAGCCAGGCGCTGCGCGCCGAGTCGTTCCGCATCGGCAGCGTCAGCCTGTCGATGCAGTATTTCCCGGACGGCCGTTTCACCGCACCGGCCTTCGAGGCCGCCCAGATCGCCGCCGGCGCCGAGCTGGAAGAGGCCTTCGAGCCCTTCGCGCGCGAGCACTGGGTCGAGGCGCTGGGCTCCTCCGGCACGGCCGGGGCGGTCTCGCAGCTGCTGGCCGCCAACCAGATCACCGACGGGCGCATCACGCTGGCGGGCCTGGACTGGTGCATCGCCCGGTGCATCGCCGCCGGCAGCATCGACGCGCTGAACCTGCCGGGCCTGAAGCCCGAGCGCCGGGCCGTGCTCGGCGGCGGCCTGGCCATCCTGCGCACGCTGGCCACGCAGTTCGACATCGAGGCACTGCAGCCCGCCCGCGGGGCGCTGCGCCAGGGCGTGATCTTCGACCTCGACGAGCGCCTGGCCGCCCAGCGCGACCCGGCCCACCACGACCTGCGCGACGACACCGTGGTCGAGCTGCAGCAGCGTTTCCACGTCGACGTCGCCCAGGCGCACCGGGTGCAGCAGGCCGCGCTGGCGCTGTTCCAGCACGCCCAGCCCCGCGCCAGCCTGGAGCACCGGCGCGAGCTGGGCTGGGCCGGCGCGCTGCACGAGATGGGCATGATGATCTCGCACCACGATCACCACCGCCACTGCGCCTACCTGATGGGCCATGTCGATGCGGCCGGCTTCTCGCAGAACCAGCAGCGCCGCCTGGCCGACCTGGTGATGGGCCAGCGCGGCGGGCTGCGCAAGATCGAGCTGGCGCTGGCCGACGTGCAGATGGCCTGGCAGGTGCTGGCGCTGCGCCTGGCCGTGCTGCTGTGCCACGCCCGCAGCGAGCCCGACGCCCAGGCGCCGACGCTGCAGGCCGATCCGCGGGGCGGTGGCGCGCTGCTGCACCTCGACGCGGCCTGGGCCGCGCAGCACCCGCGCACCCTGCACCTGCTGCGCGAGGAGCTCGATGCCTGGACCCGGGTCAACAGCCTGAAGCTGCGCGTGCAGTCCTGACGCTGGCGGCGTCCGGCCCCGGCCGGGCGTCATCGGGGTTTCACATCGGCTTCAACGCACCGTCACGGCCACGGCCGACGATGCACCCATGCCTGCCCAAGCCCCCCGCATCGATGCCTGGTTCGCGCCGCTCGCGGCGAGCGAACCGGCCCCCGCCCGAACCCCCGAGGACAGCGGCGCGGCGGCGACCCCGCTGTCGGTGCGCACGGTCTTCATCTCCGACGTGCACCTGGGCACGCCCGGCTGCCAGGCCGACGCGCTGCTGGACTTCCTGCGCACCGTCGAGTGCGAGCAGCTCTTCCTGGTCGGCGACATCATCGACGGCTGGCAGCTGCGCCGGCGCTGGTACTGGCCTCAGGCCCACAACGACGTGATGCAGAAGCTGCTGCGCAAGGCCCGCAAGGGCACGCGCGTGGTGTTCGTGCCCGGCAACCACGACGAGTTCGCGCGGCGCTACATCGGCCACCAGTTCGGCGGCATCGAGGTGGTGCAGGACTGCATCCACACCACCGCCGACGGCCGCCGGCTCTGGATCACGCACGGCGATCTGTTCGACGGCGTCGTGCAGTGCGCGCGCTGGCTGGCCCACGTGGGCGACACCGCCTACGAATGGACCCTCAGGCTCAACCGCCACCTGAATTCGGCACGCGCCCGCCTGGGCCTGCCCTACTGGTCGCTGTCGGGCTACCTCAAGCTCAAGGTCAAGCGGGCGGTCAGCTTCATCAGCGACTTCGAGCAGGCGGTCGCGCGCGAAGCCCGCCGCCGCGGCGTGCAGGGCGTCGTCTGCGGCCACATCCACCATGCCGAGCTGCGTGACATCGACGGCATCCTCTACGCCAACGACGGCGACTGGGTCGAGAGCCTGACCGCGCTGGTCGAGCACGACGACGGCCGGCTGGAAATCATCGACTGGGCCGCCACGATGCGCCTGCGCGCCCGGGGCGAAGCGAGCGCACCGGCCGTGGTCACGGCCTGACCCGCACCGCCGGCCTGCCCCGATCGACGCGTCCGGCGCTTTTGCGCCGCGGGCGCGGCCTATTCACGAACCGTTCGCAACACGCCCGCGGTTTTCATCAAGGCGTCACCGAATCTTCATAGGATATTCGGATGCCTGTCATCAAATCGGTCACCCAATCCTTGCCGCTGCTCAACCGGGAGCAGTCGATGCTGGAGTTCAACCGCCGGGTGCTGGCCCAGGCTCGTCGCGCGGACCTGCCGCTGCTGGAACGCCTGCGCTACATCTGCATCGTCTCGTCGAACATGGACGAGTTCTTCGAGGTGCGCTTCTCGGACGCCGTCGAGGCGGCCCGCGGCCCGGGCAGCGGCCTGGCCCGCACCGACCTGCGGGCCGTGGCCGCCGAGGCGCACGAGCTGGTCGACGAGCAGTACGCCATCTTCAACCAGGAGGTGATGCCCGCGCTGGTGCGCGAAGGGGTCGTCATCCTGAACCACGCCGAGCGCAACGAGGCGCAGCGCCAGTGGGTCGCGCGCTATTTCCACCGCGACGTGCAGCCGCTGCTGGTGCCGCTGGGGCTCGATCCGTCGCACCCCTTCCCGCAGCTGCTCAACAAGTCGCTGAACTTCATCATCCAGCTCTCGGGTGCCGACGCCTTCGGGCGCGAGAACTCGATCGCCATCGTCAAGGTGCCACGGGTGCTGCCGCGCGTGATCCGCCTGCCCGACCGGCTCAGCGACGGGCGCCAGGCCTTCGTGCTGCTGACCAGCATGATCCGCGCCCATCTGGCCGACATGTTCCCGGGCCGGGTGGTCGAGGCCTTCTCGCAGTTCCGCGTCACCCGCGACTCCGACCTCGATGTCGACGAGGACGACGTCACCAACCTGCGCCAGGCCCTGCGCAGCGAGCTGGCCTCGCGCCACTTCGGCAAGGCCGTGCGCCTGGAGGTGGTCAACACCTGCCCGCCGGTGCTGTCGGACTTCCTGCGCTCGCAGTTCAACCTGCCCGAGGCCGCGCTCTACCGGGTCAACGGCCCCGTCAACCTGGTGCGGCTGAACACGCTGATCGACCTGTGCCAGGCGCCGGCGCTGCGGTTCCCGCCGCACGAGCCGATGTGGCCGCGCCAGCGCCTGCCGCGGGGCCGCTCGATGTTCGAGAGCATCTCCGAGCGTGACGTGCTGCTGCACCACCCCTTCGAGTCCTTCGACCCCGTCATCGAGCTGCTGCGCGAGGCCGTGCAGGACCCGAAGGTGCTGGCCATCAAGCAGACCATCTACCGCACCGGCACCGAGTCGGTGCTGATGGAGCTGCTGATCGAGGCGGCCGAGCGGGGCAAGGAAGTGCTGGCGGTGGTCGAGCTCAAGGCCCGCTTCGACGAGGAGGCCAACATCAACTGGGCCGAGCGGCTGGAGGCCGTCGGCGTGCAGGTGGTCTACGGCATCGTCGGGCTGAAGACCCATGCCAAGCTGCTGCTGGTCACCCGCAAGGAGGGGCTGCGCATGGCACGCTACGCCCACCTGTCGACCGGCAACTACAACACCAAGACCGCGCGCCTCTACACCGACGTCGGCTACCTGACCGCCGACCCGGACATCACGGCCGACGCCGACGCGATCTTCCAGCATCTGGCCAGCCTGAACCCGCTGAAGACACCACGCCGCCTGCTGGTCGCCCCGTTCAACCTGCACAGCGAGATGTGCGCCCGCATGGAGCGGGTGCGCAAGGCCGCGCTGCTCGGCCAGCCGGCGCGCATCGTCGTCAAGTTCAACTCGCTGACCGATCCGGGCCTGATCGCCGCGCTGGTCGCGGCCGGCCAGGCCGGGGCGCAGATCGACCTGATCGTGCGCGGCGCCTGCATGCTGGCCCCCGGCGTGCCGGGACAGACCGACAACATCCGGGTGCGCTCGGTGGTCGGGCGTTTCCTCGAGCACACCCGCGTGCTGTATTTCCGCTGGGGCGCGGGCGAGAACGACGAGGCGCTCTACCTCAGCAGCGCCGACTGGATGAGCCGCAACATGATGCGGCGCATCGAGGTGGCCTGGCCGATCCGCGACGCCGACATGCGCCAGCAGGTGATCGACGAATGCCTGGTGCCCTACCTGCACGACCGCATTGACGCCTGGTCGCTGGACGCCGACGGGCACTACCACCGGGTGGACCGCACCGGCCCGGGCGCCCAGCAGGCGCTGACGCGGCGTTACCAGGACTGAAGCGGCCCGGGGGGCGGCTCGCTAGAATCGACACCACCGCTTCTGCCGCCCCGAACCCGCACGCCATGGACATCCACAAGGAACTCGACGCCCGCGGACTGCACTGCCCGCTGCCCATCCTGAAGGCCAAGAAGGCGCTGGCGGACATGGACAGCGGCCAGCTGCTGAAGGTGCTGGCCACCGATCCGGGCTCGATGCGCGACTTCCAGGCCTTCTGCCGGCAGACCGGCAACGAGCTGGTCGAGCAGCAGGCCCCCGCGGACGGCGAGTTCGTGCACGTGCTGCGCCGGCGCTGAACCACCACCCCGGAAACGACGACGGCCGCGATCGCGGCCGTCGTTCATCGCGGGAACAGGACCCGGCTCAGACGTCGAGCTGCCGCAGGTAGTTGCGGAAGGACTCGCCCAGCTGCGGGTGCTGCAGCGCCAGCTCGACGTTGGCCTCCAGGAAACCTTCCTTGCTGCCGCAGTCGTAGCGCTTGCCGTCGTAGCGGTAGGCGAACACCTTCTCGCGGCGCATCAGCGCGGCGATGCCGTCGGTCAGCTGGATCTCGCCGCCCACGCCACGCGGCTGGTTGGCGATCTCGCGGAACACGCCCGGCGTCAGGATGTAGCGCCCGGCCACGCCCAGGCGCGAAGGCGCCTCCTCGGGCGACGGCTTCTCGACGATGTGGGTCAGGTCCATCATGCGGTCCGACACCGGCGTGCCGGCGCAGATGCCGTAGCGCTTGGTGTGCTCGGTGGGCACTTCCTGGACCGCCAGGATCGAGGCCTGCCACTCGGCGAACTGGTCCACCATCTGCTTGAGCACCGGCGGCTTGCCGACCATCAGGTCATCGGCCAGCAGCACCGCGAACGGCTCGTTGACGACCACGCACTGGGCGCACAGCACCGCGTGGCCCAGGCCCAGGGCCTTGGGCTGGCGGATGTAGATGCACTCCATGTCGTCGGGCTTGATCGAGTGCACCATCGACAGCAGCTCGTTCTTGCCCGAGGCCAGCAGTTCGGCCTCGAGCTCGTAGGCGGTGTCGAAGTGGTCAGGAATGGCGCGCTTGTTGCGGCCGTTCACGAAAATCATCTGGCGAATGCCGGCCGCGTAGGCTTCCTCGACCGCGTACTGGATCAGCGGCTTGTCCACCACCGGCAGCATTTCCTTGGGCTGCGCCTTGGTCGCGGGCAGGAACCGGGTGCCGAGACCGGCGACGGGGAAGATCGCTTTTCTGACTTTCATGAGGGGAATCCCTGTTGCTGCTGAATCCTCTTGATTCTGGCATGAGCACACGGCATTGCGACCCCTGTTCACGGGGGAAATCCTGACAGATCAGCTCATTCGCGGTGAAGATGGCAACTCTTCGTGAAACATTTGAATATATTCATCATGGATCTGCTCATCGCCGAGCCGCTGGAGGCGGATGTGCTGCAGTGGCTCGACAGCCGCCACGCACTGCACTATGCGCCACGGCTGGCCGATGAGCCCGCCCTGCTCGAAGAAGCCCTCTCGCAGGCTCGTGCGGCGATGCTGCCCGCACGCACCCGCGTCGACGCACGCACGCTGGCTCAGGCCGTGATGCTGAGGGCGATCGGGCGCATCGTCGGCGGCCCCGAGAACATCGACCACGCCGCCTGCAAGCGGGCCGGCATCGAAGTGGTGCGCTGCATGGACGCGACCGTGCCCGCCGAGGCCGAATTCATGCTGGGTGCCGTGCTGTCGCTGCTGCGACCCGCGCCGGAGGACCTCGGGCGGCTGGCCGGCCGCGAGCTCGGCCAGAGCACGATCGGGCTGGTGGGCATGACGGCGGCCACCCGCCGGCTGGCCCAGCTGGTGAGGCCGTTCGGCTGCACCGTCATCGGCTACGACCCGACGGTGCACGCCAGCGACCGCCGCTGGGACGAGTGGGAAGTGCAGCCGATCGCGCTGCGGGAGCTGTTCGAGACGGCCGACGTGGTCTGCGTCGGCCTGGCCTACTTCAGCCGCTACCGCGGCGTGCTGGGCGAGCGCAACCTGGCGGCGTGCAAGCCGGGGCAGGTGCTGGTGTGCACCGCCTCGTCCGCGCTGTTCGACCACGCGACGCTGGCCCGGGTGCTGGGCAGCGGACGCATGACCTCGGCCTGGCTGGACCAGGCCGAACTCGACCTGCAGGCGCCCGGCCAGGTGCTGCACCGGGTGCGCGGCCTGATGACGACGCCGCGGCTGGCCAGCTACACGCGCGAGTCCCGCCTGCGCAGCGCCTGGGGCGTGGCCCGGCGGCTCGACGAGATCCTGCGCTGCACCCCGGCGGTCGCCCGCAGCGGCACCCGCCGGGCCAGCCACGCCACCGACGAGCCGATGAAGCCGGTGGCCGCGCCACCGGCCGGCCCCACGGCCTCGGGCCTGATCAGGCCGCCAGGCGCTCCAGCTGCTGGCGCAGCTTGGCCAGCGTCGCGCTGAAGTCGGCCAGACGCGCACGCTCCTGCTCGACCACCGCGGCCGGAGCCCGGGCCACGAAGCTCTCGTTGCCCAGCTTGGCATTGGCCTTGACGATCTCGCCCTCCAGGCGCGCCACTTCCTTGCCCAGGCGCTCGCGCTCGGCGGCCACGTCGATCTCCACCTTCAGCGCCAGGCGCGCCGCGCCCTGCACCGCCACCGGCGCCATCTCGGTGGCCGTGGCGAAGGCCGCCTCGTCGGCGATCACCTGGACCTCGCCCAGCTTGGCCAGCGCCCGGATGACCGGCGCGGCCTGGGTGATGAAGTCGGCATCCCCGAAGGTCAGCAGCGGCACCCGCTCGGCCGGGGACAGGCCCATCTCGCCGCGCAGGTTGCGCACGACACCGACCACGTCCTTCAGGCGTGCCACCCAGGCATCGGCCACCGGGTCGATCTTGCCGGGCTGGGCGACCGGGTAGGCCGCCGTGGCCACCGTGTCGCTCGAGTCGGCCGCCTTGCGTCCGGCCACCACCGCCACCGTGTTCCACAGCTCGGCCGTGATGAACGGCGCCACCGGATGCAGCAGGCGCAGCGTGGTCTCCAGCACCCGGATCAGCGTGCGTCGCGTGCCGCGGGCCGAAGCCTCGTCGCCGGCCTCCTTGGCCACCTGCAGCTGCACCTTGGCGATCTCCAGGTACCAGTCGCAGTACTCGTCCCAGACGAACTGGTAGATCGTGTTGGCGACGTTGTCGAGGCGGTAATCGGCAAAACCGCGGGCCACCGTGTCCTCGACCCGCTGCAGCTCGCCGGTGATCCAGCGGTCCGACGGCGAGAAGCTCAGGTAGCCCCCCGCGCAGTCGGCCGCCGTGTGCTCCTGCAGGCCGCAGTCCTGGCCTTCGGTGTTCATCAGCACGAAACGCGTCGCGTTCCACAGCTTGTTGCAGAAGTTGCGGTAGCCCTCGCAGCGCTTGCTGTCGAAGTTGACCGAGCGGCCCAGCGTGGCCATCGCGGCGAAGGTGAAGCGCAGCGCGTCGGCGCCGTAGGCCGGGATGCCCTCGGGGAATTCCTTCTCGGTGGCCTTGCGCACCTTGGGCGCGGTCTCGGGCTTGCGCAGACCCGTGGTGCGCTTGTCCAGCAGCGGGGCCAGGTCGATGCCGTCGATCAGGTCGACCGGGTCGAGCACGTTGCCCTCGCTCTTGCTCATCTTCTTGCCCTGCGCATCGAGCACCAGGCCATGGATGTAGACGTGCCTGAACGGCACCTTGCCGGTGAAGTGCTTCGTCATCATGATCATCCGGGCGACCCAGAAGAAGATGATGTCGTAGCCCGTGACCAGCACGGAGGACGGCAGGAAGAGGTCCTGCTCGATCGTCTTTTCGGGCCAGCCCAGCGTGCTGAAGGGCACCAGCGCCGACGAGTACCAGGTGTCGAGCACGTCCTCGTCGCGCCTGAGCGCGCCGGTGTAGCCGGCGGCCGTCGCCTTGGCGCGGGCGTCCTCTTCCGACGTGGCCACGAACAGCTCGCCACTCTCGCCATACCAGGCCGGGATCTGGTGGCCCCACCAGAGCTGGCGCGAGATGCACCAGTCCTGGATGTTCTTCATCCACTGGTTGTAGGTGTTGACCCAGTTCTCGGGCACGAACTTCACGTCGCCGGACTCGACCGCCTCGATCGCGCCCTGGGCGATGGATTTGCCGGTGCTCGGGCTGGCCTTGGTCATGGCCACGAACCACTGGTCCGTCAGCATCGGCTCGATCACCTGGCCGGTGCGGGCGCAGCGCGGCACCATCAGCTTGTGCTTCTTGACCTCGACCAGCAGGCCTTCGGCCTCGAAGCGCGCGACCAGCTGCTTGCGGGCGACGAAGCGGTCCAGGCCGACGTACTCGGCCGGGATGTCCGTGGCTTCATGGGCGCTGACCTTGGCGGCCAGGTCGAAGATGGTCAGCATCGGCAGGCCGTGGCGCAGGCCGACCTGGTAGTCGTTCTGGTCGTGCGCGGGCGTGACCTTCACCACGCCGGTGCCGAAGCTCTTGTCCACGTACTCGTCGGCGATCACCGGCACCAGGCGGCCGGTGACGGGCAGCTTGACCTGCCTGCCGATCAGGTGGGTGTAGCGCTCGTCTTCCGGGTGCACCATCACGGCGGTGTCGCCCAGCATGGTCTCGGGGCGGGTGGTGGCCACCACCAGCGACTCGTCCGAGCCGTCCACCGGGTAGCGGATGTGCCACAGCGAGCCGTCTTCCTCCTCGCTCTCGACCTCCAGGTCCGACACGGCGGACTTCAGGATCGGGTCCCAGCTCACCAGGCGCTTGCCGCGGTAGATCAGGCCTTCTTCGTACAGCTTGACGAAGGTGTCGGTCACCACCTTGGACAGCTTGTCGTCCATCGTGAAGTACTCGTGCGGCCAGCTCACGCTGTCGCCCATGCGGCGCATCTGCTGCGTGATGGTCGAGCCGGACTGCTGCTTCCACTCCCAGACCTTGGCGACGAAGTTCTTGCGCGCCTCGGCCGGCGTCGGGCCCATGTCGTGGCGGCTGATGCCCTGGGCCTGCAGCTGGCGCTCCACCACGATCTGCGTGGCGATGCCGGCATGGTCCGTGCCTGGGACCCACAGCGTGTTGTCGCCGCTCATGCGGTGGTAACGCGTCAGCGAGTCCATGATGGTCTGGTTGAACGCATGACCCATGTGCAGCGTGCCCGTCACGTTGGGCGGCGGCAGCTGGACGCAGAAACTCGGCCGCGCCGGGTCCAGCGTGGGCTCGTAGACGCCGCTGGACTCCCACAGCGGCCCCCAGTGGGCCTCGATCGGAGACGGTTCAAAGGACTTGGAGAGGGCGTCGGTCATGGAATCGGTTCTGGTGTGGTCGCGCAAGCGGAGCCGAGATTTTATGAACTGTGGCCCGCGGGCCCGAGGCAAAATCTCTGGCGCTATCGAACGGTCGTGCTTTTTCATCCCAACACGGAGAGGAATCCTTCATGAGCATCCAGACAGTGGGCATCATCGGTGCAGGCACCATGGGCAACGGCATCGCGCAGGTGTGCGCCCAGGCGGGCATCGGCGTGGTGATGATCGACATCAACGAGGCGGCCGTGGCCAAGGGGGTCGCCACCATCGCCGGCAGCCTCGACCGCCTCATCAAGAAGGACAAGCTCACGGCCGGGCAGAAGGACGCCGCGCTGGCGCTGATCAAGGGCTCGACGAACTACGAGGACCTGCATGCGGCCCAGTTCGTGATCGAGGCGGCCACCGAGAACGAGGCGCTGAAGATCAGGATCCTGAACCAGCTCGACACCCTGCTGGCCCCGGAGGTCATCGTCGCCACCAACACCAGCTCGATCTCGATCACCCAGCTGGCCGCCACCACGAAGCGCGCCGACCGCTTCATCGGCATGCACTTCTTCAACCCGGTGCCGATGATGGCGCTGGTGGAGATCATCCGCGGCCTGCAGACCAGCGACGAGACCCACGACCGCGTCAAGGACCTGGCCCAGCGCCTGGGCAAGAGCCCCATCACGGTCAGGAACGCCCCGGGCTTCGTGGTCAACCGCATCCTGATC
Organism: Sphaerotilus hippei; assembly: GCF_003201595.1. Taxonomy (GTDB): domain Bacteria; phylum Pseudomonadota; class Gammaproteobacteria; order Burkholderiales; family Burkholderiaceae_C; genus Sphaerotilus; species Sphaerotilus hippei. Next base: position 45,611 of record NZ_QJJS01000013.1, on the reverse strand, counting down.
CCGATGATCAACGAGGCCTTCTTCGTGTTCGCCGAAGGGCTGGCCACGCCCGAGGACATCGACGCGGGCATGAAGCTGGGCTGCAACCAGCCCATCGGCCCGCTGGCGCTGGCCGACATGATCGGCCTGGACGTCTGCCTGGCGGTGATGGACGTCTACTTCAAGGAGTTCAGCGACTCCAAGTACCGGCCCTGCCCGCTGCTCAAGGAATACGTCGCCGCCGGCCGGCTGGGCCGCAAGACCGGTCGAGGCGTGTACACCTACTGAGCGACCTCGATTCCAGGGGGTGAAAATTCTGCCGCAGACCGGCCGCCCCCTCAAATCGAGGTGCATTTCCCTGCGCGGCGCCCCAAAATGTAAACAAATGTTGCAAAGTGTTTCGGCCTGATGGAAACTGGACCCCGTCGTACCAATGATTGCAGTCCCGGATCGATGTGGAGCGACGCCGCGGCGCCTCACGGCGCCTGTCCTTAAAGTCATCAGGAGGTTTCACCATGCGCGAACTCAAGAGCAACGAACTGCAAGCCGTTTCCGGTGGCACGTTCTGCCTGACCGGTGGTCTGTTCAAGTCCATCTTCTCGCTGTTCAGCTTCAAGTCGAGCAGCTACTGCGCGCCGGCCCCGGCCCCCGCACCGGCTCCTTGCCAGCCGGCTCCGGCCCCGACCTGCCGCTGATCGGCCCGGGCCGTCATGCCAAGCCGCCTGCGGGCGGCTTTTTTCATGGCGGCGTGCGCCGCAGCCGGTCCAGGTATTCGGCGGGCGCGCCATCGAAGACGATGCGGCCGGACTGCAGGGCCACCACCCGCGAGGCGGCGGCCACCGTCTCCGGCCGGTGGGCCACGACGATGCGGGTGATGCCCATGCGGGCGATCGCGGCGTTGACCCGGGCCTCGCGCAGCACGTCGAGGTGGCTGGTCGCCTCGTCGAGCACCAGCACGCGGGGCCGCTTGTAGAGCGCGCGGGCCAGCAGGATGCGCTGCTTCTGCCCGCCCGACAGCGTCGTGCCCATGTCGCCGGTCAGCGTCTGCAGGCCCATCGGCATGGCGGTGATGTCGTCCCAGATCGCGGCCAGCCGGGCCGCCTGCTCGATCAGCGCGTGATCGGGCTCGGGGTCGAAGAAGCAGATGTTGTCGGCCATCGTGCCGGCGAACAGCGCGTCGTCCTGCATCACCGCGGCCAGCTCGCCCCGCCAGGCGGTGCGCCCCAGGCGCTGCAGCGACACGCCGGCCACCAGCACGTCGCCGCTGGTGGGTTTCAGGTCGCCGAGCAGCAGGTTGATCAGCGTGGTCTTGCCGCAGCCCGACGGGCCGACGATGGCGATGCACTGGCCCTCCGGGATCTCGAGGTCGATGCCGTCGAGGATGAACGGCTCCTGGTCGGCATAGCGGAAGCGCAGCTGCCGGAAGCTGACCTGGCGCGCCGCCCCCAGCGGCAGGTGGGCCAGGCGGTGGATGCCCTGCTCGGCCAGCTCGGTGGGCGTGAGCACGATGTCGGCGAGGCGCTCGGCCTCCAGCCTCAGCAGCCGCAGGTCCATCAGCCGGGCCACCAGGTCGGTCATGCGGGTGTCGAACTGCGTGCGGTAGGCGATGAACGCCAGCAGCATGCCCAGCGTGAGTTCACCCTGCAGCACGTCGCCCGCGCCCAGCCACAGCAGCGCGATCGTGGCCAGGCCCGACGTCAGGCCGCGCGCCAGGCCACGCAGCAGCTGGATGGAGCGCACCCGCAGGCCGGCATTGAGCTCGGCGGCCAGCAGGCTCTGCCAGTGCGCCAGCCGCTCGGCCTGGCGCCCGAACAGCTTGAGCGCCCGCACGCCGCGCAGCGACTCCAGCACGTGCGAGGACTGCGTCGCCTCGCGCACGATCTCCTCCTCGCGGGCGCGCAGCAGCGGCTTGAACAGCAGCGCCTGCACCAGCACGTACAGCAGCACCGAGGCGACGGCCACGGCCGCCAGCTTCGGGCTGTAGAGCGCCATCAGCACCAGCGCGAACAGCGCCATCACGCCGTCGAGCGTGGCCTCGACGAAGGTGGTGGTCAGCACCTGCTGGATGTGGTCGATCGCGTTGAAGCGCGACATCACGTCGCCCAGGTGGCGCTTCTGGAACCAGGTCACCGGCAGGTGCATCAGGTGGCGCAGCACGTTGCTGCGCCACTGCAGGCGCACCGACGCCGAGATCGTCTCCAGCAGCCAGGAGCGCATCAGCGCCAGGCCCTGCTCCACCACGGTGATCAGCACGAAGCCCAGCGCCAGCACGGTCAGCAGCGGCTCGTCGCGCGACACCAGCACCTGGTCGGTGACCCACTGCATGAACTGCGGGTGGGCCAGGCCGAACAGCTCCAGCGCGATCGACATCGTCAGCAGCTGCACGGCGATGGCCGGGGCGCCGCGGATCTGGCCGATCAGCTGGCGCACGGACACGCGGGTGCGCTCGCTGCGCGGCCGGAAGCCCTCGGCCGGCCACAGCTCCAGCGCCACGCCGGTGAAATGCGCCGACAGCTCGTGGTGCCCGACCCGGCGCTCGCCACGGGCCGGGTCGAGGATCACCGCCGAGCGCGCATCGCAGGACTTGAGCACCACGAAGTGCCCCAGGTCCCAGTGCAGCACGCAGGGCAGGCGCAGCTGGGACAGCTCGTCGACCTCCAGGCGCAGCGCGCGGGTGCCCAGCTGCTCCTGCGCCGCCATGCCGATCAGCCCGCCGAGGGTGACCCCGGCCATCGACACCTGGTGGCGCTGGCGCAGCGCCACCAGATCGGTGCGCACGCCGAAATGGCCCAGCACCATCGCCAGGCAGGCCAGGCCACACTCGGCCGCCTCGGTCTGCAGCACCAGCGGCACGCCGGCACGCATCGCCAGCGCCATGCGCAGGCTGTCCTGCAGCGGCGAACGCCAGGACGCGCTCACAGCGACACCGCCCGGCGCAGCCCGAACAGCGGCTCGAGCATCCACTCGTAGAGCCGGCGCCGCTCCATCATCAGGTCGGCCTGGACACGCAGCCCCGGCCTCAGCGGCTGGGCCTGGCCCTGCACCGGCATCGACTGGCTGCGCAGGCGCACCGTGATCGCGTACAGCGGCTCGCGGTTGGCGGCATCGGCGAACGCGGCCAGGCCGACCAGCTCGTCGAGCTCGGCCGGGAAGGTCGACACCGACACCACCTCGCCTTCCTGGTGGCCGAACTTCTGGTACGGATAGGCCTCGTGGCGCAGCCAGACCGAGGTGCCGGGCCGGATGAAGCCGACCGCCCGGCTGGGCGCATACAGCTGGGCCTGCAGCGTGACCTGCTCGGGCAGCAGCGTGAGCAGCGGACGGCTGCCGTCGACGGTGCTGCCGGGCAGGCCCTGCACGAGGGTCGCCCGCCCGCCGTGGGGCGCCGTGACGATCACCCGGCGGCGCGCCTCGGAGCCGGTGTACTGCTCGCGCAGCGCCGCCAGCTCACGGCCGAGCGACTGCTGCTGCGTCACCCGGCGGGCCTGGGCGGCCTCCAGCTGCTGGCCCAGCTCCACGCCCAGGCGCTGCAGCGCCAGCTGCTCGCGCACCAGGCCCTGCAGGCGCTGGCGCAGCTCGAGCGTCTCGCGCTCCTTGTCCTGCCAGACGTCACGGGTCACCAGGCCCTGCTGGAACAGGTCGCGGTAGCGCAGCCGGGTCTCCTCGGCGCCCTGGATCTGCAGCTCCAGCGCCTGCAGCTGGCGGCCCAGCTGCTCACGCTCGTGGCGGCTCACCTGCAGCCGCTGGCGCAGGGCCTGCAGGTCGACCACCCCGGCCCCGTCGACGGCCTGGCGCTCGACCTCCAGCGAACGCCGCCGCTCCTCGAGCGTGCCGCTGATGGCCTGCTGGTAGTCGACCTCGCCCGGGCCGATGCGGTCGGTGCTGAGCACGTAGAGCACCTCGCCCTTATCGACCTGCTGCCCCTCGCGCACCCGCTGCTCCAGCACGGTGGCCGTGGCGGGGGCATACAGGCGCACGACCCCCTGGTCGGGCGCCAGGTAACCCGACACCGCCGCGCGCCGGGTGTAACTGCCCGCCGCCACCAGCGTCACCAGCGCCAGCGCCGACACCCCGGCCAGCCCGGCCGCCCAGCGGCTGGCCCGGCGGGCGGTGAGCAGGACCTCGCCGGTCATCTGCGGCCGGCGGCCCTCGATGACCTCGGATCGGAACAGGGGTGAAGCGTCAGCGGAGTCGGGCGCGCCGGGTGCGGTCATGGAAGGGGGTCGGTCTCACAGGTAAACGTCACACATTTTGCATTTGTTTACATGTCGGACAGCAGCCCCCCGATGAGGGGCCGACCCGGGTGCTCAGCCCCAGCGGAACAGCTCGGGCCTTTCCTGGCGGTAGACCCGCAGCCAGCTGAGGGTCGCCGGCACCAGCGAGCGCGCGCCGAACCAGAGCGCCTCGTCGTGGGTGGGGCCGATCCGGTCGAGCTCCACGCGGGTGGTGTGCCAGATCGCCCAGTCGATCTCGGGCATGCAGGCGCGGGCGGCCTCGGGCAGGCCGAGCAGGCTGTCGGCCAGCAGGGCCATCTGGCGGCGGGTCTCGTTGCGGGTCAGGCGGGAGCGCAGGAAGTCGGCTTCGCTGACGTCTTCTGTCAGGGTCAGCACACCTTCGCCGGCGCGTTGTATCAAATCCAACATCGGTGCGGTGATCATGAACGCCTCGATGCATCTTCCGAGCCAGGCGTGCCGACCCGGGCTGGCACGCGGCTGGCTAGTCCCGGCGCATGCAAGCGGACCTGCACACGCCCCGACTGCGGCTGCGGCCGCCCCGCACCAGTGACGCCGCGGCGGCCTACGACGGCTGGGCCCGCGACACGCACGTGCTGCGCTACCTCGGCCTGCGCCCGCACGCCGACGCCCACCAGACCCGGGTGCAGCTGGGCTGGGAGGAGTCGCGCTGGCACAAGCGCAGTGCATGGACCTGGCTGCTGCTGACCGACGAGCCGGCGAGTCCGGCGCGCTCGATCGGCCTGGTCAGCCTGACCCCGCAGCGGCTGGACGGGCCGGCACACCACCTGCGGCTGGGCTACCTGCTGGCCCGCGACCGCTGGGGACAGGGGCTGATGAGCGAGGCGCTGGCCGCGGTGCTGGAGCAGGCCTGGCGCCTGCACCCGGGGCTGTGGCGCATCGACGCGGTGTGTGACGTCGACAACCTGGCGTCGGCGCGCCTGCTCGAGCGCCAGGGCTTCGAGCGCGAGGGCCTGATGCGCCGCCACAGCCTGCACCCCAACATCAGCGACCAGCCACGCGACGTCTGGCTCTACGCGGCCGTGCGACCGACGCCGGGCTGACGGGCACCCGTCTTGCATGCGTTGCGGGCGTGAATGCCCCGCCCGCGCCGGCAGGTCGCCGCACCGTCCCGATCGGACCCGCACGGCTGACATGCTGGCGCCCCACCATCGCGGTCAACCCGCCCGGCCCCGTCGACCCGCAGTGCTTCCGTGATCCTTCGAGACCCCGCCCCTCCCCGCAGCCCGGCCCCGCTGCCCGAGCTGCTGACGCCCCCGGACCGCCGATGGGCGGCCCTCGGTGCCCCCTGGTCGGTGGAGGTCGCGCCCCAGCCGGTGCCCGGCGCCCACGCGCTGCTCTACAACGAGACGCTGGCCCAGCAGCTCGGCCTGCCGCTGGACTGGCTGCAGACCCCCGACGGACTGGCGGTGCTGTCGGGCCAGCACCCCTGGCCGGGTTACGGCGCGACCGCCTCGGTCTACGCCGGGCACCAGTTCGGCAACCCGGTGCGCCAGCTCGGTGACGGGCGTGCGCTGCTGATCGCCGAGATCACCGCCGCCACCGGCCACCACACCGAGCTGCAGCTCAAGGGCAGCGGCCCGACGCCGTGGAGCCGCGGGCTCGACGGGCGCTGCACCCTCGGCTCGGCGCTGCGTGAATACCTCGCCAGCGAGGCCATGGCCGCGCTGGGCGTGCCCACCACCCGCGCGCTCAGCCTGACGGGCACCGGACTGGTGATCGAGCGGGAGCGCCCGGAGCCGGCCGCGGTGCTGTGTCGCACGGCGCCCGGATTCGTGCGCTTCGGCCATCTGGAATACCACGGCCTCGGGGGGCTGGGCGCGCCCGGGGCGAACCGGCGCAGCACGGCCCTGCCCCCGCCGGCGACCGAGTTCCACGGCCTGCTGCGGCTGGCCGATCAGGTCATCGCGGCGCACTGGCCCGATCTGGCCGGGACGCCGCAGCGCCATGGCCGCTGGCTCACCGACGTGCTGGGCCGCACCGCCCGGCTGATCGCGACGTGGCAGACGCTGGGCTTCTGCCACGGCGTGATGAACACCGACAACTTCTCCGTGCTCGGCCTGACGCTCGACTACGGCCCGTTCGGTTTCATGGAGCGTTTCCGCGATCACCACGTCTGCAATCCGGCCGATGGCGAAGGCCGCTACGCCTACGGCGAACAGGCCCGCGTCGGGCGCTGGAACTGCGAGCGCCTGCTCGACGCCTGCCTGCCGCTGCTGGCCCACGAGACCGGGGAGCAGGACCGCAGCGACTGGCCGCAGGCGCGCGCGCTGGCCCAGGCGCTGCTGCCGGCCTATTCGGCCCGGTACAACCGCGAGGTGATGCTGCGCTGGCGCGCCAAGCTGGGCCTGGCGACCGAACGGCCGGAGGACCAGGCGCTGCTCAACCGCCTGCTCACGCTGATGCAGGCCGGGCGCTGCGACTTCACCCGCACCTTCCGGGCGCTGGCGCTGATCCAGGCGGTGTCCGACCGGGTGGCCCACGGCGTGCGCGACTCGTTCGCGCGGGTGCTGCCGGAATTCGACGCCTGGGTGCGCGACTACCGGGCCCGCCTGGTCGCCGAAGGCAGCATCGACGACCTCGGCCGCGCCGCCCGCATGCACCGGGTCAATCCGCTCTACGTGCCCCGCCAGCACCTGCTGCAGCAGGCCGTCCGGCAGGCCGAGGCCGGCGACCTCGGCGAGGCCCGGCAGCTGCTGCGGGTGCTGCGCCAGCCCTGCAAGGCCCAGCCCGGGCGCGAGCGCTACGCCGCCGCGGCCGACCCCGCGTCACCCTGAACCCCGGCTCCGCCATCACAGTCTGATAGTCTGGTCCCATCCGGGGCCGCCTCCCAGCCCCCAAGAAAGCAGCCCGACATGCAACAACTCAGCCCGCAGGGCCAGCAGGCGATCGCGCAGATCGCATCCCGCCACGGCTTCAGCATCGACGCGACCACGCACATGCTGTGGGCCGTCTACCACGGCAACGGCAGCATGGCCCAGTTCAGCCACGGCGAGTTCGCCGGCAGCGGCCAGTGGATGCGCGGGGGCATGATCATGCTGGGCGACATGTTCAACAACCAGCTCAAGGGCCGGGTCGACGCGCTGTGCAACGACCTCAGCCAGCTGCTGGCCAGCCAGCGCGACCTGATCCCCGCGCCGGTCGCGCCGACCTCGTGGTGGCCCGACGGCCTGGGCTCGCCCAGCGCCTCGGGCGGCCAGAACCAGCTGCGCTACGCCTGGTTCGCCGACAGCCGCCGCCTGGCGGTCGACAGCGGCGGCGACGTGTGGGTCTACGACACGCTGGACCACCACATCGGCGGCTTCTCGCAGCAGCAGGGCTCGGGCAGCGGCATCACGCTGTCGAGCCAGTACGGCACCGTCGACCTGGGCAGCCTGCCGGTGGTGATGCGCAACGGCCAGGCCGTGCAGACCCCGATGCCCATCCCGGCCCCGGCGATCGCCCCGCCGCCCTTCGAGCCGGTGACCTACGCCCCGCCGCCACCGGTGGCGCCACCGCCGGCCGCTCCGGCCAGCGGTGCACCGAGCGATGCGGACGCGATCTTCGCGTCGATCGAACGCCTGGGCGAACTGCACTCGCGCGGCCTGCTGAGCGAGCAGGAGTTCATCGGCAAGAAAGCCGAGCTGCTGGGCCGCCTGTAACCCGGCAGAAACCGGCCGGTCAGGGTGACAATGGCCCATGCATCGCACCCTGATCACCACCCAGAGCTTCACCGACGCCGAGGCCGCGCTCGCGCATGCCAAGGCCATCTACGACTCGGGCATCGCCCACCTGCGGCAGTCGCTGCAGGAGTTCGTCGGCGGGCGTGACCTGACCGAACGGGTGCGGGCCTGCTACCCCTTCGTGCGGGTGCGGGTGGACACGGTCGAGCGGGCCGACTCGCGGCTGGCCTTCGGCTTCGTCGCCGGCCCCGGGGTCTACGAGACCACGCTGACCCGGCCCGACCTGTTCCGCCACTACCTGCGCGAGCAGTTCCGGCTGCTGCTGCAGAACCACGGCGTGGCGCTGGAGGTCGGGCTGTCGAACCAGCCGATCCCGGTGCACTTCAGCTTCGCCGAGAACGACCACATCGAAGGCTCGATGAGCCGCGAGCGCCGGGCCCGCCTGAGCGACCTGTTCGACCTGCCCGACCTGGCGGCGATGGACGACGGCATCGCCAACGGCACCTACGAGCCCCAGCCGGGCGCGGACGGCGGCCCGCTGCGCCACCCGCTGGCGCTGTTCACCGCCCCGCGCATCGACTATTCGCTGCACCGCCTGCGCCACTACACCGGCACGGTGCCGGAGCACTTCCAGAACTACGTGCTCTTCACCAACTACCAGTTCTACATCGACGAGTTCGTGCGCCTGGGCCATGAGCTGATGGCCGACGAGTCCAGCGAGTACGTCGCCTTCGTCGAACCCGGCAACGTCGTCACGCGCCGCACCGGCCTGGCCGCCGAGCCGGGCGACGAGCTGGGGGCGACGCCGCCCCGCCTGCCGCAGATGCCGGCCTACCACCTCAAGCGCCACGGCCACAGCGGCATCACGATGGTCAACATCGGCGTGGGCCCGAGCAACGCCAAGACCATCACCGACCACATCGCGGTGCTGCGCCCGCACGCCTGGCTGATGCTCGGCCACTGCGCCGGCCTGCGCAACACGCAGCAGCTGGGCGACTACGTGCTCGCCCACGGCTACGTGCGCGAGGACCACGTGCTCGACGAGGAGCTGCCGCTGTGGGTGCCGATCCCGCCGCTGGCCGAGATCCAGGTCGCGCTCGAGTCGGCGGTGGCCGAGATCACCCAGCTCTCGGGTTACGAACTGAAAAAGATCATGCGCACCGGCACCGTCGCCTCCACCGACAACCGCAACTGGGAGCTGCTGCCCTTCCGCAACGCCCAGAGCACGCCGGCGCGGCGCTTCAGCCAGAGCCGCGCGGTGGCGCTGGACATGGAGAGCGCGACCATCGCCGCCAACGGTTTCCGCCTGCGGGTGCCCTACGGCACGCTGCTGTGCGTGAGCGACAAGCCGCTGCACGGCGAGATCAAGCTGCCCGGCATGGCCAACCACTTCTACCGCGAGCGGGTCGACCAGCACCTGCGCATCGGCATGCACGCGGTCGACCTGCTGCGCCAGCAGCGCCTCGACCAGCTGCACAGCCGCAAGCTGCGCAGCTTCGCGGAAGTGGCGTTCCAGTAACACTTCGGCCCGTTCCGGGGCCCTTGTCGAGGGGGATGGCGGCGCCGTCGAGGGCGCCGCCCGTTACATTTGGGTCCAGACCCCACTCCATCGTCACCGCCGCCCGTGTTCTCCCACCTCGACGTCCACACCCTGCTGGTCGTCTTCACCGTCAACCTGATCGCCGTCGCGCTCGCCCTGCCCCTGCTGATGGGCCTGAAGGTGAGCGCCGCAGCCCGCCGGGCACAGTGGTCGATGGGCCTGCAGGCGGTCGGCTGGGTGTGCCTGATCGCCTCGTCCCGCTGGGCCGGCACCGTGTTCGACCTGCTGCTGTCGACCGCGTCGATGGCCGCGCTGTCGGCCAGCCTGGTGCTGCTGTGGAAGGCGCTGCAGCGCTGGATCAGTCCGCGCGACGGCCACTGGACGATGTGGAGCCTGGCCGTGCTGATGCCGCTGGCCTATGCGCTGGGCTTCGAGCACTACGCCTTCCGGGTCGGCATCGCCAACGCGGTGCTGGCTCTGCAGATGGGCCTGCTCTGCGTCGAGCTGCTGCGCCCCACCGAGCAGGCCAGCTGGCGCTGGCGCGCGCTGCTCGCGCTGGCGATGGCGCTGCAGTCGGTGGTCACCAGCTGGCGCGGCGTGCTGGGCGCCTTCTTCACCTCGGCCTACCCGCACTTCGAGAGCCCGCATCCGGTCAACATCGCCGCCGCGCTGGTCAGCAACCTGACGCTGCTGCTGGTGGCCGCCAGCCTGCTGATGGCCTACCGCGAGGAGGCCGAGCGCCAGCTGCGCGCACTGGCCATCACCGACGGGCTGACCGGCCTGCTGAACCGGCGGGCCTGGTCCGAGCGGGCCGCCGCGCTGCTGGCCGACGCGCGGCGCTACGGCCACCCGCTGATCGTGCTGATGCTCGACCTCGACCACTTCAAGGTCGTCAACGACCAGCACGGCCACGCCAAGGGCGACGCCGCGCTGATGCTGGTGGCACGCCTGCTGCGCGAGCAGCTGCGCACCGGCGACCTGGCCGCACGCTACGGCGGCGAGGAGTTCTGCCTGCTGCTCTCGCACACCCGCGAAGGCGCGGCGATCGCGCTGGACCAGCGCCTGCGCCAGACGCTGCGGCGGGTCTCGACCGAGGAGCTGGGCTTCCCGATCGACTACAGCGCGGGCCTGGCGGCCTTCCACGCCGACCACCAGACGCTCGACGACATGCTGCGCCGGGCCGACCACGCGCTTTACGAAGCGAAACACGCTGGCCGCGGCCAGCTCGTCATCGCCCCCTGAAGACAAGCTTCTTTACATGAGCGGCATCAAGCCGCCGGGCAGCGCTTGGTACAACCATGGCCAGATCCCCGGACCTGGGTGCAGGCGGCACGGGGTTGACCGGACCTTCCATGCGAGCGATGCCCCCTGTTTCCCGACTGGCGCTGCTGGCGCTGTGCCTCTCCTCCTTGCCGTGGCTGCCGGGCTGTGCCCAGTCCAGCCTGCGGACGGCCTCCGCCGCCGCGGTGCCCGCAGCCCCCGCCCTGCCCGCGCAGTGGAGCGCCACCCCGACGGCGGTGCTGCAGGCAACCGGGGCGCTGGAGGCCCGTGCGCTGGGCCGCTGGTGGCAGCGCTTCGACGATGCGCTGCTGTCCACGCTGATCGAGGAGTCCCTGCAGGCCAACACCGACCTCGCGCTGGCGGGCAGCCGGCTGCGCCAGGCGCGTGCGCTGCGTGACCAGCAGCAGGCCGTCGATTCGCCGCAGCTGGGCAGCAGCGCCAGCGCCAGCCGCAGCCGGACCCGCCAGGTCGGCAGCACCAGCCTGTCGGCGGGGCTGGATGCCAGCTGGGAACCCGACTTCCACGGCGCCCAGGCCGACCGCCTGCGCGGCCGCGAGGCCGACGTGGCCGCCGCCGCCGCCGACCTGGCCACGACCCGCATGGGCCTGGCCGCCGAGGTCGGGCTCGCCCACGTGCAGCTGCGCGGGGCCCGGCTGGCGCTGGGCATCGCCCGCGACAACCTCGCCGCCCAGGACGAGACGCTGGCGCTGATGCGCTGGCGGGTGCAGGCCGGCCTGGCCAGCTCGCTCGATGCCGAGCAGGCGCGCCTGAGCGTCGAGACGCTGCGCGCGGCCCTGCCCGCGCGCGAGTCGGCAATCGCCCAGTACGAACACCGCATCGCCGTGCTGCTGGGGCGCTCGCCCGAGGCCTTGCGGCCGCTGCTGGGCGACACCAGCGCCCTGCCGATCGACACGAGCCCGCTGCCCGCCGGCGTGCCCGCCGAGGTGCTGCGCCAGCGGCCCGACGTGCGGGCGGCCGAATGGAGCCTGCGCGCCGAGGCCGAGCGCCTGGCCGGCACCCGCGCCGAGCGCTGGCCGAGCTTCGCCATCACCGGCAGCCTGGCGCTGCAGGCGGGCACGCTGGCCGCGCTGACCGGACCCGGCGCGCTGGCCAGCGCCATCGGGGCGGCCGTGAGCTGGCCGCTGTGGGACGCCGGCGAGCGCCGGGCGCTGATCGAGCAGCAGCAGGAGGTGCTGGAGCAGGCCCGGCTGAGCTACCGCAGCGTGGTGCTGACGGCACTGGAGGACGTCGAGAACGCGCTGGTCGCGCTGGGCGCCACCCACCGCCAGACCGAGGCGCTGCAGCAGGCCGACGAGGCCGCGCGCAACGCCCTGCTGCTGGCGCAGCAGCGTTACCAGGCCGGCCTGATCGACTTCGGCACGCTGCTCGACGCCCAGCGCAGCGCGCTGAGCGCGGCCGACAGCCTCGCCAGCGCCCGCACCGACGCCAGCCTGAACCTGATCCGCCTCTACAAGGCCCTCGGTGGCGGCTGGTCCGACGACCAGGCCGACCCCACCGCCCCGACGACTTTCACCGCCTCCTGAACATGTCCACCCCTGCATCCTCCCTGAAAGACCTGCTGGGCGAAGAGGCCGTGCGGCCCGCCTGGCGCCGCACGCTGCCCTGGGTGCTGGCGGCCTCCGTGATCCTGCTGGCGCTGGCCGGCTGGTTCTGGCTCGGCCGCAGCGCCGCCCAGGCGCAGCCCCGCTACCTGACCCAGCCGCTGGCCCGCGGCAACCTGCAGCTCACCGTCACCGCGACCGGCAAGCTGCAGTCGACGCGCACCGTCAGCCTCGGCAGCGAGCTGTCGGGCACGGTCGCGCGGGTGCAGGTCGACGTGAACGACCGGGTGCGCCAGGGACAGGTGCTGGTCGAGCTCGACACCGCCAAGCTGCGCGACCAGATCACCAGCGCCCGGGCGGCCGTGGCCGCCGCCGACGCCGCCGTGCAGCAGGCCGTGGCCACGGTCAAGGAGGCCCGCGCCAGCCTGCAGCGGCTCGAGGAGGTGCATCGGCTGTCGGGCGGCAAGGTGCCGTCGGCCACCGAGCTCGACAGCGCGCGCGCCACGCTGGACAAGGCCGTCGCGGCCGAGGCCAGCGCGCGGGCCAACGTCACCAGCGCACGCGCCACGCTCAGCACCAACGAGATCAACCTCTCCAAGGCCTCGATCCGCTCGCCGATCGACGGCGTGATCCTGACGCGCAGCGTCGACCCGGGTTATGCGGTGGCCGCCTCGCTGCAGGCGGTCACGCTGTTCACCATCGCCGAGGACCTGAGCCGCCTGCAGCTGTCGGTCAACGTCGACGAGGCCGACGTCGGCCAGGTCAGGAACGGGCAGCGGGCCAGCTTCACCGTCAGCGCCTGGCCCGGCCGCAGCTACCCGGCCACGGTGCGGCGGGTCGCCTACGGCTCGACCACCACCGACAACGTCGTCACCTACACCACGCTGATGGACGTCACCAACGACGACCTCAGCCTGCGCCCCGGCATGACCGCGACCGCGCAGATCACCGCCACCGAACGCCAGGGGGTGCTGCTGGTGCCCAACCGCGCGCTGCGCTTCACGCCGGCCGCGGCCGGCGCGGCCACGGGGGGCGCGCCCGGCGGTGCGGGTGGCACCAGCATCCTGTCGAAGCTGATGCCGCGCCCGCCGGGTGCGCCCGCCAGCAAGAAGGCCGGCAGCAGCAGCGGCGGCAGCAAGCAGATCTGGGTGCTGCGCGACGGCCAGCCGGTGGCGCTGGCGGTGCAGGCCGGCCTCAGCGACGGCCGCCAGACCGAGGTCAGCGGCGAGGGCCTGAGCGAAGGCCTGGCCGTCATCACCGAGCAGGGCAGCGCCGGAGCGGCGCCGTGACCGAGGCCGCGGCCGCCGCGACGGCCGAGCCGCTGATCCGGCTGAGCGGCATCACCAAGGCCTTCGGCACCGGCCAGGCCGCCTTCCTGGCGCTCAAGGGCGTGGACCTCGAGATCCAGGCCGGCGAGTTCATCGCGGTCATGGGACCGAGCGGCTCGGGCAAGTCGACGGTGATGAACGTGCTCGGCTGCCTGGACGTGCCCACCGACGGCAGCTACCGCTTCCGCGGCATCGAGGTGCAGCAGCTCAGCCGCGACCAGCGCGCCCGGCTGCGGCGGCGCCACCTCGGCTTCGTGTTCCAGGGCTTCAACCTGCTGGCCCGCACCTCGGCGCAGGAGAACGTCGAGCTGCCGCTGCTCTACCGCGGCGAAAGCGCCGCCGACCGGCACCGTGCCGCCCAGGCCGCGCTGGCCCAGGTCGGCCTGACCGGCTGGGAGCACCACACGCCCGCCGAGCTGTCGGGTGGCCAGCAGCAGCGGGTGGCGATCGCGCGGGCCATCGTCACCCAGCCCACGGTGCTGCTGGCCGACGAGCCGACCGGCAACCTCGACTCCGCCCGCAGCAACGAGATCATGGAACTGCTCTGGGCGCTCAACGCCGACCACGGCATCACCGTGCTGATGGTCACCCACGAGCCCGACATGGCCGCCTATGCCCGGCGGGTCGTGCATTTCCGCGACGGGCGCATCGAGCGCGACGAGCGCAACCCGCACCCCACCGCCCTGCAGCGCCCGCCCGCGCCGGCCGCAGGCACCGGAGCCGCCTGATGCTGTGGAACACCCTGCTGCTGTCGCTGCGCGAGATCCGCCGCAACCTGCTGCGCTCCTTCCTGACCATCCTGGGCATCGTCATCGGCGTGGCCGCGGTCATCACCATGGTCACCGTCGGCAACGGCGCGACCCGGGCCGTCAAGGCGCAGATCTCCAGCCTGGGCAGCAACCTGCTGCAGGTGCGCCCCGGCCAGCGCCTGGGCCCGGGACGCGACAGCGCCGGCGCGCCGCCCTTCAACCTCAGCGACCTCGACGCGATCGCCGTGGAGATCGGCGGCATCGCCGCGGTGGCACCGGAGGTGCGGGGCGCGGTGACCGTGATCGCCGACGGCCGCAACTGGTCGACCACCGTCACCGGCAGCACCAACAGCTACTTCCAGACCAACAACTGGACGCTCGCCTCCGGGCGGCTGTTCTCCGGCGACGAGCTCAAGGCCGGGGCCGCCGTGTGCATCCTGGGCGCGACCGTGCAGCGTGAGCTGTTCGGCGCCGGCACCGACGTGCTGGGCCGCCAGGTGCGGGTCAAGTCCTTCAGCTGCGAGGTCATCGGCACGCTCGGCGCCAAGGGCCAGGCCGCCATGGGCATGGACCAGGACGACACCATCCTCGTGCCGCTGCAGACCGCGCAGCGCCGCGTCACCGGCAAGACCACCGTCAACACCCTGCTCGTCTCGCTGCAGGACGGGGCGGACAGCGCGGCCGTGTCGCGCCAGGTCAGCCAGCTGCTGCGCGACCGCCGCAAGCTCGGCCCCGCCGACGACGACAACTTCAACGTGCTCGACACCAAGCAGATCGCCGAGACGCTGTCGGGCACGACCCAGCTGATGACCTCGCTGCTGGGCGCGGTGGCCGCGGTCAGCCTGCTGGTGGGTGGCATCGGCATCATGAACATCATGCTGGTCAGCGTCACCGAGCGCACCCGCGAGATCGGCATCCGCCTGGCCATCGGCGCGCTCGAGCGCGAGGTGCTGCTGCAGTTCCTGATCGAGGCGGTCGCGCTGTCCGCGCTGGGCGGCCTGATCGGCATCGTGCTGGCCACGCTCGCCTCGATCGGCATCTCCAGCCTGATGGGCGTGGCCTACGAGTTCCAGACCGGCATCAACCTGCTGGCCTTCGTCTTCTCCGCCGCCATCGGCGTGGTCTTCGGCTACTTCCCCGCCCGCCGCGCCGCGATGCTCGATCCGATCGAGGCGCTGCGGCATGAGTGAGGCTCAGAAATAGAACCCCACCACCGCCTTGAGGCGGCCGTGCTCGATGACCGGCAGGGCGAGCATCTCGGCGAGTTCGGCCTGGCGGGCGGACTCGCCGACCGGCGAGGCTTCGGTGGCGATGCTGGCGCTGACGGCGGGCACGCCGCTGGCGGCGACCCGGGACAGCAGGCAGCTGCCGCGGGGCAATTGAACGCCGTGGTAGTCGAGCGCGAAGCCGGGGCGGCGGTCGCAGTCGCCCTTGGCGAACTCGAGCACGCCGGGATCGGCCTCGGTGGGGCGCCAGACCTCGAAGCGCCGCGCGATCGGGGTGCCGAGCGCGGACAGGAAGGTCATCACGTGGTGGCGCTGCGGGTCGGAGAAGACCGGCAGGCCCAGGCCCTTGTTCAGGCCGATGCGGCGGGCGTCGTCGCGGCGCACGAAACGCGCCGAATGCACCATGTCCTGCAGCACCTCGGGCAGGCCGCTCTGCCAGACGATGCCCGGCAGGCCGAAGCCGGGCATGAACCGGGTGTGCTCGGCGACCCACTGGAAGCTCTCGGCAATGCCGAAATAGCCGTCCACCAGGCCCATGTCCCACTCGCTGCGGGGATCGTTGCGCCAGAGCTCGATCGCACCGACGTGGTCATCGTCGGCACCACAGAAGAACACCACCACCGCCAGCAGGAAGTCGCCCGCGAAGATGGGCAGCGCCACCGCGCAGGTCAGGCCGGCACGGGCCGCCGCCTCGCCCCGCAGGAAGTAGGAGTGCTGCAGGTCCTTGAGCAGGATGGGCTCGCGGGCGGCCCAGGCCCGCCCGGGCAGCCCTTCGTCGTAGCCAAAGCTCATCTTCTGGCTGGCCAGGCGGAAGGTCTGGTGGCGACCGTAGAGCCCGTCGTGGTAGCGCAGCACCGTGCGATCCTCGTTCGGGGTCCAGATTTCGGTGACCTGGATGAAGGTGCGCATCGTCTTGTCTCCTGTGCGGGTCGGGCCGCGGCAGACAAGCGAGGAGCGTGCCCGGGGCGGCCGGAAGGCCGCTCCCGGGGCACGGCCGGGCGGATCAGCCGCCCAGGGCCTTGAACAGCGCGATGCGGTTCTGCTGCTCGGCCAGCGCGGTCTGGATCAGCAGCTGCTCGGCGCCGAACAGGCTGCGCTGCGCGTCCAGGCGCTCGAGCTCGCTGGCCGCGCCGTTGCTGTAGCGCAGCTCGGTCAGGCGCTGGATGTCGCGCGTGGCATCGACCTGGCGCTGCTGCGCGGAGAGCTGGTCACGCCAGGTGGCCAGGCCCGCCAGCGCGTCGGCGGTGTCGCGGAAGGCGCTCTGCACCGACTTCTCGTACTGCGCCACCGCGATGTCGCGGCTGAGCCGGGTCGCCTCGAGGTTGTTGCGGTTGCGGCCGTAGTCGAACACGGTCAGCAGCGCCTGTGGCGCGATCGTCCACGCGAAGCTGCCCGCCTCCAGCAGGCTGGACAGCTGGTTGCTGGCCAGACCGGCACTGGCGGTCAGCGTGATGCGCGGGAAGAACGCCGCCCGGGCCGCGCCGATGTTGGCGTTGGCCGCGATCAGCTGCTGCTCGGCCTGCTGCACGTCGGGACGGCGCAGCAGCACCGACGAGTCGAGCCCGGCGGGCACGATGGCCAGCACCTCGGGGGTGGCGGCGGCATCGGCCCCCGGCACCACCACCGTCGCGGCCGCGGGCAGCAGCTCGGTCGGCACCGGTGCGCCCAGCAGCAGGGCCAGCGCGTTGCGGTCCTGCGCCACCTGGCGGCGCGCCTGGATCAGCGTCGCCTCGGCCTGCGAGGACAGGCTCTGCGCGCTCTGCAGCTCCAGCTGCGATGCGGCGCCGTGGTGATCCCGCAGGCGCGTCAGCTTCAGGCTTTCGGCGCGCGAGGCGACGGTGCGCTCGGCCAGCGCCAGCAGGGCCTCGTCGGCCGCCAGCGTGCGGTCGGCGGCCAGCACGCTGGCCACCAGGCTCAGCTCGGCGCTGCGCCGGCCGGCCTCGGTGGCCAGCAGCTGGGCCTGGGCGGCGTCGGTCAGGCTGGCGATGCGACCGAAGAAGTCCATCTCCCAGGCGCTGACCTGCAGGCCGGCCTGCAGGGTGGTGGTCTGCACGCCCGAGCTGTTGGGCGCACGCGAGCCGCTCAGGCCGGCGCCCACCGTCGGCCAGCGGTCCGCCCGGGTCACGCCCAGCTGGGCCTGCGCCCGCTGCACGTTGAGGGCGGCCACGCGCAGGTCACGGTTGTGCTCCAGCGCCTGCTGCACCAGCTGGCGCAGCCGCGGCTCGCGCACGAACTCGGTCCAGGCCATCGGCGAGGCCGGCGCCGCGACCGCCGTCTCGGCCGGCACCGGCAGCCGGGCCGGCACGGCGCCGGCCGGACGCTGGTAGTCGGGCGCGAGGCTGGTGCAGGCGCTCAGGGCTGCGGCCAGCGCCAGCGTGGTCAGGGTCAGGGTCGACTTCACTTCTTGTCCTCCAGGTCGGCGATCAGGCCGGCCGTCGCGGCATCGGTCACGTGGGAGCTGACGCCCGTCGGGTGTTCGACCTCGTGACCGCCCGGGAAGAGGCGGCGGATCACCACGAAGAACACAGGCACGAGGAACACGGCCAGCACCGTCGCGGTGATCATCCCGCCCATCACGCCGGTGCCGATGGCCCGCTGGCTGGCGGAGCCGGCACCGCTGGCGATGGCCAGCGGCAGCACGCCGAGGATGAAGGCGAACGAGGTCATGATGATCGGGCGGAAGCGCAGGTGGCAGGCCTCCAGCGTCGCCGCCAGCAGGCCCTTGCCCTCGGCCATCAGGTCCTTGGCGAACTCGATGATCAGGATCGCGTTCTTCGCCGACAGGCCGATGATGGTGATCAGGCCGACCTTGAAGTACACGTCGTTGGGCATGTCACGCATCCACACGCCCAGCAGCGAGCCGAGGATGCCCAGCGGCACCACCAGCAGCACGGCCACCGGGATGCTCCAGCTCTCGTAGAGCGCCGACAGGCACAGGAACACCGCCAGCATCGAGAACGCCAGCAGGATCATGGCCTGCGAGCCCGAGAGCTTCTCCTCGCGGGACTGGCCGGTCCACTCGAAACCGAAGCCCGGGGGCAGCTGGCCGGCCAGCTTCTCCATCTCGTTCATCGCGTCGCCGGTGCTGTAGCCCTTGGCGGCGTCACCGGCGATCTTCATCGCCGGGTAGCCGTTGTAGCGGGTGGTCTGGATCGGACCGGTCACCCAGCGGGTGGTGGCGAAGGCCGAGAACGGCACCTGCTGGCCCTTGCTGTTGGGCACGTAGAGCTTGAGCAGGTCCTCGGGCTGCATGCGGGCAGCCGCTTCGGCCTGCACCACCACACGCTGCAGACGGCCCTGGTTGGGGAAGTCGTTGACGTAGGTGGAGCCGAACGCGGTGGCCAGCACGCTGGCGATGCTGTCGTAGCCCACGCCCTGGGCGGCCGCACGCTCGCGGTCGATGTCGAGCTTGATCTGCGGGGCATCTTCCAGGCCGTCGGGACGCACGCCGGCGAGCACCTTGCTCTGGCCGGCCATGCCCAGCAGCTGGTTGCGCGCGGCCAGCAGCGCCTCGTGGCCCTGGCCGGTGCGGTCCTGCAGGCGGAAGGTGAAGCCGGTCGCGTTGCCCAGCTCCGGGATCGGCGGCGGGCTGAGCGGGAAGATGAACGCGTCACGGATGCCCATCAGCGCACCGAAGGCCCGCCCGGCCAGCGCCTGGGCGGAATGCCCGGCGCCGTGGCGCTCGCTCCAGTCCTTGAGCGGCACGAAGGCGATGCCCGCGTTCTGGCCCGAACCGGAGAAGCTGAAGCCCAGCACCGCGACGATCTTGTCGACCTCGGGCTGCTGCATGAAGAAGCCTTCGACCTGCTTGATCACCGCCTCGGTGCGGCCGATCGTCGCGCCCGGGGGCAGCTGCACGTTGACCACGATGTAGCCCTGGTCCTCGTTGGGCAGGAAGGACGTCGGCAGGCGGCTGTAGAGGAAGCCCACCGCCGCCACCACCGCCACGTAGATGACCATGTAGCGACCGGCCTTGCGGATGATGCGCGCCACCAGGCCTTCGTAGCCATGGGTCGTGCGCTTGAAGCCGCGGTTGAACCAGCCGAAGAAGCCCTTCTTCTCGTGGTGCTCCGGATCGACCGGCTTGAGCAGCGTGGCGCACAGCGCGGGCGTCAGCGTCAGCGCCATCAGCGCCGAGAACAGCATCGAGGCCACCATCGACAGCGAGAACTGCCGGTAGATGTTGCCCACAGAGCCGGCGAAGAAGGCCATCGGCACGAACACGCTCACCAGCACCACGGTGATGCCGATGATGGCGCCGGTGATCTGGCCCATCGCCTTGCGCGTGGCCGCGGCGGGCGACAGGCCCTCCTCGGCCATCAGGCGCTCGACGTTCTCGACCACCACGATGGCGTCGTCGACCAGGATGCCGATGGCCAGCACCATGCCGAACAGCGTCAGCACGTTGATCGAGAAGCCCGCCACCAGCATCACGGCGAAGGTGCCCATCAGCGCGATCGGCACGACGATGGTCGGGATCAGCGTGTAGCGCCAGTTCTGCAGGAACAGGAACATCACGACGAACACCAGCGCGATCGCCTCCAGCAGCGTCTTGATGACCTGCTCGATCGAGATCGAGACGAACTTCGAGCTGTCGTAGGGCACCTCGTAGCTCATGCCCTCGGGGAAGAACTTCTGCAGCTCGGCCATGCGGGCCTTGACCGCCTGGGCGGTGGCCAGCGCGTTGCCTGACGGCGCGAGCTGGATGCCGATGCCGGTGGCGGTCACGCCGTTCAGGCGCATCGAGGTGGCGTAGGACTGGCCGCCCAGCTCGAGGCGGGCGACGTCCTTGAGCCGCACGGACGAGCCGTCGGCGTTGGCGCGCACGATGATCTGGCCGAACTCGCGCACCGACGTCAGCTGGCCGCTGACGGTGACGGTGGCGTAGACCGTCTGGCGGGCCTCGTTGGGCTGGCCGCCGATCGAGCCGGCCGACACCTGCAGGTTCTGCGCACGGATGGCGGCGTTGACGTCCGCCGGCGTCAGGCCGTAGCCGACCAGCTTGGCCGGATCGATCCAGACGCGCATCGCACGCTCGGTGCCGAACAGCTGGGCCTGGCCGACCCCCGGCACGCGCAGCAGCTCGGGCTGCAGGTTGCGCACCGCGTAGTCGCCCAGCGCCACCGGATCGAACGTGCCGGCCTTGGAGATCAGCGTGACGAACATCAGGAAGTTGGCGCGGGCCTTGTCGACCCGCACGCCCTGCTGCACCACCGAGCTCGGCAGGCGCGGCGTGGCGCGGCTCAGGCGGTTCTGCACCTCGATCTGGGCGATCGACACGTCGGTGCCCGGCTCGAAGGTGACGGTGATGGTGCCCGCGCCGGTCGCGTCAGCGCTGGACTCCATGTAGATCAGGCCCGGCGCGCCGTTGAGCTCCTGCTCGATGACGGCCAGCACGCTGTCCTCGAGCACCTGGGCCGAGGCTCCCGGGTAGGCGGTGGTGATGATGATGGACGGCGGCGCCACCGTCGGGTACTGCGCCACCGGCAGCTTGGTGATCGCCGCCCCCCCGAGCACGAGGATGAACAGCGCGATCACCCACGCGAAGATGGGGCGATCGATGAAGAACTTGGATGACATGTCGGCGCCTCCTCAGCGGCTGGCCGCGGCCGAAGCCGACGGTGCCGCAGCCGGCGCGGCGCCGGAGGCCGCCCCCGCGGGCGACCACGGCACCGGCGTGACCGGCGTCTTGGGACGGATCTTCTGGAAGCCGTCGACCACCACCTGCTCACCCGGCTTCAGGCCGTCGGTGACCACCCACTGGTTGTCCAGACCAGCCGTGACCTTGACCGGACGCGGGCTGACCTGGTGGTCCGCACCGACGACCAGCACCGTGTCGCCGGACGAACCGCGGCTGACCGCCTGCTGCGGCAGCAGGATGGCCGACTCGGTCTGCGCCTGCTGCAGGCGCACCTTGACGAACAGGCCGGGCAGCAGATCGCCCTTCGGGTTGGGCAGCTCGGCGCGCAGCGTGACCTGGCCGCTGGTCGGGTCGACCGTCAGGTCGCTGAACAGCAGCTTGCCGGCCAGCGGGTATTCGCTGCCGTCGTCGAGCACCACGGTGACGCGGCTGGCGTCCCCGGAGCGCTTGAGCGCACCACGCTCGATCGCCTGGCGCAGGCGCAGCGCCTCGCTGGCCGACTGGGTGAAGTTCACGTAGAGCGGGTTGATCTGCTGGATCGTGGCCAGCAGCGTGGCCTCGCCCTGCCCGACCAGCGCCCCTTCGGTGACCTGCGAACGGCCGATGCGCCCGCCGATCGGCGCCAGCACCGAGGCGTAGTCGACGTTCAGCCGGGCGGTCTGCACCGCAGCCTTGGCCGAGGCCACGTCGGCCTGCGCCTGCTTGACCGCCGTCTGGGTGGCGATCCATTCCTGCTGGCTGATCGCCTTGGCGGCGGCCAGCGGCTCGTTGCGCTGGGCGGTGGCCTGCGCCTGGGCCAGGTTGGCGTCGGCCTTGCCGAGCGCGGCCTGGGCGCTGTCGAGCGTGGCGCGATACGGCGCGGCGTCGAGCTGGAACAGCGACTGGCCGGCCTTGACGTCGGCGCCTTCGGTGAACAGGCGCTTCTGCACGATGCCCGTCACGCGGGCACGGACCTGCGCGGTGCGCCAGGCCTCGAGGCGACCGGGCAGCTCGGTGCTCAGGCCGGCCGAGCCGAGCGCGGTGGTGACGACGCCCACCGGCGGCGGCGGGGGCATGCCGCCCGCGCCTGCCGGGCCGGCCGCGGCCGCACCCTTGTCACCGCAGGCCACCAGCAGCACCGCCGCGGCCACCGCCACCAGCGCCGTGCCGGTCGACATCAACATGGATCGAGACTCGGATCGCATCAGAACATCCCCATCGAAGCGCGCCACGGCCCGCCCCGTCGTTCAAGAAACACAAAGGATTGACCGGGCGCACCCCGAACGGGGGAACTTCCGGCAGAAGAAGTGTTCAGAGTTTACATACAATCATGCATGTATGCAGAACAGCTGTTAGGGAAAGCCCGCACCGCCGGACGGTCGTTGCTTGACGCCGACCTGAGGGCGTGAACACATCACGACACGACACCACATCCCACCATGGCTCGACGCACCAAAGAAGAAGCCGCGGCCACCCGCGAGCGGCTGCTGGACACGGCCGAGGCG
This sequence comes from Sphaerotilus hippei, assembly GCF_003201595.1. Lineage (GTDB taxonomy): Bacteria > Pseudomonadota > Gammaproteobacteria > Burkholderiales > Burkholderiaceae_C > Sphaerotilus > Sphaerotilus hippei. The sequence continues at coordinate 22,906 of NZ_QJJS01000013.1, read as the reverse complement.
GTCTTCCTGGAACATGGCGTGACCCGCGCCACGCTGCAGGACATCGCCACCGCCGCCGGCGTGACGCGAGGCGCCATCTACTGGCACTTCAAGGACAAGGCCGAATTGTTCATCGCGATGATGGACCGCGCCACCATGCCCTGCGAGGCCGTGACCCGCGCCGAACAGATGCCCGAGCAGGCCGACCCGCTGCAGCTGCTGTTCGAGCTGACCATGACCCCGCTGCGCGCGCTGCGCGACGACGAACGCACGCGGCGGGTGTTCACGATCGCGATCCACCGCACCGAATACAGCGCCGACATGCAGAGCGCGCAGCAGCGCCAGCTCGACTGCATCAACGGCTACATCGCCGACATCTCGGCGCTGCTGCGCATCGCGCGGGAGCGTGGCCGCATCCGCGACGACTTCGACATCGAGTCGGGCGCGCGCGGCCTGTTCGCGCTGGTCGACGGCCTGCTGAGCCAGGCCACGCTGAACCTGTCACCCGACCAGGCGGTGCTCACCGGACAGCACGCGCTGAGGTTCTACCTCGACGGCATGCGCGCCCGCTGAGGACGGCGCCCGGCGCGTGTCCTCCACGGCGGCGGCAGGGTGGCTCGCTTGTGCGCATCCGGCAAGCGGCGTAGGCTGGATCGGCTCGAACAGACGGTGCCCGGCCTGTCCTGACCGATTCCGGTGATCCGGGTGCTGAGGAGGCGACTCGTCATGTCCAGCCCAGCCCCGGGCAACGCGTCCAGCGTTGCCAAGCTCCCGTCCGGCAGCCCGCTGCCGATCCGCAACCTGGCGCTGCTCGGCCCGGCCGCCGCCGGCAAGACCAGCCTCGCCGAGGCGCTGCTGCAGGCCGGCGGCATGATCGGCGCGGCCGGCTCGATCGAACACGGCAGCACCGTCAGCGACTTCGACCCGATCGAGCGCCGCATGCAGCATTCGCTGTCGACCAGCGTGCTGCACCTCGAGCACCGGCAGGTCCGCATCCACCTGCTCGACACGCCCGGCAGCCCCGACTTCCTCGGCCATTCGCTGCCGGCGCTCGAGGCGGTGGAGACCGCCGCCATCGTCATCAACGCACCGACCGGCCTGGAGCCCATGGCGGTGCGCATGATGGAGCAGGCCGCCCGACGCCGCCTTGACCGCCTGATCGTCGTCAACCACATCGATGCCCCGGGCGTGGACCTCGCCGCGCTTCTGGCCGGCATCCAGGAGGTGTTCGGACGCGAATGCCTGCCGCTCAACCTGCCCGCCAACGGTGGCCGGGAGGTGGTCGACTGCTGGTTCGCCCCCGAGGCTGAGCCGGGCCACGAGGCCGACTTCTCCTCGGTGGCGGCGGCGCACCGGGCGCTGGTCGAACAGGTGGTGGAGATCGATGCCGACCTCGTCGAGCGTTACCTGAACGACGGCGACGTGCAGGCGGACGAGCTGCACGCGCCGCTGGAGCAGGCCATGCGCGAGGGCCACCTGATTCCGGTCGTCTTCGTGTCGGCGCGCACCGGCGCCGGCGTCGCCGCGCTGCTCGACGTGATCACCCGGCTGCTGCCCGACCCCGGCGAAGGCAACCCGCCCGACTTCCTTCGAGGCGAAGGTGAGGCCGCCCGGCTCATGCACGCGGCAGTGGACCCGGCCGCGCACGTGCTGGCGCACGTGTTCAAGGTGGTGATCGACCCCTATGTGGGCCGGCTGGGCGTGTTCCGCGTCCACCAGGGCACGGTCACCCGCGACAGCCTGCTCCACGTGGGCGACGGCCGCAAGCCCTTCAAGGTCGGGCACCTGTTCCGGCTGCAGGGCAAGGACGTGGTCGAGATCGCGCAGGCCGGCCCGGGCGACATCGCCGCCGTGGCCAAGATCGACGACATCCACCACGACGCCGTGCTGCACGACGCGGCCGAGGACGACCCCATCCACCTGCAGCCGCTGCAGTTCCCGATGCCGGTCCACGGCCTGGCGCTGCGGCCCCGGCGCCACGGCGACGACCAGCGCCTCACCGAAGTGCTGGCGCGCCTGGGCGCCGAGGACCCCTGCCTGCGGATCGAGCAGGTGCCCGACACCCACGAGACCGTCGTCTACGGCCTGGGCGAGCTGCACCTGCGCGTGATGCTGGAACGCCTGCGCGAGACCTACCGCGTCGAGGTCGACACCGCCCCGCCGCGCATCGCCTACCGCGAGACCGTCACCGGCACCGCCCAGGCGCAGTACCGCCACAAGAAGCAGACCGGCGGCGCCGGCCAGTTCGGCGAGGTGCACCTGCAGGTCGACCCGCTGCCACGGGGCGCCGGGTTCGAGTTCGTCGACGTGGTCAAGGGCGGCGCCATCCCCGGCCAGTACATGCCCGCCGTGGAAAAAGGCGTGCGGCTGGCCATGGCCCAGGGGGTCATTTCCGGCCATCCCGTCGTCGACGTTCGGGTCACCGTGCTCGACGGCAAGCACCACAGCGTCGACAGCAAGGAGATCGCCTTCATCACCGCCGCCCGCAAGGCCTTCATCGCGGCCGTGCGCGAGGCCCGCCCCGTCGTGCTGGAGCCGATCGCCGAGGTCGAGATCACCGCGGCCGGTCCCGGCATCGGCGACATCACCGGCGACCTCGCCTCACGCCGCGGCGAGGTGCGTGGCACCGACCAGGGCGTGATCAGGGCACTCGTGCCGCTGTCGGAGCTGACCGGCTACCAGATCCGCCTGCACGCCCTCACCCGCGGCCACGGCAGCTACCGTCTGGCGCTGTCGCACTACGACGCCGTGCCCGCAACGGTGCAGGCGGAGATGGTGAAGCGCTGGGACGGGCATCCGGAGGATTGACCGCCTGCTGCGGCAGACCTGACCGTCGGGCGGCTCAGGGGACAGGAGAAGGCGATGGCGGTGGCACCAACGATGCCGCCAGCAGCTTGCGGCGGGCGGTCTCGATGAAGTTCAGCACCCGCCGGTCGCGTTCGGCCGCGGCGGCCTTCTGCACCTTGATCTGGCCGAGCAGCTTCTCGATGACCAGCAGCTCGGCCGGATCGCCGCTGGACGGCGGCAGGCCGGCCAGTTCGGCCTCGACGGCCGTGAAGGTCTGCAGGGACGACTTGCCCGAGGCGATGTGCACCTCCAGATCCGACACCAGCGACGCATCCCTGGCCCGCTTCGCCTCGAAGCGCACCGCCTCGAGCGCCCCCTCGCTCTGCAGGTAGTGGCTCTTGATGTCCGAGGCCAGGGCCGCGGCCTCGAAGCGTTTCTGCTCGAAGCTGCGCTGGTTCTGCAGCAGCGCGTCGCGCCGGGCGCGCCACAGGTTGTAGAGCGACACCCCCAGCGCGATCACGGACAGGCTGAAGCTCAGGTAATCCTTGGTGTCCATCGCCATGGTCTTCTCCTTCGGGAGAAGCATCGTGCCATGGACGCGCCACGACGCCAGCGTCTCGTGCCGACGTCAGTCCGGCGAAGGCTCGGACGCCGGGGCAGGGGCCGTGGTGTCGGCGGCCAGCCACTGCTCCAGCGCCTGGGCGATCACGGTGTTGACCCCGCCCTCCTGGCCGACGGCCCGCTCGCGCAGGCGACGGGCCAGATCGGCGGGCAGGCGGCAGGTGACGGACACCGGCCGGGCGACGGTCGCGGCTTCACGCGCACCGCGTGGTTCGGCGGCCGCGGCGGACCCCTGGCCGAACCGGGGCGGCACACCGACCGTCTTCATCCTGCCTTCGAGTTTTTTCGCCAGGCCCTTGACGAGATCGGTCTTTTTCATGCTCATGGAATGCCTTCTTGGGAATCGAACGGCATTGTCCTCCCGATCCCGGCCTCACTTCGTGCCGACGAGGGCCAGGCCTGCCGTTCGGGCCGGGTTCACCACCGCGACCAGCAACTGGGTCCTGCCCGTGGGCAGGGGATAGGCGATCGCGATGCCCGAGGCGGCCTGCGACGGCAGCGCACAGGGCGAGGCGCCGAAGGTGACGGCCACGTTGAAGACATTCTTGCCGGAGGGCCTCGGCACGATCGTCCCGGACAGGCTGCAGCCGAGGCTGGAGGTGGCCGTGAACGTGCCGCCGGGGGTGATGTCGACCGTCACGCGCTCGCCGCTCAGGCTGGTGGTGGTCCACGAGCCGGTCACGGTGCCCGGCACCGCCGGGGTGCCGTAGGTGTAGAGCGACGTCGGCAGCGGGGTACCGACGAAGGAGGTCGAGCCGACGGTGCCGGAGAGGGTGTTGGCCGTGGGGTCGTGCAGGGCACTCGTGGTCACGCCCTGCGCCGGCACGGTGCCGAAGTCGCGGGTGTTGGTCGAGACGAAGGCGTGGCTGACCTGCGTGCCCGAGCCCTGGACAAAACCGGCCGCCACGAAGGCGCTGGCCCCCTGCGTGCCGTACATCGACCAGAGCTCGCCGTTGTCGAGCATCAGCAACTGGAAGGCCGTGCTGCCGCTGCTGCTGCCGTTGAGCACGCCGGCATAGACGCCCTCGGTCGACGGGGTGCCCGCGTCGCCGGTGCCGCCCCCACCGCCACAGGCCACCAGCGCCAGCGCGCCCAGCACGGCGATCGACCACCGTGCCCGGTGGAAAGGATTCGATTTCATGTCCATGAAGGCTCCCCGTGATGGTGTCATCGCAGCGCGATTCCATGCGCTGCACGCCGCTCAGTGCCTGGGCAAGGTGCCCACCACACCCTGGACGAAGTAGTCCATCTTCGCCAGTTCGGCATCGGGCATCGCACCGCGGGCCAGACGCACGGAGCCGGCCTGGTCGACGAGCGGGCCGGTGAACGGGTGCAGGCGACCGGCCGCCAGGGCCCGTTCGATCTCCGCGACCTGCTGGCGCACCGGCACGGGCACCCGCTCGGAAAACGGCGCGAGGTGGATGATGCGCTCCCGCACGCCCCCCCAGAAGGGCTGCGGCTTCCAGGTGCCGGCGATCACGGCACGTGCCACCGCGGTGTAGTGCGCGCCCCAGTCGTGCGTGACGGAGGTGAGCTGCGCCTGGGGCGCGATGTGGCGCATGTCGCTCTGGTAGCCCAGCAGCATCACGCCCCGGGCGGCGTTCTCCTCGGCCAGCACCGGGATGGCGGTGGAGCCGCTGTGGTGGGTCAGCGTGTCCACCCCGTCGTTGAGCAGGGACTGGGCGGCCTCGCGCTCGCGGGCAGGATCGAACCAGGTGTTGAGCCAGACGACCTTGACCGTGGCCTTGGGGTTGGCCGCCCGCATGCCCAGCGTGAAGGCGTTGATGCCCTGGACGACCTCGGGGATCGGGAAACCGGCGACGTAGCCGGCGGTGCCGGTCTTGCTCATCCGGCCGGCGACGAGACCGGCCAGGTAGCGGCCTTCGTAGAAGCGGGCGTTGTAGGTGTTGAGGTTGGCCGCGGTCCTGTAGCCGCCCATGTGCTCGAAGGCGACCTGCGGGAACTCGGCCGCGACCTTCAGCGCCGGCTCGAGGTAGCCGAAGCTGGTGGCGAAGATCAGGCGGTGGCCCTGGGCCGCGAGGTCGCGCATCACCCGTTCGGAGTCGGGCCCCTCGGCGACGTTCTCGACCCGGGTGGTGCGCACCGCCGCGCCGAGGTGGCGCTCCATCGCCAGGCGGCCGAGGTCGTGCTGGTAGGTCCAGCCGGCGGTGCCGACGGGGCTGACGTAGACGAAGGCGACCTTCAGGGCTTCGGCGGGGGCCCGGGGCGCGGGGGCGGTGCCCTGCGCCAGGCCCGACCCGCAGGCGGCGGCAACGACGGCGGCCACGCTGGCGCGCACGAGGTTTTTGTACATGGTGTTCCTCCACATGGCCCCGGATGCAAAAGGCGCTGCCCGCGGGGGCACGCGAGCAGCGCCTGATTGTCGCTCAGCGCCGGCTCAGGCCGTGCCGGGCATGAACATCGCGCCCGGGCCCGGAAGCGGCCGGCGCGGCGTGGGCAGCGGCGGCAGCGCGGGGTGCTCGATCAGGTGATCGTCCAGGTCGAAGTGCCGGGCGAGGTCATCGGCCAGGTCGGCCCGCATCGGGCGGGCCAGGAAGTAGCCCTGCACGGCGGTGCAGCCGGCATCGATGAGGCTGTCGAACTGCTCGCGGTCCTCCGCGCCTTCGCCCACCGAGTCGATGCCCATGCGCTGGGCCAGGTCGGCGACGGTGTAGAGGATGGCGCGGCCGGTGGCGTTGTTGGCGTCGGTCAGCAGCGCGCGGTCGATCTTGAGCACGTTGACCGGGAACTGGCGCAGGTAGCCGAGCGAGGAGTAGCCCTTGCCGAAGTCGTCGATGGCCAGGCGCATGCCGGCGGCCCGCAGCACCTCGAGCTGGGCGATGTTGCGCTCGGAGTTGTCCATCAGCACCGATTCGGTGATCTCGACGGTCAGCGCCTCGGGCTCGACGCCGATGGTCTCGACGATGTGCACCGCCTCGGCGGAGTAGTCGGTCTGGGCGATCTGCACCGCCGAGAGGTTGACGCTGACGCCGCGCAGCGGCGAGCCCGCCAGGCGCCAGCGCTGCACCTGGCGGGCGGCCTCGCCCAGCACCCAGCGGCCGACTGGCACGATCAGGCCCGAGCGCTCGAGCAGCGGCACGAACTCGCCCGGCGAGACCAGGCCGAACTGCGGGTGGCGCCAGCGCAGCAGCGCCTCGGCGCTGCGGAAGCTGCCGCTGGCCACGTCGAGCACCGGCTGGTAGTGCAGCAGGAACTCGCCGCGCTCGAGGGCGCCGTGCAGCTCGGTGAGCAGCTTGAGCCGGCGCACTGAATCCTGGTCGAGCTCCTGCTCGAACAGCGCGACGCTGCTGCCGTTGACGCGCTTGGCCGCATACATCGCCTGGTCGGCGCTGCGCAGCAGGGTGTCGGCATCGTGGCCATGCTGCGGGTAGAGCGCCACGCCGATGCTGGCGCGGCAGTAGGTCGGCTGGCCGTCGATGTGGACCGGCTCGATCAGCGCGGCCAGCAGGCTGTCGACCACGGCCAGCGCCTCGCGGTCGTCGGACACCTCGGGCAGCAGCACCAGGAACTCATCCCCGCCCAGCCGGCCGAGCAGCGCCCCTTCGGACGAGGCATCGGCCATCAGCCGCAGCGGGGTCTCGCCCCAGCCGGGCACGTGGCGGGCGCGGTCGTCGGCGGCCAGGCGCTCGCCGAAGCGGCGCGACAGCTCCACCAGCAGGCGGTCGCCCGCGCCGTGGCCCAGCGTGTCGTTGACCTGCTTGAAGTCGTCGAGGTCGATCATCACCAGCGCCATGCGTGCGTGGCGGCGGCGGGCGCCGAGCAGCGCAGCCTCGATGCGCGACTGCAGCTGGCGCCGGTTCGGCAGCCCGGTGAGCGGGTCGAAGTTGGCCAGCGCATGCAGTTGCACATGGCCGCGCCGCTGGCTGCGCAGGCTGTGCAGCACCGTGCCGCCCAGCAGCAGCAGCAGCACGGTGGCCGCCCCGGCGCGCCAGAGCAGGCTCAGGCCGGCCTGCCGCTCGATCTGCTCGATCTGCGCGGGCGCCAGGTAGCGATGCAGCATCCAGCCGGCCTCGCCGGCCACCGGCACCTCGGCACTGACCCGCACGATCGAGCCCTGTGCGGATCCGCCCGGGGCTTCGAGCCAGCTCGCCAGCTGCGGGTGGCGCCGGTCCATCACCCGCACGCCCAGCCCGGCGTGCTCCAGCACCCATTCGGCCGGTGGCGCCTGCAGGTTCATGCCGGCCTGGACCGCCTCGCCGCGATCGGCCTCGGAGACCGGCAGGAAAGGCCAGCCGATCAGCCGCGCCTCGATCATGTTGGTGCGCACCGTGGTGGCGACCACGCCCTTGAAGCGGCCGCTGCGGGCGTCGTAGATCGGGCTGCTGAAGATCAGGCCGGTGCGGTCCCGCTCATCCCCGTGGCGCATCGACAGGAACTGGCTGTTGTCGCAGGTGCGCAGCAGCGGCGACACCGTCATCGGAATGCCCTCCGGCCCGGTGGCCGGCAGCTGCGCATGGGCCTGACGCTCCCGGGCGAGCAGGCGCTCGAGGTAGGCGTACTCCTCGTGCTCGTCCTCCAGCGGGATGTCGGCATCGTCCCGGGCGGGGCCGGACAGCGCGCCATGCCAGCGGTCCCGGGCCGCGGCCTCGTCACGTCCGGGCCGAGCCAGCACGCCGGCTGCCGTGGCCTCCATGGCCGAAAAATCGGGCAGGCCCAGCACCGCCAGGTGGCGGCCGATGCGGGAGCGGAAGCGGTCGACGATGACCTGGTCGAACATCAGGAACGGCACCTCGCCCCGGTCGGGCTGGAAGCCGTCGTAGACGACGTAGACCTCGGAGACCGACAGCAAGGCCGCCTGGTGGTTGTAGAGCTGCTGCAGCGTCTGGGCGTCGCTGCTGCGGAAACGCCGGCCGTCGACGACATCGTCGTCCGGGCTGGCGCGGTTGCGGGCCTCGGCCTCGCGCAGCGGCGGCAGCAGGCTCATCGTGCGGATGGAGACGTGCAGCTCGCGGAACATCGCCTGCAGCTCCTGCGCCTTGGTGCGGGTGCCGAGCTCGGCCTCGTGGATCAGGTCGGCCGTGCGCAGGCGCACGTCGGCGCGCATGTCGAGCACGCTGACCACGACGATCAGCGCCCACAGCAGCACGAACCCGAGCAGCACGAGCCGCTCGATGCGGCGCAGGGCGGCCGGATCGCGCAAGGCGGGCGGCAGGTCGAGGGTCGGGGGCTGGGCGGACATGGCCAAGCCAATGTAGGCTGCCGTCCCGGGCCTTCAACGGCCGATAAAACCAGCGAGCGACGGCCTGTTCGCCCCCTGGAGCGGCGCCACCCCCCCCAAACCCGGTGGGGTGGCGCCGGCCGGCGGTCAGGCCGCGGCGGTGAGGAAGAACGTGTCGAGCCGGGCCTGCCAGCGGGCCTTCTCGGCGGCATCGGCAAAGCTCGCCTCGAAGCTGTTGCTCGCCAGCTGCCAGGCCTGGCGGGCCCCCAGCTGCGGCAGCGCGGCGAAGGTCTCGACCAGGTTCTGGTTCAGGTAGCCGCCGAAGTAGGCCGGATCGTCGGAATTGACCATCGCGCACAGCCCGGCGTCGAGCAGCGCCGGCAGGTTGTGCCCGGCCAGCGAGTCGAAGACGCACAGCTTGATGTTCGACAGCGGGCAGACCGTCAGCGGCATGCGGCTGGCCGCCAGGCGCTGCACCAGCGCCGGATCCTCGAGGCAGCGCACGCCGTGGTCGATGCGCTCGCTGTGCAGCAGGTCCAGCGCCTCGTGGATGTAGGCCGGCGGCCCCTCCTCGCCGGCGTGGGCGACGACGTGCAGGCCCAGTTCGCGGCAGCGGGCGAACACCCGCTCGAACTTGGACGGCGGGTGGCCGAGCTCGCTGCTGTCGAGCCCGACGCCGATGAAGTGCTCGCGCCACGGCAGCGCGGCCTCCAGCGTCCCGAAGGCCGCCGCCTCGCTGAGGTGGCGCAGGAAACACAGGATCAGCGCCGCGCTGACCCCCAGTTCGGTGCGGGCCCGCTCGACCGCCCGGGCCAGGCCGCGGATCACGACGTCGATGGGCACGCCCCGGTCGGTGTGGGTCTGCGGGTCGAAGAACAGCTCGGCGTGCACGATGTTCTCGGCCGCGGCCTTCTCGAGGTAGGCCCAGGCCATGTCGAAGAAGTCCGCCTCCTGGAGCAGCACGCTGGCACCGGCGTAGTAGATGTCGAGAAAGCTCTGCAGGTCGGTGAAGGCGTAGGCCGCACGCAGCGCCTCGACGCTCGCATACGGCAGCGTGACGCCGTTGCGCTCGGCCAGGCGGAAGATCAGCTCGGGTTCGAGCGAGCCCTCGATGTGCAGGTGCAGCTCGGCCTTGGGCATCGTGCACAGCAGGGCCGGCAGGCGCGACGCGGGCAGCGCGTCGAGCGCAGCGGCCAGGGCGGGGGTCAGGGTGGCGATGGCCATGGGCGAACTCCGCGATTGAAACGACGGGAACTGTAGCCCAGCGATGCAGTTTCCAGGCCCGCCGAGGTCCGTCCGATCGGCCACTGAGGGCGCTCACCCCATCGGCGTGACCGGCGGACCAACATGGGACGGTCGCTCCCGGAAACATCGTTCTGATATACCATGCAGGGTATACAGGAGTCCGTCATGCCCCGCACGCCCGCCCCGCCCCTCCCCTTCGTGGCCCTTCGGCGTGGCCGCACGCTGCTGCTGGCAGCCCTGATGGCCGGCCCGCTGCAGGCCCGGGCAGCGGTCGAGGTGCCGGTGGTCGAGGTGCGCTCGCAGGCCACGCGCCGGGGGCTGGAGATCGACGGGGCGGTCCAGGCGGTGCGCCAGGCGACCGTTGCCGCGCAGGTCAGCGGCAACGTGCTGCAGCTGCAGGTCCGGGCCGGCGATCAGGTCAAGGCCGGCCAGCCGCTGGCACGCATCGACGAACGCGGCGCAGTGGCGGCGCTGGCCCAGAGCAGTGCCGGGGTCGCCCAGGCCGAGGCCGACCTGCGCAACGCCCGCACCCAGCTGGAGCGCAGCCGCGAGCTGCGCGCCCAGGGTTACGTCAGCCAGTCGGCGCTGGACAACGCGGAGAACCAGTTCAAGGCCGCCGAGGCCGGCATGGCCCAGGCCGGCGCCGGGCGCCAGCAGGCGGCGCTGACACGCAGCTTCGCCAGCGTCACCGCACCGTTCGAGGGGGTGGTGCTGGCCACCCACCTCGACACCGGCGACCTGGCCATCCCGGGCCGAGCGGTGGCCACCGTCTACCAGCCCGGCGCGCTGCGGGCGGTGGTGCAGGTGCCGGCCTCGCAGGCGATGCTGGCCCGCACGGCCCGGCGCATCGAGGTGCAGCTGCCCGACCAGCGCTGGGTCGCTCCGGTGCGCCGCACCGACCTGCCCACGGCCGATGCCGTGACGCAGACCGTCGAATGGCGGCTCGACCTGTCGGGTGCCGACGGCGGCAGCCTGCTGCCCGGCCAGACCGTGCGGGTGCGTTTCGCGGACCCGGCCGGTGCCACGACCGCGTCGGCCACCGCGCTGAGCGTGCCGGTCGGTGCCCTGCTGCGGCGCGGCGAGCTGACGGCGGTCTACGTCGCGCGGGGCGGCCAGTTCGTGCTGCGGGCGGTGCGACCGGGAGCCACCCAGGGCGACCGCGTCGAGGTGCTGGCCGGCCTGAGCGCCGGCGAACGGGTCGCCACCGACGCGGTGCGCGCCGGCCTGGCCGATGCCCGCCCCGCGGCCGCTCGCTGAGCCCAGGCCGGACACGACACCATGAACTCGCCCACCCCATCGAACACCCGGGCGCCGCTCGGTTTCTCGGGCCGATTGGCCGCCCGGCTCCAGGACAACGCCCTCACGCCGCTGCTGGCCCTCGTGGCGCTGCTGCTGGGCCTGTTCGCCGTGCTCGTCACGCCGCGCGAGGAAGAGCCGCAGATCAACGTGACCATGGCCAACGTGCTGATCCCTTTCCCCGGGGCCAGCGCGGCGGACGTGCAGAACATGGTCGCGCGCCCAGCCGAGCAGGTGCTCAGCCAGATCGCCGACATCGAGCACACCTACTCGGTGGCCCGCCCCGGCGTGGCCGTGCTGACGGTGCAGTACAAGGTGGGCGTGCCGCGCACCGAGGCCCTGGTGCGCCTGTACGACGTGCTCAACGCCAACCAGGACTGGCTGCCCGCCGGCCTGGGCACGCTGGCTCCCATCGTCAAGCCCAAGGGCATCGACGACGTGCCGGTGCTGGGCGTGACGCTGTGGAGCAAGGACGGCACACCGGGCGTGGACCTGGAGCGCGTGGCCCATTCCGTCGAGGCCGAGCTCAAGCGTGTGCCCGGCAGCCGCGAGGTGGAAACCATCGGCGGCCCCGGCCAGACCGTGCAGGTGCTGCTCGACCCGACCCGGCTGCGCGAACGCGGCGTGGACGTGCTTTCGCTCAAGCAGACGCTGGCCGCGGCCAACCTCGCCATGCCTTCGGGCAGCGTGGTCAACCGCGACAGCGCCGCGCCGCAGATGATCACCGTCGAGACGGGTGAATTCCTGCGCTCGGCCGACGACGTCGGTCAGCTCGTGGTCGGCACGCACGCCGGCAAGCCGGTGTACCTGCGTGAAGTGGCCCGCATCGAGGCCGGTGCCGCTCAGCCCACGCGCTACGTCTGGTTCACCCCCGGATCGGCCCCGGCCGACGGGGAAGCCACGAAGGCTGCCGAAGCCGGTGCCAGCGGTGCCGGCGCCCGCCCGGGCAGCGTCCATCCGGCCGTGACGATCACCGTCACCAAGAAGCCCGGCCAGAACGCCGTGGACGTGGCCCGCGCTGTCCGCGCCCGCCTGGACGAGCTGCGCAACACCGTCATCCCCGCCGACGTGGAGATGACCATCACCCGCGACTACGGCGAGACCGCGGCCGAGAAGGCCAACAAGCTGATCCAGAAGCTGGCGTTCGCGACGGGCTCGGTGATCCTGCTGGTGGGCATGGCGCTGGGGCGGCGCGAGGCGGTGATCGTCGGCGCGGCGGTGATCCTGACGCTCACGGCGACGCTGTTCGCCAGCTGGGCCTGGGGCTTCACGCTCAACCGCGTCTCGCTGTTCGCGCTGATCTTCTCCATCGGCATCCTGGTGGACGACGCCATCGTGGTGGTCGAGAACATCCACCGCCACCAGCAACTGCACCCGGGGCGTCCGCTGCTGGAGATCATTCCCGGCGCGGTGGACGAGGTGGGCGGCCCCACCATCCTGGCCACCTTCACGGTGATCGCGGCGCTGCTGCCGATGGCCTTCGTCAGCGGCCTGATGGGGCCGTACATGAGCCCCATCCCGATCAACTCCAGCCTGGGCATGGCGATCTCGCTGGCCATCGCCTTCTCGGTCACGCCGTGGCTGGCCGCGCGGCTGATGAAGTCGCACGGCCCCGGCGACGCGTCGGCACACGCTGCGCCCACCGGGCTGGCGGCCAGGCTGCCGGGCTTTTTCGCCCGCGTGCTTTCGCCCTTCCTGGACAGCGCCCGCAAGCGCTGGCTGCTGCTGGCCGGCATCCTCGTCGCGCTGCTGCTGAGCGTCGGCCTGGCCGGCGTGCAGTGGGTGGTGCTGAAGATGCTGCCCTTCGACAACAAGTCGGAGTACCAGGTGGTGGTCGAGATGCCCGCCGGCACGCCGCTGGAAAACACCGCCGCCGCCCTGAACGACCTGGGCGCCTGGCTGGCCAAGCAGCCCGAGGTGCGCAACCTGCAGTGCTACGCCGGCACGGCCAGCCCCATCACCTTCAACGGTCTGGTGCGCCAGTACTACCTGCGCGCCGACGCCGAGCAGGGCGACCTGCAGGTGAACCTGGTCGACAAGCACCACCGCAGTGAAAAGAGCCACGCCATCGCCCAGCGCCACCGCCCGGAGCTGGAGAAGATCGCCGCCGCCCACGGCGCGCGTCTGAAGGTCGTGGAAGTGCCGCCCGGCCCGCCGGTGATGAGCCCGCTGGTCGCCGAAATCTATGGCCCCGATGAAGCAGGACGCCAGCAACTGGCCGCCAACGTGGCCAAGGCCTTTGCCGCCACGCCCGACATCGTCGGCATCGACACCACGCTGCGCGAGGATGCGCCGCGCACCTTCCTGCGCGTGCAGCGCCAGCGGGCCGCGTCACTGGGCATTCCGGTGGCCGCCGTGGCGCAGACCGTGCACGGCGCGCTGTCCGGCATGGATGCGGCCTGGCTGCACGACGGCCAGAGCAAGTACCCGGTGCCGGTGCGCCTGCAGCTGCCGCCCGAATCCCAGGTCGGCCTGGAGGCCCTGCTGGCGCTGCCGCTGCGCGCGGGCAACGGCCAGCTCGTGCCGCTGTCCGAGCTGGTCCGCGTCGAGAAGGCCGTCATCGACAAGCCGCTGTTCACCAAGGACCTGCACGGCGTGAGCTACGTCTTCGGCGACATGGCCGGCAAGCTGGATTCGCCGCTGTACGGCCTGTTCGCCATCCGCCCGAACCTGGAGAAGGCCGCCCTGCCCGGCACCGGCAAGATCGAGGAATACTGGATCCGGCAGCCCGGCGATCCCTACCGCCAGTACGCCGTCAAGTGGGACGGCGAGTGGCAGATCACCTACGAGACCTTCCGCGACATGGGTGCGGCCTACGGCGTGGGCCTGATCCTGATCTACCTGCTGGTGGTGGCTCAGTTCAGGAGCTACCTGACGCCGCTGATCATCATGGCGCCCATCCCGCTGACCCTCATCGGCGTGATGCCGGGCCATGCGCTGCTGGGTGCGCAGTACACCGCCACCAGCATGATCGGCATGATCGCGCTGGCCGGCATCATCGTGCGCAACTCCATCCTGCTGGTGGACTTCATCGAGCTGCAGGTGGCGCAGGGCATGGACTTCAAGGCGGCGGTGATGAGCTCGGCGGCCGTGCGCGCCCAGCCCATCGCGCTCACGGGCCTGGCCGCGATGATCGGCGCCTTCTTCATCCTCGACGACCCGATCTTCAACGGCCTGGCCATCTCGCTGATCTTCGGCATCCTGGTCTCGACCATGCTGACGCTGGTGGTGATCCCGGTGCTGTACTACGCGATGTATCACCAGCAGCACGACACGGCAGCCCGTGCCACGACCTGAACTCACCCCTTCCCCCTTGCAACCAGGAGCTTTCGCCATGACCGTCGACCGCCTCATCCGCATCTTCGCGGGCAGTTTCATCCTGATCTCGCTGGCCCTCGGCATCGAGGGCAGCCCGCTGTTCTTCAGCAAGTGGGCACTGGCTTTCACGGCTTTCGTCGGGGCCAATCTGCTGCAGTTCGGCTTCACCGACGTCTGCCCGCTGGGCTGGATGCTGAAAAAAATGGGCATTCCGGAACAGTCCGGCCCTTGTCCTTGCAAGTAATTCGTCAGCGTGTGCACGCAACCCGGGCGCAGCGGACAAAATGACCGACTTCCCAGCCCCCCACAAGAAGTCGGACCCCTGCACCATGGCTCAACTCCAGGATGAAAAATCGCGCACCGACCTGCTGAACCGCCTCAAGCGGGCCGAAGGGCAGCTGCGTGGCATCCAGCGCATGATCGAAGGGGGCGAGCCCTGCCTGGACATCGCCAGCCAGATGGCGGCCGTGCGCAACGCCCTCGACAGCGCCTACGTGCGCATGACGGTGTGCTTCATGCAGCAGGAGCTGCAGCAGCGCCTGGGCATGACCGAGGCACAGGGCCCGATCCTGGGCGAGATGCTCGAAGAGGTCCAGACCCTGCTCAACAAGGTGCGCTGAGCCACGGGCCGGCGCGGGTGGCCGGGGCCTCGTGCCCCGCGGGGCCATCGGCCGTCGGCAGGCCCGGCCAGTGCGCCTGCAGTGCGATCAGCAGCTGCGCGCCCCCCGGCCAGGCCCCGGCCGGGCCGTGGAACTCACCCTCCAGATCCCCGCCCTCGGCCAGCGCCGCGGGCATCGGCCCCACGGCACCGGCCGCGCTGCGGGTCAGCAGCACCGGCACGCCTGCAGCGACGGCCGCCGCCAGGCCCGGGGCCGAGTCCTCGAGCGCCAGCGCCTCGTGTGCGGCCACCCCGAGCTGCGCCAGCGCCTGGTGGTAGACCTGCGGATCGGGCTTCTTGCGCTCGACGTCCTCGCCGCAGACCACCGCCGCGAAACCCGCCCTCCAGCGCTCGCCCAGCAGGCTGCTCATCAGCGCCTGCACATTGCCGCGGCTGGTCGTCGTCGCGATCGCCTGCTGCAGTCCCGCGGCGCGGGCCTGCGCCATCAGCGCCAGCACGCCCGGGCGGGCCCGGACCTCCCCCCGGGCCACCCGCTGCGCATACAGCTGGTTCTTGCGCTGGTGCAGCGCACGCACCAACCGCTCCCGCTCGACGGCACCGGCAGGCACCTGCGACGGCGGGCGCTGCGCCAGATCGTGCAGCAGGCGCTCCCGGCCCCCGGTGACCTGCAGCAGCTCGAGGTAACGGGCCCGTCCCCAGCGCCAGCACAGGCCGAACTCCTTGAACGCCAGGTTGAAGGCGACCCGATGGCCGTCGAGCTCGGTCTCGGCGATGGTGCCGTCGACATCCCAGATCAGCGCCCGCAGCATGCCCGGGCCCTCAGCGGTCACGCTGCACCATCGCCTCGAGCGGCACGGGGCGGATGCGCTCGGCCATGCCGGCACAGCCGAAGGCCTCGAAGCGGGACTCGCACAGGCCGCGCGCGGCCTGGCGGGCGGCGGCCAGTGCCTTGCGCGGATCGAACTCGGCGGGCTGCAGCGCCAGCAGCTGGCGCATCGCCCCGGTCATCACCAGGCGGATGTCGGTGTCGATGTTGACCTTGCGCACGCCGCTGGCGATGCCGCGCACGATCTCCTCGACCGGCACGCCGTAGGTCGGCCGGATGTCCCCGCCATGGGCCCGGATGATGGCCAGCCACTCCTGCGGCACGCTCGACGAGCCGTGCATCACCAGGTGGGTGTCGGGCACCGCGGCGTGGATCTGCGCGATGCGCTCGATCGCCAGCAGGTCGCCGGTGGGCGGGCGGGTGAACTTGTAGGCCCCGTGGCTGGTGCCGATGGCGATGGCCAGCGCATCGACGCCGGTGCGGGCGACGAAGTCCTTCGCCTCGGCCGGATCGGTCAGCATCTGCCGGTGCGTGAGCTGGCCGGCCGCGCCGACGCCGTCCTCCTCGCCGGCCTCGCCCGTCTCGAGCGAACCGAGGCAGCCCAGCTCCCCCTCCACCGACACGCCCACCGCATGAGCCATGCGGCAGACCTGGGCGGTGACCTCGAGGTTGTACGAGGCCGGGGCCGGCGTGCGGGCATCCTCCAGCAGCGAGCCGTCCATCATCACGCTGGAGAACCCCGAGCGCATGGCCTGCAGGCACACCGACGGCGACGCGCCATGGTCCTGGTGCAGCACGACCGGCAGGTCGGGATGGCTCTCGATGGCCGCCCGCACCAGGTGGCGCAGATAGGCCTCGCCGGCGTACTGCCGGGCGCCGGCCGAGGCCTGCAGGATGACGGGGCTCATCGTCGCCTGGGCCGCCTCCATGATGGCCTGGACCTGCTCCAGGTTGTTGACGTTGAAGGCGGGCACGCCGTAGTGGTGCTCGGCGGCGTGGTCGAGCAGCTGACGCAGCGAGATCAGGGCCATGGGATCGCTCCTTGGAGAGAACGGGAAGTCGCTCAGGCGGCCTGCGCCACGCGGGGCGGCGCCAGCACATGGGCCGCGACCTCGGGCAGGCTGTGGAAGATGCGGTGCGGGCCGGCGGCCTCGATCGGCTGGCCGGCGTTGTAGCCCCAGGGCACGGCCCAGGCCTGCACCCCGGCGGCCCGCGCGGCCTCGACGTCGATCGAGGAGTCGCCGACATGGGCCGTCTGGTGCGGCTCAGCCCCGAACTGCGCCATCACCTGCCGCAGCGGCAGCGGATCGGGCTTGTGGCGCGCCAGCGTGTCCCCGCCGATGACGACGTCGAGCCGCTCCGCCAGCCCGGTGGCCTGCAGCACCCGCAGTGCGAAGCGGTGCTCCTTGTTGGTCACGCAGGCCAGCCGCAGGCCGGCCTGGCGCAGGCCCGCCAGGGCCTCGTGCGCACCGGCATAGACCCGGGCCGAGGTGCCCACGGTCTGGCCGTAGTGCACCTCCAGCCGCTCGAGCACCCGCTCGGCGCGCAGCCGTCCGGCCAGCGCCGGATCACGCAGCAGCAGGTGGGCCATCAGCCGCAGCATCATCTGCCGGGTGCCCGCGCCGATGAAGCCGCGCACGAAGGCCTCGTCCTGGCGCGGCACGCCGAACTCGGCCAGCGTGCGGTTGGCCGCCTCGGCGATCTCGCCGGCGGTGTCGACCAGCGTGCCATCGAGGTCGAAGCTGATCAGCGTGTAGGGGCCGCTCATCGTGGCACTCCCGCCGGGCAGCGGGCGACCTCGGCCCGCACCAGCTCGACCAGATGCGCCGCGGTGAAGCCCAGCGCCTGCATCAGCTCGGGGCCCGGAGCGGATTCACCGTAGCGATCCAGCCCCAGCACCGCCGTGCAGCCGTAGGCGGCCCAGGGCGGCGTGACCCCGGCCTCGACCGCGATGCGGGGCGGCCCGGGGGGCAGCACCGCCTGCCGCCACGCCGTGTCCTGGCGGTCGAACACCGTGCTCGACGGCATCGACACCACCCGCACCGGCACCCCCTGCTGGTCGAGCAGCTGCTGGGCCGCCATGGCCAGCGACAGCTCCGAGCCGGTCGCGATCAGCACCGCGACGGCCTGCGGCCGGTCGCTCAGCACATAGGCCCCGCGCCGGATCGCCGCGGTCTGTTCGGGGCCGCGCGGCTGGGCCGGCAGGTTCTGGCGCGACAGCAGCAGCGCGCTCGGGCGGTCGGCCTGCATCAGCGCATGGCCCCAGGCCGCCACCGTCTCGGCCTCGTCGCCGGGCCGCCAGACGTCCAGGCCCGGGATCAGGCGCAGGCTCGCGGCATGCTCCACCGGCTGGTGGGTCGGGCCGTCCTCGCCCAGGCCGATGGAGTCGTGCGTGAACACGTGGATGACGCGGCGCTTCATCAGCGCGGCCATGCGGATGGCGTTGCGGCTGTAGTCGCTGAAGGTCAGGAAGGTGCCACCGAAGGGGATGAACCCCCCGTGCAGCGCCAGGCCGTTCATCACCGCGGCCATGCCGAACTCGCGCACGCCGTAGTTGATGTGGCGCCCGCCCCGCTCGCCACCACGCACCGCACCGCAGTCGGGCCAGTCGGTCAGGTTCGAGCCGGTCAGGTCGGCCGAGCCGCCCAGCAGCTCGGGCAGCCGGGGCGCCAGCGCGGCGATCGTGTGCTGCGAGGCCTTGCGGCTGGCCAGCGTGCGGCCCTGCTGCTGGGTGCGGGCGAGCAGACGCAGCCAGTCGATCTCGAAGCCCTCGGGCAGCCGGCCGAGCAGGCGGCGCTCGAGCTCGTCCGCATCGGCCGGACAGTCGCGCCGGTAGTCGTTCCAGCGGACCCGCCAGGCCGCCTGCGCAGCGGCGCCCTGTTCACGCTGGTCCCAGGCCGCCCCGATCTGCGGCGGGATCTCGAAAGGCGCGGCCGTCCAGCCCAGCGCGGCCCGGGTGGCCTCGATCTCGGCCTCGCCCAGCGGCTCGCCATGGGCCCGGGCCGTGCCCGCCCGGGCGGGCGAGCCGCGGCCGATGGTCGTGCGGCAGATCACCAGCGTCGGCCGGTCGACGCTGCGGCGGGCCTGCTGCAGCGCCGCATCGACGGCCTCGACATCATGGCCGTCGACCGGGCCGATCACCGACCAGCCGCAGGCCCGGAACCGCGCCGCGGTGTCGTCGGCGAACCAGGCCCGCACGGGGCCGTCGATGCTGATGCCGTTGTCGTCGTACAGCACGGTCAGCTTGCCCAGCTGCCACGCGCCGGCCAGCGAGATCGCTTCCTGGCTCAGGCCTTCCATCAGGCAGCCGTCGCCGACGAAGACCCAGGTGCGGTGGTCGACCACGGTGTGGCCGTCGTGGTTGTAGCGGTCGGCCAGCAGCTTCTCGGCCAGCGCCATGCCCACCGCGTTGGCCAGGCCCTGGCCGAGCGGGCCGGTCGTGGTCTCGACCCCGGGCGTGTGGTCGACCTCGGGGTGGCCCGGCGTCAGGCTGCCCCGCTGGCGGAAGCGCCGCAGCTGCTCCATCGGCAGCGCGTAGCCGCTCAGGTGCAGCAGGCCGTAGAGCAGCATCGACGCATGGCCGTTGGACAGCACGAAGCGGTCCCGGTCCGGCCAGTGCGGATCCGCGGGGTCGTGCTTGAGGTGGCGGGTCCAGAGCGCGACCGCCATCTCGGCCATGCCCATCGGGGCGCCGGGATGGCCGGAGGCGGCCTGCTGCACGGCATCCATCGCCAGTGCGCGCAGGGCATGGGCCAGATCCTGGGAACGGGGGGCGGTGCGCATGGGAGTCTCCTCGTCTCGGGTCTCGGGTCTCGGATTCAGGAGTGCTGGGCACGGCGCATGTCCATCAGCCGCAGGATCATCGGCGTGAGGATCAGCTGCATCGCCAAGTCCATCTTGCCGCCGGGCACGACGATGGTGTTGGCCCGGCTCATGAAGGCGTTGTCGATCATGCTCAGCAGGTAGGGAAAGTCGATGCCGCTCGGGTTGCGGAAGCGGATCACCGTCATGCTCTCGCCGGCCGTGGGGATGTCGCGGGCGATGAAGGGGTTGCTGGTGTCGACCACCGGCACACGCTGGAAGTTGATGTCGGTCTCGCCGAACTGCGGACAGATGTAGTGCACGTAGTCGTGCATGCGCCGCAGGATGGTGTCGCTGACCGCCTCGGTCGAATAGCCCCGCTCGCGGGTGTCGCGGTGCAGCTTCTGGATCCACTCCAGGTTGATGATGGGCACCACGCCGATCTTCAGGTCCACGTGGCGAGCCAGGTCGACCTGCGGGGTCTTCACGCAACCATGCAGTCCCTCGTAGAACAGCAGGTCGGTGTCGGCGGCGATGTCCTGCCACGGCGTGAAGGTGCCGGGCTCCTGGCCGTGGGGCTGTGCCTCCCTGTCGTTGTGCAGGTAGAAGCGCGACTTGCAGCGGCCCTGGCGACCATAGTCGCGGAACTGGCCCTCGAGGGCCTCCCACTCGTTGCTGTCCGGGCCGAAGTGGCTGATCGGCCGGCCTTCGCGGTCGGCCGCGGCGATGCGCTCCTTCATCTCGACGCGGGTGTAGCGGTGGAAGGCATCGCCCTCCATGACCGCCGCGGTGATGCCCTCGCGCCGGAAGATGTTCTCGAACACCCGCTTGACGGTGGTGGTGCCCGCGCCGCTGGAACCGGTGACGGCGATGATCGGATGTCTCTTGCTCATGGCGTGGCCTCTGCTGTTCTGGAAGGACGACGGCACGGGATCGCCTGGATGCACAAGGTGATCCGTGCATGCGGCGGCCCGGCTCGATGCGCCAGGGCCGTGCGGAAGACGGACGTGCGGGAAGGGCCGGACTAGGGCTGGGCCTGCACGAACAGCGAGCGCGTCTTGAACAGCTGCCAGGACACGTTCTCGCTCGGATCGGCGTGGTAGCGCGTGATGCGCTCGACCTCGTCGCGCGAGCCGAGGATGACCGGCACCTTCTGGTGCAGCGTGTCGGGCGTGATGTCGAGCAGTTCGCTGGTGCCGGTGCTGGCGCTGGCGCCGGCCTGCTCCATCAGCCAGGCCATCGGTGCGGCCTCGTACATCAGCCGCAGGCGACCCGGCCGGCGCGGCTCGCGATGGTCACGCGGGTAGAGGAACACCCCGCCGCGCGACAGGATGCGGTGCACCTCGGCCACCAGGCTGGCGACCCAGCGCATGTTGAAGTGGCGCGAGCGCGGTCCGTCCTCGCCGGCCACGCATTCGGCCACGTAGCGCTGCACCGGCTTCTCCCAGAAGCGCTGGTTGCTCGTGTTGATCGCGAACTCCGACGTGCAGGCCGGCACCTGCACGGCGCTGCGGGTCAGCAGCCACTGGCCACCGACGGGATCGAGCGTGAAGGTCAGCACGCCCTGCCCGACCGTCAGTACCAGCACCGTGGCCGGACCGTACAGGGCGTAACCCGCCACCAGCTGGCGACGCCCCGGCTGCAGGAAGGCGGCTTCGGTCGGTGCCGCGCCACGGAACAGGTGGGGCAGCACCGAGAAGATCGTGCCCACCGAGATGTTGGCCTCGATGTTGGATGATCCGTCCAGCGGATCGAACAGCACCAGATACGGCGCAGCCGGATCGGCCAGCGGGGCGACCACGGGCAGCGTCTGCTCCTCGCTGGCCCAGCCGGCCACGAACGGGCTGCGGGCCAGCGCCAGGGCCATCGCCCGGTCGGCCAGCACGTCGAGCCGCTGCTGCACCTCGCCGTGCACATTGGCCTCGCCGGCCGGGCCGTGGCCACCGTCGCCCCCGGAGGCGCTCGTCAGCGCACCATGCGCGCACAGGCGGGCGATCTCGCTGCAGGCCTGGGCGATGTGGCGAAGCACGTCGGCCAGTGCGGTCGGCTGGGTCGCCAGCCAGGTCTCCAATGTCGTGTTCATCTCGGCATCCTCGGTTCTGCGGTCGTTTCAGGAATCCTGTGTCGCCGGACGGGGCGGCGCTGCGGCCAGGTCGAACACCCGGCTGCCGGCCAGGTCCGCCACCTCCAGGGTGACGAGGTCCTCGCGGCTCAGCTCGCGGTGGCGATCGGCGAACAGCCGGCTGGCCTGGCGCAGGCGGGCACGGTCGAGCGCATTGCGCACGCTGCGGGCGTTGGCGAAATGCGGCTGCCCCATCCTCAGGCTCAGGTAATGAGCCATCTTGTCGCGGGCCTCGCTGCCGAAGCGGTAGTTCATGCCCGTGACCATGCGGTCGGCGATCTCCAGCAGCTCGGCGGCGGCGTAGTCCGGAAACTCGATGTGGTGGGCGATGCGCGAGCTCATGCCCGGGTTGGACTGGAAGAAGGTCTGCATCCGGTCCTGGTAACCGGCCAGGATCACCACCAGGTCGTCGCGCTGGTTCTCCATCACCTGCAGCAGGATCTCGATGGACTCCTGGCCGTAGTCACGCTCGTTGTCGGGACGGTAGAGGTAGTAGGCCTCGTCGATGAACAGCACGCCGCCCATGGCCTTCTTCAGCACCTCGCGGGTCTTCGGGGCCGTGTGGCCGATGTACTGGCCCACCAGGTCGTCGCGCGTGACGCTGACCACATGGCCTTTGCGCACATGGCCCAACCGGTGCAGGATCTCGGCCATGCGCAACGCCACGGTGGTCTTGCCCGTGCCCGGGTTGCCGGTGAAGCACATGTGCAGGCTGGGGTTCTGCGCCGCGAGGCCGAAGCTCAGGCGCAGCCGGTCGATCACCAGCAGGGCCGCGATGTCGCGGATGCGCTGCTTGACCGGCGCCAGGCCGATCAGGTCACGCTCGAGCTCGTCGATCACCGCCTCGACCTGGCTGGCGGCCAGCACCTCGGCGACGGTGCGGGGGGCATCGGACCGCGGCACGGTCCCGGCGGCCGGAGCGGACGCCGGCGGGTGAGCCGACCCGGGAATGGCGTAGAGCGGTGCGTTCATCGCTGTCCCTCGGCGAGCTCGGCCCGCATCGTGTCGATCACGCGGCGGTAGTCCGGCGCATTGAAGATCGCGCTGCCCGCCACGAAGGTGTCCGCCCCCGCATCGGCCACCCGCCTGATGTTGTCCACCTTGATCCCCCCG
>NZ_QJJS01000012.1:83365-132880 GCF_003201595.1 Sphaerotilus hippei | reverse complement strand
CTGCAGTTCCTGTTGGGCTTGCAGCCGCGATGACGCTCCCATGTCGCTCAGCCTCCTGCCATATGTTGAGACCGTGGCTTCATGCAATCGCCCTGATGTTGCCTCTGAAGTGGATGTACTCTTCGAATTCCGACGGCGGTACGGAAGGTACGCTCCAGTACGCCCAAGCTTTTTGTCGGCGGGCTCATAAACATTCGGGACTGGACAGCTACGTTTGCCGCAAGAGATGTGGAGATTCCCTCTCACTCAACCGCTTCAGCCTCTTGATCTGTCATCCACTGCAGAAGCTCGAAGCGGTCGGCGTCGTCTACAGGCACACCTTCACGATCACAAGCCGAGACGATCACCCCGCAGGTCATCGCCACAAGATCCTCGAAGCCGTGGGGATCAGCTTCAGGGTTGAAGCCGTCGTACACCAATGTGCGCAACAGCCGCAGGCATTGCTCACGACTGACCGGCTGCCCCAAGCGCTGGCAGTGGTCGCGCATTGACTTGGTGACGTTGGTCAGCACGTAGGGCTGGTCGTCCAGAGCCATGGACAACGCTTCCAGTTGTGCACGGTACTTGGCAGGCTCCAACAAAGGAAGGTCAACCGCTTCCAGCAGGCGGGAAACCTTCGCGGCACGCGCACTGTCGGCCGCTGAGACGTGGGCAACCGTGCCAGCCGCCGCTAGGTCCAGTGTGTGCCGATCGGGATCGAGCGCCCAGCCAGCCAATTGCTGCCAGACGATCTTGACATGGGGTGGGCGAAGTGACTCCAGCAGCTTCTTCCAGCTGCCGTGACCGAGCCAAGTCACCTCGATGCCGGGGAACTCCGCACGGGCGAGTTGGGCGAGCCGCGCCACCGCGATCGGGCGGTTGGACTCGGCCACCTCGTCGGCGATGAGCCGAGAAAGCTGGTCGGCAACCTGCGCAGCCTGCCGAGGGTCCGATTTGTTCGGCGAGCCTGACGGCATGACGACTCTAGCGGCCGTCGTGCCGTTTGCATGCCCATTCAAACGGCGAGGATCGAGCAAGGTGTTCTCTTCTCGATCAATGCGCAGTGGATCCAGCGGCAGGCTCTTGAGCAGCGCAAAGAACGTTCCTTTGCCGGCCCATTCAGT
Organism: Sphaerotilus hippei; assembly: GCF_003201595.1. Taxonomy (GTDB): domain Bacteria; phylum Pseudomonadota; class Gammaproteobacteria; order Burkholderiales; family Burkholderiaceae_C; genus Sphaerotilus; species Sphaerotilus hippei. The sequence goes on along the minus strand of NZ_QJJS01000012.1, from coordinate 131,777 downwards.
TGCTGGCAGCGCCGGAATGCGCGTGGCCAGTATCTTGGTCAGTCCCGGCAATGGGACGGGCTGGTCTGCGTTGTCGACCGTCTCCCAAACCAGCCCTTCGGCCTGCGCGAGCAGGCTTTCCAGATTGGGGGTCTCGCGAGCAGCTTCTTCATCATCGAAGCCGAGTGCATCATGGATGAAGGCGTCCAAGTCGACGATCAGGTCGGCGGAAGCGTCGTAGGACGCGGAGGTAGCACCGGCCGCAAAGATCGTCGTTCGCCGGTCCTCTCGCCGGAGCTTGCGCAGCACCGGGGTGAAGTCCGCATCTGCCGAAAAGACGATGAACTCGTCGTAGCGGGTGCTGGCCTGAAGGACGTCGATGATGTCCAGCACCATGTGGATGTCCGTGCTGGTCTTGCCGGCCTTCGTCATGGGTGGGCAATCGACAATCTCGAAGCCGGCTCGGCTAAAGCCAATTCGATGGCGCTGGTAAACCACCGGGTTGAGATAGCAGCGCCGGACCAAGATGCGCCGCGCCGCGCTGCCGTCGGCACCAGCTGGGCGCTGAAGAGCATCGGTCAACCAGGCCATCCAGCGCGACGGATTTGCGGCGAAGGTGTCGGCGTAGGCTGGGCTTAGGCTGCGCAGTCCGGTGTAAACATTGTCGAAGTCGACGAAGAGGGCTGATCGCATTGATGCTGGGGGGGCGAGCCTCCACAACCTGCTGTTGTCCCGCCCCATGGTTTGATTACTGTGGGACAAAATGTAGCCACCCCTCCTGCTCGCCACGCAACCGAACAGACGTCGGCGCGGTACTCGTTCACAACATTGCCAGACGCAGCTCCAATTGGACGAACGGTCCGGAAGATCTGACAGAGACGTGGTCATGAGTTTGAAACTCAGTGAGGCGTGAGGCGGAATCCAGCCCAGCCCCTGAACTGGAGACGGCACGGAAGGAACGCTTCAGTACGCCTGCAGCCGCACGATCAAGACAGCGGCACGGAGGGATCGAGAAGGACCGAGCGCGGTTCCTCCCCACCCAACGTCGGTGCGACTCAAGTTCTTGAAGCCCTTGGGGGGGTTTGGGGGCTCACAGAAGTGCACGTGTCGAAGTCACACGCGGAACGCACCGCTCCGCTCGGACCTCGTGCGTCCAGGACCGACAAGACCGCACTGTGGTGCCTCGTCGACGCCGCCTCACATCGCATCTGGCACAGGAGCATCAAAACCCCGGGGCACGACGTCACGGCAGCAGGTCCACGAGCCCGAAAGACCAGCCCCTCAAGCGGACCTGACCTCCCCACCCCGGACATGCACCGAGCAACGGACATCAAAAGTCCGATGCCCAATGAAAAAAGGACCTAGCTCTCGCTAAGTCCTTGTTTTCGTTCTTAAATTTTGGTGGGCCCTGAGTGACTCGAACACTCGACCTACGGATTAAGAGTCCGCTGCTCTACCAACTGAGCTAAGAGCCCGTCTCGTCCTGATGAATCCGCTTTTCAGCGTGTTCGCCAGGGCGAAATGAAACTGGTGTGGGTGGTGGGCCCTGAGTGACTCGAACACTCGACCTACGGATTAAGAGTCCGCTGCTCTACCAACTGAGCTAAGAGCCCCACTTATCAACTCCGACTTAACCGGAGCCTTCCACTATATCACAGATTTGGTGGGTTGTGCGGGACTCGAACCTGCGACCTACGGATTAAAAGTCCGCTGCTCTACCAACTGAGCTAACAACCCTGAACCAGTGAAGCCTTAGATTTTAAGCAATGAAATTGTTGGGTGTCAACACTTGCGCGCCAAAATTCCGCCAATGCCGGGCTCAGGCCGCGCCGGTGCGGATCAGGCGCACGGCTTCAGCCGCGGCGGCCATGCCGAACGAGGCGGTCACCATCACGCAGGAGCCGTAGCCGTGGCAGTTCAGGCTGCCGTCGGTCGAGCAGCTGCTGTCGGGCTGCTGCACGGTCTCGCGGGAGAACACGCAGCGCAGGCCGATCGGGCCGGACGCGGGAGCCAGCCCCTCCTGCCGCAGCTGCCGGCGCAGGCGCCCGAGCAAGGGGTCGTGGGTGACATCGGCCAGGTCAGCCAGGTCGATGCGCTGCACCTCGCTCTTGCCGCCGGCGGCACCGACCATCACGAGCGCGTGCGGGCCGGCCAGCGCCCAGCGGGCCATGGCCCGCTTGGCCTGGCGGTCGTCGCAGGCGTCGATCAGCACCTGCGGACGCACCGGCAGCATCTGCGGGAAACGGTCGGGCTCGACGAAGTCCTCGACGACGCGGACCTGGCAGCCGGGATGGATGTCGGCGATGCGCGCCCGCAGCGCGTCGACCTTGGCGGCACCGACGGTGGCCCCGAGCGCCTGGACCTGGCGGTTGATGTTGGACTCGGCGACCTGGTCCAGGTCGACCAGCAGCAGCTCGGCAACGCCGCAGCGCGCCAGCGCCTCGGCCGCCCAGGAGCCGACCCCGCCGACCCCGACCACACCGACCGACGCGCCGCGCAGGCGGGCGTAGGCCTCGTCGCCCCAGAGTCGGCGCAGGCCGCCGAAACGCCGCTCGAGATCGGCCTCCATCGCCTCGCTCACGCGCAACGCCGCCTCACTTGAGCCGGGCCAGCCGGTCGCGGGCCGCCTGGGCCGCCTCGGACTGCGGGAAGCTCTTGACCAGGTTCTCCAGCGTCTTGCGGGCGGTCTTGGGGTCCTTGAGCTCGATCTGGCAGTTCGCCAGCGCCAGCATGGCCTCGGCAGCGCGCGGGTGGTCGGGCGTGGCCGACAGCATGCTGCGGAACGAGCCCATCGCGGCCTTCACGTCGCCGTTGCCGTAGTAGGCATTGCCCAGCCAGTACTGCACATGGCCGGCGTACGGGCTGGACGGGAAACGCTGCTCGAAGCCCTGGAAGGCCTGGATCGCGGCCGGGAACTCGCCCTTGCGCAGCACGGCGATCGCGTCGTCGTAGGCCCGTTTTTCCTGCGGGTCGACGGTGATCTCGCGTCCGTCGAGGCTGACCTTCTGCGGCTCGAAGCGGCGCAGGCGGTCCTCGACGCCGGAGCTCAGGTCCTTCTGCTTGCGCTGCACCTCGGCCAGGTCCCTGGCCAGCTCCTTGATCGACTGGGTCGACTGCTCGTCGGCCCCACGCAGGCGGGCCACCTCGGCGCGCAGCGTCTCGATCTGGGCATTCAGGTCGAGCATGCTGCGGCGCGTGGTCGCCATCTGCTCGTTGAAATCGGCCTCGCGGGCCAGCGCCGCCTTCTGGTTCTGGTCGATGCGGTTGCGCAGGTCGAGGATGGCCTTGCGGGCCTCCTCGTCGTCGAACAGGCCGGCATGCGCCGGCTGCCAGGCGGCCGTGCAGGCCAGCGCCACCAGGGCGGAGGCGGCCACGGCGCGCAGTCGGTGGACGGTGGACATGTCAGCGGTCCTTCAGTTCGACGCGGCGGTTCCTGGCCCACACCGCCTCACCCGAGCCGGTCTCGGCCGGGCGCTCCTTGCCGAAGCTGACCGCCTCGACCTGGCCGTCCTTGACGCCCAGCAGCAGCATCGCCTGCACCACCGCGTCGGCCCGCTTCTGGCCCAGCGCGAGGTTGTACTCGCGCCCGCCACGCTCGTCGGTGTGGCCCTCGGCCAGCAGGCGGCGCTTCGGGTCGGCGCTCAGGCGTCGGGCGTTGGCGGCCACGATGGCCTGGCCATCCTGGCGCACCACGTAGCTGTCGTAGTCGAAGTAGACGATGCGACCGCCCGCCTGGGCAGCCGCCCCGGCGGCATCGGCGCCCCCGGCCAGGTCGACGCGGGCGACCTGCGAGGCGCTGCCGCCCGCGCCGTCGACGCCGGAACCGGTGCCACCGGCCCCGTCGGCCCCGGCCCCGCCCGCGCCGCGGGACTCCACGGGCGCCGGACCATCCAGCCGGGTGCTGGACGCACATCCGGCCAGGGCGAGCACCGACGCGGCCGCCATCCAGACACAGCAGGCCCGCCAGGCCGTCGAATGAGCAGTTCGTGTTTGCATCAGTTTCTCCACAGGGATCGAGGGATCAGCGCTGGAACGGGCCCCAGACGGGCTCGCGCACGTCGGCCTGCGGCGCGGCCAGCCGTGCGCGCACCGTGCCGTCGAGGTTGGTGGTCATCAGCACGTCGCGGCCACCGGCGCGGCTCGCGTAGATGATCAGGCGGCTGTTGGGGGCGAAGCACGGACTCTCGTCCTCGCTCGTCTCGGTCAGGCCGGTGACGCTGCCCCCGGCCAGGTCCATCAGCATCAGCTTGAAGGCGCCGCCCTGGCGCGTGATGTAGGCCATGTAGCGGCCGTCCGGGCTGATCGCCGGGCTGATGTTGTAGTTGCCGGAGAAGGTCACGCGCTCGGCGCCCCCGCCGCCCGCCGGCATGCGGTAGACCTGCGGGCCGCCGCCCCGGTCGCTGACGAAGTAGAGGCTGCGACCGTCGGGCGCCCAGGCGGCCTCGGTGTCGATCGCGCCGCTGCTGGTCAGGCGCTGCAGGCCCTCGCCGCGGCGGTTCATCACGTAGAGCTGCGAGATGCCGTCGCGCGTGAGCGTCACCGCCAGCCGCTCGCCGTCGGGCGACCAGGCCGGGGCGCTGTTGGAGCCCTTGAAGTTGGCCACGACCCGGCGCTTGCCGCTCGAGACGTCCTGCACCACCACGACCGCCTTGCGGGTGTCGAAGGACACGTAGGCCAGCTCGCGGCCGTCGGGCGACCAGGCCGGCGAGATGATGGGCTCGGCGCTGCGCAGCGCCTCCTGGGCGCCCAGCCCGTCGGCGTCGGCCACCCAGAGGTAGTAGAGGCCGGCGGCCTTGGAGACGTAGGCGATGCGGGTCGAGAAGATGCCCTTGTCGCCGGTCAGGCGCTGGTAGACCTCGTCGGCGATGCGGTGGGCATGCAGGCGCAGGTCGTCCTTGGGCACGGCCGTGCTCTGCAGGCCGATCTCGCTGCCCTTGACCACGTCCCAGAGCCGGTAGCGCAGGTCGAAGCGGCCGTCGGCCAGGCGGGTGACCGAGCCGGCCAGCAAGGCGTCGGTGCCCCGCGAGCGCCACTCCGACAGCACCGGCTTGGCGCTCTCGTCGAGGTTGGCCGACGAGGCATCGATCATCTTGAACAGCCCGCTGCGCTCCAGGTCGGCGCGCACGATGGCCGAGATCGGCTGCGGCGCGCGGTCCTCGTCCTTGAACTTCGCGATCGCGATGGGCACCTGCGTGGCGCCGATGCCCGAGACCTCGACACGGAACTGGGCCAGCGCCGCGAGCGGACTGCCCAGCAGCGTGCCGGCTCCGAGGGTGCCCAGCAACGAGCGTCGGTTCAATGTCATGTCGATCAGTGGTGGCATGGAACGGATGGAAGGTCGTGTCGGTGAGCGGCGGCGTCACGCCGGCCGGTCGGTGCGCCGCACGGGCGCCTGGGGTGGACGCTGAAAGTCCATGTCTTGTTCCCAGCGCTTGGCGTAGCGGTAGAAAGTCTGCTCGAAATAGGCGAAGGCGATGATGAATCCGGCCCAGCCGTCGAGCAGCCCGCGCTTGAAGACCAGGTGCTTGACGAAGGCCCAGGTGGCGCTGACCAGCGCGCGCGACATCGACGCGCGGCCCGGCCTGACCTTGGCCGCCCCCAGCGTGGAGTAGCGGTTGGCCTTGCGCATCACCTCGTCGAGGTTGCGGAAGGGGAACTGCGAGATCGCGTGGCGCAGCACGCCCGGCTGGCCGCCCGACAGCATCTCGTAGCCCTCGTGCACCGGCTCCATCGTGTAGCGCATCGCGCCGCGGCGGAAGAGCTGCGGCTGGCGGAAGTTCGGGTACCAGCCGGAGTGGCGGATCCAGCGGCCCATGAAGTAGTTGCGCCGGGGCACCCAGTAGGCGTCGTGGCGCGCCGCGCCGTCGACCAGCGCCAGCACCTCGTCGCGCACCTCGGGCGTGCAGCGCTCGTCGGCATCGAGGCTGAAGATCCAGTCGCCGCGGCACTGGGCGATCGCGCGGTTGCGCAGGTCGCCGAAGCCCTGGAAGTCGATCTGCACCACCCGGGCGCCCAGGCCCTCGGCGATCTCGACGGTGCCGTCGGTGCTGTGCGAGTCGGCCACGATGATCTCGTCGGCCCACAGCACGCTCGACACCGCGTCGCGGATCTTCTCGGCCTCGTTGAAGGCGATCACGTAGACCGAGATCCTGGGGCGAAGGGCCGGCACGCTCGGCGGGGTAACGATCGGAGCTGTCAAGGCGATTGCATCAAGGCGTGGTTCGAACCCGCGCATTGTAGAGACGCCCCGCCGCCGCGAAGGCCGGCCGGGCGCGCGGGCCATAATCTCGCCCGCTCCGTCCCCTCCTGCAGAAAGTACAAATCGCGTGTCGTTTTCGCATCTGCGCAGCCGCCTGGGCCGCATCTGGCCGTATTTTTCCCATACCCGACGGGCTTTCATCCTGTCCACCGTGGCCACGGTCGTGGTCGCCGGCTGCGAGCCGCTGGTGCCGCAGCTGCTGAAGTACCTGCTCGACGAAGGCTTCAAGGGCGGCGTGCCGCTGTGGCAGGTGCCCGTGGTCGTCGTCGGCCTGTTCTTCATCCGGGGCCTGGCGGGTTACGTGGCGCAGTACTGCCTGGCCTGGGTGGCCTACGAGGGCACGCAGAAGCTGCGCCAGACCCTGTTCACCCGGCTGATGGACGCCCACCCTCGCCTCTACGCCGACCACTCGGCCAGCATGCTGACCAACATGCTCGCCCACGAGGTGCAGAGCGGCGCGCTGCAGCTGTCGAGCTCGGGCCTGTCGCTGTTCCGTGACCTGCTGACCGTGGTGGCGCTGCTGGGCTCGCTGATCTGGATGAACTGGAAGCTCACGCTGTTCGTGGCCGTGCTGTTCCCGGCGCTGGCCTACGTGATGCGCACGCTCAGCCGCCGGCTGCACCGCCTGACCCACGAGGGCCAGCGGGCCGCCGACAACCTCGCCTACACGGTCGAGGAGAACGTGCAGGCCTGGCGGGTGGTGCGCCTGCATGGCGCCCAGGCGCAGCAGACCGAACGTTTCTTCCGCATGAGCGACCACATGCGCCGCCTGGCGCTGAAGTCGGTCGCCGCCGCCTCGACGATGACCCCGCTGACGCAGATCCTCGCGGCCATCGCGCTGTCGGCGGTCATCGTCACCGCCATGTGGCAGAGCGGGCAGGAGCAGCAGTCGGTGGGCAGCTTCGTCGCCTTCATCACCACGATGCTGATGCTGGTCAGCCCGATCAAGAAGCTCTCCGAGGTGGCGGTGCCCATCACGCGCGGCCTGGCCTCGCTGGACCGGGCGCTCGACCTGATCGACACCGTGCCGCAGGAGCAGGACGGCCCCTACGCCCCGGCCCGCGCGACCGGCACGATCGCGCTGAAGGACGTGGGCGTGCGCTACGGCGAACAGGGTGCGGCCGCGCTCGACGGCATCAGCCTGGACATCCCGGCCGGCCAGGTGCTGGCGCTGGTGGGCCCGTCGGGCGCGGGCAAGACCACGCTGATCAACCTGCTGCCGCGCTTCATCGAGGCCACCAGCGGGCGGGTCGAGATCGACGGCGTCGCGCTGCAGGAGTGGAACATCGAGGCGCTGCGGCGCCAGTTCGCGCTGGTCAGCCAGGACGTGGTGCTGTTCAACGACAGCGTCGCGGCCAACGTCTCGCTCGGCTTCGAGCTCGACCGCGAGCGGGTGCAGGCCGCGCTGGTGGCGGCCAACCTGCAGGACTTCGTCGCCAGCCTGCCCGAGGGCATGGACACCGTCATCGGCCACAACGGCCAGCGCCTGTCCGGAGGCCAGCGCCAGCGCCTGGCGATCGCGCGCGCGGTCTACAAGGACGCGCCGCTGCTGATCCTCGACGAGGCCACCTCGGCGCTGGACTCCGAGTCCGAGCACCTGGTGCAGGGCGCGCTCGAGCGCCTGATGGCCGGGCGCACCTCGATCGTCATCGCCCACCGCCTGTCGACCATCGAGCGGGCCGACCGGGTGGTCGTGCTCGACGGCGGGCGCATCGCCGAGCAGGGCACGCACGCCGAACTGCTGGCCCGTGGTGGCCTGTTCGCCCGACTGCACGCGCTGCAGTTCCAGTCATGAGCGCGCGCGCCGTCATCAGCGGCTTCACCTTCCTGCGCAACGGCGTGAAGCTCGGCTTTCCGTTCGAGGCCTCGATCCGCTCGCTGCTGCCGCTGGTCGACGAGTTCGTGATCGCGCTGGGCGCGGGCGAGGACGACACCGTCGCCCGCGTGCGGGCGCTGGCCGCCCGCGAGCCCAAGCTGCGCATCATCGACACGCTCTGGAACGAGCGCATGGCCGAGCGTGGCTTCGTCTATGCCCAGCAGAAGATGATCGCGCAGTACGCCTGCACCGGCGACTGGGCCTTCTACCTCGAGGGCGACGAGGTGCTGCACGAGGGCGAGCTGGCCGCCATCCGGGCGTCGGTCGATCGCCACCACGGCAACCCCGAGGTCGAGGCGCTGGTGTTCGACTACCTGCACTTCTACGGCTCGCCGCAGTGGCTGGCCGTCAGCCCGGCCTGGTACCGGCGCGAATGCCGGCTGATCCGCAACACCATCCGCACCTACGCGCCCGACGGCCAGTTCTGGGTCGTGATGGACCGCCACCGCCAGGGCCGCCACCCGAAGGCCGCGCTGGCCAACGCCCACATCTACCACTACGGCCACGTGCGCCGGCTCGACTACATGCAGGCCAAGATGGACCAGGTCAGCAAGTACTGGTCGAGCGCCGCCCCGAAGATGCGCTACAGCCTGGACCCGCAGGCGCTGCGCCGCTTCGAGGGCAGCCACCCGGCGGTGGTGCAGCCCTGGCTGGCCAGCGACGCCGAACCCTTCTTCGAACCCGATCCGGACCACGCGCTGACGCGCCGCGAGCGCAAGCACCGCCATGCGATGCGGCTGGAGCGCTGGTTCGGCTGGGACCTCAGCCACAAGCACTATCGACTGGTCGAGAACTGAATCCCGATGAGCGTCTTCTCCCGCTACCGCATCGTCATCCCCGTGCTCAACCAGCTGCGCTACACCCGCCAGGGCGTCGAGAGCCTGATCGAGCACGGCGTGGCCCCCGGCGACATCCTGGTGATCGACAACGCCAGCACCGACGACACGCCCCGCTGGCTGGCCGACACCCCGGCCCTGCGCTCGGTGCACAACCGCGTCAACCTGGGCTGCGGCGGCGCCTGGGCGCAAGGCGCCTTCCTGTGCGGTGACGCCGACTGGGTCGTGCTGCTCAACAACGACATCCTCAGCGGGCCGCGCGCCATCGACACGATGCTCGACGCGGCCGAGCGCGAAGGCCTGAAGGTCGTCAGCCCGGCGCTGCTCGAGGGCGACGACGACTACGGCTTCGCCACCTTCGCCCCCGACTACCAGCGCCGCATGGCCGGCACGGTGCGGCGCGGCTGGTTCCACGGCGTGTGTTTCGCCGTGCACCGCAGCGTGTTCGAGCAGATCGGCTTCCCCGACACCGACCGGCGCCTGGGCGGCCACGAGGACATCGAGTTCCTGGTGCGCTGCCTGCGCTCGGGCCTCCCGGTGGGCACGGTCGGCGACGCCGTGCTGCACCACTTCGGCTCGATCACCCAGAAGGCGATCAAGCAGGAGACCGGCGCCAAGACGCTGGGCGACCGGCACTATTTCTACAGTCGCCTCGGCCTGGGCTGGCTGGGGCGCAAGCGCTTCAAGCTGCAGCGCGAGCGCCAGCGCGAGCGCTGGTCCCGCGAGGAGATGGCGCAGCACGGCAGCAGCCTGCACATGCTGCGCAGCGGCAGCCGCTGGCGACCCGTCTGAGCCAGCGCCACATGGCGAGGCGCCACGGCCGGGTCCGGGGGCAATAATCCGCGGATGACGCTCCCCGATCGACACCTGGACCTCGGCTGCGGCCGCTGTCCGCGCAACCCCTACGGTCGCCGGCAGCTGTGCGGCGTCGACCTGCAGGCGCTGGATCCGGCCGACCTGCCCGACCCGTCGATCCAGTACCGCGTCGCCAACCTGGTGCTCCACCCGATCCCCTGGCCGGACCACAGCTTTGCCTCGGTCTCGGCCTTCGACTTCATCGAGCACGTGCCCCGGCTGATCGTCACGCCCAGCGGAACCTCCACCCTGTTTCCGTTCGTGCGGCTGATGGACGAGGTCTGGCGGGTGCTGGCCCCGGGCGGACGCTTCTACGCCATCACGCCGACCTACCCCAGCATCGAGGCCTTCCAGGACCCCACCCACGTCAACATCATCACCGAGCGCACCCACGCGTATTTCTGCGGCGAGCAGCCGATGGCGCGGATGTACGGCTTCGCCGGCCGTTTTTCGGTGCGGCGGGCCGAGTGGGTCGACCCGTCGCAGCACACGAGCGCACGACCGGACGACTCGCCCCCCGAGCCGCCGGAGCCGGTGTCGTGGCCGCGGCGGTGCGCGCACCGGATCCGCGACAGCCTGCGGCGGGCCCGAGGTCGACCCGTCCGCGGTCCGCACGCCTGGTTCCTGTGGGAGCTGGAGGCGGTCAAGCCCGCCGCCCTGAACGACCGAGATTGCAACCCTTGACTCCCGACATGCCCGAGAACAGCCCCTGGATCCGTTTCAAGCATCGCCTGCGCGCCTGGCGCCGTGGCCTCAAGGCCCGACTGCCCTATGTGCGCAGGCGGGAATTCCGCAAGGTCCAGAACCGCTACGACCAGCTGCTCGACATGCTGGGCGACGCGCCCCGGCTGGCCACGTCCGTGGCGATGACGGCGCTCCACCAGCGAGCGCCGAGCGGGCGCGAGCTGTGCCTGTTCGTCAGCTTCACCGCCCAGCCGATGGTGAAGGCACACGTCAGGCGCCACATCGCCGCGTTCGCGGCCGCCGGCTTCGATGTCGCGCTGGTGCTCAACACGCCCTGCCCCGCCGACCGCTTCACGCTCGATGACGCGCTGCGCCGGGACTGCATGGCCGTCTTCGTGCGCGAGAACCAGGGCTACGACTTCGCCGCCTGGTCACACCTGGCCTCGCGGCTGTATGAACGCTCGCGCTTCGACCGGGTCGTGCTGGTCAACGACAGCATCATCGGGCCGCTGCAGCAGGCGCATTTCCTCGAGCTGATCCAGCGCATCCGCCGCAGCCCGGCCGACGTGCTCGGCACGACCGAGAGCATCGCGCCCATCCCCCATCTGCAGAGCTTCTTCCTGGTGTTCCAGAACGAGGCGCTGCACCGCGGCGTCTTCGAGCAGACGATGGCCTCGATCCAGAACTTCCGGACCAAGGAGATGGTGATCGACGTCTACGAGACGCGCCTGACGCAGCGGCTGAAGGATGGCGGCCTGCGGGTCGAGGCGCTGTTCCCGATGCTGTCGAGCGACTGCTACAGCGCCAACGACACCTATTTCCGCTGGGACGAACTGGTCGCCAAGGGCTTCCCCTATCTGAAGATCAGCCTGCTGAAGGAAAAGATCGACGATGCCCAGGTGCGCGCCGCGCTGTCGGCCGACATGCTGGCGCAGTGGGAGCACGAGCAGTGAGCGGCCGAGGCGCCCGCCTGCTGGCAAGGTGCTGGCGCTGCTCGCCGAGCCATGGCGATGTGCGCCGTGCCGGACGCTCGAGGCCGGCCAGGTCACGGTCCAGGGTCCACACCCAGACGTGGCTCAGTCGACCGGCAGCCACTCGCCGCGGTCAGAGCACCCCGGTCAATCCGGGTCAGTCTCATCACCCAGCACCGAACCCAGCTCGCCACCCATTCGCACCACGCCGAGCTTGAGCCCCAGCATGCCGAAGATGCGGTTCATGGTCTGGACGCTGCCGTCACTGCGCTCCTGCTCGATGTCCTGCATGGTCCGGTAGCCGATGCCTGAGAGCTTGGCCATTTCCGCCGTGGTCAGTCGCATGGTCTTCTTGAGGTGGCGCACGGCCTGCGCCAGTGGCCATTCCGGATGTGCAAGCACATCGTCGATGGCCTGCCTGCGCAACTCCAGCTGCTCGGGGATCGAGAGGGTGTTGAAGCGTTTGTCCATGATCGGTTCAGGCCAGCGCGGCCAGTTGCCGGGCCTGGGCCAGGATGCCGGGACGCAGATGGTTGAGAACGTCAGCCTCCAGACCCAGGACTTGACCGTCGGTGGCGGTGCGCTCCAGTGCGGGCACCATGGCCTTCAGGCCCTCGACCAGCAGCGCACGTTGCAGGTCCGTCCCTTTCTTGCGGCGGGCTTTCTGAACCTGCACGCCGAGTTCGCAGACACGGTCCAGCACGCGGGCCCAGTCCGGTCGACCGGCGTCGTTGCCTTCCCAGCGGATGCGCCGCGCGATACCGTCCGGGTGGAGGTACATCGGTGCGAAGTCGTACAGCGGGGTGAGCGCGATGCGCAGATGCCTGATGGGACTGCCTGCACCGGCCAATGCGGCACCTGCAGGGGTTCCAGACCGACGGGCCATCGGGCGCACAGGGCGTGCGCGTCCGCCGCGCCAGGGTGCTGGAACGCCCAATCGACGGCGTAGCCTGAGTAGGAGCGGGATGTCCAGCCCTCGTTTTCCGCGCCGTGCAAGCTCACGCTGGCAACGTCGTGCCAATCGCCGTGAGCGTGGAGTTGAATCGTGCAGCTCGAGGCCATTTGCACGAAATTCTAGCGACAACATTTGATCCAGCGATCATTTATTGCATGGATTTTCGTGCAATTGAAGTCCAGCCCTTGCAGCGGCTGGTCGACCGCACTGGAGTCAAGTTCCTCGGCGAAGGCGAATGGAAGCGCAAGAAGCACGGCGCGGAGTACCGACGCGAGTGGCTGGCCTGCCTTCAAAAGAACAAAACGGGCCCTTGCGGGACCTGCTGAAACCTCACATCAGCACGATGTCGTACTGCTCCGGGTTCATCGTCGCCTCGGCCTGCAGCGAGATCGGCTTGCCGATGAAGTCGGAGAGGCCGGCCAGGTGCTGGCTCTCCTCGTCGAGCAGCAGCTCGACCACCGGGGCGGCGGCGATGACGCGGAATTCCTTCGGGTTGAACTGGCGCGCCTCGCGCAGGATCTCGCGCAGGATGTCGTAGCAGACGCTGCGGGCGGTCTTGACCTGGCCGCGGCCGCCGCAGGTCGGGCACGGCTGGCAGAGCATGTGGGCCAGCGACTCGCGGGTGCGCTTGCGGGTCATCTCGACCAGGCCGAGCTGGGTGAAGCCGCTGATCGTGGTCTTGGTGCGATCCCGGCCGAGCTGCTTGCGCAGCTCGCCGAGCACCGTGTCCTGGTGATCGGCGCGGGTCATGTCGATGAAGTCGAGGATGATGATGCCGCCCAGGTTGCGCAGGCGCAGCTGGCGCGCGATGGCCTGCGCGGCCTCGAGGTTGGTCTTGAAGATCGTGTCGTCGAAGTTGCGCGCGCCGACGAAGCCGCCGGTGTTGACGTCGATCGTCGTCAGCGCCTCGGTCTGGTCGATCACCAGGTAGCCGCCGCTCTTGAGGTCGACCCGGCGGGCCAGCGCCTTCTCGACCTCCTGGTCGATGCTGTGCAGGTCGAAGATCGGCCGCTCGCCGTTGTAGAGCTGCAGGCGCCCGGTGGCCCCGGGCATGAACTGCTGGCCGAAGGCCTGCAGGGCCTCGAACTGGATGCGTGAATCGATGCGGATGGTGCTGGTGCGCTCGTCGACCAGGTCGCGCAGCACGCGCTGCACCAGGCTCAGGTCCTCGTGCAGCAGCTTGCCCGGCGGCGACTTGAGCGCCAGCCCGCGGATGTTCGCCCAGGTCTTGCGCAGGTAGGCGATGTCCTCGCCCAGCTGCACGTCGGTGGCATCCTCGGCATTGGTGCGCAGGATGAACCCCCCGCCCCCGCCGCTGTCGCGGGTGCCCACCAGCGCGGCCATGCGCACGCGCAGCTGCTCGCGCAGCTCGGGCGAGCCGATCTTCTGCGAGATGCCGATGTGCTCGTCCTGCGGCAGGTAGACCAGCAGGCGCCCGGCCACGCTGATCTGCGTGGACAGCCGCGCGCCCTTGGTGCCGATCGGGTCCTTGATGACCTGGACCACCAGGGTCTGGCCTTCGAAGACCAGCTTCTCGATGGGCTGCTGCGGCTGGCCGTCGGGGTGGTGGCCCCGGCCGATCTGGCCGCTCACGTGCACGTCGGCCACGTGCAGGAAGGCCGCCCGCTCGAGCCCGATGTCGACGAAGGCGCTCTGCATGCCGGGCAGCACGCGCGCGACCTTGCCGGCGTAGATGTTGCCCACGAGGCCACGCTCGAGCGTGCGCTCGAGGTGCAGCTCCTGGATGGCCCCGTTCTCGACGATGGCCACCCGGGTTTCCTGCGGCGCCCAGTTGATCAGGATGTCCTGCACGGTTCTTGTCTCCCTTGGCTCGCGCCGGTCATGCCTGGCTTCACAGGTCCCAGCCGCAGGGACGCAGCAGGGCCGCGGTCTCGTGCAGCGGCAATCCCATGATGCCCGAATAGCTGCCGGCGATGCGCACCACCCAGGCGCCCGCCTGGCTCTGGATCGCATAGGCACCGGCCTTGCCCATGGGCTCGCCGCTGGCGACGTAACGCTCGATCTGCGCCCGGCTGAGCGGCTCGAAGCGCACCCGCGAGGCGCTCACCTGCAGCGTCGTGGCGCCGGCGTGGTCCAGCGCCACGGCCGTCAGCACCCGGTGCTCGCGCCCGGCCAGCAGCGCCAGCATGCGGCAGGCGTCCTCGGCATCCGCCGGCTTGCCCAGGATCTGGCGGTCGATGGCCACCGTGGTGTCGGCGCACAGGATGGGGGCTTCGGCCAGGCCGAGCTCCCGGCGCCGCACCACGGCCGCGGCCAGCTTGGCGCGCGTGACACGCCGCACGTAGACCCCGGGCGCCTCGCCGGGGCGCACGGCCTCGAGCGCCTCGGCGTCCTCATGCGGACGGGGCAGCAGCAGTTCGTGGCGCACGCCGAGCTGGTCGAGCAGCTGGCGCCGGCGCGGGCTCTGGGAGGCGAGGTAGATCCAGTCGGCCGGCATGGCTCACTCCCGGTGGTAGGGATGGCCGACCGTCACCGACCAGGCGCGGTAGAGCGCCTCGGCCAGCATCACGCGCACGAAGGCGTGGGGCAGCGTCAGGTCGGACAGGCGGATGCGCTCATCGGCCCCTTCACGCAGGGCCGGGTCCAGCCCGTCGGGGCCGCCGATCAGCAGGGCGACATCACGGCCGTCGAGCTGCCAGGCCTGCAGGCGCTGGGCCAGCGCGGTCGTCGTCAGGCGGGTGCCATGCTCGTCGAGCACCACCTTGCGGCAGCCCCGCGGCAGCGCGGCCTCGATGCGCTGCCGCTCGGCCGCCATCAGCGCCTCGACCGGCTTGCCCTGGGTGCGCGGCTCGGTCTTGACCGCCTTGAGCTCGAGCCTCAGGTCGGGCGGAAAGCGCTTGGCGTAGTCGTCGTAGGCGGT
The DNA here is from genome assembly GCF_003201595.1 of Sphaerotilus hippei. Lineage (GTDB taxonomy): Bacteria > Pseudomonadota > Gammaproteobacteria > Burkholderiales > Burkholderiaceae_C > Sphaerotilus > Sphaerotilus hippei. The sequence goes on along the minus strand of NZ_QJJS01000012.1, from coordinate 116,481 downwards.
GTCGGCCCAGGCCGGCAGGCGCTGGCCGACGGCCACCATCCACAGCTTCATCGCGGACCCCGCCCGATGGCTTGCGCCACCGGACCGGCTCGACCGGCGGACGCGGGGCTCACTTCGCGCGACTGGAGGTCTTGCGGGCGGCCGTCTTCTTCGGCGCGGTGCGGCGCGTCTCGGGCTGGATGACCAGCGTCTTGACGGCCTTGACCGCGGCGGTCTTGCCGGCCGCGGACTTGCGGGCCGCCGGCTTGACCGCCTTGGGCGCCAGCTCGGCCTCGACCGGGCTGGCGGCGCGGGCCTTGCTGGCCGCCACCTTCTGGCCGGCGGCCACGGCCGCCGCCTTGGCGGCGCGCACGGCACCGGCCTTGGCCTGTTCCAGCGCCTCGGGATCCTTGCGGGTCGAGCTCGAGCGGCGCACCGGTGCAGCGACCGGAGCGGGGGCCGCGGTCTTGCGGGGCGCACGCTTGCGGGCCGGCTTCTCCTTGGCCGACGTCGTCGAGGCTTCCACCTCGACCGCCTTGCGGGCGGTCTTGCGGGCGGGCTTCTTCGGCGTGTCCTCGTCGTCCTCGGCCGGGCCTTCGGAGGCCTTGGGCAGCAGACGCACCTCGCTGGCCAGCTTGACCTTCACCGTCTTGCCACCCCAGATCTCCTCGAGGTGGTAGTACTGGCGAATGCCCGGCTGCATGATGTGGGCGACGGCGGAGCCGCAGTCGACGATGATCCACTCGCCGTTGTCCTCGCCTTCGATGCTGAGGATCTGGCCGCCCAGCGCCTTGACCTGGTCGCGCACGCTGGCGGCCAGGGCCTTGGTCTGACGGTTGCTGGTGCCCGAGGCGATCACCACCCGTTCGAACAGCGGTGAGAGGTGCTCGGTGTTGAAGACCACGATGTCTTGGGCCTTCACGTCTTCCAGTCCATCGACGATGGCTCGTTGCAGCTTGCGGATGTCCATTCAGTTCCGGGGTTCAATGCGCGAATGACGCGGTTCGGGGATAGGGGGATCTCGATAGAGACCAAGGCGCGCAATATAGCTTGCCACGGCCGGCTCCACCATTCGGGGTGCCAGCAGATCGGGGGAAGTGCCGTCGCGAAGGCGGCGGCGGATGTCGGTGGACGACAGCGTCGAGGCCGGCATCGGCAGCGTGGCCACACGGTGCGCCACGCTGGCCAGGGCCGCGGGCGCCTCGACCGGCTGGCCGGCACGACCGGCCACGGCCAGCGTCACGCGCGCCAGCAGCTCGGGCCACTCGCGCCAGGTGGCGAAGTTGGCGTACTGGTCCTGGCCGAGCACCAGGAACCAGTCGTCGGGCAGCGCCTCGGGCGGGCGGCCGCCCTGCAGCGAGCGCACGGTGTCGATCGTGTAGCTGGGCCCGTCACGCTCGAGCTCGCAGCGCTCGAGCACGAAGCGCGGCTCGTCGGCGATGGCCAGGCCGACCATCGCTGCCCGGTGCATCGCATCGGCCTGCTGCGCCGGCTTCTGCCAGGGCCGACCGGCCACCACCCAGCGCAGCTCGTCCAGGCCGAGCTGCGCCAGCGCGACCTCGGCCAGCGCCCGGTGGGCGCGGTGCACGGGATCGAAGCTGCCGCCGAGCAGGCCGATGCGCCGCGCCGCGGGCCGGCGCACGGGCTCAGTCACCGGCAGGCGCCACGCCGGACTGCAGGCCCAGCCAGTCACGCACCGGCAGGAAGTCGGTGTAGAGGCGCGCCTCGGCCGATCCGGGCACCGGTGCCCACTGGTAGCTCCAGTCGGCCTGCGGCGGCATCGACATCAGGATGGACTCGGTGCGCCCGCCCGACTGCAGGCCGAACAGCGTGCCGCGGTCCCAGACCAGGTTGAACTCGACGTAGCGGCCACGCCGCAGCGCCTGGAAACGCCGCTGCGCCTCGTCGTAGGGCTGGTGGCGGCGCGCCTGGGCGATCGGCAGCCAGGCGGCCAGCAGCGCGTCGCCGACGCTGCGCAGCAGCTCGAAGTCGCGCGCCGGGCCCAGCTCGGCGAAGTCGTCGAAGAAGATGCCGCCCACGCCGCGGGCCTCGTTGCGGTGGCGCAGGAAGAAGTACTCGTCGCACCACTGCTTGAAGCGCGGGTAGAGCCCGTCGCCGAACGGCGCCAGCGCCTGCGCGCAGGTGCGGTGAAAATGCACCGCGTCGGCCTCGACGCCGTAGTAGGGCGTCAGGTCCATGCCGCCACCGAACCAGCGCACCGTGCGGCCCGCCAGCGGGCCCTCGGTGGGCGTGGCCGCCAGCATGCGCACGTTCATGTGCACCGTCGGCACATGCGGGTTGCGCGGGTGGAACACCAGCGACACGCCCATGGCCTCGAACGGCGCGCCGGCGAGCTCCGGGCGGTGCTGCGTGGCCGAGGCCGGCAGCGCCGGTCCGCGCACCTGCGAGAAGGCGCAGCCGCCCCGCTCGATCAGCTCGCCACCCTCGAGCACCCGGGTGATGCCCGAGCCCTCGAGGCGCCCGCCGGGCGGACGCTCCCAGGCGTCGATGCCGAAGGCCTGGCCATCGGCCGCGCCGACGGCCGCGCAGATGCGCTGCTGCAGGCCGGTCAGGTAGTCACGCACCGCCTCGACGGTGGGCTGGGCAGCCTCGTGCGGGGTCGGCTGCATTCAGTGGCCCGGCCGCTTGATGGCCCGATGGCCGATGTCGTGGCGGTACTGCGCGCCATCGAACTGCACCTGCTGCGTGGTCAGGTAGGCACGCTGCTGCGCGGTGCGCACCGAGTCGCCCAGCGCGGTCACGCACAGCACCCGCCCGCCGCTGGTGCTCACGCCGGTGCCGGCGGGGGCCGTGCCGGCGTGGAAGACCATGCAGTCGTCGGCCTCGGCCGGCAGGCCGCGGATGACGTCGCCCTTGCGCGGATCGAGCGGATAGCCGGCGGCGGCCATCACGACCCCCAGCGCGACCCGGCGGTCCCAGTCGAGCTGCACCTGGTCGAGCTGGCCGTCGGTGGCCCGCAGCAGCACCTCCAGCAGGTCGCTCTTCAGACGCATCAGGATGGGCTGGGTCTCGGGGTCGCCCAGGCGGGTGTTGAACTCGAGCGTCTTCGGCTGGCCCTTGGCGTCGATCATCAGCCCGGCGTAGAGGAAGCCGGTGAACGGGATGCCATCGCGTGCCATGCCCTCGATGGTCGGGCGGATGATGTCCTGCATCGCCTTGGCGTGCACGTTGGGCGTGACGACCGGCGCGGGCGAGTAGGCGCCCATGCCGCCGGTGTTCGGGCCGGTGTCGCCATCGCCCAGGCGCTTGTGGTCCTGGCTGGTGGCCAGCGGCAGGATGTTGCGGCCGTCGCACAGCACGATGAAGCTGGCTTCCTCGCCCTGCAGGAACTCCTCGATCACCACCCGCGCGCCACCGGCGTTGTGCTGCACGCCGAGCTTGTTGTCGGCCTCGTCGGCCAGCATCCAGTCGACCGCCTGGTGGGCCTCGTCGAGCGTCATCGCCACGACCACGCCCTTGCCGGCGGCCAGGCCGTCGGCCTTGATCACGATGGGCGCGCCCATGCGGTCGATGTAGGCGTGGGCGGCCACCGGATCGGTGAAGGTGTCGTAGGCCGCCGTCGGGATGCCGTGGCGCTTCATGAAGGACTTGGCGAAGGCCTTCGAGCTCTCGAGCTGCGCGGCGGCCCGGCTCGGGCCGAAGATGCGCAGGCCGCGGTTGCGGAACTCGTCGACCACGCCGGCGGCCAGCGTCGCCTCGGGCCCGACCACGGTCAGGCCGACCTTCTCGGCCTGGGCGAAGTCGGCCAGCGCCTGCACGTCGCCGAGCGCGACGTTCTGCATGCGCGGGTCCAGCGCCGTGCCACCGTTGCCGGGGGCCACGAACACCTTCTGCACACGCGGCGATTGCGCCAGTTTCCACGCGAGCGCGTGTTCGCGGCCACCGCCGCCGATCACCATGACTTTCATACGGGAGTTCATTCGTCCATTGCCGCGTTGTGGAAAACTTCCTGCACGTCGTCCAGGTCCTCGAGCACGTCCAGCAGCTTCTGCATGCGCTGGGCGTCCTCGCCGGTCAGCTCGATGGTGTTCTCCGCACGCATCGTCACCTCGGCGATCTCGGCGTTCAGGCCGGCGCCCTGCAGCCTGTCCTTGACCGACTCGAAGTCGTGCGGCGGCGTCAGCACCTCGATGGAGCCGTCCTCGCCGGTGACCACGTCGTCGGCCCCGGCCTCGAGGGCGAGCTCCATGACCCGGTCCTCGTCGGTGCCGGGCGCGAACACCAGCTGGCCGCAGTGCTTGAACTGGAAGGACACCGAACCGTCGGTGCCCAGGTTGCCGCCGTACTTGGAGAAGGCATGGCGCACGTCGGCCACGGTGCGCACGCGGTTGTCGGTCATCGTGTCGACGATGATCGCCGCCCCGCCGATGCCGTAGCCCTCGTAGCGGATCTCCTCGTAGTTCACGCCCTCGAGGTTGCCCGAGGCCTTGTCGACGTTGTACTTGATGCGGTCGGCCGGCATGTTGGCCGCCTTGGCCTTGTCGATGGCCAGACGCAGGCGCGGGTTGGCGCTGACATCGGCTCCGCCCTGGCGCGCCGCCACCGTGATCTCGCGGATGATGCGGGTCCAGACCTTGCCGCGCTTCTCGTCCTGGCGGCCCTTGCGGTGCTGGATGTTGGCCCACTTGGAATGTCCGGCCATGCTTGTTTTCTCCTCGGTCGGTGCCGCGCGCCGCGCTCGCACCCGTGTTTCGGCCCGCTCCGGCGCTCGTGCCGGCAGCAGGGGTTTTCTTCGCTAGACTGGCATTTTACTTTTTCAGCGCCCCGTCCCCCGCGACGCGGGCCCAGCGGAGCCCACCCATGTCCGATCCCATCCTTCTGGCGCAACACGGCACGGTCGAATGCCACCTGCTGCCGGCCCTGGCGAACCGGCATGGCCTGATCACCGGGGCCACCGGCACCGGCAAGACGATCAGCCTGCAGAAACTGGCCGAGAGCCTCTCGAACATCGGCGTGCCGGTGTTCCTGGCCGACATCAAGGGCGACCTGACCGGCATCAGCCAGACCGGCAGCGCGAGCCCCAGGCTGGCCAAGGTGCTGCAGGAGCGCGGCCTGCCCGAGCCCGGGTGGACCGCCTGCCCGACCACGCTGTGGGACGTCTTCGGCGAACAGGGCCACCCGGTGCGCGCGACCGTCTCCGACATGGGCCCGCTGCTGCTGTCGCGCATGCTCGCGCTCAACGACACGCAGCAGGGGGTGCTGCAGCTGGTCTTCAAGATCGCCGACGACCGCGGCCTGCTGCTGCTCGACCTGAAGGACCTGCGCGCGATGCTGCAGCACGTGGGCGACAACGCCAGCGAGTTCACCACCGAGTACGGCAACATCAGCTCGGCCTCGGTGGGGGCGATCCAGCGCGGCCTGATGCAGATCGAGCAGCAGGGCGGCGACCGCTTCTTCGGCGAGCCGATGCTGTCGATCGAGGACTTCATGCAGACGGTCGACGGCCGTGGCGTGATCAACATCCTCGCGGCCGACCGGCTGATGAACTCGCCGCGCCTGTACGCGACCTTCCTGCTGTGGATGCTCTCGGAGCTGTTCGAGACGCTGCCCGAGGTCGGTGACCTCGACAAGCCCAAGCTGGTGTTCTTCTTCGACGAGGCCCACCTGCTGTTCAAGGACGCGCCGGCGGCGCTGACCGAGCGCATCGAGCTGGTCGTGCGGCTGGTGCGCTCCAAGGGCGTGGGCGTGTACTTCGTGACGCAGAACCCGCTGGACATCCCCGAGACCGTGCTGGGCCAGCTGGGCAACCGCGTGCAGCATGCGCTGCGCGCCTTCACCCCGCGCGACCAGAAGGCGGTCAAGTCGGCGGCCGACACGATGCGGCCCAACCCCGGCCTGGACATCGCCGCGGCGATCACCGAGCTGGGCGTGGGCGAGGCGCTGGTCAGCCTGCTCGACGAGAAGGGCCGCCCCAGCGTGACCGAGCGGGTCTACGTGCTGCCCCCGGGCAGCCAGATCGGCCCGATCACCGCCGCCCAGCGGCAGGCGCTGATCGCCGGCTCGCTGGTCGCGGGGGTGTACGAGCAGGCGGTCGACCGCGAGTCGGCCTACGAGAAGATCAAGGGCCGCGCGGCCACCTCGGCCGACACCGCCGACGGCCTGCGCGGCGAGGCCGGCAAGGCGCTGGGCGACGGCGCCCGCTCGGCCACCGCCGAGGCCGGCGGCGACGGCCTGTCGGGCATGCTGTCGGGCGCGCTGGGCGGCCTGCTGTTCGGCTCGACCGGCCCGCGCGGTGGCCAGCGTGACGGCCTGGTGCAGACGCTGGCCAAGTCGGCGGTGCGCACCGTCGGCTCGTCGGTCGGCCGCGAGATCGTGCGCGGCGTGCTGGGTTCGCTGCTGGGCGGGGGCAGCCGCCGGCGCTGACGCCCCCGCCGGCGGGGCCGCCACGATCGCGGCCCCTGTCACAGCCCTGGCACACAAGCCCACTCCAATCGCGGTCACTCGCCCTGACCGCTCCGTGACCCCCGGCTTCCTCCCCCTCCTCCTGGCCCAGTTCGTTTCCGGACTGGCCGACAGCGCCTTGCTGATCGTCACGATCGCCCGCCTGGGCGAGCTGGCGGCACCGGCGTGGCAGGTGCCGCTGCTCAAGCTCGGCTTCACGCTGGCCTACGTGCTGCTCGCCCCCTGGGTCGGCCCGCTGGCCGACGCCCGGCCCAAGGCCCGGGTGATGCTGCTGGCCAACGGCGTCAAGGCGGCGGGCTGCCTGATGCTGATCACCGGCGGCGACCCGCTGCTGGCGTTCGCGGTGGCCGGGCTCGGCGCGGCGGCCTACTCGCCGGCCAAGTACGGCCTGGTCACCGAGCTGCTGCCCGCCGGGCAGCTGGTGCGGGCCAACGGCTGGATCGAGGTGTCCACCGTCTGCGCGGTCATCCTCGGCACCGTGGCCGGCGGCCTGCTGGTCAGCCCGGCGCTGCTGCAGCGGCTGCCGGCCCTGGGCACGAGCCCGCTGGAAACGCCGATGGCGCTGGTGCTGGGCCTGTACCTGCTGGCCGGGCTGCTGAACCTGCGCATTCCCGACAGCGGCTGCCGCTACCCGCCCGCGCCACGTTCGCCGGCGCTGCAGGTGGGCGACTTCTGGCGCAGCCACCTGACGCTGTGGCGCGACGCGCTGGGCCGGGTGACGCTGTCGGTGACGACGCTGTTCTGGGGCGTGGGCGCGACGCTGCAGTTCCTGGTGCTGCGCTGGGCCCAGGAGCACCTGGACCTGGGCCTGGACCAGGCCGCCTACCTGCAGGGCGTCACCGCGCTGGGCGTGACGCTGGGCGCGGTGCTGGCCGGGCGGCTGGTGCCGCTGTCGCGGGCCACCGCCGTGCTGCCGCTGGGCCTGCTGATGGGCCTGCTGATGCCGCTGATGACCCTGGTCGACGGCGTGCCCGCCGCCGCGCTGCTGCTGGGCGCCGTCGGTGCGCTGGCGGGCTTCTTCGTGGTGCCGATGAACGCGCTGCTGCAGCACCGCGGCTGCACGCTGCTGAGTGCCGGGCGCTCCATCGCCGTGCAGAACTTCAACGAGAACGCCAGCGTGCTGCTGATGCTGGGCCTGTACTCGGCCCTGGTGGCGGCGGACCTGCCGCTGCAGGCGCTGCTGTGGGGCTTCGGCCTGTCGATCGCCGCGGTGGTGTCGCGGGTCGCCTGGCAGCACCACCACGACCGCCCGGGCCACGCCGCCCGCCGACGCCAACCGACCACGTCCCCCGCCCATCCTCTGGAGCCTCCATGCGAATCCTGATCGTGACCGATGCCTGGGAACCCCAGGTCAACGGCGTCGTGCGCACGCTGAAGATGACCTGCCGCGAGCTCGGCCTGATGGGCCACCACACCGGCGTGCTCGCGCCGGGCGACTTCCGCTCCATCCCCTGCCCGACCTATCCGGAGATCCGCCTGGCGCTGGCCGGACGCGCCAGCGTGGCGCAGCGCATCGACGCCTTCGGCCCGGACTGCCTGCACATCGCCACCGAAGGCCCGCTGGGCTGGACCGCACGCGCCATCGCCCAGGAGCGCGGCTGGCCCTTCACCACGGCCTACCACAGCCGTTTTCCGGAATACGTGCACGCCCGGGTGCGGCTGCCGCTGGACTGGAGCTACCGCCTGCTGCGGCATTTCCACAACGCCGGCGGGGCCACGCTGGTGCCCACGCCGGCGATGGCCGACGTGCTGCGCGAGCGCGGCTTCACCCGCCCGCGGCTGTGGAGCCGCGGCGTCGACCACGGCACCTTCCACCCCGACGGACCGCGCGAGGCCGGTGGCCGCCGCCCGGTCTTCCTCTACGTCGGCCGGCTGGCGGTGGAGAAGAACCTCGACGCCTTCCTGAAGCTCGAGCTGCCCGGCGAGAAGTGGGTCGCCGGCGAAGGCCCGGAGCGCGCCCGGCTCGAGGCCGCCCACCCGGACGTGCGCTGGCTGGGCGTGCTGGGCGGCCCGGAGCTGGCCACGCTCTACCGCAGCGCGGACGTGATGGTCTTCCCCAGCCTCACCGACACCTTCGGCCTGGTGCTGGTCGAGTCCATGGCCTGCGGCACGCCGGTGGCGGCCTATCCGGTGCCCGGGCCGATCGACGTGGTGGGGCGCGACAGCGCCGGCGGGGTGCTCGACACCGACCTGCGCCGGGCCTGCCTGGCCGCGCTGGAGCTGCCGCGCGACGCGGTGCACCGCCATGCGCAGCAGTACACCTGGGCGGCCGCGTCCGCGCAGTTCGTGCAGGCATTGCGACCGGTCGGCGCGGGCCGGGAGGCGCTCGCGACCGCCGTGCAAGAAAAGTGAACGCGGCAGAGGCGACAATCGTGGCGGATCACAACACGACGCGCCCGCCATGTCCCTCTCCCGCCTGCCCGACGACCTGCACTACACCGTGGAACACGCCCTTGCCGAAGACATCGGCACCGGCGACGTCACCGCCTACCTGGTGCCGGCCGGGCAGTACGCCCGCGCCCGGGTGATCACCCGCGAGGCCGCCGTCATCTGCGGCCAGCCGTGGTTCGACCTGGTATTCCGGCTGATCGAGCCGGGCGTGAGCATCCAGTGGTCGGTGGCCGAGGGTGCCCGGGTCGAACCCGACCAGCTGCTGTGCACCATCGCCGGCCCGGCCCGGGCGCTGCTGACCGGCGAGCGCAGCGCGCTGAACTTCCTGCAGACGCTGTCGGGCACGGCCACGACGGTGCAGCGCTACGTCGAGGCGGTCGCCGGCACCGGCTGCCGCATCGTCGACACCCGCAAGACCCTGCCCGGCCTGCGCAACGCGCAGAAGTACGCCGTGGTGGTGGGCGGCGGGCTCAACCACCGCATCGGGCTCTACGACGGCTTCCTGATCAAGGAGAACCACATCGCCGCCGCCGGCGGGCTGCGCCAGGCCATCCACGCCGCCCGGGCGCTGGGCGCGCCGGTGCCGCTGATGGCCGAGGCCGAGAACATGAAGGAGGCGCGCATCGCGATCGACGAGGACGTCGACCTGCTGCTGATCGACGACTTCACGCTGCCCGAGATCCGCGAGGCGGTGGCGCTGGTGCGCGACCACCGCGCCTGCGGCGGCCGCACGCTGGTCGAGTACTCCGGCGGCGCCACGCTGGAGACCATCCGCAGCCTGGCCGAGACCGGCGTGGACCGCATCTCCGTGGGCGCGCTGACCAAGCACCTGCGGGCCATCGACCTGTCGATGCGCGTGGCCGCCTGAAGCTTCCCGGCCCGGACCGCGCGGCACGCACCGCGCCGCCCCGGGGTCCGGGACGATGCCGCCCGGGCCGATCTCAGGCCTGCCGGTCCTCGAGCGCCGCCAGTTCGGCGATCTCCGCATCGGTGAACAGGCGCGAGGTGGCGTGGAAGCCCAGCCCGGTGCCGTTCTCGAGCGAGAACGCCCCGCCCTCGCCCGGGATCGCGTCGATCAGCAGCTGCGTGTTGCGCGCGAACTCGAACGACGAGCGGTGCATGTAGTAGGGGTGGCCGCCCAGGCGCCCGAGCAGCACGTCGTCCTGCGACAGCCCCAGCTCACCCGGCTTGAAGCACATCGGGGTCGAGCCGTCGCAGCAACCACCCGACTGGTGGAACAGCAGCTCGCCATGCTGCGCCGACAGGCGCTCGATCAGGGCCAGCGCCGCCGGCGTGGCCACCACTCTGTCAACCATGTCCATCTCCTGCCGGCACGCACGGCCGGCCCAAAAAAAACGGGGAGGCCGGTGGGCCCCCCCGAAATTCAGGCTGCAATGAAAAACCGTCGATCGATCAGAAGAAACCCAGCGCGTTCGGCGAGTAGCTGACGAGCAGGTTCTTGGTCTGCTGGTAGTGGTCCAGCATGGCCTTGTGGGTCTCGCGGCCGATGCCCGATTCCTTGTAGCCGCCGAAGGCCGCACCGGCCGGGTAGGCGTGGTAGCAGTTGGTCCACACGCGGCCGGCCTGGATGGCGCGACCCATGCGGTAGGCACGGCTGCCGTCACGGCTCCACACGCCGGCGCCCAGGCCGTACGGGGTGTCGTTGGCGATGGCCAGGGCCTCGGCTTCGGTCTTGAAGGTGGTCACGGCCAGCACGGGGCCGAAGATCTCCTCGCGGAACACGCGCATGTCGTTGTTGCCCTTGAACAGCGTGGGCTGGATGTAGTAGCCGCCGGCCAGGTCACCACCCAGTTCGGCCTTGCCACCACCGATCAGCACCTCGGCGCCCTCTTCCTTGCCCACGGCCATGTAGGACAGGATCTTGTCCATCTGCAGCGCCGAGGCCTGTGCACCCATCATCGAGTCGGTGTCCAGCGGGCTGCCCTGCTTGATCGCGGCCACGCGCTTGAGGGCCCGCTCCATGAACTTGTCGTAGATCGATTCCTGGATCAGCGCGCGCGACGGGCAGGTGCAGACCTCGCCCTGGTTGAACGCGAACAGCACCAGGCCTTCGACGGCCTTGTCGAAGAAGGCGTCGTCGGCGTCGGCGATGTCCTCGAAGAAGATGTTGGGGCTCTTGCCACCCAGCTCCAGCGTGGCCGGGATCAGGTTGGTGGCCGCGGCCTGGGCGATGACCCGGCCGGTGGCGGTCGAGCCGGTGAAGGCGATCTTGGCGATGCGCTTGGACGTGGCCAGCGGCATGCCGGCTTCACGACCGAAACCGTTGACGATGTTCAGCACGCCCGGGGGCAGCAGGTCGGCGATCAGCTCGGCCAGGATCAGGATGCTGATCGGGGTCGACTCGGCCGGCTTGAGCACGACGCAGTTGCCCGCGCCCAGCGCCGGCGCCAGCTTCCAGGCCGCCATCAGGATCGGGAAGTTCCAGGGGATGATCTGGCCGACGACGCCCAGCGGCTCGTGGAAGTGGTAGGCGATGGTGTTGCCGTCGACCTCGGTCAGCGAACCTTCCTGGGCGCGCAGGCAGCCGGCGAAGTAGCGGAAGTGGTCGGCCGACAGCGGGATGTCGGCGTTCAGCGTCTCGCGGATCGCCTTGCCGTTGTCGACCGTCTCGGCGTAGGCCAGCACCTCGAGGTTGGCCTCGATGCGGTCGGCGATCTTCAGCAGGATGTTGGCGCGGTCGGCGGCCGGGGTGGCGGCCCACTTGTCCTTGGCGGCGTGAGCGGCGTCCAGCGCCAGCTCGATGTCCTCGGCGCCGGACTTGGCCGCGCGGGTGTAGGGCTTGCCGCTGATCGGGGTGATGACATCGAAGTACTCGCCCTTGACCGGGGCAACCCACTGGCCACCGATGAAGTTGTCGTACTGAGCCTTGTAGGCCAACTTGGCGCCGGCCGTGCCGGGATAGGCGTAAAGCATGTCTGTCTCCTGAACAATGGGTGGTTAGAGAGATGCAGGCCGGGCCTGCGTCGCGCTCCCACCTCCTATCGCATGCCGCGTGCCACCCCGTTCGATCGCCGGAACAGCGTCAAAAAGACCGCCCAACCGGGTAGAAACCTGAGCCCGGTGCTGCGGCAGGGGGCTGCGTGGCGCCGGGTACACCTGGGACACTGTCACATCCTGGGACGGGTCGCTGGAACAGCGGCGCAGACCGTCGCGGCACACCCTGTCACACCGCCCCGGACCCGCCCCGGCCAGGCCAGGCAAGGCAAGGCGCCCGGGCCCGGGGCGCCTGCGTCGGACGGCCTCGGTCGAAGGCGCTCAGTCGCAGGCGCTGCCGGAGCGGGCCCGCTCGCGCAGCTGGAACTTCTGGATCTTGCCGGTCGACGTCTTCGGGATGGGCTCGAAGCGGATGTCACGCGGCACCTTGTAGCCTGCCAGCAGGCCGCGGCAATGCGCGATCAGTTCTTCCGCGGTGGCCGCGTCCGGCGCCTTCAGCTCGACGTAGGCCATCGGCGTCTCGCCCCACTTCGGATCGGGCTTGGCCACGACCGCGCAGGCGACGACCGCCGGGTGGCGGTAGAGCGCATCCTCGACCTCGATGGAGCTGATGTTCTCGCCCCCGGAGATGATGATGTCCTTGCTGCGGTCCTTGATCTTGACGTAACGGTCGGCCTCCATGACCGCGAGGTCGCCGGTGTGGAACCAGCCGCCGGCGAACGAGGCCGCCGTCGCCGCCGGGTTCTTCAGGTAGCCCTTCATCACCACGTTGCCGCGGAACATGATCTCGCCCATGGTGCTGCCGTCGGCAGGCACCTCGGCCAGGGTCTCGGGGTCCATCACGGTCATGCCCTCCTGCAGCAGGTAGCGCACGCCCTGGCGGCCGTTCAGCCGGGTCTGCTCGGCCAGGCTCTGGGCGGCCCAGTCCGGGTCCTTGACCGCGACGCTGGACGGCCCGTAGACCTCGGTCAGGCCGTAGACATGGGTGATGTCGAAACCCAGCTGCGCCATGCCCTCGATCATCGAGGCCGGTGGTGCGGCGCCCGCGACCAGGCCGCGCACCGGGTGCCCGATGCCCTGGCGCAGCTCGGCGGGCGCGGCGATCAGCAGGCTGTGCACGATGGGCGCGGCGCAGTAGTGATCGACGCGGTACTCGCTCATCGCCTCGAGGATCAGGCGGGCATCGACCTTGCGCAGGCACACGTGCGTGCCCCCCAGCGAGGCGATGGTCCACGGGAAGCACCAGCCGTTGCAGTGGAACATCGGCAGCGTCCACAGGTAGACCGGGAAATGCGGCATGGTCCAGGTCACCGCATTGCCGACCGCGTTCAGGTAGGCGCCGCGGTGGTGGGTCACCACCCCCTTGGGGTCGCCGGTGGTGCCCGAGGTGTAGCTCACCGCGATCGCGTCCCACTCGTCGGCCGGGCCCTGCAGGCGCTCGACCGGCGCATGGGCGGCCAGCAGCGCCTCGTACTCGTGGGCGCCGAGCCGCTCGTGCGGGCCGGCGAACTCGCTGTCGCAGACATCGATGACCACCGGCTCGCGGCCGTGCGTGCTCTTGAGCAGCGCCAGCGCCTTGTCCATCAGCGGCGCGAACTCGCTGTCGGTGATCAGCACCTGCACCTCGCAGTGGTTCATCTGCCAGGCCAGCAGCGCCGCATCCAGGCGGGTGTTGAGCGTGTTGAGCACCGCGCCGGTGGCCGGCACGCCGTAGTGCGCCTCGACCATCTCGGGCGTGTTGGGCAGCATCACGCTGACGGTGCTGCCCCGGCCCACGCCGAGCGCCTTCAGCGCGGCGACCAGGCGGGCGCAACGCTCGCGCACCTGGGCCCAGGTGTAGCGGCGCGCACCGTGGATGACGGCCGTGCGGGCACCGAAGACCTCGGCGCTGCGCTCGACGAAGCTGATCGGCGACAGCGCCACATGGTTGGCCGGCGTGCGTGGAAGGTCGAGGTCGTAGAGGTTGTTCATGGAAGGACGGGTCTGCTCCAGGGATCGTGACCGGTTTCCGCACGAACGATCGTGCGGAAACTTCCATTTTGAAGCCGGCTGCCTTGCCCCAGCTTGACAGCCGGGCGCGGCGGAGACGCTTAAGCGATCACGGGCACCGCGGCTCAGGCGAGCCGGCGGGCATGGTCGACCAGCAGGCAGCGGTCCATCACCGACAGCAGGCCGGCCGCACGCGCCAGGCGATCCGCCTCGGTGTTGACGACCCCCTGCTGCTGCCAGAGGCAGCGGGCCCCGATGCGCACGGCGGCCCGGGCGACCGGCAGCACGTCCTCGGTGCGGCGGAAGACATCGACGACGTCGATCGGCACCGGCACCTGGTCGAGGTCGGGCCAGCAGGGCAGGCCTTCCCAGGTCTGCAGCAGCGGGTGGACCGGCACCACGGTCCAGCCGGCCTCGCGCAGATAGGTGGCCACCCGATGGCTGGGCCGCGACGCACGGTCCGACAGCCCGACCACCGCCACCGTGCGGGGCATGGACAACAGGTCCTGCAGGTCGACAAAACCAGGGCGCATTGCAGCTTTTCTCAGATCGGGGCTCTCGGGGTCGCCTGCCAAACGAACAGGCGGGTGATTCAGGCCCGAATCGGGCTGAAGTTTTCCGCAAGCGTGTCGATGATAGACATGCCCCGCCCGGTGTGCAGCGCCCTGCCTGCCGCCGCACATTCCAGAGGAGACGATTGATGAATGCATTTGCGAACCTGACGCTGCGCAGCCGACTGCTGGCGTCGTTCGGCGTCATGCTGGCGCTGGCCCTGGCCATTGCGGCGGCCAGCTTCCACAGCCTGTCGGGCATGGGCCGCGAAGCCGGCGAGCTGGCGGACAACTGGCTGCCCAGCGTCACCCACGTGTCCACGATGAGGAGCCTGACCTCGGACTTGCGCATCGCCGAGGCCCAGCACGTGCTCAGCACCGATGAGGCCAAGATGGCCGAGATCGACAAGGCCATGACGGCGCTGCTGGCCGAAGCCGCCTCGCACGACCAGGCCTACGAGCCGCTGATCAGCAGCCCGGAGGAGCGCAAGCTCTACCAGCAGTACGTCGAACATCGGCAGCAGTACATGGCCATTCACGACAAGATGCTGGCGCTGTCCCGGTCCAACAACAACGCCGAGGCCAGCGAGCTGCTGCAGGTCGCCTCCGTCCCGTCGTTCCAGATGATGACGGCCTCGCTCCAGAAACTGGTCGACCTGAACAACCAGGGCGCCAAGGCCTCGAGCGAAAACGTCAACCAGCTCTACGCGAGCGCGCTCTGGATGCTGGGCATCACGCTGGCGGTGGCGCTGCTGGCCGGGCTGGGCCTGGCGCTGACGCTGTCGTCGGCCATCGCCGGGCCGGTGCGCCAGTCGGTCCAGGCGCTGCAGAGCATCGCCGACGGTGACCTGACGCACCGCGTGGAGGTGACCGCGACCGGCGAGATCGGCGAGCTGCAGCGCACGCTGGCCCACATGACCGACAACCTGGCGCGCATGGTCAGCGACGTGCGCCAGGGCACCGACGCGATCGCGACCGCGTCGTCGCAGATCGCCCAGGGCAACTCCGACCTGTCCTCGCGCACCGAGACGCAGGCCTCGAACCTGCAGGAGACCGCCGCCTCGATGGAGCAGATGTCAACCACCGTGCGCGCCAACTCCGACACCGCACGCCAGGCCAACCAGCTCGCCGGCCACGCGTCGGAGATGGCGGTGACCGGCGGCGCGGCGGTGGGCAAGGTGGTCTCGACGATGGCCGAGATCCAGACCAGTTCGCGCAAGATCGCCGACATCATCGGCGTGATCGACGGCATCGCCTTCCAGACCAACATCCTGGCGCTGAACGCGGCGGTGGAAGCCGCCCGCGCGGGCGAGCAGGGCCGCGGCTTCGCGGTCGTGGCCGGCGAGGTGCGCAACCTCGCCCAGCGCAGCGCCAACGCGGCCCGCGAGATCAAGACCCTGATCACCGACAGCGTCGAGAAGGTCAACGCCGGCACCGACCAGGTGAGCGCCGCCGGCAGCAGCATCGAGGAGGTGGTCGCCCAGGTGCGCAAGGTGGCCGACCTGATCGGCGAGATCACCGCCTCCAGCAGCGAGCAGAACGACGGCGTGACGGCGATCAACGCGGCCGTCAGCCAGCTCGACCACGCCACGCAGCAGAACGCGGCGCTGGTCGAGCAGACCGCCGCCGCCGCGGAGAGCCTGCGCCAGCAGGCCTCCACGCTCAGCCACACCGTGTCGGCCTTCCGCGTGCACGCCTGAAGCGGCCACGCGCGGCCGCAGCACACGGCCGCATCTCACATCGCACCTCACACAGGGGCGCGGACCGGCAGGTCCGCGCCCCCTTTTTTTGGCCCTGTACCGTCTCGGCCCCATGGCGACCTTTTTGCCGTTTTCCGATCTTTCCCGATCTTTCGCGCGCCCTGTGTTCCGCGCGACGCCGGCGGGCCCGCCCGGAGGCGGCCGGGCCGCGACAATCGCGCCATGATCTGCCACGCTCTCCCGCGCCTGCGACGCGCCGAACGCCCCTCCCGCTCGCCCCGCCGGCGGACCCTCGCCCCCCGTGCACTGGCCCTGTCGGTCCTGCTCGCCCTGCCCTGGATGGCCCGGGCGCAGGACGGCGGCAGCGCCCCGCCGAGCGGCGGCACGACCCAGGAGCGCCCGGTCGAGCTGCCCTACGGCGAACGGGCCGAGGTGCAGGCCTTCGCCGCGGCGGTCGGCACCCGCCACCCCGAGCTGGAGCCCGCCGCCGTGCTGCGCACGCTGGCCGGAGCGAACTACCAGCCCAGCGTGGCGCGGCTGATCATGCCGGCCGCGCAGAGCAATGCCCGCAACTGGTCGGCCTACCGCAGCCGCATGGTCGATCCGGTGCGGGTGCGCGCCGGGGTCGAATTCCGCCAGCGCCATGCGGGCGCGCTGCAGCGCGCCGAGCAGCAGTACGGCGTGCCGGCCGACATCGTGGTGGCCATCATCGGCATCGAGACGCTCTACGGCCGCCACACCGGCACCTTCCGGGCGATCGACGCGCTGAGCACGCTGGCCTTCGATTTTCCGAGCGGGCGCAGCGACCGTTCGGCCTTCTTCCGCGACGAGCTCGAGGCGCTGCTGGTGCTGGCCGCCCGCGAGGGCGTGGACGCCGCGGAGATCCGCAGCTCCTACGCCGGTGCGCTCGGGCTGCCGCAGTTCATGCCCGGCAGCTGGCTGCAGCATGCGGTCGACTTCGACGGCGACGGCCGCATCGACCTGCACCGCAACCCGGTCGACGCGATCGGCAGCGTGGCCCGCTACCTGGCCAACGCCGGCTGGCAGCGTGGCGTGCCGACCCACTACGCGGTGCAGCCCCCCGCCGATCCGGCCTCGCTGGCCACGCTGCTCAAGCCCGACATCCTGCCCAGCTTCACCGCGGCGGAGTTCACCCGGCTGGGGGCCGTGCTCGAGCCCGCCGCGCTGGCGCACACCGGGCCGCTCGCGCTGGTCGAGCTGCGCAACGGCCTGGAGCAGCCACCCAGCCACGTCGCGGGCACCGCCAATTTCTGGGCCGTCACCCGCTACAACTGGTCTGCCTACTACGCGATGGCGGTGATCGAGCTGGCCCGCACGATCACGCTGATCGACACGGCACGGCAGGCCCGGCCGTGACGGGTCCGACCCCGCGTTGACCGGAAGCGGGCCGGGGCGGCGACAATGCACGCCGCCATGCTCCAACTCAAGAACATCTCCCTGCGCCGCGGCACGAAACTCGTGCTCGACGGTGCCAGCTTCACCCTGCAACCCGGCGAGAAGGCCAGCCTGGTCGGCCGCAACGGCGCGGGCAAGTCATCGCTCTTCTCGCTGCTGACGCACCGCCTGCAGGCCGACGCCGGCGACGTGGAGATGCCGCCGCGCTGGCGCATTGCCGAGGTCGCCCAGGACATGCCCGAGACCGACCAGGGCGCGACCGACTTCGTGCTCGAGGGTGACCTCCAGCTGATGGCCGCCCGCGCCGCGCTCGCCGCGGCCGAGGCCGCCGACGACGGCCACGCCATCGGCGACGCCCACGTCGCGCTGGCCGAGGCCGGCGAGTTCGACGCCGTCGCACGTGCCCAGGCGCTGCTGCTCGGCCTGGGCTTCTCGATGGGACAGGTCGACGCACCGGTCAACAGCTTCTCGGGCGGCTGGCGCATGCGCCTGCAGCTGGCCCGTGCGCTGATGTTCCCGGGCGACCTGCTGCTGCTCGACGAACCGACCAACCACCTGGACCTCGACGCCCTGGTCTGGCTGGAAGCCTGGCTCAAGCGCTACGACGGCACGATGCTGGTCATCAGCCACGACCGTGAATTCCTCGATGCCATCACGCAGGTGACGCTGCACCTCGACGAGGCGAAGATCAACCGCTACGGCGGCAACTACACCAGCTTCGAGTCCATGCGGGCCGAACGCATGCTGCAGCAGCAGGCCGCGTTCGGCCGCCAGCAGGAGAAGGTCGCGCAGCTGCAGCGCTTCATCGACCGCTTCAAGGCCAAGGCCAGCAAGGCCAAGCAGGCGCAGAGCCGGGTCAAGGCACTGGCCCGCATGGAGAAGATCGCGCCGGTGCTCACCAGCGCCGACTTCCAGTTCGAGTTCCGCGAACCGCTCAGCCTGCCCAACCCGATGCTGGTGATGAACGAGCTGGAGGTCGGCTACGCCGGCCAGGACGGCGAGCCCGACAAGGTGATCGTGCGCAACGTCAACCGCAGCGTGCTGCCGGGCGAGCGCATCGGCATCCTGGGCGCCAACGGCCAGGGCAAGTCGACGCTGGTCAAGACGCTGGCGCGCGCCCAGGCCGCGATGGGCGGCCATGTGCTCGAGGGCAAGGGCCTGGCCATCGGCTACTTCGCCCAGCAGGAGATGGACGTGCTGCGCCCGGACGAGGGCCCGCTCGCGCACATGGTGCGCCTGGCCCGGGAACAGGGCCCGGCCGGCCGGGAGCAGGAGCTGCGCGACTTCCTCGGCCGCTTCCGCTTCACCGGCGAGATGGTCGGCCAGGCGGTCGGCAGCCTGTCGGGCGGCGAGAAGGCCCGCCTGGTGCTGGCCATGCTGGTGTGGCAGCGCCCCAACCTGCTGCTGCTCGACGAGCCGACCAACCACCTCGACCTGACCACCCGCGAGGCGCTCAGCATGGCGCTCAACGAGTACGAGGGCACGGTGATGCTGGTCAGCCACGACCGGGCGCTGCTGCGCGAGGTCTGCGACGAGTTCTGGCTGGTCACCAAGGGTCGGGTCGAGCCCTTCGACGGCGACCTCGACGACTACCAGAAGTGGCTGCTCGACCAGAGCCGCGAAGCGGCCCGTGCCGCCCGCGAGCGCGACCGCGCGGCCCGAGGCGGACCGGCCGCCACCCCCGCGCCGGCCCCGGTGGCCGTGGTGGCCCCGACCCCGGCGCCCGCCGAGAGCGGCGCGACCCGCCGCGACGATCGCAAGGCCACGGCCGCCAACCGCCAGAAGCAGGCCGAGCGGACACGCCCGGTGCGCAAGGCCCTGACCGAGGCCGAGACCCGCCTGGCGCAGGCGCAGAAGGACCACGCCGTCCTGCTGCAGGACATGGCGGCCCCCGACGTGCCGCCCGCCCGCCGGGCCGAACAGGGCCGCCAGCTCAAGCAGCTCGACGAGCTGATCGAGTCGACCGAGCAGCGCTGGCTGGAACTGACCGAGGAGCTCGAGCAGCTCCAGGCCGGCGACGGCAGCTGAAGCCGGTCCCCGGCGGCCGGCCCGGTCGGCGCCCGCCCGCCGGGGGCACCTTCAGCGCCGCCGGGCCGCCAGCAGGCGCAGCAGCAGCTCGACCCGGGCCTGGGCCGGGGTCAGCGACGCGGCGTGGGGCAAGGCGTCATGGGCGCTGCCCGGAAGGATGCAGCCCGAGCCCGACCGCAGCGCACGCAGCACCGCGACCCCGCGCGACTGCGCCCGCAGCAGCGCGGCGAACAGCTCATGGTGCACGGTGCCGTTGCCGGTGCAGCCCACCACCAGGCCCTGCACCCCCGCCTCGCAGAGCAGGTCGACGATGCGGCCGTCGGCCCCCGCGTGGCTGCTTACCAGCTGGACCTCGGGCCAGATCTCGGGGTCGAGCACCGCCGCGCCCAGGGGCAGGCCCTGAGGCCAGGGCCGCAGCGGACGCAGCTGCCCCTCCTCGATGAACGCCAGCGGCCCGGCATCCCCGGCACTGAAGGCGTCGAGCCGGTAAGGATGGACCTTGCGCACCTCGGCGGCCGCCCACACCACGCCGTTGAGCACCGCCAGCACGCCCTGCACCTGCGGCTGCAGCGCCACGGTCACCGCGTCGAGCAGGTTCTGCGGACCATCGGCCTGCAGCGCATCGGCCGGGCGCATCGCGGCGGTCAGCACCAGCGGCTTGAGCGGCGACAGCACCCGCTGCAGCAGGTAGCCGGTCTCCTCCAGCGTGTCGGTGCCGTGGGTCACCACCACGCCGCAGACCTGCGGATCCTTCAGGTGGCGCTCGGCCGCGGCCGTCAGGCGGCGCCAGACCGCGTGGCTCATGTCCTTGCTGTCGACCTGGGCCACCTGCTCCACCTGCAGGTCGACGCCGCGCCGCGACAGGCTCGCCAGCCCGGGAATCGCCGCCACGAGGTCGTCGACCTGGAGCTGTGCGGCCACGTAGCCGACGTTGTCACCCGCACGGGCCGAGGTGCCCGCGATGGTGCCCCCGGTGCCGAGAATGACCACACGGCGGGCAGAGGAGTCGGAAATCCTTGTCATGGATGGAATGCTGTCTAAAATCACAGTGTTCTGTATGAATTCACAGCCCCGACCCGCCCGTTCACATCGGTCGTTGCGTGGCGCGTCGCCGGACCTCATGCCCGGTGAGCCGCCAGCTTAGCCGAGCGCACCCCTGAAGGACCCTTTTGTGGACAAGAGCCCCAAACTCACCCCGCGGCAGCAACAGATCCTGGAGCTGGTCCAGAGCACCATCGAACGCACCGGCGCCCCGCCCACCCGCGCCGAGATCGCCGCCGAGCTCGGCTTCCGCTCACCCAACGCCGCCGAGGACCACCTGCAGGCGCTGGCCCGCAAGGGCGTCATCGAGCTGATCGGCGGCACCTCGCGCGGCATCCGGCTGCGCAGCGACACGCTGCGCACGCTCAACGAATCCCGGCTGCGTGGCATCGGCCAGCAGTTCGACCTGCCGCTGCAGGCCCTGAACCAGCTCAGCCTGCCGCTGGTCGGCCGGGTGGCCGCGGGTCATCCGATCCTGGCCCAGGAGCACATCGACCGCCAGTACACGGTCGAGTCCCACCTGTTCGCCCGCCGGCCGGACTACCTGCTGAAGGTGCGTGGCATGAGCATGCGCGACGCCGGCATCCTCGACGGCGACCTGCTGGCCGTGCAGCGGTCGAGCGAGGCCAAGAACGGCCAGATCGTCGTCGCCCGGCTCGGCGACGAGGTCACGGTCAAGCGCTTCCAGCGCACGCGCCAGGGCATCGAGCTGATCCCGGAGAACCCGGACTTCTCGATCATCCACGTCGCCCCGGACGCCGAGGACTTCGTGCTCGAGGGCCTGGCGGTCGGCCTGATCCGCAACACCATGCTCACCTGAGCCGCCGCCGGGGTCGGCCGTGAAGTATTCGCAGAATCGGCTCGATTGATTTTTCAACTTCGAGCCGCGGATACCGATTCAACTGGAGTCACAGATGCTCTCACTGAGAAACACCATGCGCCTGATCATCGACCAGTTGAAACCCGCCTCGGCGCACCGGCCGAAAAAGGCCCGCGGTACCCGGCGCTGCAGCGTGGCCATGATGGTCACGGCACGCCGCCGGGCCACCCAGGCCACCACCGTCGCCCATGACACCACCGGCCTCGATCTGGAGCGCCCGCGCCTGGCCCTGGTCGTCAATCACGCCGAGGTCCAGCCGGCCAGCGCCGCCGCCCACCAGCCCCTGCGCCTGCGAGTCGCCCCGGGCGACAAGCAGCTGACGGTCATCAGCGGGCGCATGAAGGATGTCTGCGACGCGCTGGACCTGATGATCGACGCGGCATGAAAAAAGGCGACAGGCCAGAAGCCTGTCGCCCTTCAGTCCGTCAAGGACCGGTACCGCGGTGGCCTGGGCCCCGCATCAGCCCATGTGCAGGCCGCCGTTGCAGCTGAAGTCGGCACCGGTGGTGAAGCCCGAGTCCGGGCCGGCCAGCCACGCGACGATCGAGCCGATCTCCTCGGGCGAACCCAGGCGCTTGACCGGGATGGTCGCGACGATCTTCTCCAGCACTTCGGGCTTGATGGCTCGCACCATGTCGGTCCCGATGTAGCCGGGGCTGACGGTGTTGACCGTCACGCCCTTGGCCGCCATTTCCTGGGCCAGGGCCATCGTGAAGCCGTGCATGCCGGCCTTGGCGGCCGAGTAGTTGGTCTGGCCGGCCTGACCCTTCTCGCCGTTGACCGAGCTGATCTGGATGATGCGGCCCCAGCCCCGTTCGACCATGTCGCTGACCACCTGCTTGGTGACGTTGAACATGCTGGTCAGGTTGGTGCTGATGACCGCGTCCCAGTCCTCGCGCGACATCTTCAGGAACATGCGGTCGCGGGTGATGCCGGCGTTGTTGACCAGCACGTCGATCGGGCCGTGCTCGGCCTTGGCGCGCGCGAAGGCCTCGACGGTCGATTCCCACTCGGCGACGTTGCCCACGGACGCGTAGAAGGTGTAGCCCAGCTCCTTCTGCTCGTCGAGCCACTTGTTGAAGTCACGGCTCGGGCCGCAACCGGCGATCACCTTGAAGCCGTCGGCGTGCAGCCGGCGGCAGATGGACGTTCCGATGCCACCCATGCCACCCGTGACGTATGCGACTTTCTGTGTCATGACCATGTCTCCTGACGATCAGTTTCTTGAAGGGAGACCCGCGGGGATCCGCGGGTCGAAAGATCTCGAGCGGTGACGGCGTGTGCCGCCTCAGCGTTCGATGGTGAGGGCCACGCCCATGCCGCCGCCGATGCACAGCGAGGCGATGCCCTTGTGGGCGCCGCGACGCTGCATCTCGTGCAGCAGGCTGACCAGGATGCGGCAGCCGGACGCACCGATCGGGTGTCCGATCGCGATGGCCCCGCCGTTGACGTTGACCTTGTTCAGGTCCCAGCCCATTTCCTGGTTGACGGCGCAGGCCTGTGCCGCGAAGGCTTCGTTGATCTCGAGCAGGTCGAGGTCGGCCGGGGACCAGCCGGCGCGCTGCAGCGCCTTGCGCGATGCCGGCACCGGGCCCATGCCCATCAGCGCCGGATCCAGGCCCGCGGAGGCGTAGCTGGCGATGCGACCCAGCGGCTTGAGCCCCAGCTCGGCCGCCTTGGCCGCCGACATGACCATCACCGCGGCGGCACCGTCGTTCAGGCCGGACGCGTTGCCGGCGGTGACGCTGCCGGCCTTGTCGAAGGCCGGACGCAGCGCGGCCAGCGCTTCGGCACCGGTCTTGCGGTTGAGGAATTCGTCGGTGTCGAAGATCACCGGATCACCCTTGCGCTGCGGGATGCTGACCGGGACGATCTCGTCGCGGAAGCGGCCGGCATCCTGCGCGGCGGCGGCCTTCTGCTGCGAGGCCAGGGCCAGCTCGTCCTGCATCGCACGGCTGATGCCGTACTGCTTGGCGACGTTTTCCGCCGTGATGCCCATGTGGTACTGGTTGTAGACGTCCCACAGGCCGTCGACGATCATCGAATCGACCATCTTCCAGTCGCCCATGCGCTGGCCGTCGCGCGAGCCCTGCAGCACGTGCGGGCTGGCGCTCATGTTCTCCTGGCCCCCGGCGATGACGATCTCGCTGTCGCCGTCGCGGATGGCCTGGGCGGCCAGCATCACGGCCTTCAGGCCCGAGCCGCACACCTTGTTGATGGTCATCGCCGGCACGCCCTGGGGCAGGCCGGCCTTGATGACGGTCTGGCGTGCCGGGTTCTGGCCGCAACCGGCCTGCAGGACCTGGCCGAGGATCACTTCGCTGATCTGCTCGCCGGCGACGCCCGTGCGCTCCAGCAGGCTGCGGATCACGGCGGCGCCGAGATCCGGGGCAGACACCTTGGCCAGGCTGCCGCCAAACTTGCCCACCGCCGTCCGGGCGGCTGCAACGATCACGATATCGGTCATTTCATGCACTCCTCGCTGATGAGTCAGCTGTCTGTCAATCTGTGGGTCGATCTTTTCATCTGCCGCCAGAGGTTCAGGCCTTCTGCTGAACGTAGCGCCCCGGGGCCGGCTCGATGGCCGGATGGGTCTTGTTGCCGAACGCCTTGGGCGCGGCCTTGAGTGCACCTGCATGTCCCTGCAGCCAGCCGGCCCAGTCCGGCCACCAGCTGCCGGGATGTTCCTGGGCTTGCGCGAACCATTCGGCTGCGCTGTCGGGCTGTGCGTCGCACAGCCAGTAATTGCGTTTCTTCTTGGCCGGCGGGTTGATCACGCCGGCGATGTGTCCCGAAGCCCCGAGCACAAAACGCTTCGGACCCGACAGGATGCCGGTGCTCAGGTAGGCGGATTCCCAGGGCACGATGTGGTCCTCGCGCGAGGCGTAGAGGTAGACGGGCGCCTGGATCGTGCGCAGGTCCACCGACTCGCCACACACCGTCAGGGCGCCAGGCTGCTTGAGCTTGTCTTCGAGATAGGTGTTGCGCAGATACCAGCAGTACATCGGGCCGGGCAGGTTGGTGCTGTCGGAATTCCAGTACAGCAGGTCGAACGGGGGCGGCAGCTCCCCTTTCAGGTAGTTTCCGACAACATAGTTCCAGACCAGCTCGTTGGGACGTAAAAAACTGAAAGTTGTTGCAAGCTCCTTGCCTTTGAGCAACTTCGGGCCCTGGGCCGCCTGGGCACCGATGCTCATCTCGCGCAGGCGCACCATGTCCTCGTCGATGAACAGGTCGAGCACGCCCGTGCGGCTGAAGTCGAGGAAGGTGGTCAGCAGCGTCACGCTGGCGGCCGGCTGCTCGCCCCGCGCGGCCAGCACGGCCAGCGCGCACGCCAGCAGCGTGCCGCCGACGCAGAAGCCGAGCGCATTGACCTGGGCCGAGCCGGAGATGTCCTGCACGGTGCGCAGCGCCTGGATCACGCCGTGCTCGACATAATCGTCCCAGGTGCGCGCGGCCATGCCGTCGTCGGGATTGCGCCAGCTGACCACGAAGACCCGGTGGCCCTGCTCGACGGTATAGCGGATCAGCGAGTTTTCCGGCTGCAGGTCGAGGATGTAGAACTTGTTGATGCACGGTGGCACGAACAGCATCGGCCGGGCGTGGACCTTGGGCGTCAGCGGCTTGTATTCGAGCAGCTGGAAATACTCGTTCTCGAAGACGACCGCCCCTTCGCTGGTCGCCACGTTGCGCCCGACCTCGAACACGCTTTCGTCGGTCTGGGACACATGCCCCTGGCGCAGGTCGCCGATCAGGTTGCGCACCCCGCTGACCAGGCTCTCGCCCTGGGTGGAAATCGCCTTCTGCAGCGCCTCGGGATTGAGGGCGAGGTAGTTCGAGGGCGCCGCCGCGTCGATCCACTGCTGCACGGCAAAACGCACCCGGGCACGGGTCTTTTCATCACCTTGGACTGCCTCCGCCATGCGGGCCAGTGTGCGCGCATTCAGCAGATAGACGGCTGCGGCATAACCCGCAACCGGATTGGACAGCCATTGTTCGCCGGCAAAGCGCCGGTCCTTGATGGGCGTGGCCGCGGCATCGGCGCTCAGGCGCTGATTCCAGACCTGCGCGGCCTCGCGCAGATAATCGGTCTGGATGGCGAGCAGTTCGGCCGGATCGATCTTCAATCCGCTCAGCGAACGCAAGGCGGATTCGAACGTGGGCGATGGGGCCTGACCGGTCGGAGCCGAGGCGCCCCACGGGCTGAAGGCCGGCATTTTCCAGGCTGAACGCATGGCCTCTTCAAAAGCCTGGGTGCCGGGCATGGCGCCGCCCGCGTTCGCTGCTTGTTCTGTCATGTAGCTCCTCCGGTTGCCCCGTGCGGGGCCGGTCTTTTTGATGCGGATCGGGTGACAGCCCTTATCCTGCAGATTCATTATGACGCCGGGTCCATGGCGTCCGCTGTCGAAAGATCACCACACGCAGGAGAGTGGATGTACCTGGTTGCCATCGCATGGATGTACGTCGCAGTGATGATGTCCGCGGCCGAGCTGATGCACCCCGACGGGAGCGTGCTCGGAGCCGTCGTGACGCTGCTGCTCTATGGGGTCGGCCCGCTGGCGCTGGTGCTCTACCTGCTGCGCACGCCGGCACGCCGCCGCGCCCGCAAGGCGCAGGAGGCGGCCGAACAGGCACAACGTGACCTCGAGGCGGCCGCCGGGCCGGTGCCCGCCCCGCCGTCAGCCGAGTCCCGCACCTGAGCCAACCGGCGCCTCCGGCTCGCGCCAGATCAGCGCCGACATGCGGCCGCAGTGCCGGTCACGCCGGTAGGAGAAGTAGCGCTCGGGCTGGCTGACCGTGCACCAGCGATCGCTGCCGTCGTTGCCGGCGAGCTCGAGCACGCCGGCGGCCCTCAGCCGGCGCCGGGCCAGCGCCGGCAGGTCGGCGAGCCACTTGCCCGGGCCCGGGCCGGCGACGAAGTGGGACGCCGCGCCCGGATCGGGCCGGCAGAAGGCCTCACGCACGTCCTCGCCGACCTCGAAGGCGGCCGGGCCGATGCACGGCCCCAGCCAGGCCTCAAAAGCGTCGGGGGCGGCGTCGCCACCGAGGCGACCGAGGGCCTCCAGCGTCGCCTCCAGCACCCCGCCGGCCAGGCCCCGCCAGCCGGCATGGGCCGCACCGACGACCCGACCGTCCCGGTGCGCGAACAGCACGGGCAGGCAGTCGGCCACCTGGATCTCGCAGGCGTGGGCCGTGCCCGACGAGACCACGGCATCGGCGGCGATCGACAGGCTGTCGACGCCGGCCGGCAGCTCGTCGAGCACCGCGACCGCCGTCCCGTGGACCTGCTGGAACAGCAGCGGCGGCCGGCCGGCGGCCAGGCGCAAGCGCTCGCGGTTGATCGACACGGCGCGTTCGTCGTCCCCGATGCCGGGGCGCGGATTGAAGCTGCCGAAGGCGCCGCCACTGACGCCGCCCTGGCGGTCGCTCATCAAGGCGCGCACGCCCGGGCCGGAGAACGAGGGCTGCAGCCACGACGGCGGCCGGCTCCAGCCGGCAGGGTCCCCGGCCTCGTGCGGGCGCACCGGCAGGTCACTGCGCATCGGGACAGGCCGACGGCTGGGCGCTCTGGAACGCCGGCAGGGCCATGCAGGCCTCGAAGATGCGCATCACGGTCGGCACGGCATCGAGCTGGCACTCGAAACGCTGGGCGTTGAAGATCTGCGGCACCAGCAGGCAGTCGGCCAGGCCGGGCTGGTCGCCATGGCAGTACAGGCCCGTGGCCTCGTCGCGGGCCAGGCGCCGCTCGACGGCCAGCAGGCCGTTTTCGG
Source organism: Sphaerotilus hippei (assembly GCF_003201595.1). GTDB lineage: Bacteria > Pseudomonadota > Gammaproteobacteria > Burkholderiales > Burkholderiaceae_C > Sphaerotilus > Sphaerotilus hippei. The sequence goes on along the minus strand of NZ_QJJS01000012.1, from coordinate 89,357 downwards.
TCCAGTGCCGGTACCAGGCGTTCTTGGCGTCTTCGCTCACGCCCAGCTGCTGCGTCAGGTAGCGCAGCACACGCAGGTTGTTGAGCGGATGGATCTCGCAGGCGATGTCCAGCGCGAGCGAGCGCACCCGGGCCCGCCCGGGCGCATCGGCCGGCAGCAGCGCGGGCTCGGGGTGCTGCTCGTCGAGGTATTCGAGGATCGCCAGCGACTGGCTCACCGTGTGCGGCCCGTCGATCAGCAGGGGCACCAGCCGCTGCGGGGACAGGGCCTCGAAATCCGGCTCGAGCTGCTCGTTGCGCACCAGGTGGACCGCCCGGTAGTCGAAGGCCAGGCCTTTGAGCGCCAGGCCGATGCGCACACGGAAGGAGGCGGAAGACCTGAAATAGCTGTAGAGCTCCATCGAGCGTGACTCCTCGTGCATTTTGTCGACTGGTGAGCGCGCCTGGGCGCAGGCCGGGCGAAGTCGATGATGCCATGCAAAACCGGCAGGCTACACTCGTCGGATGCCCCTCCAGCGCCGCATCAGACACTGCCGTGAATGCGGGAGTCCGGTCACGTACCGGGTCCCGGACGACGACAACCGCGAACGGGCGACCTGCCTGGCCTGCACCACCATCCACTACGAGAACCCGCTCAACGTGGTGGGCACCCTGCCGGTGTGGGAAGACCAGGTGCTGCTGTGCCGCCGCAACATCGAGCCGCGGCGCGGGCTGTGGACGCTGCCGGCGGGCTTCATGGAGCTCGGCGAGACCACCGCCGAAGGCGCGCTGCGCGAGACGATCGAGGAGGCCGGCGCGCGCATCGAGCTCGGCGGGCTCTACACGGTGCTCAACGTCGCCCGGGTCGGCCAGGTCCACCTGTTCTACCGCGCCCGGCTGCTCGACACCCGCTTCGACCCCGGCCCGGAGACCATCGAGGCGCAGCTGTTCCGCGAGGACGAGGTGCCCTGGGACGAGCTGGCGTTCCGCACGGTCCGGGTGACCCTCGAGCGCTACTTCGCCGACCGCCGCAGCGGTCAATTCGGCGTGCATTGCGCCGATATCCCCTGAAGAACCCCATCCTGGATGACCCCTTCCATTGCTGCCGACCGCGGGCCTGACGACATGTCCGACACGCCGCCCACCGACACCCCCGACGACCACGGCGCCCCCCACGTGCGCGAGGACCTGGTCCACCCCGATCCGCTGCTCGACTGCCTGCTGGAGGTCTGCCGCCTCAACGGCGTCGGGGCCTCGCGCGCCTCGCTGTCGGCCGGCCTGCCGCTCGAGGGTGGCCGCCTGACGCTGAAGCTGGCCGAGCGCGCCTGCCAGCGGGTGGGCATGTTCAGCCGCCTGCAGCGGGTCAAGCCGCACCGCATCGACGCCACCGCCCTGCCCGCCATCCTGCTGCTGAAGAACAACGAAGCCTGCGTGCTGCTGGGCTGGACCAAGGAAGGTGACGCACGGGTGCTGCTGCCCGAGACCGGCCAGGGTTCGGTGCTGATGCCGCGCAAGGAGGTGGCGCGCCGCTACACCGGCCTGACGCTGTTCGTGCGGCCGCATTTCCGCTTCGACGACCGCACCGCCGACCTGCCCAGCAACGCCGGCAAGCACTGGTTCTGGAGCGCCATCTCGAGCCAGCGCCTGGTCTACCGCGACGTGCTGTGGGCCGCCTTCCTGATCAACCTGTTCGGGCTGGCCTTCCCGATCTTCACGATGAACGTCTACGACCGCGTGGTGCCCAACCACGCGCTGGAGACGCTGTGGGTGCTGGCCGCCGGGCTGGCCATGGTGCTGGGCGCGGACTTCGTGATGCGGCTGCTGCGCAGCCACTTCCTCGACGAGGCCAGCGCGCGCATCGACATCCAGCTCTCCTCTTCGCTGATGGAGCGGGTGCTGGGCATGCGGCTGGAGAACCGGCCGCAGTCGGTCGGCTCCTTCGCCTCCAACCTGCGCGGCTTCGAGCAGGTGCGCGACTTCATCACCTCGTCGACCGTCACCACACTGATCGACCTGCCCTTCGCGCTGGTCTTCATGCTGGCGATGGCCTGGATCTCGCCGCTGCTGGTGATCCCGGTGGTGCTGGTGTTCGCGGTGGTGCTGATCGCCGGCTTCGTGCTGCAGCACCGCCTGCACGAACTGGCGCAGTCGACCTACCAGATCAGCGCGCAGCGCAACGCCACGCTGGTCGAGGCGCTGTCGGGCATCGAGACGCTCAAGACCCAGGCGGCCGAAGGCGTGATCCAGTCGCGCTGGGAGCGGGGCAATCAGGTGCTGGCGCAGACCAGCATGCGCATGCGTGCGCTGACCAGCCGGGCCAGCTACGGCACCCAGTTCCTGTCGCAGATGGTGAGCCTGTCGGTGCTGATCATCGGCGTGCACCTGATCTCCGAGCGGGTGCTGACGATGGGCGCGCTGATCGCCTGCACCACGCTGGCCTCGCGGGCCCTGGCCCCGGCCGGCCAGATCGTCGGCCTGCTGATGCAGTACCAGGGCGCGCGCACCGCGCTCGAGTCGCTCAACAAGGTGATGGCCCAGCCGGTCGAGCGGGAACAGGGCTCGAACTTCCTGCACCGGCGCGAGCTGCAGGGCGCGATCGAGTTCAAGCAGGTGAGCTTCGCCTACCCCGGCCGGGACGACTCGATCATCGACAACCTGAGCTTCCGCATCCAGCCCGGCGAACGGGTCGCGCTGATCGGTCGGGTCGGTTCGGGCAAGTCGACGATCGAGAAACTGATCCTGGGCCTCTACCAGCCCCGGGACGGCGCGGTGCTGCTCGACGGCATCGACCTGCGGCAGCTCGATCCGGCCGACGTGAGGCGCAACATCGCCTGCGTCTCCCAGGACGTGACCCTCTTCTACGGCTCGCTGCGCGAGAACATCACGATGGGCCTGCCCTACGCCGACGAGCAGGCGGTGCTGGCGGCCACCGAGATCGCCCACCTGCAGGAGTTCGTCAACCGCCACCCGCGCGGCTTCGACCTGCAGGTCGGCGAGCGCGGCGAGTTCCTCTCCGGCGGCCAGCGCCAGTGCGTGGGCATCGCACGCGCGGTGCTGCTCAATGCGCCGGTGCTGCTGCTCGACGAACCCACCAGCGCGATGGACTTCTCCACCGAATCGCAGATCACGAAGAAGCTGACCGAGTTCACCGCCGGCAAGACGGTGGTGCTGGTGACGCACCGCACCTCGATGCTGTCGCTGGTCGACCGGGTCATCGTCATCGACGGCGGACGGGTGGTGGCCGATGGCCCGCGCGACCGCATCATGGAAGCACTGCAGTCCGGGCGCATCGCCCGGGCCGCGTGAGGGGGTCCCGATGAACAGCACCCTGATCACGCTGGGCCGCAGGCTGCTCGCCACGCTCGAACGCCTGCGCCTGTGGCTCGAGCCGCTCACGCGCCGCCTGCTGGGCAGCACCGTCGCCGACCAGCCCCCGCCGGGCGCGGTCGTGACCTTCGAAGGCGAGGCCGAGGAGCTCTTCTCCACCCGCCGGACCGCACGCGCGCAGCGCATCGTGCGCACCGCCTCCATCGTGGTGGTGCTGCTGATCGTCTGGTCCGCCTTCGCCTCGATCGACGAGGTCACCCGCGGCGACGGCCGGGTCATCCCGTCGCGCCAGCTGCAGGTGGTGCAGTCGCTCGACGGCGGCGTGGTCTCGGAGATCCTGGTGCGCGAGGGCCAGGAGGTCGAGGCCGGCCAGCTGCTGCTGCGCATCGACGAGACCCGGGCCACCTCCGGCGTGCGGGAGAGCGCGGCGCAGTCCTTCGCGCTGAAGGTCAAGCAGGCCCGCCTGAAGGCGCTGGCCGAAGGCACCAGCTTCATCCCGCCGCCGCCCTCCTCCGGCGATCCGCAGGAGCTGCACATCATCGACGAGGAGCGCAACCTCTACCTGTCGCGCACCTCGGAGCTGGGAGCGATGATCTCGATCAACCGCCAGCAGCTGGTGCAGCGGCAGCAGGAGCTCAGCGAAGCCCGCTCGCGCCGCTCGACCGCCCAGCGGGCGCTCGAGAGCGCACAGCAGGAGCTGACGCGCACCCGGCCACTGCTGGCCTCGGGCGCCATCTCCGAGGTCGAGGTGATCCGCCTGGAACGTGACGTGAGCCGCAACCGCGGCGACCTGGAGCAGTCGACCGCGCAGATCTCGCGGGTCGAGGCCGCGATCAACGAGGCCGAGCGCAAGATGCAGGAAACCTCGCTGGCCTTCCGCAACGAGGCCCGCAAGGAGCTGTCCGAGGTGCTGGGCAAGCTCAACACGCTGCGCGAGGGCGCGGTGGCCCTGACCGACCGGGTCGACAAGGCCCAGGTCAAGTCCCCGGTGCGCGGACGGGTCCAGCGCCTGCTGGCCAACACCGTGGGCGGGGTCGTCACGGCGGGCAAGGACATCGTCGAGATCGTGCCGCTGGACGACGCGCTGGTGCTCGAGGCCAAGGTGCTGCCCAAGGACATCGCCTTCATCCACCCGAACCAGAAGGCCACGGTCAAGTTCACCGCCTACGATTTTTCGATCTACGGCGGCCTGGAGGCCATGGTCGAGAACATCAGTCCCGACACCCAGGTCGACGAGAAAGGCAACGCCTTCTATCTGGTGCGGGTGCGCACGAGGCATGCCCAGTTCGCCGACAACCTGCCCATCATCCCGGGCATGACGGCCGAGGTCGACATCCTGACGGGCCGCAAGACAGTGCTGTCCTACCTGCTCAAGCCCATCCTGAAGGCCAAGGCCTACGCGCTGAGCGAACGCTGAAACGCCTCGTCACCCGCTGCTGAACGCCGCGCCGACCGACAGGTCGCGCGGCGTTCCCGCTTTTGCGGCCGGCACGAACGGACGCCACACCCCCGGATGCTGGAGGCCGGGCACCGCAACGCGGGCCCGGATGTGACAAAACTGGCAGCCACCCGTTTCCCCTGATCCGGGTGCCGCGTTATCCTCGGGAATGGCGCTGTAGCAGTGAAGCGCTTCACGAAAAACCCGCCAACTGGATCGATAAGGCAGCAGCCGAACCCGATCCCCCACCGGTCCGAACCTCCGAAAGAACCGCCATGGCTGCCAGCTCGACCCCTTCGAACACCACCCCGTCGCTTGACCTGAACGCCATGCCCGGCCTCAAGTCCGTCACGCTCAAGCCCGGTTATGTCCCGGCCCGGCTGCCCGCCGGCAAGGTGGTCGGCGTCTGGGGCGTGGCCCTGGTGCGCACGCCGGACGGTGAGGTGCACCAGCTGCAGGTCGGCGAGTTCATCAAGAAGGGCGACGTGATCATGACGTCGCAGGACGGCATCGTGCAGATCGAGGCCGATGGCACCCGCCTGGCACGAGGCCCCGCCGGCGACGAGCTGGAGCCGGTGCTGGCCGCCCTCGACGACGCGACGCTCGACATCGCTCCGGCCGCCGGTCTGACCGGCGGTGACAGCGGCGGCCTGCTGGAAGGCCTGCGCATCACCCGCATCACCGAGGTGGTCGGTGCATCCGAATACAGCTACGACACCGCCACGGGCAGCTCGCTGGTCGAGAGCCGTGACACCGCAACGCTGAGCTTTCCCGTGCTGGGCGTGACCGCCGCGACGCTGTCGGTGCCGGAGTCGGCTGCCGCCACGCCGGGCAGCTTCATCGTCACGGCCCCCGAAGGGCTGGCCTCGGTGACGGTCGGGGGCACGACGCTGACCGCCGCCCAGCTCGCCACGCTCACGACCTCGCCAGTGACGCTGGTCACCACCGCCGGCACGCTGGTGCTGTCGGGCTACGACGCCGCGACCGGCACCATCAGCTACACCTACGACCCGAACACGGCCACGCACACCTCGGGTGCGGCGATCGGTGACAGCTTCGCCGTCACGGTGACCGATGTGCTGGGCAACTCGTCGTCCGGCGACCTGCTGGTCTCGATCACCGACACCGGACCGGCCGCCGTGGCCGACACCAACACCGTCACCGAGGACGCCACGCTCGCCTCGGCCTCGGGCAACGTCATCTCCGCCGTGGGCAACAGCCCGGCCGGGGGCGCCGACGTGCTCGGGGC
>NZ_QJJS01000012.1:0-83269 GCF_003201595.1 Sphaerotilus hippei | reverse complement strand
CCAACACCGTCACCGAGGACGCCACGCTCGCCTCGGCCTCGGGCAACGTCATCTCCGCCGTGGGCAACAGCCCGGCCGGGGGCGCCGACGTGCTCGGCGCCGATGCCGCGACCGTCTCCGGCGTGGTCGCCGGCTCGGCCGCTTCCGCCTCGGGCAACGTCGGCTCGGCCCTGGCCGGCGCCTATGGCTCGCTCACCCTCAACGCCGACGGCTCCTACGCCTACGCGCTGGACAACGCCAACGCCGCCGTCAACGCGCTCAAGGACGGCGTCTCCCTGTCGGACACCTTCACCTACACCCTCACCGACGCCGACGGCTCCACCTCCACCACCACCCTGGTCATCACCGTGGCCGGCCACACCGATGGCGTGCCCACCGTCGTCGTGCCCGACACCGACGGCAACGCCAACGGCGGCCTCAATGCCTCCGACCTCACCGTCTCCGAGGCCGCCGGCCCCACCCCGGGCTCCTTCTCCATCTCCGCCCCCGATGGCCTGGCCTCGCTGTCGGTGGGCGGCACCGTGCTCTCCCCCGCCCAGCTCTCCGGCCTGGGCACCTCCCCGGTCTCCATCGCCACCGGCGAGGGCACCCTCGTGCTCACCGGCTACGACGCGGCCACCGGCGTCGTCTCCTACACCTACGACCCCAGCGCGCAGACCAGCCCGACCACCGTCATCGACGCCATCACGCTGGTCGTCACCGATGCCGGCGGCGCCTCGGTCTCCGGCTCGCTGGACATCGCCATCACCGACACCGGCCTGAGCGCCGTGGCCGACGCCAACACCGTCACCGAGGACGCCACGCTCGCCTCGGCCTCGGGCAACGTCATCTCCGCCGTGGGCAACAGCCCGGCCGGGGGCGCCGACGTGCTCGGCGCCGACGCCGCGACCGTCTCCGGCGTGATCGCCGGCTCGGCCGCTTCCGCCTCGGGCAACGTCGGCTCGGCCCTGGCCGGCGCCTATGGCTCGCTCACCCTCAACGCCGACGGCTCCTACGCCTACGCGCTGGACAACGCCAACGCCGCCGTCAACGCGCTGAACGTCGGACAGGTGCTGAAGGACGTCTTCACCTACCGGATCACGGATGCGGACGGCTCGACCTCCACCGCGCTGCTGACCCTGACCATCAACGGCGCCAACGACGCACCGTCGGTCGTGACGATCAACACGGCCGTGTCGGAGGAAGGCCTGTCGACCGGCCTGGTCGACACGCTGGGCTCGCCGACCGACACCACCAACGCCACGCTCGCCACCGGCGCGCTGGGCATCAGCGATCCGGACGGCACGCTCCAGAGCGTGCGGCTGGTCGCACCGAGCGGTGCCGACCTGGCCAGCTACAAGTCCGGCGGCGTCACGCTGTCCTGGACGCTGAGCGCGGACGGCACGCAGCTGATCGGTGGCGTGCCCGACAAGGTCGTCGTCGTCGTGACGATCGCCCAGGACAGCAGCACCGGCGCCTGGAAGTACACCGTCAACCTGCAAGGCTCGATCGACCACTCCGGCACCGGCGAGGACGTGCTGCTGCTGCCGATCAGCCTGCTGGCCACCGACGACAGCGGGGCCACGAGCACGTCGACGCTGAACATCAGCCTCGAGGACGACTCGCCCTCGGCGCTGGTGCCACAGGTCGCGCAGATCGCGATGACGGACACGAACCTGATGATCGTGCTGGACGTCTCGGGCTCGATGACCGAGACCGACGGCTTCAACGGCCAGACCCGCCTCGAGACCGCGATCGCCTCCATCAAGAGCATGCTCGCGCTCTACGACGGACAAGGAGAGGTGAAGGTCCGGCTGGTGACCTTCTCGACCTCGGCCGCCGAAGCAAGCGCCGCCTGGCTGACGGTGAGCGAAGCCAACGCGGCACTTGACAACCTGCTGGCCCTCTACAACGACCCGTTCACCAACGCAGGCTATACCAACTACCACGCGGCGCTCAGCACCGCGATGGCGGCCTTCACGGATTCGGGCGCGCTGACCACGGCGCAGAACGTCACCTACTTCATCTCGGACGGCCTGCCCAACATCCCCGATGCGTCCGGCACCTCCGACATCACGGCGGCCGAACAGGCGGCCTGGACGGCGATGCTCGACAGCTATGACATGCTGAGCTTCGCCATCGGCGTCGGCTCCGACGTGGCCACCGCACAAGGCCAGACCGCGCTCAACCCGCTGGCCTGGGATGGCACGTCGGGCACCGACACCAACGCGACGATCGTCAGCACCTTCAGCCAGCTGAGCGCGGCCCTGGCCGCCACGCTGCCCGCCCCGGTGAACGGCAACCTGATCAGCGGCACCATCAGCAGCGCCAGCACGTTCGGCGGCGACAAGGGCCACATGCTGTCGCTGACGGTCGACGGCATCACCTACACCTACGCACCGGCCGGCGCGGGCGCCATCACCGTCACCGGCGGCACCAGCGCGGGCGTCTTCGACACGGTCGAGAACGTCATCACGATCACCACCACGGACGGTGGCGTGTTCAAGGTCGACCTGGATGACGGCAACTACTCCTACACCTCGCCCTCCAACCTGAGCGCACCGATCACCGACGTGATGTCCTACGTCGTGATCGACAAGGATGGCGACACGCAGAGCTCCAGCGTCACCGTGGTCGCCGGCCTGCCCTCGTCATCGACGAGCTCGACGAGCACCGCCGCCGCCGCCAGCTTCCTGGGCACCAGCGGAGCCGACAGCTACGCCGGCACCGGCCTGGCCGACAGCGCCTACGGTGGCGATGGCAACGACATCCTGTTGGGCAGCAGCGGCAACGACCTGCTGCATGGTGGCGCGGGGGACGACCGCCTCAGCGGTGGCACCGGCAACGACCAGCTCACCGGCGGGCTCGGCAAGGACGTCTTCGAATGGCACCTCGGTGATGCCGGCACGTCGGACACGCCGGCCGTCGACACGATCACGGACTTCGATCCGTCACCCGCCTCGTCGGGCGGCGACATCCTGGACCTGCGCGACCTGCTGTCCGGCGAAGGCAGCGGTGCCAACAACTCCGTGGGCAATCTGGACAACTACCTGGACTTCGGCTTCTCGACGTCCGGCACCGAGACCAGCACGACCATCCACATCAGCTCGCAGGGGGGATTCAGCAGCGGCGTGTTCAGCGCCGCGGCCGAGGACCAGACCATCGTGCTCAGTGGCGTGGACCTGCGCAGCTCGCTGAGCCTGACCTCCAGCGCGACGGATGCGCAGATCATCGAAGCCCTGCTGCAGCAGGGCAAGCTGGTGGTCGATCCGGCCAGCGGCGGTTGATGCGGGACAGGCCGACCGGGGACACATCCCGGTCGGCCTGTCGTCGGTCGGATCGAATCGCATCACCGAGGGGGCGTCGAGCCCCCTCGGTGCTTCTGAAGCTCAGAGGCGCACGGCCGGCCCGGTCACGCCGTCGATGCGGCACTGCCACAGCATCTCGAGGTCCGCCTCGTTCTGGACGCCCTCGGCATAGACCGACAGGCTCAAGGCCTTCAGCAGGGCCACGGTGCGGCGCACCAGCGTCGCGCGGCTGGGCTCCTGGGCCACGTCGATGATCACGCTGGCCGACAGCTTGACGTAGTCGAGCCCCACCTCCAGCAGGCCGGGGGCGGAGGTGATTCCCACGCCCGCATGCTCGACCCCGATGCGCACGCCGAAGGGCCGCAGCTGCCGGGCCATCTCGGCGAACGGATCGACATCGTCGAACAGCACCCGCTCGGACACCTCGATCCAGAGCTGGCGCGCGGCCTCACCGGCCGCGGAAATGCGCGACCGCACCCGCGGCAGGAAACAGGCATCACGCAGCGACTGCCGGGAGACGTGCACGCACCGTGGCGCGCCATCCTCGGCGATGGCCTTCAGCGCCAGCAGCACCGCGATCTCGTCGACACGCGCCATCATCTGCGTGCGCAGCGCAAAGGGCATCCAGTGGGCGGCGGGCTCGAACTCGCCCCCCTCCTTGAGTTGCACGCGCAGCGGGGACTCGAAGTGGATCAGCGCACGACGGGCATCGATCACCGGGAAGCTGACCAGCCGGGTGCGGCGCCGGGACAGGGCCTCGTCGAGCTGGCGGCGCCACGCATCCTCGCCACCGGACTCGGACGGCGACGATGAAGGCATCAGCTCGGAGACCATGGTGAAGGCGCCGGCCACTTCGGCGCGCGCCAGGGCCGCATCGGCACAGGCCATCACCTGGCCGACGCGGTCACCCCGCTGCGCGGCCACCAGCGACGCCACCACCGCCACGTCGGCGTGGGCGGACATCACCGCCTGCACACGCACCATCAGGGCCTGCGACCAGTCGGCGGCCTCGACCGCCGAGGTGTTCAGCAGCGCGAAATCCGAACCATTGAGTCGTCCCACCGAATGGGGCTCGACCCCGGCGACCGGCTCGGACAGCGCACGGGCGAGGCCCTGCAGCATCGTGTCGGTCTGCGCATGGCCCAGCCGGCGGTTGACGTCGGCCAGCGCCAGGACACGCACCAGCAGCAGCAGGCCCCGGGTGGCGCCGGACTCGCGACCCAGCTCGGCCTCGAAGCCGGCCAGGAACTGGCGGCGATGGGTCAGGCCCGTCAGCTCGTCGCAATGGGCCTCATGGCGCAGGGTCTCGACCTGCGACGCCTGTTCGGCGAACAGCAGCCGCAGGCGCTCGACCATCGCGTTGAGCGCCTGCGCCACGCGGCGCAGTTCCGGCGTGCGCGGCACGGCCATCTGCAGGAAACGACGCTCCGACAGCGCCTGGGCCTGATCGACCACCGCATCGAGCGGACGCCTCAGGCGGCTCACCGCCCACCAGCCGCAGGCCGCGGCGATCAGGCCGAGCGCGGCCATCAGCACGGTGGTGCGGATCGCACCGGTCCACAGGTCGTCGTGCGCATACGAGGTGTGGCTGATCACCTCCAGCACCCCCAGCTGGGTCCAGCCGCTGGACACCTGCGCCACGCCAGGCTTGGGGTGGATGGGCACGAGCCGGGCGAACCAGGCCGGCGACGAGCCGGCGGACGCGTTCGCGCTGCGCTCGACCAGCACCCGGCCGTCGGGCGCCTTGAGCCGGATGGATCGGTAATAACCGGTATCAAACTGGGCGGTCACGCCGAGCTCGACCAGCGCGGCGTCTCCGGTCAGCTGCGAGAGCGTCAAGGCCAGCGACTGCGCGTTGTCATTGTTCTTCAACGACACCTGGGTCTCGACATAAGCCTTGGCGGTCCACAGCGACACCCCGACGCTGCCGATGCAGCCGGCCACGATGATGCCCAGCACGAGCAGCCAGACCTGACGAATCAAAGACATTCAACACCCCATTGAGCCGGACATCCACAGGCCTCAGAACGAGCCTTCGTCCTTGACACGGACCAGCACGTCGCGCCACTTCGACAGACGTGCCACGGGATCCCCTGCCGATCCCCCCTGCGCACCTTGCCACAATCCGTCGGTGTTGAAGCTGAAAACAGGGGTGAGATCCGGCCTCCGGGAAGCGGTCCGGATCTCGGTGACGAGGTTGTCGAGGATCAACGGCTCGGTGCCCGACGGCGGGTAGTACGCCAGCACCATGTGCGCAAGCTGCGGCCCGCCGGCCCCGCCGATGCTGGCGCGCACGTACACCAGCCTCAGGCGCTGCGCCGGCACGCCGGTCGCCAGCAGCGCGAAGTACTTGGAGATGGCGTAGTCCTCGCAATCACCCTGACCCTTTCCCAGGGATTCCACGGGAGTGGCCCAGTAATCGGCCACGCCCCAGGCGTCAATATCCTCCCGGAAATTCAAACGCCGATTGACGAACTGGTTCACGCTCTGCATGCGTGCGTCGTCATCGAGGCCGCCCCCCTGCTGCACCACCGCCTGGTAGGCCTTGACCGCCTGCACGCCGACCGCCCCCCAGCGCTGCGCCTGGGCCGCCTGACGATCGGGCTCCCAGGACGGCAGCGCGGCGGCCGTCACGCCCGCCAGCGCCAGGGCGGCCAGCACACGGCGCGCACCGGCTCCGGCGATGCACGCTCCCGTCGGCCGGACATGGCGGATCAGGCGGGAGAGGACAGGACGCAACATGAGCCCGTTATCGGTCAACGAGGCGGTCACTGTAGGCCGACAGGCAACGCCCATACGCCAACTAGGCACGGACTGAAGGCGCCACCCCTCGAACCGATGTGATTTCTTGTTCAGATGTGACCAGATGTGGAATACTCTTCAAAGGGTATTGCTGCCCTGTTATCCCATAATAAAGCTGTTGTACCGGATCAACCCATGTGCCAACAGGCCCCCAGAAAGCAGGGGAGGAGCCGACGGCCAGCGCAAGGATCGACGAACAATGAAGAAAGCCGCATCGCACCTCATCGGTGTGCTAGCCCTCGCCTGCCAAGCCGCCATCGCGCAGCCTGCAGATCCCGTGAAGACCGCCGTGCAACGTGCCATCGCCACCAATCCGGAGGTGACCGCTCGTCTGAACGCCCTGCGCGCTGCGAGCAGCGAGACCGATGTGGCGCGCAGCGCCTACTATCCTCGGCTGGACCTGTCGGCCGAGGTCGGCCGCACCAGTGACCGCATCACGACGCGCACGCCCGCGTCGCAGTCGCTGACCAACACCGGCATCGCGCTGTCGGCCACGCAGCTGCTGTGGGACGGCCTGGGCACCCGCAACGAGGTCGAGCGCCTGAACCACGCCCGCCTGGTGCGCTACTTCGAGTTCCTGGACGCCTCCGAGCAGGCCGCCCTCGAGACCGTGCGTGCCCTGATGGACGTGCAGCGCACCACCCAGCTGGTCAAGCTGGCCGAGGACAACTACGTCCAGCACCGTTATGTGCACGACCAGATCCAGTCCCGCGTGAAGGCGGGTGTCGGCCGTGGCGTCGACCTGGAGCAGGCCGCCGCGCGTCTGGCACTGGCCGAATCGAACCTGACGACCGAGACCGCCAACCTGCACGACGTCACCGAGCGCTATCGCCGCCTGGTGGGCGCTGCGCCGACGCTGTCGTCGTCCTTGCCCACGCTGTTCGACAAGGGCATGCCCGCCTCGGCCTCGACGCTGCTGGACCAGACCGCCAAGCGCAACGTGACGGTGGCCGCCGCGGTCGAGAACTTCCGCGCGGCCCAGGCCCAGTCGAGCCAGAAGGAAAGCAGCTACCAGCCGCGCGTCGAGGCCCGCATCCGCAGCGGCCTGGGCCGCAACTTCGACGGCGTGGCCGATCAGCGGCGTGACACCACCGCCGGTGTCGTGCTGAACTGGAACCTGTTCAACGGCGGCGCCGACCAGGCCCGGGTGCGGCAATCGGCCCACCTGCTGAACCAGGCTTCGGACACCCGTGACAAGGCCTGCCGCGACACCCGCCAGACCGCCGCGATCGCGTTCAACGACGTGCGCAAGCTGACCGAGCAGATCGTCTACCTGGACCGCAACACGCTGTCGTCCGAGAAGACCCGTGACGCCTATCGCCAGCAGTTCGAGATCGGCCAGCGCACGCTGCTGGACGTGCTGAACGCCGAGAACGAGCTCTACACGGCCAAGCGCGCGCTGGCGAACGCGGAGCACGACCTGGTGACCGCCAAGGCCCGCACCCACGCCGCCACCAGCAGCCTGGTCGCGATGCTGGGCCTGACCCGCGCCGGCACGGCCGAGGACGAGTCCAGCGACGGCCGCTACTGGCAGGCCGGGGACGATGCCGCGCTGCGCTGCCCGCTGACGCCGACGGACATCAACGCCACGCCGAAGGCCGATCTCGACAGCCGCGCCCGCCTGCTGCAGACCAGCGCCACACCCGTGGCCGCCCCGGTCGCAGCACCGAAAGCCGCTGCAGTGCCGGCCCCCAAGCCCGCCGCACCGGTGGCGGATGCCGCACCGAGCACCCCGGTGTCGCAACGCCTGCTCGACTGGGCAGCCACCTGGTCCAGCAAGGACGTGACCCGCTACGTCAGCTTCTACGACAGCAAGTTCGTGCCTTCGGGCTCGACGCGCAAGGCGTGGTTCGCCAACCGCGCCCAGCTGCTGCGCGCCGAAGGTGCCGTGGACCTGAAGATCAGCAACGTGCAGCGACGCACGCTGGCCAATGGTCAGGTCGAGACCACCTTCGAGCAGGCCTACACCGCCGGCGGCAAGACCAGCAAGACGAACAAGACCATCGCCTGGCAGCGCAGCGGCCAGGAGTGGTACATCGTCAAGGAAACCAGCCGCTGAGCCCAGCCTCAGCCCGGCCACGAAAAAGCCCCGCGCATGCGGGGCTTTTTTTCATCTTCCGTCGGACTGATCGCGTCGGTCCGGACCAAACAGAAAGCCCGCGACCTGTGATGGTGGCGGGCTCGCTTCCAGCGAACGGCAAGTCCCGAAGGAAGTCGTTCACTGGTTCTTGTCGCGGGGTCACGGGTTCCCTGGGCTTGCACCCTCCGCCCAATCTTGCGGCCGGTTCTGCGATTCGATGAAGGGAGTGTACGACCCGGGGCATGACTCGATCGTGACAGAAGCGGGGTGCAAAGCACCCATTTCCTTCTGACGACGCCTCCGATGGCCCCGCACCGCTCAGCGGCGAGGGCCTCCGGAAATCATGCGCGTGCGGCGGCCTGGACCTTGAACACGCAGACCAGCGAAGTGAGCTGATCGGCCTGTTCACGCATGCTGCTGGCCGCCGCGGCAGCCTGCTCCACCAGCGCGGCATTTTGCTGGGTCATCTGGTCCAGGTGGTTCACCGCACCATTGATCTGCTGGATGCCCTGGCTCTGTTCCTGGGCCGAGGTGGTGATCTCGCCCATCATCTGGTTGACCCGCTCGATCGCCGACACGATGTCGCTCATCGTCTGGCCAGCCGAGCCCACCAGGGCGGTCCCGCACTCGACACGCTGGGTCGAGTCATTGATCAGGGTCTTGATCTCCTTGGCGGCGCTGGCGCTGCGCTGGGCCAGCGTGCGCACCTCACCGGCCACCACGGCAAAACCTCGGCCCTGCTCGCCAGCACGGGCGGCCTCGACCGCGGCGTTGAGCGCCAGGATGTTGGTCTGGAAAGCGATGCCGTCGATCACGCCGATGATGTCGGCGATCTTGCGGGCGGATTCGGCGATGCCCCCCATGTGCACCACCACCTCGCCGACGACCGCACCCCCCTGGCGCACGGCCCGGGTGGCATCGGTGGCCAGGCGGTTGGCCTCCTGCGCTGTGCCAGCGTAATGCCGGACGGTACCCGAGAGCTGCTCCATCGACGAGGCGGTTTCCTGCAGGCTGGTCGCGGTTTGTTCGGTGCGCAGGGAGAGGTCGTGGTTGCCGCGCGCGATCTCGCTGGAGGCCACGTGGATGCTTTCGGTGGATTGCCTCACCTGCCCCACCAGCTCGTTGAGCGAACGCACCATGGCTTCCTGCGCCCGCATCAGCGCGCCGAGTTCATCCCTGCGATCGGTATGGCAGCTGACCGTGAGGTCCCCCTGGGCGATGCACCGGGCCGCGTCCAGCGTCCGGGCCAGGGCACCCTTGATGGAGCCGATCAGACGGTAGGCCCCCATGGCCGCCAGCGACAGCATCAGCGCAAGCGCGCCCAGCGTCCACAGGGCCTGCTCGCGCGTGGCGGCATGCAGGTCTGCGTTGACGCGATCGACGGCTTCGTCCTGCATGGTCGCGAAGCGGTTCAGCTCCTCGTAATAGGCTTTCACCGCTGGCTGGAAGGTGTCGCGGGCATAGGCCTGCGCCTCATCCGGACGGCCAGCCTTCTGGTACTCACCCAATTTGACATGGGTGGCCAGCACCACCTGACGGCGCTCGGTGATGCGCTGCATCTGAGCCTTGTCGGCCTCGCTGAGGGACATGGCCTCGATGGCCTTCTTGACTTCCGAAATCGCGGCGATGTCACGCAGGTTCTGCTGCCGGACGACCTCCGTGCCAGGCGACTCAGGCATGTGGGAGAGATCGACCACGCGGGTGACCACCACCTCACTCTTGTGGGCCCACTGACCCGCGAGTTTCTGCTTGGCCACGGCGGTTTGGCGATCGATGTCCGCCGCCAGGTTGAGTCGGGTCGATCGCCAGGCGCTGGCCGCGGCGATGGCCAGCACACCCAGGATCAGCAGACTGAGCACGGTCCAGAGTTTGGCCGCGATGCCCCAGGATGGTCATTTCATGTGCGCTTCCGCATGGTCTCTGTCAACATTCAGGTTGTCGACCCCCGGCAGGACGCAAAAATGAGTACCAACCCTCACTCCGATCCCGCCCGATCCAGTCCCGTGAACGAATCCCGAGACGAAACCCTCGTCACCGCACGGTGACACCCCAGGCGGCCCCTCCAGCCACCAGCAGCACCAAAAACCCCGAGCGATTGATGGCATGTCCCACGCGGGGCCGCCGTCGAACCCTGCAGCGGGTCACAGGAAAAGAAAAAGCCGTGGCCTCTCTCGACCCGCTCCTGCAAGCCGCAAGGAAGTCGGCCATGGAACTGGACCCCGACTCCATCACGCTGGGCTCAGTTGTTGTCGATGTGCTGAGCGCTGAGGCGGGAACTCATGGCGCATGACCAAGGCAAAGCCATCTGGTCCTCACCTCCGGCGCCAAGGCGCCCAAGAAGTGGATCACGGCCAAAGTGCTGCCGGCCCTGCGCAAGACCGGGAGTTACTCGGTGGCGCAGGAGGCAGACGGGGCGCGGCGGCGTGGGGGAAGTTCTGCCCGCAGAGCGTGGGGGAAACGGAAAAGCCCCTGAGAGCTAACTTGTTGATTTACAAGGCTTTCAGGGGCTTTCTGTTCGCTGGCGGAGAGGGCGGGATTCGAACCCGCGGTGGGGATTAACCCACACACGCTTTCCAGGCGTGCGACTTAAACCGCTCATCCACCTCTCCGCGAAGACGGAAATTATAACCCGAATCCAGAGGATCTGGCAAGCGGTTGACCGAGATCAGCGAATCCGGTGGCGTGCCATCTCCTGGGCCACGGCACGCCGGACGACGTCGGCCAGGGTCTTGGCCAGCTCGTCGCGGGTCTCGCGGATGAAGGCTTCGGTCAGGCGGGCCAGCGCGGGCGACAGCGTCTCGCGCACGCGGTACTCGAACATGCGGTCGACCTGGCGCTGCACGTCGGCCAGGACCTTCTGGCGGATCTGCTCCTCGCTGTCGGGGGTCCAGGTCTCGCCACCGGGGTCGACGCTCGACAGCGAGGACAGCTCGGGCAGCGCGCTGTCCGGGCGGGGCGGCAGGAAAGGCTGAGCGTCGGTGATGGGGAGGCCGACGACCTCGGTCAGGGTCGGCACCTCGACGATGTGCAGGCCCGACGGCGGGGTGGCGCTCATGCGTTCACCTCGTGCCGCTCGATGGGCAGGCCGGCCTGGGCGTAATGGCGCCAGCGCTCGCGCGCCTGCAGGCGGTCGCTCTCCTGGCGGGACACCACCTCGATCAACCGGTCGAAGGCCTCGCAGGCGGGCGGCACCGTCGGCCCGAGGTTGAGCAGCACGTCGTACCCCTCGGCCGGTTCGGGTCGCTCGAGCAGCAGCACCGGCGTCGAGCGCAGCACCGCCGGCAGGCGCTGCAGGCTGTCGCCGCGCCAATGCGGCAGGAACTCCAGCGGATCGAAGGTCCACAGCGCCTTGTCCAGATCGGACAGCAGCGGTGCCGGGCCGGTCACCACCAGGCGCGAACCGGCACGGGTCGCCTTGCGCAGCAGCCGGCAGGCGTAGTCGCGGCGATCGGCGACATTGAAATGGAAGGACACCCGGGTCATCACGAAGGTTCGAAGACCGGGCTCAACGGCTGCGCCCCAGCACGAAGTGCGTCAGCAGCGGCACCGGGCGCCCGGTGGCCCCCTTCTGCGCGCCGCTCTTCCAGGCGGTGCCGGCGATGTCCAGATGCGCCCACGGGTAGGCCGAGGTGTAGCGCTTGAGGAACATCGCGGCGCTGATCGAGCCGCCAGCGCGCGGGCCGACGTTGCCCATGTCGGCGAAGTTGCTCTTCAGCGCCTCGCCGTACTCCTCGTCCAGCGGCATGCGCCAGGCGGGATCGAGCGCGTTCGTGCCGGCGTCGAGCAGCTCGCCCGCCAGCACGTCGTCGGCGCTGAACAGGCCGCTGCGGTGGTGGCCCAGCGCGATCACGCAGGCACCGGTCAGCGTGGCGATGTCGACCACGGCCGCGGGCTTGAAGCGCTCGGCGTAGGTCAGCGCGTCACACAGGATCAGGCGCCCTTCCGCATCGGTGTTGAGCACCTCGATGGTCTGGCCCGACATGCTGGTGATCACGTCGCCGGGCTTGGTCGCCCGTCCGCTGGGCATGTTCTCGCAGGCCGGGATCAGCCCGATCAGGTTGACCTTGGGCTTGAGTTCGGCGATCGCCTTGAAGGTGCCGAGCACGCTGGCCGCGCCGCCCATGTCGAACTTCATCTCGTCCATCTCGGCCGCCGGCTTGATGGAGATGCCGCCGGTGTCGAAGGTCACGCCCTTGCCCACCAGCACGACGGGCGCATCCTTCTTGCCCGCCCCCTGGTAGCGCAGCACGATGAACTGCAGCGGCTCGTCCGAGCCTCGGGCCACGGACAGGAAAGCGCCCATGCCGAGTTTCTCGACCGCCTTGCGATCGAGCACCTCGACGTCGACCGGGCCGGACCTGGCCAGCTCCAGCGCCTGCTCGGCGAGGTGGGTCGGGGTGCAGTGGTTGCCGGGGCGGTTGGCACATTCACGCGCCAGCTCGACGCCGGCGGCGATGCCCGCGGCACGGCGCAGGCCTTCCTTGACCTCGGGCGCCGAGACCTTGCTGCAGGCGAACTGCAGCTTCTTCAGCGCCGCCGCGGCCGGGGCGCTGGGCTTGGTGTGGCGATAGGTGTAGAGCGCGTCGCTGGCGGTGGTGAAGGCGGCCTCGGCGCAGGCGCCATCGAGCTCGCCGCTGCCGCCCCAGAGCAGGGTCGCCTGCGGGGCCTGGCAGGCCTTCAGTGCCGGCATCAGCGCGGCCGTCGCGCGGCGCACCGCGGCGGGCGACGGCAGACCGTCCTGGCTGTCGACCACGGCGATCAGCAGGCGCAGCGCCTTCAGTCCGACCGGACGGAACAGGCTCACCGTGCGGCCGGCCTTCAGTTCCAGATCACCTTGTTCGATGACGTCGCGCACCAGCAGGTCGAGCGCGGGCGCGAGGTGCCAGCCACTCTCCGCGCAGGGCAGCAGCAGCAGCAGTGCACCGACGGAGTGCCCGGCGATGTCCTCGGGCGTGATCAGCAGGGTCCGAGCGTCCATAATTCCACACCGTTATTGAAGCAACCGATGTTATTCGATTCCTCCTTGCGCAAAGACCTCTCCCGCAGTTTCGGCGGGACGCTGGTGGTGGTGCTGACCATCGTGCTGACCGTGATGCTGATCCGCATGCTGGGTCTGGCCGCGCGAGGCAGCGCCTCGCCCGAGGACGTCGCCCTGCTGCTCGGTTACGCGACGCTGGGCCAGCTGCCCATCCTGCTGTGCCTGAGCGTGTTCGTGGCGGTGGTCTCGACGCTCACCCGCATGTACCGCGACAGCGAGATGGCGGTGTGGCTGGCCAGCGGCGTGTCGCTGACCCGTTTCGTGCGCCCGGTCGCACGCTTCGTCACGCCGGTGCTGCTGGCGGTGGCCGGGCTGACGCTGGTGGTCTGGCCCTGGACCAACCGCAACATCTCCGAGCTGCGGGACCGCTATGAAAAACGCTCCGACCTGTCGCGGGTCGAGGCCGGCCAGTTCCAGACCTCGGCCGACGGCCGGCGGGTGTTCTTCATCGACAAGGACGCCCCGAGTGACGGCACCGGCCGCAACGTGTTCATCCTGGAACAGCGCGAGGACCGTGAATCGGTGACCACCGCCCAGTCGGGCCGGGTCGAGTACACCCCGCAGGGCCAGCGCCTGCTGTCGCTGGCCAACGGCGCCCGCACCGACCTGGACACCCGCGGCGGCACGCGCACGATCTCGCGCTTCGACCACTACCAGATCCGCATCGGCGAGGCGGTCGTCAGCGAGCTGGAGGCCCTGCCACCCAAGGCCCGCCATTCGCTGGACCTGCTGCGTGACGGCGGCCAGCGGGCGCGTGGCGAGCTGGTGTGGCGCCTGGGCATGATCGTCGTGCCGCTGAACCTGATGCTGCTGGGCCTGGGGCTGGCGGCGGGCAGCCACCGGCGCGCCGGCGGGGTGACGCTGCTGGTGGCGCTGCTGGCCTTCGTGGTCTACCTGAACCTGGTCAACCTGTCTCAGGCCTGGGTCGGCTCGGGCAAGGCGGCCATGCTGCCGGCTCTGCTGGGCGTGCACCTGAGCATGTTCCTGATCGCCGTGTCGCTGCTGTGGTGGCGCAACGGCGGTGCCAACCGATGTCTTGTGCGCCGCTCGCCGGCGTCTGCCTGATGCGCACCGTACGACGACTGCTCTACCGCGAGGTCCTCGGGGCCAGCGGCTTCGTGATGCTGGCCTTCCTGGGCCTGTTCTTCTTCTTCGACCTGGTCAGCGAGCTCGACGACCTCGGCCAGCGGGGCTACACGATCTGGAAGGCGCTGCTGGTCTGCCTGCTGCAGGTGCCCGGCCATGTCTACGAGCTCGCGCCGATCGCGGTGCTGATCGGCGCGATCTATGCGCTGGCCCGGCTGGCCCAGTCCTCGGAGTTCACCATCCTGCGCACCGGCGGGCTCGGTCCGGGGCGCGCGCTCAGCCTGCTGACCCAGCTGGGCGTGGCCTTCGTGCTGTTCACCTATGTCGTGGGCGACTTCATCGCCCCCTGGTGCGACACCCGCTCGACGCTGGTGCAGTCCGAGCGCAAGGGCGGCCTGTCGGTGACGGCCGGCGGCGCCTGGCTGCGCGACACCCAGCCGCAGGCCGACGGCACGCACCAGTTCACGATCAACTTCGCCGGCGCGACCTCGAAGGAGCGCATCGAGCGGGTCCGCATCTTCGAGTTCGGCCCCCGGGGCCAGCTGCTGACCCGCACCACGGCCGACAGCGCGACGATCGCCCCGGACGGCCGCTGGACGCTCGAGGGCGTGCGCATCTCCACCTGGACGCCCGACACGACCCCGACGCTGGCCGCGGACCGCACGCTGGAGCGCAGCACCTGGCAGAGCAACCTGACCCAGCCGGTGGTGGCCGCGGCCGTGCTGCCGCTCAAGACCATGTCGACCCCGGCGCTCTACACCTACATGGTGCACCTGTCGGAGAACGCGCAGGCGGCGCAGCGCTACGAGATCCAGTTCTGGAAGAAGGCGCTCTACCCCTTCGCCTGCCTGGTGATGATGGGCCTGGCCCTGCCCTTCGCCTACCTGCACGCCCGCAGCGGCGGCATCAGCCTGAAGGTCTTCGGCGGGGTGATGCTGGGCATCAGCTTCGTGCTGCTCAACAACGTCTCCAACCACCTCGGGCTGCTGCAGAACTGGACGCCCTGGATCGCCGCGAGCGTGCCCAGCGTGGTCTACCTGATGCTGTCGCTGACGGCGTTCGGCTGGCTGGTGCGCAACCGCTGAGGCCGGTCGATCCGCCTCCTCTTTTCCTTCGCTTCTCTTCCGGACGGGTTCGAACATGCACGGCATCCTTCTCTTCGCCCACGGCGCCCGCGATCCGCAGTGGGCCCGGCCCTTCCATCGCATCGCCGACCAGCTGCGGGCCGCCGCGCCCGACCAGCCGGTGGCACTGGCCTTCCTCGAGCTGATGACCCCCGGGCTGGCCGCGGGCGTGGACGAGCTGGTGGCGCAGGGCTGCCGGCATGTCACCGTCGTGCCGCTGTTCCTGGGCGCGGGAGGCCATGTGCGCAAGGACCTGCCGGTGCTGATCGAGCAGGCCCGGGCCGCGTGGCCCGACGTGCACATCGAGGCCACCGCCGCCATCGGCGAGATCGACGGCGTCACGCGGGCGCTGGCGCACGCGACGCTGGAGCTGGTCCGCGCACCGGCGGCGTCCACCGGCCTGCCGTCATGAACCTGCACCAGTTCCGCTTCGTCCAGGAGGCCGCCCGGCGCGACCTGAACCTGACCGAGACGGCCAAGGCGCTGCACACCTCGCAGCCGGGCATCTCCAAGGCCATCCTCGAGCTCGAGGAGGAGCTGGGCGTGGACATCTTCGCCCGCCACGGCAAGCGCCTCAAGCGCATCACCGAGCCCGGACGCCAGGTGCTGAACTCGATCGAGGTGATCATGCGCGAGGTGGCCAACCTCAAGCGCATCGGCGAGGACTACACCCGCCAGGACGCCGGCACGCTGTCGCTGGCCGCCACCCACACCCAGGCGCGCTACGTGCTGCCCGGGCCGGTCGCGGCCCTGCGGGCGCGGCATCCGAAGGTGACGATCAGCCTGCACCAGGGCACCCCGCAGCAGATCGCGCAGATGCTGCTCGACGACGCGGCCGAGGTCGCGGTGGCCACCGAGGGCCTGACCGCCTACGACGAGCTGGTCACGCTGCCCTGCTACGAATGGCGCCACGTCGCGGTCGTGCCGGCCCGCCACCGGCTGGCCACGCTCGACCGGCTGACGCTCGACGACCTGGCCCGCGAACCGCTGGTGTCCTACCACCCGTCGTTCACCGGGCGCGGACGCATCGACGCGGCCTTCGAGCAGCGCGGCCTGAAGCCGCAGTACGTGCTCGAGGCGATCGACTCCGACGTGATCAAGACCTATGTGCGCCTGGGCCTGGGCGTGGGCCTGGTCGCCGAGATGGCGGTGCGCGACGACCCGGCCTTCGCGCCCGGCGGCGAGCTGGTGGCCTGCCCGGTGGGTTATCTGTTCGGGCCCAACATCACCCGCATCGCCTTCAAGCGCGGCGCCTACCTGCGCCACTTCGTCTACAGCTTCGCCGAACTGCTGTCCGAGCGGCTGACCCGCGCGCTGGTGACCCGCGCGATGGAAGGGAGTGTCGACGACACCCCGCCGAACTACAGCCTCTGAGCACGGCCGCCGAGACCGGATCGCCCTCGACCCCGACACCCACCCGCCCCGCCATGACCGCAATCCACCGCACCCCGCAGCCCGTCAGCCGCCTGCCGCAGGTCGGCACGACGATCTTCACCACCATGTCCGCCCTCGCGCTGGAGTGCCAGGCGGTCAACCTCGGCCAGGGCTTCCCGGACTTCGATGGCGATCCGCGGCTGATGCAGGCGGTCAAGGACGCGATGGACGCGGGCCACAACCAGTACCCGCCGATGGCCGGCGTGCCGGCGCTGCGCCAGGCCATCGCCGACAAGCTGCTGGCGCTCTACGGCCGCGCCTACGACCCGGCGCACGAGATCACGGTGACGGCCGGTGCCACCCAGGCCATCCTGACGGCCATCCTCGCGCTGGTGCATCCGGGCGACGAGGTCATCGTGCTCGACCCCTGCTACGACAGCTACGAGCCCAACATCGTGCTGGCCGGGGCGACGGCGGTGCATGTGCCGCTGACGGCCGGGAGCTTCCGGCCCGACTTCGATCGCATCGCCGCGGCCATCACGCCGCGCACCCGGGCGTTGATCATCAACAGCCCGCACAACCCGACGGGCACCGTCTGGAGCGCCGACGAGATGCAGCGGCTGGCCGACCTGCTGCGGCCCACCGACATCCTCGTGCTGTCCGACGAGGTCTACGAACACATGTGCTTCGACGGGCAGGTCCATCAGAGCGTGGCCCGCCACCCGGAGCTGGCCGCCCGCGCGGTGCTGGTGTCGAGCTTCGGCAAGACCTGCCACGTGACCGGCTGGAAGGTCGGCTACACCGCCGCGCCGCGGGCGCTGATGGACGAGTTCCGCAAGGTGCACCAGTTCAACGTGTTCACCGTGAACACGCCGATGCAGCACGGCCTGGCCGCCTACCTGGCCGACCCGACCCCCTACCTGGAGCTGTCGGCCTTCTACCAGGCCAAGCGGGACCTGTTCCGCCGGGGCCTGGCCGACACGGCGCTGCGCCCGCTGCCCTGCGAAGGCACGTATTTCCAGGTGGTCGACTACAGCGGCCTGCCCGATGCCATCGCGGCGCTGCCCGAGGCGCAGTTCTGCCAGTGGCTGACCCGCGAGGCGGGCGTGGCGGCCATCCCCCTGTCGGCCTTCCACGCCGACGGGCGCAACCAGCAGCTGGCCCGCCTCTGCTTCGCCAAGCGCGACAGCACCCTGCACACCGCCCTGGAGCGGCTGAAGCGGCACCTGGGTTGAGGGACTGAAAAACGCACGAACGGTCGTTCGTTTTTCGGTGACAGAATCGGGGCTGCCTCCACCGCTGCAGCCTCGCGCGCTGTCTTGCCATGACCTCCATCGTGCTCACGACCGAAGAACGCCAGGCCATCGAAGGCGGCCCCTGGTTCGCCTTGCTGCCCGCGGCGCTGCGGGAGGA
This sequence comes from Sphaerotilus hippei, assembly GCF_003201595.1. Classification (GTDB taxonomy): domain Bacteria; phylum Pseudomonadota; class Gammaproteobacteria; order Burkholderiales; family Burkholderiaceae_C; genus Sphaerotilus; species Sphaerotilus hippei. The sequence continues at coordinate 65,065 of NZ_QJJS01000012.1, read as the reverse complement.
GATCCTGGCCTGCGCCGTCGTGCGTCGCCATGCCGACGGGCTGCAGATCGCCTCGCGGGGACAGCCGGCCACCGACTGGATCGGCGTGGCCGCCGGGGCGCTGCGGCTGAGTTCGGTCTCGATGGCCGGCAAGCAGATCGCGCTGACCTATGCCGAGCCGGGCAGCTGGTTCGGCGACATCGCGCTGATCGACGGCCTGCCCCGCACCCATGACGCCACCACCCACGGAGCGACGACGCTGCTGGTCGTGCGCCGGCCGGACTTCGAGGCGCTGCGCGCCCGGCACCCGGGTTTCGGTGACGCGCTGCTGCAGCTGAACTGCCGCCGCATGCGCCAGCTGCTGACCAGCCTGGAGGACCTGCACACCAAACCGCTGGCGGCCCGGCTGGCCAAGCAGGTGCTGCACCTGTCGCGCCGCTACGGCAGTGCCGACCGCGGGGGCATCCGCATCGGCCTGCAGCTGGCCCAGGAGGACCTGGCCCAGCTCGTGGGCGCGTCGCGCCAGCGGGTCAATCAGGAGCTGAAGGGTTTCGAGCGCCACGGCGCGCTGCGCATCGAGCCGGCGCGGCTGGTCGTGCTGTCACGGGAAAAGCTCGCCGCCATCGCCGAGCGCTGAGCCCCGCGGCGCGGCCTGCGCCGGGCTCACAGCCGCACGTCGGTGTCGGCGTGGCGCAGCGTCAGGTCGGACAGCTCGTCGTCGTCCGACGCCATCGGCGCCAGTCGGCTGAAGGCCGGGGCGGCCACCTGCGGCACGAGCGCAGCGGCGGGCATGCCCGGCTCGGCCGGCTCCGCGGGCACGCGGGCCTGCAGGCAGGCCTGGGCCCGGGTCGCCGCGACCTCGGCCAGCGAACGTGCACCATCGAGCATGGCCATCTCGAGCTGATTGGCCTCGGTGCGCAGATACAGGCGCCCGCGCAGCGTCATCAGCACCAGCGGCGCCTCCGGACTCAGCCAGCGGGTGGCCGCCCGCATCAGGCGATTGGCCAGGTCACCACGCACCCAGCGGGCGGCATGCGGCGCGGACGCGGCCATCAGCACGAAACGCTGCGCCAGCAGTTCATGGTCGGGGAAATCGACCCGGTCCATCATCGACAGCCAGCGCAGCTCCTCGGGCAGGGCGTGGCCCATGCCGGTCTTGTGGCCCTGCACCAGCGTGCCGTAGGCGTCACCCTCCAGCCGTTCGGCCAGCGGCCGCGACATCACCATCATCTCCAGCAGCGCCGGCAGGCCCATGTCGATGCGCACCCGCAGCTCCTGGCGCGGGATGTAGTCACGCTGGCTGGGGCCCCACTCCATGCGGCCGGGGCGACCCAGGACGCGGAAGTCGATCGCGCAGCCGTGGCCGCGGCGCACCCGCTTGCAGTGTTCACCCCGGTGCTCGGCCCACTCCTCGAGCAGACCCGAATCGGGTGCGGCCACCGCACGGGGGCGCAACAGGCGATGGATGGCTTGGAACATGGCGGCTTGAATTCGAATAGAGTGGAAAACGTGTCCTTACTCTTATCGACCAGGCGGTACCGTGATTGAACTCTTTTCGTGGCCCACCCCCAACGGGCACAAGATCCACATCATGCTCGAGGAGTGCGAGCTGCCCTATCAGGTCCGGGCGGTGAACATCGGCGCAGGGGAACAGTTCGCGCCGGACTTCCTGCGCATCAGCCCGAACAACAAGATCCCGGCACTGGTCGACTCCGACGGTCCGGGCGCTGCGCCGATCTCGCTGTTCGAGTCGGGCGCGATCCTGCTCTACCTGGCCGAGAAGACCGGTCGTTTCCTGCCCACCGATCCGCGGGCGCGCCTCGAGGTGATGCAGTGGCTGATGTTCCAGGTCGGCGGGGTCGGTCCGATGCTGGGCCAGGCGCACCACTTCCGCGTCTACGCGCCGGTGAAGGTCGACTACGCGATCGAGCGCTACACCCGCGAGGCGCAGCGGCTGTACGGGGTGATGGACCGGCGCCTGGCACAGTCGGCCTGGATGGCCGGCAACGACTACTCGATCGCCGACATCGCGATCTACCCCTGGCTGCGCTCCTGGCAGAACCAGGGCATCGACTGGACGGACTTTCCGCACCTGAAGGCCTGGTTCGACCGCATCGGCGAGCGCCCGGCCGTGCAGCGTGGCTGCGCGGTGCTGAGCCAGGCGCGCTGAGCGCTCAACGCCGCGGCGGCGTGACCGGTGCGGCCGCGGGCCGTGCGGCGGGCACCGCCGCCCCCGGGGGCCGCACGGGCGCGCAGGCCCCGCGGGCGGCCGCGACCTCGATCGGCTCGACCGTGACCGCCACCTCCGGGATCGCCCGCCCGCCGCCGCGGATCACCCCGCGCAGCGGTGCCACGTCCTCGTAGTCGCGACCCCAGGCCAGCGTCACGTGGTCGGGGCCGACCAGCACCGCGTTGGTCGGGTCCAGCGCCACCCAGCCATGCACCGGGCACCACACCTGCACCCAGGCATGGGAGGCGTCGGCCCCGACCAGCCGGGGCTGGCCCGGTGGCGGCTGGGTCAGCAGGTAGCCGCTGACGTAACGCGCCGACAGGCCCAGCGAGCGCATCGCGCCGATCATCACGTGGGCGAAGTCCTGGCAGACGCCGCGGCGCTGCGCCAGGGCTTCGGGCGCCCGGGTGGAGACCGACGTGGCACTGGGCCGGTACTCGAAGCGCCGGTGGATCAGGTGCATCAGCGCGAACGCACCCGCCAGCAGCGGCGTGCCGGGCACGAACACCTCGTTGGCGAAGGCCGCCAGCGCCGCATCCCGGGGGGCATAGGCCGAAGGCAGCGCGAACTCGAGCGCATCGTCGAGCGGCACGCGCGCACGGTAGCGCAGCCGCTCGGCCACCTTCTCCCACGCCGGGCTGTTGAGCATCTGCAGGCTCACGGCCGCGCAGACCTGGGCCTGGAAGGTCGAGCGCACGACCAGCTGGTCGTGCACCCGCGAATGCGAGAACGTCGCGCGCCAGTTGCCCCAGGTGTCGCGGCTCTGGTGCACGCCGGGCGGCACCACCTGAGGCGCGCCCGGCTCCTCCCCCTCCGGCGAGGCATCGGGCAAGGGCTCGACCACCAGGTGCCAGTCGCGGATGCGCTGCGTCGCCGTGTGACGGGGCCGCAGCCGGGCCATGTGGTTGGCCAGCTCGACCGGCGCGTCGTAGCGGTAGCGGGTCTCGTGCTCGACCCGCAGGATGCGGATGGGCACCCCGCGGATCACCGGTTTCTCGGAATCGGTCATCGTCGCGTTCATTGCCACACCGCCCGCGGGGCCGGGCCCACGTGCGAGAACAGGTGTCGGCTGATTTCGTTGGACAGCGCCCAGACGCCTTCGCTGCAGGCGGTCAGCGCCTCGTTCAGCTGCCGGTAGCGCCGCTCGTCGTCGACCTCGCACAGCGCGGCCAGGTCCCAGCCCACCGGCTGGGGCAGCAAGGCGCAGACCTCCTCGGCCCAGGGCGGATCGTGGCGGGCCAGCTTGACCAGCCGGTCACGCAGCGTGCGGGCCACCCAGGCCAGCGCGCGCGGGTTGTCGGTGTCCATCACCAGCAGGTGCAGCAGCGGCGGCACCTCCTTGCGGGCCTGGAACTGGGCCCGGTAGGTGATGGTCGAGTCGAACAGGCCCAGCAGCGTGGCAAAACCGTCGTCGGAGCGCTGCAGCCCACGCTCGAAGCCGCTGGCCAGCGCATGCGAGAGCATGTGCAGCCGCTCGATCTGCCGGCCCACGCTGAGCAGACGCCAGCCGTCGTCGCGGGTCATGCGGTCGGTCTGCGAGCCGGTCACGGCCGCCAGCTGCGTGGCGGTCTGGGCCAGCACCGCCAGCACGTCGCTCAGCGGCTCGTGGCCCTCCTGCGCCAGCACCGCCCCGACCCGCCGGGAAAACCGCTCGTCGAGGTCGAGGATCAGGGACCAGTGCTCGTCGGACAGCCGCTCGCGCAGCGACTCGGCGCAGCGGCGCAGGGCTCGCAGGTTGTAGGCCACGCTGGTCGAGCCCGTCGGATCGGCCAGCGCATGCATCAGCGAACGTTCGAACAGCCGGGCCGCCTGCGGCGTGCCACGCACCGGCGACGGCACCGACCGCCCGATCAGGCCGTGGCGCAGCGCCAGCGCATGCAGGTAGTCGACCACCGGCGCCCGGGCGGTGGGCAGGCTCTCCAGCAGCAGCCGGGCCAGGCGGTTGGCGTTTTCGGCCCGCTCGGTGTAGCGGCCCAGCCAGAACAGGTTTTCCGCCGCCCGGCTGGTGATCACCCGGTGCCAGCCCATCAGGTCGGCGGCGACCAGCGGCTGGGGCAGCAGGCTGGTGGCATCGACCTCGCCCTCGGCCAGCACCCAGGTGTCGGTGCTGGCGCTGCCGCGCTGCATGGACAGGTAGGCGTCCGCGCCACTGCCGCCGTCGGCCCGCGAGGCCGTGGCCCCCAGCGTCGTGGCCACCGGCGCCGCAGCGGCCGCGGCGGGCACGGGCACCACGGGTTCGGCCATGGGCGGCGCAGGCTCGACCGTGCCGTCGTTGGCGGCCGCCTCGCTCGACGAGCGGGCCGCCTTGGCCGACAGCTCGGCGGTCGCGGCGATCGCCGCACGTGAAGCCGCCGTCGTCGCCCCCGGCGCACGCCGGGTGGCCACCCGCGTCAGCCCGCCCGGCAGCACCCGCCAGCGGCCTTCGCCGTCGAGCATGGCGTAGACCCGCATCACCACCGGCCGGGGCTCCAGGCGCCCGTCCCGCCAGACCGGCAGCTCCGAGGGGTGCACCGGCTCGAGCAGGGTGTGCGCGGCCGGATCGGCCGCGATGCGCGCCTCCCAGGCACGCAGGCGTTCCGGACTCAGGTCACCGGCGAGCACCGGCTCGAAGCTGCGCGTGACCGGGCCGGCCGGGAAGGTCGGCATGATCACGTAGTCGGACAGGGTCGCGCGGTTGGCGTTCCAGACGCTGCCCTCGCCGCACCACCAGCTGGTGGTCGCGGGCAGGATCAGCTCTTCCTTGAGCAGCTTGCGGGCGACCCCGGGCCAGAAGGCGGTCAGGCCCGGGCTCTCGAGCACGCCGGCACCCGGCACGTTGGCCAGCACCACCTGCTGGGCTCGCACGGCCTGCAGCAGGCCGGGCACGCCCAGGGCCGAATCCGAACGCAGCTCGAGCGGATCGACCCACTCGTCGTCGACCCGGCGCAGCACGATGTGCACCCGCTCGAGGCCATGCATGGTCTTGAGGTAGAGCTTCTGGTCGCGCACCGTCAGGTCGGAGCCCTCGACCAGCGACAGGCCCAGGTAGCGGGCCAGGAAGACGTGCTCGAAATAGGTCTCGTTGCGCGGCCCCGGCGTCAGCAGCACCGTGCGCGAGCGGTCGCCCGCCGGACTGGCATGCATCAGGCCTTCCATCAACGCCCGGAAGGCCGAGGCGATGCGCTGCACCCGCATCTCGCGGAAGGCATCGGGAAACTGCTGCGCGACGATGAGCCGGTTCTCGAGCAGGTAGCCCAGGCCGGAGGGCGCGCCGGTGCGGTGACCGACGACCCACCAGTGACCGTCGGGGCCGCGGGCCAGGTCGACCGCCATCACGTGCAGCCACGCCTGGCCGGCCGGCTGCAGCCCGTGCACCGCATGCAGGTACTGGGGATGGCCGTAGATCAGCGGCGCCGGCAGCAGGCCGGTGCGCAGCAGCTCCTGCGGCCCGTAGATGTCGCGCAGCGCCGCCTCCAGCAGCCGCGCACGCTGGGTCACGCCCTTCTCGATGTGCGCCCACTCGAGCGGGCTGACCAGCAGCGGCAGCATCTCCAGCGGCCAGGAGCGGGCGCCGTCCCCGTTCTCGGCATAGACGTTGTAGGTCGCGCCGTCCTCGCGCACGCGGCGCTGGATGCGCGCCAGCCGCGCCGGCAGGTCGTTCCAGCCCTCGACACCGTTGATGTCGAAGAACTGGCTCCACAGCGGCGACAGGCTCTCGCCGGACGCCGCCGTGTCGTCCTTGTCCGCGTCCTCGCCCTTGTCCACGACCTGGGCACACAGCGCGGGGATGCCCCGCAGTTCATCGTGATGGCCGGGCGTGGCCGCCAGCGCCGCGGCGGCCGCCAGCGCGGCCGCATCGGGCATTTCTTCGGAAAGCAAACTCGATTGCATGTCCGGATCATGCCCTGCTTCGGACGACGGCCCCAGGTGGCTCACCCGGACAGGCGCCCCGGAACCCACCGGTTCCGGGAGGCGCTCAGCCGTTTTCCGGGGCGGACCGCCGGGATCCTTGGCCCCATTCATGACCGATCCTGGCGCGGATCAGACCGGACGGCGCAGATCGAGCGAGAACGGGAACTCCCAGCTTCGATCAGGCTGGGCCGCGACGACCTTGCCCGGGGTGTGACCCATGGCGAAGAAACGACCCAGGCGCCGGCTCTCGGCCTCGTAGGAGTTCACCGGGAAGGAGTCGTAGTTGCGTCCGCCCGGATGGGCCACGTGGTACTGGCAGCCGCCCATCGAGCGGTTCATCCAGGTGTCGACCAGATCGAAGGTCAGCGGCGCATGGACCCCGATGGTCGGATGCAGCGCGGCCGACGGCTGCCAGGCACGGTAACGCACCCCGGCCACGTACTCGCCCACCCGGCCGGTCGGCTGCAGCGGCACCGGCACGCCGTTGCAGGTCACGACATGGCGCGGATCGACCAGACCCGTGACCTTGACCTCCATGCGCTCCAGCGACGAGTCGACGTAGCGCACCGTGCCGCCGACGGCACCCTCCTCGCCCATCACGTGCCAGGGTTCGAGCGCGTTGCGCAGCGTCACGTGGACCCCGCGGGCCGTGACCTCGCCGACCTTCGGGAAACGGAACTCGAAGTGCGGCGCGAACCACTCGGTGTCGAAGGCGTAGCCGGCCTGGCGCATGTCCTCCATCACGTCGTCGAAGTCCATCTGCACGAAGGTGGGCAGCAGGAAACGGTCGTGCAGCTCGGTGCCCCAGCGCACCAGCGGCGCGCGGTAGGGCTCCTTCCAGAAACGCGCCAGCAGCGCACGCAGCAGCAGCTGCTGGGCGATGCTCATCTGCGCATGCGGGGGCATCTCGAACGCACGCAGCTCCAGCAGGCCCAGGCGGCCGGTCGAGCTGTCGGGCGAATAGAGCTTGTCGATGCAGAACTCGCTGCGGTGCGTGTTGCCGGTCACGTCGATCAGCACGTTGCGCAGCGTGCGGTCGACCAGCCACGGCGGCATGTCGGCGCCGTAGATCGCCTTGTTGCGCTCGATCTCGGCCAGCGCGATCTCCAGCTCGTAGACCTGGTCGTTGCGGGCCTCGTCCACGCGCGGGGCCTGGCTGGTCGGGCCGATGAACAGGCCCGAGAACAGGTAGCTCAGCGACGGATGGTTGTGCCAGAAGGTCAGCAGGCTGGCCAGCAGGTCCGGGCGGCGCAGGAAGGGCGAGTCGGCCGGCGTGGCCCCGCCCAGCACGAAGTGGTTGCCCCCGCCGGTGCCGGTGTGGCGGCCGTCGAGCATGAACTTCTCGGTCGACAGGCGCGACTTCCACGCGGCGTCGTAGAGGAATTCGGTGTGCTCGACCAGCTCCTTCCAGTCGTGCGCCGGATGGATGTTGACCTCGATGACGCCCGGGTCGGGCGTGACCTGCAGCATCTTCAGGCGCGGGTCGCGCGGCGGCGGATAGCCCTCGAGCACGATCTTCATGCCCAGCTCGGCCGCCGAGGCCTCGATCGCGGCCAGCAGGTCGAGGTAGTCCTCCAGATGCGCCAGCGGCGGCATGAAGACATAGAGCACGCCGGTGGCGCTGCCGACCTTCTCGGCCTTCGGGCCGTTGGCGCGGCGCGGGTCACGCACCTCCACGCACAGCGCGGTGCGGGTGATCCAGTGGGCCGACTCGAAGCGCTGCGGATGGCGCGCCAGCTCCTCGGGCGTCAGCGCGCGCAGGCTGTCGGAGGGCTTGCGGCCGGCGCCGTCACCGGAACCCGCCAGGCCGGCGGCGGTCGCGCCCCCGGCCGTGCCAGCACCCGTGGCGTCCGCGCCGCTCAGGTCCAGCGTGTAGCCCGCAGCCCCCGCGCCGGTGCCGGCATCGGCCTGCAGCGCCACCGTGCCGCCTTCGGCAAAACCGCCCCCCACGACATGGGCGGCATACTGGCTGCGCACCCGCGTGGACGCGGGCAGCGCGTCACGGTCGGCGAACGGATCGTGGTCGATCAGGTAGGGGTACTCGCCCTTGCTGACCCAGGGCAGCGAGTCCAGCGGCAGGCGGTAGCCCATCGGCGAGTCGCCCGGGATCAGGTACATGCGCTCGTCGCGGAAGAACCACGGGCCGGTGGTCCAGCGCGAACCGCCGAGACCCGGACCGCCTTCGGGCTGGATCGGCAGCACGTAGCCGACGTCGTAGTCCAGGCCCTGGGCGAAGACGCGCCGCAGGCGCATGCGCTCGAGCTCGTCGTCCAGGCGGCTGTCGAACGGATCGACGTTGACCGGCAGGCGGCGTTCGCGCCACAGGTAGTACCAGGTGTCCTCGTAGCCGGTCTGGATGTAGCTGTCGGTCAGGCCGAGCTTGCGCGTCAGCGTGCGCAGGAAATGCTGGGCATCGGCCGAGGTGTAGGCGTGCGGATCACGCTCGTCGGCGAACAGGCTCGGGTCGTGCCAGCAGGGCTGGCCGTCGGCGCGCCAGAAGATCGACAGCGCCCAGCGCGGCAGCTGCTCGCCCGGGTACCACTTGCCCTGGCCGAAGTGCAGGAATCCACCCTGGCCGTAATGGTCACGCAGGCGCTGCGTCAGGTCCTGGGCGTACATGCGCTTGGTCGGGCCGAGCGCCTCGGTGTTCCATTCGGCGCCGTCGCGGTCGTCGACCGACACGAAGGTCGGCTCGCCGCCCATGGTCAGGCGCACGTCGCCGGCGACCAGCTCCTCGTCGACCTGGTCGCCCAGGCTCAGCACGGCCTGCCACTGGTCATCGGTGTAGGGTTTGGTGACGCGCGGTGATTCCCAGATGCGCGTGATGTTCATCTCGTGGCCGAACTCGACCTCGCACTCGTCGACCGCGCCGGTGATCGGCGCCGCGCTCGAGGGCTGGGGCGTGCAGGCCAGCGGGATGTGGCCTTCGCCGGCCATCAGGCCCGAGGTCGGGTCCAGGCCGATCCAGCCGGCGCCCGGCAGGTAGACCTCGCACCAGGCGTGCAGGTCGGTGAAGTCGACCTCGGTGCCACTCGGGCCGTCCAGCGCCTTGACGTCGGGCTTGAGCTGGATGAGGTAGCCGGAGACGAAGCGGGCGGCCAGGCCCATGTGGCGCAGCGTCTCGACCATCAGCCAGCCGGTGTCGCGGCAGGAGCCCGACGCCTTGGTCAGCGTCTCCTCGGGCGTCTGCACGCCCGGCTCGAGGCGGATCAGGTAGCTGATGTCCCCCTGCAGGCGCTGGTTCAGCCCGACCAGGAAGTCGATCGTGCGCACTTCCTTGCGGTCGATCGAGTCGAGGAACTTCTGGAAGGCGGGCGTGGCCGGCTCGGCCACGAGGTAGGGCGCGAGCTCCTGCTTGAGCGCGTCGTCGTAGGCGAAGGGATAGTTCTCGGCGCCCGGCTCGAGGAAGAAGTCGAACGGGTTGTAGACCGACATCTCGGCCACCAGGTCGATGGTGACCTTGAACTCGGTGGTCGGTTCCGGGAAGACCAGGCGGCCCAGGTAGTTCGAGAACGGATCCTGCTGCCAGTTGATGAAGTGGCTCTGCGGCTCGACGCGCAGCGAATAGGACAGGATGGGCGTGCGGCAGTGCGGCGCGGGGCGCAGGCGCACGATCTGGGGCGACAGGTTGACGCGCCGGTCGTATCGGTAGTGGGTGACGTGACTGAGAGCGACGTGAATGGACACGGATGGACCCTGTGTGATGTTGTCGGAGCGAGTGTGGTCGGAATCGATGACAGTGCCGCGGCCCCCGCTTGGCGGGGACCGGCCGCGGCACGGCCGCCGATCAGTGCACCGCTACCAGGAAGTCGCGACTGATGCCCAGGCCCAGGGCCCCGACACGGTCGAGGAACTGGGTCAGGTAGGCATGGAGTCCGGTGGCCAGGATCTCGTCGATGCGGCCGTACTCGAGGTCGGCGCGCAGGCGACCGGCCCGGCGCAGGGTCTCGGAGGACTGTTCGCTGGCCACCAGCGACAGGTTGACCACCACCTCGTTCATGCAGGCGGCCAGCGAGCGTGGCATGTCGGGACGCAGGATCAGCAGTTCGGCGACCTTCTCGGGCTGGATGACGTTGCGGTAGACCTTGCGGTAGACCTCGAAGCCCGAGACCGAACGCAGGATGGCCGACCAGTGATAGAAGTCGTACTCCTGATCACGGGCCTCGGCCGCGCCGTAGAAATCGCTCTCGACGGCGTGGAACTTGACGTCGAGCAGTCGGGCGGTGTTGTCCGAGCGCTCCAGGAAGGTGCCGATGCGCACGAAATGCAGCGCCTCGTCCTGCAGCATGGTGCCGACCTGGACCCCACGCGACAGGTGCGAGCGGAACTTGACCCACTCGTAGAGCGGCCCGGGGTCACGCTCGAAGGCGCTGTCGCGCAGCATGCGGTTGAACTCCAGCCAGGTCTGGTTGGTGGTCTCCCAGACCTCGGTGGTCAGCGCGCCCCGCACCGCACGGGCGTTCTCGCGGGCGGCGTGCAGGCAGCGCACGATGGACGACGGGTTCTTCTCGTCGCTGACCATGAAGTTCATGACGCTGCGGGCATCGATGTCGCCGTAGCGGCTGGCGTAGTCGCCGCTCAGCTCGGAGATGCTCAGCAGGCCGCGCCAGCCCTGCTCGGCCACCGCCTCGGACTGGGGCAGCAGGGCCGTCTGGTAGTTGACGTCCAGCATGCGCGCGGTGTTCTCGGCCCGCTCCATGTAGCGGGCCATCCAGAAGAGGTGATCAGCGGTTCTTGACAGCATGGGGCGCATCTCCGGACCGGGCGTTCACTGCCGCACCGGTCTCTGCTTGGACTTGATGTTCATGAGCGGAGATGCCTCGCTGGCACCCCGCCCGGGAAAAGGGAAAGGAAAGGATCAGGCCGACCGCCACCTCAGGCTTCCAGCACCCAGGTGTCCTTGGTGCCACCGCCCTGCGACGAGTTGACCACCAGCGAGCCCTCCTTCAGGGCCACGCGGGTCAGGCCGCCCGGCACCATCTGCACCTCGTTGCGACCCGACAGCACGAAGGGGCGCAGGTCGATGTGACGCGGGGCGATGCCGGACTCGACGTAGGTCGGGCAGGTCGACAGGCTCAGCGTCGGCTGGGCGATGTAGTTGCCGGGATTGGCCAGCAGGTGCTGGCGGAAGGTCGCGATCTCGGCCTGGGTCGCCGCCGGACCCACCAGCATGCCGTAGCCGCCGGCGCCGTGCACCTCCTTGACCACCAGCTCGTCGAGGTGGTCGAGCACGTACTTCAGGTCATCCGCCTCGCGGCAGAGGTAGGTCGGCACGTTCTGCAGGATCGGCTTCTCGCCCAGGTAGAACTCGATCATCTTGGGCACGTAGGCGTAGATCGACTTGTCGTCGGCCACGCCGGTGCCGATGCCGTTGGACAGCGTCACGTTGCCGGCGCGGTAGGCCGACAGCAGGCCGGCGCAGCCCAGCGTCGAGTCCGCACGGAAGGCCTGGGGATCGAGGAAGTCGTCGTCGAGGCGGCGGTAGATCACGTCGACACGGCGCGGGCCGCGCGTCGTGCGCATGAAGACGAAGTGGTCCTTGACGAACAGGTCCTTGCCCTCGACCAGCTCCACGCCCATCTGCTGGGCGAGGAAGGCGTGCTCGAAGTAGGCCGAGTTGTACATGCCCGGCGTCAGCACCACCACCGTCGGGTCGTTGACGCCGTTGGGCGCCACGCTGCGCAGCGTCTCGAGCAGCAGGTCGGGGTAGTGCGCCACCGGGGCGACCTTGTTGGAGGCGAACAGCTCGGGAAAGAGCCGCATCATCATCTTGCGGTTCTCGAGCATGTAGCTCACGCCGCTGGGCACCCGCAGGTTGTCCTCGAGCACGTAGTAGGTGCCGCTGCCATCCGGGTTGGCCGCACGCACGATGTCGATGCCGGCGATGTGGGAGTAGATGCCCCCGGGCACGTCCACGCCGATCATCTCGGGGCGGAACTGCGCGTTGTTGAGGATCTGCTCCCGGGGCACCAGGCCCGCCTTGACGATCTCCTGGTCGTGGTAGACGTCGTGGATGAAGCGGTTCAGGGCGGTCACGCGCTGTCGCAGCCCTTTTTCCATCTCCCGCCATTCGGCGGCGGGAATGACACGGGGGATCAGGTCGAACGGGATCAGGCGTTCGGTGCCCTCGCCGCTGTCCTTGTCGCCGTAGACCGCGAAGGTGATCCCCACGCGGCGGAAGATCATCTCCGCCTCTTCACGGCGGATGCGCATCACATCTTCGGGCTGCTCAGCCAACCAGCGACCGTAGTTTCTGTAGTGATCCCGAACTTCTGTGCCGGAGGCATACATTTCGTCAAACATTGGTCTCATGGTTCTGTGTTGTCGAATGACAGGGTCTTAGCAAATTCAGGGCCATCGCCCCGAAGCAGGGCACGCCAATACCGGGGGGTCTCGACCCTCGTGCACGAAAAACGCGCATTCGTGCTGCTCCAGCGCCAGGCTCCGCACGAATCCGTGCGGATCACACCAATACCGTGCGCGCCATATCGAGCCATGACCTCGGCCGCCGGATGCCCGTAACGATTGAGGTAGCCCGCCTGGACCACCGCAACGTCCGGTTTCACCGCTCGCAGCCATTCATCGCTGGAAGACGTGCGACTTCCATGATGCGGTACCAGCATGACATCGGTTCGAATTTTCAGTGTTGGCGCCTGTAACAGCGTGAGCTCCTGCTCACGTTCCATGTCGCCGGTCAACAAGACGGACCGGGATGCATTGCGGATCTGCAACACGCAGGAACGGGCATTGGAGCGTCCCGGCCGCACGGCCTCGATCCCCTGGCCGGCCAGGTCGGCCGATGGATGAAGAAACTCGAAACTCACCCCGTCCCATTGCCAGCGCAGACCCCGCGAACACCACTGATGTGGTGCCCTGCCCCGCAGAGCATGCCCGGCTTCGAGCGAGGAGAACAGGTGGTATGCACCAAGAGAGTGAATCACCGCCTCGGCTCCGCCCGTGTGGTCGCTGTCGCGGTGGGACAGCACCAGCGCATCCAGGCGCCCCACGCCCAGGCGGCGCAGCAGCGGCACCAGGATCAGCTCGCCCGCACCCGCGCCCCGCGCCCAGGCCGGCCCGGTGTCATAGAGCAGGGCATGGGTCGCCGTGCGCACCAGCACGGCGTTGCCCTGACCCACGTCGGGCACGAGCACGTCGAACTCGCCTGCCGCCGGGCCCGGCACGGCCGGCCACAGCATCGGCAGCGTCAGCAGCAGGCCGACACCCCGCATCGTCACGGGCAGCGGGGCCACCATCAGCCCGCCGCCGATCAGCCCGGCCACGCTGGCCCAGACCGGCGCGGCCGGGGCGGACCAGGCCGCCCAGGGCCAGGTCGACAGCCACGACAGGGCGGCCATCAACCCTTCGAGCGGCGCGGCGGCCAGCACCCAGCTGCCCGACCAGAACAGGCCCAGCAGCGCCAGCGGGGTCACCAGCCAGGTCACGACCGGCACGGCCACCAGATTGGCCAGCAGCCCCACCAGCGACAGCTGCTGGAACAGCAGCAGCGTCCAGGGCGCCAGGCCGATGCTGGCGACCCACTGACTGTGCAGCCCCTCGCGGACCAGCCGCCCCGCACGCGCCGGCCACGCCGGCCCCGGATCTCCCCCGGACGGCTCGCGCCGGTCGATGCCCTCGCCGACGCCACCCGAGCCCATCAGCAGCCCGACCGCGATGAAGGACAGCCAGAAACCGGCCTGCAGCAGCGCCCACGGATCGGCCACGGCCACCACCAGCGCGGCCAGCAGCCACTGCCCCGCCGCGGAGGAGCGCAGCCCGGCGGTGCGCCAGACCTGCCAGGCCACCAGCATGCACACGGTGCGCTGGGCCGGCACGCCCCAGCCCGCCAGCAGCGCATAGGCGATGGCCAGCACCACCCCCGCCCAGGCGCCGGCCAGCGGGGCCGGCACGCACCAGCACAGCCGCCGGCTGCGCCGCCAGCCCCAGGCGGCCAGGCGCGCCGCCAGCCAGGCCAGCATCGTGATGTGCAGGCCGCTGATGGCCATCAGGTGGGCCACGCCGGTCAGGCGGAACACCGCCCAGTCGGCACGATCGATCGCCGACTGGTCACCAACGCTCAGGGCCGCCAGCACCCCCGCCTGCGGCGTGTCCCCGAGCCGGCGCTCCAGGGCCTCGCGCACGCGCTGGCGGTAGCGCTCGAGGGCGCAGCAGACCCCCGCCTCCAGGCGCTGCGCCCGGGCCGACTTGCCGGTGCGCACCGAGCCGGTGGCCCGCACGTCCTGCTCGAACAGCCAGAGCTCGCGGTCGAAGCCGCCGGGGTTGATCGCGCCATGGGGCTGACGCAGCCGGACCTCCAGGCGCCAGCGCTGACCGGCGGCCAGGTCCTGCGGCGCCGGCTGCCCCGGCAGCCCCCAGGACGGGACGAACCAGCTCAGCATCACGCGCCGGGGCATGGTATCGGGCACCGGCCGGTCGAAGGACTCGATCTCGAACAGGAAACGCACGCCGTCCCCGGTGCGGGCCGGCAGCGCCACCACCCGGCCCACGACCGCCAGGGCCTGACCCTCGAGCGCGGGCGGCAGCACCACCGCCAGCCGCCGGGCGGCCCGCCAGTCGGTCTGGGCCCAGCCCAGGCCCGCCCCCAGCAGCAGGCACAGCCACACCGCCGTCCACCCACGCTCGCGCCGGCGGCACCACGCGTGCAGCAGCACCCCGGCCAGCAGCAGCAGGCCGACCATCCCCGCCGAGGCGGCAAGAGGGACGACGGACGCGCCGTGCAGCTGCCAGCCCGTGCCGCCGAGCCAGCCCAGCGCCAGCGCGGCACGGCGCCCGCCACCGACCCGTGAAAGCGCCTGTGTGCCCATCGATCTCCACCCCGCCCCCGTCACGGCCGCGACCGGCGCCCGCCCGCCCACTGTGGCCGGTGTACGATTCAAAATCCATCGCCCGAAAGACGGGCATCAACCGACCAGACCCCCCGATGAGCATCCAAGACCGCCTGAAGAACCTCGGCATCGAACTGCCCCCCGTCGCTGCACCGGCTGCGGCCTACGTGCCGTTCGTGCGCACCGGCAACCTCGTCTTCCTCTCCGGCCACATCGCCCGGCGGGATGGCAAGCCCTGGGTGGGCCAGCTCGGGCTGGACATGGACACCGCCACCGGCAAGCTGGCCGCGCGGGCCATCGCCATCGAGCTGATGGGCACGCTGCAGGCCGCGGTCGGCGACCTGGGCCGGGTGCGCCGCATCGTCAAGGTGATGTCGCTGGTCAACAGCACGCCCACCTACACCGAGCAGCACCTGGTGACCAACGGCGCCTCCGAACTGCTGGCCGAGGTGTTCGGCCCGGAGATCGGCGCGCACGCGCGCAGCGCCTTCGGCGTCGCGCAGATCCCGCTGGGGGCCTGCGTCGAGATCGAGCTGATCGCCGAAGTGCAATGAAGGGCTCGCCCACCGCCGCGCGGGCCGGTTTCCTCGCGCTGGCGGCCGTCAGTGCCGCGGCGGTGGCCGCGGCCGTGGCCGCCCAGCACCTGCTCGACATGCAGCCCTGCCCGTGGTGCATCCTGCAGCGGGTGATCTTCCTGGCCATCTCGCTGGTGGCGGTGATCGCCGCGCTGGGCATCGGCGCACGCCCGTCGGCTTGGCGCCGGCGCCTGACCGGCGCGTCGGCCGGCGTGCTCGCCGCGCTGAGCGCCGCTGGCGTGGCCACCGCGGCCTACCAGCACCTGGTGGCGTCGAAGTCATCGTCCTGCGCGATGACGCTGGCCGACCGGATCGTCTCCGGACTGGGACTGGACCGCTGGCAGCCGGAGGTGTTCGAGGTGCGGGCCTCCTGCGCCGAGGCGGCGGTGTCGGTGCTGGGCGTGCCCTTCGAGCTGTGGAGCCTGCTGCTGTTCGTCGTGCTGGGCAGTGCCGGCGTGATGCTGGCGCTGCGGGCCGGCCGGCGCTGAACCGGGATCTTGCGTCCTTCACGGCCGCGACCTCCCCTGCCCGAGGGGCTCGCGCCCCCTCTCGAGGCGGGACATGACGGCGGTGCGGCCCGACTGCGGCTACCCTGAGACTTCGAGACTCCACCGGATCACATGACCGCACCGCAACGCGCCGCCCTGGCCACCGCACCCCGATCGGGACTGGACGAAGCCGGGCAGGCCGCCCGGCAGGCCTCGCAGCGGCTGGACGGACGTTTCCGGGCCGAAGTCCGGCTGCCCACCGACGCGCCCGGCCCGGTCCGCGAGGCGGCCTACCGGCGCTGGCTGGTCGAGCGCGCCGGCATGCCGCTGGCCGCGCTGGCCAGCGCCCCGGTGCGGGTGGCCGACCTCGACCTGATCGGCCCGCAGGAAGGGCTGGCGCGCCTGTGCGTCGCGCTGCGGCGCGACGACGGCGGCCCCGACCTGGTGCTGGCCGACCCCTTCGATCGTGGCACCCGCTGGTGGCTGGAAGCGCGCATCCGGCGCGCCCACCGGCCCCGCTGCCGCTGGTTCGTCGCCCCGCACGAGGACCTGATCGACTACTGGCAACGCACCGCTCGCGAGCTGCCGCTGTGGCCGGCGCCCGGCCCGGACCTGTCCGGCGCCGCCGACGCGCCGGAAGCGGCCCTGCCCTGCGGCGGACCGGCCGACGGCGCACGCAGTCCCTTGCGCGAGCTGCTGACCGACGCGCTGCGCGACGGCGCCCGGCGCCTGCACCTGACGGCCGACCACCACGGGCTGCGGCAGCGCCTCGGGTTCACCAGCGGCTGGCAGGCCCGCCCGGTGAACACGCTGCGCATCGGCGAAATGCCCGGTGGCGCGGCACTGGACGTGCTGGCCGACCTGCATGCGCAGGTCGACTGGCACGCGGCCGATCCGACGGCCGGCCTGCTGCCCCTGCCCTTCCATGACCGGACGGTGTGCTGCCCGGTGCGCCTGCTGGCCTGGCAGGCCGGCGAGCGCAGCGTCGTGATCGAGCTGGCCGGCCTCGCCACGACCGGCTCGCCCCGGCCGGTGCCGCTCGAAGGCACGACCCGTTCGGGCCTGGTCCGGGCGCTGGGCCGGCCCTTCGGGCTGCTGGTGCTGGCCAGCCCGCCCGACCAGGGCAAGGGCGAACTGCTGTCGCAGTGCCTGACGTCGCTGACCTCGCCCGCCCGGCACGGATCGATGCTGCTGGTGCGCGCCGCCAACCGGGCCGGCAGCGACACGGACCCGGCGCTGCGGTCGGCCGGGGTGACGGTGATCGACCGGCCCGCCCTGCCCGGCACGCTGGACGCGCAAGTCCAGGCCCTCGGCCCGGCCCTGGTCGCGCTCGACGACGTGGACACGCCCGCGCTGGCCGCCTGGGCGCTGCAGCAGGCGCTGAGCGGGCGCAACGTCGTGCTGACCCTGGCCGCGCCCCATGTGCCGGGCGCCTGGGAACGCCTGCGCCACCTGTGCGGGCCGGACAGCGGGGCCACGCTGGGATCGGTGCTGACCGGGCTGTACGCCCAGCGTCTGCTGGGCACGGTGTGCCGGCACTGCCTCGAGACCGACGACCCCGACGACGCCCGGCTGCGCGCCAGCGGCCTGAGCCGCGACGTCCGCGAGGAAGGCTGGGCCTTCGTGCGGGGCACCGGCTGCGCCGCCTGCCACCACACCGGGCAGGACGGCCAGGTCGTGATCTCGCAGTGGTTCGATCCCGGACAGCACCTGAGGGCCTCGCTGGGCAGCGATGCCGGCCTCGACGCGCTGATGCAGAACATCGCGGCCATCGGCCTGCCCAGCCTGCGCGAAGCCGCGCTGCAGCAGGTCTGCGACGGCCTGGTGACGCTGGAGGAAGCCGACCGTGTCACTGCGGTGGACGAGTGAGCTGGGCCTGCAGCTGCACCTGCGCAGCTGCCAGGCCGAACGCTGGGGCCCCGGCTGGAGCGCCCGCCCGCGGGCGACGGCCACCGGCAGCGGCCTGGGCGCCGCCTCGATCGGGGCGGCGCTGGACGCACTGCAGCGGGCCGACCCGCAGCCCTGGCGCGGCAGGGTGCGCATGACGGTGGACGACGAGTTCGCCCACCACACCCTGATCACGCTGCCCTCGCCGCCCTGGCTGGCGCCGCAGCGCCAGCAGGCGGCGCTGGCGCTGGCGCGGCAGCAGTTCAGGCAGGCCCTCGGCACGGACGAGCTGATCGTGCGCGTGCGGGCCATGGGCAACACCCGGACCTGGCTGGCCAGCGCCGTCGCCCAGGAGGACGTGCGGCAGTGGCGCCAGGCCCTCGAGGCCCGCGGGCTGGGCACGGGCCGCATCACGACCACGCTGGGCGACGACCTGCTGCGCCTGCGCACCCGCATCGCCGACCCCGATGCCGTGGTGGCGCTGGCGCGCGAGGAAGGCGTGGCGCTGGTGCGCCTGCTGCAGCGGATCCCGGTGGCCATCGGCTGGGAAACCCTCGACCCCCAGGACCACGGGCAGCTCTCGCGCCGCCTGCACGCCTTCGTCCATCAGCCCGGCTTCCGGCACGACAGCGTCGTCTACCTGCAGGCCGAGAGCCGCACGCTGTGCCGCTACCGCTGGTCGGCCGACTGACGCAAAAAAGAGCCCGGACCAGCCGGGCTTCAAAAACCCCAAGCCGACTCCATCGACGGCTTGGCGCAGGGGAAAAAGTTACGTTTGTTACGTTGATCGGATTGGAGCACAGACCCCCGTGCGGCACAAGCCACGGTTGATATCCCTCATTCGCGGGGTCGAGCTTCATGGCACAGTGGGTCACGGACCCGCACCCGATGTGCGGAAGCACCTTCAGAAGGAGACACACCCATGGATGAACTCCGCGTCGCCGACCTGGGCCTGCCGCTGGCCACGCCGTTCCACGACCTGTATCGACTGTGGTCCTGGGAAGAGGCGCTGCATGCCCAGCAGCGGGTGATGAGCGAATGCCTGCAGTCCCACCAGCTGTGGCTGTCGTGGTGGGTCTCGTCGCTGCCGTCGATGGACTGGTCGCACATGGAGTCGCCGCTGCCGCTTCCGGACGGAACGCCGAGGCGCTGATCCGCGCGTTTCGTGCCGCAGGCCCGGCGCAGGGAAAACACGGTGCCGGGTGAGCTCAATGCGTCCGGACGAAGGTCGATATCCCGGAACGACGTCCGCAAGGTGCGGACCACGTCAGGAGTCCGACCATGCGCATCGCCCATCTCTTTGATCATGCCCACGCCCTGCCGACGATTCCCAAGGTCGTGCACCAGCTGATCCAGAGCTTCAACCACGAAGAGGTGTCGATCGACGAGATCGCCAGCCAGATCACGGCCGACCCGGTCATCAGCGCCAAGCTGCTGCGCCTGGCGAACTCGGCCTACTTCCATGTCACGCACAAGGTCAGCACCGTCGATGACGCGCTGCGCATGCTGGGGTTCGTCATGGTGCGCAACCTGGTGGTCGGCAGCGGGCTGGCCGGCGGCTTCAAGGCCACGCCGAGCCTGAACCTGAACCAGTTCTGGAGCTACTGCCTGGGCACGGCCGTGACCGCGCGCTGGCTGGGCAGGCTGGCCGGAGAGAACACCGACCTGTGCTTCACCGTCGGCCTGACGCATGCCATCGGCGAACTGGTGATGCATGCGGCCATGCCCGAGCAGATGCTGTTCATGGACAGGACCTGCTCACCCATCGACCCGCGCCGCGCCGAGATGGAGACCCAGAGCTTCGGCTACCACTATGCCGACGTCGGTGCCGAGCTGGCGCGGCGCTGGCATTTCCCCGACGAGATCACCGAGGCCATCCGCCACGTGCCCTCGCCGCTGGAGGACGAATCGGGTGGCAAGGTCGCGGCCATCGTGCATCTGGCTGCCTGGCGGGCCCGGGTGTCGGAATACCGGCTCGGCAGCGAGGAGCTGGTCGCGTCCTACCCCGGGGACGTCGGCCAGCGCCTGGGCATCGCGCCGACCTGGCTGCCCGAGCTGGCGGCCGAACACGCTCACCTGAAGCCCAAGGCGGTGATGCCCCCGCTCGAGGAGCTGCTGGGCGGCCTGCAGGACCTGCTGCACTGAGCTGCGCCGGGGGAACGGCGGCACCGCACCCCCGGTCGCATCAGCCCTGCGGCAGCAGGCGCTGGACCTTGATGGCCGGCTCCAGCGCCCGGCCCTTGCGCCCGCGCTTGCCCTGGAAAGGCAGCTGGTGCTGGGGCTTGAGGTCCTCGTCCTTGGCCCGGCCACCACGGCCCAGGCCGATCACCCGCAGCACCTGGTCGTAGGTGGCGACGGCCGCGAGCGGATCGAGCGCGTCCACGTCGAGCAGCATCAGCCCGCGCCCGCCGTTGGGCTGGTGCTTGAGCTCGTCGAGCCCGAAGACCAGCAGGCGACCGCTGGCCGAGGCGCAGGCCACCCGCTGGTGCGACGGCGCCACCAGCACCGGGGCCAGGCACTGCTCGCTGTCCTCGACCGTGAGGAAGCTCTTGCCGCCCTTCTGACGCCCGGTCAGGTCGCTGACCCGGGCGAGCAGGCCGTAGCCGGCGCTGTTGGCCAGCAGCAGCATCGTCGCGGGGGCGGCCGCCAGGTAGTGCTGGATCTGCGTGCCGGCCTCGAGGTCGATCAGCGTGGTGATCGGCACGCCGTCGCCGCGGGCGCCCGGCAGGCTGGCGACCGCCACCGAATAGACCCGCACGCTGCCGCCCCGGGGCGTGCCCCAGACCAGCAGCGTGTCGACGGTGCGGCATTCGAAGGTGCCGTACAGGCCGTCACCGGCCTTGAAGGCGAAGCCCGAAGCGTCATGGCCATGGCCGCCGCGCGTGCGCACCCAGCCCTTCTGGCTGACCACCACGGTGACCGGCTCGTCGACCACCCTGACCTCGGCGACGGCACGCCGTTCCGCCTGGATCAGCGTGCGGCGCTCGTCGCCATGCAGCTTGGCGTCGGCCTCGATCTCGCGGATCACGGTGCGGCGCAGCACGGACGGCTGATCGATGATGTCCTGCAGCTTGCCCTGCTCGGTGCGCAGGGTGGCGAGTTCCTGCTCGATGCGGATCGCCTCCAGCCGCGCCAGCTGGCGCAGCCGGATCTCGAGGATGTCCTCGGCCTGGCGGTCGCTGAGGCGGAAACGCACGATCAGCGCGGCCTTGGGCTCGTCGCTCTCGCGGATCAGCGTGATGACCTCGTCGAGGTTGAGCAGCACCAGCTGCCGGCCCTCGAGGATGTGGATGCGGTCGAGCACCTTGGCCAGCCGGTGCTCGGTGCGCCGGCGCACCGTGGCCAGCCGGTAGCCGATCCACTCGCCCAGGATCTGGCGCAGGCTCTTCTGGGTCGGCCGCCCGTCGGCGCCGATCATCGTCATGTTCACCGGCACCGAGCCTTCCAGCCCGGTGTGGGCCAGCAGCGTGGTGATCAGCTCCTGCTGGCTGACGGTGCGGCTCTTGGGCTCGAAGACCAGGCGCACCGCGGCGTCCTTGCTGGACTCGTCGCGCACCGCGTCGAGCACCGACAGCACCGTGGCCTTGAGTTGCGCCTGCTCCGGCGTGATCGCCTTCTTGCCGGTCTTGATCTTCGGGTTGGTCAGCTCCTCGATCGTCTCGAGCACCTTCTGCGCGCTGGTGCCCGGCGGCAGCTCGGTGACCACCAGCTGCCACTGGCCGCGCGCGAGTTCCTCGATCTTCCAGCGCGCGCGCACCTTCAGGCTGCCCCGCCCGGTGCGGTAGGCCTCGCGGATGTCGCTGTCGCTGGAGATGATCTGGGCGCCACCGGGGAAGTCCGGACCGGGCAGCAGCGCATGCAGCGCGTCGTCGCTCAGCGCCTCGTCGCGGATCAGCGCCACGGCGGCGGCGGCCACCTCGCGCAGGTTGTGGCTGGGCACCTCGGTGGCCAGGCCCACGGCGATGCCCGAGGCCCCGTTGAGCAGCACGAAGGGCAGCCGGCCGGGCAGCTGGCGCGGCTCCTCGGTCGAGCCGTCGTAGTTGGGGATGAAGTCGACCGTGCCTTCGTCGATCTCGTCGAGCAGCAGGCGGGTGATCGGCGCCAGGCGGGCCTCGGTGTAGCGCATCGCCGCCGCACCGTCGCCATCACGCGAGCCGAAGTTGCCCTGGCCGTCGATCAGCGGGTAGCGCTGGCTGAAGTCCTGCGCCATGCGCACCAGCGCGTCGTAGGCGGCGGTGTCGCCGTGCGGGTGGTAGCGGCCGAGCACGTCGCCGACCACCCGGGCGCACTTGACCGGCTTGGCGCCACCGGTGCCGGCGAACGCCAGGCCCATGCGCTGCATCGAGTAGAGGATGCGGCGCTGCACCGGCTTCTGGCCGTCGCACACATCGGGCAAGGCGCGCCCCTTGACCACGCTCAAGGCGTATTCGAGGTAGGCGCGTTCGGCATAACGCGCCAGCGTCAGCGCGTCGTCTCCGTCGGGGGAGGAAAAATCGATCGTCTTCTGGTCCATCGTCTCGCGGGGTGTGGTGCCTCAGCCGACCGGACGGTCGACCCATGGTACCCAGGCACGTTCGTGCACCTGCGCCGCGATTGTGCAGGACAAGGCCGCGTCCCCGGAACCCGGCGACGCGTCGTGGGGCTCCACGCCGGCGTCGGGGATGCCGAACTCCTGCCAGTCGGTCAGCGGCGCCGGCTCCTGCGCCGAGCCCTCGGCGTCGGTCTCGAAGAGGCTGAAGCGCAGCTCTTCCATGAACTGGGTGTCGAGCCGGAAGCTCGCCCAGTCGATGAGCGTGTCGGGGAAATCGGCGTCAGGCTCGTCCGGGAGCGCGACGTCGACCCGGGGCGCAGCGGACGCGACCCGGCGCGCGCCCTGCCCGGACCAGCTGCGCCAGCCCTTGATCACCAGCACCAGCGTGAGCAGCAGCATCAGCTGCAGCGACAGGATCCAGCTGTTCATCATCGTCACCACGGATCAGCGCAGGCGGACCGGACACGCGAGGCGGAAGGAACGGCGGCTGACGACCGCCCTCTTCCCGTGGCCATGCAGACACGGGTCCCTGTCGAGTTGTTCATTTAAAAAGACCCTCCCTGTCAGTTGTATGGTCCGGCGAGCGGCTTCGCAGGGGGAGAAAGCACCGCCGCTCGCTGACGACGATGTTAGGAGCGCGCAGGGGAAAACACCCCCGACCCGGGTCGGGTCGGGGCCCATACCAAAGTCGGGGACGGGTTCAGTCGGTGGCGACGATGCGGTGGCGCAGGGCCAGCAGCACGGCCTCGGTGCGGTTGCTCGCGCCCAGCTTGCCGAGGATGTTGGTGACGTGGTACTTGACCGTGGGCAGCGCGATGTGGAGCTGCCCGGCGATGTCCTGGTTGCTGCAGCCACGCGCCATCAGCGCCAGCAGGTCACGCTCGCGCTGGGTCAGGTCGGCCCCGGGAGCGGGGCTGCGCTGGGCATCGATCAGCGCCTCGGTGACCTCGGGCGACAGCACACGGCGCCCGCCATGGGCACCGCGGATGATGTGGACCAGCTCCTGCGCCGAAGCCGTCTTGGCGAGGAAGCCGCTGGCCCCGGCGGCCAGCGCACGCTGCACCTGAGCGGGCTCGACCAGGCTGGTCAGCACCAGGAAGCGGGTCTGCGGCAGGCGGGCGGCCAGCGCCTGCAGCACCTCGATGCCGTCCATCTGGGGCATCAGCAGGTCGAGCAGCACCACGTCGGGCGCCACCTCGGGAATCAGGCGCACGGCATCGCGGCCGTGGGCGGCCTCGCCCACGCACTCGAGGTCCGTCTCGCCCTCGACCATGGCGATCAGCCCCAGGCGGATCATCGGGTGATCGTCGACGACAAACACGCGGATGGCCGGGGCGGCAGAAACAGGGGACGGGGTCATGGGGGATCAGGATTATCGGAAATCAGAGCGGTTGAATGCTCGATGCGCACCGATGTACCTTGGTCGGGCGAACTGATGAATTCGAGCCGGGCGCCGATCTCGGCGGCGCGGTCGGCCATGTTGCCCAGGCCGAAGTGGCCGGGCCGATGCAGGCCGGTCTCGAAACCGCGGCCATTGTCGGTGATGGTCAGGACCACCGGACCGTCGGCCGGGGCCTGCCACCGCACCAGCACCTCGCTGGCCCCGCTGTGGCGGGCCACGTTCGACAGCGCCTCCTGCGCGATGCGGTAGAGCTGCACCCGCACGGCCGCGGGCAGCCGGTCCTCACGATCGAGCTGCTGGGTCACGACCACCTCGCCGCGGCAGGCCAGCGCCTCGATCGCATGGCCGAGCAGTTCGGCCAGCGGGGTCTGCTCGATCGCGTCGGGGCGCAGCTCGAACATCAGCAGGCGCATCTCCGACAGCGCTCCGCGGTTCAGGCGCTGCAGCGTCTGCGCCTGCCTGCGCAGACGCTCGCCGGCCTCGAGGTCGCCACGATCGGCCAGCGTGGCCACGGTGCCGGCAATCACGTTGGCGGCGAACAGGGTCTGCGACACGGCGTCGTGCAGGTCACGGGCGATGCGGTTGCGCTCGGCCACCACGGCCATGTCCTTCTGCTGCGCCAGCAGCTGGGCGTGGCGCATCGCCAGCCCCGTCTGGCTGCCCACGGCGCTGAGCAGGCGCATGCGCTGCTCGTCGAAGTAGTCGGGGTCGCTGTGATCGACCCGCAGCACGCCCATCACGCTCTCGCGCGACTTCAGCGGCACGGCCATCCAGGCGCGGGTGCTGCGGTAGAGCTCGGAGGTGCGGGCATCGTCGGACAGGAAGCTCCACAGCCACGACAGCAGGCTCTGGCGCACCTGGTTCTCGACCACCGGCAGGCCCTCCCGCTCGATCTGCTCGTAGCGCTGCAGGTTCTGGCGCGACAGGCGCATGCCGGTCAGGTCCTCGGCCGGCATCTGGTCGATCTGGTCGGACGCGTGGCGGTAGCCCATCAGCACCACGTGCCCGCCGGCCTCGCGCTCGCCGCGCGACCAGACCGAGGCGCTGCTGTAGGCCATGGTCTGCTCCAGCGCGCCGAGCGCCTCGTCGACCAGCTCGTTCAGGTCGGACTTGCTGGCCAGGCCGATGGACAGGTTCTGCAGCGTCGACAGCTCATGGGTGCGCGCCTCCAGCCGGTGGCCGAGCACTTCGGCATGGGCGACCAGCACCCGCTGGCGCCGGCGCGTGCCCTCGACCAGCCGGCGCAGCGAGACGCAGGCGCGCTGCACGTCGGCGCTGGTGTGCGACAGCGGGAAGTTGTGCTCGTCGTGCACCGTGCTGCGGCGCAGCACCTGCGAACCGATGCTGAAGCCGCGCAGCACCTTGGCCGTCTGCCACGCGAGGGCCGCGGCGGCGGCCGTGCACGAGCCCCCGGTGAGCAGCACGGCCAGCACGACCTCCTGCGGCAGCGCCAGCACACGGTGCGCCAGCCCGGCCAGCGCGAGCGTCGGCACCGCGCCGACCAGCAGGTGCTGGATGAGCAGGCGCCGGCTCTCGAACCAGCGCCGCAGGCGCCGCATCAGCGGCCCGGGCAGGCGCGTCGCCCGCCCGCTCGTCCGGTCTGCATGCCCATGGCCGGCTCCTCAGTCGGGAAAGCGGATCGGCGGCGGCGAGTCCGGACGGCGCGTGCGCAGCGCCGCGACCGCCTCCTCGAGCAGGCGCCCGGCGACATGGCGCCCGCCCACCCCCACGGCCACGGCCACCCCGATGGCCAGCGCACCGACCACCCCGCCGAAGGCGATCGCGACGATGTCGCCGGGCAGGCCGGCCTGGCGCAGCGCCAGTGCTGCGGTGAAGAACAGGATGGCCAGGCGCGCCATCTGCGCCAGTGCCGGCGCATTGGCGGCCGAACCGGCGCGGATCACGCGCATCGCCGCGGCCGACAGCCACAGCCCGGCGAGCATGACCACCACCGCCACCATCACCCGCGCCACGGCCGCGCCGATGTCGGCCACCAGCCGGGTCAGGATGGAGAAGCCGAGCACCTCGCAGGCCTGCATCAGCGCGACCAGCACGATGGCCCCCATCACCACCGAGCCGGCCAGCTCCGAGGCGCTGCGCCCGCCCGGCAGCAGGCCGGCGCTCATGCCCAGCTGCTGCGGCAGCTTGTTGAAGCCCATGCCGCCGAGCAGCCCGGCGACGATGCCCGAGACCGCCCGCCCGATCAGCGCGGAGATCGCCAGGATGATCACCGAGGCGGTCACCTTGGGGATCAGCGCGACGATGGTGTCGAGCAGATGGCTGACCGGCTGCGTGACCGCGTCCAGCCCGAGCGGCTCGAGCGCGGCCGCCAGCACCGGCAGCAGCACGAAGGAGAACACCATCGAGCCGACCAGGCCGGCCAGGCCGTGCTCACCCAGCGAGGTGGCCAGGCCGAGCCGCTCGGCCAGCCGCTCCGAGCCGGCCGCGCGCAGCAGGCCGGTGACGATCTGGCGCAGGATGCGCGCGACCAGGAAACCGATCGCGAAGACCACCCCGGCCCCGACCAGGTTGGGCAGGAAACCCATGATGCGCGACATCATGACGTTGACCGGCACCAGCAGGCCCTGCAGCTCCAGCGTCTCCAGCAGGCCCGGCAAGGCCAGCAGCCAGACCACGCCGGCGCCGATGTTGGCCAGCATCAGCGAGAAGCCGGGCGTCTGCAGCCGGCTGTCCAGCCCGCGCCGCAGGCACACCCGCAGCACCCCGCCGCGCACCAGGCGCGAGGCCACCCAGGCCACCAGCGCCAGCACCAGCGCGCCGACGATCTTCGGGCCGTACGGGCCCAGCCCGCCGGCGACGACCGCGAGGGCCGCCTTCACTTCATCCATGTTCACCACCCCAGTGCAGATTGCCCCGTGGCGCCTGGCGCGCCACGCCTCCCTCCCCGGCGAGGTACAGCCCGGGGTGCCCTCTCGGCCTTGGCGGCCGATCGTGGCGCCCGGCCGGGCCGCAGGTCCGCGGCCGGCCGGATCACCGTGCAGGCCTCAGACGTCGACTTCGACGTCGTCGCCGTGCAGCTCCATCAGTTCGCGCCGCGACGCGGCCTCGCCCTTGCCCATCAGCTTGGTCAGCGCCTCGACCGTGGCACCGAAGTCGACCGCGCCGCAGTCGACCCGCAGCAGCCGGCGCGTGTCCGGGTTCAGCGTGGTCTCCCACAGCTGCTCGGCGCTCATCTCGCCCAGGCCCTTGAAGCGGCTGATGCTCCAGCTGTTCTCGCGGGCGCCGTCCTTGCGCTGCTTGTCGAGAATGGACTGCAGCTCGCCCTCGTCGAGCGCGTAATGCTTGGCCGCCAGCTTCTTGCCACGCGCGGGCACGTCGACCCGGTAGAGCGGGGGCTTGGCCACGAAGATGTGGCCGGCCTCGATCAGCCGGGGAAAGTGGCGGAAGAACAGCGTCAGCAGCAGCACCTGGATGTGCGAGCCGTCGACGTCGGCGTCGCTGAGGATGCAGATCTTGCCGTAGCGCAGGCCGCTGAGGTCCGGCTGGTCGTCCGGCCCGTGCGGGTCGACCCCCACGGCCACCGCGATGTCGTGGATCTCGTTGTTGGCGAACAGGCGGTCGCGCTCGACCTCCCAGGCGTTGAGCACCTTGCCGCGCAGCGGCAGCACCGCCTGGGTTTCCTTGTTGCGCCCCATCTTGGCGCTGCCGCCGGCCGAGTCGCCCTCGACCAGGAAGACCTCGTTGAGGCTCAGGTCGCGGCTCTCGCAGTCGGTCAGCTTGCCCGGCAGCACCGCCACGCCCGAGCCCTTCTTCTTCTCGACCTTCTGGCCCGCGCGCTGGCGCGCCTGGGCCTGACGGATGACCAGCTCGGCCAGCTTGCGGCCGTATTCGACGTGCTGGTTCAGCCACAGCTCCAGCGCCGGTCGCACATAGGCCGACACCAGCCGCAGCGCGTCGCGGCTGTTCAGGCGCTCCTTGATCTGGCCCTGGAACTGCGGATCCAGCACCTTGGCCGACAGCACGAAGCTGGCGCGGCCGAACACGTCGTCGGGCATCAGCTTGACGCCCTTGGGCAGCAGCGCATGCAGCTCGACGAAACCCTTGACCGCCTGGAACAGGCCGTCCTTCAGGCCCGCCTCGTGCGTGCCGCCGGCCACCGTGGGGATCAGGTTGACGTAGCTCTCGCGCAGGTTCGAGCCTTCTTCGGTGAACGCGACGCACCAGGCCGCACCCTCGCCTTCGGCGAAGGTCTCGCTCTCGCCGCGGGTGGCGTGCTGCTCACCCTCGAACAGCGGGATCAGCGTGTCCGCGCTCAGGTGCTGCTGCAGATAGTCACGCAGGCCGCCCTTGTACAGCCAGGTCTGCACCTCGCCGGTCTTCTCGTGGCGCAGCGTCACGGTGACGCCGGGCATCAGCACCGCCTTGCTGCGCAGCAGGTGGGTCAGCTCGGCGCGCGGCAGGTCGGCGCTCTCGAAATAGGTCGCATCGGGCCAGACCCGCACCGTCGTGCCCTGGCGGCGGTCGCCGCTGCCGGCCGGGCGCACCACCAGCGGCTCGATCACGTCACCGCCCGAGAACGCCAGCTGCGCCACCTGGCGGTCACGCCAGACGCTGACCTGCAGCCGGGTCGACAGCGCATTGGTCACGCTGACGCCCACGCCGTGCAGGCCGCCGGAGAAGCTGTAGGCCCCGCCGGAGCCCTTGTCGAACTTGCCGCCCGCGTGCAGCCGGGTGAAGACGATCTCCACCACCGGCACCTGCTCCTCGGGGTGCAGGCCGAATGGAATGCCGCGACCGTCGTCCTCGACGCTGATGGAGCCGTCGAGGTGCAGGGTCACGGCGATGCGCTTGCCGTTCTGCGCCAGGGCCTCGTCGGCGGCGTTGTCGATCACCTCCTGCACGATGTGCAGCGGGTTGTCGGTGCGGGTGTACATGCCCGGCCGCTGCTTCACGGGTTCCAGCCCCTTGAGCACACGGATCGAACTCTCTTCGTAGCTGCCTTGTTTGCTTGCCATGGCGGCGGATTCTAGGGACAGCGGCGACCCGCCCACCAGCCGGGCCGCAACATCGGGTTGCATGCCGGGGTGGGCCGACGCCATGGAAAGCGGGCCGGAGGTGCTAGCCTGAGCCCGTCCGCGGCCGGCCGACCGGCCCGCCGCACCCGCTGTTCCCACCTTCCAGTCGACACGCCATGAACACCGTCCGCCCTTCGATCCGAACGATCCTGCCGACCCGACTGCCGCGTGCCCTGGTGGCACTGGCCGGCATCTGTTGCGTCGCCACGACACATGCCGCCGACATCGGCACCGTGCAGCAGCTCGACCAGCGCGAGTTCCGGCTGCTCAGCGAGGACCTGGGCGCTGCCCTGTCCTACAAGCCGCTGATTCCGACCGCCCCGCTGGGCACGCTCGGCTTCGATGTCGGCGTGGCGGTGAGCGGCACGGTGCTGGAGCACCGCGACCTGCTGAAGAAGGCCGCCGGTGGCGGCTCGGTGCCCGGCACGCTGCCGCTGGCCTCGGTGCGCCTGGACAAGGGGCTGCCGTGGAACTTCGACGTGGCCGTCGCGGTGGGCCAGGTGCCCGGCAGCAACATCGAGACCAGCGGCGCCGAACTGCGCTGGGCCTTCATCCCGGGCGACGTGCTGGTGCCGGCGGTGGCCGTGCGTGCGGCCTACACCCGGCTGTCGGGCGTCGACCAGCTCCAGCTGCGCACCTCGAGCGTGGACCTGTCGGTCTCCAAGGGTTTCCTGCTGTTCACCCCGTACGCCGGCATCGGCGTGGTGCAGGTGCACAGCCAGGCGCAGGGCATCGCCACGCTGCAGAAGGAGCGCTTCAACCTGAACAAGGTGTTCGTCGGCGCCAACCTCAACCTGGGGCTGATCAACGTCGCCGTCGAAGGCGACAGGACCGGCAAGAACACCTCCTACGGCGTCAAGGCCGGCCTGCGCTTCTGAGCGGACCGCGGTCTCAGCCGGCCCGGGCCCGCTCGGCCAGCCGGAAGGCGCCCACCGTCTCGGACAGGCGCAGCGCCTGCTGGCGCAGGCTGCCGGCCGCCGCGGCGGTCTGCTCGACCAGCGCGGCGTTCTGCTGGGTCGACTGGTCGATCTGGCTGACGGCCGCGTTCACCTGCGTCATGCCCGACTCCTGGGCGAGGCTGGCGGCGGACATCTCCGCGATCAGGTCGTTGACGCGGCGGACGTGATCCACCACGCCGGAGATGGTCTGCCCGGCCTCGCTGACGCGGGCATGTCCCAGCTCGACCTTCTCGACGCTGTCGGTGATCAGCACCTTGATCTCGCGTGCCGCGCTGGCCGAGCGCTGCGCCAGCGTGCGCACCTCGGCGGCCACCACGGCAAAACCGCGGCCATGCTCGCCGGCACGGGCCGCCTCGACGGCGGCATTGAGCGCCAGGATGTTGGTCTGGAAGGCGATGCCGTCGATCACGCCGATGATGTCGGAGATCTTGCGGCTGGCCACCTGGATGTCGGTCATGGTGTCGACCACCTGATGCACCGCGTGCCCGCCCTGGGAGGCGACGGTCGTGGCCTGGTTGGCCAGCTGTTCGGCCAGGCGGGCGTTTTCGGCCGAATGGCGGGCCGAGCTCGCCACGTCCTCGAGGGACGAGGCGGTTTCCTGCAGGTTGGCGGCCTGGTGCTCGGTCCGGGTCGACAGGTCGGCATTGCCCGAGGCGATCTGGGCCGCCGCGGTGGCGATCGTGTCGCTGCCCTCGCGCACCGAGCCGACCATGCCCGAGAGCTTCTGCACCATGTCGTCCAGCGTGCGCAGCAGCTGCGCGAGCTCGTCGTCGCCCTCGGCGTGGACCCGCTGCGACAGGTCGCCGCCGGCCACGTCACGGGCCAGGCGCACGGCCGCATCGACCGAGCGGGTGGTGCTGCGGGCGATCGACCAGGACAGCCAGCCACAGACCCCGACCATCCCCGCCACCAGGGCCGCGATGCCCCAGGCCAGCTGCTGCTCCTCGCGGGCACGGGCCTCGAGCACCTGACGCAGATGCGGCAAGGCGGCGTCGATCAGCGTGAACTGCGCATCGATGGCCCGGGAGGTCTCGGCGAAATAGGCCTTGGCCTCCATCTGGCCGCTGGCATGACCCTGCAGCACCGACTGCACCAGCCGTTCCATCTGCTGGAGCTGGGCCGCCGCCGTGGTGCGCGGCGTCGCCAGCAGCCGATCGACCGCGGCCGATGAGGTCGCGCTGGCCGCCAGATGCCGACCGGCGTCGACGAAATGGGACTGCCCCTGCCGCATCAGCGCCGCCATCTCGGCCTGTGCCACCGGCGTCATCTCCCGACGGGTCAGCGCCAGCGTGCCCTTGGCCCGCAGCTGGCCCAGGGTCTCGGTGACGCGCGGCATGTCCTCGAGCACGCCCATCACCAGGTGGTAGGTCACCGGATCGGCATCGAGGCTCAGCGCCGACGCGTCCATCACCTCGGTCAGCAGCCCCAGCTGCAGCGTGATCAGCTCCGTGTGGCGGGTGAAGTTCTGCACGGCATCGACACGCTGCGCACGCACGTCGTCGACCAGGGCCGTCCAGCGGGTCTTCAAGGCCCCCAGGCTGCGCTGGACACCCGCATCGTTCAGCGCCGACAGCGCCGCGTCGGTCTGCTCGAAACCGGTCGAGGCGGCTTTTTCAGCCTCCTCGCGGATCGCCCGCATGCCCTCGTTGCCGGTGAGCACGCCGCCGGCCGCGCCTCGGTGCTTCTGGGTCAACATCACGAGCTTGAGCACGTTCTCGGCTGGCGTCAGCCCCGACAGCTGCCGCGTGGCCGTGGCCGCCGCCTGCGACTGCCCCATGATGACCAGCGCCGAGAGCGGCACGATCACGCCGAGCGCCAGCGCGCCCAGCAACAGGAACTTCTTGGCCATCGGCAGGCGTTGGTGCCAGGAGATCATCGGTCGATCCTTCTACAGCGTGTTGTGGTGTCAGTGCATCCCGGTGTGATCGACACCCGAGACCCCCAACGACATCGTGAAGGAGTTCAACCTGACGGAATCCGTCAAGAAATGACGTTTTTTCGTGTTTGATCAAGCACGTACCAACGATGGTGACCTCGGGCTGGCCAGCTCGACCAGCTCCAGCGGCAGGCCGTCCGGGTCGGCGAAGAAGCAGAACCGGTCTCCGGTGAACTCGTCCAGGCGCACCGGCTCCAGCTCGACGCCCAGCGCCTCGAGCCGGCGACGTTCGGCATCGAGGTCGCCGACCCGGAAGGCCAGGTGGCGCAGGCCGCAGGCCTCGGGGCGGGACGGGCGCGGCGGCGCGCCGGGAAAGCTGAACAGCTCGAGCTGCAGCCCGCCCTCGCCCGCCAGGTCGAGCTTCCAGGACGAGCGGGCCTCGCGCCAGTGTTCGGCCAGGATCCGCAGGCCCAGGATGCGGATGTAGAAATCCTTCGACCGCTCGTAGTCCGAGGCGATCAGGGCGACGTGGTGCATGCCTTGCATGCTCCCCATGATGCCCGAGCGGCTGCGGCGCATGCACTACATTGGCGGGATGTCCTCGCCACCTGCCTCCTCCCCACGCCTGTCGATGAGCCGGGTGCTCTGGTGCGGCGCCGCCATCGTCACGCTGTCGATGGGCATCCGCCACGGCTTCGGCCTGTGGCTGGCCCCGATCACGATGGACCGGGGCTGGACGCGCGAGACCTTCTCCTTCGCGATGGCGGTGCAGAACCTGGCCTGGGGCCTGGCCGGCCCGCTCACCGGCATGCTGGCCGACCGCTGGGGCGCCTTCCGGGTGCTGGCCGCGGGCAGCGGGCTCTATGCGCTGGGCCTGCTGCTGATGGCGCTGTCGACCACCGGCCTGGCCTTCACCGGCAGCGCCGGGCTGCTGATCGGCATCGCCCAGTCGGGCACGACCTACGCCGTCGTCTACGGCGTGATCGGCCGCCATGTCGACCCGGCGCGGCGCTCATGGGCGATGGGGGTGGCCGCGGCGGCCGGCTCCTTCGGCCAGTTCCTGATGGTGCCGGTGGAGAACTGGCTGATCGCCAGCTTCGGCTGGCAGCAGGCGCTGATGCTGCTGGGCGCGCTGGCGCTGCTCATCACGCCGATCGCGCTGGGGCTGCGCGAGCCGGCCCGGGCGGCCACGTCCAGCCAGGCGCACCAGAGCGTGCTGTCGGCGGTGCGCGAGGCCTTCGGCGAGCGCAGCTTCCAGCTGCTGATGGCGGGCTACTTCGTCTGCGGCTTCCAAGTCGTCTTCATCGGCGTGCACATGCCCAGCTACCTGAAGGACCACGGGCTCGCACCCGAGGTCGCCACCGGCGCGCTGGCGCTGATCGGCCTGTTCAACGTCGTGGGCACCTACACCGCCGGCTCGCTGGGGCAGCGTTTCCCGAAACGCTACCTGCTCTCGGGCATCTACCTGCTGCGCTCGCTGGCCATCGTGATCTTCCTGAACGTGCCGCTGACTCCGATGAGCGTCTACGTCTTCGCGGCGGTGATGGGGGTGCTGTGGCTGTCGACCGTGCCTCCGACCAACGCGGTGGTGGCCCAGGTCTTCGGGGTGCAGCACCTGTCGATGCTCGGCGGCTTCGTCTTCCTGTCGCACCAGGTCGGCTCCTTCCTGGGGGTCTGGCTGGGCGGGCGCCTCTACGACAGCACCGGCAGCTACGACATCGTCTGGTGGATCGCCGTGGCGCTGGGCGTGCTCGCCTTCGCGGTCAACCTGCCGATCCGGGAGACGCCG
The DNA here is from genome assembly GCF_003201595.1 of Sphaerotilus hippei. GTDB lineage: Bacteria > Pseudomonadota > Gammaproteobacteria > Burkholderiales > Burkholderiaceae_C > Sphaerotilus > Sphaerotilus hippei. The sequence goes on along the minus strand of NZ_QJJS01000012.1, from coordinate 31,579 downwards.
CTGGTGCGGGCGCCGGCCGGCGCACTGGCGGCCCGATGAGCCCGCGCACCAGCCGCTGGGCCGCCACCGCGGTGATCACCGCGGCCTTGCTGGCCGTCTTCGCGAGCTACTTCCAGCCCGGGCTGATCGTCGACCTGGGCAACCGGCTGTGGAGCTGCTTCTGACCTCGCCCGCGCCAGGCACCATGGCCCCGTCCGACTGGGTGTGCCGCTTCAGTGCCGACCTGCCTGCGGGCCGGCGGGTGCTGGACCTCGCCTGCGGCCGGGGGCGCCACGTGCGCTGGCTGGCCGCGCAGGGCCACGTGGTCACCGCCGTCGACCGGGACGCGCAGGCCCTGGCCGGCCTGGAGGACGTGGCCGGCGAGATCGTCTGCGCCGACCTGGAGAGCGGCACCTGGCCGCTGACGGGCCGCCGCTTCGATCTGGTCGTGGTGACCCACTACCTCTGGCGACCACGCCTGCCCGAGGTGCTGGCCTGCGTCGCTCCGGGCGGGCGGCTGGTCTGGGAGACCTTCGCGGCGGGCCAGCAGCGGCTGGGGCGACCGCACAACCCCGACTTCCTGCTGCAGCCGCTTGAGCTGATCGACCACGTGCGCGGACCGCTGCATGTGCTGGCCTTCGAGGACGGCCTGCTCGACGCCCCCCCGCGGCGGGTGCAGCGCATCGCGGCCTGCCGCCCGTGTGACCCGCCGGGCGACCCGGGCAGCACTTTTTTACTCGCGCCCCGGCCCTGAGGGCGGCAGGCAGCGACAGTTAGAATCGTTGGATTGCAAGGACATTTCTCATGACACCGATCGTAGGCAGCATCGTCGCCCTGGTGACACCGATGCAGGAAGATGGCAGCGTGGACTATCCCGCGCTGCGGCAGTTGATTGACTGGCAGATCGCCGAAGGCACGGCGTGCATCGGCGTGGTGGGCACGACCGGCGAGTCCCCGACCGTCTCGGTCGAGGAGCACTGCGAGATCATCCGCGTGGCCGTCGAGCAGACCGCCGGACGCGTGCCGGTGATGGCCGGCGCGGGCGGCAACTCCACGCGCGAGGCCATCGCGCTGTCGCGCTACGCCAAGGAAGTCGGCGCCGACTGCACGCTGAGCGTGGTGCCCTACTACAACAAGCCGACCCAGGAAGGCATGTACCGGCATTTCCGCAGCATCGCCGAAGCCGTGGACATCCCGATGATGCTCTACAACGTGCCCGGGCGGACCGGCGCGGACATGCTGCCCGAGACCTCGCTGCGCCTGGCCGAGGTGCCCGGCATCATCGGCATCAAGGAGGCCACCGGCAACATCGAGCGGGCCTGCTGGCTGATCCGCGAGGCCCCGGCCGGCTTCTCGGTCTACTCGGGTGACGACGGCACCGCCATCGCGCTGATGCTGATGGGCGGCCAGGGCAACGTCAGCGTGACCGCCAACATCGCCCCGCGCGCCATGGCCGAGCTGTGCGCGGCCGCCGTGGCCGGTGACGCCCGCACCGCCCGCGAGATCCACATGCGCCTGCTGGCGGTGCACCGCCAGCTCTTCGTCGAGCCCAACCCGATCCCGGTGAAGTGGGCCATGCAGCGCCTGGGTCGATGCGGGGGCCACCTGCGCCTGCCGCTGGTGCCGATGTCGGCTTCGCTGGAACCCGCCTTCGACGCGGCGCTGCAGTCGGCCGGACTGCTCTGACCTCACCCCTGTCGGCCCTGGGCGCCCCGGCCGCTTCGCGGCCCGGATCGCCCGGTCGCGACACCATTTCCCGATACCGCGGAGTAACGCCCCAGTGACCTGTCGCCTGTCTTTGAGCGCTTCCCAGATTCAACCGTCGTCGACCACCGCCCGCCTGACCCGCACCGGTCTTGCCCTGGCGCTGGCCGGCAGCCTGGGTGCGTGCTCGTCCCTGTCGGAAACGTTCTCCTCCAACAAGGTCGACTACAAGTCAGCCTCCTCGCGCAGCGCACCGCTGGACGTGCCGCCGGACCTGAGCCAGCTGTCGCGGGACCCGCGCTACCAGCAGCCCGGCCCGGGCACGGTGGTGAGTGCGGCCGCGCTGCAGTCCGCAGGCCAGGCCTCGGTGACCGCCGGCACGCCCGCCCCGGTCGCGGTGGCCGTGCAGGCCAGCCAGGAGGCCCGCATCGAGCGCTCGGGCAACCAGCGCTGGCTGGTCACCGGGCTGACGCCGGAACAGGTCTGGCCGCTGCTGCGCACCTTCTGGACCGAAGGCGGCTTCACGCTGGCGATCGATCAGGCCGACGTCGGCACGATGGAGACGGAGTGGGCCGAGAACCGCGCCAGACTACCGCAGGATTTCATCCGCCGCTCGGTCGGCCGGGTGCTCGACGGGCTCTACGACAGCGGCCAGCGTGACCGCTATCGCACCCGCGTCGAACGCAGCGCCCAGGGCACCGAGATCACCATCAGCCACCGCAGCGCCGTCGAGGAGCTGGTGGGCGAGCGCAACAGCGATCGCACCCGCTGGGTGATCGGGCCGAACGACCCGAATCTGGAAGCCGAGTTCCTGGGCCGCCTGCTGGTGAAGCTGTCCGCCACCACGACCGCCAGCAGCAAGCCGGCGGACACGGTGGCCGCGGCGATCCAGGCCGTCGCCAAGGCGCCCGAGGCACCGGCACGCGCGCGCCTGCTGGACGGCCAGCCCGCCGCCACGCTGCAGGTCGACGAGAACTACGACCGCACCTGGCGCCGCGTCGGCCTGGCACTGGACCGCGCCGGCTTCACCGTCGAGGACCGCGACCGCAAGGCCGGCCTGATCGACATGCGTTACGTCGACCCGAAACTGGCCGGCACCGAAGAGCCGGGCTTCTTCGCCCGCCTGTTCGGCAAGGACGACCGCGCAGCCCGGGCTGGCGTGCGTTACCGCGTGCGGGTCACCGGCATGGGCGACAGCGCCAGCACGGTCAGCGTGCTCGACAGCGAAGGCCGGCCACGCAACGACGACGGCGCCCGCAGCATCATCCAGACGCTGCTGCTCGAACTGCGTTGAAGCCCTGAGGTCCCCGGGGCGCGCACTCGCGCCCCGGGGACCTCACGGTCCGGCCCCGCCGACGCGATCGTCAGCGGCGCAGCGCCCAAAAAAAATGGCCGCCCATCGGGCGGCCATTTTTTCAGAGCAGATTCGAATTACTTCGAAGCAGCAGCGTCCACGGCAGCGGAAGCGGCGTCGACCACAGCCGAAGCGGCGGCGTCAGCAGCGGCAGCAACCGAAGCGGCGGCGTCAACAGCCGGAGCGGCAGCCGAAGCAGCGACATCAGCCACCGGAGCGACCACTTCTTCAGCCTTCTTGCCGCAAGCGGCCAGGGCAACGGCAGCGACCAGCGAAACCATCAGGAGCGACTTTTTCATGCTTTATACCTCAATCAAAGAGACTAACAATTACCGGTAATTGAGGGCCCTCCGACAGCACGCTGAATGAACGTCGGCAGTCGCAAGTGTCCCACGAGGACCGGGAAACGCTCGAGCATTCCCCAATCCAGCCCCCGATTATACATATTGAGCACGTCGATTTGTGTCTCGAAGCCCCAACCCGGGGCCAGACTCTAACCCGGTACGCCCACGTCCGTGTCGATCACGCCTCAAGCGGGTGCAGCCAGCCGTCTTCCACCCACTGCATCAGCAGCTCCTGCAGTGCCGCGCTGGAGCGGGCGACCACCGCCGCGTCGAGGCGGCGGGCGTCGGCCAGCTGGTGCAGCGTGGTGGCGTCACGCCCTCCGGCACGCCAGGAGTCGCCGTTGACGTAGACATGGCGGGCGTCGTAGAGCATGCAGGTGCGCGGATCGAGCCTGACGCCGCAGCCCTCGGGCAGCGGGTTGCCGATGTCGAAGCTGACCTGCGCCTTGGGCTCGCTCATGTACTCGCCCAGCGCACGCGCCAGGGCATCCGGGTCTTCCAGCACCCGCTGCAGGCCCTCGCGGGCGAACTCGACCAGCTCGCCGGGGATCAGGCCGGGCGTGACGGTGGCCGGCTGGGCCGGGTCGCGGTAGATCACCGGACGCACACCCTCGTCGGCCGGGTCCTCGACCGCATCGGCCAGGCGCAGCAGCGTCTCGCGGGCGAGTTCGCTGCGGTGGGGCGAGCGGAAGCCGACCGAGCAGGTCATGCATTCGCCGTCGACCGCGTCACCGTCGTGGGCCCAGCCCGGCGGCAGGTAGAGCATGTCACCCGGCTCGAGCACCCACTCCTGCTCGGGCTGGAAGTCGTCGATGATCTTCAGCGGCAGGTCCGGCTTGAGCCTGGCCCCCGCCTGGCGCCCGATGCGCCAGCGACGGCGCCCGCTGACCTGGATCAGGAAGACGTCGTAGGAGTCGAAGTGCGGACCGACGCCGCCACCTTCGCTGGCCCACGACACCATCAGGTCGTCGAGTCGGGCCTGCGGCACGAAGCGGAAGCGCATCAGCAGTTCGTGGGCCGCCGGCACATGCAGGTTGAGCCCCTGCACCAGCACCGTCCAGCCCGGCTGGCGCAGCGGCGGCAGGCTGCGGCGGGCGATCGGGCCGCTGCGCAGCTGCCAGCCGGCATCCCCGCGCTCGAGGTCGCGCACCACCAGGCGGGACTCGACATCGTCGCGCTGCGCCAGCTCGAACATCTCGGCGCGGCTGACCGGGGGCACGACGGCCGGAAGGGCCTGGCGCACCAGCAGCGGCTTGCGCTGCCAGTGGCGGCTCATGAACTGCTCGGCGCTCAGGCCGCCGAGCAGCTCGACAGGCTGGCCCAGCGGCGCCACGGCCCGGTCAGGGTGGGAGGCTGCCGGCGCGGGCGAGGCCGCGGAGGACGGCCGGGGAGATTTGGGGGACTTGGTGGAAGAGGCCATCCGGCAATTGTGCCTGCCCGTCCCGAGCCGGCCTTGACCGGCATCGAGGCCCAGTCATGCGATGATCCTGCCCATGCAAATTCAAGCCCCTTGCGTGGTCACGCTCATCTGGCGCCTGGAAGACGCCCATGGACAGCTGATCGACGACCTGACCGAGCCGATGGAATTCTTCTACGGCGGTGACGACCTGTTCGAGAAGGTCGAATCGGTGCTGGTCGGCCAGCAGCCCGGTTTCACGGCCACCGTGCACCTGGAACCCGAAGCCGCGTTCGGCCTCTACGACGCCAACCTGGTGTTCTTCGAGGAACGTGGCCTCTTCCCCGACGAGATCCAGCCGGGCATGCAGTTCGAGGGCCCGCCCGAGGGCAGCCAGACGCCCGACCTGCCCGCCGACGTGATCTACAACGTCACCGAGGTCTACGAGAGCCATGTCGTGCTCGACGGCAACCACCCGCTGGCCGGCATCGCCCTGGTGCTGCAGCTGGAGGTGCGCGACGTGCGCGAGGCGACCGAAGAAGAGATCGCGCAGCGCAGCGTCGGCGAAGCCGGCGCGAGCCTGATCAGCCTGGCGCCCGCCTCCACCACGCTGCACTGAAGCCGCGTTCCGGGCGACCCTCGAGACGCCGTCTCAGGTGCGCCCGGTCGAACCGAAGCCGCCGGTGCCGCGCGCCGAGTTGGCAAAGTCCTCCACGAGCTCGAACCGCGCCTGCACCACCGGCACGATCACCAGCTGGGCGATGCGCTCCATCGGCTCGATCGTGAACGGCTGCTGGCCGCGGTTCCAGCAGCTCACCATCAGCTGGCCCTGGTAGTCGCTGTCGATCAGGCCGACCAGGTTGCCCAGCACGATGCCGTGCTTGTGGCCCAGGCCCGAGCGCGGCAGGATGATGGCCGCCAGCGACGCATCACCGATGTGGATGGCCAGGCCGGTCGGGATCAGCACCGTCTGCCCGGGGGCCAGCGACACGGCGCTGTCCAGGCAGGCGCGCAGGTCGAGTCCGGCCGAGCCTTCGGTGGCGTAGGCGGGCAGCTGTTCGGCCATGCGGGCGTCCAGCACCTTCAGGGCGATCGTCGTCTTGTTCATTCGGGGGTTCCGGAAACGGGGGAAAGCGGCCTCGACGCCAGCCGATCGGCCAGATCGGCCATCAGCAGTCGGGCCAGCGTGAGCTTGTCGGTGGCCTGACCGTCGACCGGCAGGGGCGTGGCCCCCTGGGCATCGACCAGCAGCAGGCTGTTGTCGTCGCGGCCGAAGGTGGCCGGGCCGAGGTTGCCGATGATCAGCGGCACCCGCTTGCGCAGCAGCTTCTCGCGGGCGTGGCGCTCGAGCTGTTCGCTCTCGGCCGCGAACCCGACGCAGTACGGCGCACCGCGCTCGCGCGAGCGGGCCGACACCGCGGCCAGGATGTCGGGGTTCTCGCTGAGCTCGAAGGTCGGCGCGATCTTCTTGCCATCCTTCTTGATCTTGTGGGCCGACAGGCTGGCCGGGCGCCAGTCGGCGACCGCGGCGGTGGCGACGAAGACGTCGTGCTCATCGGCCAGCGGCATCACGGCCTCGAGCATCTGCAGCGCCGAGCGCACGTCGATGCGCCGCACGCCACGCGGGGTGTCCAGGTGCACCGGGCCGGCGACCAGCGTGACCTCGGCCCCCGCCTCGCGCGCCGCGCGGGCGATCGCGAAGCCCATCTTGCCGCTCGACAGGTTGGTGATGCCCCGCACCGGGTCGATCGCCTCGAAGGTCGGACCGGCGGTGATCAGCAGGCGCCGGCCCGCCAGCGGACGCGGCGACAGGGCCGCGACCAGCTCCTCGACGATGGCCGGTGGCTCCAGCATGCGGCCGTCGCCAACCTCGCCGCAGGCCTGGGCACCGGCCTCGACCCCCAGCACCAGCGCGCCGTCGGCCTGCACCTGGGCGACGTTGCGGCGCGTGGCCGGGTGGGCCCACATCTCGCGGTTCATCGCCGGGGCCAGCACCAGCGGACAGGGCTGCTCGCCCACGCCCCAGGGGCGGGCCAGGCAGGTCAGGCTGAGCAGGTCCTCGGCGCGGCCCTGGGCCAGCCGGGCGATGAAGTCGGCCGAGGCGGGCGCGACCAGCACCGCATCGGCACCTCGGGTCAGGTTGATGTGCGGCATCACGTTGGGCTCGCGGGCATCCCAGGTGTCGAGCAGCACGGGCTGGCCCGACAGCGCCTGCATCGTCTCCGGGGTGATGAAACGCTGCGCTCCGGCGGTCATCACCACCTGCACCGTCGCACCGGCCTTGACCAGCAGACGCAGCAGCTCCGCACTCTTGTAGCAGGCGATGCCGCCGCTGAGACCGAGCACCACGCGGCGTCCGGCCAGGTCCTGTCGTTGATTCATGGGTCGGGAGTCTAAACGCCCGGCCCGTGGCGGATTGGGCAGCATCGGCGCCGCCACAGCCCCTGGTCATCCGCAGGTCAAGCCACGAACCCGACAATCGGTGCGCCCGTGTCCCCACGCCAACCTGCGCCCGCCGATGCCCTCCACCTGTCCACCCCGCCGCCCCTCGCCCGTCCCCTGCTCGCTGCTGGGGGCGCTGCTGGCCGCATCCGCCACGCTGGCCGGCGGCGCCGCGCGGGCGCAGCCGGTCACCGTGCCGAGCACGCCGGCACCGGCCGCCCCGGTGGCGGACCCCGCCACCGCGCCGCCGCAGACGCTGGAGCGGGTCGAGATCCGCGCCAGCCGCCAGGGGGCGGACGACACCGAGCAGCGCCGGCAGTCCTCGGCCGCCAAGATCGTCATCGGCCGCGAGGAGATCGAGCGCATGGGCGACAGCACGCTGGGCGAGGTGCTGCAGCGCCTGCCCGGCGTGACCACCGAAGGTGCCCCCGGGCGAGGTGGCCGGGTGCGCATGCGGGGCATGGGCAACGGCTACACGCAGATCCTCGTCAACGGCGAACGCCCGCCGGCGGGCTTCAGCGTCGAGCAGCTGACGCCCGAACAGGTCGAGCGCATCGAGGTGCTGCGTGCGCCGACGGCCGAATACGGCGCCCAGGCCATCGCCGGCACGATCAACATCGTGCTGCGCGAGGACCTGCGCCAGCGCCTGAACCAGATCACGCTGACGCTGGGCCACGACAGCGACCACGGGCAACCCGAGCTCGGCTGGAACCGCGCCGACCAGCTCGACGCACTGAGCTACCAGGTCAGCGGCCACTACGCCCACCGCACGAGCCGCCAGCGCAGCAGCACGCACAGCCGCACCGTCGAGCAGGACCTGGGCACCGGCGCCGAGACCACGACCTTCGACCAGATCGACGACAGCCTGACGCAGACCACCTCGGACCGCCTGCACCTGGGCAGCCGCCTGCAGTGGCGGCTCGGGCCGGGCAGCAGCTTCACGCTGGCCCCGTTCGTGATGCTCGCGCACAGCCAGACGCTGGGGCAGGAGCGTCGCTCCCGCCTGAGCGGCAGCGACGGCTCGGCCTCGGATTACGCCAGCGCCCTGAGCGAGGGCAATGCCCGCTACACGATGGGCCGGCTGCAATCGACCTGGCAGACCCGGCTGCCCCAGGGATCGCGGCTGGAGCTGCGTGCCCGCGTGCACCGCTCGCTGTACGACGCCCACACCGAACGTGCCGAATCCGACCGCAGCGCCTCGGCGCTGCGCAGCCTGGAGGACCGCGTCAGCCTGCGCGACACCGGCTGGAGCACCGGCGGCAAGCTGCAGCACGCGCTGCTCGGCGACGACGGCGAAGGCCATGAACTGGCGCTGGGCTGGGAGCTGGAGACCGATCGCCGCGACGACCGGCGCAGCAACATCGAATGCGGCAGCGGCGGCAGCTGCCAGTCGCTGGACACCGACCTGGGCGACAACCAGCACGCCCGGGTGCAGCGCAGCGCGCTGTGGGCACAGGACGAATGGGCCCTGAACCCGCAGTGGTCGGTGATGGGCGGCCTGCGCTGGGAGGAGATCCGCACCCGCAGCGAGGCCGGCGACAGCCGCATCGAACACCGCTCGGCGGTGACCACCCCGCTGCTGCATGCGGTCTGGCGCCCCGGGCAGCGCAGCAAGGACCAGGTGCGCATGAGCCTGACGCGCAGCTACCGGGCCCCCTCGCTGAACCAGCTCACCACCAGCCGGGCCATCGCCAGCCGCTATCCGGTGGGCGCCGACGGCACCGGCGGCAACCAGCCCGGCAGCCCGGACCAGGCCGGCAACCCGGACCTGGAGCCCGAGCTGGCCACCGGCGTCGACCTGGCCTTCGAGCACTACCTCGCCCGCGGTGGCGTGCTCAGCGCCAGTGTCTTCCACCGCCGCATCACCGGGCTGATGCGTTCGGTGGTGACGCTGCAGGACGTCGGCTACGCCAGCGTGCAGCGCTGGGTGTCGCGGCCCGAGAACATCGGCACGGCCCGCACCAGCGGCATCGAGCTGGACGGCAAGTTCCGCCTGGCCGAGCTGATGGACGAGGCCCCGCCGCTCGACCTGCGCGGCAACCTCGGCCTGTACCGCTCCCGGGTCGACGGCATCGACGGCCCGGACAACCGCATCGACCAGCAGCCCGACTGGTCGGCGCAGCTGGGGGCCGACTACCGGCTGCGCAGCCTGCCGCTGACGCTGGGGGGCAGCGTCACGCTGAGCTCCGACTACGCCGTGCAGCTCAGCAACAGCCGGCGCAGCGAGTTCGACAGCAAGCGGGTGATCGACGTCTACGGCCTGTGGCGCTTCAGCCCGGCCGTGCAGCTGCGGGTCGGCGCCAGCAACCTGGCACCACGCGACTACACCAGCGGCAGCCTCGTGCGCACGATCGCGTCGGACGGCAGCGTGCGCACCGACCGCAGCAGCGGCAGCACGGCGCCCGGCCTGACGGCCTGGAACCTGAGGCTCGAGATGAAGCTGTGAGCCGCGCCGGCCTCAGGCCGGCCGATCGAGCAGGCACAGCACCTGCCGCAGCTTGCCGCTGCGCTCGTCGCAGGCCAGCGGGTCATGCTCGACCCGCAGCCGCACCTGGTCGAGCCCCTGCGATCGCAGGTAATGGCCCAGCACCTGCGTCGCCCGGTCCGAGACGGACCCCGGATCGGACTCGCGGTCGAGGTCCAGGCGCAGCACCAGCGCTCGGGCCTCGGTCTGGACCACCTGGAAGCGGTGGATGTCGGCGCCCTCCTCCAGCGCCGTGGTCAGCGCCATCGGCAGCAGGCGGACCTCACGGTCCTGCGCGTCGCGCAGGCGCAGGGTGTCGTCGCAGCGCCCCTCGACCGTGAACGCCGGACGGGCGTCACCGCACGCACAGGCCCGGTCGAGGAAGGTCACGCTGTCGCCCAGCCGGTAGCGGATCACCGGCTGCACGTGGTTGGCCAGGTTGGTCAGCAGCACCGAATGCGAGGCCGTGCCCGCCGGCACCGGCCGATCCTGCCTGTCGACCGGCTCGAGCAGCACCCAGTCGTCGTTGAGGTGCAGGTGGCCGTGGTCACACTCGAAGGCGATCGTCAGGCACTCGGAGGCGCCGTAGTCGTTGACCACCGGCGCACCGAACACCGACGAGATCCAGGCCCGCGTGCTCGCGCACAGGCCCTCGCCCCCGCCCCACAGCGCCGCGAGCTTCAGGTCGATGCGGCCGTCCTCCTGCCAGCGCGCCAGCTCGGCCAGCATGCTCGGGTAACTGGCGACATGGTCGGGCTGCCAGGCCTGCAGGGCCGCGCGGATCTCCTCGGGCGGCGCGGTCACGTTCAGCGCCAGCGAGCTCGCCCGCAGCATCGGGTAGAGGCGCTGCTGGCGGGCCCAGAAACCGATGCCCGCGTAATGGCCGTCGCTCGCGATCAGCAGTGCCGTGCGGGGCAGCCGGCCCGGCACCGTGCCGCGGCCCTGCGCATGGCGGTGGCTCATGCGCGTCTGCAGCAGCGTCGCATAGGTCGCCAGCGCCTGGCTGTCATGCACGAAGAGCCCCGGCACGCCCGTCGTGCCCGAGGTGCTCCAGACCGCATAGCGCCCCAGGAAGTCCTGTCCGATGCGTGCCGGATCGGCGATCCAGTCCTGCACGGCGGCCAGCCGGATGCGCCGATCACAGGCCCAGTCGTCGAAGGCCGCCATCAGCTGCGACTTGTCGACCACCGGCAGCGACTGCCACGCGTCGAGCCCGGTGGCCCGCCCCTGGTAGAGCCGCGCATAGAACGGGCTGCGGTCGAGCGCCCGGTCGATCAGCTGCAGCGCCCGGGCGCGGGCCAGCGGCTGGCGGGCCAGCGCATGCGCGCCATCGAGCAGATTCGAATCATTCATCCTGGACACGGCCATCATGGAAGCTGGAATTCATCGGTGGGTCACATTCTGTCAGGGTAGACCCGGATTCGGGATCCTTTTTGAGCGCGCTCAGTGCAGCAGGCGCAGCAAGGTATCCGTGGAAACCCAGGTAACTCGTACAAACCCTCAGCACAAAACACCGGCGGGGTCAGCAATCGGTCAGTTACCGACCCTAACCTGAAATTACCGGAAAACATGGATGCCGCAAGGTATTCACGGGTTCCTTGTCACATCTGGCAACGAGGAGAAATCGATGGCCGACAACGTGGTAGCCCGGATCAGGGCAAACCCGAAGTATGCGGAGCTGAGGAAAAAACGCGGTGGTTTCGGCTGGTGGCTGACCCTGCTGATGATGGTGGTCTATTACGGCTACATCGCCCTGATCGCCTTCAACAAGGAATTCCTCGCCCAGCCCCTGGGTGCCGGCGTGACCACCATCGGCGTGCCCATCGGTTTTGGCGTCATCGTGTTCACGATCGTCATCACCGGCATTTATGTGCGTCGGGCCAATGACGAGTTCGACCGCCTGACCAAAGAGATCCTGCAGGAGGTGTCGAAGTGAGCCGTCAGTTCAAGTTCCTGATGGCCCTGGCGGGCCTGCTGAGCACCGGAGCGGCGCTGGCCGCCGGTGCGGACATGGGCCAGATCGCCCAGCAAGAGACCAACTGGACCGCCATCACGATGTTCGGCATCTTCGTGGCCGGCACGCTATACATCACCAAGTGGGCGGCCGCGAAGACCAAGTCGGCGGCCGACTTCTACACCGGCGGTGGCGGCATCACCGGTTTCCAGAACGGCCTGGCGATCGCGGGTGACTACATGTCGGCCGCCTCGTTCCTGGGCATCTCCGCGGCCGTGATGGCCAGCGGCTACGACGGCCTGATCTACTCGATCGGCTTCCTGGTCGGCTGGCCGGTCATCACCTTCCTGATGGCCGAACGCCTGCGCAACCTCGGCAAGTTCACCTTCGCCGACGTCGCCGGCTACCGCTTCCAGCAGGGCCCGATCCGCGCGTTCGCCGCGTCGGGCACGCTGGTCGTGGTGGCGTTCTACCTGATCGCCCAGATGGTCGGCGCCGGCCAGCTGATCAAGCTGCTGTTCGGTCTCGAGTACTGGATGGCGGTCGTGATCGTCGGCGCGCTGATGATGGTCTACGTGCTGTTCGGCGGCATGACGGCCACCACCTGGGTGCAGATCATCAAGGCCTGCCTGCTGCTGTCGGGCGTGACCTTCATGGCCTTCATGGTGATGTCGCAGTTCGGCTTCAGCCCGGAAGCGCTGTTCGCCAAGGGGGTCGCCGTCAAGGCCGCGATCGCCGAAGGCTCGGGCAAGACGCCCGAGGAAGCGGCCGCCATCGGCCTCAAGCTGATGGGCCCGGGCGGCTTCATCAAGGACCCGATCTCGGCCATCAGCTTCGGCATGGCGCTGATGTTCGGCACGGCCGGCCTGCCGCACATCCTGATGCGCTTCTTCACGGTGCCTGATGCCAAGGAAGCCCGCAAGAGCGTGTTCTGGGCCACCACCTGGATCGGCTACTTCTACATCCTGATCTTCATCATCGGCTTCGGCGCGATCACGCTGGTGCTGACCAACCCCGAGTACGCCGACACCGTCAAGGGTGTCATCAAGGGCGGCGCGGGCACGTCCAACATGGCGGCCGTGCTGGTGGCCAAGGCGGTCGGCGGCAACGTGTTCTACGGCTTCATCTCGGCGGTGGCCTTCGCGACCATCCTCGCGGTGGTGGCTGGCCTGACGCTGTCGGGCGCCTCGGCGGTGTCCCACGACATCTACGCCACGCTGATCAAGAAGGGCAAGGCCGACAGCGCCTCCGAGCTGAAGGTCTCGCGTGCCACCACGCTGGCCCTGGGTGTGCTGGCGGTGACGCTGGGCATCGCCTTCGAGAAGCAGAACATCGCCTTCATGGTGTCGCTGGCCTTCGCGATCGCGGCCTCGGCCAACTTCCCGGTGCTCTTCATGAGCGTGCTGTGGAAGGACTGCACCACCAAGGGTGCGGTGGCGGGCGGCTTCCTCGGCCTGATCTCGTCGGTCGCGCTGACCGTCGTGTCGCCGTCGGTGTGGGAAGCTACGCTGGGCAACCCGAAGGGCTCGGCCTGGTTCCCCTACACCTCGCCGGCACTGTTCTCGATGGCCATCGCCTTCGTGACGATCTGGCTGGTGTCGATCATGGACCGCAGCGCCCAGGCCGCCAAGGAACGTGCCGCGTTCGACGCGCAGCAGGTGCGCTCCGAGACCGGCCTCGGTGCCGACGGCGCCTCGGGTCACTGACCCCGACGGCAGGCCACCCCTCGCGGGTGGCCCCTGACCCCAGAACACCCGGGCCGCTCCCGGGTGTTTTTTCATGGGCGCGCCGGTGTCAGCGCGAGCGCGCGCGGGCCAGCTCGCGCAGCTTGATGAAAGCCAGCGCGGCCATGACCGCATCGTTGACGGCGTTGTGCGCCGGGCGCTGGGGCAGGTCGAGGTCCTTCATCAGGGTCGCGAAGCGCAGGTCGATCTCGCTGCCCTGCTGGTAGGGGGGCAGCTGCGAGTGCTTGAGGTCGTAGTACAGCGCCGAGACCTCGATGGCCTGGTGCGGCAGCGGCCCGCCGAGCAGCGGGCGGGCCAGGCGGTTGAGCATCGCCACGTCGAACTCGAGGTAATAACCCACCAGCGGCCGGCTGCCGATGAAGGCCAGCAGGCGCCGCAGCGCGTCCTCGGGCGCCAGCCCGTCGGCGATGTCCAGCTCGCGCAGCCCGTGCACGCGCACGCTGTCGGCCGAGACGCCTCGGCTCGGACGCACCAGCAGCTCCAGCCGCTCGCTGGTCAGCACGCGGCAGCCGGCGATGCGCACCGCACCGATGGCGATGATCTCGTCACGCTGCACGTCCAGACCGGTGGTCTCGCAGTCGAGCGACACCCATTCGTCGGGCGGCGGGGCATCGAAGATGCCGCTCAGGCTCGGGTCGCTCAAGCGCCTCAGGGCACGGCGGCGGCGCAGCGCCCGCCACCAGCGGGACAGCGCCGACGAGCCGGGCATGCCCGGCGACCAGGGAGAGGCAGCATGCAGCGAGTCCATCAGGCGCTCCTCACAGCACGGTGAGGTGGAAACGGTGGCGCACCAGCGCCTTGAAGCGCCGGACCACGCCCAGCGTGTCCTTCAGCAGGTCACGGTCGAGGCTGCTGAGCCGCTCCGGATGCACCTCGCCGTCCGGCGGGCGATCGGCCTCGAGCGCCATCAGGCCGACCTTGAGCTTCAGGCCCATGAAAAAATGCAGGCTGTCGATCAGGTCGGTGGCCAGGTCCGCAGGCAGGTCGCCGAGGCCGACCAGGGCCTCGATGCGCTCGACCGTGCCCGTCACCCGCAGGTGGCGCACCAGCGCCATGCTGCGCACGCCGTGCACGATCGGGAAGAGGCCCGCCTTCTTCAGGTCCAGCCCGTGGCGGTGCGACTCGCCCCGGGTCAGCAGGCGGTTGAGCCAGCCGGGCTCGTCGCCGAAGAGGTCGATCGCCGAGGCGAAACGGCTCAGCGTCAGGTCGTGGTCGGCGCTCAGCGCATCGAACTGCTGGCGCACCGCCTCCAGCAGGCCGGCATCACCCGCCACCGCCTGGGCATCGAGGAAGATCGCCAGCGACATCAGGCGCTCGGTGTCGGGCACCATCAGCCACGACCGCACCGTGTGGCCGAAGGGGGTGGCCTCCTGGCGCCATGCCGGGTTGCTGACCATGATGCGGCCCGGGCACGGCGGATAGCCGAAGTCGATCAGCGCGGCGGTGAAGCGCTGGCAGATCGCCTCGAGGTCGGCCGGTGGCGGGTAGCCATCGCGCAGGATCAGGCCGTTGTCCTGGTCGGTCTTGAGCAGCTGCTCGCCGCGGCCCTCGCTGCCCATCACGAACAGGCAGCTGTTGGCCACCAGCTCGGCCGGCGCGACCAGCTGCCAGGCGCGCTCGAACAGCTTGGCATTGAGCTCCTGCACCAGCCGGGCGATCTGCCCCACCCGCGTGCCGCCACGCTGCAGCAGCCCGATCAGCCGCACGACCTGGCGTGAGGCCTCCTGCAGCGTCGGCAGATCCTGCGCCTCCATGATCTGCAGGGAGATCAGGTAGGAGTGGTTGGACAGGAAGCTCAGCAGGTCGAGCTGCTCGAGGAAGCCGATGATCTGCGGCGGCGCGCCCTCGTCGGGCGCGGGCCGGGCGACCACCACCCGGTGCACCCGGTGGCGCACCATCTGCGACAAGGCGTCGAACAGGTGGTCCTGCGGTCGCACGGTGATCAGCCGGAAGCTCGACAGCTCGCGCACCGGCAGCTCGGCCAGCGGGCGGCCGTCCAGGATGGCACGCTGCAGCCCGCTCATCGTGAAGATGCCCAGCCGCGGCGGCTGCTCGCGGGCATCGCGCACGATGACATTGGTGGTGCGCTGCGACTGGAAGACCTTGACCACCGAGACGATGTCGGCCTCGCCATCGACGACATGCGCCGGCCGCACGAACGCCTGCTCGACCCGGGCCATCGTCAGCGACTGCAGCTCGTGCTGCCCGGCGCGTTCGGCCAGGGCGCCCAGCTTGTTGGACAGGTCGGCGAACAGCAGCGCCCCGAAGGTGGCGTTGCGCGAGATCAGCTCCTGCACCGCCGAGCGGGCGATGCGGTAGGCCAGCACCTCCTCGGCGGCGACGAAGCGGCTGCTCGTCTTGCCCGCCACCAGGCCACGGCCGTCGAAGCTGTCGTCGGGGCCGCTGGTGCCCACCGGCTCCTCGCCGCGCCACTCGCGCACATGGCCCTTGATGACCACCAGCAGGTGCGACGGCGCCTCCCCCTCCTCGAGGATCACCTGCCCGTCGCGGAAGTACTCGATGTCGACATGGTCGCGCACCAGCTGCCGCTCCTCGGCGGTGAGGCAGTCGTAGGGCGAGGCGGAGAAGTTGAAGGCGCTGGGCATGCACCGATTCTGTCAGCCGCGGCGGCGCGGACCCCTGCCCTTGATCAAGCCCGCGACCGCGGCGGCGGACCTCAGCTCACCGGCAGGGCGGCCTCTTCGCCCAGCACCCGCTGCGCGGCCGGCCGGCTGACCACCCGGTCGACGTAGGCCCGGATCACCGGCGTCGACGGCACGAGGCCGAACTCGGTCACCCAGCGCAGCGCGATGCCCCAGAGCACGTCGGCGGCGCTGAAGCGCTCGCCCAGCAGGAAGGGTCCGAGGGACAGCTGCTCGCCGAGCGTCGCCATCGTCGTCTCCCAGTCACCGTAGGGGCACATCGAAAGCGGCGCCGGCGCACGCTGCAGCGCCCGGTCAAGCACCGCGGGCTCGAAGCACGAACCGTAGAACACCAGCCAGCGCAGGTAAGGTCCGCGCAGCGGCTCGTCGATCGCCGGGGCCAGGCCCGCCGCCGGGAACAGGTCGGCCAGGAAGATGCACAGCGCCGCCTGCTCGGTGATCAGCTGCCCCTGGTGCAGCACCGCCGGCACTTTCCCCATCGGGTTGATGGCCAGATAACCGGCCTGGCGCTGCTCGCCACCGGCGACATCCACCGGCTGCAGCCGGTGGGGGGCTTCCAGCTCCTCCAGCAGGATCCGGATGCCCGTCGAGCGGGTCCGGGGCGAGTGGAACAACGTCAGGACCGATTCGGCATTCGAAGGCATGGCGGAGGTCGATACGAGCAGGGACCACGCAGTTTATCCAGCGTGGTCCCGTCGCACTCGTCAGGAATGCACGGCTCGCGACCGCTCGCGAGCCCGGCAGGCGAATCAGCGGCGATCCACCACCTCGACCACCGTCGCGCCATGACCGAAAGCCGCCCGTTCGGCATCCTCGCGCACCCGCACCGGCAGGCGGGACAGCAGCCAGCGCAGCGAGAAACCGACGATCAGCAGGTCGTCGACCCAGCCGAAGATCGCCAGGAAGTCCGGGATCAGGTCGATCGGGGACAGCACGTAGCCGACCAGCAGCACGGTGCAGACCTTCAGCCAGCCGGGTGCCTGCGGGTGTTTCAGCGCCTGCCAGAGCACCCGTGCATCGCGGCTCAGGGCCGACCACATCACCGCCAGACGTTTCAGGTTCATGAACTTGCCCATCACGCTTCATCCTCCAGGAGTCGACATCACCGGACCGCCCACGTGGCGGCCAACGTGCTGCATGGACCCCGGGGGCTGCGGGAGGTTCCCCACCCCGGCCAGGGCGCGGGCATGACGGACAATCGGCACCCACCCACGCCCCGACGGCCCGCCCGATGTTCACCCACCTGATCGACACCCCATCGACCGACGCCACGGCCGAGCCGTCGGCGCGCGAGCGTTTCATCCGCCTGCTGCTGACCGCGCTGCACACCGGCTCGCCCCTGAAGCTCAACCTGAGCCGCTACCGGGGCGACGAGGCGGGGCTGGAGCGGGTGCTGGGCCGGCCGGTGATGCTGCGCGGGACGCCCTGCCTGCAGCTGGTGTATCGCCACGCGACCAAGGACATCACCAAGAACCACCCGGTCGGCGAGGTCGACGCGCTGATGCGGCAACTGCTCGGGCCGGCATTCCAGAACGCCCACCTGACCACGGCCACGCAGGAGGTGCAGCTGAGCGTCAAGGAAAAGGGCGGGCGCGACCGCAGCCAGCTGCGGGTGGGCCGCCTGCCCGGCACGGCGGCGGCCGAGCCGGCCGCCGACGACGGCGGCGAGGTTCCGGCCGGAACCGGCGCGGACGCGCTGGCCCACAACCGCAGCAAGCAGCGCCTGCTCGACCTGGGCCAGCCCTGCTGGGTCGACCTCGGCCTGACCACGCCCGGGGGCCAGATGGTGCCGGCGATGGCACGCAAGTGGAAGCAGATCAACCGCTTCGCGGAGATCTTCAGCGCCGCGCTGGCCGCCTCGCCGCTGGCCGCGTCGCGGCAGGTGCGGGTCATCGACTTCGGCTGCGGCAAGGGTTACCTGACCTTCGCGATGCACGAACTGCTGCGCAGCCAGGGACGCGAGGCGCAGGTGATGGGCGTCGAGCTGAGGCAGGAACTGGTCGAGCTGTGCAACCGCAGCGCGCAGGCCCACGGGCTGGACGGCCTGCGCTTCGACGCCGGCGACGTTCGCAGCTACACGCCCGACCCGGTCGACGCGATGATCGCGCTGCACGCCTGCGACACCGCCACCGACTTCGCGATCCACCTCGGCCTGCGGGCCGGCGCGAGCATCATCATGTGCTCGCCCTGCTGCCACAAGCAGCTGCGCCCGCAGATGAACGCCCCGGCACTGCTGCGCCCGCTGCTGCAGCACGGCATCCACCTGGGCCAGGAGGCCGAGATGGTGACCGACGGCCTGCGGGCGCTGCTGCTCGACGCGCAGGGCTACGACACCCAGGTGTTCGAGTTCATCTCGCTCGAGCACACCAACAAGAACAAGATGATCCTGGCCACGCGCCGCCAGCGTCCGGACCCGGCCGGCCACCGCGAGACGGTGCTGGCCCAGGTGCAGGCGCTCAAGGACTTCTACGGCATCCGCGAGCACTGCCTCGAGACGCTGCTGAAGGCCTGAGCGAGCCGGCCCGGCCGGGCCGGGCGGTCTCAGTCCTCGCGCTGGACCAGCGCGCAGCAGTGCTTGTACTTGCGACCGCTGCCGCAGGGACAGCTGTCGTTGCGGCCGGGCTTGACGCCCGTGCGGCGGAAGGTCGTCGCCTGGCGCTGGGCCTGCGCACGCTGCTGGCGCTGCGGCTCCAGGCTGGCATGGGCCCGGTTGAGGCCGACCACCAGGTGCATCAGCAGCTCCTGGCGCTCCTCGGCCGGCAGGGCGGGCGAGCGCTTCTGCTCGTCCTCGTCGTGCTCGTGGGCCAGCCAGAGCAGCGGCTCGAGCGCCCCGGCCTGGGCCGGATCCTGCAGCAGCATCTCCCAGCCCTCGGGCGCCAGCCGCATCGCACGCACGTAGCCGCGCGCCCAGTCGTTGCCCTGCAGGCCACCTTCACCGTCATCGAGCAGGATGGGCAGGTAGAGCTGGTCGGGCTCGGCCAGCATCCGGGCCAGGCCCCGGCCGACGGTGGTCCAGTGGCGCATCACCAGCTGCAGGATGGCCTGCGCCTGGGCGGGACTGTCGAAGGACGCCTGCTCGTTGGCATCACTGCCCCAGATCAGCGGCAGCCAGACCTCGTTGGTCAGGCGCTCGGGCGCGGTCTGCAGGCCGCAGAAGAAGCCGTCGAGCTCCTCGACGTTCATCGCCCCGGTGGGCAGACCGCTCAGGAAACTCTGCAGGCGGTCGAATTCGAGCTCGTCGAGCGGCTCATGGGCTGGTGCGTTCATGGCGGGATTGTGCCGCGGCCCGCCTCGGCCAGCGCCGCCTCGATGGCGCCGGTCAGGCGGGCGGGGGTGGCCGTCGGCGCAAAACGCCCGATCACCCGACCGTCGCGGCCGACCAGGAACTTGGTGAAGTTCCACTTGATGGCGCGGGTGCCCAGCAGCCCCGGCGCCTGCGCGCACAGCCAGCGGTAGAGCGGGTGCGCCTGCGCGCCGCGCACGTCCACCCGCGCCATCATCGGGAAACTCACGCCGAAGCGCTGCGTGCAGAACTCGCCGATGCGCGCCGCGTCCCCCGGCTCCTGTCCACCGAACTGGTTGCACGGGAAACCCAGCACCACCAGCCCGTCGGGGCCGTGGCGCTGCCACAGCGCCTGCAGCGCGGCGTACTGCGGCGTGAAACCACATTCGCTGGCGGTGTTGACGATCAGCAGCACCCGGCTTTGCCAGGTCGACAGGCGCACGGGCTGGCCGTCCAGGGAGAGCGCGTCGAAGTCGAAGGCGCAGCGGGGCGGACCCATCGGCGGGCGGGAGGCGGATGCCGTCATGAGGGCAGCGGCTCCAGATCGACCACGAGGCCGGTGGCGGTGATGCGCAGGCCGGCGGGCCGCACGCCGCGGCGGTGCACCCGGGCCATCGCCTGTTCGGAAAAGCGCCGCACCACCAGGTCCTGCAGCCCCCCGGACACCAGCGGCCCGAGCAGGCGGGCCAGCCGGTCGCCCGTGGCCGACGACAGGCCGTCGATCTCGAGCCGCTCGAGCGCGACGTCGTCCAGGCGCACCGACGCCTGATCACGATCGAAGCGCAGGCCGGTGCTCAGGCCCGTCACGCCCGTCCAGCCCGAGGGGCCCGGCAGCGCCCCGGTGCCACGCAGGTCCAGCGCCAGCGCGAGCCGGTTGCGCTCGGGCAGCAGGCGCAGGCGCGGGTGATCCGCCTCCAGCTCGACCAGGCCGGCCAGGCGGCGGCGCAGCGGAAAGTGCGCGCCCAGGCCCTGCAGCAGCTGCGCCTGGCTGATCTCGAACTCGCGCGGCGGGCTGATGCAGCCGGCGCCGAGCATCGACCAGGGCAGCAGCACGCCGCCGGCCTGCCCGAGCAGGCGACGGCGGGCCGGGGAAGCGGGCGGGCGACTCATGCGGCGCATTCTAGGCAGGCCCGCGCTTGACCATTGCAAAAGTGCTCCGCTACATTACTGACCAGTCAGTCATTTACCTGTCCCCCTCTTGTCGAAGCCCTCCGTCCCCTCCCCGTCCGGCAAAACGGCCCCGGCGCACCTGCGCCGCAAGGCCGAGCGCCCGCAGGAACTGATCGATGCGGCACTGGCCCTGTTCGTGGAAAAGGGCTTTGCCGCCACCCGCACCGAGGAGGTCGCCCAGCGCGCCGGCGTCTCCAAGGGCACGCTCTACCTCTACTACCCGAGCAAGGAAGAGCTGCTCAAGGCCGTCATCGAGCAGCGCCTGTCGGCCGAGATCGCCGCCGGAGCCGCCGCGGTGGCCGCCCACACCGGCAGCGCCACCGAACTGCTCAGCGACGTGCTCTCGGCCTGGTGGGCACGCGTGGTGGCCAGCGATGCCTCCGGGGTCTTCAAGCTCATCATCACCGAGGTGCGCAACTTCCCAGACATCGCCGAGTTCTACAACGAGCAGGTGGTGCGCCCGGGCCACGCGCTGATCGCCGGCATGCTGCAGGCCGGCATCGACCGTGGCGAATTCCGGCCGGTGGACGTGGACGCCACCGTGCATTCGCTGCTGCTGCCCATGGTCATGCTGTGCATCCACAAGCATTCGCTGGGCGTGTGCCAGCCGAGCGACGCGATGGGCGACCCCGCGGTGTTCATTCGCCACCACATGGACCTGATGCTGCACGGCCTGCGCAACTAAAATGACGGGTTTTCGAGCCCTCAGGACCCCAAGGAACCCACGATGAATGTCGAACAGGCCCGCTTCAACATGATCGAGCAGCAGATCCGCCCCTGGGATGTGCTGGACACCTCGGTGCTGTCGCTGCTGAGCATCGTCAAGCGCGAAGACTTCGTGCCGATGGCCCACCGCAGCCTGGCCTTCATGGACCTGGAGATTCCGCTGCCCGCCAGCGACGGCAGCGCCCAGAGCATGCTCGCCCCGCGCCTGGAAGCCCGCCTGCTGCAGGAACTGGCTCCGGCCCGCCACGAGAAGGTGCTCGAGATCGGTGCCGGCTCGGGTTTCATGGCCGCGCTGCTGGCGCACCGCGCCCAGCAGGTGGTGACGCTGGAGATCCGCCCGGAGCTGGCCGCGATGGCCCGCGACAACCTGCGCCGCGCCGGTGTCATGAATGCCGAGGTGCGCCAGGGCAACGCCGCCGAAGGCGTGCTGCAGGGTCCGTGGGATGCCATCCTGATGTCGGGCTCGGTGGCCCAGGTGCCGCAGAGCCTGCTGCAGCAGCTCAAGGTCGGCGGGCGGCTGGTGGCCATCGTCGGCCAGGAGCCGGTGATGCGCGCCGAACGGATCACCCGCCTGAGCGAGCGTGAATTCCGCACAGAAATCCTGTTCGACACGATCGCTCCGCGACTCGACGGCTTTCCCGAGCCGGCACATTTCGCCTTCTGATCCCGCCCCGAGGTCCGCATGCAACAGGTGTCCGTCGTCGAACTCTCCTCGCTCGTGCGGCAGCTGATGCAGCAGGGCCTCGCCCCGGTGCTGCTGGACGTGCGCGAGCCCTGGGAGATCGCGCAGGCGAGCTTCACGCCCGAGGGCATGCGCCGGTTGGACATCCCGATGCAGCAGATCCCGGCCCGGCTGGGCGAGCTGGATCCGGAGCAGCCGGTGTTCGTGCTGTGCCACCACGGGATGCGCAGCCTCCAGGTCGCGCACTTCCTGGAGCGGCAGTCCCATGCAGAGGTGTACAACATCGCCGGTGGCATCGACGCCTGGTCCAACCAGGTCGACGCCACCACCCCACGGTATTGAGCCTTTCGTCTCATGTCCCCGAACTCGGCTGCAAAGGATGCGTCCATGAACCGGTTGATCCCCTCGCCTCTGGCGGCCATGACCCTGGCCGCCCTCGCGCTGATGACCTCGCAGGTCCGTGCCCAGAGCCTGCAGGAAGTCTACGAAGCGGCCCGGGCCTATGACGCCATCTACCTGTCGGCCCGTGCGCAGGCCGAAGCCACCTCGTTCCAGGTCGGACAGGCCGAGGCGGCACGCCGCCCGACGCTGGGCCTGAACGCCGGGCTGCAGGGCAGCAACTCCGACACGCCGCTGGCAGGCAACCGCAACCTGCGCACCGCCTCGGTGGGCCTGCAGGCCAACCAGTCGCTGTACAACCGCGCCAGCAGCGCCTCGGTCGACAAGGCCCGCAAGGGCGTCGAGGTCTCCCAGGCCGACCTGCAGGCGGCCGAGCAGGACCTGATCGTGCGGGTGGCGCAGGCCTATTTCGACGTGCTGACCGCCCGTGAGGCGCTCGCCGCCGCCCAGGCCAGCCAGAAGGCGATCGGGGTGCAGCTGGCCTCTGCCAAGCGCAACTTCGAGGTCGGCACCGCCACCATCACCGACACCCGCGAAGCCCAGGCCCGTGCCGACCTGTCCAGCGCCCAGGTCATCGCCGCGGACAACGACCTGCGGGTCAAGCGCACCTACCTCGACCAGCTGGTCGGGCGCACCGGGGTCGACCCGCGCCCGCTGGCGCCGGCGGCGATCCTGCCCGGACTGCCCGAAGGCAATGTGGACCAGTGGATCGAGCGCAGCCAGGACGCGCCGCTGGTGCGCAAGGCCCGCCTGGGTGGCGCCATCGCCAAGGACGAGATCGAGCGTGTGCGGGCCGGCAAGCAGCCCACGGTGGGCCTGACCGGCTCGGTCGGGCTGGCCAACAACAACGGCACGGCCGCCCCGAGCTCGGGCGGCGAAGGCACCAGCCGCACCGCCAGCGTCGGCGTGAACCTGCAGTGGCCGCTGTTCACCGGCGGGCTGGTCGAGAACCAGGTGCGCGAAGCGCTGAAGCTGGAGGAGAAGTCGCGCAGCGACCTCGACAACGCTCGCCGCAGCGTCGCCCAGGGCGTGCGCCAGGCCTATTTCGGCGTCGAGTCCGGCATCGCCCGGGTGCGGGCGCTGGAGGCGGCCGAGTCCTCGAGCAAGCTCGCGCTGGACGCCACGCAGCTGGGCTACAAGGTCGGCGTGCGGGTCAACCTGGACGTGCTGAACGCCCAGAGCCAGCTCTATTCGACCCAGAGCGAGCTGGCCAAGGCGCGCTACGACCTGCTGGCCACCCGCCTGAAGCTGCAGCAGGCCACCGGCGTGCTGACCCCCGCCGACTTGGAACCGGTCAGCAGCCTGATGAGCCGCTGAGCCCGGCAGGCGGGGCACTCGCCCCGCCGCCCGGCCTCACGCCATGCGGCCCTGCACCAGGCGCAGCGTGCGGTCGCAGCGCGACGCCAGTTCGTGGTCGTGCGTGACCAGCACGAAGGCGGTGCCCTGCTCGCGCGAGCGCCGCATCATCTCGTCGAACACCTTGTCGGCGGTCTCGCGGTCGAGGTTGCCGGTCGGCTCGTCGGCCAGCACGCAGGCCGGTCGCGACACCAGCGCCCGGGCGATCGCCACCCGCTGGCGCTCGCCGCCCGACAGCTCCGACGGCCGGTGCGACACGCGCTGGCCCAGACCCATCGTGGCCAGCTGGGCATGTGCGGCCTCGCGGGCCCGGGCGATCGGTTCGCGGCGGATCAGCAGCGGCATCGCGACATTGTCCAGCGCGGTGAACTCGGGCAGCAGGTGGTGGAACTGGTAGACAAAACCCAGCTGCAGGTTGCGCCACCGGCCCTGCTCGACCGCGTCCATCGACTGCAGCACCCGCCCGGCCAGGCGCACCTGGCCGCTCGTGGGCGCATCCAGCCCGCCGAGCAGGTGCAGCAGCGTGCTCTTGCCCGAACCCGACGCGCCGACGATGGCCACCGTCTCGCCGCGGCGCACCGTCAGGTCGACCCCCTGCAGCACCGTCACGTCCAGCCCGTCGCGACCGCCCTCGTGGTAACGGCGCACCAGCCCCTGGGCCTCGATCACCGGCACGTGATCCATCGCCTGTTCATTCATAACGCAAGGCCTCGGCTGGATTGACGCGGCTGGCGCGCCAGCTCGGGTAGACGGTGGCGACGAAGGCCAGCAGCAGCGAGATGACCCCGATGGGCACGATGTCGACCGCCTGCGGATCACTGGGCATGCGGGTGATCAGGTAGACGCTGCCGGGCAGGAAGGTGGTCTGGAACAGCGCCTCGAGCGCCGGCACGATCACGTCGACGTTGCAGGCCACCAGCAGCCCGAGCGCCAGGCCACCGAGCGTGCCGATCACGCCCGAGGCCGCGCCCTGGACCATGAAGATGCCCATGATCGAGCGCGGGCTGGCGCCCAGCGTGCGCAGGATCGCGATGTCGGCCTGCTTGTCCGTGACCGTCATCACCAGCGTGGAGACGAGGTTGAACGCGGCCACCGCGACGATCAGCGTCAGGATGATGAACATCATGCGCTTCTCGATCTGCACCGCGTCGTACCAGGCGGCGTTGGTGCGGGTCCAGTCACGCACCAGGTACTGCCGGCCCAGGTCGGCCGACAGCCGGGCGGCGACCTCGCGCGCCTGCTGCTGCTCGCTCAGGCGCAGCTGGATGCCTTGCGGCCCGCCGGTGCGGAACAGCCGCGCCGCGTCGTCGATGTGCATCAGCGCCAGGCCGTTGTCGTATTCGTAGTGGCCGGCGTTGAACACGCCCACCACCGTGACCTGCTTGAGGCGGGGCACGACACCCGCCGGGGTGGTCTGCCCGCTGGGCGTGACCAGCGTCAGCAGGTCGCCCTCGCCCACGCCCATCGAACGCGCCAGCTGGCCACCGAGCACGATGCCCCAGCTGCCGGGCTGCAGCCGCTGCAGCACCGTGTCCTTGAGCTGGGCCGCCAGCGGCGTGACCTTGGCCTCCTCGTCGGGCTGGATGCCGCGCACGATCGCGCCCCTCATGTCCTCGCCACGGGCGATCAGCGCCTGCGACGAGATGAAGGGCGCGGCGGCCAGCACCTCGGGCCGGGCACGCGTGCGCTGCGCCAGCGCCTGCCAGTCCTCGACCGGCGCGCCGGTGGCATCGAACACCTCGATGTGGGCGATGACGCTGAGCATGCGGTCGCGGACCTCCTTCTGGAAGCCGTTCATCACGCTGAGCACGATGATGAGCGCGGCCACGCCCAGCGCGATGCCGAGCATCGACACGCCGGAGATGAAGGAGATGAAGCCATTGCGCCGCCCGGCGCGGCCTGCGCGGGTGTAGCGCCAGCCGATGCGTACTTCGTAGGGCCAGTTCATGGGCGGCGATGCTACCCGAGACCGGCCGGGCCGCCCGCGTGCACGGGACAGGCCGGATAATGCCCGATTGACCTGCGACCCGGCGCCACCCCGCCCGGAGCCTGCCCGTGCCCCACCTGCTGATCCCCCACGCCAGCGCCGCCTCCGACGCCGGTGCCGCTGCCCTTGCCACCCTGAAGCTGCCGGTGCTGGAGCGCCTGCTCGGCCAGCTGGTGGCCGGCGAACGCTCGGGCGACGACGAGTACACCCTGAGCCTGCCGCACGAGCAGGTGCTGGCCCGACACCACGGCTGGCAAGGCGAGGACGGCCGCTGGCCGTTCGCCGCCTGGCGGGCCCGGCAGGACGGCCTCGAGGTCGACGACGAGGGCTGGGGCCTGGTCACGCCCTGCCACTGGCTGGTCGGCAGCGACCAGATCAGCCTGGTCGACCCCGGCGCGCTGGCGCTGCAGGCCGACGAGTCGCGCACGCTGATGGACACCCTGCGCCCGTCCTTCGAGGCCGAAGGCTGGCAGCTGCACTGGGGCGCACCGCTGCGCTGGTATGCCCGCCACCCGGTGCTGCGCCAGCTGCGCACCGCCTCGCTCGACCGGGCCATCGGCCGCAACCTCGACCTCTGGCTGCGCGGCCAGGATCCGGATGCACGCCGGCTGCGCCGCCTGCAGGTCGAGGCCCAGATGCTGTGGCACGAACATCCGGTCAACGACCGCCGCGAGGCGCGGCGGGCGCTGACGGTCAATTCCTTCTGGCTCAGCGGCTGCGGGGCGCCGCAGCCGGCGGCCGAGGTCGGGCTGCAGGTCGACGACACGCTGCACGGCCCGCTGGTGGCCGGGGACTGGGCCGCCTGGTGCGCCGCCTGGCAGGCGCTCGACGACGGCCCGATCCGCACGCTGCTGGCGGCCTGCGAGCGTGGCGAGCCGGTCAGCCTGACGCTGAGCGGCGAGCGGGTGGCGCAGCGCCTGGACCGGCCCGACGACCGCTGGATGGCCCGCCAGGTGCGCCAGTGGCGCGCCCGCTGGCAACCGCCGTCCGCCCGCGCGCTGCTGGCCGACCTCTGATCCCTCCACCTCCGACCGGCCCGCCCCTGCCATGACCCCACAGATCGACATCCGAGACGTGCCGCCACGCGCCAGCTGGGCGCTGGAGCAGGCGGGCGTGCACCCGCTGCTCGCCCGCCTGTTCGCCGCCCGGGGCATCCGCAGCCAGGACGAGCTCGACGACGGCCTGGCCCGGCTGATCCCGCCCGCCGAGCTGCTGGGCACCGCGGCGGCCGCCCGGCTGCTGGCCGACACGCTCGACGCCGGCGGCCACATCGTCATGGTGGCCGACTACGACTGCGACGGCGCGACCGCCTGCGCGGTGGCGCTGCGCGGCCTGGCGATGCTGGGCGCGAGGCCCGGCACGCTGCACTACGTCGTGCCCGACCGCGCGGTGCACGGCTACGGCCTGACCCCCACCATCGTCGACCTGGCGATGGAACACCGACCGGCGCTGCTGGTCACCGTGGACAACGGCATCGCCAGCCACGCCGGCATCGAGCGGGCCCACGAGCTGGGCCTGCGGGTGCTGGTGACCGACCACCACCTGCCGGCCATGGACGACGCCGGCCAGCCGACGCTGCCCGCCGCCGACGTGATCGTCAACCCCAACCAGCCCGGCTGCAGCTTCGCGAGCAAGGCCATCGCCGGGGTCGGGGTGATGTTCTACGTGCTGCTGGCGCTGCGGGCGGAGCTGCGCCAGCGCGACCGCTTCGACGCGGCCGGCCAGCCCCGGCTCGACGCCCTGCTCGACCTGGTCGCGCTGGGCACGGTGGCCGACGTCGTCAAGCTCGACACCAACAACCGCCGCCTCGTCGCGCAGGGCCTGCGGCGCATCCGCGCCGGACGCATGCAGCCGGGCATCGCCGCGCTGTTTGCCGCCGCCGGGCGCGACCCGCAGCGCGCCAGCGCGATGGATTTCGGCTTTTCGCTCGGACCGCGCCTGAACGCGGCCGGCCGGCTGGCCGACATGACCATCGGCATCACCTGCCTGCTGACCGACGACGGCACCCAGGCCGCCGAGCTGGCTCGCCTGCTCGACAGCATCAACCGCGAGCGCCGCGAGGTCGAGGCCGGCATGCGCGAGCAGGCCGAGCTGCTGCTCGATGCGCTGATGCCCGAGGGCGAGGTGCCGCCGGCGGTGGTGCTGTTCGACCCCGAGTTCCACGAAGGGGTGGTGGGCATCGTCGCCGGCCGCCTGAAGGACCGCCTGCACCGCCCGACCTTCGTCTTCGCGATCGGCGCCGACGGGCTGCTCAAGGGCTCGGGCCGCTCCATCCCCGGTTTCCACCTGCGGGATGCGCTGGACCTGATCAGCAAGCGCCAGCCCGGCATCCTCAAGCGCTTCGGCGGCCACTCGATGGCCGCGGGCTGCACCATCGAGCAGGCCGACTTCGACGACTTCGACCATGCGCTGCAGACCATCGCCGAGGAGTGGCTCGAGCCCGCGGCGCTGCAACGCCGCCTGGCCACCGACGGCCCGCTCGAGGCCCGCTGGTTCGATGCCGCCACCGTCGCGCTGCTCGACGAGCAGGTCTGGGGCCAGGCCTTCGAGGCCCCGCTGTTCGTCGACGAGGTCGACGTGCTGCGCCAGCGGCTGGTCGGCGAGCGGCACCTCAAGCTCAGCGTGCGCCTGCACGACCAGGTGCGCGACGCGATCTGGTTCGGCCGGAGCGAGCCGGTGGCCGACCGGGTGCGGCTGGCCTACCGCCTGTCGCTCGACACCTGGCAGGGCCAGGCACGCGTGCAGATGGTGGTGGAAGCCGCGGGCTGATGACCTAGGCCGCGCACAGCCGGGCCCGCGCCGCGAGGTATTCACGCCGCAGGCGCGCCACCCGCTCGGCCACCGGCACGATGGCGTCGATCGCGCCGATGCCCTGGCCGCAGCCCCAGATGTCCTTCCAGGCCTTGGCGTCGACGGCGCCGAAGTTCATCGCGCTCGGGTCGCTGTCGGGCAGGTGGTCGGGGTCGAGCCCGGCCGCGCGGATCGAGGGCTTGAGGTAGTTGCCGTGCACGCCGGTGAACAGGCTGCTGTAGACGATATCGTCGCTGCTGCTGTCGACGATGCACTGCTTGTAGGCCTCGCTGGCGCGGGCCTCGTCGGTGGCGATGAAGGCCGAGCCGATGTAGGCGAAGTCCGCCCCCATGGCCTGGGCGGCCAGCACCGCACCGCCGGTGGCGATCGAGCCCGACAGCGCCACCGGGCCGTCGAACCACTGGCGGATCTCCTGGATCAGCGCGAACGGGCTCTTGACGCCGGCATGACCACCCGCCCCCGCCGCCACCGCGATCAGGCCGTCGGCGCCTTTGTCGATCGCCTTCCTCGCGAAGGCGTCGTTGATGATGTCGTGCAGCACGACCCCGCCCCAGCCGTGCACCGCGTCGTTGACGTCGGTGCGCGCGCCCAGGCTGGTGATGACGATGGGCACCCGGTAGCGGGCGCAGACGGCCATGTCCTGCTCCAGCCGGTCGTTGCTGCGGTGCACGATCTGGTTGACGGCAAACGGCGCCGAGGGCGCGTCCGGGTGGGCCGCATCGTAGGCGGCGAGGGTCTCGGTGATCTCGGCCAGCCAGTCCTCGAGCTGCGACGCGGGCCGGGCGTTGAGCGCGGGCATCGAGCCGACGATGCCGGCCTGGCACTGGGCGATCACGAGTTTCGGGTGGCTGATGATGAACAGCGGCGAGCCGATGATGGGCAGCGGCAGGTTCGCAAGCACGGCAGGCAGGGCCAAGATCGTCTCCGGAAAGGTTCGAGTTCGATGGAGCGGCCGCGGCCGCGCACCGGGGAGTGTGCGGCCGCGGCGGCCCCGTGGCGTGTCACCGAGGCGCCAGCGGACCAGAGCCCCAAGCCCAGTCGGCGGCGCCCCGCCCCGCGCAGGGTCAGAACGCGTCGAGCGGCATCGCGCAGACCGACCCGCCCCCGTGCACGACCGTGTCGCGCAGGCCCGGCACGCGCGCCAGGATGTGCTCGGCGTAGAACTGGGCGGTGACGATCTTGGCCTGCATGAAGGCGCTGTCCTCGCCCTCGTTGAGCGCGTCCTGGGCCGCCAGCAGCGCACGGCCCATCTGCCAGCCCGCCATCAGGTTGCCTGCCAGCATCAGGTAGGGCACCGAGCCGGCGAAGACCAGGTTCGGGCTGGCCTTGCCGTGGCCGGCGACGAACTCGACCACGTCGACGAAGGCCAGGCGGGCCGCCTTCAGGTTCCGGGCGAACGACTGCGCCGCCGCGCTGTCGCGGGCGGCCAGCAGCGCCTCGGTCTGCTCGATCTGCGCGGCCAGCGCCTTGGCGGTCCGGCCACCGTCACGCCCGGTCTTGCGGCCCACGAGGTCGTTGGCCTGGATCGCGGTCGTGCCTTCGTAGATGGTCAGGATCTTGGCATCGCGGTAGTACTGCGCCGCGCCGGTCTCCTCGATGAAGCCCATGCCGCCATGCACCTGCACGCCCAGCGAGGTCACCTCCAGGCTCATCTCGGTGCTGTAGCCCTTGATCAGCGGCACCATGAACTCGTAGAAGGTCTGGTTGGCCTGGCGGGTGTCGGCGTCCGGGTGATGGTGCGCCGCGTCATAGGCCGCACCGGCGACCAGGGCCAGCGCACGGCAGCCTTCGGTGCAGGCGCGCATCGTCATCAGCATGCGGCGCACGTCGGCATGGTGGATGATGGGTGCGGCCCCGGCCACCGAGCCGTCGACCGGACGGGACTGCACCCGGTCGCGGGCGTACTGCACGGCCTTCTGGTAGGCCCGCTCGGCCACCGCGATGCCCTGCACGCCCACGGCGAAACGGGCGGCGTTCATCATGATGAACATGTACTCGAGGCCACGGTTCTCCTGGCCGACCAGATGGCCGATCGCGCCGCCGTGGTCGCCGAACTGCAGCACCGCGGTCGGGCTGGCCTTGATGCCCATCTTGTGCTCGATGGACACGCAGTGCGCGTCGTTGCGCTCGCCCAGGCTGCCGTCCGCGTTCACGATGAACTTCGGCACGATGAACAGGCTGATGCCCTTGACGCCCTCCGGCGCGCCGACCACGCGGGCCAGCACCAGGTGGACGATGTTCTCGGCCATGTCGTGCTCACCGTAGGTGATGAAGATCTTGGTGCCGAAGATCTTGTAGGTGCCGTCGGGCTGCGGCTCGGCCTTGGTGCGCACCGCCGCCAGGTCGGAGCCGGCCTGCGGCTCGGTCAGGTTCATCGTGCCGGTCCAGCGGCCTTCGACCATGGGCGGCAGGTAGAGCGCCTTCTGCTCGTCGGAGCCGGCCGTCAGCAGCGCCTCGATCGCGCCGTCGGTCAGCAGCGGGCACAGCGCGAAGCTCAGGTTGGCGCTGTTGATCATCTCGATGCAGGCCGCGCCGATCGCCTTGGGCAGGCCCTGCCCTCCGAACGCCTCGGGGTGCTGCAGGCCCTGCCAGCCACCGTCGCCGAACTGGCGGAAGGCTTCCTTGAAACCCGGCGTGGTGGTGACGACACCGTCCTTCCACGACGAGGGGTTCCTGTCGCCTTCCCAGTTCAGCGGGGCGACGACGTTCTCGTTGAACCTGGCGCACTCCTCGAGCACGGCCGCCGCGGTGTCGAGCCCGGCTTCGGCGAACTCGGGGATGTGGGTCAGCTGCTCCAGGCCGGCCAGCTCCTTGAGGCCGAACATGAAGTCCTTGACGGGGGCACGGTAGGTCATGGGTCGCAATCCTTGTGGTGGTTCTGCGCTGCGATATTGAAAAAAGGGCGCCGCAACGACATGTCGGGCGCCCTCGTGGACGGTGTGGCGGGTGGCGCGACGCTCAGAGCGCCTGGACCAGTCCGGGCACGGCGGAGAACAGATCGGCCTCCAGGCCGTAGTCGGCGACCGAGAAGATCGGGGCCTCGGGGTCCTTGTTGATCGCCACGATCACCTTGGAGTCCTTCATGCCCGCCAGGTGCTGGATCGCCCCGCTGATGCCCGC
>NZ_QJJS01000011.1 GCF_003201595.1 Sphaerotilus hippei | reverse complement strand
TCACGTTGGCCGTCTCCACCCCCGTCCCGTCCGTCTTCACCCGAACCTTGACGTTGTAGTCGACCACCCTCTTCACGGGGACCAGTGCTTTCATGCGAATTTCTCCAGAGGCTATGCAAGGAATCGGAATGGGGAGCGAGGCACCGCAGCGGTGTCGCGTCGACGGTGCGATGGCACGGCAGGTGACGCAGACCAAAAAAGCACGACCGTTCTATTTTAGGGCAACTTTTTTCCGGCACTCCATCTTTTTGCCGCACGACGCCGTCGATCGGGCCCGGCGCTAGACTGGCGCCCCCGACCGATCCACCTCGACCCCGCTTCCTGCATGACACCGGCCGACCCCTACAGCGCGCCACGCATCGGCGTCTTCGACTCCGGACTGGGTGGCCTGTCGGTGCTGCGGGCGATCCGGCAGCGGTTGCCCCGGGCCCGGCTGCTGTACGTGGCCGACTCGGGTCATGCGCCCTATGGAGAGCGGGGGGACGACTACGTCTGCGAGCGCTCCCTGGCCATCGCGGCCTTCCTCAAGTCGCAGGGTGCGCAGATCCTGGTGATCGCCTGCAACACGGCCACCGCGGCGGCGGCCTCCAGCGTGCGGACACGTTATCCCGACGGCCTGATCGTCGGCGTCGAGCCCGGCGTGAAGCCCGCGGCGTCGCTGACACGCAACGGTCGCGTGGGCGTGATGGCCACCACCGGCACGCTGCGCAGCGAGCGCTTCCGCCTGCTCGCGCTGGCCCACGCCGCCCACATCGACCTGCGGCTGCAGCCCTGTCCCGGACTGGCCGCCGCGATCGAATCGGGCCAGGTCGATGCCGGCCCCGTCCGGGAGCGGGTGGCCGCCAGCTGCGCGCCGCTGCGGGAGCAGGACGTCGACACGGTGGTGCTGGGCTGCACCCACTACCCGTTCGTGGCCCATCACATCCAGGCCGAGATGGGACCGAACGTGCAGCTGGTCGACACCTCGGAGGCCGTCGCACGGCGCACCGAGTCCCTCTGCGCCGCGCTGCCCCCTGCACCGGTCGACCGGTCACCCGCCGCGGCAGCACCCGCCCGGTTGTGGACCACCGGAGACGCCCGCACGCTGCACGACTTCGTCGAGCGCTGGCTCGATTTCGATTGCCTGATCGAGACGCTGGACACCTGAGCGCCGGCAGGCACCGGTCGTCTATAGTGAAAGAACACCCATTTCACGCAAGGACCCCACGATGCCCGGCACCATGATGCGACGATTGCTGCGGCCCGGCGTCACCCGGCGGGTGTTCAACGGCACCCTGCTGGGGCTGTTGATGTCCGGCACGGCCGTGCAGGCGCAAGCCCAGGCCGTGAGGGTCGGCTCCAAGATCGACACCGAAGGCTCGCTGCTGGGCCAGCTGATCCTGCAGACGCTCGAGGCCGGTGGCATCCGCACCGAGAACCGGCTGCAGCTGGGCAACACCAAGATCGTGCGCGGGGCGATCACCGCCGGCGAGATCGACCTCTACCCCGAATACACCGGCAACGGCGCCTTCTTCTTCTCGCTCGACAAGGATCCGGCCTGGAAGGAGGCCGAGGCGGGCTACCAGAAGGTCAAGGCGCTCGATTTCAAGGCCCACCGGATCGTCTGGCTGCCCCCCGCCCCGGCCAACAACACCTGGGCCATCGCGATCCGCAAGGACGTCGCCCAGGCCCACCAGCTGCGCACGCTGGCCGACCTGGGCCGCTGGATCGGTGGTGGCGGCAGCTTCAAGCTCGCGGCTTCGGCCGAGTTCGTCGAACGCCCCGACGCCCTGCCCGCCTTCCAGGCCGCCTACGGCTTCAAGCTGCGCCAGGACCAGCTGCTGACGCTGGCCGGTGGCGACACGACCGTGACGATCAAGGCCGCCAGCGAAAAGACCTCCGGCGTCAATGCCGCGATGGCCTACGGCACCGACGGGCCGGTGGCCGCGCTGGGCCTGGTGGTGCTGGACGATCCCAAGGGGGTGCAGCCGATCTACGCGCCCGCGCCCATCGTGCGGGCCGAGGTGCTGGCGCGCCATCCGAAGATCGCCGAACTGCTCGCCCCGGTCTTCAGGTCGCTGGACGGCCCGACGCTGCAGGCACTGAACGCCCGCATCGCGCTGGGCGGGGAAGACGCCCGCAAGGTCGCCGCCGCCCACCTGAAGGCCAGGGGCCTGGTGAAGTAGGCCGTGCCGGTGTCGACGCAGGCCCACCAGCGGGTGCTGCCGTTGCTGCTGGGCGGCTTGCTGCTGGCCGCCCTCGGCCTGCCATTCCTGACCCAGGCACCGAACCGGCTGGTGACCGGCACCGGGCTGTTGCTGGCCGAGGTCGCACAGGGCCGGCGCGCTCTGGTGCTGGCCCCGCTGCTGCTGTGGCTGCTCGCCCTGGCGCGGCCCGCGAGCGCACGGTCGACCCGCCTGCTGATCGCGCTGGGGGCCGCCGGCACCATCGCCGGCCTCACCTGGCTGGCGGGCAGCCATGCCGCCGCGCTGGTGTCGGACGACCTGCCGCTGGGCCGCACCTCGCTGGGCGGGGGCTACTGGGTGCTGATCGTGCTGTGCGGCCTGGCCGCCAGCGAGGCCGCACGCGGGCCGGACGTGCCGCGCCTGTGGCCACCGGCCGTCGGCCTGCTGCTGCTGGGGCCGCTCGCCACGCTGCTGCTGCAGGGCGGACTCGATCAGCTGTCGCTGATGAAGGAGTACGACAACCGCCAGGACGTGTTCGATGCCGCCCTGCAGCGGCACCTGCTGCTGGTGGCCGCCACCCTGCTCGCCACCCTGCTGATCGCCGTGCCGACCGGGGTGCTGATCTCGCGCCGCGCCACGCTGGCCGCACCGCTGCTGGCGCTGCTCAACCTCGTGCAGACCGTGCCGTCGATCGCGCTCTTCGCCCTGCTGATGGGCCCGCTCGCTGCGCTGTCGGCCCGCTGGCCGCTGCTGGCGCAGTGGGGCATCAGCGGCATCGGCCCGGCACCGGCGATCATCGCGCTGACGCTGTACTCGCTGCTGCCGATGGTGCGCAGCATCAGCGCCGGCCTGGGCCAGGTGGCGCCGACGGTGATCGAATCGGCCCGGGGCATGGGCATGAGCGAGTTGCAGATCTTCCGGCAGGTGGAGCTGCCGCTGGCGCTGCCAGTGTGGCTCGCCGGACTGCGCGTGACCACGGTGCAGGCGATCGGTCTGGCGGTGGTCGCGGCCCTGATCGGGGCCGGGGGCTTCGGGGCGGTGATGTTCCAGGGCCTGCTCAGCAGCGCCCTCGACCTCGTGCTGCTGGGGGTCCTGCCGGTGGTGGGACTGTCCGTGCTCGCCGACAGCCTGTTCAAGCTCATCGCCGGCCTGCTGTCGGCGCACAGGACGCCATGATCGAATTCCAGCAGGTCAGCAAGCACCACCACGGTCAGGTGGCCGTGGATCGGCTGTCGCTGCACATCCGCGCGGGCGAGCTGCTCGTGCTGATCGGCCCCTCGGGCTCGGGCAAGTCGACGACGCTGAAGATGATCAACCGGCTGGTCGAGCACGACAGCGGGAAGATCCTCTTCGCCGGCGAGCCGATCCGGCGCCTGAGGCCCGAGGACCTGCGCCGCCGCATGGGTTATGCGATCCAGTCGATCGGGCTGTTTCCGCACTGGACGGTGGAGCGCAACATCGCCTGCGTGCCACGGCTGCTGGCGTGGCCGGCCGCACGCATCCGGGACCGGGTCGACGAGTTGCTGACGCTGCTGCAGCTTGAACCGGCCGAGTACCGGGACCGCTACCCTCACGAGCTGTCGGGCGGACAGCAGCAACGGGTCGGCGTGGCCCGGGCGCTGGCCGCCGATCCGGAGGTGCTGCTGATGGATGAGCCCTTCGGCGCGCTCGATCCGGTCACCCGGCTGGCGCTGCAGGACGAACTGCTGCGCATCCACCGGATGTCGGGCAAGACCATCGTGCTGGTGACGCACGACATCGACGAGGCCATGAGACTCGCCAGTCGCCTCGTGCTGCTGGACGGCGGTCGCATCGCCCAGGCCGGCACACCGCTGGAACTGCTGACGCGGCCGGCCAGCGAGCGGGTGAGGAACTTCATCGGCCGCAGCGATCTCGGCCTGCGCCTGCTGGAGCGGCAGACGCTGGCCGATCACGTCCGCCCCGGCGCACCGGCGGGCGACCGCACGCTCGAAGCGCTGCCAGCGGACTGCACGCTGCGTGAGGCGCTGTCGACGATGGTGCTGCACGGCGTCGACGAGATGGCCGTGGGCGAGGCGGCCGGACCGGTGCGGGGCCACATCCGGCTGACCGATCTGGTGCGGGCAGGCGCGTGGCTGAAATGACGGCCAGCCGCCGCGGAGCCGGCCGGGTGCTGAGCGACCCGCTGACCTGGGCGATCCTGATGCTGCTGGGGCTGAGCTGGGGCATGCCGGGGCTGAAGCCGCTGTTCGCCACCCTGTATCCGGCACTCGATCGGCCGATGTACGAGCAGGACAGCTTCATCGCGCTGCTCGGTGCCCATGTGCTCCTCGTCGTGGCCTCGAGCCTGGTGTCGGTCTCGCTCGGCGTGCTCGCCGGCGTGTACGCCACCCGGGCCTCGGGCAGGGCCTACCGGCCGATGATCGAGACCCTGGTGGCGATGGGACAGACGGTGCCGCCCGTGGCGGTGCTGGCGATTGCCGCGCCACTGGTGGGCTTCGGCGAAGCTCCGGCCCTGATCGCGCTGGCACTCTACGGCCTGCTGCCCGTGGTCGAGCAGACGATCGCCGGGCTGCAGTCGGTGCCGGCCGCCTCGCTCGAGGCGGCCACCGGCCTGGGCATGAGCCGCTGGCAGCGGTTCCGGCAGGTGGAATGGCCGCTGGCATGGCCGGTCGTGCTCGCCGGCATCCGCACCTCGGTGATCATCAACATCGGCACGGCCACCATCGCCTCCACCGTCGGAGCCCGCACGCTGGGCTCGCCGATCATCATCGGCCTGAGCGGCTTCAACACGGCCTACGTGCTGCAGGGCGCACTGCTGGTGGGGTTGCTGGCGGTGGTCGGGGACCTGCTGTTCGAGAAGCTGATGCCCAGGCCGGCCAGCCATCAGGCTCCACGGTGACGCCACAAGACAGAAAGGCCAGTCATCGGGAGGATGACTGGCCTTCAGATTGGAGCGGGAAACGAGACTCGAACTCGCGACCTCAACCTTGGCAAGGTTGCGCTCTACCAACTGAGCTATTCCCGCTTGGGATTCATGACTTGCGTCGACACAGCAACGTTCACTGCAGCACTGCCTGGTGCCCGGAACGGGAATCGAACCCGTACGCTCTCTCTCGAGAAGCGGCGGATTTTAAGTCCGCTGTGTCTACCAGTTTCACCATCCGGGCCAGCCTCGTGGCCTGCACGGCGTGCGGGCCAGACGATTTGGTCTGCTGTTCCAGATTGTCTTTCATGGAGCGGGAAACGAGACTCGAACTCGCGACCTCAACCTTGGCAAGGTTGCGCTCTACCAACTGAGCTATTCCCGCTTGGAAACTGAAAATGCCTGCTGCCACACCGAAGCGCAGCGGCTGGAGGCGCGGGGCGGAGTCGAACCGCCCTGGACGGATTTGCAATCCGCTGCATAACCGCTTTGCTACCGCGCCATGGAAATCCACGACCTGAAATTCATCAGACCGGGCTCCGGAAATTCTGGAGCGGGAAACGAGACTCGAACTCGCGACCTCAACCTTGGCAAGGTTGCGCTCTACCAACTGAGCTATTCCCGCTTGGATCTCTCTGCGTTTCGTACCGTTTAGTCCGTAACGCGTCGAGAACGTGATTCTATGCTGCTTTTCGGAAAGGGCGCAAGCCCTTTCTCGAAAAAATCAATGCTTGATCGCTTCGACCGGTGCAACCGGCTCGGCAGCCTTGGGCGCCTCGGCCTTGACCTCTTCCTCGGGCAGAGGCTGAGGCGGGCGGGCCAGGGCGATTTCCAGCACCTTGTCGATCCACTTGACCGGCACGATCTCGAGCTGGCTCTTCACGTTCTCGGGGATGTCCTGCAGATCCTTGGCATTCTCCTCGGGGATCAGCACCGTGCGGATGCCCCCCCGGTGAGCCGCCAGCAGCTTCTCCTTGAGCCCGCCGATCTCGGTGACCTCACCCCGCAGGGTGATCTCGCCGGTCATGGCCACGTCGGCACGCACCGGAATGCCCGTCAGCGCCGACACCAGGGCGGTGGTCATGGCCGCACCGGCACTCGGTCCGTCCTTGGGCGTCGCACCGTCGGGCACGTGGATGTGGATGTCACGCTTCTCGAACAGTTCAGCGGTGATGCCCAGCATCGCCGCCCGGCTGCGAACCACCGTGCGAGCCGCCTCGACCGACTCCTTCATCACGTCGCCCAGCGATCCGGTGCGGATGATGTTGCCCTTGCCCGGCATCACGGCGGCCTCGATGGTCAGCAGATCGCCACCCACCTCGGTCCATGCCAGCCCGTTGACCTGGCCGACCTGGTCCTGCTTCTCGGCCTCGCCGAAGCTGTACTTGCGCACGCCCAGGAACTCGTTGATGTTGCCGCCGTCGATGACCACCTTGCCGCTGTACTTCTTCAGCGACAGCCCCTTGACCACCTTGCGGCAGATCTTGGAGATCTCGCGCTCGAGCGAACGCACGCCGGCCTCGCGGGTGTAGTAACGGATGATGGCGCGGATCGCGTCCTCGGCAACCTCCATCTCCTCGTCCTTCACGCCGTTGTTGCCACGCTGCTTGGGCAGCAGGTAGGTCTGGGCGA
Organism: Sphaerotilus hippei; assembly: GCF_003201595.1. Lineage (GTDB taxonomy): Bacteria > Pseudomonadota > Gammaproteobacteria > Burkholderiales > Burkholderiaceae_C > Sphaerotilus > Sphaerotilus hippei. The sequence continues at coordinate 162,566 of NZ_QJJS01000011.1, read as the reverse complement.
TCGACACCTTCTCGTCCTCGGTGTAGCCCGACAGGCGGATCACCTCCATCCGGTCCAGCAGCGCCGGCGGGATGTTGAGCGAGTTCGAGGTGGCGATGAACATCACGTCCGACAGGTCGAAGTCGACCTCGACGTAGTGGTCACCGAAGGTGTGGTTCTGCTCGGGGTCGAGCACCTCCAGCAGGGCCGACGACGGATCGCCGCGGAAATCCATGCCCAGCTTGTCGATCTCGTCGAGCAGGAACAGCGGATTGCGCACGCCGATCTTGGTCAGGCTCTGCAGCACCTTGCCCGGCATGGAGCCGATGTAGGTGCGGCGGTGACCCCGGATCTCGGCCTCGTCGCGCACGCCGCCGAGCGCCATGCGCACGAACTTGCGTCCGGTGGCACGGGCGACCGACTGGCCCAGCGAGGTCTTGCCCACGCCCGGAGGTCCCACCAGGCACAGGATGGGCGCCTTGACCTTGTCGACGCGCTGCTGCACCGCAAGATACTCGAGGATGCGTTCCTTGACCTTGTCGAGCCCGAAGTGGTCCTGGTTGAGCACCTCCTCGGCCAGCGGCAGGTCGTGCTTGACCTTGCTCTTCCTGGCCCAGGGCAGGTTGACCAGCGTGTCGATGTAGTTGCGCACGACCGTGGCTTCGGCCGACATCGGCGACATCATCTTCAGCTTGCGAAGCTCGTTGTCGGCCTTCTTGCGGGCCTCCTTCGACATCTTCGAGGTGGCGATCTTCTTCTCGAGCTCGTCGAGATCAGCGCCTTCCTCACCTTCGCCGAGTTCCTTCTGGATGGCCTTGACCTGCTCGTTGAGGTAGTACTCGCGCTGGCTCTTCTCCATCTGGCGCTTGACGCGACCACGGATGCGCTTCTCCACCTGCAGGATGTCGACCTCGTGCTCGAGCAGCTCGAGCAGCTTCTCGAGCCGACCGGCCACCGGGAAGATGTCCAGGATGGTCTGCTTGTTCTCGAGCTTCAGCGGCAGGTGGGCCGCGATGGTGTCCGACAGGCGGCCGGCATCGTCGATGCCGGAGATCGACGTGAGGATCTCGGGCGGGATCTTCTTGTTGAGCTTGACGTACTGGTCGAACTGCTGGGTGACCGCGCGGCGCAGCGCCTCGATCTCGGGAGAGCCCTGATCCGGCGGCGGCACGGGCACGACTTCGGCGGTGAAATGCTCGCCGAGGTCATCGATCTTCTGGGTGTTGGCACGCTGCAGGCCTTCGACCAGCACCTTCACGGTGCCGTCGGGCAGCTTGAGCATCTGCAGGATGCTCGACACGCAGCCGACCTCGAACATGTCCTCGGGTTTCGGATCGTCCTTGCCTGCCGCCTTCTGCGCGACCAGCATGATCTGCCGGCCCGCTTCCATCGCGACCTCGAGGGCCTTGATGGACTTGGGGCGCCCGACGAACAAGGGGATCACCATGTGAGGGAACACGACGACGTCGCGCAGCGGAAGCAGCGGCAGCGTGATCGGCTCGGGGGGGAGTATGGGGTGACCGGACATCAAAACCTCACTTTCTGCGCTCTAGCTGGGAGCACAGGGCCGGATTGCAAGAGTATGAATCGGATCCGTGCGCCAATGGATCACGGGTGTCCCGCAGGGAACACCCACCAGCCACCGGCGCCGGACATCCGTTCGCCTTGTTGATCAGGCGCTGGCCTTGGCCTGCTCGCGGTACACGAGCAGAGGCTTGGTGTTCTCGTCGATCGTGTGTTCGTCGATGACGACCTTCGCGACACCGTCCATCGTGGGCAGATCGAACATCGTGTCCATCAGCGACTGCTCGACGATCGAGCGCAGTCCGCGGGCGCCGGTCTTGCGACGCAGGGCCTTGCGGGCGATCGCCGTCAGTGCCGAAGGCCGGATCTCGAGCTCGACACCATCCATGCCGAACAGGCGCTGGTACTGCTTGACCAGCGCGTTCTTCGGCTCGGTCAGGATCTGCACCAGGGCATCCTCGGTCAGCTCGCCCAGCGTCGCGATGACGGGCAGGCGGCCGACCAGCTCGGGGATGATGCCGAACTTGATCAGGTCCTCAGGCTCGATCTGGCGGAACACCTCACCGACGCTGCGCTCCTGCTTGCTCTTGACGCTGGCGCCGAAGCCGATGCCGGACTTCTCCGACCGGTTCTGGATCACTTTTTCCAGGCCGTCGAAGGCACCGCCGCAGATGAACAGGATGTTGGTCGTGTCGATCTGCAGGAAATCCTGGTTCGGATGCTTGCGGCCACCCTGGGGCGGCACGCTGGCCATCGTGCCTTCGACCAGCTTCAGCAGGGCCTGCTGCACGCCCTCCCCGGACACGTCGCGGGTGATCGAGGGGTTATCGGCCTTGCGCGAGATCTTGTCGATCTCGTCGATGTAGACGATGCCACGCTGGGCGCGGTCGACCTCGTAATTGCAGTTCTGCAGCAGCTTTTGGATGATGTTCTCGACATCCTCGCCCACGTAGCCGGCTTCGGTCAGCGTGGTCGCGTCGGCGATCACGAACGGCACGTTGAGCAGGCGGGCCAGCGTCTGGGCCAGCAGCGTCTTGCCCGAGCCGGTCGGCCCGATCAGCAGGATGTTGCTCTTGGACAGCTCGACCTCGTCACCCTTGGGCTTGTCGCCCATGTGCTTGAGTCGCTTGTAGTGGTTGTAGACCGCGACGGCCAGCGTGCGCTTGGCGGGGTCCTGGCCGATGACGTACTGATCCAGGATGGACTTGATCTCGCCAGGCACCGGCAGGTCGCTCTTGCCGGACTTGGCAGGATCTGCAGCCGGAACTTCATCGCGGATGATGTCGTTGCACAGGTCTATGCATTCATCACAGATGAAAACCGACGGGCCGGCGATCAGCTTCTTCACCTCGTGCTGGCTCTTGCCGCAGAACGAGCAGTAAAGGATCTTGTCGCCGGTGGAGCCTTTTTTTTCTGGCATGGGAATGCGGCCTTGTCGAATCGAAAACGATGATAAGTCAAATGCAGCCCCGAAGTGCTGCACGGGCGAAAGCCCCCCGGTCATGGCACGGACCGCCGGCGCCCGACCGGCGGCCCGCCTCGGAGTCCCGGTATCAGGGACGCTTGGTCAGCACCTGATCGATCAGACCATAAGTCTGCGCCTCATCGGCCGACATGAAGTAATCGCGTTCGGTGTCGTTCTGGATCTTTTCGAGCGACTGACCACTGCGGTCGGCCAGGATCCGGTTGAGCTGCTCGCGAGTCTTGAGGATCTCGCGGGCATGGATCTCGATGTCGGTGGCCTGGCCCTGCGCGCCGCCGAGCGGCTGGTGGATCATGATCTTGGAGTTGGGCAGCGAAAAACGCTTGCCCTTCTCGCCCGCGGTCAGCAGGAAGGCGCCCATGCTGGCGGCCAGTCCCAAACACAGGGTCGAGACCTGCGGCTTGATGAACTGCATGGTGTCGAAGATCGACATGCCTGCGCTCACGCTGCCTCCGGGCGAGTTGATGTAGAGGGAGATGTCCTTGTCCGGATTCTCGCTCTCGAGGAACAGCAGTTGGGCCACGACCACGTTGGCCGTCTGGTCGTTGACCGGGCCGACCAGGAAGATCACCCGTTCGCGCAGCAAGCGCGAATAGATGTCGTAGGCCCGTTCACCGCGGCCGGATTGTTCGATGACCATGGGCACCATGCCCAGGTTGTGCAGATCAAGTGCGCTCATGAAGTCCCTTGTGGCGACGGTATGTCGTCCTGATGAACAAATGGTCGAAGAATGGCTCTGATTATGCGGGCTCGGAGAGCCCCAGCACGGTGCTGGGTCACGTCCGGATGTGACAAGGGGCGCCCGAGGCGCCCCTTCCGTGCATTGCCCGACGGGAATCAGGCGCCCATCAGCTCGTCGAAGGCCAGCGACTTGTCGCTCACCTGGGCCTGGCCGAGCACGAACTCGGTCACGTTGGCCTCGATGACGACCGCCTCGACTTCGGCCAGACGCTGCTGGTCACCCATGTACCACTGCATCACGTCCTGGGGACGCTCGTAGCTCTGGGCCATCTCGTCGATGTGGGCCTTGACCTGGTCGGCGGTGGCCGCCAGGTTGTTGGCACGCACCAGCTCGGCGACCGCCAGACCCAGGCGCACGCGGCGCTCGGCCTGCGGCAGGAACATCTCGGTGGGGATCGGAGCCTTGTCGGCGTCCTTGATGCCACGCTGCTTCAGGTCGGCACGGGCGTTCTCGACCAGGCGGTCCATCTCGTTGGAGACCAGGGCCTTGGGCAGGTCGAAGGACGCGGCCTTCTCGATCGCGGCCATCACCGACTGCTTGTTGCGCGCGGCGATGCGGAACTTGACCTCACGCTCGAGGTTCTTCTTGATGTCCGCGCGCAGGCCTTCGACCGTCGCGTCGGGGATGCCCAGCGATTCGGCGAAGGCGACGTCGACCTCGGGCAGCTGCTGCGCCTCGGTCTTGGTCAGCGTGACGAGGAAGTCGGCTTCCTTGCCCGCCACGTCGGCACCGTGGTAGTCGTCGGGGAACTTCAGCGGGAAGGTCTTGGACTCGCCCGTCTTCATGTCGCGCACGGCCTTCTCGAAGGCTTCGAGCATGCGGCCTTCACCCAGGATGAACTGGAAGCCGGTGGCCTTGCCGCCCTCGAACGGCTCGCCGTCGATCTTGCCTTCGAAGTCGATCGTGACCCGATCGGTATCGACGGCGGCGTCGTCCTGGGCACGCTCGACGAAGGTGCGGCGCTGCTTGCGCAGGATGTCGACCGTGCGGTCGATGGCGGCCTCGGTGACCTCGGAGGTCACGCGCTCGACCTCCAGGGCCGACAGCTCACCCAGCGTCACTTCGGGATAGACCTCGAACGTCGCGTCGAAGAAGACCTGGCCTTCGGGAGCGCCTTCCTTCTCGGTGATGCTGGGCGTGCCCGCCACGCGCACCCGGGCCTCGCCGGCGGCCTGTGCAAAAGCCTGACCGACCTTGTCGTTCATGACTTCGTACTGCACCGAATAGCCGTAACGCTGGGCCACGACGTTCATCGGCACCTTGCCGGGACGGAAGCCGTCGATCTTGACCTTGCGGGCCATGTCCTTGAGGCGGGACTCGACCTCTTTCTTGATCTCGTCGGCCGACAGCGCGAGGGTGATGCGGCGCTCGAGCTTGTCGAGGGTCTCCACAGTAACAGCCATGTTCTGAAGCTCTTTCAGTTGCTTGATCTATTGGAATGGCCTGGTGCGCGGGGCCGGACTCGAACCGGCACGCCCGTGAAGGCGTCAGGACCTAAACCTGGTGCGTCTACCAATTTCGCCACCCGCGCAGCGCGCCCCGGGTGCTGTCCGGATCCGACCCGGGCCCTGAGGCCCCGGCCGGATGCCGCGCGCTCCCGAGGCAGCGAAGCCCCCCGCAGAGGGGACTACCGTCTATCCTGGAACCTTCTATTCTACTGCGCCCGTCAGGCGGTTTCGCGCCGGACCCGGAACCACGCCGCATACATGGCCGGCAGCGCCAGCAGCGTCAGGGCGGTGGCCACGATCAGGCCGCCCATGATGGCCACGGCCATCGGGCCCCAGAAGACGCTGCGCGACAGCGGAATCATCGCCAGCACCGCGGCCGCGGCGGTCAGCACGATCGGGCGGAAACGCCGCACCGCCGACTCGACCACCGCCTCCCAGGCCGGCACCCCGCGGGCCCGGTCCTGCTCGATCTGGTCGATCAGGATGACCGAGTTGCGCATGATCATGCCCATCAGCGAGATCACGCCGAGCAGGGCCACGAAGCCGAACGGGCGGTCGAGCAGCAGCAGCGCCGCGGCCGCGCCGGCGATGCCCAGCGGCCCGGTCAGGAACACCAGCACCGCACGCGAGAAGCTCTGCAGCTGCAGCATCAGCAGCGTGAAGATCAGGAACAGCATCACCGGCGCGCCGGCGGCGATCGAGCCCTGGCCCTTGCTGCTCTCGGCCACGGCGCCGGCGATCTCGATGGTGTAGCCCACCGGCATCCCCGCCTGCAGCTTCTGCATCGCCGGCCACAGCTGGGCCGTCACCGTCGCGCCCTGGACACCGTCGACCACGTCCGCCTGCACGGTGATCGCGTACTTGCGGCCCTCGCGCCACATCACGCCCGGCTCCCAGCCATGGCTGATGCGCACCACCTGGGTCAGCGGCACCGGCTTGCCGCCGCTGGTGGGCACGTAGGCCGATGCCAGGTCGGTGATGGTGTCGCGCTCGCTGCGGGGCTGGCGCATCACGATGTCGACCAGCTTGTCGCCCTCGCGGTACTGGCCCACGGTCAGGCCGGTCAGCAGCATGCGGGTGGCCTGGGCGATGCCCTGGCTGGTCACGCCGAGCGCGCGGGCCTTGTCCTGGTCGACCTCGAGCTTCAGGGCCTTGACCGACTCGTTCCAGTTGTCGTTGACGCCGATCAGGTCCCGGTGGGCGGCCAGCAGGGCCTTGCCCTGGTCGGCCCAGGTGCGCAGCACCGCCGGGTCCGGCCCGACGATGCGGAACTGCACCGGGTACGGCACCGGCGGGCCGCTGGGCAGCAGCTTGACGCGGCCACGCACCTCGGGGAACTGCTCGGCCAGCAGCCGGGGCAGCCGCACCCGCAGCGCCTCGCGCTCCTTCAGCGAGCGGGGCAGCAGGATGATCTGGCTCACGTTGCTCTGCGGGAAGACCTGGTCGAGCGGCAGGTAGAAACGGGGCACGCCGCTGCCCACCCAGCTGGTGACCGACTCCAGCCCCGGCTCCTGGCGCATCAGCGCCTCGAAGCGCTCGACGACCTGCTCGCTCTGCTTCAGGGTCGAGCCTTCGGGCAGCCAGAGGTCGACCAGGATCTCCGGCCGGCTGGAATCGGGGAAGAACTGCTGCTGCACCTTGCCCATGCCGACGAGGCCCAGCACGAACACGCCGACGGTCAGCCCGATCGTGATCCAGCGGTGCAGCACGCACCAGTCGACCAGCGCGCGGAAGCGGACGTAGAACGGGCTGTCGAACAGCTCGTGGGCCTCGCCGTCGTGGGGACGGGCGCGCAGCAGGCGCGCGCCCAGCGCCGGCACGAAGTACACCGACACCACCCACGAGATCAGCAGGGCCGCCGAGGTGACCGCGAAGATCGCGAAGGTGTATTCCCCCACGGTCGACTTCGCCAGCCCGATGGGCAGGAAACCGGCCGCGGTGATCAGCGTGCCGGTGAGCATCGGCATGGCCGTCGCGTCGTAGGCGTAGGTGGCGGCGTAGAGCTTGTCGTGGCCCTCCTCCAGCTTGCGCACCATCATCTCGACGGCGATGATCGCGTCGTCGACCATCAGGCCCAGCGCGATGATCAGCGAGCCCAGCGAGATCTTGTGCAGGCCCACGCCCCAGTAGAACATCGTCACGAAGGTGATCGCCAGCACCAGCGGGATGGTGATGGCCACCACCAGCCCCGGCCAGATGTCGATGCCCCAGCCCAGGCGCCCGGTCGTGCGCCGCAGTCCCAGGCTGACGAAGCTGACGGCCAGCACCACGGCGATCGCCTCGAGCAGCACCTGCACGAACTCGCCCACCGAGCGGGTCACGGCCTGCGGCTGGTCCTGGATCTGCGCCAGCTCCAGCCCGACGGGCAGCTCCGCCCGCAGCGCGGCGACCTGCGCCTGCAGCGCCTGGCCCAGCGCGACGATGTCGCCGCCCTTGCTCATCGAGACGCCGACGGCGATCACCTGCCGGCCCTGGTGGCGCACGGTGACGGTCTGCGGATCGGCGTAGGCGCGGCGGATGGTCGCGATGTCGGCCAGCCGCACCGAGCTGGCCACCCCGGTGGCCGGATTGACCACGCGGATGCGCAGCTGCGCCAGCTCGTCGATGCGGCTGAACTGGCCGCCCACGCGCAGCTGCAGGTGGTCGCTGCCCGCGTCGAGCACGCCGGCGCTCTCGACCGCGTTCTGCGCGCCGAGCTGGGCGATCAGCTGGTTCAGGTCCAGCCCGAGCTGGGCCAGCCGGCGCCCGGACAGCTCGATGTAGAGCTTCTCGGCCTGCACGCCGAACAGCTCGACCTTGGCCACGTCGGGCACCCGCAGCAGGCGCGAGCGCACGTCCTCGGCAGCGACCCGCAGCTCCTCGCGGGAGAAGCCGTCGGCCGACAGCGCGAAGATGCTGCCGTAGACGTCGCCGAACTCGTCGTTGAAATAAGGCCCGGCGACCCCGGCCGGCAGCGTGGCGCGCAGGTCGCCGATCTTCTTGCGGACCTGGTACCAGACATTGCTCACCTCCTTGGGCGGCGAGCTGTCCTTGATCTGGAAGATGGTGACCGACTCGCCCGGCTTGGTGTAGCTGCGGATGATGTCGGCGTAGGGCACCTCCTGCAGCGTGCGCTCGATCCGGTCGGTGACCTGGTCGGCCATCTGCTGCGCGGTCGCCCCCGGCCAGGCAGCCTGCACCACCATGGCGCGGAAGGTGAACGGCGGGTCCTCGTCCTGGCCGAGCTGGAAATAGGCCACCGAGCCCAGCAGCAGCATCACCACCAGCAGGTAGCGGGTCAGCGCCGGATGCTCCAGCGCCCAGCGCGAGAGGTTGAAGCCGCTGCGGTGCGCGCGGTCGTGGGTGTGGATCTTCATGCGGTCGGCTCCCGGGGCTCAGCGCGAGGCCGGTGTCGCGGGGGCGGCCGCGGCGGCGCCGCGGTCGACGTGGCGCAGCACTTTCTGGCCGGCGGTCAGCACGTGCACGCCGGCGGTCACCACCTCCTGGCCGGCGGACAGGCCGCTGGCGATCAGCACCTCGTTGCCATCGGCCCCGGCGATCTGCACCGGCTGCTGGCGCACCACCATGGCCGCGGCATCGAGCACCCACACGGCGCTGCCGCCCCGGGCCTCGAACAGCGCGGTCAGCGGCAGGCGCATCGAGCCCGCACGGCTCTCGCCAGGCACCCGCACCGTCGCGGTCTGGCCCAGGCGCACGTCGGCTCGGCCGATGTCGGCCTTGACCAGGAAGGTGCGGGTCGCCGCGTCGGCCGCGCCGGCCACCTCACGCACCGTCGCGGCCATCGGCGCCTGGTCGGCGCCCCACGGCACCACCTCCAGCGCACCGGCACGACCCAGCAGGCGACGCATCGCCGCCTGGCGGTCCTCGGGCACCGAGAACACGACGTCCCGCGGCCCGTCGTGGGCCAGCCGCACGATGGGGGTGCCCGCCGCCACCACCGCCCCCGGCTCGACCTCCACCGCGGTGATGACCCCGGCCGCGTCGGCCACCAGGCTGGCATAGGCCGCCTGGTTGCCCTGCACGCCGGCCTGCGCCTTCGCCTGCTCCAGGTCGGACTGCGCGGCCTTCAGCGCGGTCTCGCGGCGCTCGAGCTCGGCCTCGCCGATGAAGCCCTGGACCCGCAACTCCTGGTAACGTCTGAAATCGGCTGCAGCCTGGGCGTGGGCGGCCTGCGCGGCCCGCACCGCCGCCTGCGCGGCGTCCGCGCCCAGCCGCAGGTCCGAGGCGTCGAGCTGCGCCAGCGTCTGGCCGGCCCGGACGCTGTCCCCCAGGTCCACCGAGCGGCGCAGCAGCTTGCCCCCGACCCGGAAACCCAGGCGGGATTCGGTGCGCGCCCGCACCTCCGCACCGTACTCGCGCACCGCGCGCACCTCCTGCTCGCCCACCTTGACGGTGCGCACCGCGCGGATCGGCTCCACCTCCGGGGCGCGCCCGGAACAGGCGGCCAGCAGGGACAGGACCAGGACACCGGGAACCAGGCGAAGGGGGACGTGCATGCGACCTCTCGGGGAAAGAGCAACTGACTGACTGGTCAGTAATATACGTGCGCCTCCGGATCCATGTCAAACCCGGCAAGTCCGGATAATGCGCCGCCATCATGAGCGTCGAACACTACGAGAACTTCCCGGTCGCCTCGATCCTCTGCCCACCCGCCTGGCGCCCGACGATCCAGGCCATCTACTGGTACGCCCGCACCGCCGACGACCTCGCCGACGAGGGCGAGGCCCCCGCGGCGCAGCGCCGGGCCGACCTGCAGGCCTTCCGCGCCGACCTCGACCGGCTCTACGCCGGACAGGCCCCGACCACCCGCTGGGCCGGGGTGTTCGAGGCACTGGCCCGGGCGATCGATCGCCACCACCTGCCCCGCCAGCCGCTGGAGGACCTGCTCAGCGCCTTCGAGCAGGACGTGGGCGAGCCGCACTACCCGGACATGGCCACGCTGCTCGACTACTGCCGCCGCTCGGCCGATCCGGTCGGGCGGCTGCTGCTGCACCTCTACGGCGTCGACGACCCGCTGTCGCTGCGCCAGTCGGACGCCATCTGCACCGCGCTGCAGCTGATCAACTTCTGGCAGGACCTGAGCGTGGACCTGCCCCGACGGCGCCTCTACGTGCCGCTGGACCACGCCGCCCGCCACGGGCTGGACGCCTCGGCCCTGTTCACGCAGGCCGACGGCGCGGCCGCGCGGGCGCTGGTGCGCGAGCTGTCGGCCCACGCGCGCCAGAAGATGAACGAGGGCGCCGCCCTGCCCCGCCGCCTGCCCGGGCGGGCCGGCTGGGAGCTGCGGCTGGTGGTGCAGGGCGGGCTGCGCATCCTCGACCGCATCGACGCGCTCGACGGGGCCACGCTGCGCCAGCGCCCCCGGATCGGCCGGGCCGACCTGCCGCGCCTGGTCTGGCGCGCCCTGCGCATGTGAGGCGAAGACGACACCGCCGCCTCACGAAGCACTGCCACAATCGCGCCTCACCTCGCCGCACCATGACGCCCCAGCAATACGTTCAGGACAAGGCCGCCAAGAGCGGCTCCAGCTTCTACTACGCCTTCCTCTTCCTGCCGCCGCCGCGGCGGGCGGCGATCACGGCGTTCTACGCCTTCTGCCGCGAGGTCGACGACGTGGTCGACGAGGTGCAGGACCCGTCGGTGGCCGGCGCCAAGCTGGGCTGGTGGCGCACCGAGGTGCACAACGCCTTCGCCGGCCGGCCCCAGCATCCGGCGATGCAGGCGCTGATGCCGCATGTCGCCGACTACGGCATCGCCGAGGCCCACCTGCAGGCGGTCATCGACGGCTGCGAGATGGACCTGACGCAGACCCGTTACCTCGACCACCCCGGGCTGGCGCGTTATTGCCACCTGGTGGCCGGCGTGGTGGGCGAGGTGGCCGCCTCGATCTTCGGGCGCACGCAGGAACAGACCATCGCCTACGCCCACCGGATGGGCCAGGCCTTCCAGCTGACCAACATCATCCGCGACGTCGGTGACGACGCCCGGCGGGGCCGCATCTACCTGCCGGTCAGCGAGCTGCAGCAGTTCGACGTCAAGGCCCACGAGATCCTCAACCGCGTCTACAGCGAACGTTTCACCGCGCTGATGCGCTTCCAGGCCGAGCGGGCCCACCGCACCTACGACGAGGCGCTGGCCCTGCTGCCCGAGGCCGACCGCCGGGCGCAGAAGCCGGGCCTGATGATGGCCAACATCTACCGCACGCTGCTGCGCGAGATCGAGGCCGGCGGCTTCCAGGTGCTGCACCAGCGCATCTCGCTGACGCCGATCCGCAAGCTGTGGATCGCGATGCAGACCAACTGGCGCGGGCGGTGACGCCACGCGTGGCGGTCGTGGGCGCCGGCTGGGCCGGGCTCGCGGCCGCGGTGGCCGCCACCACGCGGGGCCATGCGGTCACGCTGTTCGAGATGGCGGCGCAGGCCGGTGGCCGGGCCCGCAGCCTGGCCACCGGCGAGCCTCGGCTGGACAACGGCCAGCACCTGCTGATCGGCGCCTACGCCGCCACGCTCGCGCTGATGCGCCAGGTCGGCGTCGACCCCGAGGCCGTGCTGCGCCGCCAGCCGCTCGCGCTGCTCGACCAGGATGGCCGCGGCCTGCGCCTGCCCGCCGGCCATCCCGTGCTCGCCTTCAGCCGGGCCGTGTGGGCGATGTCGCACTGGTCGCTCGGCGAGCGCCTGGCGCTGAGCCGCGCCGCGCTGGGCTGGATGCGGGCGCGCTTCCGCTGCGAAGCCAGCCTGACCGTCGCGCAGCTGAGCGCCCGGCTGCCCTCGCGGGTGCGGGCCGAGATCATCGATCCGCTGTGCGTGGCCGCGCTGAACACGCCCGCCACCACGGCCAGCGCGGCCGTCTTCCTGCGGGTGCTGCAGGACGCGCTGTTCGCCGGGCCGGGCTCGAGCGACCTGCTGATCCCGCGCCGCCCGCTCGCCGAGCTGCTGCCCGAGCCGGCCCTGGCCTGGCTGGCCCGCCACGGCGCCGACCTGCGCGCCGGCCAGCGGGTGCAGTCGCTGCAGCCCGGACCGGCCGCTGCCGGCTGGCGGCTCGACGACGAGCCCTTCGATCAGGTCATCCTGGCCTGCAGCAGCACCGAGGCGGCCCGGCTGACCCGCGGGATCGCGCCCGACTGGTCGGCCCGGGCCGCCGGCCTGCGCCACGAGCCGATCCTGACCGCCTATGTGCAGGCGCCCGGCGCGCGGCTGGCCGCACCGATGGTCGCGCTGCGGGAAGGGCCGGACGCACCGGCCCAGTTCGCTTTCGACCACGGCGCGCTCGGGGCGACCCCGGGGCTGTTCGCCCTGGTCGTCAGCGGCGCGACCCCGTGGGTGCAGCGCGGCCCGGCCGACAGCGCCGCGGCGCTGCTGCGCCAGGCCGGCGAGGTGCTGCGGCCGCTGCACGCCGGCGGCCGCTCGCCGGCGGCCACGCTGCTGCAGGTGATCGCCGAGAAGCGCGCCACCTTCCTGTGCACCCCCGGCCTGTCGCGTCCGCCGGCCCGGATCGCGGCCGGCCTGCTGGCCGCAGGCGACGGCATCGACGGGCCCTACCCCGCCACGCTGGAGGGGGCGGTGCGCTCGGGCCGGGCCGCCGCCGATCTGCTGGCGCCGCCATGAACGAAAAAAAGGGGCCGACACCACAGGCGTCGGCCCCTCTTCATCGTGTCCCCGGGCCGGTCACGGCCGGCCCGGGGCGGACTCAGGCGTAGTTCGCGGCCGCGAAGTCCCAGTTCGCCAGCGAGCCCAGGAAGGTCTCGACGAACTTGGGGCGGGCGTTGCGGTAGTCGACGTAGTAGGCGTGTTCCCACACGTCGATGGTCAGCAGCGGCTTGTCGGCGCCGGTCAGCGGCGTGGCGGCGTTGCTGGTGTTGACGATGTCGACCGAACCGTCGGCCTTCTTCACCAGCCAGGTCCAGCCGGAACCGAAGTTGCCGACGGCGCTCTTGGTGAACGCTTCCTTGAACGCGGCGAAGCTGCCGAACTTGGCGGTGATGGCCTCGGCCAGCGCGCCGGTGGGCTCGCCGCCGCCCGCGGGCTTCATGCTGTTCCAGAAGAAGGTGTGGTTCCACACCTGGGCGGCGTTGTTGAACACCGGGCCCGACGACTTCTTGACGACTTCTTCCAGCGGGGCGCCGTCGAACTCGGTGCCGCCGACCAGGTTGTTCAGGTTGGTCACGTAGGCCTGGTGGTGCTTGCCGTAGTGGTACTCGAACGTCTCCTTGGAGATGTGCGGAGCCAGGGCGTCCTGGGCGTAAGGCAGAGCGGGCAGTTCAAATGCCATGGTCGGTGTCCCTTCGGTGTGACTGGAGAGCTGCCGGAGCAGCGGTTGAAGTAGCCATTTCAGCTGCAGCGGATTGTAGAGACGACTGCACGACGGTGCAGTGAGCGCCCTCGTCACGCAGCGCGACGCAGGGTCAAGCCTCGGCGGGCGGCGGCGCCAGCGGCTGGCGCGCGCTCACCTTGACCTGGAGCGTGCCGTCGGCCAGGCCCACCGTCAGCGTCTGGCGCACCCGCGCCTGCCCGACCGAGACGAGGCTGCGGCCCTGCTCGTCGGTCAGGTGGGCATAACCGCGCTGCAGGACCCGGGCCGGGTCGAGGGCGGCCAGGCGCAGGCCCAGCAGCGCCAGCGCCTGGGCCTGCTGGCGCCGCTGCCCGGCCACGCCGGCCTGCAGGCGCTGCTGCAGGCGCTCGAGCGTCCCGGCCTCGTGCTGCAGGCGCCGGGGCAGCGCCGCCTGCAGCCGCTGCTCGAGCAGCGCCAGCCGCTGGCCGTGGCCACGCAGCACCTGGCCCGGGCGGGCCAGCCGCAGCGCGAGCTGGTCGAGGCGCTGGTCCTCGCGGTCCTGGCGGCGCTGCACCGCCCGCTGCAGGCCCTGGGCGAGCTGCTGCAGCCGCAGCAGGCAGGCCCGCCGCTCGGGGGCGGCCAGCTCGGCCGCGGCGGTGGGCGTGGGCGCCCGCAGGTCGGCGGCGAAGTCGGCCAGCGTGAAGTCGGTCTCGTGGCCCACCCCGCAGACCACCGGCACCGGGCAGGCGGCGATCGCGCGCACCACCCGCTCGTCGTTGAAGGCCCAGAGGTCCTCCAGCGAGCCACCGCCCCGGCAGACGATCAGCACGTCGAGGTCGGCCCGGGCGGCCTGCGCCAGCGCCCGCACCAGCGCGGCCGGGGCCTCGGCGCCCTGCACCGGCGAGGGCAGCACGATCACCTCCACCTGGGGCGAACGCCGGGCCAGCGTGCTGGCGACATCGCGCAGCGCCGCCGCGGCCAGCGAGGTGATCACGCCGATGCGCCGGGCGTGCGCCGGCAGCGCCCGCTTGCGGGCCGCCTCGAACAGGCCCTCGGCCTCCAGCTGCGCCTTCAGCCGCAGGAACTGCTCCATCAGCGCGCCCGCCCCGGCGCGACGCATGCCCTCGACCACCAGCTGCAGCTCGCCGCGGGGCTCGTAGAGCGCCACCCGCGCGCGCAGCTCGACCTCCTGGCCGTCCTGCGGGCGGAAGTCGAGCAGGCCGGCCGCGCGGCGGAACATCGCGCAGCGCATGCTCGCGCTGCCGTCGGGCGCCTTGAGCGTGAAGTAGAGGTGGCCGCTGGCCGCCCGGGTGACCCCGCTGAGCTCGCCGCGCACGGCCACGGCGGCAAACCGGCTCTGCAGGGTGTCGCCGATGGCCTGCACCAGCGCAGCCACCCCCCAGACCATCGGTCCGGCACCGGTCGCCGTCATCGCGACGCTCCCGGGGCGGCACCAGTCATCCACAAGGCGGACCGGGCCGGACCCGGTGGGCACCACGCGCCGCCGCCGCACGCAGCTCCGTGCAAGTCATTGATTTTCAAAAGAATTCCATTGCACAAAAAAGCATCAATCCAACAAACATCCAGCACTGGCGCGGATTTCGGAGCGCTGACCACCGCTTGTCAACAAAGTTGTCCACAGATTCGGTGCATCGACGCCGGCCCTCGCCACCCCGTCCGCCCCCCTTACAAAGGGATACCGACCGTCGACCCCGGCGCCTCCGGGGCCTCCGCCAGCCGTCATAATCCGGCGGCCTGACGGGCGGGGCACGGGCTGCCCCGCGGCATCAGGCAATCGGCAAATTCCTGGGGAATCACGTTGTTTTCGATCATACAAGCGGCAGGTTGGCCCATTTACCCGTTGATCCTGTGCTCCGTGGTGGCACTGGCCATCATCATCGAACGCCTGACGAGCCTGCGCGCGTCCCGGGTCGCACCCCCGCAGCTGCTCGACGAGGTCCTGACCCTGACCCGCAGCGGCCTGCCCAGCGCCGACGTGGTGCAGAAGCTCGAAGCCAGCTCACCGCTGGGCGCGGTGCTGTCGGCGGGCATCCGTGCGGCCAGCGCCGGCAAGGCGGTGCCCGAGGCGCAGGTGCGCACCGCCTTCGAGGCCTCGGGCCGTGTCGTCGTGCACCAGCTCGAGCGCTACCTGAGCACGCTGGGCAGCATCGCCACCGCCGCGCCGCTGCTGGGCCTGCTGGGCACGGTGATCGGCATGATCGAGATCTTCGGCGCCCAGGCCCCGACCGGCGGCGGCGGCTCCAACCCCGAACTGCTCGCGCACGGCATCTCCATCGCGCTCTACAACACCGCCTTCGGCCTGATCATCGCCATCCCGGCGCTGATGTTCCATCGCCACTTCAAGAGCCGGGTCAACGAGCTGGTGCTGACGCTCGAACAGGCCACCGACCAGCTGCTGCCCCAGCTGAGCGGCGGGCGGCGCGGCTGAGGAAGGCACGGCCATGGCCATGAAATTCCGTCGTGCCCCGGTCGACGAGCCGGAGATCAACCTGATCCCCTTCATCGACGTGCTGCTGGTGGTGCTGATCTTCCTGATGCTGTCGACCACCTACTCACGCTACACCGAGCTGAAGGTGAACCTGCCGGTGGCCGATGCCGAGGTCGCGAAGACGCAGACCCGGGAGATCGTGCTGGCCGTGGCCGCCGACGGGCGCTACAGCGTCAACGGCACGCTGGTCCAGGGCAGCGGCATCGACCCGCTGGTGACCGTGCTGCGCGAGGCGACCGGTGGCGACACCGCCCTCCCGCTGATCATCTCCGCCGACGCGATGGCCGCGCACCAGAGCGTGATCAACGCGATGGACGCCGCACGCCGCGTCGGCCTGCACCAGCTGACCTTCGCCACGCAGCAGGGGCGCGGCGGCAACCGGCATTGAGCCCGACCCCGCCTCGAGGCGGCCCGGCGACACCGGCGCGCCTGCCCTGGGCGCTGCGCATCGAGGCGCACTGGCGACAGCCCGGCCTGCTGTGGTGGACGCTGCTGTGGCCGCTGTCGCTGCTGTACCGGGGCGCATCCGCCCTGCGCCGGCAGCTCTACCGGCGCGGCCTGCTGAAGGCGCACGCCCTGCCGGTGCCGGTGCTGGTGGTGGGCAACCGGGTCGCCGGCGGCGCCGGCAAGACCCCCACGACGATCGCGCTGGTCCAGGGCCTGCAGCAGCGCGGCCGCAGCCCCGGCATCCTCTCGCGCGGCTTCGGCGGCCGGCATGCGGTGCCGACCGAGGTCACCGCGGTCAGCAGCGCCACCGACGTCGGCGACGAGCCGCTGCTGATGCAGCGCCGCACCGGCGTGCCGGTGTGGGTCGGTCGTGACCGGGTCGCCGCGGGCCATGCGCTGCTGGCGCGCCACCCGGAGGTCGACGTGCTGCTCTGCGACGACGGCCTGCAGCACCTGAGGCTGCGGCGTGACCTCGAGGTCGTCGTGTTCGACGAGCGTGGTGCGGGCAACGGCCACCTGCTGCCGGCCGGCCCGCTGCGCGAGGCCGTGCACACCCCCTCGACCGCCCGCCGGCAGTGGCAGGTCTACAACGCGCCGCAGGCCAGCCTGGCGCTGCCCGGCCACCTCGCCCGACGCCGGCTGACGGGCCTGGTCGCGCTGGCCGACTGGTGGCACGGCCGCCCGCCCGACCCGGCCACCCTGCCCGACCTGCGGCCGCGGCCGATGCTGGCCAGCGCCGGCATCGGCCAGCCGGCCCGGTTCTTCGACGCGCTGCGCACGCTGGGCCTGGAGCGCCTGACCGAGTGGCCGCTGGCCGACCACCAGGACCTCGCCACCCTGCCCTGGCCGGCCGACACCGCCGACCTGGTGCTGACCGAGAAGGACGCGATCAAGCTCGACCCGCAGCGCCTCGCCCACGAACGCCCGGCGATGCGGGTGTGGGTCGCGCCGCTGGGCTTCGAGCTGCCCGAGGCCCTGCTCGACGAGGTCGCGCACGCCCTCGGGTCCAAGGACGGCGCACGCTCGCGGGCGAGGTAGGATTCCGCCATGGACACACGATTGATGCAACTCCTGGTCTGCCCGGTCTGCAAGGGCCCGCTGACCCGCGACACGCTGCGCGACGAACTGTGCTGCGCGGCCGACCACCTCGCCTTCCCGATCCGCGACGGCATCCCCATCATGCTGGAGCACGAGGCGCGCACCTTCGACCCGAACCCCGAACCGACGCTGCCGGCCCTGCTGTCGGACGACGGCGACCGGTCCCGGCCATGAGCACTTCCGGCCACCCCGACCGCTACACCGTGCTGATCCCGGCCCGGCTGGCGTCCACCCGCCTGCCGCGCAAGCCGCTGGCCGACCTGGCGGGCAAGCCGATGGTCGTGCGGGTGGCCGAGCGCTGCCGCCTCAGCGAGGCCGCGCGCATCGTCGTGGCCACCGACAGCACCGAGATCGCGCAGGCCTGCGGCACGCACGGCGTGGACTGCGTGCTCACGCGCGGCGACCACCCCACCGGCAGCGACCGGCTCGCCGAGGCCTGCCTGCAGCTCGGCCTGGACGGCCGGGACCGGGTGGTCAACGTGCAGGGCGACGAGCCGCTGATCGATCCGGGCCTGATCGACGCCTGCGCGCGGCTGCTGGGCCAGCGCCCGGACTGCGTGATGAGCACCGCCGCCCATGCGATCGACACGCTCGACGAGTTCCTGAATCCGAACGTGGTCAAGGTCGTCACCGATGCGGCCGGGCGGGCGCTGTACTTCTCGCGGGCGCCGATCGCCTGGTGGCGCGACGGCATGGCCGCCCTCGGCACGCCCGCCGGTGCGGCCGGCGCGCTGCCCGAGCCGGCGCCGCTGCGCCACATCGGCATCTACGGCTACACGGCCGGTTTCCTGCGCCGCTTCCCGACACTCGAGGCCTGCGCGCTCGAGCGCACCGAATCGCTCGAGCAGCTGCGGGTGCTGTGGCATGGCGAGCGCATCGCCGTGCACGTCTCAGCCAGCCGGCCGGGCCCGGGCGTGGACACGCCCGAGGACCTCGAGCGCGTGCGCCTGCACTACCGGACCCCCACCTGACAAGCCCGTGCCTACCCCAGCTGGGGGGCACGGCACCGGACTGGCAAGCTGCGTTCCAGTGACGAGTCCCTCGGCCGGACGTCAGTTTCGGCACAGGAGGCGCATGGTATTCTCGTCCGAGAAATCGCAGCCTGCCCCACGCTTGTCAGCGAACCATTTTTTAAGACCGAGGAGATCCATGAGACTGATCCTGTTGGGCGCCCCGGGCGCCGGGAAAGGCACGCAGGCTGCCTTCATCTGCCAGAAGTTCGGCATCCCGCAGATTTCGACCGGCGACATGCTGCGTGCGGCGGTCAAGGCAGGCACGCCGCTGGGCATCGAGGCCAAGAAGGTGATGGACGCCGGCGGTCTGGTCGGTGACGACATCATCATCGGCTTGGTCAAGGAACGCATCGCCCAGCCCGACTGCGCCGACGGTTTCCTGTTCGACGGTTTCCCGCGCACCATCCCGCAGGCCGATGCGATGAAGGCCGCCGGTGTCAAGCTGGACTACGTGCTGGAGATCGACGTGCCCGACAGCTCGATCATCGAGCGCATGAGCGGGCGCCGCGTGCACGTGGCCTCGGGCCGCACCTACCACGTCGTCTTCAACCCGCCCAAGGTGGCCGGCAAGGACGACCTGACGGGCGAGGACCTGATCCAGCGCGACGACGACAAGGAAGAGACCGTGCGCAAGCGCCTGGAGGTCTACCAGAGCCAGACCCGGCCGCTGGTCGACTACTACTCGTCGTGGGCCGCCACCGGCGACGCCGGCGCACCGGCCTACCGCAAGATCCTGGGCCTGGGCACGGTCGACGAGATCACGGGCCGCGCCCTGACCGCGCTGGCCTGAGCCCGCCACCCCAGCCGAGGTGACCAGCCGCCCCATCCGGGCGGCTTTTTTGTGGCCGTCGCGGCCCGATCCCCCCTGCGCCATGCCCCACGACACGCCGTTCCCGGGTCGGTACCGACCGCTCGCGCTGGCCCTGCTGCTGGGCCTGGCGGCCTGCACGGCATCCCCTCCGGTCGCCACGCCCGCACGGACGCACGCACCAGCACCAACGTCAGCCGACCCACCGGGCAGCGACCCGCGCCAGCCCGAGATTGCCACGGACCAGCGCCTGGGCAGCGGCCGGCAGCCGGCGGCCGAACGGCGCTTCCGGAACCAGGCGGTGGCCGCCGCCCATCCGCTGGCGGCCGAGGCCGGCCTGCGGATGCTGCGGGACGGCGGCTCGGCGGTCGATGCCGCCGTGGCGGTGCAGGCGATGCTCGGGCTGGTCGAGCCGCAGTCCAGCGGCATCGGCGGCGGCGGCTTCCTGCTGGTGCACGACCCCCGTGACCCGCACGCCCCTCCGGTCGCCTGGGACGGACGGGAAACCGCCCCCGCCGCGGCCGATGCGCGCCAGTTCCTCGGCCCGGAGGGCGAGCCGATCGGCTTCGACCAGGCCGTGGCCAGCGGCCGGGCCGTCGGCACGCCGG
This sequence comes from Sphaerotilus hippei, assembly GCF_003201595.1. Classification (GTDB taxonomy): domain Bacteria; phylum Pseudomonadota; class Gammaproteobacteria; order Burkholderiales; family Burkholderiaceae_C; genus Sphaerotilus; species Sphaerotilus hippei. The sequence goes on along the minus strand of NZ_QJJS01000011.1, from coordinate 142,639 downwards.
GGGTGCTGGCCATGCTGGAGGCGGCCCACCGCGAGCACGGTCGCCTGCCGTGGGCACGGCTGTTCGAGCCGGCGATCCGGCAGGCCCGGGCCGGTTTCCCGGTCGGTGCCCGGCTGGCCGCGCAGATCGCCGGTGATGCCCGGCTGCGGGCCGATGCCGGGGCCCGCGCGCTGTTCTTCCACCCCGACGGCCGGCCGCTGCAGGCCGGTGAGCCGCTGCACAACCCCGACTACGCGGCCGTGCTGGAAGCCGTGGCCCGGGACGGCGCGCAGGCCCTGCACCAGGGCCGGATCGGCCGGGCCATCGTCGCGGCGGTGCAGCAGCCGGCGGACCGGGCCGGGCGGCTCGAGGCCGCCGACCTGCTCGGCTACCGGCCCGTCCGGCGCGAGGCGCTGTGCCTGGACTGGCGCCGCTGGCGCCTGTGCGGCATGCCCCCGCCGTCGTCGGGCATGCTGACCATCGGACAGATCCTCGGGCTGCTGGAACAGGTCCGGCCCCCGTCGCCGGCCGACCTCGAGGACGGCCTGCCCGGGGTCGAGTCGCTGCACGCCTATGGCGAAGCCGCGCGCCTGGCGTTCGCCGACCGCGACCGCTACATCGCCGACCCCGCCTTTGCCCGCGCGCCCGGCGGCGACTGGACCACCCTCTGGCGCCCCGACTACCTGCGCCAGCGCGCCCGCCTGATCGGCCCGCGCAGCATGGGCCGGGCGCTGCCGGGCCAGCCCGCGCCGGCGCCCCTGGCGCTGGCCGACGACCGCAGCCCGGAGGTGCCGGCCACCTCGCACCTCTCGGTGGTCGACCGGCACGGCATGGCCGTGGCCATGACCACCACCATCGAGGCCCAGTTCGGCTCGCGCCGGCTGGTGAACTCGGGCCAGGGCCTGGCCGGCGGCTTCCTGCTCAACAACGAGCTGACCGACTTCAGCTTCGTGCCCGAGGTCGACGGCCGCCCGGTCGCCAACCGGATCGAGCCCGGCAAGCGGCCCCGCTCGAGCATGGCCCCGACGCTGGTCTACGAGCGCCGGCCCGACGGCCGCCGCGGCCCGCTGGTCGCCAGCCTCGGCTCACCCGGCGGGGCGGTGATCATCCACTACGTCGCCCGCACGCTGCTGGGCCAGCTCGCCTGGGGCCTGTCGCCGCAGCAGGCCATCGAGCTGCCGCACGCGGGCTCGCTCAACGGCCCGACGCTGCTCGAACGGGGCCAGTGGCCGCGTGCCACGGTGCAGGCGCTGCGCGAGCGGGGCCACGAGGTGCGTGAGGTCGACCTGCCCAGCGGCCTGCACAGCCTGACGCGCCACCACGACGGCGGCTGGATCGGCGGGGCCGACGCACGCCGCGAAGGGGTCGTCGTCGGCGACTGAGGGCGCGGCGGCCGGCCGCTTCGTTAGACTCGGGCGGTGATCCCTCAAGGCTTTATCCAGGACCTGCTCGCCCGCGCCGACATCGTCGACGTGGTGGGCCGCGCCGTACCGCTGAAGAAGGCGGGCATCAACTACAAGGGCCTGTGCCCCTTCCACGGCGAGAAGAGCCCGAGCTTCGTGGTCAGCCCGTCGCGGCAGACCTACCACTGCTTCGGCTGCGGCGCCCACGGCAATGCCGTGGGTTTCCTGATGGAGCACACCGGCCTGGGTTTCGTCGAGGCCGTGCGCGAGCTCGCCCAGGAGATGGGCGTGACGGTCCCGGAGGACGACGTCAGCCCCGAGGAGCGGGCCCGGGCCGCCCAGGCCCGCGAGCGCCAGGTCAGCCTGACCGAGGTGATGGCGCGCGCCGCGGCCCACTACCGCGGCCAGCTCAAGGCCAGCCCGCGGGCCGTCGACTACCTGAAGGCACGCGGGCTGACCGGCGACATCGCCGCCCGCTTCGGCCTGGGTTACGCCCCGGCCGGCCGGCACACGCTGGCGAGCTGCTACCCGAAATACGACGATCCGCAGCTGGTCGAGGCCGGGCTGGTGATCCACAGGCACGAGCCGGGCGAGGAGGAGCGGCGCTACGACCGCTTCCGTGACCGCATCATGTTCCCGATCCGCAACCCCAAGGGCGAGGTGATCGGCTTCGGCGGACGCATCATCGACGCGGGCGAGCCCAAGTACCTGAACTCGCCGGAGACGCCGCTGTTCGTCAAGGGCCGCGAGCTCTACGGCCTGTTCGAGGCCCGCACCTCGATCCGGGAACGCGGCCATGTGCTGGTCACCGAAGGCTACATGGACGTGGTCGCGCTGGCCCAGCTGGGCGTGCCCAACGCCGTGGCCACGCTGGGCACGGCCTGCAGCGGCGAGCATGTGGCCAAGCTGCTGCGCTTCAGCGAGCACATCGTCTTCAGCTTCGACGGCGACGCCGCCGGCCGGCGGGCGGCCGGGCGGGCGATGGAGGCGGTGCTGCCCCATGCCAGCGACACGCGCAGCTTCCGCTTCCTGTTCCTGCCCGCCGAGCACGACCCCGACTCCTTCATCCGGGCGCACGGCACCGAGGCCTTCGAGCGCTGCATCGCCGAGGCGGTGCCGCTGTCGACCCAGCTGATCCACGCGGCGCGGGAAGGCTGCGACCTGGCGACCCCCGAAGGTCGCGCGCGCATGCTGGCCCAGGCCCGTCCGCTGCTCGAGCAGCTGCCGTCGGGCCTGCTGCGTGAACAGCTGCTGGTCGAGCTGGCCCGGGACGGCGGCCTGTCGCCCGAGGTGCTGGCCCACCACTGGCAGGAGAGCGCCTCCCGCCAGGCCGCGCGGGCCGGCCCGCGCGGTGCGGAGCCGTCACCACGGCGCACGGCCCCCGCCCCCGCAGCCACCGGTCCGGCCGGACCCGACGCGCCCTGGGCCGACTGGGACCAGCCCGACGGCCTGTCCTCCGGTCCGCCCCCCGACCATGTCCTGCCCCCGCTCGAGGCCGAAGGCGGGCACGGCGGCTGGTCGTCCGGCGCCGCGGCGGCCCCTTCACGCCCGAACCGCGAGCCCTACCAGGGAGGTGGTGGCCGCTCCGGCGATCGCCCCTGGAACCGCAAGGGCGGCCCCGACGGGGGCAAGCGCCCCTGGAAGGACCGCAACGCCCCGTTCGAGCCCCGCCTGCCACCACCGCGCACCACCACGCTGCTCGACCGTGCGGCCTGGCTGCTGGTGCACGACATCGGGCTGTGGCTGCAGCTGTCGGCCGCGCTGCACGACCTGCTGGTCGAGCAGCCCGCGCCGTACGGGCCGTTCTTCGCCGCGCTGGACCGACTGGTCAACGACCAGGGCCCGCTGCCGGCCGACACCGTGACGCGCGACCTGCAGCAGCTGGCCGAGGCCGACGAGGCCTCGGGCCTGAGCCTGCTGCTGCGCCGCCTGCAGGGCCTGCACGAGCTGATCGACACGACGCTGGCCAGCGGCGAGCTGCAGGCGGTGCTGCACCGGCTGCGGCTGCAATCGGTGGAAGACGAGATCGGCCTGCTGCTGGAGTCGGGCGACCTCTCCGACGAGGCGGTGGAGCGGCGCAACCACCTGATGCAGCTGCGTGCCCGGCTGAAGAAGGACCCGGAGAATGCCGACGCCTGAGCCCCGTTCGGTACAGCGTGTAAAAAGTAGGCGATAATCTTGCGTTTTCGACGACGGCAAGAGTGACAGCAGTGCATGCCGGCCCCGGCCACCCGCGACACGGGTCAAAAATCAGGCCAACTTCCCCGCCAGCACTGTCCAAGCAGACGTTCACGCAGCTTGCCCGCCAGACGACGAGAGACCTCCGCGGCACCGACCCGATCACCCGGGCAGCGCCCCGGAGGCGGACGCACTGGTCCATCGACTCTTGCGATTCTGGTCCCGAGCCCCACCGTATACGAGCATCCAGCCGAGGAAGCGCATGACCGCGAAGAAGACCGCCCCCGAGCACGACAGCGACGCCCCCGAAGTCGCCTCCAGCGACGCTGCACCGGCCAAGACCGTGCGTGTTGTCAGGAGCACCCGTGCCGCCGGCAAGACCACTGCTGCCAAATCCACCGAGGAAGGTGGCGCCAAGCGGGGTCGCAAGCCCAAGGTCGCCGCTGCCGCGGTCGAGACGAAGAAGGCCGACAGCAAGCCGTCGCTGGAAGGCGATGAAGACTTCTCGGACATCGAGGCCGAGCTGGAAGTCGAGGTCGAGGCCGAAGTCGAGACCACCGTCGAGGAAGTGGGCGAGGACAAGCCCAAGGCCAAGCCGCTGCGCATGAAGGTCAGCCGCGCCAAGGAGCGCGCGCTGATGCGCGAGTTCGGCCTGGACGAGACCACCCTGACCGAAGAGGAAGTCAACAAGCGCCGCTCGGAGCTGAAGACCCTCATCAAGATGGGCAAGACGCGCGGCTTCCTCACGCACCAGGAGATCAACGACCACCTGCCCGAGAAGCTGGTCGAGAACGAGATCCTGGAAGCCATCATCTCGATGCTCAACGACATGGGCATCGCGGTCTACGAGCAGGCGCCCGACGCGGCCACGCTGCTGATCGCCGGCGGTGGCACGACCACCTCGACCGAAGAGGAAGCCGAAGAAGCCGCCGAAGCCGCGCTGTCGACGGTGGACTCCGAATTCGGCCGCACGACCGACCCGGTGCGCATGTACATGCGCGAGATGGGCACGGTCGAGCTGCTCACGCGTGAAGGCGAGATCGAGATCGCCAAGCGCATCGAAGGTGGCCTGCAGGCCATGATGCTGGCGATCTCCGCCTCCCCCGCCACCATCGCCGAGATCCTGACGATGGCCGAGCGCATCCGCTCGGGCGAGGACCAGATCTCCGCCATCGTCGACGGTTTTGTCTCCGACAACGAGGCCGACGACTACGTCGCCGAGGAAGACTTCGACGAATTCGACGACGAGGAAGACGACAGCGGCGGCTCGCGCGCACTGACCAAGAAGCTCGAGGAGCTCAAGAACGTCGCGCTGGGCAAGTTCGACACGCTGCGCCAGAGCTTCGAGAAGATGAAGGCCGCCTACGAGAAGGACGGCTACAAGTCGGCGGGTTACGCGACCGCGCAGGCCTCGATCAGCTCGCAGCTGATGACCATCCGCTTCACCGTCAAGACCATCGAGAAGCTGTGCGACATGCTGCGCTCGCAGGTCGACGACGTGCGCCGCTACGAGCGTGAACTGCGCAAGATCGTGGTGGACCGCTGCGGCATGTCGCAGGAGTACTTCATCAAGTCCTTCCCGCCCAACATGCTCAACCAGGCCTGGGCGGAGACCGAGATCGCCGCGGGCAAGAACTACAGCGCCGTGATGAGCCGCAACCTGCCGGCCATCCAGGAACTGCAGCAGAAGCTGACCGACCTGCAGACCCGCGCGGTCGTGCCGATCGAGGACCTCAAGCTCATCAACAAGCGCATGAACGAGGGCGAGGCCAGCTCGCGCGAAGCCAAGCGCGAGATGATCGAGGCCAACCTGCGCCTCGTGATCTCCATCGCCAAGAAGTACACCAACCGTGGCCTGCAGTTCCTCGACCTGATCCAGGAAGGCAACATCGGCCTGATGAAGGCGGTCGACAAGTTCGAATACCGTCGCGGCTACAAGTTCTCGACCTACGCCACGTGGTGGATCCGTCAGGCGATCACGCGCTCGATCGCCGACCAGGCCCGCACCATCCGCATCCCGGTTCACATGATCGAGACGATCAACAAGATGAACCGCATCTCGCGCCAGCACCTGCAGGAATTCGGCTTCGAGCCGGACGCGCCTTCGCTGGCCGAGAAGATGGAGATGCCCGAGGACAAGATCCGCAAGATCATGAAGATCGCGAAAGAGCCGATCTCCATGGAAACGCCGATCGGGGACGACGACGACTCGCATCTGGGCGACTTCATCGAGGACACCAACAACACCGCGCCGATCGAGGCCGCGATGCAGTCGGGTCTGCGCGACGTGGTGCGCGACATCCTCGACAGCCTGACGCCGCGCGAGGCCAAGGTGCTGCGCATGCGCTTCGGCATCGAGATGTCCACCGACCACACGCTGGAAGAAGTGGGCAAGCAGTTCGACGTGACGCGCGAGCGCATCCGCCAGATCGAGGCCAAGGCCATCCGCAAGCTCAAGCACCCGAGCCGCTCGGACAAGCTGCGCACCTACCTCGACAACCTCTGAGCGCGGCACGCCCGCGCGCTGGCGGCCACGCCGCCCACCCCACGAACGAGGGCCCTGCATGCAGGGCCCTTTTGTTTGGCGAGGCCCCGTCCGTGCGCACTGCTTCACGCTGTCGCAAGTTAAACTGTGAAGATGTCTCAGGCCGTCACCAGAACCGTCGTTTTTGCAGATCTGCGCGGCAGCACTTCCCTTTATGAAAGTCTCGGCAACGCCGAGGCAGCTTCGGTCGTGACCCACAGCGTCGCGGTGGTCGGGCGCATCTTCGAGAGCCAGGGCGGACGCATCGTCAAGACGCTGGGCGACGGCCTGATGGCGGTGTTCGACCTGCCCATGGGGGCCCTGATCGCCGCCGAGGAAGTCCACGAATCGCTCGAGCGGGTGCTCAACGCGGGCGGCATCACGCCCCAGCCGGTGCTGCGGGTGCAGATCGCGATGGCCCATGGCGAGATGATCGAGGTGGCCGGCGACTGCTTCGGCGATGCGGTCAACGTCTCGGCCCGCCTGCTCGACCATGCCGGCGACAACGAGACGCTGGTGACTTCGCAGACCCGGGCCGCCCTGCCCGTCGAACACCACGACCGCTTCCGCCGCCTGGAGCGGCTGCACCTGCGCGGGCGGGTCGAGCCGGTCGAGGTGTGGCGCTTCGAGCCACGCCGCACCGACGCGATGTCGACGATGTTCGGCGAGACCGCGCCGGCCCTGGTGCCCGAAGGCATCCGCCTGTCGTGTTCGGTGGGCACGAAGATCCACTCGCACCGCAACCTGCCGGTGATCTTCGGCCGCAGCAACGAGGCGACCTACTGCATCGACGACAGCCGGGTGTCGCGCCAGCACGCCCGGGTCGAGTGGCACAGCGGCAACTTCCAGCTCGTCGACATGAGCTCCAACGGCACCTTCGTGCGCTTCGCGCGCCAGTCGGAGGTGGTGACGCTGCGCCGCGGCGCCTGCACGCTGCACGGCCGGGGCGTGATCTGCCTGGGGGTCAATCCCAACGTGCAGAACGCGCCCACGGTGCATTTCGACATCATGCGGTTCGAGGACACCGATCCTCAGCCGGCCTTCTGAACCGGCCGCCCCACCGGCGGCACGGACCTCTCCTCCTCCTCCTTCGTTTCCCTTCATGACGACCATCGGCACGCCCCTGTCTCCCCACGCCACCCGGGTCATGCTGCTGGGCAGCGGTGAACTGGGCAAGGAAGTCCTGATCGCGCTGCAGCGCCTGGGCGTCGAGACCATCGCGGTCGACCGCTACGACGGCGCTCCCGGCCAGCAGGTGGCCCACCACGCCCACACCATCGCGATGACCGACCCGGCCGCGCTCGAGGCGCTGATCCGCGCCGAGCAGCCGCACCTGGTCGTGCCCGAGATCGAGGCCATCGCCACCCCGGTGCTGCAGGCGCTCGAGGCCGAAGGGGTCGTGCAGGTCATCCCGACCGCACGGGCCGCGCGCCTGACGATGGACCGCGAAGGCATCCGCCGCCTGGCCGCCGAGACGCTGGGCCTGCCGACCAGCCCCTACCGCTTCTGCGACACGCTGGCCGAGCTGCGCGCCGCCATTGCCGGCGACGGCACGAACGCCGGCATCGGCTACCCCTGCATCGTCAAGCCGGTGATGAGCAGCTCCGGCAAGGGCCAGAGCCGGATCGACGGTCCCGACGACATCGGCTCGGCCTGGGAATACGCGATGGAAGGCAGCCGCGTCAGCAAGAACCGGGTCATCGTCGAAGGCTTCATCGACTTCGACTACGAGATCACGCTGCTGACCGTGCGGGCCCGCGGCGCCGACGGCCAGGTCGAGACCCGTTTCTGCGAACCCATCGGCCACATCCAGGTCAACGGCGACTACGTCGAGAGCTGGCAGCCCCACCCGATGCATCCGCAGGGCCTGCTGCTGGCCCAGCAGATCGCCCGCACCATCACCGACGACCTCGAGGGTCTGGGGCTGTTCGGCGTCGAGCTCTTCGTCAAGGGCGAGGACGTCTGGTTCAGCGAGGTCAGCCCGCGCCCGCACGACACCGGCATGGTGACGATGACCACGCAGTGGCAGAGCGAGTTCGAGCTGCACGCCCGGGCCATCCTCGGCCTGCCGGTCGACACCAGCCTGCGCACCCCCGGCGCCAGCGCGGTGATCTACGGCGGGGTCGAGGCCCTGGGCGTCGTCTTCGACGGCGTCGAGCAGGCCCTGCAGGTGCCGGGCACCGAGCTGCGCCTGTTCGGCAAGCCCGAGAGCTTCGTCAAGCGCCGCATGGGCGTGGCGCTGGCCCGCCATGCCGAGCTCGAGACCGCCCGCGCCCACGCCAGGCAGGCGGCCGCGCTGGTGCGGCCCCGCAGCGCCGACTGACCCGCTCGCCCGCACCCCGACCTTCAGTGCTTCCACTCGTAGCCGCTGGCCGGGTGCAGCGCCCAGCGCCCTTCCCCGCACAGCTCCAGCACCTCGTGGTGGTGCCTGACGATGGCCGGATGGTGGCTGACGCTGACCGGGGTGATCGACAGCCCGGCCAGCTGGCCGTAGAGCCGCTCCTCGTTGGCCGCGTCCAGCGCGCTGGTGGCCTCGTCGAGCAGCAGGTAGCGCGGGCGGGCCAGCAGCGCGCTGGCGAACGCCAGCCGCTGCTGCTCGCCCACCGACAGCACCTTGGCCCAGTCCAGCACCGCCCCCAGCCCGCCGAAACGCTCGGCCAGCGTGCCCAGGTTGACCCGCTCCAGCCACTGCAGCACTTCTTCGTCGGCGATGTCGCGTGACGCCTGCGGATAGAGCAGCAGCGAGCGCAGGTCGCCCAGCGGCAGGTAGGGATGCTGGGGCAGGAAACGCATCTCCGGGCCGGCCGGCCGCGTGACCTCGCCCGAGCCGGTGTTCCACAGCCCGGCCATGACCCGCAGCAGCGAGCTCTTGCCCGCCCCGCTCGCACCGACGATCACCAGGCCCCGGCCGGGGCGGACCGCCACCGAGAGCCCCCGCACCAGCAGGTGCTCCCGGTCGGGCGTGAACACCGTCAGCTGCGCCAGCGCCAGCTCGAAGCCGGGCACGGTGCGGATCTGCTGCGTGCTGGCGTCCCCCGGCTCCACCGGTGGAGCCGCCGGGCCGTCGAGCGCATGCGAGAACGCCCGCAGGCGATCGACCCCCGCGGCAAAACGGCTCAGCGACTCGAAGTGGTCGACGATCACCGTCAGCGCGCGCAGGATCGCCGCAAACGCGCCGGCGGCCTGGATCGAGCGGCCGACCTCCAGCTCGCCCGACAGCACGTCGTTGGCGATGATCACGCTGGGCAGCACGATGGTCAGGAAGCTGTGGGCGTACTGGAACAGGTTGAGCCTGAACTGCCAGCGCAGCACCTGCCGGTAGTTGCCGTACAGCGCGTCGAAGATGCGCTGCAGCGCCGACAGCTCGCGCGCCTCGCCGTTGTGGAAGGCGATCGGCTCGGCATGCTCGCGCACCCGCACCAGACCGAAGCGGAAATCCGCCTCCCGCTGCAGCTGGAAGAAGTTCAGCCCGATCAGGCGCTGGCCGAACGCCGCGGCGGTCACCACGGTGCTGAAGATCGCGTAGGCGATCAGGAAGTGGACCAGCCCCTGCGAGATCGACCAGAGCACGCTGGAGAACGCGATCAGCTCGATCAGCGAGCCCAGCACGATCATCGAGAAGTACAGCGACTGCTGGGTGAACGCGTTGATGTCCTCGGCGATGCGCTGGTCCGGATTGTCCAGGCCGGCCAGCGTGTTGAGCCGGTAGTAGGCCCGCTGGCTGAAGTAGCGCGCCAGGAACCGGGTCGTCAGCCAGCGCCGCCAGCGCAGGCCCAGCGTGTCGCGCACGTAGTAGTAGAGCGCGTAGATCGGCACGGCCGCGCCCAGGATGGCCGTGTAGCGCCAGATCGAGGCCCAGAAGCGGGGCGCATCCCGAGCCGCCAGGGCCGAGGTGAACTCGCCCGTCTCCTGGTTGAACAGCACGTTGAAGGCGGTCTGGCCCAGCAGCAGCACGACCAGCAGTCCCAGCAGGCCCATCGCTCGCCAGCGCTCGTCGGACTGCCAGTACGGCAGCGCGGTCACGGCAAAACGCTGCCACAGCCGCAGGTTGAAGCCGGGGGTCTCGTCTGGTTGCATCGGGTCTCCGGGGCGCACCGGGCCGACCTTAACGTGCCGGCGCCGGCAACCGGTCGCCTTGTGTCAACATCCGGCGCGATTCCCACGCCACGACACCACCACCATGCCCGCCTCCCGCCGCACCGATCCCGCCCTGCAGGCCATAGAGGACGAACTGCTCGCCCTGGAGCCGACCGCGCACCGGCCGGCACACGGCACGCCGCGGCAGACGCTGGAGGGGCTGATCGCCCCGGCGTTCTGGGAGGTGGCCGCCTCCGGCCTGCGCTACGGGCGCGAGCGTTTTGTCGAGATCCTGCTGGAATGCGCGTCGCGGCCGCACGACGAGCGCTGGGTCCCCATCGACGTGTGCTGCCAGCAGATCGCCACGGACACCTTCCTGCTGAGCTACTCGCTGTGGCAGGGCACGCGGCTGAGCCACCGGGCCTCGCTGTGGCGACGGGGCACGGCGGGCTGGCAGACCGTCTACCACCAGGGCACCGTGGTGCTGCCGGTGGCGACACCGGCCTGAGACCGCCGGGCGGCTTCAGGCTTCAGGCGCCCAGCCGGTCGGCGAGCTCGGCGAGGTGGCCGACGGTCACGTGCCAGCCCGTCACCGGCGGGGCGACCGGATCGGGGTCCGGCGCGGCAGCGGCATGGGCCGCCTGGTCGGGCCGCACGATCCAGGCGCTGTGCAGACCCGCCGCCTGCGCGCCCCGCACGTCGCAGCGGTGATCGTCGCCCGCGTGCAGCACCTGCCCTGGAGACAGCCGCAGGTGGGCACAGGCCGCCGCGAAGATGCGCGCGTCGGGCTTGAGCACGCCGACGCTGCGGGCATTGACGGAGCCGACGAACCAGCGCGACAGCCCGGTCGCCTCGAGTTCGGCGTTGCCGTTGCTCAGCGCCAGCAGCGGCCAGCGGGCGGCCAGGCGGTCGAGCGACCGCTCGACGTCGGGGTAGAACGTGACCCGCTGGCGCTCGGCGAAGAAGACCTCGAAGGCCGGACCGGCGAGTGCCGGGTCCTCGCCGCTGGCCCGCAGCGCCCGGCGATTGGCCTCCAGGCGCAGCGCGGTCAGATCGTGGGCCAGGTCGGGGCAGTCGCGCGACACCTGCTCGCGCAGGGCCCGCATGCGCTCGACCGGGAAGCGCTGCACCGTCACGGGCGCATGCTGCTCGAGCCACTGCTGCAGCACCCGTTCGGCCTGGAGGATGGCCGGAGCCACCGGCCAGAGGGTGTCGTCGAGGTCGAAGCTGAGGGCGTGGAGGGACGGGGGCGCATGCATGCTCAAAGTGTCGCAGACCCGCATCAGCCCCACGGCACCTCGGGCCGGACTCGTTCTGTCCAGGACAAAACCGTCTGGTGCGACCAGGGCCCGGCGCATCGGCGAGAATGAGGACCGCCGAGAAAGACCCCATGCGCTTCCAGACCGAACCTCCCCATCGCCACGGCGTCCCGACCCGCGTCGGCGTGCTGCTCGTCAACCTGGGCACGCCGGACGCGCCCACCGCCCCGGCGGTGCGCCGCTACCTGGCGCAGTTCCTGTCCGATCCGCGGGTGGTGGAGATCCCGCCGGCAGTGTGGAAGCCGATCCTGCACGGCATCATCCTGCGCACCCGGCCGGCCAAGTCGGCCGCCAAGTACGCCAGCGTCTGGACGCCCGAAGGCTCGCCGCTGGCGGTCTGGACACGCCGCCAGGCGAGCCTGCTGCAGGGCTACGCGGGCGAGCGCGGCCTGGTGCTGACCGTGCGCCATGCGATGCGCTACGGCAGCCCGTCGATCGCCAGCGAGCTCGACGAGCTGAAGAAGGCCGGCTGCGACCGCATCCTGGTGCTGCCGATGTACCCGCAGTACTCGGGCACGACCACCGCCAGCGTGATGGACGACGTGCACCGCTGGCAGCTGGTGCAGCGCCACCTGCCGGAGATCCGCTGGGTCCGGCAGCACCATGACGAGCCCGCCTACATCGAGGCGCTGGCGCAGCGGGTGCTGGAATACTGGTCCCGCGAGGGCCGCGGCGAGCACCTGCTGCTGAGCTTCCACGGCGTGCCCGAGCGCACGCTGCAGCTGGGCGACCCCTACCACTGCCAGTGCCACAAGACCGCCCGCCTGCTGGGCGAGCGCCTGGGCATGGGCAAGGACCAGCTGTCGCTGAGCTTCCAGAGCCGCTTCGGCAAGGCCAAGTGGCTGGAGCCCTACACCGAGCCGACGCTGCATGCGCTGGCGAAGAAGGGCGTGAAGCACCTGCAGGTGTTCTGCCCGGGCTTCTCGTCGGACTGTCTGGAGACGCTCGAGGAGATCGCGATCGAGGGCCGGCAGGTCTTCCTGACCGCCGGCGGCCAGCGCTACGACCACATCCCGTGCCTGAACGACCATCCGGCATGGATCCGGGCGCTGGTGGCGCTGGTCGAGCAGCACACCGCCGGCTGGCCGGTGCACCACCACGACCAGCCACGCGCCGCCGAGCTGGAAGCCCAGCGGCAGCGTGCGGCCGAACTCGGCGCCAAGGCCTGAGGCGCCGGCCCGCGCCGCCGCTCAGAAGCGGTGGCGCACGCCCAGCGCGAGGCTGTTGGAGTCGGTGCCGGCCGAGGCGGTGACCCCGCCCAGGTAACCCGCCCCGCCCGGCGCCGCCTGCGACAGCTTGCTGTTGTCGTAGCGGGAGACGACGAAGTTCACGTCCGTGCGCTTGGAGAACGCGTAGGTGTAGGCCACGCCGTAGGACGCGACGTCGGCATCGGCCGGGCGACGGTCATCGACCTTGCTGTAGGACACGTAGATCGTGCTGGCGCCCGACAGGAAACGATAGCCGACGTGGTACAGGCGGGAGTCCTGCTTCAGGCCTTCGTTGAACGCGTTCTGCACCAGCGGGGCGACACCCGCGAGCGCCGGATTGACCGTGGTCAGCGCCGTGGCGATGGTCGAGGTGCCGGTCGGGTGATCGTCCTTGAACGAGGCCAGCAGCAGGCTGGCCTTGCCCGGTCCGAGCGCCAGCGTGCCGCCGAACACCGCCGAGGTCAGCGACTTCTCGCCCTTCTCGTTGTTGCGGGTGTTGTAGGCCGCGCCGACCGAGTAGTCCGGCGTGCGGTACATCACGTTGGCACCCAGCAGGCGGTTGGCCGAGCTGTCCCCGGCGGTCTCGCCGAAGGCATACATCGCCGAGGCCGTCAGCCCGCCCAGCTCCATCCGGTAGGCCAGCGCGTTGCTGACGCGGATGTCGAAGCCCGCCGGCAGGCTGGCCAGCTGGCCGGCGGCCAGGCTGGACTGGGTGTTGGTGGTGTCGAGCGTGGCCGCCATCTCGTAGGCCGGCGTGTACTGGCGCCCGGCCAGCACCGCACCGACCGGCGTGATCAGGCCGACGAAGGCCTGGCGGTCGAAGAAGCCCGAGTTCAGGTTGACGCCGACGGTGCCGCCCAGCTGCGTCGCGATGGCCGTGACCGCCGGCTGCAGGGCCGAGGGCAGGCCCATCAGCGTGGCGGTGTTCAGGCGGTCGGGCAGCTGCGTGCCCGAGGCGGGCCGGTTGCTCAGCGTGCCGTTGTCGGCCTCGAGGCGGCTTTCCAGCACGAAGAAGGCCTTGTAGCGTCCCCCCAGGTCCTCGGCGCCGCGGAAGCCCAGCCGGGAGCCATCCATGATGCCGCTGGCCAGCTGGGTGCTGGTGCCGTTCTTCAGGCCGGTGATGCGGTGCACACCCACGTCCACCACCCCGTACATCTGCACCCCTTCCGCGGGGACCTGGGCCCACGCCGAGCCGCAGGCCGCAGCCATCAGGGTCAAGGCGAAACATGCCTTCATCATCTTGTCTCCATCCGTATTGAGTTGATACCAAGTGGACAGATGAAATTGACGCACATGCGGCAGGCCCGTGCATGGCGACTTGCCCCAGCGTTTTCCCGGCTTCGTGCGATCCGAACGACAAAAAACCGGCACCTGATGCAAAAACGCCGCACAAGTGCGGCGTCGGGTCGTGCGGCGCGGCCCGCGGATCAGCCGCGGCGCAGCTTCATCAGTCGCGGCAGCACCAGCACCGCCACCACGAGGGCCAGCAGGGCGGCCGACATCGGCCGCTCGATCAGCACGCTCCAGCGGCCTTCGCCGATGGACAGCGCGTTGCGCATCTGCGCCTCGGCCAGCGGGCCCAGGATCATGCCGACGATGACCGGTGCGGTCGGGAAGTTGAAGCGGCGCATCAGCACACCCACCACGCCGATCGCGTACATGACGAACAGGTCGAAGGCGCTCTGGCGCATGCCGTACACGCCCACGGTCGCGAAGATCAGGATGCCCGCATAGAGCGGCGCCTTCGGGATCTTCAGCAGCTTCACCCACAGGCCCACCAGCGGCAGGTTCAGCACCAGCAGCATGACGTTGCCGATGTAGAGCGAGGCGATCAGCGCCCACACCAGCGAGGCGTTGGTGTCGAACAGCTGCGGGCCGGGCTGGATGCCGTAGTTCTGGAACGCGCCCAGCAGGATGGCCGTGGTGTTGCTGGTCGGGATGCCCAGCGTCAGCAGCGGGATCAGCGTGGCGGTGATGGCCGCGTTGTTGGCCGCCTCCGGGCCGGCCACGCCCTCGATGGCGCCGGAGGTGCCGAACTCCTCCTTGTGCCTGGAGAGCTTCTTCTCGGTCGCGTAGCTCAGGAAGGTCGGGATCTCGCTGCCGCCGGCCGGGATGGTGCCGAACGGAAAGCCGATGAAGGTGGCGCGCAGCCAGGCCGGCCACGAACGGCGCCATTCCTGGCGGGTCATGTGCACCCGCGACAGCTTGTTCTGCGTCTCGACCTCGCGGCCCTGGAACAGCACCGCATACAGCACCTCGGCCACCGCGAACAGGCCCACGGCCAGCAGCACCACCTCGAGGCCGTCCATGAACTCGGGCACCCCGCCGGTGTAGCGGGCCTGGCCGGAGATCTGGTCGATGCCCACCAGGCCGACCGCCAGGCCGATGCCCAGCGAGGTCAGGCCACGCACCGTGCTCTGGCCCAGCACCGAGCTGACGGTGCAGAAGGCCAGCAGCATCAGCATGAAGTACTCGGGCGGACCGAGCTTGATGGCGTAGACCGCCACCACCGGGGCGAACAGCGTCACCAGCACGGTGGCGATGGTGCCCGCGACGAAGGAGCCGATGGCCGCCGTGGCCAGCGCCGCGCCGGCGCGCCCGCTCTTGGCCATCCTGTTGCCCTCGAGCGCGGTCACCATCGAGCCGGCCTCGCCGGGCGTGTTCAGCAGGATGGAGGTGGTCGAGCCGCCATACATCGCGCCGTAGTAGATGCCGGCGAAGAAGATCATCGAGGCGGTCGGCTCGACCTGCAGCGTGATGGGCAGCAGCATGGCCACCGCGGTGGCCGGCCCGATGCCCGGCAGCACGCCCACGGCCGTGCCCAGCGTGCAGCCGAACAGCGCCCACAGCAGGTTCACCGGCGTGCCGGCGGTCATGAAGCCTTGAAGAAGCTGATTCCAGATGTCCATCACAACCACCCCGTCTGCGTCAGGCCCGGCAGGCTGATGGCCAGCGCCTTGGTGAACATCCAGTAGACCGGCGCGCTGATGGCCATGCCGATCAGCGCATCCTGGACCCAGGCCCGCAGGCTCAGGTCGAAGCGGCCTTCCGCCAGCTTGAAACCCCGCACGGCCAGCACGAAGCACAGGGCACAGCTGAGGATGAAGCCGATCGAGGTGATCAGCCCCGCGTTGAGCAGGATGGCCGCCGACACCCAGCCGAAGGCCTTCCAGTCGCCCCGTTCGGCACCATCGGGCTCACCCATCGCGCGGAAACCGCCGCTGGCTGCCTCCCAGACCAGGAAGCCGCCGCACAGCGCCAGCAGGCCCGACACCACCCAGGGCAGGAAATTGGGGCCGACGCCGGCGTAACCGGCGTTCGAGGGGATCGACGTGGCCCCCCACGCCAGCACGCCGGCGACCGCCAGCACGCCCAGGCCGAGCAGGGCCTGGGTCTGATTGAGCCTGGACTCGCCGGATCCGGCGACAGGCAAGGTCTGGGACATGAGAACTTCTCCGTTTCAAAAGACGCAGGGCGCGGGAACGAACGTTCCGCGCCCTGTCGCAGCGCTGGCCCGCGCTCAGATCATCCCGGCCTTGACCATCGTGGCGCGCAGGCTGGCGAACTCGCGCTCGACGAAGGCGTCGAACGCCGGGCCGGCCAGCCAGGCGTCGGTCCAGCCGTTCTTCTCCATCGACTCCAGCCAAGCCTTGCTCTTGGTGGCCTTCAGGACCATGTCGGTCAGCGCCTTGCGCTGCTCGGGCGTGATGCCCGGGGCGGCGTACACGCCGCGCCAGTTGCCGATCTCGACGTCGATGCCCTGCTCCTTCAGCGTGGGCACGTTGACGCCCTTCAGGCGGGTCGCGGAGGTCACGCCGATCGGGCGCATCTTGCCGCTCTCGATGTACTGCGCGAACTCGCTGTAGCCGCTGCCGCCGACCGAGACGTTGCCGCCCAGGATGGCCGCGATCGCCTCGCCGCCGCCACGGAAGGGCACGTAGTTGATGCGCGACGGATCGGCACCCACCGCACGCGCGATCATCGCCGCGGCGATGTGCTCGGTCGAGCCGCGCGAGCCGCCACCCCACTTGACGCTGCCGGTGTCCTTCTTCATCTGGTCGATCACGTCCTTCATCGTCTTGAAGGGCGAGTCGGCGGGCACGACGAAGACGTTGTACTCGCTGGTCAGGCGCGCGATCGGCGTGGCCTGCGTCAGGCTGACCGGCGGCTTGCCGGTGATGATGCCGCCCAGCATCACCGCACCCATCACCATCAGCGTGTTCGGATCGCCCTTGCCGGCGTTGACGAACTGCGCCAGGCCGATCGCACCGGCGGCGCCGCCCTTGTTCTCGTATTGCACCGTGGCGGCGGCAGCGGCATCCTGCAGCGCCTTGCCCAGAGCGCGCCCGGTCGTGTCCCAGCCACCGCCCGGGTTGGCCGGGATCATCAGCTTGATGTTGGCGGCAGCCGCACGCGCGGACAGCGGCAGCGTGCCGGCAGCGGCCATGGCCAGCATGGACTTGAGGAAGGTGTCACGGCGCATGTCGTCTCCTGATAATGTTGGCGGACAGGCTGATGTTCGGGACCGGGGCTGTCATTCGGCTGTCGGTCGGCCTAGGGCAAATGCGGATGCCGCGACATGAAACTGCTGATCATCGAGGACAACGCGGCCATGCAGGCCACACTGAGGCGCACGTTCGAGCGCCAGGGCATGCACGTCATCGGCTGCGAGGACGGCAGCCGGGCGCTGTCGCGCTGGGAGGCCAGCCAGCCCGACGTGGTGGTGCTCGACCTGAGCCTGCCGGGCCTGGACGGGCTGCAGGTGCTGGCCCGGGCGCGCGCCGGCGGGCTGCGCACGCCGGTGCTGATCCTGACGGCACGCGGCACCGTGGGTGACCGCATCCTGGGCCTGAACACCGGGGCCGACGACTACCTGGCCAAGCCCTTCGACCTCGACGAGCTGGAGGCCCGGCTGCGCGCGCTGGTGCGCCGGGCCGGCGGGCCGGGCGCGGGCCAGGGCGCGAGCGGCGCCGGCCCGGCGGCCGAGGCCTACTGCGGCCTGCACGTCGACGCCGACAGCGGCGCGGTGCACCTGAACGGCGAGGTGATGGACCTGACCGCCCGCGAGGGCGCGCTGCTGCGCGCGCTGCTGGCGCGGCCGGGACACGCCGTGGCCAAGGAGCGCCTGTCCGAGCTGGTCTTCCCGGGCCAGAAGGAGGTCGCCCAGGAGGCCATCGAGGTGGTCGTCTACCGGCTGCGCAAGAAGCTGGCGTCGACCGACGCGCAGCTGGTGACGCTGCGCGGGCTGGGCTATCTGCTGAAGGCTGCATGAAGCCGTCCCGCCTGCGCTCCCGCTGGCCGCTGCTGGGCGACGGCGCCTCGCTGCGCAGCCGCCTGCTGCTGGGCATCCTGCTGCCGGTGATCGTGCTGGTCGCGCTCAACACCGTCAGCCTCTACCGCGAGGCGCTGGAGTCGGCCGACACCGCCTACGACCGCACGCTGCTGGCCTCGGCCAAGTCGATCGGCGAGCTGCTGGAGGTCACCGGCAGCGGCGAGCAGGCCGCCGTCAAGGCGACCGTGCTGTATTCGGCCCTCGAGGCCTTCGAGGCCGACAACCGCAGCCGGCTCTACTACCGGGTGACCGGCTTCCAGGGCGAGCCGGTATCGGGCTTCCAGGACCTGCCCCGCTGGCGCGGCCGGCTGTCCGGGCGCACCGTCTACGCCGCGCTGGTCGACTTCTACGACGACGTCTACCGCGGCCAGCCGGTG
This sequence comes from Sphaerotilus hippei, assembly GCF_003201595.1. GTDB lineage: Bacteria > Pseudomonadota > Gammaproteobacteria > Burkholderiales > Burkholderiaceae_C > Sphaerotilus > Sphaerotilus hippei. Next base: position 124,242 of record NZ_QJJS01000011.1, on the reverse strand, counting down.
CGCATGGCCGTGCTGCTGCAGCCGGTGGCCAGCGCGACCGGACAGGGCATGGCCACCATCCAGGTCGCCGAGACGCTGGAGCTGCGCCACACGCTGGCCCGCCAGATCCTGCTGGAGACGCTGTGGCACCAGATCGTGCTGGTGCTGGTGATCGCCGCCGTGGTGGTCTGGGTGGTGCAGCGCGCCACCCGGCCGGTGCTGCGGCTGAGCCGGCAGATCGAGCAGCGCCCGGAAGGCGACCTGACCCCGCTGCAGGCCGCCGGCACGCCGGCCGAGCTGCTGCCGCTGGTGGATGCCACCAACGAGATGATGGCGCGGCTGGCCCAGCTGCTGGAGCACCAGAAACGCTTCGTGCGTGACGCCTCGCACCAGCTGCGCACGCCGATGGCGGTGCTCAAGACCCAGGTGCAGTCGGCCCGGCGCGGTGATGTCGAGCCCGCCCAGGCGCTGCGCGAGATCGAGCACACCGTCGACCGCGCCACCGACCTGGCCAACCAGATGCTGGCGCTGGCCAAGGTCGAGCAGCTGCGCCACCAGGGCAACGAGCCGCGGCTGGACTGGGCCGGCGTGACCCGCGAGATCGCGCTCGACCTGTCGGCGCTGATCGCCGGACGCGAGCTGGAATTCCTGATCGAGACCGTCGAGGCGCCGGTGCGGGCCCACGAGTGGGCCCTGCGCGAACTGGTGCGCAACCTGCTGCACAACGCGATCAAGTGCAGCCCGGCCGGCTCGGCGCTGGCGGTGCGCCTGGTGCACGACGGCCGGCATGCCGCGCTGACCATCGCCGACGGCGGCCCCGGCATCGCCGACGCGCTGCGCGACAATCTGTTCCGCCCGTTCGCCACCGGCGGGCCGCACGGCGACCTGCGCAGCGGCTCGGGCCTGGGCCTGGCGATCTGCCGCGAGATCGTGCACAACCTCGGCGGCGAGCTGACGCTCGACAACCGCATCGAGCACAGCCGCATCACCGGGCTGGACGCCACGGTGCGCCTGCCGCTGGCCAGCGGCGCGGCGCCCTGACCGGCGCCGGCCCCGGCTGTTCCACCCCTTTTTTCCCCATCCGCCGATGCCACCACACCCGCCACTGCCCACCCCCGACGACGACGGCGACAGCCCGCTGGACGACGGACCGGACACCACCCCGCCCCCCGGCGCGGCCGAGGCGGCCGCGCTGAGGCAGCAGTACAAGGTCGACCCGGCCGGCAGCCTGCGCCTGGACAAGTGGCTGTGGGCGGCCCGGCTCTTCAAGACCCGCGCCCTGGCCGCCGAGGAGGTCAGCCGCGGGCGCCTCACGATCAACGGCCAGGCGGTGGCCAAGCCGGCCCGCGAGGTCCGGGCCGGCGACCTGCTGGCGGTGCGCGGCGGGGGCTGCCCGCAGCCCCGAGAGCTGAAGGTGCTGGCGGTCAGCACCGTGCGCGGGCCCGCCCCGGCCGCGCGGCTGCTGTATGCGGAGACCGAAGCCAGCCTGGCCGCCCAGGCCGCCTGGCGCGCCCAGCGGCCCTACCAGGCCGACCCGGCGCTGACCATCGAGCACGGCCGGCCGACCAAGTCCGACCGCCGGCAACTGGTCGAATGGCAGCGCTGGAGCGCGCAGATCGACGACGAGCGCTGATTTCTCGAAAAGTTCCGCGCCGGCCTCTTGAAACCGGTTGGCATGGCCCCAGTTGTCGCGCAACCTTGCGGCTTTTGCGCCGCCCTGCCCTGCAGGCGCGGCCTCAGCGCATCCGACGAGGTGCACCGCATTCCGCCCCGTCCGGCCTCCCGGACGTCGCTTTCAGTCTTGCTTCCCATCGCCATGTCAGACGCAAATCAATCGACGAATATCGATAGCCAAGATCAACACACCGCCAGTGACCACGGCCAGGCCGCTCCGGTGGACGCACTGAGCGAAGCGCTGGCCCGCGTGGCCGAGCTGGAAGCCAAGCAGACCGAGCTGGCCGACGCCTTCCTGCGCGCCAAGGCCGATGCGGACAACACCCGCCGCCGCGCCGACGAGGAGATCGCCAAGTCGCGCCGCTTCGCGATCGAGGGTTTTGCCGACAGCCTGCTGCCGGTCAAGGACAGCCTCGAGGCCGCGATCGCCACGCACGCGGCCGGCCAGGGCTCGGTCGAGCAGATGCTCGAGGGCGTGCACGCCACGCTGCGCCAGCTGGGCCAGGCGCTCGAGCGCAACAAGGTCCTGGAGATCAGCCCGCCCGCCGGCACGCGCTTCGACCCGCACCAGCACCAGGCCATCAGCGTCGTGCCGGCCGACCAGGAAGCCAACACCGTGGTGTCGGTGCTGCAGAAGGGTTACCTGATCGCCGAGCGTGTGCTGCGCCCGGCCCTGGTGACCGTGACCGGCCCGAAGTGAGCCCCACGGCGGCGCCCCAGGCTGCCGCCTCCCCGCGATTTCTGGGTGAACACCCCTTGAAACCACGCGGGTTCACCACACATCGAAGACAACCAAGCAAATTCCCGCGGAGCACACACTATGGGCAAGATCATCGGCATTGACCTCGGAACCACCAACTCGTGCGTTGCCATCATGGAAGGCAACACGACGAAGGTGATCGAGAACTCGGAAGGCGCGCGCACGACGCCGTCCATCATCGCCTACCAGGAAGACGGCGAGATCCTCGTCGGTGCCTCGGCCAAGCGCCAGGCGGTCACGAACCCGCGCAACACGCTCTACGCCGTCAAGCGCCTGATCGGCCGCAAGTTCACCGAGAAGGAAGTGCAGAAGGACATCGACCTGATGCCCTACTCCATCGCCGCGGCCGACAACGGCGACGCCTGGGTGGAAGTGCGTGGCAAGAAGATGGCGCCCCCGCAGGTCTCGGCCGAAGTGCTGCGCAAGATGAAGAAGACCGCCGAGGACTACCTCGGTGAAGAAGTGACCGAGGCCGTCATCACGGTGCCGGCCTACTTCAACGATGCCCAGCGCCAGGCCACCAAGGACGCCGGTCGCATCGCCGGCCTGGACGTCAAGCGCATCATCAACGAGCCCACCGCCGCGGCCCTGGCCTTCGGCCTGGACAAGCACGGCAAGGGCGACCGCAAGATCGCCGTCTATGACCTGGGCGGTGGCACCTTCGACATCTCGATCATCGAGATCGCGGACGTCGACGGCGAGATGCAGTTCGAGGTGCTGTCGACCAACGGCGACACCTTCCTGGGCGGCGAGGACTTCGACCAGCGCATCATCGACTTCATCGTCACCGAGTTCAAGAAGGAACAGGGCGTCGACCTGACCCGCGACGTGCTGGCCCTGCAGCGCCTGAAGGAAGCCGCCGAGAAGGCCAAGATCGAGCTGTCGAACTCGTCGCAGACCGACGTCAACCTGCCCTACATCACGGCCGACGCCTCGGGCCCGAAGCACCTGAACATCAAGCTGACCCGCGCCAAGCTGGAAAGCCTGGTCGAGGAGCTGATCGAGCGCACGATCGCGCCCTGCCGCACGGCGATGAAGGACGCGGGCGTGTCCGTCGGCTCGATCGACGACGTCATCCTGGTCGGCGGCATGAGCCGCATGCCCAAGGTGCAGGACAAGGTCAAGGAGTTCTTCGGCAAGGAGCCGCGCAAGGACGTGAACCCGGATGAAGCCGTCGCCGTGGGCGCGGCCATCCAGGGTCAGGTGCTGGGCGGCGAGCGCACCGACGTGCTGCTGCTCGACGTCACCCCGCTGAGCCTGGGCATCGAGACCCTGGGCGGCGTGATGACGAAGATGATCACCAAGAACACGACCATCCCGACCAAGTTCGCGCAGACCTTCTCGACGGCCGACGACAACCAGCCGGCGGTGACGATCAAGGTGTTCCAGGGCGAGCGTGAGCTGGCCAGCGGCAACAAGCTGCTGGGCGAGTTCAACCTCGAGGGCATCCCGCCGGCCCAGCGTGGCACGCCGCAGATCGAGGTGAGCTTCGACATCGACGCCAACGGCATCCTGCACGTGGGCGCCAAGGACAAGGGCACGGGCAAGGAAAACAAGATCACCATCAAGGCGAGCTCGGGCCTGTCCGAGGACGAGATCCAGAAGATGGTGAAGGACGCCGAGCTCAACGCCGCCGAGGACAAGAAGAAGGTCGAGACCGTCCAGGCCAAGAACCAGGGCGACGCGATGGTGCACTCGGTGCGCAAGTCGCTGACCGACTACGGCGACAAGCTCGAGGCGGGCGAGAAGGAGAAGATCGAGGTCGCGATCAAGGCCGTCGAGGACGCGCTCAAGGGCGACGACAAGGAAGCCATCGAAGCCCGCACCAACGAGCTGATGACGGCCAGCCAGAAGCTGGGCGAGAAGATGTACGCCGACATGCAGGCCCAGCAGGCTGCGGGGGCACCGGGCGCTGCTGACGCGACCGAGGCCACCAAGGCCGAACCGAAGAACGCAGCGGACGACGACGTCGTCGACGCCGAGTTCAAGGAAGTCAAGAAGTGATCGACGGGCCGGCCCTGAGGGGCCAGCCTTCGGCATGCGCCGCGATTCGAGTCCGGAGGCCGCAAGCCTCCAGGCCGGCGCGGCGTTCCTGTTCCTGCATCGCGGACACCATTCATGGCCAAGCGTGACTACTACGAAGTCCTGGGCGTCGCCAAGACGGCCAACGAGGACGAGATCAAGAAGGCCTATCGCAAGGCTGCGATGAAGTTCCACCCTGACCGCAATCAGGGGGACAAAGGCAAGGAAGCGGAGGAAAAGTTCAAGGAGGCCAAGGAGGCCTACGAGATGCTCTCCGACGCCCAGAAACGGGCCGCCTATGACCAGTACGGTCATGCCGGCGTGGATCCGAACGGCGCCGGCGCGGGCTTCCGCCCGGGTGGTGGCGGCCCCGAAGGCTACGGCGGCTTCGCCGAGGCCTTCGGCGACATCTTCGGCGACATCTTCGGCGGCCAGGCCGGCGGTCAGCGTCGGGGCGGCGGCGGCCAGCAGGTCTACCGCGGCGCCGACCTGTCGTACGCGATGGAGATCACCCTCGAGGAGGCCGCGCACGGCAAGGAGACGCAGATCCGCATCCCGACCTGGGAGGAATGCGACACCTGCCACGGCACCGGCGCCAAGCCGGGCACCTCGCCCAAGACCTGCAGCACCTGCCACGGGTCGGGCACGGTGCATCTGCGCCAGGGCTTCTTCAGCATCCAGCAGACCTGCCCGCACTGCCACGGCACCGGCAAGATCATTCCCGAGCCCTGCACCACCTGCAGCGGCGCGGGCAAGATCAAGAAGCAGAAGACGCTGGAGGTCAAGATCCCCGCGGGCATCAACGAGGGCCAGCGCATCGCCCTGCGCGGCCACGGCGAGCCCGGCACGCATGGCGGGCCGGCGGGTGACCTGTATGTCGAGATCCGCATCAAGCAGCACGAGATCTTCGAGCGTGACGGCGACGACCTGCACTGCACCGTGCCGGTCCCGCTGACCACGGTGGCCCTGGGCGGCGCGATCGAGGTGCCCACGCTGAGCGGCCAGGCCGAGATCGAACTGCCCGAGGGCACGCAGCACGGCAAGACCTTCCGGCTGCGCGGCAAGGGCATCAAGGGCATCCGTTCGACCTACCCGGGCGACCTGTACTGCCACATCGCGGTGGAGACGCCGGTCAAGCTCACCGAGCACCAGCGCAAGCTGCTCAAGGAGCTCGACGACTCGTTCCGCAAGAGCGGTGACAAGCATTCGCCCAACGCGAAGAGCTGGACCGACCGGGTCAAGGACCTGTTCAAGTAAGCGACCCACCCGAAACCGCCTGCCCTGCAGGCGGTTTTTTCTTGGGCGCACGCACCGTCAGGGCGTCGACCCCGAAATGCTCAAGTCGAGCGTGGTGACTGCCGATAGACGGAAAGAGCCTTCCGACCGACCCGCAACGAACAGGACACCATGCAGCCGCTCGACCCGATGATCCATGAATGCCGAGCCCTGATCGTCGACGGCAACGCCACCTCCCGCAGCACGCTGATCGGCATGGTGCGCGACTTCGGCGTGGGCACCGTGGTGCAGACCTCCCGCCCGGTCGATGCCCGGCGCATCCTCGAGAACCGGACCTTCGACATCGTGCTGTGCGAGCAGCATTTCGAGGGCGAGGCGCAGGGGGGCCAGGAGCTGCTCGACGATCTGCGTCGCGCCCAGCTGCTGCCGTTCGCCACCGTGTTCGTGATGGTCACCGGCGAGGCGTCGTATGCCAAGGTGGCCGAGGCGGCCGAGTCGGCCCTCGACAGCTACCTGCTCAAGCCGCACAACGCCCAGATGCTCGGGACCCGCCTGGTTCAGGCCCGGCACCGCAAGGTCGTGCTGGGCGACATCTTCACCGCCATCGAGGAAAACCGCTTCGAGGACGCCGCCAGCCTGTGCCTGGAGCGGTTCGCCCGGCGGGGTGAATACTGGCTCTACGCTGCCCGCATGGGCGCCGAGCTGATGCTGCGCATCGGCAAGCACGATGCCGCCCGCCAGCTCTACGAGGCCGTGCGGGCCACCCGCGCGCTGCCCTGGGCCAAGCTGGGCATCGCCCGCGCGGAGGTCGAGTCCGGCGCCCTGCTGCAGGCGCGCCGCACGCTGGAGTCACTGATCGCCGACAATCCGGCCTACGCCGATGCCTACGACGTGATGGGCCGGGTCCAGGTCGAGAACGGCGACATCACCGGCGCGCTGGAAACCTACCGCCGCGCCTGCGAGATCACGCCCTCCAGCGTCTCGCGCCTGCAGAAGCAGGGCATGCTGGCGTTCTACGGCGGCAACTTCGAGGAGGCCGAACGCTGCTTCGACCGCGCCACCTCGATCGGCATCAGCAGCAAGATGTTCGACCCGCAGACCCTGGTGCTGCTGTCGATGGTGAAGTTCGACCGCGGTGACAGCCGCGGCGTCGTGCGCTGCCACGAGAACCTGGGGCACTTCGTCGAGAAGCAGCCCGACAACCAGCGGCTGCAGCGTTTCCTGCGCATCGTCACCATCCTGCGCACGATGCAGGAGCGCCAGGTCGCCAAGGTCGTGCAGATGATCAAGGATGCGGTGGCCGAACACGTCGAGCCCTCCTTCGACTTCGAGGCCGCCAGCAACCTGATGGCGCTGCTGACGCGCATCGCCCGCACCGAGATCCAGCTGCCCGACGCCGAGATCTGGGTCGAGCAGCTGGCGCTGCGCTTCTGCATCTCCAAGGCCTCCACCGACCTGCTGGCCGCGGCCGCCCACGGTTCCGCGGGATCCGATCGCATCATCCGCGAGACCCACACCAAGGTCCTGGGCATGGCCGAGCAGGCGCTGACCCACAGCGTCAAGGGCTCGCCCAGCGTCGCGGTCGCCACGCTGATCAAGCAGGGCGAGAAGACCCTCAACGCCAAGCTGATCGAGCTGTCGCTGATGGTGCTCAACCGCCACCGGGATCGCATCGACCTGTTCGAGCCGATGCAGGCCGGGGCCAGCGCCCTGCGTGACCGCTACTGCGCCCAGGGCACCCGCCTGAACCTGAACGAGGGGGGCCGCAGCGCCGGTGGCATGGCCCTGCGAGCGTGACGACAGACCGGGTTCCGAGGCCTCGGAGCGGTACTTTCTCGTACTGACACCCTACCCTGCTGGCGCGGGCCGGACAATGCGCCACAAAAGAGATCAGGGGAAGGCCATGCAGTTCAAGACGACCCACTGGGCGCTGCTCATCATCGGCACGACGCTGCTGGCGGTGGTCCTGCTGTGGCACGACGAGGCCAGCCGCCATGCGCGCGTCGGCGAAACCTCGCACGGACCGGTGCTGCGGGTGGGCTACGCGATCGAGGCGCCCTACGCGGAGCTCGACGACGGTGGCCGGGTCACGGGAGAGTCCCCCGAGACGCTGCGGGCGCTGCTGCGCCTGGCCGGGCGGGGTGAACCGCAGTGGGTGCACGTGCCCTTCGGCGACCTGATCCACGAACTCGAGATGGGGCACATCGACATCGCCGCCGCAGGCCTGTTCATCACGCCCGAGCGCGCCCGGCGGGTCGATTTCACCCGCCCGACCGTGTCGGCCCGCATGGGGCTGCTGGTGCGCCATGGCAATCCGCTGGACCTGCACGCCCTCGAGGACGTGCGCCGGCATCCGCAGGCCCGTCTGGCCGTGCTGGCCGGCTCGGTCGAGGAGACCGTGGCCCGGGCACTGGGCCTGTCGGGACCGCAGCTGCTGTCGACCCCGGACGCCCTGACCGCGGTGGCCGCCGTGCGTGACGGCCAGGCCGCCGGACTGGCGCTGTCGGCCCCGTCGCTGCGCCTCATGGCCGGGCAGCCGGGCCTGGCGATGGCCGAACCTTTCCGCGACACCACCCCGCCGGGCCTGTCGAACATCGGCTACCCGGCGTTCGCGCTGCGCCGCGGGGATGCGATGCGGGCGACGCTCGACGAGGCGCTGGCCCGTTTCCAGGGCAGCCCCGAACACCTCGCGCTGATCGCTCGCCACGGCTTCACGGCCGCCGAAGTCGACGCCGCCCGCCGATTCACCCCATGAGCCCGCCACCGCAGCCCACCGCCATCCCCGCTCGCCCGGGGGGCCGGCAGCAGGCGCGTGCGCTGCTGAGCGTGCTGCTGGTCGCCTGCGTCGTGCTGATGGCCTGGTCGCACCTGCGCTGGAACACGACCCTGGAGCAGCACACGGCGCCGGCCAGCGCGCTGCAGCGGGCCCGCATCGTGCTGATGCAGGCCGCCCTGACGGCCGAGCGCCTGCACATGAACGACGCCAGCGCCAGCCTGCCGCTGATGATGGCCCAGCTCGACAGCGCCCGGCTGACCGGCCAGGACCTGCAGCGCATGCTCGGCGAACACACCCTGTGGTGGGACTCGCGGGTGAACGCGCAGACCCTCGCATCGGCCCGGGCCTTCAACGAGGCGATGCAGCAGCTGCGCCAGGCGGCCCAGGACCGCATCCGGGCCCACGAAGGGGCGGCGGCGATCGACATGCAGCAGGCGCAGAACCAGGTCGACACCGCGGCGCGCCAGCTCGAGCTGGCCCTGCAGCAGCGGCTGCAGACCGAGCGGCTGCAGCAGCTGCTGCTGACCTCGGCCATGCTGACGATGCTGGCCGTGCTGGGCCTGTGCCTGATCGCGCTGATGCACCACCAGGGCCGCCTGCGGCAGGCCTCGCTGGCACGGCTGATCGAGAGCGAGGCCCGCCTGCGCGCGTTTGCCGCCAGCATCCCCGACCTGTCCTTCGTGCTGGACCGGCAAGGCACCTACCTCGACGTCTTCGGTGACGAGAGCAAGCTCGCCCAGCCCCGGGAACAGCTGATCGGGCGGCGCCTGGACGAGGTCTTTCCCCCGGATCTGGCGCACCAGTTCCTGGCGGCCATCCGGCAGGCGCTGGCCCGCCGGGACACCCAGACCTGCGACTACGAGCTGCTGCTGCCCATGGGCCTGCGCTGGTTCGAGGGCCGCATCAGCGCCGTGCACGAGATGGATGCCGTGGTCTGGATCAGCTGGGACATCAGCGAGCGCAAGCAGGCCGAGCAGCGGGTGCTGGCGCTGACCCGGCTCTACAGCTTCCTGAGCCAGGTCAACCAGTCCATCGTCTGGTGCAAGGACGAGACCACGCTGTTCCAGCGGGTCTGCGACGTGGCGATCAGCCACGGCCAGCTGCACCGCGCCGTGGTGCTGCGCCGTGCGGGCCCGGACCGGCCCTTCGAGATCGTGGCCGGTGCGGACGTGAACGGTGACCTGGCGAGCCGCCCCGACCCCGGGACCCTGCGCGATGCGCTGCCCATCGCCTGGCGCTGCGCGGCGTCCTGGAAACCGGAGTGGGAGCTCGCCAGCGGCGTCAGCGCCGACGGCCTGCAGCCGCTCGACCGCGTGGCCCTGCCGGTGGAGGACGGCGCCGACATCGGGGCGGTCGTGCTGCTGATGCGCGACAAGCTCAACCCCGACGACCCGGACGAGAGCGCGCTGTTCGCCGAGATCGCGATGGACCTGTCCTTCGCGCTGGCGCAATTCACTCGCGACACGCTCTGGGCCGAGCAGCAGGCCCGCATGCGCCTGCTGGCCGCGGCGCTGGAGAGCACGCAGGACGCGGTCGTGGTCACCGACCTGCAGGCGCGCATCGTCTCGGTCAACCGCGCGTTCACCGACATCACCGGTTACGCCGAGGCCGAGGTGGTCGGCCGCACGCCGCGGCGGCTGCGCTCGCGCCGGCACGGCCCGGCGCAGTTCGATCGCCTGTGGCGCAGCCTGCGCGACGACGGTCAATGGCAGGGCGAGCTGTGGAGCCAGCGCAAGGACGGCCAGCCGTACGCGCAGTGGACCTCGATCAGCACCGTGCGGGATGCCCAGCAGCGCCCCAGCCACTACGTCGCGGTCTTCACCGACACGACCGAGCAGAAGCTCTCCGAGGAGCGCCTGCACCGCCTCGCCCACTTCGACCCGTTGACCCAGCTGCCCAACCGGGTGCTGGTGTTCACCCGGCTCGAGCACGCGCTGGAAAGCGCCACCCGCGGCGGGCACCGCGTGGGGGTGCTCTTCATCGACCTCGACCACTTCAAGACCGTCAACGACAGCCTCGGCCACGAGGCCGGCGACCAGCTGCTGGGCATGGTCGCGCAGCGGCTGGAGGCGCGCACGCGGCGCGACGACACGCTCGGACGGCTGGGCGGTGACGAGTTCGTGCTGGTGCTGGAGCACCTCGGCGAGGCCGGCGAGGCCGCGCAGGTCGCGCAGGAGCTGCTGTCGCTGCTGCAGCAGCCCTTCACGATCGGCGACCAGGTCATCTACGTGCAGGCCAGCGTGGGCATCAGCATCTTCCCCGACGATGGCGACAGCAGCGGCGACCTCGTGCGCGATGCCGATGCGGCGATGTACCTCGCCAAGCGGGCCGGCCGCAGCACCTTCCGCTACTACACCGAATCGCTGACCACCGCCGCCCAGGCGCGCCTGAGCATGGACACCCGCCTGCGCCGGGCGCTGGAGCGCGACGAGTTCGAGCTCTGGTACCAGCCGCTGCTGCAGCTGAGCGATCGCCGGCTGATCGGCGTGGAGGCGCTGGTGCGGCTGCGCCAGCCCGACCTGCCACCGCTCGGGCCGGCCGAGTTCATCCCGGTGCTCGAGGAGAACGGCCTGATCATCGCGCTGGGCGACTGGGTGACCCGCGAGGCCTGCCGCCAGGGTCGCGCCTGGCTGGACGAGGGGCTGGACTTCGGCCGCATCGCGATCAACCTGTCGCCGGTCGAGGTGCGCCGCGGCGGCACCGACGAGCGGCTGCGCTCGGCGCTGCTCGCCTCGGGCCTGCCCGCCGAGCGGCTCGAGCTGGAGATCACCGAATCGGGCCTGATGGAGCAGAGCGGCCAGGCCGAGCAGTTCCTCGGCCGCCTGCGGGCGCTCGGCGTGCAGCTGGCGATCGACGACTTCGGCACCGGTTATTCCTCGCTGGCCTACCTGAAGCGTTTCCCGGTGAGCAAGCTCAAGATCGACCGCAGCTTCGTGCGCGACGTGCCGGGCGACCCCAACGACGAGCAGCTGGTGCGCACGATGATCGCGATGGGGCACAACCTGGGCATCTCGGTGCTCGCCGAAGGCGTCGAGACCGAAGCGCAGGTGCGTTACCTGCTCGACAACGGCTGCGAAGCGGCCCAGGGCTACTTCTTCAGCCGGCCGCTGCCGGCGGCCGAGCTGCGGTCCTGGCTGCGGCCGATGCCCCCGGCTCGGGGGTGACGGGCCTGCGCCCGGGCACCCTGATCCGAGCGCGGGTTGACCCTGCTGCCTACAATGAGGCCGTGAGCATCCTCAACGCCGACCTGCATTGCCATTCCACCGTCTCCGACGGCACCCTCGACCCTGAGACCCTGGCCGCCCGCGCGCGGGCGAACGGCGTGGAGCTCTGGGCCCTGACCGACCACGACGAGCTCGCCGGCCAGGCCCGTGCCCGCCAGGCGGCGCTGGCCGCCGGCATGGCCTACCTGACCGGCACCGAAATCTCGGTCACCTTCGCCGGCGAGACCGTGCACATCGTCGGCCTGGGCTTCGACGAGGCCCATCCGGCCATCGTCGAAGGCCTGGCCCGCACCCGCGGCGGGCGCGAGCTGCGGGCCCGCGACATGGCCGCCGAGCTGTTGAAGGTGGGCATCCCCGGCGCCTACGAAGGGGCGCTGAAGTACGTCGGCAACCCGGACCTGATCTCGCGCACCCACTTCGCCCGTTTCCTGGTCGAGGCCGGGGTCTGCGGCGACACCTCCGAGGTGTTCCGCAAATACCTCGCCGACGGCAAGCCCGGTTTCGTGCCGCACCGCTGGGCCCAGCTGGGCGACGCCGTGCGCTGGATCACCGAAGCCGGTGGCGCGGCCGTGATCGCGCACCCGGGACGCTACCGCTTCACGCCGACCGAGGAGTTCGCGCTGTTCTCCGAGTTCAAGGCCCACGGCGGCCAGGGGGTCGAGGTCGTGACCGGCAGCCACAACGCCGCGGACTTCGTCAAGTACGCCGAGATGGCCGGCGAGTTCGGGCTGGCGGCCTCGCGGGGCAGCGATTTCCACTCGCCCGCGGAAAGCCGCATCGACCTGGGCGGCCTGCCCTGGCTGCCCGGCGCGCTGACGCCGGTGTGGGAGCTGCTCGACCACCGCATCACCCGGCCGGGCTGATGTCGGCCGCATCGACCGGACCCGCCGCCCCGCGTGCGGGCACCGAGACGCTGGGCATCGTGCTGATCCTGGCGGCCGCCTGCTGCTTCGCGACGATGGACAGCAGCATCCGCCACGCGGGCCGGCTGCTGCCGGTGCTGCTGATCCTCTGGCTGCGCTACCTGACGCAGGCCGTGCTGGTCGGCGCCTGGCTGCTGTGCCGGCCGGGCGAGTCGCTGCGCAGCGCCCATCCACGCTTCCAGCTGGTGCGGGGCGTCCTGCTGCTGGGCACCTCGGCGATGAGCTTCTGGGGCGTGCAGGCGATGCCGGTGGCCGAATTCACCGCCATCAACATGCTCACGCCGGTGCTGGTGACGCTGTTCGCCGGCTGGTTCCTGCACGAGCGGGTCGATGCCCGGCGCTGGGCGCTGGTGGTCGGGGCCTTCGCCGGGGCGCTGATCGTGATGCGCCCGGGCAGCGGCGTGTTCGGCTGGGCGGTGCTGTTTCCGCTGTGCGGCGCGCTGACCTACGCCAGCTTCCAGGTGCTGACCAGCAAGCTGGCGGCGCTGGAGAGCCCGATGACCACCCACTTCTACACCGGCCTGATCGGCACCGTGCTGCTCGCGCCGGTGCTGGCGCTGCACGGCGTGTCGCCGCTGGCGCTGATGGCCGAGGCCGATGGCGCGACCCGGGCGCTGGTGCTGCTGATCGGGCTGCTGGGCACCGGGGGCCACCTGCTGCTGCTGCTCGCGCTCGGCCGGGCGCCGGCCTCGACGCTGATGCCCTTCCTCTACGGCCAGATCGGCGTGGCCGCGCTGCTCGGCTGGCTGCTGTTCGGTGACCTGCCCGACGGCTGGAGCTGGGTCGGCATGAGCGTGATCGCCTGTTGTGGCGCCACCTGTGCCTGGCTCAACCTGCGCCCGGCCGGCGTGGCGCGACAATAGGGCCATGGCCCAGTACTTCGAAGTCCATCCCGACAATCCGCAGCCCCGGCTGCTGAAACAGGCCGCCGCCATCCTGTCGGCCGGCGGCATCGCCGCCATCCCGACGGACTCCAGCTACGCGCTGGTGTGCCATCTGGACGACAAGGCCGCCGCCGACGCGCTGCGCCGCCTGCGGGGCGTCGACGACAAGCACCACCTGACGCTGCTGTGCCGCGACCTGTCGGAGCTCGCCAGCTACGCCCGGGTCGACAACAGCCAGTACCGGCTGCTGAAGACGGCCACGCCCGGCCCCTACACCTTCATCCTCGAGGCCACCCGCGAGGTGCCGCGCCGGCTGTCCCACCCCTCGCGCCGCACCATCGGCCTGCGGGTGCCCGAACACCAGGTCACGCAGGACCTGCTGCTGCTGTTCGGCCAGCCGCTGCTGGGCACGACGCTGATCCCGCCGGGCGAGACCGAACCGCTGAACGATCCGCACGAGATCCGCGAGCGCTACGAGCGCCAGATCCAGGTCATCGTCGACGCGGGCGCCTGCCCGATGCAGCCCACCACGGTGATCGACCTCAGCGACGGCGACGCGCGGGTGGTGCGGGCCGGCCGCGGCGACCTCGCCAGCCTCGGCCTGAGCATGGACTGAGCCAAGCGCGCCATCGACCCGATCGACCTTTTGCCCCCCTCGCCGACATGACCGACACCACCGCCCCCACGCCCGAACCCGCTGCCCGCCACCCGGGTGAACAGCGCCGCCGCCAGGTGATGGGCGACACCTTCGTCGACCGCGCGCTGGCCCAGGCCGACGACTTCTCGCGCCCGCTGCAGGCCCACGTCAGTGAACACGCCTGGGGTTCGACCTGGCTGCGCGACGGGCTCGAGCTCCGGCAGCGCAGCCTGTGCACCGTGGCGATGCTGGCCGCCATGGGCCGCAGCCAGGAGCTGAAAGGCCACCTGCGCGGCGCGATGAACAACGGCGCGACGCTGCGCGAGATCCGCGAGGTGCTGCTGCACGTGGCGCCTTATGCCGGGGCGCCGGCGGCGATCGAGGCCTTCCGCGCCGCCCGCGAATGGATGGCCGACAACGGCCTGAGCTTCGACGAGCACCAGGACTGACCCGCCCGATGGCCAGGAAGACCGCCCACGTCAGCGAGACCCCCGCCACGCAGTTCCTGCGCAGCCACGGGGTCGACTTCAGCGAGCACCCCTACGACTACGTCGAGCACGGCGGCACGGGCGAGTCGGCGCGCCAGCTCGGCGTGGCCGAGCACCAGGTGGTCAAGACGCTGGTGATGCAGGACCAGGACGCCCGGCCGCTGATCGTGCTGATGCACGGCGACCGCCAGGTCAGCACCAAGAACCTGGCCCGCCAGGTCGGCGCCAAGAAGATCGAGCCCTGCAGGCCCGAAGTGGCCCAGCGCCACAGCGGCTACCAGGTGGGCGGCACCTCGCCATTCGGTTTCCGCAAGGCCGTGCCGGTCTACGTCGAGGCCGGCATCCTGGCGCTGCCGCGCATCTACATCAACGGCGGCCGCCGGGGCTACCTGGTCGGCCTCGATCCTTCGGTGCTGGGCACGCTGATCGGTGCCCGGGCCGTCGAGGCGATCGACCCCTCGTCGATCGGCTGATCGGCGTGATGGCGGGGCGTCGGCCCCGACGGGCCGGCCGATGCCGCGCGTACACTGCGCGGCGCGCGGCCCGCTCAGGCGGCGCTGCCGCGGCGGTGCGGTCCGCCCGCTGTCCTGTTTCCCCTTGATCGACGCTTCATGCCCATGACCCTGCTCTGGACCCTCGCCCTGATGGTCGCGGCCTATCTGATCGGCTCGCTTTCTTTCGCCGTCATCGTCAGCCGCCTGATGGGCCTCGACGACCCCCGCGCCTACGGCTCGGGCAACCCGGGGGCGACCAATGTGCTGCGCTCGGGCAACAAGAAGGCGGCCGCGCTGACGCTGCTGTTCGACGCCCTGAAGGGCCTGGTGCCCGTCGCGCTGGTCGGCGCCTTCGGCGACCGGCTCGGCCTCGGGCCGGACGCCACCGACAACGCCGCCGCGCTGGTCGGCCTGGCCGCGTTCCTGGGCCACCTGTGGCCGGTGTTCTTCGGCTTCAAGGGTGGCAAGGGCGTGGCCACGGCCGCCGGCGTGCTGCTGGGCTTCCATCCGCTGCTGGGGCTGATCACGCTGCTGCTGTGGCTGCTGGTGGCCTACACCACCCGCTATTCGTCGCTGGCCGCGCTGATCGCCGCCGGCCTGGCGCCGCTGATCCAGGTCATCGGCTGGGATCCGTCGCTGGCCACGCTGGCCCTGGCGGTGATGAGCGCGCTGCTGATCGCGCGCCACCGCGCCAACATCGACAAGCTGCTGCGCGGCCAGGAAAGCCGCATCGGCCAGAAGGCCGCCCCCACCCCGCCGGACACGACGCCGGCCCGAAAGGCCAGGAAAAAATGAGCTCGCTGCAACGCCTTGACGTCGGTCCGCGCCTGTCGGAGGCGGCCATCCACCACGGCACCATCCACCTCGCCGGGCAGGTGCCCGACGACGCCAGCCAGGACATCACCGGCCAGACCACGCAGGTGCTGGCGATGATCGACCGCCTGCTCGAGCGGGCCGGCAGCGACCGCTCGCGCCTGCTGATGGTGCAGATCTACCTGGCTGACCTGGCCGATTTCGACGGCATGAACGCGGTCTGGGACACCTGGGTCGTGCCCGGCCACACCCCGCCGCGGGCGACGGTGCAGGCCCGCCTGGCCCGCCCGGAGTGGAAGATCGAGGTGGTGGTCACCGCCGCCACCGCCGAGCCCCGCCCGGACCACGGCGGCGCGTGAACCCGGCGCCCGTGTCGTCCTGGCGCCTCGCGCTGACGCTCGCGGGACTGGTGGCACTGGGCGCGCTGGCCTCGACCGGGCTGCGCCACTGGCAGGACCGGCAGCTGGGCGCCGGGCTGCGGGCCCAGGTCCGTCCGGGCGAGCTGAGGCTGATCTCGTCGACGGACTGCCACCACTGCGACCGCGCCCGGGACTGGCTGCAGCGCCAGCAGGTGGCGTTCAGCGAATGCCTGATCGAGCGCGACGCCGAGTGCCGGCGTGAGCACGAGCGCACCGGGGCGTCCGGCACGCCCGTCGTGCGGGTCGCCGGCCAGGTGCAGCTCGGCTTCGATCCGCAGCGCGTGCTGCAGCGCCTGGAGCGGCTGCAGCGCCTGCCGCCCTGAACCCCGCGCTCACTGCGCCGGGTCGCGGTGCACCCAGCGGATCGCGTCGATCGCCGCCGACAGCTCCGGGCCGATCGGCACCGACCAGGCGTCGATGTCCTCGTCGAGCTGGGCCATCGTCGTCACGCCGATGATGGTGCTGGCCACGCTCCAGCGCCGGTAGCAGAAGGCCAGCGCCAGCTGGGTGGGCGTGAGGCCGTGCTCGCGGGCCAGCCGGTTGTAGGCCCGCGCGGCCGCGAGCGACTCGGGCCGGCCCCAGCGCTGCTGCTTCATGCGCTCGAACAGCGCCATGCGGCCGGTCTGCCGCGGATCGTCGAAACCCCCTTCGTCGTACTTGCCCGTCAGCAGGCCGAAGCCCAGCGGCGAATAGGCCAGCAGCGACACGTCCAGGTGGTGCATCACCTCGTCCAGCGCGTTGTCGCTCACCCGGTTGATCAGGCAGTAGGGGTTCTGCACGGTGGCGATGCGCGGCAGTCCGGCCTGTTCGGCCAGGCGCACGAACTCGCTGACGCCGTGGGGCGTCTCGTTGGACAGCCCGACCGCACGCACCTTGCCCTGCTCGACCAGGCGGGCCAGCGCCCGCAGCTGCTCCTCGATCGAGCTGTGCGCCTCGGCCGGCGGCGCGGGGTCGAAGTAGACGCTGCCGAACATCGGCACCGGCCGCACCGGCCAGTGGATCTGGTAGAGATCGATCATGTCGGTGCGCAGCCGCTTCAGGCTGTCCTCGCAGGCCTGCACGATGTCGGCGGCCTTCAGGTCGGCGCTGCCGCCGCGGATCCAGTCCATGCCGCGCGACGGGCCGGCCACCTTGCTGGCCAGCACCACCTGGTCACGGCGCGACGGCCGGGCCGCGAACCACTCGCCGAGGATGCGCTCGGTGGCGCCGAAGGTCTCGCGCCGCGGCGGCACCGCATACATCTCGGCGGTGTCGATGAAGTCGATGCCACGCTCGAGGGCACGGTCCAGCAGCGCATGCGCCAGGGGCGCGTCGACCTGCTCGCCGAAGGTCATCGTGCCCAGGCAGATCGGGCTGACCAGCAGGTCGCTGCGGCCGAGTCGGACAGGGGTCAGGGTCGTCATGACAGGTTCCACAAGCTCGGGGCCGCCAGTGTGCCGCAGGCGGGCCCGCCGTGCTGAGGTAGGCTCGGCGGTTTGCCTCCGGCCTGCTGCATGACTCCTTCCTCCCGCACCCTGCGCACCGACCTGCTGATGCTGGCGGCCGCGGCCATCTGGGGCTCGACCTTCGTCGCCCAGCGCCTGGGCATGGACACGATCGGCCCCTTTCTCTACACCGGCGCCCGCTTCCTGCTGGGGGCGGCGATGGTCGCGCCGCTGTGGTGGTGGCGTCCGGGCCCGCTGGCGACCCACCCGGTGCACGAGAGCCGCGGCATCGTGCCCGCCGGCCTGGTGCTGGGGCTGGTGCTGTTCGCCGCGGTGAACCTGCAGCAGGTCGGCCTGCTGGGCACCTCGGTGAGCAATGCGGGCTTCATCACCGGGCTGTACGTGGTGATCGTGCCGGTGCTGATGCTGGCGTTCGGTGAACGGGCCCCCGGGTCGACCTGGGCGGCCGTGGGCCTGGCCGCTGGCGGGCTCTACCTGCTGAGCGTCCAGCCCGACGCCGGCATCGCCGCGGGCGACTGGCTGCAGCTCGGCGGGGCCGGGCTGTGGGCGGTGCACATGATGCTGGTGGGCGTCTACGCCCGCCGGCACGACACGCTGCGCCTGGCGGTGCTGCAGTACACGATCGCCGGGCTGCTGTCGCTGGCCGTGGCGCTGTGGCGCGAGCCGCTGAGCGCGGCCGCGCTCAGCCAGGCCGCCGGCGCCATCGCCTACGGCGGGGTGCTGTCGGTCGGCCTGGCCTACACGCTGCAGGTCGTGGCCCAGCGCACCGCGCAGGCCTCGCACGCGGCCATCATCTACAGCAGCGAAGGCGTGTTCTCCGCGCTGGCGGGCTGGGCCTTCATGGGCGATCAGCTGGGCCTGCGCGGCTGGGGCGGCGCGGCGCTGATGGTCGTGGCGATGCTGCTGGCGCAATGGCGCCGCGACCACGAACCCGAGGTGCACTGAGCGCCCTGGCGCACGGGGCGAGACACAGAGCCGGCGCAGGACCCGCCGTGGTGGTGCGGGCACAATCGGCGCATGTCTTCCCCCCTGCCCCAACCCGAACCCCTGGACCCCGCGGCCGCCGGAACCGCCTCGGCCCTGCTGGCCCGCCAAGGTTTTGCCCGCCTGTCGCCGGCCACCGTCGCCCGGCTCGCCGACACCTCGCTCGAGGTGCTGCACACGCTCGAGCCGGCCTGGGACGACCTGCCGCCCGACGCGCACCTGAAGGACGGCGGTCGCTACCGCAGCCGGCGCCATGGCAGCCTGGTGCAGGACGTGAGCCGCGGCACGCTGACGACCGTGCCGCACCGCCCGCACTGGCAGCCGACCACCTACAACGCCCTGCACGGCGGCATGCTGCGCCACTTCGCGCCGCTCGACGCCGGGCTGGCGGACTCGCCCGCCTTCCTCGCGCTGGTGCAGGGGCTGGGCCGGATCTTCGCCGAGGCCGCCCACCCGACGGCCAGCGAGCCGGCCTTCGACGGCCGCTGGTTCATCGAGGCCCATCCCTTCCGCATCGACACCACCGGCGGCGTGGGCCGGCCCACGCCCGAAGGGGCGCACCGCGACGGCGTGAACTTCGTGGCCGTCGTGCTGGTGCAGCGCAGCGGCGTGCTGGGCGGCGAGACGCGGGTGTTCCAGGCCGACGGCCCGCACGGCGTGCGCTTCACGCTCGACCAGCCCTGGAGCGCGCTGCTGCTCGACGACGACCGGGTCATCCATGAAAGCACCCCCATCCAGCCGATGGGCGAGCGCGGCTGGCGCGACACGCTGGTGCTGACCTACCGGGCCGGTCGTTTCCAGGACCCGCCCGAAACGATCTGAACCCCCAGCGAGGCCGACCGCACGATGGACGACTGCACCCGCCCCGAGGCCCGCTACCAGCCCCTGCAGCATGGCCGCTCGCTCTGGCTGGACGTGCGCGGCCTGCAGTACCACGTGCGCTGCTGGGGCGACGCCTCGACCGTCACGGCGCAGCGACCGGCCCTGGTGCTGCTGCACGGCTGGATGGACGTGGCCGCGTCCTTCCAGTTCCTGGTCGACGCGCTGGCCGAGCGCGAGGGTGAGGCCCGTTTCATCGTCGCACCGGACTGGCGCGGTTTCGGCTGGACCCGCGTGCCCGGGGCCGACAGCTACTGGTTTCCCGACTACCTGGCCGATCTGGACGCGCTGCTGCGCCAGCCGGCGCTGGGCCTGGCCAGCGACACGCCGGTCGACCTGGTCGGCCACAGCATGGGCGGCAACATCGCGATGGTCTATGCCGGCGTGCGCCCGCAGCGCATCCGCCGGCTGGTCAACCTGGAGGGTTTCGGCCTGCCCGCGACCCGGCCCGAACAGGCGCCCGAGCGCTACCGGCAGTGGCTCGACGGCCTGCAGTCTCCGGGCACGCTGCAGAGCTACCGCAGCGTCGACGACGTGGCCGCCCGGCTGCGCCGCAACAACCCGAGGCTGAGCGCACCACGGGCCGCCTGGCTGGCCGCGCACTGGTCGCACCGCGACGAGGCCGGCCGCTGGCACCTGCTCGCCGACGCGGCCCACAAGCAGGTCAACCCGGTGCTCTACCACGTCGACGAGGTGCTGGCCTGCTGGCGGGCCATCAGCGCCCCGGTGCTGTGGGTCGATGGCGACCTGACCGACACCGCCGTGTGGTGGGGCCACCGCTACCCGCGCAGCGAGTTCGAGCAGCGGCTGGCGGTGGTGCCGCAGCTGTCGCGCCAGCGCCTGAGCCCCAGCGGCCACATGCTGCACCACGACCAGCCCGAGGCGCTGGCCGACACGCTGCGGCGCCACCTGGCCTGAGCCCCCTCCGGGAAAGGCGGCGACCAGGCCGTTCAGTCCTGGCGGCGCGACAGCCGCAGCTCGTCCTGGCAGGACTGCTCCAGCCGGTCCATCACCCAGGAATAGGCGACGATGATCAGCACGTAGACGATCAGCGCACCCTGGGCGGCGCCCCAGAAGCTCAGCGGCCAGCCGGCGACGATCGGGCTCAGTTCGCGGGCGAAGTAGCTCACCGTCAGCGTCACCACCAGCCAGACGGCCAGCAGCGCCAGCGTCAGCAGGCGGGTGCGGCGCCAGAAACGCACCCGGATGGCCCGGGCTTGCTCGACCTCGGGGTGGGTGCGCAGCGGCCGGGCAGGCTCCTTCGCCATGTCCAGGCCACCCGACAGCTCCCGCAGCTGCTGGTAACGCGCAGGCCGCAGCGCGACGACCCGGCCGGCCTGGGGAGACACAAGCGCCGCGGGGGCATCCGGCGGACCGCTGGCCGCCCCGGGCGTTCCGGACATCGTCGCACTCATGGACTGGGTCTCCCGGGCCGGCCTCCGCCTCGTCGCGGGTCCGGCCTCATCATCAAAGCACAGCCTTCCATGGTGAGCGGCACGTCAGATTCGTGCAAGAGGGAAAAGCACGCGGTGCCGCCATGCGAAAATGCACCCCTCCCTCATCTGGTTCCTCACGGACACCCACATGGACATCGAACGCATCAACGCCATCGGCAGCTCGCTGTCCGATCTGGGCGAGCGCACAGAAGCGCTAAGGGGGTACCTTTGACTACGATCAAAAGTCCCTCCGCCTGAATGAAGTCAACGCCGCCCTGGAAAACCCGGCGGTCTGGAACGACCCGAAACGCGCCCAGGAGCTGGGCAAGGAAAAGAAGTCGCTCGAGGACGTGGTCGCCACCATCGACCACCTGAAGTCGCAGCTGGCCGACAACGCCGAGCTGTTCGAGATGACGAAGGCCGAAGAGGACTTCGAGTCGCTCGAGGCGATCGAGGCCGAGACGGCCACGCTGCGCGCCACCGTCGAGCAGCTCGAGTTCCGCCGCATGTTCAGCAACCCGGCCGACCCGCTGAGCTGCTTCGTCGACATCCAGGCCGGCGCCGGCGGCACCGAGGCCTGCGACTGGGCCAGCATGCTGCTGCGCCAGTACCTGAAGTACTGCGAGCGCAAGGGCTTCAAGGCCACGGTCGAGGACCAGACCGAAGGCGACACCGCCGGCATCAAGAGCGCGACCATCAAGGTCGAGGGCGACTACGCCTTCGGCCACCTGCGCACCGAGACCGGCGTGCACCGGCTCGTGCGCAAGAGCCCGTTCGACTCGTCGGGCGGACGCCACACGTCCTTCGCCTCGCTGTTCGTCTACCCGGAAGTCGATGACTCGATCGAGATCGACATCAACCCGTCGGACGTGCGCACCGACACCTTCCGGGCCTCGGGCGCGGGCGGCCAGCACATCAACAAGACCGACTCGGCGGTGCGGCTGACGCACATCCCGACGGGCATCGTCGTGCAGTGCCAGGACGGCCGCAGCCAGCACAGCAACCGCGACGTGGCCTGGAAGCGCCTGCGCTCGCGGCTCTACGACCACGAGCTGCGCAAGCGCCAGGAAGAGCAGCAGAAGCTCGAGGACACGAAGACCGACGTCGGCTGGGGCCACCAGATCCGCAGCTACGTGCTGGACAACAGCCGCATCAAGGACCTGCGCACCAACGTCGAGATCTCCAACACCCAGAAGGTGCTCGACGGTGACCTCGACGCCTTCATCGAAGCCAGCCTGAAATCGGGACTCTGAGCCATGAGCCTTCCTCCTGCGGTGTCCGGCCACGACGTGGCCGGTCTGCTCTTCGACATGGACGGCACGCTGATCGACAGCATGCAGCTGCATGACCGCTCCTGGGCGCTGTGGCATGCCGAGATCGGCCTGCCCTTCGACGAGGACGGTTTTTTCCAGGCCACCGCAGGCCGGACCAACCAGGAGATCCTGGCCGACATGCTGCCCGGGCGCAGCGTGTCCGAGCGCGACGCGCTGGCAGAGCGCAAGGAAGTGCTCTACCGCGAGATCGCCGAGCGTGAGCTGCAGCTCATCCCCGGGGTGGACGAGGTGCTCGCCCAGGCCCGCGAGCGCGGCCTGAAGCTGGCGATCTGCACGGCCGCGCCACCGGCCAACATCGAGGTGGCGGCGCGGCGCTTCGGCCTGGCCGCACGCTTCGACGCCGTGGTCTGCCCGGCCGACGGGCTGCGCGGCAAGCCGCATCCGGACATCTTCCTCGAGGCGGCACGCCGCCTGGGCCTGGCCGCCACGCAGTGCCTCGTCTACGAGGATGCACCGCTGGGCATCGAGGCGGCCCGTCGCGCCGGCATGCCGGCCGTGGCCCTGACCACCACCCTGGACGCCGACGCGTTCGGCGCCTTCCCCAACGTGATCGCGACCGCCGCCGACTTCGTCGGCCACCGGATCCCGGACTCCCTACCGATCGTTCAGAAAGAGAAGCCCCATGCGTGAAGGCAGCGTTGCCCTGGTCCGCCGCGAGGACTATCTGGCGCCGACCCACTGGATCCGCGGCGTCGACCTGACCTTCGAGCTCGAAGGCCACAAGACCCTGGTCATCAGCCGCCTGCAGGTCGAGCCCAACCCCGAGCGGGCCGGCGAGGCCCTGCGCCTGGACGGCGAGGACATCGTGCTCACGCGGGTGCTGGTCAACGGCGAGAGCGTGTCCTTCCGCTTCGAGGCCGGGCAGCTGGTGCTCGACAAGCTGCCGGCCGAGCCCTTCGCGCTGGAGATCCGCAACACCTGCGCGCCCGAGAAGAACACCCAGCTGTCCGGGCTCTACACCTCGGGCGGCAACTTCTTCACCCAGTGCGAGGCCCAGGGCTTCCGCCGCATCACCTATTTCCTCGACCGCCCGGACGTGATGAGCGTCTACCGCGTCACGCTGCGCGCGGACGCCCGGGCCTTCCCGGTGCTGCTGTCCAACGGCAACCTGGTCGAGCAGGGCACGCTGGAGAACGGCCGCCACTACGCCGTCTGGAGCGACCCGCACCCCAAGCCCAGCTACCTGTTCGCGCTGGTGGCCGGCAACCTGGTCTGCCGCGAGCAGAAGATCCGCGCCCGCTCGGGCCGTGACCACCTGCTGCAGGTCTACGTGCGCGCCGGCGACCTCGAGAAGACCGAACACGCGATGAACTCGCTGATCGCCTCGGTCGCCTGGGACGAGGCCCGCTTCGGCCTGAGCCTGGACCTCGAGCGCTTCATGATCGTCGCGGTCAGCGACTTCAACATGGGCGCGATGGAGAACAAGGGCCTGAACATCTTCAACACGAAGTTCGTGCTGGCCAACCCCGCGACGGCCACCGACATCGACTTCGGCAACGTCGAGGCCGTCGTCGGCCACGAGTACTTCCACAACTGGACCGGCAACCGCATCACCTGCCGCGACTGGTTCCAGCTCAGCCTGAAGGAAGGCCTGACCGTCTACCGCGACCAGGAGTTCAGCCAGGACATGGCCGGCGAGGCCAGCGCGCGCGCGGTCAAGCGCATCGAGGACGTGCGCCAGCTGCGCCAGATCCAGTTCGTCGAGGACGCCGGCCCGATGGCCCACCCGGTGCGCCCGGACAGCTACCAGGCGATCGACAACTTCTACACCGCCACCGTCTACGAGAAGGGTGCCGAGGTCGTGCGCATGATGGCCACGCTGGTCGGCCGCGCCGGCTTCCGGGCCGGCATGGACCTGTACTTCGCCCGCCACGACGGCCAGGCCGTGACCTGCGACGACTTTGCCCAGGCCATCGCCGACGCCAACCCCGGCAGCGCGCTGGCGACCCGGCTCGACGGCTTCAAGCGCTGGTACAGCCAGTCGGGCACGCCCCGCCTGCAGGCCACCAGCCACTTCGACGCCGAAGCCGGCACCTTCACGCTGACGCTGAGCCAGAGCGCCCTGCCCTCGCCCGGCCAGCCGGTCAAGCAGGCCTTCGTGATCCCGGTGGCCGTGGGGCTGGTCGGCCGCGACGGGCGGGCGCTGGCGCTGCAGCTCGAGGGCGAAGCCCCCTCGGGCGACACCGAGCGGGTGCTGGTGCTCGACACCGAGCGGCAGACCTTCGTGTTCACCGGATTGACCGGCCTGGACGGTGTGCCGGTGCCTTCGCTGCTGCGCGGTTTTTCCGCCCCGGTCGTGCTCGACTGGACGGCGGCAGACGAGCAGCTGCTGACGCTGCTGGCCCACGACAGCGACGCCTTCAACCGCTGGGAGGCCGGCCAGCGCCTGGCGCTGGACCGCATGCTGCAGGCCCTGCGCGGCGAGCAGCCGGTCGCCCTCGATGCGGCACTGGCCGGCGCGCTGCGCGCCGTGCTCGACGAGCCCACGCTGGACGCCGCCTTCAAGGAGCTGGTGCTGACGCTGCCCAGCGAGGCCTACGTGGCCGAGCGCCTGGCCGAAAGCGGCCAGGCCGTCGATCCGCAGCGCATCCACGCCGTGCGTGAAGGCCTGCGCGCCGAGCTCGCGCGCCAGCTGCAGCCGCAGTGGGAAGCCGCCTGGGCCGCCCACGGCGACACCGGTGGCTACCGCCCCGACGCGCTGGGCGCAGGCCGCCGTGCGCTGGCCAACCAGGCGCTGCACATGCTGGTGCTGCAGTCGGTGGCCAGCGGGGATGCCGCCTGGCCCGGCCGCGCCTACCAGCGGGTCAAGGACGCCAGCAACATGACCGACCGCCTGGGCGCGCTGTCGGCCCTGGTGCAGGCCCACCACCCGCTGGCCGAGCCGGCGCTGGCGCATTTCCACGCCCTCTTCCGCGGCGAGGCTCTGGTCATCGACAAGTGGTTCACGCTGCAGGCCCTGGCCTGCGAGCACGAAGGCCGCGTGTTCGAGCGCATCCGGGCGCTGGCCGGGCATGCCGACTTCACGCTGCGCAACCCCAACCGGGCACGCAGCCTGCTGATGGCCATGACGCAGAACCCGGCCGCCTTCCACCGCGGCGATGGCGCCGGCTACGCCTTCTGGTCGGCCCAGGTGCTCGCGATCGACCCGATCAACCCGCAGCTCGCCTCGCGCCTGGCGCGGGCGCTGGACCGCTGGCGCGCGCTGGCCGAGCCGCTGCGCGCGGCCGCACAGGCGGCCATCGAACGGGTGGCGGCCCACCCCGATCTGTCGCCCGACACGCGAGAAATCGTCACGCGTGCGCTGGCAGACTGAGGATGGGGGGGTGGTGGCGCTCGGTTTTGGGCGCCACTGCCGTTAGGATGCCGCCCAGGCAAGAAACCACTCTGTAACTGCGTCGCCCCGAAAGGCCCATACCGACATGACCAAACGCATCAGTCTCACCCAGTACCTGGTCGAACAGCAGCGTGAGCACGGCCACATCCCGGCCCAGCTGCGCCTGCTGATCGAAGTGGTGGCACGCGCCTGCAAGCGCATCGCCATCGCCGTCAACAAGGGCGAGCTGGGCGAGGTGCTCGGCACGGCCGGCAGCGAGAACGTCCAGGGCGAGGTGCAGAAGAAGCTCGACATCATCTCCAACGAGGTGCTGATCGAGGCCAACGAGTGGGGCGGCCACCTGGCGGCCATGGCGTCCGAGGAGATGGACTCCATCCACGTCGTGCCCAACCGCTACCCGCAGGGCGAGTACATGCTGCTGTTCGACCCGCTCGACGGCTCCAGCAACATCGACGTCAACGTCTCCATCGGCACCATCTTCTCGGTGCTGCGCAAGGTCAACAACCAGCGCGGCGTCAGCGAGGAGGACTTCCTGCAGCCCGGCAAGCAGCAGGCCGCGGCCGGCTACTGCGTCTACGGCCCGCAGACCACGCTGGTGCTGACCGTCGGCGACGGCGTGGCCATGTTCACGCTCGACCGCGAGACCGGCTCCTGGGTGCTGACCAGCGAGAACGTGCAGATCCCGGCCGACACCAAGGAATTCGCGATCAACATGTCGAACATGCGCCACTGGGCCCCGCCGGTGAAGCGCTACATCGACGAATGCCTGGCCGGCAAGGAAGGCCCGCGCGGCAAGGACTTCAACATGCGCTGGGTGGCCTCGATGGTCGCCGACGTGCACCGCATCCTGACGCGCGGCGGCATCTTCATGTACCCCTGGGACCAGCGTGATCCGGACAAGCCGGGCAAGCTGCGCCTGATGTACGAGGCCAACCCGATGGCCTTCCTGGTCGAGCAGGCCGGTGGCATCGCCACCAACGGCCACCAGCGCATCATGGAACTGCAGCCCGGCAAGCTGCACGAGCGGGTCAGCGTCGTGCTCGGCTCGAAGAACGAGGTGCAGCGCGTGACCGACTACCACCTGCAGGACGCCGCCCGATAAGGCACCCGCCCGCAGCGCCAGACCACAGCCCGGCTCCGCCGGGCTTTTTCATGGGCCTCAGCGCTCGGCCAGCGCTCCGGGCAGCCGCTTCATCAGCGGCGAGACCAGGTAGTGCAGCAGGGAGC
The DNA here is from genome assembly GCF_003201595.1 of Sphaerotilus hippei. Classification (GTDB taxonomy): domain Bacteria; phylum Pseudomonadota; class Gammaproteobacteria; order Burkholderiales; family Burkholderiaceae_C; genus Sphaerotilus; species Sphaerotilus hippei. The sequence goes on along the minus strand of NZ_QJJS01000011.1, from coordinate 97,274 downwards.
GTTCGGCGGTGGTGATCATCACGGTGGCGGGCATGCCGGGCTGCATCACCTTGAGGTTGGCGTCGGCCAGGGCCTGGTCGGTGACCTGGACACGGGTGACGAAGTAGCTGTCGCCGCGGGCGGGGTCGATGCTGCGGTCGGGCGCGACGTAGGTGACGGTGCCCTTGACCGGGCGGGTGACGCTCTGGTCGGGGCCGGTGAACCGCACGTCGCAGACCATGCCGGCACGCAGGTTGTCGAACAGGCGCGCGGGCACCTGGGCCTCGACGATCAGCGGCTCGCGGGCCGGCACGACGTCGAGCAGGCGCTGGCTGGGGTTGATGACGGCACCGACGGTGTGGACCTGCAGGTCGACGACCACGCCGTCTCCCGGCGCCCGGATGACCATGCGCTCGAACTCCTCGCGCAGGCTGGTCATCTGCTCGCGCAGGTCGTTGACGCGGGACTGGACCTCGGTGAGCTGGGTCTCGACGTCCTTGCTGACGTCGGTGCGGCGCTGCGTGACCTTCAGGCGCGATTCGGAGATGCTGCCGCGCACCCGGCCGATGTTGCCCTGCACCTCGCTGAGCTGGCCCTGCATCAGCAGCACCTGGCGCTCCAGCTCGGAGACCCGCACGCGTGGCACGTATCCCTGCGCGGCCAGGTCACGCTGGGACTTGAGTTCCTGGTTGAGCAGCGCGATCTGCTCGGTCTTGGCCTGGGCATCGGCCTGCAGGCCGCGCACGTAGCTCTCGAGCGACGAGGTGTTGACGGACTGGATCGCGACGTCGGTGTAGACCCCCGTGCGACGGGCGTTGAAGAGCTGCTGCTGGGTGCGCATGGCCTCGTCGGCGGCGGGCGTGCCGGCGTGGGCGGTCAGCTCGGGCGGGAAGACCAGCTGGCCGTCGCTCCGGCGCTCGGACAGCAGGCGGGCCTCCAGCGCCAGCGCGGCCATCAGGCGCGACTCGATCGACTGCATGCGCCCGCGCACCTCGGTGTCGTTGAGCTTGAACAGCACCTGGTTGGCCTTCACCGCGTCACCGTCGCGGATCAGGATCGACTCGACGATGCCGCCCCGGAGGTGCTGCACCGTCTTGCGGCTGGTCTCGATCTTGACGTAACCCTCGGCCGGCACCCCCTCGGCCAACGGCGCGGTCGCCGCCCAGCCGACAAAACCGACGCCCCCCAGCAGGATGACGCTCAGCCCGACGATCAGGGGCAGGCGGATGCTCAGCGGCGGGCGCAGCGGGGCCCCGCCCGCCAGCGGCAGCGCGACCGGCGTCGGCGCGGCGGCGACCACCGCCCGCTCGGGGCTGGCTTCGGGCTCGCGCCGCTCGCGCACCGGCAGGCGCTCGGTCAGCACCGGAGGTTCGACCGGGGCACGGGGCTGGCGCTCGCGCCGGGCGGGGTCCTGGCGTCGCTCGACCGGCGGGGGCTCGCCCCCCGCGGCCGGCGTGGCAGTCCGGACGCGGGCAGGCGCCGCGGGCTCGACCGGCGTGAGGGTGACCGGCGGCGTGCCGGGAATGGCCTGGGAGGCGGGCACCTGGATGATGTCGAGCTTGGCCAGCGGCACCATCGCGGGTTCGTCGTCCCCGTCGCCGACGGTGATGGAAAACGTGCTGCGGGGCCCCTTGGGCGCCGCAGCCGGCGCGGCCTTGCGCTGCGGCAGCAAGCCGCCGACCATGCCCGAGATGCGCTCGCCCAGCTTCATGGCGCGACCGCCTCATCGGACGCCGGCCGGGCCGCCGGCTCGGCGGCCCGCGCGGCCGCCTGAGCCTGAGCCTGAGCCTGAGCCTGAGCCTGAGCCTGAGCCTGTGCCTGTGCCTGTGCCTGTGCCTGTGCCTGTGCCTGTGCCTGTGCCTGTGCCTGTGCCTGTGCCTGAGCCTGAGCCTGAGCCTGTGCCTGTGCCTTCGCTTGAGCTTGAGCCTGGGCCTGGGCCTGGGCCTGGGGCGGCGGGGCGGCGCCTCCGGCGGGAGCGGCTCCGGCGGACAGGCGCAGCAGCACCTCGTGGCGGGAGCCGTAGGCCATCGCCTGGCCGTCCTGCAGCCACAGCAGCTTGTCGGCCATGGCCAGCACGCCGTTGCGCTGGGTGATGACGAAGACGGTGGCGCGGCGGGCCTTCAGGCCGACGAGCGCGTCGTGCAGCGCGGCTTCGCCGGCACCGTCGAGGTTGGAGTTCGGCTCGTCGAGCACCACCAGCGGCGGCGAGCCGTAGAGCGCACGGGCCAGCGCGACCCGCTGGCGCTGGCCGCCCGACAGCATGCCGCCGGTGGCGCTGATGATCGTGTCGTAGCCCTGCGCCAGGCGCAGGATCATGTCGTGCACGCCGGCGAGCTTGGCGGCCTTGACGATCAGCTCGGGGTCCGCCGGGCCGAAACGGGCGATGTTCTCGGCCACGGTGCCGTCGAGCAGCTCGATGCTCTGCGGCAGGTAGCCGATGTAGGGACCGAGTTCACCCTGGGCCCAGGGCGCGATGTCGGCGCCGTCGAGCCGCACGTGGCCCATCGCCGGCGCCCACAGACCGACCAGCATGCGCGACAGCGTCGACTTGCCCGAGGCGCTCGGCCCGATCACGCCGACGATGTCGCCCGGCTCGGCCACCAGCGACACGCCCCGCAGGATCGGCACCTGGGTGCCCGGCGACATGGCCACCAGGCCCTCGACCTGCACATGGCCCAGCGGTCGCGGCAGCGCCATGCGGGCCGGCAGCGGCGCGACCTCGGCGAGCAGCTGGTCCAGCCGCTGCCAGGCCCCGCGGGCGGCGACCAGCTGGCGCCACAGCCCGATGATCTGCTCGGCCGGCGCCGAGGCCCGGCCGACCAGCAGCGAGGCGGCGAACATCGCCCCGCCGCTCAGCTCGTTGCGCAGCACCAGCCAGGCGCCCAGCGCGATGGCCATCGACTGCAGCGACACGCGGGCAAAGCGGGTGAAGGCGCCGATCAGCTCGGAGCGGGCGCTGGCCTGGGCCTGCAGGCCGAGCACCGCGTCCTGGCGGTCGCGCCAGCGCTGGCGCAGCGCGGGCAGCATGCCCATGGGCTGCACCGCCTCGGCGTGACGGGTCACGCCGTTGGCGAACTGGTTGGCGATGATGGCCTGGGTGTTGGCCTGGGCCAGCGGCTGGGAGGTCAGCCATTCGGTCAGTGCCGTCAGGCCGGCCAGCAGCAGCGAGCCCCCGACCGAATAGACGCACAGCATCGGATGGACCAGGTAGAGCGCCAGCAGGTAGAGCGGCAGCCACGGCAGGTCGAACAGCGCATGCATCGGCGCGCCGCCGATGAACTGGCGCACCTGGGCCAGATCGGCCAGCGACTGCGACGGGCTGACCGGGTTGCCGCGCAGGCCGCGCTGGAAGGCGGCATCGAACACGCGGGTGCCCAGCTGGGCGTCGAGCCGCATGCTGGCGATCATCAGCACCTCGCCACGTGCCCAGTCGAGCAGGCTCATGACCAGGAACAGCCCGAGCGTGATGCCGCTGAGCATCCACAGCGTGAGCTCGTTGCGGCTGGCCAGCACCCGGTCGTAGACCTGCATCGAGAACAGCGAGGGCGTGAGCATCAGCACGCTGACGACCGCGCTGAAGGCCCCGGCGATGGCGTAGGCCCGCCACTGCGCCAGGACGGCGCGGCGCAGTTCAGCAGGGGAAGAAGCCGGTGCGGCCATGGGCGGAAGGCGGAAATGAAGCGCCGTGGGACGGGGATATGGACCTTCCCAGCTTAAGCCGGCGCGAGCGCGGCGGTGCCTGAAAAAGGCCGCCCCTGCCCACGCTGATCCATCCCTGGCCCCGCCCCCGATCACCTCACAGTGTCAGTGCGATGCATGGAAATCCGCCCGCGCCCGGTGATTCGCCCCCAGAAACCCCTCAAGAAGGGGATGGACCGGCCGATAGCCTGTTGCGGGTGGTTACTTTTCACGAATCGCCTCCCGGCGTCCCGCCGGACCATTTTTTCATTTGTGCTCGATCACGCAACGATCGCAGCCGGAGCAGCACATGGCGAATTCGATCGACATCAACGGTGTGGTCATCAATGGCGACCTGAACAGCATTCAGGGCGGCACTGCCATCGACGACACCTTGACGCTGCTGGCCAACGGCAGCATCGCCATCAGCGGCATCGAGTCGGTGCTGGGCGCGGCCGGCGGATCGGATGCGATCACGCTGGCCACCGCCAACCCGGAGACCGTGCACCTGTCGGGCATCGAGACCCTGATCGGCTCCACCGGCAGCGACACCATCGGCCTGCTGACCGACTCGTCGCTGGCGCTGTCGGGCATCGAGACGGTGCTGGGCTCGGCGGGCACCGACACGCTGCGCATGCTGTCGACCGGCTCGATCGAGGTCGGTGCCGTCGAGAGCGTCATCGGCACGGCCGCGACCACCGACGCGATCACGATGCTCACCGTCGGCAGCGTGGCCGTCAGCGGCGTGGACAGCATCACCGGCTCGTCGGACGCCAGCGACGAGGTGACGCTGCTGTCGAGCGGCACGGTGCACCTCTCCAGCGTCGAGACCGTGCTGGGCAGCACCCTGCTGACCGAGGTGGTGCAGCTGGCCAACGCCGGCGACAGCCTGTCGATCGCCAACGTCAACACCGTCATCGGCACCACCGACGTGACCGAGGCCGTCACGCTGCTGACCGCCGGCACGGTGGCCCTGTCGGCCATCGACAGCGTCACCGGCTCGGCAGGCACCGACACGCTGAACCTGCTGAGCGCCAGCTCGGTCACGATCGAAGGCGTCGAGAGCATCCTCGGCTCCACCGGCACCGACGTGCTGACGCTGGCCCAGGCCGGCAACCTCTCCGTCTCGCGCGTGGAGACCGTGGTCGGCACTGCCGACACCACCGAGACCGTCACGCTGCTGTCGACCGGCCCGCTCGCGGTCAGCGACATCGACGCGGTCGTCGGCACCAGCGCCACCACCGACGTGCTGACGCTGCTCAACAACGCCAGCGTCTCGGTCCAGGCCATCGACACCGTCATCGGCTCGGCCTCGGCCGACGACACCCTGAGCCTGCTCAACACCGGCACGCTGCGGATCTCGGGCGTCGAGAGCGTGCTGGGCAGCGCGGGCAGCCAGACGCTGCAGCTGCTCGCCAGCGAAGCCGTCGAGATCAGCGACATCGAGACCGTGCTGGGCAGCACCGGCGCGAGCGACGCCGTCACGCTGCTGGCCACCGGTACCGTGCGCCTGTCGGGCGTCGAGACGGTGACCGGCACGGGCGACATCAACGACATCGTGCAGCTGCTGACCACCGGCTCGCTGCAGATCAGCGACGTCGCCAGCGTCATCGGCTCGACCGGCTCGGCCGACGCGGTCACGCTGATGACCACCGGCACGCTGTCGGTGTCGGGCATCGAGAGCGTGATCGGCACCAGCTCGAGCTCCGACGAGCTGCACCTGCTCAACGGTGGCAGCGTGCGCATCTCCGACGTGGCCAACGTGATCGGCAGCAGCGCGGCCACCGAGACGGTGCGCCTGCTCGCCGCCGACAGCGTCAGCGTCAGCGACGTGAACACCGTCATCGGCTCGGCCGGCACCGACGTGATCACGATGGCGACGACCGGCGCGATGGCCGTCTCGTCGGTCGAGACGGTGATCGGCACCTCGGAGACCACCGACGCGCTGACGCTGCTGAGCACCGGCACCGTGTCGATCAGCGGCATCGACAGCGTCTACGGCACCACCGCCACCACCGACGTGGTCGAGCTGCTGGCGGCCGGCACGCTGTCGGTCAGCGCGGTCGACACCGTGATCGGCTCGACCGATGCGGGCGACGACGTGCGCCTGATGGCCAGCGGCACGCTGACGGTCTCGGGCGTCGAGAGTGTCACCGGCAGCGCCTCGACCACCGAGGTGGTGCGCCTGGGCGCGGCCGGCGACAGCCTGTCGATCTCCGACATCAACACCGTCATCGGCACCACCGACACCACCGAGGCCCTGACGCTGATGACCGCCGGCCAGGTCGCGATCTCGGCCATCGACAGCGTCACCGGCTCGGGCGGCACCGACACGCTGCAGCTGCTGAGCGCCTCCAGCGTCTCGGTCAGCGACGTCGAGTCGGTGCTCGGCTCGGCCGGCACCGACGTGGTGACGCTGGCCACGCTGGGCAACCTGGCCGTCTCGCGGGTCGAGACGGTCATCGGCACCTCCGACACCACCGAGACCGTCACGCTGCTGACCGCCGGCACGCTGAGCGTCAGCGACATCGACAGCGTCGTGGGCACGGTCTCGACCATCGACACCGTGACGCTGCTCAACGGCGGCACGGTGGGCATCTCCGCCATCGACACGGTGCTCGGCTCGGCAGCCATCACCGACGTGGTGCAGCTCACCGACGCCGGCCTGCTCAAGGTCTCGGGCGTGGAGTCCGTACTCGGCGCCAGCGGCGTGACCCAGGCCGTGCAGATGCTGACGGCCGAGGCACTCGCCGTCAGCGACATCGACAGCGTGATCGGCAGCACCGGCAGCACCGACGCGGTCACGCTGCTGACCACCGGCACGCTGGCCGTCTCCGGCGTCGAATCGCTGATCGGCACCACCGACGGCACGGAAACGGTGGTGATGCTGACTTCGGGCAGCATCGTCATCAGCGACATCGACTCCGTGACCGGCACGGCCGCGGCCAGCGACAGCGTGCGCCTGGCCACCACCGGCACGCTGGCGGTCGAGCAGGTCGACACCGTCATCGGCACGACCGACGCGACCGACACGCTGACGCTGCTGTCCAACGGCACCGTGCGCATCTCGGCCATCGACACCGTGCTGGGCGCCAGCGGCCAGAACGAGACCCTTCAGCTGCAGGACAGCTCGCCGGTGATGGTCGAGGAGGTCGACACCGTGCTGGGGTCGACCGGCACCGACACCGTCACGATGCGCACCGGCAGCATCATGCGGGTCTCCGGCGTCGAGTCCGTCATCGGCAGCGCCGACAGCGACGACGAGATCGTGCTGATCACCAGCGGCGCGATCACGCTGCAGGACGTCGACACGGTGATCGGCAGCACCGGCCTGACCGAGGTCGTGACGCTGGGCGGCACGCAGACCAGCCTGGCGATCTCGGCCATCGACACCGTCATCGGCACCACCGACACCGCCGACCAGCTCACGCTGCTGGCCACCGGCACCGTCAAGCTGCAGGACATCGACCAGCTCACCGGCACCGGCAACGCCACCGACGTCGCCCAGCTGCTGGGCACGGGCTCGAGCCTGACCGTCTCCAGCGTGGCGACGGTGCTGGGCACCACCGGCACCGACGCGATCACGATGGCCACCGGCTCGCTGACCGTCTCGGCGGTCGAGTCCGTCACCGGCTCGAGCGCGGCCACCGATGCGCTGACGCTGCTGGGCGGCGGCAGCGTGGCCGTCAGCGCGGTGGAGTCCGTGCTGGGCACGGCCAGCCTGAACGAGACCGTCACGCTGCTGGACACCGGCAGCGCGATCAGCGTGGGCAACATCAACACCGTGATCGGCACCGGTGATGCCGCCGATGCGGTCACCCTGCTCTCCAGCGGTCCGCTGGCGGTCTCGGCGATCGCCAGCGTGACCGGCACCGGCCACAGTGCGGACGTGATCCAGGCGCTGGGCACCTCCGCCAGCCTGACCGTCGATTCGGTCGCCACCGTGCTGGGCACGACCGGCGCCGACGTGGTCACGATGGCCAGCGGCTCGGTCACCGTCTCCGCGATCGAGACCGTGATCGGCTCGACCGGCGCCGACCAGCTCCACCTCAACGGCGGGGGCAGCGTCACCGTCAGCGAGGTCGAGACCGTGATCGGCCAGTCCGGCCTGATCGACACCATCGTGCTGGGGGACGCGGCCGGCGTGGTCGCCATCAACGCGGTCGACAGCGTCATCGGCACGGCCGGCAGCACCGACACGGTCACGCTGCTGGCCAGCGGCGCGGTCAGCCTGTCGGACGTCGAGTCGGTCGTCGGCACCGGCGCGGCCACCGACGTGATCCACCTGCAAGGCAGCGGCGCCACGCTGGCGGCCGACAGCGTGGGCACCGTCGTCGGCACCACCGGCGCCGACGCCGTGACCATGCTCAGCGGCAGCCTGTCGGTGACCGGCATCGAGACCGTGACCGGCTCGAGCGGCACCACCGACGTGCTGCAACTCGCCGGCGGCGGTGCGCTGCTGGCCAGCGACGTCGAGACGGTGCTGGGCGCGGCCGGCTCGGTCGACACCGTCACCTTCGGCGACAGCGGCACGCATGCCGTCTCCAGCATCGAGAGCGTGGTCGGCACCTCCGGCACCGACACGCTGGCGATGCTGACGGGCGGAGGCATGTCGGTGACCGAGATCGAATCGGTGCTCGGCTCCACCGGCACCGACGTGGTCACGATGCTGACCGACGGCACGCTGGCGGTCTCGGACGTCGAGACCGTGATCGGCGCGGCCGGCACGGCCGACGAGGTCACCCTGCTCACCGCCGGCAGCCTGACGGTGGCCGGCATCGAATCCGTCACCGGCACCAGCGGCGCCGACCGGGTCACGCTGCAAGGCGGTGGCGCACTCACCGTCTCGGGCGGCGCCGATGCGGTCGACAGCATCACCGGCTCGGCCAACGCGGTCGAGGTCGTGACCCTGGCCGCCTCGGCGGGGGGCCAGGTCACGGTCAACCAGATCGACACCGTGCTCGGCTCCGGCGGCACCGACATCCTGCGCGTCGCCCCCGGCACGCTGTCGGTCTCGGCGGTCGAGACCGTCATCGGCGGCACCGCCAGTACCGAGGTCGTGCACCTGCTCGACGCCGGCACGATCGGCGTCTCGGCCATCGACACCGTGACCGGCTCGACCGGCACCGACGTGGTGGAACTGCTCACCGCCGGCACGCTGGCCGTCTCGGGCATCGAGACCGTCACCGGCGCGAGCGGCAGCGACACGCTGGTGATGCTGTCGGGCGGCACGCTCGCGCTGTCGGCCGTCGAGAGCATCGTCGGCTCGGCCGCCTCGGACGACGAGCTGCGCCTGATGGACACCAACGCCACGGTCAGCGTCTCCGACGTCGAGACCGTGATCGGCCAGGGGGGTGGCAGCGATACCGTCACGCTGAGCAACGCCGGCACGCTGGCCATCAGCGACATCGAGAACGTCATCGGCTCGACCGGCAGCGACGTGCTGCGCCTGCTCGACGGCAGCACGGTGTCGATCTCGGCGATCGAGTCGGTGATCGGCTCGACCGGCAGCACCGACCATGTGACGCTGGCCGTCGCCGGCTCGCTGGCGGTCAGCGAGGTCGAATCCGTCACCGGCACCGGCAGCAGCACCGACGTGCTGACGCTGCTCGACGGCAGCGCGGTCACGGTGGCCCAGATCACCTCGGTGATCGGCTCGGCCGGCACCAGCGACGTGGTCACGCAGGCCACGGCCGACGGCGTGCTCGCGGTCAGCGATGTCGAGACCGTCATCGCCGCCGGCGGTGGCAGCGCCGACACCGTGCACCTGCTGCAGGGTGGCGCCCTCGCCATCTCCGACGTCGACAGCGTCGTCGGCACGGCCGGCGGCACCGACGCGATCACGCTGCTGACCGACGGGGTCGTCAGCATCTCCGCCGTCGAGACGGTCACCGGCTCGTCGGGCAGCACCGACGAGGTCCGCCTGCTGACCGCCGCCACGGTGGCGGTCCAGGACGTCGAGTCGGTGCAGGGCAGCGACGGCATCGACATCGTGCAGATGATGACCGGCGACGCGCTCACCGTCAGCGGCATCGAGAGCGTGCTGGGCTCGTCGGCGCTGACCGACCACGTCACGCTGGGCACCGCGGGCACGGTCTACGTCAGCGAGGTCGAGAGCGTCACCGGCGCGGGCGGCACGGCCGACACCGTGCGCATGCTCAGCGCCGGCTCGCTGAGCGTCAGCGACATCGACAGCGCCATCGGCTCGACCGGCACCGACACCGTGCAGCTGCTGGTCGACAGCACGATCGCGATCTCGGCGGTGGAGACCCTGCTGGGCTCGACCGGCGCCGACCTGGTGCAGCTGCTGACCAGCGGCTCGGTGGCCATCTCCGACGTCGAGACCCTGATCGGCGGCCTGGGCACGCGTGACGTGGTCACGCTGCTGACCACCGGCGCGCTGCAGGTCAGCCAGGTCGAATCGGTGATCGGCACCGGCGAGGCCGGCGACCACCTGACGCTGATGAGCGCGGCCCAGGTGTCGGTCTCCAGCGTGGCCAGCGTCACCGGCGTGGCCGGCAGCGCCGACAGCGTCGTGCTGCTGGCCGCCGGCGAGCTGACGGTCGACCAGGTCGACAGCGTCATCGGCAGCGCCGGCAGCGACACCGTGGTGCAGCTCAGCACCGACCTGACCCTGAACATCTCCGGCATCGAGAGCGTGATCGGCACCGGCGACAGCGCCGACGTCGTGCGCCTGCTGACCGCGGGCGGCGTGACCGTCAGCGACGTCGAGACCGTGCTGGGCTCGCTGGCCGCCACCGACCGGGTCACGATGGCCAACGGCGGCGAGATCGCCGTCAGCGCCGTCGAGACGGTGCTGGGCAACATCGCCTCGGTCGACACCGTGCAGCTGCTCGCCAGCGGCACGGTGCGGGTCAGCGAGGTCGACACCGTGCTCGGCTCCACCGGCAACGACGCCGTGCAGCTGCTGACCGGCGGCACGCTGGCCGTCTCGGAGGTCGAGACCGTCATCGGCACCGGCGGTGACGACACCGTCGAGATGCTGGCCGCGGGCACGCTGGGCGTGTCGGCCGTGGCCAGCGTGGTCGGCACCGCCGGCACGGACACGGTGCGCTTCCTGACCGCCGGCTCGGTGGCCGTCTCCGACGTCGAGACCCTGCTGGGCAGCTCGGGCACCGACACGCTGACCCTGCTCAACGGCGGCAGCATCGCGCTGTCGACCATCGAGACCGTGCTGGGCAGCGACGGCGCCACCGAGGTGCTGACGCTGCTGAGCGCGGGCAGCCTGGCGGTGTCGGACATCGACACCGTGATCGGCCGCAGCGGCGTGGTCGACACCGTGCGCCTGCTCGACAGCGGCGAGCTGAGCGTGCAGGACATCGACTCCGTCATCGGCGGCACGTCCTCGGGCGACACGCTGACGCTGCTGGGCGCCAGCACCGTGCGCATCTCCCAGGTCGAGACCGTGCTGGGCTCGACCGGCACCGACACCCTGACGATGGCCACCACCGGCCTGCTGTCGGCCAGCGACATCGAGACCGTCATCGGCACCACCGCGTCGACCGACGAGCTGGAGCTGCTGTCCTCGGGCACCGTGGCCGTCTCCGCCGTCGACAGCATCACCGGCTCGTCGGGCACCGACCTGGTCCGCATGCTCAGCACCGGCCCGCTCAGCGTGGCCAACGTCGAGACCGTGCAGGGCTCGTCGGGTGTCGCGGACATCGTCACGCTGACCACCCCCGGCACCCTGGCGATCTCGGCCGTCGAGAGCGCGATCGGCACGACCGACAGCAGCGACGAGCTGCAGCTGCTCGGCGGCGGCACGGTGCGGATCTCGGCCTTCGAGACCGTCACCGGCAGCAGCGCGACCAACGACAGCGTCGTGCTGCTGACCGAAGGGGCGGTCAGCGTGTCCGCCGTGGAAACGCTGACCGGCACCACCGGCACCGACGTGGCGACGATGCTCACCAACGGCACGCTGGCCATCTCGGGCATCGAGACCGTGCAGGGCTCGGTGCTGACCGGTGACGTCGTGCGCCTGATGGGCAGCGGCCTGGTCGGCGTCTCCGATGTCGAGCAGGTCATCGGCACCTCCGCCAACAACGACCAGGTGCAGATGCTGGCCGGCGGCACGCTGGAGGTCTCGGCGGTCGAGTCGGTCATCGGCAGCACCGACACCAGCGACGCCGTCGTGATGCTGACCAGCGGCGCGCTGGCGATCTCCGACGTCGAGAGCGTCACCGGCGCGTCGGCGCTGACCGAGGTGGTCACGCTGAACGCCGGCACCGAACTGTCGGTCTCCGACATCAACACCGTCATCGGCCGCACCGGCGCGACCGAGACCCTGACCCTGCTGGCCACGGGCACCGTGGCCGTCTCCTCGATCGAGTCGGTGGTCGGCTCGGTCGACAGCACCGACGTCGTGCGCCTGCTCAACGGCGGCTCGCTGACCGTCTCGGACGTCGAGAGCGTGCTGGGCAGCACCGGCCAGACCGAGGTGGTCACGCTGGCCAACGAAGGCGACAGCCTGGCCGTGGGCGCGGTCGACACCGTCATCGGCACGACCGTGGTCGGCGAGGCGGTGACGCTGCTGAGCGGCGGCTCGCTGGCCGTGCGCGACATCGACTCGGCCACCGGCACCACCGCCACCGGCGAGGTCCTGAGCCTGCTGAGCGCGGGCAGCATCAGCGCCAGCGCCTTCGAGTCCATCATCGGCTCGACCGGCAGCGATCACCTGACGCTCGAAGGCAACGGCGCCAGCGTCAGCCTGTCGGCCATCGAGAGCCTGACCGGCAGCACCGGCACCGACGTCGTGCGCATCCTGCAAGGCGGCTCGATCGTGGTCGACGGCGTCGAGACGCTGATCGGCAGCGCCGGCGCGGCCGATGCCGTCACGCTGAGCGGCACGCAGACGGCGCTGAGCCTCTCGGCCATCGACACCGTCGTGGGCACGACCGCCACCGACGAGACGCTGACCCTGCTGAGCAGCGGCCAGTTGCGCATCGACGCGATCGACACCATCATCGGCAGCGCCGGCAGCGACATCGTCACGCTGGCGAGCGCCGGCAGCCTCACCGTCAGCGCGGTCGAGACCGTGCTGGGCACCACCGGCAGCGACAGCCTGACGCTGGCGGGCAACCAGTCGGCGGTGTCGATCTCGTCGATCGACACGGTCGTCGGCAGCACCACGACCACCAACGACACCGTCACGCTGCTGCACAGCGGCTCGGTCCAGGTCTCGGGCATCGACACGGTGCTCGGCGCCTCGGGCGTCACCGACCAGGTGCACCTGTCCGCAGGGGATGCGATCAAGGTCTCGGGCGTCGAGACCGTCATCGGCGACGCCGGAGGCAACGAGTCCGTCACGCTGCTGACCGGCGGCGCGATCGCGGTCTCGTCGGTCGAGACCGTGACCGGCTCGACCGGCCGCACCGACGTGCTGACCCTGCTCGACACCCCCGCCTCCGAGGTCCGCATCACCGCCATCGAGACGGTGATCGGCACCACCGGCGCGGGCGACGCGCTGCACATGCTCGGCGCGGGCAGCCTGGCGATCTCGGGCATCGAGACCGTGACCGGCAGCACGGCCGTCGGCGACGTGATCACGATGCTGGCCTCGGGCACGCTGGCGATCTCCGCGGTCGAATCGATCATCGGCACCACCCAGGCCAGCGACGTCGTCGCGCTGCTCGCCACCGGCAGCGTCAGCCTGTCGGGCGTCGACACCGTGCTCGGCACCGGCGCGAGCACCGACGTGGTCACGCTGCTGGCCACCGGCACGCTGGCCGTCAGCGACGTGGCCACCGTCATCGGCAGCACCGGCACGGGCGACGCCGTCACGCTGCTCAACACCGGCAGCCTGTCGGTCTCGCGGATCGAATCGGTGCTGGGCACCGGCGGCGGCGACGTGCTGACGCTGCTGGCCACCGGCACCGTCGGCATCTCCGACATCGCCACGGTGATCGGCTCGGCCGCGGCCACCGACACGCTCAACCTGCTGACCACCGGCGAGGTCGCCGTCTCCGGCATCGAGACGGTGCTGGGCACGACCGCCGCGGGTGACCAGGTCACGCTGCTGTCGGCCGGCGCGATCAGCGTCTCGCTGGTCGACAGCGTGGTCGGCACCACGGCCACCACCGACCTCGTGCGCCTGCTGACCCAGGGCGCGGTCAGCCTCAGCGAGGTCGACACCGTGATCGGTTCGGCGGGCACCGACACGCTGACGATCGACAGCGCCAGCACCACCGGCGCACTGGCCGTCAGCAGCGTCGAGAGCGTGCTGGGCTCCACCGCCACCGAAGTGCTGACCCTGCTGAGCCTGGCCAGCGTGGCCGTCAGCAGCATCGAGACCCTGATCGGCTCCAGCGGCAGCGGTGACACCATCACGCTGCTCGACAGCGCCTCGGTCAGCGTCAGCGGCATCGAGACCCTGATCGGCGGGGGCGACACCACCGACCAGGTCACGCTGCTGGCCGCCGGCCGGCTGAGCGTGCAGTCGGTCGAGAGCGCGGTCGGCACCACCGGCACCGACGTCATCACCGTGCTCGGGGGTGGCGAGCTGCAGGTCACCGGGATCGAGTCGGTCATCGGCCAGAACGGCCAGACCGAGATCCTGTCGATCGTCGGCGCCGACGTGTCGGTCTCGCAGGTCGACACCGTGCTCGGCACCGCCGGCGCCACCGAGGTGGTGCGCCTGCTGACCGCCGGTGCGGTGGCCATCTCCGACGTCGACACGGTCGTCGGCAGCGCCGCGGCCAGCGACGCCGTCACGCTGCTCGACGGCGGCGCGCTCGCCGTCAGCGGCGTCGAGAGCGTCACCGGCTCGGCGCAGAGCGACGACGCGATCACGCTGCTGACCGCCGGCACGCTGTCGATCTCGGCGATCGAATCGGTGGTCGGCTCCATCGGGCGCGACACCGTCGCGATGCGCGAAACCGGCCAGGTGGCGCTGTCGGGCGTCGAGTCGGCGGTCGGCACCACCGCCACCACCGACATCGTCACCCTGCTGGCCGCCGGCTCGATCATGGTCTCGGCCATCGAGACGGTGATCGGCTCGACCGCCGCAAGCGACGTGGTCACGCTGGGCACGACCGGCAGCCTGGTCGTCTCGGGGGTCGAATCGGTGATCGGCACCGCCGGCACCGGCGAGGTGATCACGCTGCTGACCGCCGGCTCGGTGGGCGTCAGCCTGATCGAATCGGTGGTCGGCACGGCCGACACCACCGACGTGGTCACGCTGCTGGCTGCCGGCACGCTGAACGTCTCGGCCGTCGACACCGTGGTCGGCAGCGCCGGGCGCGACGTCGTGCGCATGGACGCCACCGGCAGCCTGAGCACCAGCGCGGTCGAGACCGTGGTCGGCTCGGCCGGCAGCACCGACCTGCTGAAGGTCATGGCCGCCGGCACCGTCGCGGTCTCGGCGATCGAGTCGATCTACGGCCAGACCGGCGTGACCGAGATCATCACGATGCTGACCACCGGCTCGCTGGCGGTCTCCGACATCGACACCGTGCTGGGCACGGCGGCCACCACCGACATCGTCAGCCTGCTCAAGGGCGGCACGGTGTCGGTCAGCCTGGTCGACACGGTGATCGGCAGCCTCGACACCGCCGACGTGGTGCAACTGCTGGCCCAGGGCACGCTCAGCGTCAGCGACGTCGAGACCGTCGTCGGCTCGACCGGCAAGACCGATGCCGTGGTGATGCTGTCGGGCGGCGCGCTGAGCACCAGCGCGATCGAGACCGTCACCGGCTCGGCCGGCGCCAGCGACACGCTGACGCTGACCGGCACCAACGGCACCGTCACGATCTCGGCGATCGAGTCGGTGATCGGCTCGACCGGCACGACCGAGATCCTCGCGCTGGCCACGGCGGCGACGGTGGTGATCTCCGACATCGACAGCGTGCTCGGCTCGGCCGGCAGCACCGACAGCCTGGTGATGCTGGCCGCCGGCACGGTGGCGCTGTCCGCGGTCGAATCCATCACCGGCACCAGCGAGACCACCGACGTCGTGCGCCTGCTGAGCGCGGGCACGCTGGCGGTCTCGTCGATCGACAGCGTGGTCGGCTCCAGCGGCCGCGACACGGTGCAGATGCTCACCAGCGCCGACCTGTCGGTCTCGGCCGTCGAGACGGTCACCGGCAGCACCGGCAACACCGACGTGGTGCGCCTGCTGGCCGCCGCGACGCTGGCCACCTCGGCGGTCGAGACCGTGATCGGCTCGACCGCCAGCGCCGACGCGCTGACGCTGCTGGGCAGCGGCCAGGTGTCGGTGAGCGTCAGCGCGGTCGAGAACATCACCGGCACCACCGGCACGGGTGACACCGTGACGATGCTGAGCGGCGGCATGCTCAAGCTGACCGGCATCGAGACGGTGCTGGGCTCCAGCGACACCACCGACCAGGTCGTGCTGTTCAACGCCGGCAGCGTCGCGCTGTCGAGCGTCGAGAGCGTGGTCGGCAGCCGCAACGTCGAGACGCTGACGCTGCTGACGGCCGGCAGCATCAGGGTCAGCGCGATCGACAGCATCCTGGGCTCCGGCGGCACCGACATCGTCACGCTGCTGGCCGCCGGCACCCTGGCCACCAGCGCGGTCGAATCGGTGCTCGGCTCGGCCGGAGTCGACACGGTGCGCATGCTCGACAGCCTGATGGCCGTCAGCGGCGTGGAGACCGTGCTGGGCAGCACCGGCACCGTCGACGTGCTCACGCTGATCACCGCGGGCAACGTGCGGGTCAGCGCGGTCGAGAGTGTCATCGGCACGACCGGCCTCACCGACATCGTCACCATGCTCACCGGCGGCCTGCTCAGCGTGTCGGGCATCGACACCGTGCTGGGCAGCGCACGCACCAACGACGTGGTCTCGCTGCTGAGCGAAGGCTCGATCAAGGTGTCCGCGGTGGAGACGGTGCTCGGCAGCACCGGCACCGACGTGGTCAACCTGCTGGCCACCGGCACCTACCGGGTCAGCGGCGTCGAGACCGTGGTCGGCTCGAGCGCCGCGACCGACGCGGTGGTGATGACCTCGGCAGGGGCACTGGAGGTGCGTGCCGTCGAGAGCATCACCGGCTCGTCGGGCATCGACGTGCTGACCATGGGCACGACGGGGGCCATCAAGACCTCGGCGATCGAGACGGTGCTCGGCTCCACGGCCACCACCGACGTGCTGACGCTGCTCAGCTCGGCCTCGGTGTCGGTGTCCTCGGTCGAGAGCGTGGTCGGTGCGGCCAACGGCACCGACACGGTCACGATGCTCGATGCCGGTCGCCTGGCGGCCAACAGCGTCGAGAGCGTGATCGGCAGCAGCGGCGCCGACACCATCCTGATCACCGGCAAGACCGGAGCGACGGTGTATGCCGGTGCCGACGCCGACACGATCACCGCCGGGGCCGGCGCGGACCGTTTCCTCTACAAGAACGCGTCCGAGTCGACCGGGGTGTCGGTGGACACCATCACCGGCTTCAACGCCGGCACGGCCACCACCTCCATCGACCAGCTCTACCTGCTGGGCATGGTGCAGGGCGCGATGGGTTATGTCGGCAGCAGCGCCTTCACCGGCACGATCGGCCAGACCGAGATCCGCGCCGTCGACGGGGCGGCCTACGGCGCCGGCCTGACGACATCGGACTCGGTCATCCAGATCGACCTGGACGGCGACGGCTCGGCGGACATGGAGATCAAGCTGCTGGGCACGCAACTCAAGAACCTGGACAGCGGCGACTTCTTCGGTTCCTGACGGCCCATCCACCACCGGGGCCGAAAAAGGCGGGCTCACACCCGCCTTTTTGCGCTCATGTCGGGACAGCGGCGGTCCTAAGCTGTCCCGATGGATCTCGCCTGCCCGCCCGAAACCGATACCGCCACCGCCTCCACCAGCGCCCCGTCCGCGATGGCCTCCGCCGCGCCCGTGCAGCGGGACGAGGCGCTGGTCGCCCGGCTGCGCCTGGCGCTGCAGCACTTCCGCAGCGGCGATCCGGTCGCGATGGCCGAGGTCTGCCGCCAAGGGCTGGAGCAGCGGGCCGGCGAGCCCGACCTGATGCACCTGCTGGGCCTGGCGCTGCACTTGCAGGGCCGCAGCGACGAGGCCCTGCCCTGGATGGAGCGCGCCACCGCGCAGCGCCCGGACTCGGCGGACATGCAGGTCAACCTCGGCGAGGTGCTGCGCGCGCTGCAGCGCTGGCCGCAGGCCGAGGCGGCGCTGCAGCGTGGCCTGGCGCTGGAGCCGGGCAACGCCGAGGCGCTCAACAACCTGGGCCTGGTGCTGCAGGCGCGCGGACGCTGGGCCGAGGCCGAGCAGCGCTACCGCGCCGCGCTGGCCGCCCGCACCGACCACGCCGAGACGCGCAACAACCTCGGCACGCTGCTGCAGGAGCTGGGCCGCAGCGACGAGGCCGAGCAGTGCTACCGCGACGTGCTGGCCCGCCAGCCGCAGCACCGCAACGCGCTCAACAACCTGGCCACCATCGTCAAGGAGGCCGGGCGCTTCGCCGAGGCCGGCCGGCTCTACGAACAGATCCTCGCCATCGATCCCGGCTTCTGGCGCACCTGGAACAGCCTGGGACAGCTGCACAAGGAGCTCGGTGACCACGCCCAGGCGCTGGCCTGCTACGACCGGGCGCTGGCCCTGGCACCGGACAACCCCGACACGCTCTACAACATCGCGCTGGCCGACCTGCTGTTCGGCGAGCTCGAGCGTGGTTTTGCCGGCTACGAGGTGCGCTACCACGGCCGCTCGCAGAACAAGAGCGCACCCAAGCCGCCGGACCTGCCCTGCCCGATGTGGCAGGGCGAGCCGCTGGCGGGCCGGCACATCGCGCTGGTGCGCGAGCAGGGCCTGGGCGACCAGCTGCAGTTCTGCCGCTACGCCGCGCAGCTGCGCGACGCGGGCGCCGAGGTCACGCTGATCGTCGACGGCCCGCTGGTGGCGCTGCTGCGTGGCCTGGACGGCCCGACCCGGGTCATCGCGCCCGGGCAGATGCACGAGCACGCCTACGACTGCTGGGCCTTCCTGCTGAGCCTGCCGCACCGGCTGGGCACGCGCTCGGACACGGTGCCGGCCGCCGTGCCCTATCTGCACGCCCCCGCCGCGCTGGCCGCCTCGTGGCGCCAGCGCCTGGACCGCCATGCCGCGGGCCGCCTGCGGGTCGGCCTGGTCTGGGCCGGCAACAAGGACCACGCCAACAACCGCAACCGCTCGACCTCGCTGGACACGCTGGCGCCGCTGCTGGCGCTCGATCCGGACGGCCGGCAGATCGCCTGGGTCAGCCTGCAGAAGGGCGAGGCGGCCGAGGCGCTGCGTGGCTCGGGCTTCGTCTCCCGCGTGCTGGACCTCGACGAGGAGCTGCGCGACTTCACCGACACCGCCGCCATCGTCGAGTCGCTCGACCTGCTGATCAGCGTGGACACCTCGATCGTGCACCTGGCCGGCGCGCTGAACCGCCCGGCCTGGGTGCTGGTGGCCCACGGCCCGGACTGGCGCTGGCTGCGCGAGACCAGCCACAGCGCCTGGTACCCCAGCCTGCGCCTGTTCCGCCAGCGCCAGCCGCGCGACTGGGCCGGCGTGATCGACGAGGTCGCCACCGCGCTGCGCCAGCGCCTGGCCGCCCACGAGGGTGCCGCCGACCGGACCGCGGCCGAGACGCTGCTGTCGCAGGCCATCCGCTCGCTGCAGGCCGGCCAGCCCGCCGAGGCCGAGGCCAGCGCGCTGGCGGCGCTGGCCATCGACGACAGCGTCGACGGCTGGCACCTGCGCGCCCTCGCGCTCAAGCGCCAGCAGCGCGGCGACGAGGCCCGCGCCGCCTTCGAGCAGGCCCTCGCCCGCTGCGGGGAACAGCCGTTCCGCGCCACGGTGCTGGGCAACTTCGGCCACCTGCTGCGGGCCCTGGGCGACGAGGCCGCCGCCGAGGCCGCCTACCGCGAGGCGACCCGGCGCCTGCCCGGACAGGACGAGCACTGGACCCAACTGGGCAACAGCCTGACCGCCCAGGGCCGCCCGGCCGAGGCCGAGGCCGCTTGGCGCGAAGGGCTCACGCACCGCCCCGACTCCGCCAGCCTGCACAACGTGCTGGCCGCCGCGGCCCAGAAGGCCGGCCGGCTGGCCGAGGCCGAGGCGCTGTTCCGCCGGGCGCTGCAGGCCGAGCCGCTCAACGCCCCGGTGCTCTACAACCTGGCCGGCGTGCTCAACGACAGCGGCCGGCTGGCCGAGGCCATCGACACCTACCAGGCCGCGCTGGCGATCGACCCCGACTACGTCAACGCGCTGACCTCGCTGCTGCGGGTGCAGCAGAACGCCTGCGACTGGAGCGGGGCCGAGGCCAGTGCCACCCGCCTGCGCTCGATGGTGGCCTCGGGCACGCCCCCGCAGCCGGTGTTTCCCTTCGCCTTCCTGGCCATCGACACCAGCCGGGCCGAACAGCGCCGCTGCGCGCAGCAGTGGGTCGCGGCGCAGTACCGACCGCAGCTCGAGCGGGCCCGCACGCTGGCCCTGCCGCGGCAGACCGGCCCGCGCGAGCGGCTGCGCATCGGCTACCTGAGCTCGGACCTGCACAACCACGCCACCGCCTACCTGATGGCCGAGGTGTTCGAGCGCCACGACCGCTCGAAGGTCGAGGTCGTCGCCTACTCCTGCGGCGCCGACGACGGCCGCGAGATGCGCACCCGCATCCGCATGGCCTGCGACGCCTTCCACGACGTGGCCGCGCTGTCGGTCGAGGACCTCGCCCGCCGCATCCATGCCGACGGCATCGACATCCTGGTCGACCTGAAGGGCTACACCCGCGACACGCGCAGCCAGGTGCTGGCGCTGCGCCCGGCACCGGTGCAGGTCAGTCACCTCGGCTACCCCGGCACGCTGGGCGACCCCTTCGCCGACTACGTGCTGGGCGACCCGATCGTCACGCCGCTGGCCCACGCGTCCGACTACGACGAGCGCATCGCCCAGCTGCCCGACTGCTACCAGCCCAACGACCGCCACCGCCGCATCGGCGAGCGGCCCGAGCGCGCCGCGCTCGGCCTGCCCGAGGACGCGGTGGTGCTGGCCTGCTTCAACCACAACTACAAGATCACCCGACCGGTGTTCGCCCGCTGGTGCAGCATCCTGAAGGCCGCACCGCGGACGGTGCTGTGGCTGCTGCGCTCCAACCCGCTGGCCGAGGCCCACCTGCGGCAGGCGCTGGCCGCCGAAGGCCTGGACGACTCGCGCCTGGTCTTCGGTGGCGAGCTGCCGCTGGGTGCGCACCTGGGCCGCCTGCAGCAGGCCGACCTGAGCCTGGACACCGAACCCTACAACGCCCACACCACCGCCAGCGATGCGCTGTGGGCCGGCGTGCCCGTGATCACCCGCACCGGCGAGACCTTCGCCTCGCGGGTGGCCACCAGCCTGGTCAGCGCGGCCGGCCTGCCCGAGCTGGCGGTGCGCACCGAGGACGACTACGTCGAGCTGACGCTGGCCCTGGTGCACGACACCCCGCGCCGCCTGCGCCTGCGCGAGCACCTGACGCAGCGGCGCGAGACGCTGCCGCTGTTCGACGCCGGACGCTTCACCGTCGAGCTCGAGGCGCTCTACCGCCGCATGTGGGCCCGCGCCGAACAGGGCCTGCCACCGGTGCACCTGCCGGCCGAACGCCTGCGCCCGCTGACCGCGCAGGCGGCACCGCCCTGCCCCATCCTGCTTCCCGCCCCGGAGACGCTGCTGACCATGAATGCCGAACTCGCCCTGCCCGCCTCCTCGCTCGCCACACCCTCCGCGCTCGTCCTGCCGCCCGCCACGCTCGTGCCGGCCGGACCGGCGGCGCTGCAGCCCGCGCTGACGTCCTACCGCGAACTGCTGATCGGCTGCGGCGGCAACCACGCCAAGAAGCTCAGCCTGAACGGGCGCAGCCACTGGACCGAGCTGTGCACGCTGGACATCAACCCCGACCACCGCCCCGACATGGTCTGGGACCTGACCCAGCTGCCGCTGCCCTACGGCGACGACGAGTTCAACGAGATCCACGCCTACGAGGTGCTCGAGCACACCGGTGCCCAGGGCGACTTCCGCTTCTACTTCGCCCAGTTCAGCGAGTTCTGGCGCATCCTGCGCCCGGGTGGCGTGCTGATCGGCACCTGCCCCTCGCGCCACTCGCCCTGGGCCTGGGGCGACCCGTCGCACACCCGCATCATCCAGCCCGAGCAGTTCATCTTCCTCGACCAGATGCAGTACATCGCCCAGGTCGGCAAGACGGCGATGAGCGACTTCCGCTGGATCTTCAAGGCCGACTTCAGCGTCGTGCACAGCCACGACGACGGCCAGGTGCTGCAGTTCGCGCTGCGTGCCGTCAAACCCTCGCGCATCCCGAGCAGCCATGCCTGAGACCGAACCCCGGACCGTGGCGCCGACCGCCGACGACGGCCCGCCGCTCGAACGCGCCTTCGCGCTCTACCAGGCGCAGCAGTTCGAGGCCGCGCTGCCGCTGGCGCGCCGTGCCGTCGAGCTGCTGCCCCGGCGCGCCGACGCCTGGACGCTGCTGGGCATCCTGGAGAAACGCCACGAGCGGCTCGACGCCGCCGAAGCCGCCTACCGCCAGGCACTGAGCCTGCAGCCGGACTACCCGGATGCCTGGAACAACCTGGGCAACCTGCTGCGCGACCGGCTGCAGCGCGACGAGGCGCTGGCCGCCTACCGCCGCGCGGTCGAGCTCAACCCGAACGGCGCCGAGCCGACCCACAACTGGGCGGTGGCGCTGGAACACTTCGGCGAATGGGACGCGGCGCTGGCCGCCTTCAGCCGCACGGTCGAGCTCGACCCCGGCCATGTCGACGGCCACTGGAACCGCGCCCTGGCGCTGCTGCTGCACGGCCGCCATGCCGAGGGCTTCCGGGACTACGAGTGGCGCTTCACCCGCCGCCAGCCCGAGCCACGGGTCTGCGCCGAACCGCTGTGGGACGGCGCACCGCTGCAGGGCCGCACCATCCTGATCTGGGCCGAGCAGGGCTTCGGCGACGCGCTGCAGTGCCTGCGCTTCGTGCCCGAGGTGGTGCGGCGCGGCGGGCGGGTGGTGCTGGAGGTGCTGCAGCCGATGATGGCGCTGGCCGAACGCATCCCGGGCGTGGCCGCGGTCACGCCCCGCGGGGGCGTGCTGTCGCCCCAGGCCGGCACGATCGACTGCCACGTCGCGCTGATGAGCCTGCCGGCGGTGCTGCAGCAGCACCCGGGCGTGCCCGCCAACGCCATCACCGCCGAACGCTTCACGCTGCCACGCCTGGCCCCCAGCGTGCACACGCCGCCCGAGCGGCTGCACGCCTGGCGCGAACGGCTGCTGGCCCACGGCTGGCAGCCCGGCACCGAGCTGGCCGTCGGCTGGGTCTGGGCCGGCAATCCCAACGTCAGGAACGACGCCTGGCGCTCGCCGCGGCTGGACGCGCTGGCCGGGCTGCTCGAGGTCGAGGGCGTGCGCTGGTTCGCGCTGCAGAAAGGCCCCGGCCGGCAGGACCTCGACGGTCGCACGATGCCGGCCTGCTGGGTCGACCTCGACGCGCAGATCGACGACTTCGCCGACACCGCCGCGGTCATCGCCCAGCTCGACCTGGTCATCACCTCCGACACCTCCGTGGCCCACCTCGCGGGCTGCCTGGGCAAGCCGGTGTGGGTCACGCTGCCCTGGCAGCGTGACTGGCGCTACGGCATGGACGCCACCCGCAGCGACTGGTACCCGTCGATGCGGCTGTTCCGCCAGCCGCAGCGCGGCGACTGGCCGGCCGTCGAGCAGGCGGTGGCCGCGGCGCTGCACGAGCAGGTCCGCCAGCGGGCCGGACACACGCCCGTCCCGCTGCCGCCGCTCGACGCCCAGACCCGCCTGGTCCAGGCCTTCGAGGCCTTCGCGGCCGGCCAGCTCGAGACCGCCCGCAGCGGCTGCACCGACGTGCTGATCGGCGAGCCCGGACGCCCGGACGCCTGGGCCCTGCTGGGGGCGATCCACCGCCGCCTGGGGGACGCCGACCTGGCCGCCGAGGCCTATCAACGGGCCATCGACGTCGGGCCCGGCTTTGCCGACGCCTGGCGCAACCTCGGCCTGCTGCGCAAGGCGCAGGGACACCATGAAGAGGCGCTGCGCCTGCTCGACGCCGCGCTGAGCCACGCCCCGCTGGACCGCCAGGCCCACAGCCAGCGCTCCGACGTGCTGCGCCTGCTGGGCCGCCACGACGAGGCGCTGCTGGCCGCCGACGACACGCTGCTGCTCGAGCCCCATGCACTGGAGGCGCTGATCCATCGAGGCAACGCGCTGGTGGCGCTGGGCCGGCTGGACGAGGCCGTCGCCACCTACCGCGCCGGCCTGCAGCACCATCCGGCCGCGCTGGACCTGCACTACAACCTGGGCATCGCGCTGCAGCGGGCCGAGCGGCCGGCAGAGGCCGAGCCCCATTTTGAGCATGTGCTGTCGACCACCCGCCAGGGGGTCGACCTGTGGAACCTGGCCCGCCGCCCGCAGGGCGTGCCCGCGGACGCGACGGTGCACCTGCACCTGCGGGCCAGCTACAGCCTGGGCCTGTGCCTGCAGACCCGGGGCGACCTGCCCGCCGCGGCGGCCGAATACCGCCGCCTGCTGACGCTGGACCGCCAGCACTTCGCCTCGCGCTTCAACCTCGCGGCCATCTACCTCGCGCTGGGCCAGCATGAACGTGCGCTGACCGAGTACGAGGTCTGTCTGGACCTGCAGCCCGGCCATGTCGGCGTGCAGCTCGATGTCGTGCACCTGCGCCAGCAGCTGTGCGACTGGGACCGCCTGCCCGACGCCGAGTCGCAGCGGGCGCTGGCCCGGGCCTGCGCCGAGCCGCCCGCGGGGCTGGATCCGCCCTCGCCGTTCGCGCTGCTGTCGCTGCCCTGCGCGCTCACCGACGCCGAGCTCGCGCCCGCGGCCCGGGCCCACGCGCTCCACCTGATGCACAAGGCCGGCGGGCCGTTCGCGCCACCGCCCGCGCGCGCGCGGGCGCCCGGCCAGCGACTGCGCCTGGCCTACGCCTCGGCCGACTTCCACAACCACGCCACCATGCACCTGATGCGCGGCGTGTTCGAGCGCCACGACCGCGCCCGCTTCCACATCAGCCTCTACTCCTGGGGCCCCGACGACGGCAGCCACTACCGCGAGCAGCTGCTCGACAACGTCGACCGCTTCGTCGACGTGGCCGGCTGGAACGAGAGCCGCATCGCCGAGCGGATCCGCGCCGACGACATCGACGTGCTGATCGACCTGAAGGGCTACACCCGCGACAGCCGCCCGGGCGTGTTCGTGCGCCGCCCGGCACCGCTGCAGCTGACCTGGCTGGGCTACCCCGGCGCGGCCGGGGCCCCCTGGTTCGACGCGGTCATCGGCGACGCGGTCGTGACCCCCGAGTCGGTCGCCGGCGCCTACGTCGAACCCATCGCCCGCCTGCCCCACAGCTACCAGTGCACCGACCACCAGCAGGCCATCGCGCGCACCGGGCTGACGCGCACCGCCTGCGGCCTGCCCGAGCACGCCACGGTGATCGCCTGCTTCTGCACCCACTACAAGCTCGACCCCGACACCTTCGCGCTGTGGATGCGGCTGCTCAAGGCCGTGCCGACCGCCTGGCTCTGGCTGATCGACGGCCCGGCGCTCGTGCGCGAGCGCCTGCGCGCCGCGGCCACCGCCGCCGGCGTGGATGCGCGCCGGCTGGTGTTCGCCCCGGTCTGGGCCAAGGACCGCCACCTCGAGCGCCTGCAGCTGGCCGACCTGTTCCTCGACACCCGCGTCTACAACGGCCACACCACCGTCAGCGATGCGCTGTGGGCCGGCGTGCCGGTCATCACCCGACAGGGCCAGGCCTTCGCCGCCCGCGTCGGCGCCAGCCTGCTGCAGGCCGCCGGCCTGCCGCAGGGCATCACCCGCAGCGACAGCGACTACGAGGCCCTGGCACTGCAGCTGCTGCGCGACCGCGACCTGCGCCAGCGCTGGCGCGATCAGCTCGCCAGCCGGCAGCGCAGCGCCCCGCTGTGGAACACGGCCGGCTTCGTGCGTGACCTCGAAGCCCTCGTGACCGACCTCTGGCAGCAGCGTCTTGAACCCAACCACGCGCCAGAGTTGGCAACGCCCTGACTTCTTGCTATAGTTGCGTTCTTCGCCGGTGTAGCTCAGTTGGTAGAGCAGCTCATTCGTAATGAGAAGGTCGAGGGTTCGATTCCTTTCTCCGGCACCAGAAAAATCAACGGGTCAGCGCTCACGAGGCGCTGACCCGTTGTGCTTTGTGGCAACACTGTTGCACATTGACAACAGTGCATCCGTGACGGCAGACGAGGGTGCCGGCTGGACCCACCGTGCGCTCAGCCACCAGCGGTGGCGTCAGACCGGGACGGGGACTCGGGTTCCGCGCCACACGGGCAGGACCGGAACGTCAAGGGAGAATTCATGCTCGGTGCCATCGCAGGGGACATCATCGGCTCGGTGGCCGAGGCATGGTTCGGCCTGCCCGACGAGATGCGCAGGGTGCTCAAGCGCCTGTATGCCGCCTGAAGCGCTGCCCACGTACCATCACGCAGCCGCCCGGCCAGAGACTGGAAGGTTGGACACGCCGGCCATCGGAGCGGCTTTCCGTGCTACGACTGCAGGTCGCTCAGGTGCTGGAGGTAATGGCGCAAGGCGACGCTCTGCTCCAGGATGGCCGAGGTGCCGAGCTGGGGGGCGAGCGTGTCCATGCGGTCCATCACGTCCATCAGCAGGCGCCCGGAGTCCGGGTGGGTCTGGATCAGCGCGTGGATGAGCATTCGGTCGGCCACCGACTGGCGGTGCAGGGCCTGGACCTCCTGCGTCAGCACCGTCGTCAGCTCCAGAAACGCCTTTTGCACCTCAGTCGCGCCCATGCGAGGCTCCCGGCAGAGCCTGGCGCGGCTCCGGGTTGCAGATCGGGCTCGGTTCGTGTGGCAAGCCCCCGGAAACGAGGTGGCGGTTGGCCATGGCCTGGGTTCCTTTCAGTCGATTTCGGTCGATTCGTGTGATTTCACCGCCAGCAGCGATGTGACACATGGTCACACCGGACGCGGCACCTGGACAACCACGCGCACAGGGTGTAGTGCGGACAGCATCACACCCGGGTCGGGGGTGGCGGTCTCGAGGCCTCGAGGCCCCGCGTCGGCGCGGGCTCCCGCTCCGCGGCCAGAATGCGGGGCATGACCCACGACCTCCTCACCCGCTGCCCTGCCCCCGTGATGCACCACGGCGCACGACGCTGAGCGCCATGCAGGACTTTCCCCGCGCCCTGAAGATCGTCACCGTCTGGCTGCTGCTGGGCACGCTGGTGTTCCTGGGCGTGCAGGCCGTCGAGCACCGACGCACGCAGCCCGAGTTCCACGCCCTGGACGGCACGCTGACGCTGCGCCGCTCGTCGGACGGCCATTTCCACTGGCCGGCCGTGCTGCAGGGGCCCGACGGCCGACTGGAGGTGGAGTTCCTCATCGACACCGGGGCCACCCGCAGCGCACTGAGCGCCGCCCACGCGCGGCGGCTCGGCCTGCCCGAAGGCCAGGTCCTGCGCACCGCCACGGCCAATGGCGAGGCACGGGGCCACCTCAGCCGCGTGGACCTCGCGCTGACCGGCGGCCTGCGCATCGACCGGCTGGAGGTGGTCGTGCTGCAGGGGCTGGGGGATCAGCCGCTGCTCGGCATGGACGTGCTGTCGCGCCTGCGCCTGGTGCAGGACGGCTCCCGCCTGCAGATCCAGCCCCGATGAGCACGCCGACCCGGACGGATCACGCGGAAGCGGCCACGCAGGAAGCCGTCATCCAGGCCTGCCAGCGCCTGGCCTCGCACCTGGGGCTGGGCCGCGTGCAGCCGGTGGTGATCGGCCGCCATTCCAACCTGGCCCTGTGGCTGGACCCCGGCCCCTGGGTGGCCCGCGTGGCGACCGGCACCGCCGGGCCGCGCGCGCAGGCCGCATGGGCCCGCCGCGAAGTCACGCTGGCACGGGCGCTGTCGCGGGCCGGTGCCGCCGTGGCCACGCCCGCGCCCGGGGATCTTGCCGGGCCGCATGTGCAGGACGGCTGGCGCCTGACGCTCTGGCAACGACTGGCCCTGCACGACACCGCACCCGACCCGTGCGCGGCCGGCCGGGCATTGGCACGCTGCCACGCGGTGCTGCACGACCTGCCGCACGACGGGCTCGGCGAGCCGACACCCCCGTGGTCACCCCTGGACGAAACCGCCCGGCTGCTGGCTCACCCGGTGATCCAGGCCCGCGCCGGCGACGATGCCGGCTGGGTCGCGCGCCGGCTGGCCGTGCTGGACCGGCGGGTGCGCCACCACCCGGCACCCGTGCAGTGGCTGCACGGTGACGCGCACCTGAACAATGTGCGCCGCCTGGCCGACGGCAGCCCCGTCTGGCTCGACTGGGAGGATGCCTGCAGGGCGCCGCTGGAATGGGACTTGGCCGGCCTGGTCGGCGCGGCCCGGGTGCTGGGCTCGGACGTGGACTGGGCCGAGGCCGCGCTGGGCGCCTGGCGCGAGGTGGGCCGGCCCGTGGACGAGGACCTGCTGGACGACTGCATCGAGCTGCGGGCCCTCTTCGTGGTCGCATGGACCTGGTGGCTGGGGCCGGACCTGGCGGGTCGCCGCGAGCGACTGGCCGCTCGCCTGGCGTGGCTGCGGCAGCGACCCGGCGGCTGAGGCCGCGGGCTTCAGGCGCCGCGCTCGGCGATGTGCACCTGCAGCGTGCCCAGGCCGTCGATGCCGGCGCTCAGGGTCTGGCCCGGCACGACGGCGGCCACGCCTTCGGGCGTGCCGGTCATGATCAGGTCGCCGGGCTGCAGGGCCACGTAGCGCGACAGGTGGGCGATCACTTCGGCCACGCTCCAGGTCATCTGGTCGATGTCGCTGTGCTGGCGGCGCTGGCCGTCGACGTCGATCCAGATCGAGGCCCGGGCCGGATGGCCGATGGCGCTGACCGGATGGATCGGACCGATCGGGGCGGACTGGTCGAAGGCCTTGCCCAGCTCCCAGGGCCGGCCCTTGTCGCGCAGCGCGAACTGCAGGTCGCGGCGGGTCATGTCCAGGCCGATGCCGTAGCCCCAGACATGCTCGAGCGCCTGCTCGACGGCGATGTCGGCGCCGGCCTTGCCGATGGCCGCCACCAGCTCGACCTCATGGTGCAGGTTGGCGGTCTGCGGCGGATAGCTCATCTCGCCGACGCTGCCCGCCTCGACCGGCAGCACCGCATCGGTGGGCTTGGCGAAGAAGAACGGCGGCTCGCGGGTCGGATCGGACCCCATCTCGCGGGCGTGGGCCGCGTAGTTGCGACCGACGCACCAGATGCGGCGCACCGGAAAACGCTGATGGGTGCCGACCACGGGCAGGGTGGTCGGCTCGACGGCCTCGATGACCAGTTCGCAGGACAGGCTCACTCGGATTCCTCAGGTTGCGGATTCGGACCTGAAGCGTAATGCCATCCGGATGCCCCCACCGCCTGAGCGCGGCATGAGGGCCGCGACGCGGTTCAGCGCTTGCGGTCCATGCGCAGGGCCAGGGCCACGCTGCGCTGACCACAGCCGATGCGGCCGTAGTCGAAGGACTCGTGCTTCTGCCCCTTTTCGGTCGGCCGCTCTTTCAGCGGCAGGCGGCGGGGGGGGTGCTGCTCGGAGCGCAGGAAGTACTTCATGAGGATGAGGTGGGATCGATTCTTGATGCTGTCCCGTCGATGGCGACGGGGGCTGTGCGTCTCTAACGACGCGGGCGCCGGATCGGATGACAGCGGATCGACAATTTGTTGCAGGCGGCCCGCCGCAAGGCCCGCGGCCACTCAGCCGAGCCGCTCCAGCCCGAAGAAGCGGCTGGGCGACATGCCCACGGTGCGGGTCACCATGGCACTGAAGGCGCTCGGGCTGGCATAACCCAGCTCGGCGGCGATGTGGCTCATCGGCCGCCCGCGGGCGGCCAGCGACAGCGCCCTGGCCAGCAGCACCTGCTGGCGCCACTGCACGAAGCTGGCGCCCAGCTCGTGGCGGAACAGGCGGGCGATGGTGCGGGCGCTGGCACCGGCCTCGGCGGCCCAGCCCTCCAGCGTGGCGTGGCGCACCGGATCGTCGAGCACCGCCTCGCACAGCCCGCGCAGGCGCCGGTCCTGCGGCAGCGCCACCCCCAGCGGCAGGCAACGGGCCTGCCGCAGCTCGTCCACGGCGAGCGTCGCGAGGCAATGCTCCCGCGCCGTCCGGGCCGGTCCGGACGGCGCCGGCGGCCCGCCCTCCAGCCCGGGCGCATCGGTCTCCAGCACGACCAGCTGCTGCACCAGCTCGCGCAGCAGGCTCGACACCTCGACCACGCGGCAGCGGTCCCAAGGCCCCGGGCCGCCCGCCCGCGCCTCGACCGGCTCGGGCGCCTGGTGGAAATAGAGCGTGCGCAGGTCGGCGGCCTGGACGACCGTGACCGCATGCTCGACCCCGGCCGGGATCCAGACCGCCCGGGACGGCGGCACGATGTAGGTGCTGGTGCCGGCCGTCACCCGGGTGACCCCGGCGGCGGAATACGACAGCTGCGCCCAGGCGTGGGCATGCGGATCGACCCGGGTGTCGGCGGCCAGCCGGCGGGCCTTGGCACGCACCGGGCGGGCGGACGTGGGCGCGAAACGCAGCGGATCGAGCGGCTGCACATAGGTCGGCTCGCCCGCGGCCGTGCGGCCACGGGGTCGACGGATTGGCTGATTCTCGACAGACATCGTCTTTCTATCGTAACCCGGTCGAAAGCCATGCGCCTACAGTCCGGTCATCATGAGTGCATCCCCTCTTTCCAGCGCGACCGACCTGCGGCAGGTCGACGACGCCCGGGCCGCCGCCCGGCGCGACTACAAGACCATCGCGCTCGTCGGACTGGCGCACGGCACCTCGCATTTCCACCACCTGCTGCTGCCACCGCTGTTCCCGGCCTTCATCCGCGACTTCGGGCTGAGCTATTCGGAGCTGGGCCTGCTGGTGACGGTGTTCTTCATCATCTCGGGCATCGGCCAGGCGCTGTCGGGCTTCATCGTCGACCGCATCGGCGCACGGCCGGTGCTGTATGCGGCGCTGGTGAGCTTCGTGGCCGCGTCGGTGGCCGCCGCGCTGGCCCGGGGTTACGGCGGGCTGATGCTGGCCGCCGCGCTCGCCGGCCTGGGCAACGCGCCCTTCCACCCGGCCGACTTCACCATCCTGAACAAGCGGGTCAGCCCCGGACGGCTGGGCCATGCGTTCTCGGTGCACGGCATCAGCGGCAACCTGGGCTGGGCGCTCGCGCCGGTCTTCCTGATCGGCGTCAGCGCGCTCGACGACTGGCGCCTGGCCTACGCCGGCACGGCGCTGGTGGGCCTGGTGGTGCTGGCCGTGCTGGTGTGGCAGTCCGACGCGATCGATGACCACCACGGCCGGGCCCCGGCCGGTGGCCGGGCGGGCGGTGGCCAGGACGAGCACCCGATGGCCTTCCTGAAGCTGCCTTCGGTCTGGCTGTGCTTCTCGTTCTTCTTCTGGACCACGGCGGCGCTGAGCGCGATCCAGAGTTTCGCCAGCCCGGCGCTGGGCCACCTCTACGGCCTGCCGGCGTCGACCACCGCCTTCGTCGTCACCGGCTACATGCTCTGCGGCGCGGTGGGCATGGTGGCCGGCGGCTTCCTGGTCGCCCGGGTGCAGCGGCTCGAGCGCATCATCGCGATGGCGATGGCGCTGGCGGCGGTGCTGCTGGTGCTGACCGGCACCGGCTGGCTGCCGCCGCTGCTGGCCGCCGGCTCGGCGGCCCTGGCGGGCTTCGGCACCGGCCTGGCGGGGCCGTCGCGGGACATGCTGATCAAGCGCGCCGCCCCTCCGGGCTCGACGGGGCGGGTCTACGGCACGGTCTACTCCGGCCTGGACACCGGCTTCGCGCTGGCCGCACCGGTGTTCGGCATGATGCTCGACCGCGGGCTGGACGCGGGCATCTTCCACGGCTCGGCGCTGGCGCTGCTGCTGGGCATCGGCTCGGCCGCGCTGGTGGGCGGGCGCATCCACGCCGCCCGCGGCGCGACCAGGGCCTGAGCCGCAGGTCGACACGCCCGGACGACCGGCCCCCGGTTCAGGCCGTCGTGGCCGGGTCGTCCGTGCCCAGCAGCGCCGGCAGGCCGCTGGCACGGTGGGTGCGGCGCTGCAGCGCGGCGTCGAACAGTGCCGGCTCGGGCGCCACCAGCGTGAAGGCGCGGCGGGCCCGGGTGATGCCGGTGTAGACCAGCTCCCGCGTGAGCACCTGCGCGCCCCGCGGGGGCAGCACCAGCACGGTGTGCTCGAACTCCGAGCCCTGGCTCTTGTGCACCGTCATCACGAAGGCGGTCTCGACCTGGTTCAGGCGGCTGGCCAGCACCGAACGCAGCTGATCGCCGTCGAGGAAATAGACCCGCAGCGCCCGGGTGCCCGCCCCGGCCGCGCTGACCCGGGGCGAGGCGCGCAGCGTCAGGCCGACGTCACCGTTGAACACGCCCTGGGCCGCATCGTTGCGCGTGACCATCACCGGGCGGCCCTCGTACCACTCGCCCCCGCGCTGCAGCAGGCCCGCGCCGATCAGCGCGGCCTCGACCGCACGGTTCAGGCCGCCGACCCCCCAGTCGCCCTCCCGCACGGCGGTGAGCAGCCGGAAACGCTCGAAGGCCTGCAGCACCGACCGGACCCAGGCCTCGTGCAGCACCTCCGGATCGTCGCGGCCGTGCGCGGACGGCACCTGCGGCCCGCGGGCCAGCAGCTCGGCGTAGGTCCGGTAGCCGCCGGGGGCACCGTCACGGCCCTCGAGCGCCAGCCGGGTCACCGGCCGGTCGACCGGCCAGCAGGCGACCGGCGACGGCGAACCGCCCGGCCCGCGCAGCACCTGCCAGGCGCGCACGCTGGCGCCGGCGTTCACCGCCAGCGCCAGCTGGCCGATCGGGCCGCCAAAACGCTGGCTGCGGCGCAGCATCACGGTCTGCTGCGCCAGCGGCGACGGCCGCTGACCGGCCTTCAGGCGCATCGGCTGCGGCAGCACCTGGCCGGTCCAGGCCAGCACCCGCGCGGCCGTGTCCTCGGCGTAGGCCCCGGCCTGGGCCTGGCGGCACAGGTCCCCCAGCACGGCCCCGGCCTCGACCGAAGCGAGCTGGTCCTTGTCGCCCAGCAGCACCAGGCGCGCGCGGGACGGCAGCGCCTCCAGCAGCGCGGCCATCATCTCCAGGTGCACCATCGACGCCTCGTCGACCACCAGCACGTCGACATCGAGCGGATGGCCGGCATGGCGGGCCAGCCGGCGGGTGTCGGGACGGGCGCCCAGCAGCGCGTGCAGCGTACGCGCCGCGCCGATGCGGGTGACCAGCGCCGACAGGTCGAGCGCCGAGCCCACCTGCGCCTGCAGCGGCCCGAGGGCCGCCTCGATCGACTGCTTCAGGCGCGCGGCGGCCTTGCCCGTCGGGGCGGCCAGCGCGATGCGCAGCGGCTCGGGCCCGGGGTGCAGCGCCTCGAGCAGCACCAGCAGCCGCGCCACGGTGTAGGTCTTGCCGGTGCCCGGCCCGCCGGTGATCAGCCCGAGGCGCCCGCTCCAGGCCACCGCGCAGGCGATGCGCTGCCAGTCGGGCTCCAGCGCCTCGTCCCCCGGGGCGGCCGGTGGTGGCGCGTGGAACAGCAGGTCGAGCCAGCGGCGCACCTCGGCCGGTGCGGTGGCGTGCGCGATCGGGTCGGCCCCCTCGCCCTCGCCCGCCGCCGCTGCCGCACCGACACGCTGCAGCACCTGGGCGGCCACACGCTGCTCGTCGCGCCAGTAGCGGCGCAGGTACAGGCGTGCGCCCCGCGGCACCCAGACCAGCGGGGCCTGCCCGAGCGCGGCAGGAGACGGCGACACGCCATCCGGTGCATCGACATCCACCGCGGCGCTGGCCGCCAGCGCCGCGGACCAGCGGTCGACGTCCCCCTCGAGCGCCGCCAGCGTGGCCTCCAGCGCGCCCATGCCGGCCGCGGGCCAGTGGATCAGCGCGGCGCGGCGCCCGTCGAGCAGGTCGGCCAGGCTCAGGCAGGTGTGGCCACGCCCCTCGAGCTGGGCCAGCAGCGCCGCGGCCAGCAGCACCACCGGCTCGCTGCGCGGCGCCTGCTCGTGCACGAAGCGGGCGAAGGCCAGATCGAGCAGGCGCAGCCAGCCGGCCTCGGCCCAGCGGGACAGCTCGGCCAGCAGGCCGGCCGCGTCCCGCACCGACGGCAGCGGCAACACCAGCGGCAGCGCGCCGGACGCCGGTCCGGCCTCCGGCGGCGGCCAGGCCGCACCGGAGCGTTCGCGGGATGTCGCGGCTGGCGGCTCGGTGGGCTCGGTGGGCGAGCGCGGCACGACCGCGTCGAACAGCGACGCCTGCAGCGGCGGATCGGCGGGGCGTGGGGGCTGACGGGGGGGCATCACAGGTCCTCGGGGTGCTCGTGGCCGTCGAGCAGGCGGTCCAGCCCGTCGAGCAGGGCCGGATCGGCCGGCAGGTGCACGCAGCCACGGCCCGGGGCGTCGATGCCGCGGGCGAACAGGTAGATCGCGCCGCCCAGGTGGGTCGCCGGGTCATAGCCCTCACCCAGGCGGGCCCGCAGCAGGCGGTGCAGCGCCAGCAGGTAGAGGGCGGCCTGCAGGTCGTAGCGGTGCTGCAGCACCGCGGCCTCCAGCGCGGGGCGGCCGTAGGCGCTGTCGTCGGCGCCCAGCGCGTTGCTCTTGTAGTCGAGCACCCAGTAGCGCCCGCCGTGCTCGAACACCAGGTCGGCAAAACCCATCATCAGGCCGCGCAGCGGCCGCTCCGGCACCGCCACTCTCGGCAGGCCGGGCAGCAGGCCCTCGCGGCAGAGGCGGTCGAGCGCGGCCACCGGCCAGCCCGCGCTGGGCATCCAGAACTCCATCTCGACCAGGTGGTGACGCAGCTGCGACAGCGAGGCGCCCAGCGGCGGCAGCGGCGTGTCGACCAGCGCCTGCAGCCAGACCTGCACGTCCTCGGCGCGGTAGGCCGCCCCCTGGCGCTCGCAGCGGCGCTGCAGGCCACGCAGGAATTCGGGCGTGCCCACGGCGTCCCAGCCCGCCACGTCAGCCAGCCGCTCGAGCTGCTCGTGCAGGAAATTGCCGGCCAGCGGCCCCCGGGGGTAACGGTGCCAGGGCTGGGCCTGCCCGGGCACGGGCAGCGGCGTCTCGTCGGCCGGCTCGTCGCGCTCGATCGCGGCCTGCTCCTCGCGCCAGGCCTCCTCGCGCAGCGGGTCGTTGAGCACCGCGCCGAGCGGCAGCAGGGGCTCGAGCCCGCCGCCCGTCGTCGGCACCCGGGCCGACGGCCCGGGCGCGACCGGCGCGGAGGCCGACCCGCGGTCGGCGACGGTGGCCGGCCAGGTGACGGCCGGCCCGGCGCTGGCCAGGTCACGCACCAGCGCCGAGAAGCTGCCGATGGTCCAGTCGCGCTCGATGCGGGTGGTGTAGCCGGGCGCGGCCTGCAGCACCGGCGCCTGGCCGCGGGCCACCAGACGCTGGCTGGTGGGTGCGGCCGGCGGGCCCAGGCACAGGCCCGGCTGGCCGTCGACCAGGCGGCGCAGGGCCGCGTCGAGCTCGGCCACCGGCACCGTGCGGCCGGCCACGCCCAGCAGGTGCCCCAGCGCGCTCAGCGACAGCGCGGTCTGGTCCGGAGCGCCCCGCACCGACGGCAGCCCCACGCCCAGCCACAGCGCGTGGCGCGCCCGGGTCAGCGCGACATAGAACAGGCGCAGGTCCTCGCGCAGGCGCTCCTGCTCGGCCGAGGCCAGCGCCGCGTCGCCGAGGCTGAAGTCCAGCGCCCGTCGGCCCGCCTCGTCGACCGACTCGACCGCGACCCGCCCGCGCCGGTCGACCGGGCGCGCGCTGGCCGCATGCGGCAGGAAGACCACCGGATACTCCAGCCCCTTGGACTTGTGCACGGTGACGATCTGCACCAGCGCGGCGTCGCTCTCGAGCCGCACGATGCGGTCCTCGCCCCCCTCGCCGACGCCGGCGGCATGGTCGGCGATCTGCTCGGCCATCCAGCGCACCAGCGCCTGCTCCCCCTCGAGCTGCACGCTGGCGGCCTGCAGCAGCTCGGCCAGGTGCAGCACATTGGTCAGCACCCGCTCGCCATCGACCTGCGCCAGCCAGCGGGCGGGCAGGTCCAGCTCGTGCAGGCTGCGGCGCAGCATCGCCAGCACCCCCTGGCGCTGCCACACGCCATGCAGCTCGCGCAGGCGCAGCAGGTGCACGTCCCAGGCCTCGTCGTCGACGCTGCAGCGGCGCAGCTCGTCCAGGCCCAGGCCGATGGCGGCGCCGGCATGGGCCGCACGCGCCAGCCGGCCATCGGCGGGATCGGCCACCGCGCGCAGCCAGCGCAGCAGCTCGACCGCCTCGCCGCTGGCGAACACCGATTCCTGGTCCGACAGGTAGACCGAGGCCACGCGCCGGTGCGCCAGCGCCTGGCGCACCGCGGCGGCCTCGTGGCGGCTGCGCACCAGCACCGCGATGTCGCCCGGACTGAGCCGCGTGAAGCGTCCGTCGTCGCCCTGCAGGCCGCAACGTTCGTCGTTGAGCAGCGTCACGATGCGCTCGGCGCAGTGCTGGGCCCAGCGCCGCCGCAGCGGCACGGCGGCCAGCGGGGTCAGGTCGCAGCACAGCGCCAGCGCAGGCACCACGCCGGCCGAGCTCACCAGGCGCTCGCCGCGGCCCCGCGCGCGCACCGGGTCGAAGGGCAGCGCCAGCGTGCCGTCCTTGGGCAGCGCGAACGCGCCCCCGGGCAGTCGCCGCTCGGCCTGGTCGAACAGGTGGTTGACCGCGCCCACCAGCGTTTCGGTGGCGCGGAAGTTGGTGTCGAGCCGGTGGTGGCGGCCCTCGGTGTCGCGGCGCGCCTGCAGGTAGCTGTAGATGTCGGCGCCACGGAAGGCGTAGATCGACTGCTTCGGGTCGCCGATCAGGAACAGCCCGGTCTCGGGCCGGTCGGCAGCGATGTGATAGAGCCGGTCGAACAGCCGGTACTGCAGCGGCGAGGTGTCCTGGAACTCGTCGATCAGCGCCACCGGGTACTGGCCGACGATGCGCTCGCGCAGCGCCGGGCCGCGCGGTCCGGCCAGCGCCCGCTCCAGCCGCGCCTGCAGGTCGGCAAAACCGTAGCGGCCGGCTCGCTGCTTGAGCTGGTCCATGCGATGAGCCACCCGGCGTGCCGCATGCTGGCGCAGCAGCGAGGCCAGGTCGGGCAGCATGGCCAGGCGCTGTTGCAGCACCTCGAACTCGGCGAACACCGGCGGCAGCTCGGCCTGCTGGTTCTTCTTCAGCGCATCGGCCAGGCCGGCCGGCGTCAGCCGCCAGCAGGCCTTGTCGTGCTGATCGTCCTTGTCGGCCAGGCGCAGGTGGCCAGGACCGTGCGAAGCGGCCCAGGCGTCGAGGCGATCGAGCCAGTCGGCCACCTTGTCGGCCTTCATCTTGTTGCCGTTGAACGGGTTGGCCGGGCCGTTGAGCAGCGCCGTCAGCCAGGGGCGCATCGCCGCGGCGCGGGCGGTCCAGCCCTGGCGCAGCACCTGCATCGCCTCGACCCGCGTGCGCAGCAGGGCCGCCACGTCGGCGACCGGCGCGGCATCGAACAGCTCGAGCCTGGGCAGCAGCCCGGGCAGGTCGTCGCGCAGGTGGTCCAGCGTGGGCCAGACCTCGAGCACCGGGGCGAGCGCGGCCGCCTCGAGCGGGTAGACCTCGGCCCGCCAGACGTCGCGCAGCGCCTGCTCGCGCAGCGCCGACTCGTCGGCCACCAGCTCCTCGTCGAACAGGTTGCCGCTGTCGAAGGCATGCTCGCGCAGCATGCGCTGGCTCCAGGCGTCGATGGTGTGCACCGCCGCGTCGTCCATGGCCTCGGCCGCCAGCGCCAGCCGGAAGGCGGCGCGTTCGCGCGCCTCGCCGGCCGGATAGGCCGCCATCAGCTCGCGCAGCAGCGCGTCGCGGGCCAGCACCGGCTCGCTGCCGGGCTCGCCGCGGAAGCAGCGGGCCGCCTCGGCCAGCCGCTCGCGGATGCGGTCCGACAGCTCGCGCGTGGCCGCGCGGGTGAAGGTCATCACCAGGATCTCGCCGGGCATCAGCGCCCGGGGTGGCTGGGTGCCGGTGTCGGCCTGGTCGGCCGGATCGGGCTCGCGGCCGTGGCCCAGCACCAGGCGCAGGTAGAGCGCGGCGATGGTCCAGGTCTTGCCGGTGCCGGCACTGGCCTCGATCAGGTGGCTGCCGTGCAGCGGCAGGGTCAGGGGCAGGCTCATGGGGCGCCTTCCGTGCGGCTCAGGAAAGCGGCCAGCGACTCGGTCTCGGCGCAGGTCCGGGCCCAGTCGTGCAGCGGCTGGTACAGGCCGCACCAGGCGGCCAGACCGCGCGTGGCGGGCGCATCGTCCGGGTCCTCGGGGACCTCGGCGGCGGTCCAGCGGCAGCCGGCGCCGGCCGGTGTCGGGGTGTCGGGCAGACCCGCGAGCAGGGTCTCGAAGTCCGGGTAGGCACGTGCCAGGGCCGGATCCCGCTCACGCTCGCCGGGCGGGCTGCCGGCAAAACCGGCGCCCTCGAAGGCCGGGCGGGCCTCCTCGGGCGTGCCGCTGGCGACGGCGGCCAGCGCGGTCTTCAGCGCCAGCGGCAGCGGGTGCTGGCGGGCGGCGTTCCAGGCCGCGACCAGGTCGTGCAGCCAGGCCCGCGCCAGCGCGGCCTCGGGCGGGTGCAGGGTCACGACCGCGTCACGCCCCAGCCGCACCGCCTGCAGCGGCACGCCCTGGGCGGCGGCCACCACCAGCGCCACCCAGACGTCGACCACCGCCTCGGGCTTGAGCACCCGCGCCGGGGGCCGGGCATCCGGATCCGGTTTCATCAGCGCCGAGCTGCTGCGGCTGAGCAGCGTGGCCTCGCCGGCCGGACCGCGGCGCAGCCCTTCGATCCAGTCGTCCAGGCGCACCGTGACCGGGCCGGCCGGCGCCGCCGCATCGGGCGGCAGCGACCACAGGCCCTGCACACGCAGGCGCCCGCTGGCCTCGGTGGCGGCGGCCGGGGGCCAGCGCTGCTGCAGCCGCTGCCAGGCCCGGGCCATCGGCTCGGCCTCGGTGCACAGCAGCGTGCCGGTGCGCTCGCCCAGCCCCGCCAGCGGCAGCTGGCCACGTGCGGCCAGCCGGTGCACGGCCTGCTGCAGGTGAGCGGCCAGCGCCTCGTCGGCCAGGGGCGTGGCCGGCAGGCTGTCGAGCAGATCCTCGAGCAGCGACCAGTGCACCAGCCCGTCGAGGGCAAAACACTCGTCGTCCTCGAGCGCCTGCGCATCGGCATCGTCGAAGTCGACCCGCAGCCGGTGGCGGAAAAAATGCCGCACCGGCCGCTTCAGCAGGTCGACCAGCGTGGCCAGGCCCAGCTCGGCATCGGCCTCGACCGCCGGGCCGGCCGACCGGGGCGGCGCCAGCACCGGCTCGACATGGGCCTCGCGCCACTCGCGGGCATAGGTCACCAGGCCCCGGGCGGCGGCACCGGGCTCGAAATAACGCCGGCTGAAGGCCTGCAGCGGGTGCTCGGTGGTCAGGCGCCCGGGCAGAGCCTCGCCCCAGCCGGCGCTCAGGTAGTCACGCAGCTGCGCCACCAGCACGGACGGCGGCTGCAGGCTCTGGTCGCGGGCGCTGCGCCCGGCCCAGCTGATGCAGAGCTGGCGGCGGGCCGACAGCACGGCCTCGAGCAGCAGGTAACGGTCGTCGTCGCGGCGGGCCCGGTCCCCGGGGCGGCGCACCCCGGGCAGGCCCATCAGGTCGAAGTCGCTGCGCGGCGCGCGGCGCGGGTAGTCGCCGTCGTTGAGGCCGAGCAGGCAGACCACCTCGAAGGGAATCGCGCGCATCGGCATCAGCGTGCAGAAGGTGACGCCCCCGCCCAGGAAGCGCTGGTTCAGCCCCGGCTCGTCGATCGCGCCCAGCCAGGCCTCGCGCAGCACCGCCAGCGGCACCGCCTCGTCGAAGCCGGCCACGTCGCTGTCGTCGAGCCAGCGGTCCAGCGCCTCGTGGGCCGCGGCCACCAGCAGGCGCTCACGCTCCTCGACCGGGTCGAAGAACTGCGCCAGCAGCCCGCGGCAGCGCTCGGCCCAGGCCGACGGGGACACCGGCTCGGCGGCCAGCGCCCACCAGTGGCTCAGCCGGTGCAGCAGCTCGGCCAGCGAGCCGGCCAGCGCGGCCTCCAGCCCGCCCACCTCGTCGTAGGGCTCGATGCCGCCGTGGCCCGCACCGGCCGCGGTCGCCCCGGTGGCATAACCGAGCAGCATGCGCCGCACCCCGAAGGCCCAGGTGTTGGCCTCGCCGCAGGCCTGCAGGCCGAGTTCGCCGCGGTGCGCCTCGTCCAGCCCCCAGCGCACCCCGGCACCGGCCAGCCAGCGCGCGATCAGCGGCTGGTCGGTGTCGGACACGCCGAAGCGCCGGGCCAGCGCCGGCACCTCCAGCAGGTCGCGCAGCTCGCTGGCCGTGGCCCGCTGCGGCGTGCGCAGCAGCCACTCCAGCGCCAGCAGCAGCGGCTGGCGGCCCCGCTGGCGCACGTCGGTGATCTCGAAGGGAATGTGGCGGGCGTCACCCCGCGGCACGCGGCCGAACACCGCCCGGATGATCGGCGCGTAGGGCTCGATGTCGGGCACCATCACCACCACGTCACGCGGGCCCAGCGGCTGGCCGGCCGCCGCCGCGGCCGCGAAGCCGTGCAGCAGCTGGTCGTGCAGCACCTCGACCTCACGCTGCGCGCCATGCGTGACGTGGAAGGTGATGGAGCGGTCGCCCGGCGCCACGCTGGCCTCGAGCGGCAGGCCCAGGCGGCGCGGATGTTCATCGAGCGGCTTCAGGTCCCGCACCGCCGCCTGCAGCTGCTGCAGCAGCGGCGCGGGGCCGCCGTCCCCGGCCTCGTCGACATCGAACAGGTCGACCCGCGGGATCGCGAAGCGGGCCTGCGTGCTGCGCACGTCGTCGAACTCGTCGAGCAGGCGCACGAAGTCGCGCCCCTGCCGGCCCCAGGCGGCCAGCAGCGGATGGGCGCGCGCATGGGCCTGCTCCAGCGGCAGCGCGGACAGGTCGACCACACCCGTGCCATCGGCGGCCGGGCGGTGGCCGTGGCGCCGCCGCGCGGCCAGCAGCAGCTCGCGCCCGTCGATGATGTCGGCCCAGTGGTACTGGCAGGGGTTGGGCACGGCCAGCAGGATCTGCGAGCGCAGCGACAGCGCGGCCAGCGCCTCCAGCGTCTGCAGCGGCAGGTTGGAATGTCCGAACAGCACGATGCGGCGCGGCAGCGGCCGCACCGGCTCGTCGGCCCGCTGCAGCGCCTCGACGAAACGCCGGTGCACCGCCGGGCGCAGCGCGTGGCGACCCACGGCCGGGCGGCCGTCGGCGCCGGGCCGGTCCAGCTCGTCGAGCAGCGTGCGCCACAGCATCGGCTGCCAGCGCTGCTCGTCGGGCACGGCAACGGCCCCGTCGAGCCGGTGGCCCATGCCCGCGGGCGAGCGGGCCAGCACGTCGCGGCCGGCGGCCCAGTCGTCGAGCCAGTCGGCGCGGTAGAGCTGGTACTGGTCGTAGAGGTCGGCCAGGCGCTGCGCCAGCTGCAGGCGGCGCTCCACGTCGCCCGGGGCGAGGAAGCCGGCCAGCGGCTCGTAGCCCGGCTGCTGCACCAGCGGCGAGGCCAGCAGGCGCATCAGGCGCCAGGCCAGCGGCGCCTCGTCCAGCGGCGAGCGCATCGGCGCACCGGCCGCGCCGAGCATGGCCCGGTAGGTGCGCCACAGGAAACGGGCCGGCAGCTCCACCCGCGTGGCCGCGCAGACGCCCTGCTCACGCGCCAGCGCCATCTTCAGCCACTCGGCGATGCCGTTGCTCTGGACGAGGTAGACCTCCTCCTCGAGCGGGCCGGGGGGCTGACGGCGCACGAAGTCGAGCACCGCCTCGCGCAGCAGTTCGAGCCGGTTGCCATGCAGCACCAGCAGACCGGGAATCAGGGGGTCGGACACGGCGGATCAGCCTCGGCTCGGGGTGGACGATGCACACGGGCCGCCATCATCGCCCACCGGCAGGCTCGCCAGGCGAGCCTGCCGTGCCGCGGCCGGCCCGCGCCGGCTCAGCGCTCGTAGGCGGACAGCGCGGTGCGCAGGCGCTCGGCGAGCTTGCGGCGCAGGTCGGCGGGCGACTCGACCCGCACGTCGGCGCCGTGGCGCATCAGGTCCATCAGCAGCTCGGTGTCGTCCGCATACGGCAGGCGCATGCGCAGGCTGCCGTCGACCAGGGTCTGCAGCTCCTGCTTCGGGTGCCACTGCTCGCTGGCCACCCACTGCGCGGCCGCGGCCGTGAACAGCAGCGAGGCCGTGCGGATGTCGCGGCCGGTGTAGACGCCGTAACCCGCATCCAGCTCGGCCTCGACGGTCTTCATCGAGACCTCCTTGGCCTTCTGCGTCATCACCTCGGCCGCCCGGACCGCATCGAGCGCAAAACGGCGCAGGCCGTCGCTGGCGTGGCACCAGGCGTCGAGGTACCAGGTGTTGCGGTAGTGCACCAGGCGCAGCGGCGAGACGATGCGCTCGGACTCGCTCTGCTTGCTGCGCGTCCAGTAGGTCAGCGTGATGCGCTTGCGCCTGAGCAGCGCGCTGGCCACGACCTCGAAGTGGCGCACCGGCACCGGCCGCAGCGCCGGCTGGAGGATGCGCACCCGCTTCATCAGCTCGCGGGCATCGACCTCGGCGGTGCCCAGCATGCCGTGCAGCTTCTCGAGCACCGGCTGCAGGTGGCGGCCCAGCGTGCCACCGCCGTCCAGGCCGCCGATCAGCTGGTGCATCGTCAGCAGCGCATGGATCTCGCGCTCGCTGAACCACACGCCGGGCAGCTCGTGGCTGGTGTCGCCACCGCCACCGCGGGCAGCGGCGTCGAAGCGGTAGCCGTTGAGCTCCCGGTCATAGACGATCGGGGCGTCCATGCGGGTGCGCAGGTAGTCGAGGTCACGCTTGAGCGTGGCGCGCGAAACTTCCAGTTCGGCCATCAGGTCGGCAAAACTGACGGCGCCACGGGTGCGGATCAGCAACTCGATCTTGTAGAAACGTTCTGTGCGGTCCATGACCGGCTCCCTTGGTCTTGTCTCGGGTCGAGCTCGGGTAATGAGCCATCTTAGCGGGCAACCGCGAAAAGTCAGCCCCGCAGTTCGTGGCGCGGGCGCGGCAACACCGCCCGAGTCCGCCCCGCGAGCCCGGATGGCGCGCCATTCGAGACGTATTGCACGACCGGCCGGGGTCGCCCTGCGCAGGATCCCCCGCAGACAGGTGCCCCCGCGGCGCCACACCCCCTGGCCACCCCCGAGC
This sequence comes from Sphaerotilus hippei, assembly GCF_003201595.1. Taxonomy (GTDB): domain Bacteria; phylum Pseudomonadota; class Gammaproteobacteria; order Burkholderiales; family Burkholderiaceae_C; genus Sphaerotilus; species Sphaerotilus hippei. Next base: position 54,380 of record NZ_QJJS01000011.1, on the reverse strand, counting down.
GGGTGGGCCCCACCCCCGGGCAAGGTCTGGGCAGGGCGAGCGGTGCGCGGCACAGTGGAGTCATCGCCTCACCACAGGCTCACGTGGTGAGCCTGACGGGCCTCAGACTGCGCCCTGGCACCGGATGGCCCATCCGGGCCCCGGCGCAGGAGAGCAGACATGGTTGCCATCGTTGTGGACTTCGCAATGCACGCTGACATCGAACACATCGGCTTTGAACTCGGCTGGGACCATGCCCGTCATTCGGTCGAGCCGGCGGCGGCATGCATGGGCCTGGTCCATCCGGTGCGCCAGGGCTACGAGGCCGGCCGCGCCAGCTTCGGCCCCCGGGCCCGTGCCGCCACGCCCGGTGCACGACAGTGGCTGGCGCTGCGGCTGCAGGCCTGGCTGCGCGGTCGCAGCTTCGACCTGATGAGCGTCACCCCCAACTACCTGCAGCAGCTGCACGGCAGCCACTGCCCGGTCACGCGGGCCGCGCTGACCGAAGGCCGGCTGCAGCCGCCCCACGGCGCGGCCACCGACGCGGTGATCAGCCGCATCTGCGACGACGCCGGCTACGCGGCGGGCAACCTCGCCCAGATCAGCTTGGCCGCCGAGGTGGCCAAGGCCGACCTGAGCGCCGACGAGGCCTTCGCCCAGGCCGACCGGCTGCTGGCCAGCGGCCTGCCCCAGCTCGACGGCCTGGGCGCCGACGCCTGGCGCCGCCTGGCGGTGCTGATGTCCTTCGTCACGCCGCTGCCGCACGAGCAGGCCGCCCGGCTGCCGCTGCTGGTGATGCCGTCGAACCGGCTGCGCCTGCTCAACCCCATCCAGGCGGTGCAGGTGCTGATGACGCAGCAGCTGGCCCGCCCGGACTGCGACCGGCGCATCGACCGCCTGGTCGCGCTGCTGCCCGACAGCGACCTGCAGCAGGACCTGCAGCGCTTCTTCGCCGCCCTGCAGCCGCTGGTGGCCGAGGCGGTGCGCACCACCGACGGCCTGCCGCAGCGCTGGAGGCTCGAGGACGCCTGGCGCCACCCCGACGTGCTGCACCACTGGCAGCACTTCGCGCTGCAGCTCGATGCCACGCAGGCCGAGGCGCTGCTGGTGCGCGCCGCCGCACTGGGCCTGAGCGCCCAGCGGGTGATGGTGCACAGCGCCGAGCAGGCCACCGAAGGCTGGCAGCTCGAGACCCGCGGCTTCATGCCCGAGCCGGTGCGGCCCCGGGTGCCGGTCGTCGCCGGCCGACGCAGCGGCATGGCCACGGTGCTCGACCTGGTCTCGCGGCAGGCCCATCGCCCGGCCTTCAGCCCGCGGCACACATCCTGAAACAAACCGGCAAGGCAGGCCACCCCACGGCAAAGCCACGGCAACAAAAGAACATGATCGGCGTGCCTACACTCCCGCAGTCCTCGTGCTGTGGAAGCCCTGCCCCGCCATGTTCAAGCCGTCCGCCTCTCCCCTCGCCCGCCGCCTGATCCGGGGTGGCGCTGCCGCCTGCATGCTGGCCGGCCTCACGGCCCTGCTGGGCACGCCGCCGGTCCAGGCCGTCGAACGGCAGCCGGCCCGGCTCAGCGTGCCGGCGGCCACGTCGGCGCGGGTCATCGTCAAGTTCCGCAGCACCGGCACAGGCACCAACGCGGCGATCCTGTCGGCCTCGGGCAGCGAACAGGCGCTGGTGCAACGTGCCAGCACGCTGGGCCAGCGCCTGAGCCTGAACCTGGTCGACGGCCACACCATCGCCCCGCGCACCCAGGTCATCACCGCCAGCGGCCTGGACAGCACCGAGCTGGCCCGCCGCCTGGCCGCCGACAGCGAGGTGGAATACGCCGTGCCCGACCAGCGCCGCCGGGTGCAGGCCGCACCGAACGATCCGCTCTACGGCGACGCGCTCGGGGTCTCGCCGGCCACCGGCCAGTGGTATCTGCGGGCGCCGACGGCGACGGTGCGCTCGTCCATCCATGCCACCACCGCCTGGGCCGTCAGCACCGGCAGCGCCAGCGTGGTGGTGGCCGTGCTTGACACCGGCGTGCGCAGCGACCACCCCGACCTCGCCGGCAAGCTGCTCGCCGGCTACGACTTCGTCACCGACGTCGCCACCGCCAACGACGGCGACGGCCGCGACGCCGACCCGTCCGATCCCGGCGACTGGATCACCGCCACCGAGAACACCACCCGCAACGGCAGCTTCCAGGGCTGCGGTGCGTCCGACAGCAGCTGGCACGGCACCCAGACCGCCGGGCTGGTCGGCGCGCTGACGAACAACGGCGTCGGCATGGCCAGCATCGGCCGGCAGGTCATGGTGCTGCCGGTGCGGGTGCTGGGCAAATGTGGCGGCTACGACTCCGACATCCAGGCGGCGATGCGCTGGGCCGCTGGCCTGTCCGTGGCGGGCGTGCCCACCAACCCGAATCCAGCCAAGGTCATCAGCATGAGCCTGGGCTCAGCAGGCGCGTGCAATGCAGCATATGAGGCAGTGATCGCTGAAGTGCGGACCGCCGGCGTCACCATCGTCGCCTCGGCCGGCAACGACGGCTTGGCCACCAACACGCCGGCCAACTGCGGCAACGTCATCGCCGTGGGCGGCCTGCGCCACCTCGGCACCAAGAACGGCTTTGCCAGCCTGGGCCCGGAGGTCACGATCAGCGCCCCGGCCGGCAACTGCGTCAACGCGTCCGGCGAGTGTGTCTACCCGATGCTGAGCACGAGCAACACCGGCACCACCACCCCCGGTTCAGCCAGCTACACCAGCGGCGGCAGCGACTATGCGGTGGGCACCAGCTTCTCCGCCCCGCTGGTGGCCGGCACGGCCGGCCTGATGCTCTCGGTCGACGGCACGCTGACCCCCGACGGCCTGAGCACGCGGCTCCAGCAGACCGCCCGGGCCTTCCCGACCAGCGGCGCCGACAGCACGGTGGCCCAGTGCACGGCGCCGGGCACGACCGAGCAGCTCGAGTGCTACTGCACCACCAGCACCTGCGGCGCCGGCATGCTCGACGCCGGGGCGGCCGTCATCGCGACCGCGGCCATGACGGGCCCGGTGGCCGTGTTCGACATCAGCCCGGATCCGGCCACGGCCGGCCAGACGATCACGCTCGACGCCTCCAGCGCGGTCGGCACCACGGGCAGCACGCTGACGAACTACCTCTGGACCCTCACCACCGGCAGCGGCACGGTGCTCAGCTTCAGCGGCGCCGTCAACACGGTGCAGACCACGCTGATCGCCCATGCCGCGGGCACGGCCACCGTGACGCTGCTGGTCACCGACAGCACCGGCGCCACCCGCAGCCACACCGAGACGATCACCATCCAGGCGGCTCCCACCACAGGCTCGGGTGACAGCGGTGGCGGTGGCGGTGGCGCGCTGTCCTGGCCCTGGGCCGCCGGACTGGCCGTGCTGCTGCTGGGCTGGGCCGGCCTGCGCCGGCGCGCGCAGCGCTGAACATGGGCGCGCGGGTCATCCACCTGCAGGCGCTGGCCCCGGCCAAGCCGGACCGGACCGCGCCCTGCAACGGCTGCGGCGTCTGCTGCGTGGCCGAACCCTGCCCGGTGGGCATGCTGATCAGCCGCCAGCGCAGCGGCGCCTGCCAGGCGCTGCGCTGGGACGAGGCCACCGCGCGCTACCGCTGCGGGGTGGTCGCGCAGCCTGAGGACTTCCTGCCCGGGGCGCTGAAGGCGGCCGCACCGCTGCTGCGCCGGGTGGCGCTGCGGCTGATCTCGTCGGGCAGCGGGTGTGATTGTGATTACGAGACCGAGGCCGGCCCTGCCGCCCCTTGACTCGCCGGAGCCGACCCGCGCGCAGGCTCAGGCCGCCGGCGCGCACCGGGCGGCCCGGCGGCCGAACCACAGCGCATGGGCCGGCACCAGCACCAGGAAAGACACCCCCACCCGCAACACCACCCCGGCCGGCTCGCCATAGGCGAGTCCGTGCTCGAGCCCGTGCAGCCGCCGCACCAGGTTGTCGACGATCGAGAACACGATGATGTGGAACGGGAACACCAGCAAGGCGGAGCGCGACAGGGTGTGGACGATCCGGGCGCTCCAGGGCGCCCAGCGCATCCCCGCCAGCAGGACCGCGAGCGGCATCACCACCGCGGCGAAGCCGAACAGGCGCAGCAGTTCCAGCGCCCGGGGCGTGAAGGGGAGCAGCGCCGCGCTCAGGTGCCAGATCAGCGCCAGCCCGCTGCACAGGACCGCCAGGGCGACGGCCCGGACCGCCTGCGAGGGGGGCGGCACCAGCAGCGCCCCTCTCTGGAAGATCCCCCCGACCACCACGAAGGGAAACGCCAGGGCCGCCGCATCGAGCGACCAGGGCAGGCCACCGGCTTCGAGGACCCACCACCCGATCGACCAGACCCCCAGGGCCATCCCGGCGAGGACCGGCACGCGACAGCGCAGCACCAGCGCCCACGCGCTCAGGCACCACACCAGCGCCGGGAAGAACCACAGCGCCACGGGCCAGACAGTGACCTCAGGCGCCAGGCCGGGCCACGAGAACGAGGCGCTGGCCGTCAGCAGGGAGATCGACCGGTTCACCAGCAGCTCGTCCAGCGCGCGTCGGTCGGGCCCGAGGTGCTTCACCAGCATGAAATACGCGATGCCGATCAGCGAAAACCAGACGTAGTACCGGACATGCACCTGGATGCGCTGCCTGAAGAGGGCCCTGAAACCCGCACCGGAGCGCTCCCCGGGGAACACGCAGCCCGCCGCGAAGAAAAAAAGCGGCATGTGGAAGCTGTAGATGAGGTCGTGCAGCCGAGAGCCGTCGACGGCATGACCCAGCACCACCAGCACGATGCCGATGGCCTTCAGCGCATCCAGCCACAGGATCCGCGACGGATTCAGACGAGCACTCCTTGCGGGCGATGCGCCGGCGAAGGCCTGGTCAGCATTCAGTCGAACAGGACTTTCCGCGGCCGCTCATTGTCGAAATTGCCGCGCACGCCATCGACGAAGGAAAAGATCCGCAGCAGGCAGCGCCGGAACATGTGGTCATCCCGGTGCCGCAAGGCGCCCGCGCAGTGCCTGAGCACTTCGGCCGATTCGGCCATCAGCACCTTGATCCGCGTGTCGAGGCTCGCCTGGTGCAGCCGCATCCAGAGCCGGTTGCGCGGCCCGAAATAGGTCAGCCACAGCCGGTCGTATTTCAGGACCTGCCGGGTCACGGAGCCTGAAATGGCCCCGCCGGCGGTGCGCGCATCCTTGTGCAGGATGAGGCTGTGCGGCATCAGCCAGAGGTCGCCGAGCTGCCCGAGCCGGATGCAGTACTCGTAGTCGTCGAAGTGGATGAAGAATTCCTTGCGCGGCAGATCGATCTGCCGCGCCGCCCGGGCCGACACGCAGATGCCGACAAAGGAGGCAAACCCGATCTGCACCGGCGTGCCGATCAGGTCCTTCTGGGAGAGGTGGGTCAATCCGACCAGATCGCTGGATTTCGGGTCGTGCCAGCCCCGGTGCACCCATTGAGGAACGCCGTCGGTGCCCACCGGCATGCAGGCCACCGCCACCGTCGAATCCTGGCATTGCCCGAGTTGCAATTGCTCCAGGGCGTCATCGGCCGGCTCGGCATCGTCGTCCATCAGCCAGAGCCAGTCCGGCGCCAGGGCCAGCCCGCGCTTCATCCCTTCGTGGAACCCGCCGGCGCCGCCCGTGTTCGAAGACAGGCGGTGGTAATCGATCGAAGGATGGGACAGATGACCCAGCTCGCCCAGGGCCTCATGGGTGCCATCGGTGCTGGCGTTGTCGATCAGGACGATCTTCTGCAGCGGACAACTCTGCCTCAGCAGGGCCGCCAGACATTCGATCAGCAAGGCCTTCCGGTTGAAGGTGACAACCACCGCGACCACTTTTTCCATCATGCGTGCCTCGTGTCAAACTGAATGACCCTGTCGAGCAGGGTCACGGTGCCGGAACGGCCAGCCGCGAGGACAGCGGGCTGCGCCCGGCCCCGTGCAGCACGACCGCCATGGTCACCGTCACATACAACTCCACCAGCACATTGGCCCAGGCCGCCCCTTCGGCGCCAAACCAGTAGGCCGCCGGGATGAACACGGCAAAGTCGACCAGCGCCGCGCCCAGCAGGATGCGGCTGAACGCGACCTTCATGCCCAGCGTCAGCATGGTCTGGATGCCCAGGATGTTCGAGGCCACGATCAGCAGCGGCAGCAGCGCGAAGATCCGCAGCACGCCGACGGCCGGCTCATAGGCCGGGCCGAACAGCCGGGCGACCACCTGAGGGGCCAGCAGCCAGACCATGGCGGTCACCACGGTCGCGGCCGCTCCCAGGCGCAGCAGCAGGCGGCGGTTGAAGCGCAGCGCGGCCTGCTCGTCGGTGGCCGCCAGCCGGGCCACGTGCGGGTAGACCGCATTGCTGATCGGTCCGAACACCATCTGCACGGCGCGGATCAGTTTTTCGGCCACGTGGTAGTGGCCCACCATCGCCGGCGCCGCGAACAGGCCGAGGAAAAAGGCGTTGCTGCTGGTGTAGACGTTGATCGCCGCGGTCGACAGGAAGACATGCCAGCCCTCCTGCAGCTGGTGGTGAAACTGGGCTTTCGAAGGCCACCGCAGCCCGGCCCCGCGCAACGCCCGCAGCGTGAACGGCACCGCCATCAGCCCGCCCAGCACCGTGCCGCCCGCCTGAAGCCAGGCGGCCCACAGCACATCCTCCGGGCCGTGCACCAGCGTGAAGGTGCCGGCGAACACCAGCAGCCGCGCGATCACCTGGAACACGCTGGCCAGCTTGAGCTGCTCCAGCCCCTGGAAGAGCCACTGCGGGAACAGGATGTTGCCCAGCACCATGGTGTAGGTGACCAGCAGCAGCGAGGCATCCTCCTGGAAACGCGGCACGGTGCGCGTGAGCACCAGCAGCAGCAGCCCCCCCGCCAGCGCCAGCCCGGCCCGCAGCAGCGTCACCGCGCAGTAGATCTCGCTGACCCGCTGCGGGTCGTCGCGGGCCACCGAGATGTCCTTGGGCGCACTGAGATTGAACCCGTAGTCGGTGAGGACGACGAAGATCTGGGCCACCGACAGCGCGAACGCGATGCGCCCGAGCGCATCGACCCCGAGGGTCAAGGCCAGATACGGCAGGCTCAGAAAGGGCAGCACATAGCTCGCAAGCTGTACTGCGCCCAGGGAAAGGATGTTCTCGATCAGTCGTTTTCGGTTGGCCACGGGGTCGATCAATCGCAGCACTCAGGCTGCTGGCAGGCTCATCGGTTGAAATAACGTTGCAGCGTCTTCAGCGGTCCCGGCACGCGGGTCGCCGTCGGTTGTGCAGTCAACGGATACTCCGTCATCCATTCACCGGCCGCCCAATAGCTCCAGCCAGCCCATGCCTTGGGACGATTGCTGATGTGCTCGAGCATGGCCTGCAGGGTGGCAAGACAGGCTCGATTGTCCGCGACACCAAACTCGCCCAGGAACATCTTCTGGCCATTGCTTTCGGCCCAATTGCCCACCGCGGCCAGGAACGGCACGATCGCGTCGGCACTCTGGCAGGTGTTGCCGGTGCCTGAATAGTTGCCGTCGGCGTACTGGTGCACCTCGAAGTAGCTGCGATCCAGCGGATCCTGGAAGTTCGCGAAGGCCGTGGCACTGGACACGCCACTGCCGTCGGACTTGAACCAGCTGTGTGCCCCGCTCCAGCCCCCGCCGGCCACCATCACGTAGTGACGCGCCCCCGCGTGGCGCAGACCCAGCACCACCTCCTGGGCCAGTCGGGACCAGGCCGCGGTCGACACCCTGACGGGCTCGTTCATCAGGCCGAGCGCCACATGGCGGTCATCGGGCAGCACGGCCGCCAGACGACTCCAGAAGTCCAGCAAGGCACCCTGGGGCACTTCGCTGGAACCGAGGCTGCGGCCTTGATGGGTGCCATAGTTGTGCAGATCGATCAGCAGGCAGTCGCCCGACTTGCGGGCGTTGTCGTAGGCCGTGCGCAGCAGGCTGACCTGGGCCGCGTCCAGATCGCTGAACAGGGTCGGCTGCACACGCTCCCAGGCGATCGGCAGGCGAAACACCGACGCGCCCATGTCGGAGAACAGCGGATACTGGCTGGCCGAGGGGTAGATGTAATCCCGGAAATGCTGGGCCGGTACCCGGGTCGGGTTGAACTCCGCACCGGCGAGACTCACGCCACGCATGCGCTGATTCAGGCAACCCTCGCTGACGGTGACCCGCGTCTGCGCGGCCACACCGGCTCCGGACAGGCACATGATCGCTGCGATCAAGGCGGTCGACCAGGGTTTCAGACCATCACGGCCCACCTTTCCCGCATACCTCTTCATAAATTCCCTCGTACTTCCGGAATACCTTGTCCCAGGCAAAGGCCGAGCAGAAACCGATCGCCTTGGCACGCTGCTGCTCGATGGACCCCGCCAGCCCTGCATGGCCGTTTTCGACGAGACTGGCCGCCATGGCGGGATCCGACGGACAAAGATAACCCAGGCCCACCCCTTCGATCACCCGTTCATATGCGGGGATGGCACTCAGGATCGGTATTAATCCCGCACTCAAGGCCTCGATGGCGGTCAATCCGAAACCTTCGTGACGGGACAGTGAAACAAAATACGAAGAAACCGTCATCAATTCACGCAGCACCTCGATGGACGGATTGGGAACCAGCTGGAGGTGCTCGGCCACGCCCAGTCGGCGGGCCTGCTGCATCAGCCCGTCGGCCGACAGGTCATATTCACGGCCGGCCACGGTCAAGGACCAGCCCGGGTGTTGATCACGCAAGGCCTTGAGCAGGGCCAGCGCCTGCGGCAGCCCCTTGTTGACCGACCAGCGACCGAAATAGAGCAGCTGCCGGCCCAGCGGCCCGCGCGCCGCGCCCGCATAACGCTGCACGTCGACGCCGTTTTCCACCACCCGCAACCGACGGGGCGACACCACGTCGGCAAACATCTCGCCATCGCTGTGGCTGGTGGCGACGATGGCCCCGTAGGCATGGGCCGAGGCCCGGGTGACGGTGCGGAAATAGACCTGCTTCAGCCCCGACGCATAAGGCGTGTGGAAAAAGCCGCCATGGGTGGAGGCCACCAGCGGCCGGCGATGCCACCAGCGGGTCGCGGCCAGGTAGTCGAAGAAGAAGTCGATGCCGTGCACATGCACCAGGTCGGCCCCGCCGAGCTGCGCCAGCACGGTCGGGCACAAGGGATAACGGGAACTGCCCCGGTGAGGCAGGCGGAGCACCTCGATGCCGTCGATGAACTCGTGCGCCGGCAGCCGGCCCTCGCCACCGCGGAACAACCGGTCCAGCGTCACCACCCGCACCGGGCCGAGGCCGCGCCGGAGGTGTTCCCGGCCCAACTGATGGACCACGTCCTCCAGCCCGCCGATCGACGGCAGGAACTGCCGCACCACATGGATGATGTTCATGGCAGGGGAAACCTCGTGCTGACCCCGAGACGGGCGGCTGCCCCGTCGGCCATGGCCTGACGGATCAGCTCGAAACGCTCGATGCGACCCGACCTGACCGCCTGGTGATGCAGGATGGCCATGAACACCCGCTCGTTGAGCCGGCGCAACCAGCCCGCCCCCTGGCGCTCGACCGACTCGAAATGCCGGCAGTTGCGCACGTGGTAATAAACGCGGAAGTCCCCCGCGCCATGCAGCAGGCCGCCGAAGGCCGATCCGTGGTCCTGCTCGCTGTGCCACGACTCCTCGACATCGTCGACGGGCGCATCGCTCACCAGGATCAGCGCGCCACCCGCACGGGTCAGGCGCGAGGAAAACTCGATGTCGTCCATGTAGAGCACGTAGTCGGCTCGGGGCAGGCCGTGGCGCTGCAGCACCGACACATGGAACAGCATGCCGCTGTAGGGCGCCGTCGCGATGCGCACCGCCGGCCGCACGGCCCTCGAGCGTTCCCAGCGCCGCCCCCACGGAGTCCGGCGGAACACCTTCATCGGCAGATCGCCGACATGGAAACCCAGGCAGGACGTCGCACTGCCGCCATACATGCCGATGGACGGAATGGCACGGGCCTGATCCAGATGCCGGGTGCGGTAGGCGACCACCGCCAGCTGGTCCAGCGGCACCCGTGCCGCCTCGTGCTCATGACGCAGCAGCAGCCGGCGCAAGGCCCCGGGGCGCAGCCGGTTGTCGTCGTCGAGCATCAGCACCCAGCACGCCCCGCGGCGCCGTGCCTCGGCCAGGCCGGCGGCAAAACCGGGGGCCGAGCCCTGGTTGGACGGCAGCGTCACCACGCTGACCCGGTCGCCATGCTCACGGGGCAGGCGGGTGGCCAGATCGTCGGCGGCGCCGTTGTCCACCACGATCACGTGGCCGACGCCCTCGGCCATCGACGCCCTCAGCATCTGGTCCAGCAGGTGGGCACGGTCGCCGTAGGTGACCGTCACGACCGTCACGTGGTCAGCGCCATAACTCAGGTTCATTTCCCGCGATTCAATGCACCAGTCCGTCGAACAGCTCGACGTAAGCCGCGGCGATGGCCTCCGGTCGATAGAGCCCGGCCCGGGCCACGGCGGCCCGGGACATGCCGGCATAAGCCCGGACACCCGTCACCGCCGCCCGCATCACCGCGGCGAGATCGTCGGCGATGTCGGAGCCGAACACCCAGCCATCGACACCGTGCTGCACCAGTTCCGGCAATCCACCACGATCACTGACGATGGGCACCGCGCCGCTGGCCTGAGCCTCGATCACCACCCGGCCGAACGGCTCGTTCCAGCGCGAGGGCACCAGCACGTAGTCCACCTGGCGGTAGAAATCGGCCGCCGGCATCCAGCCGGCGAACTCGATGGCAGGGTCCGCATGGGAGCGGCGCCACCGCATCACGTCATCGGGCCGCCCCTGGCCGGCCACGAGCAGCGAGGCCGAGCCCGCCGGCAGCTGCGACCAGGCCTCCAGGCAGGACTCGATGCCTTTTTCAGGCTCGAGCCGGCCGATGAAGCCGAAACGGGGGCGCGGCCCCAGCCAGCCCTCGCGCGGGCGCTGCAGCGTGCCGGGAGCGATCGGGTTGGCGATCACGCGCGTGCGCGCCGACGGAAAATGGTGGCGCTCATGCGCCAGGATGAAGTCGCTGATGCCGACCACCCCGTCGACCAGCGGCGCCGACAGGCGACGGCCCACGGTGGCCACCGCACACACCGGACACGGACCGGAGCAGGTCTTCGCGCCCGAAAAACAGGTGCCCCGGTAGCAGGAGACGTAGTAGCTGCGCAGCGTGTGCACCACCGGCACGCCGACCCGTGCGGCCGCCTCCCAGGCCAGCGGCCCGAAATTCTCGATGGTGCTGGTCCAGATCACGTCGGGCGCGATCGAGAAGATCTCCCGCTCGACCCCCTCGAGGGCATCGCCGTTGAAGTTCTCCCGCAGGTGCCACACCACCCGCTTCCACGCCGCCGTCGGCGTGTGGTAGTTCCAGTAGAGATTGGGCGACGGGATCCGCACGATGCGGGTGCAGCCATCGGTGTCGAGCACGTCCTCGCGCCGTCCCGCATCGGCACAGGTCAGCACCGTCACGTCATGACCCAGTGCCGACAGGGCCTGGGCAGTGATCTGCGTCGAATATTCCGCGCCACCCCGCACATGTGGAACGTAGGAACCCGTCACGACCAGGATCTTCACATCAGCTACCGATTTTCACACCACGTCAGGTCGGGTGGCATGGGCGGATTGACCCAGGCATCCCCGGTAGACCGCCAAGGTCGATTCGGCCATTCTTGACCAGGAATAGGACGATACCCGTTGGTGACCCCGCCGGATCAGCGCGTCGCGGCACTCACGCCCCTGCAGCACGCTCTGGACACGTTCGATGTACTGCTCGACGGAATCGGGCGAAAAATACAGTGCAGCATCACCAAAAACCTCCGGCAGGGCCGTCGACGAACTGGAGATCACCGGCAGGCCATGCAGCATGGCCTCCAGGCCGGGCAGACCGAAGCCCTCCGAACGGGACGGGAATACATAAGCAACCGCCCGGCTGTAGAGCCAGCTCAATTGCCCGTCGGACACATAACCCGGAAAGTGTACGTTCGGAATACCCTCCTCACGCACCCGCCGCTCGATGGTTTCGTGATATCCATCGGTCTTGCCGGCCAGCACCAGGTGCAACTGCGGATCGGTCCGGGCCAGTTGCCGCTGCGCCGTCAGCAACAGATCGATATTCTTGTAAGGATAAGCATTGCCGACATACAGCAGAAACCTGCGGCCTTTCAAGGCGGCGATTTCCTGCGGCTCGGCCGCCAGCGGGTCGGCGGCCAGATGGGTCACGTGGATGTCCTCGGCATCACAGCCCACCAGCCGGGCATAGTCGTCGCGCGTGTAGAAGCTGTTGGCGATCACCCCGCAGGCACGCCAGGCGATCAGCCGCAGCAGCGCGCCGAAGAGACCCATCTTGAGCCGGTAGCTCCAGCGCCCGTCCGCGGCATTGCTGAAGCGGATCAGGGTCAGGTCGTGCACCGTCGTGACGTTGCGACCGAAGAACAGGAAAGGCTGCTGCGGCATGGTGAAGTGCACCAGATCGGCCTGGAGCCGGCGCAGCAGCCGGGGAAACTTCCACTGCTCCGCCCAGCTGTAGGCCGGAAAAGGCGCCAGCACCTTCGTGAAATTGGGGGCACGGGGAAACCAGCTGTCAAAACCACGCTGGTCCAGGCAGACCAGATACTGGTTGCGGGCATCGAGGTCCTGCAGGTGCTCGAGCAGGCGGTCGATGTAACGACCGGTGGTCGTCCTCAGCATGCGTGCGTCGATGACGATGCGCGCGCTCACCGCCCCGGCTCCATGGCGGCCGCCACGCCGGCCCCGTTCAGCGGGCCGGCCACAGGCACAGGACCAGGAAGCGCACGAAGTCGACCGTGTAGCGCCGGGCCAGACGCCGGGGCTCGCGGTAGAGCCGGTACAGCCACTCCATGCGCAGGCGCCGCACCCAGCGGGGCGCACGCGGCATGCGTCCGGACATGAAATCGAACAAGGCGCCGACACCGACCAGCACCGCCGGCGGCAGGCTGGCCATGTGGTCCAGGATCCAGGCTTCCTGGCGCGGATTGCCCAGGGCCACCAGGATCACGTCGGGCCGGGTGCGGCCGATCGCCTCGACGACCTCGGCCTCCTGGCTGTCATAACCATCGAAACAACCGACGACCTGATGCCCCATCGCCTCGATGCGACGGGCCGTGCCTTCGACCGACAGCCGCTGGCCGCCGTACAGGAAGACCCGCAGCCCGGGAACCTCGGTCAGCAGCAGCGGGATGAAATCCGTGCCGTTGAGGTTCTGGGCGAATTTCGGATGCCCACGCATCGCCATGCCGATGTCGATGCCCAGGCCGTCGTTGACCACGACCGCAGCGGTCTCATGGCGCAGCTGCGGCAGCAGTCCCTGCCCGGTGACCACCAGGTTGGTGTTGGCAAAGAACAGCGCAGTCGAGACCCGGCTGGCCAGGCGCTGGCGCAGCAGCTGGATCAGGCTGCCGTCGGTGTGGCGCTCCAGCTGGAAGCCCGCCAGCAGCACCCCCTCACCGCCGGTGCCAGGCGCGGCAGGCCGGTCGCCCAAGGCGGGCTTGATCAACGAGGAGTCGTGGCTCATGGTTGGAACACTCCCCTGCGCGCCCGTCCGGGCGCAACGATGGCACCACCCGGCGGCACGGCAGCCGTGGCGGGCCCCGACGACGCATAGCCCAGCCCGATCAGGAACCAGGTCAGGGCGGCCGTCTTGAGTGCGAAGGCCGATGACCCTGAAATGCTGAGAATCATCGAAATGTAGATCAAGGCCAGGGACTGGAAGCGGGTCTGCCGATCCGTGCGGGCCGTCCTCAGGGCGACCACGCCCCACAGCACCACCACCAGAGGCAGGCCGAACCGGGTCAGCGCATAGGCATAACCCATGTCGCCAAAACGGGCGGCAAAGGCGTGCAGACCAAAATAGGCCTGTGGCGGGAAATCCATGAACACGTATCCGCTGGTGGTCAGGCGGCCGGGCAGGTTGTCACCATGCATCGGATGGAAGGCCGCCAGACCGATCGCCAGCGCCACCCCGACGAACGGCGAGGCCATGGCCAGCGCCTTCATCGCGCCCGGCGCCACCAGGCAGCGGATCAGCACCAGCGCGCCGACGGCCACCATCGCGAAGCGCGAGTCCGACAGCAGCATCAGGAAGGCGACCATCAGCAGCATCCACCACAGGCGGCGCACCTCGGCCCAGGGGTGGGCGCAGATCCAGGCGAACATCACCACGCAGTAGTTGCCCAGCGACACCGGCTCGACGAAGACCGACGAGATGCGGCGCTGCCCGACCAGCCAGTTCAATGCGGTCGTGCCGATGCCCTGGGGACGCAAGGCGTTCAGGGTCACGTCCATGCCGCTGAAATGGGCCGACTCGGCCGAGATGGTGCCGATGGCGACGTGGTAGTTGAAGGTATTGAAGACCCGGCCGTAGTCGCCGGCCAGCCCGACCTCGACGACCGCACCCAGCACGACGACCCAGAACACCGCGCTCACGAGCCGCCGCTCGGACGCATCCGTCGCCCGACGACTGGACGCGAGGAAAAAGAACAGGAACGGGATCAGCAGGTCGCGGATCGCCTTCGGGTCCAGATAACCCTCGCGCAGCACGGCCAGCACGAACATGGTGGCCATCGTGAAGAGGAACAGCACGATCGAGGGCATGCTGCGGGGCGCACGCAGCACCAGCACGATCACCCACAGGTAAAGGGCCAGCTCGACCAGGCCCACCAGCGTCGTGGTCGGCTGGATGTGCAGGTTGGTGTGCGCGAAGGTGAGCAGCCAGTGGTAGGACACGGCCATCACCAGCAGGAACACGCACTGCCCGTAGCCCGGAAAGACCTGATCGGCGTCGGTGTCGACCGGCTTGCGGGCGTTCAGGGGTCGAGGCAGGCGTGCCGAGGCGGCCAGCAAACTCAGCTCCCGAAGTAGCGCGGACGCACGTCCGCCGCCACGCTGGCGTAGAGGTCGCGGACGAAGCGGTCGTGCAGGGTGTAGGCCGCGGCCGTGTCGGTGCCGAAACTCGAGAAGCGCATCAGCAGGCCATCGGCGTACTTGCCCGCCAGGCCGATGCGGATCTGCTCGAGCTTGCGGCGCCAGCCCGGCAGGCTGGCGGTGTCGCCGAGCGTGACCCAGTAGCTGACGGGCTCCATGCGCCGCCCCAGCGAGGCGAACAGACGCCGCACCGCGATGCGGTGCTCCGGCAGCGCCAGCAGCTCATCGGCCTGGTGACGCACCACGAAGCCCTGGGCGCCGTAGCAGATCTCGGGGCGGTGCACCTGGGTCGCCTCGGCGCCCTGATCGGCGCCGTAGGCCACCGTGACCATGACCCGCTCGCCCCGGTCGTTGATGTAGGTGCGGGCGATGTTCTGGTCGTAGGTCGCCTGCACGCTCTGCTGCAGCACCGGATCGGGCACCAGCGGCGTCAGGCTGCGGTCGACCCGCCAGCCGGCGAACACCTCGGGGATCTGCTGCTCCAGGTCCATCTTCGGATAGGACAGCGTCAGCGGCTCGTCGGGCCGGATGCGCCAGGCGGCCACCGGCGCGCTGGCCATCACCGCCGCGAGGCCGGCGGCGTGCAGCAGCTGGCGGCGCTGGCGTCGTTCGTCGTTCATCGGGGGGCTCCTGTGGTCCGGGCGGGCAGGACTTTCCAGACCAGGTCCAGCACGTGGTCGAGGGCGATGATGATCACCAGCGCACACAGGAACAGCACCATGCCGGCGAAGGTGTGGGTGAAGCCCTGCCCTGCGGCGTCGCCGAAGTGGTAGGTCACCAGCACCAGCGTGCAGACCCGGATCACGTTGGACAGGAAGGACGCCGGGAAGATCAGGCAGGCCATCACCAGGTTGCGCGCGGCCGAGGCATGGCCCTTCATGTTCAGGTAGAGCAGGCCCAGGGCCTCGAGCGTGAAGATCGAGTTCAGGCCGGCGCAGGCATCGGCCACCAGCAGCTGGTACTGGCCCACCTGCAGGATCACCCCGGTGCGGGCGATCGGGTAGCCCAGCGCGTGCAGCAGCGGCTCGGCCACGCTGGAGACCGCCACCTTCAGCGGCATCGTGGCCTGCAGCACCACCGTCGAGGGCACCGGCACCATGAACAGCATGAAGGCCAGCGGAAACCACATCAGGCGCACCCCGGGCCAGCCCTTGAACCACAGCAGCAGCGCGATCACCACCAGCGGCTGCAGCAGGCCCTCGACCGTCGTGATGCCCTGCGACAGGCTGATGGCGTAGACCGGCCAGCACAGCGCCATCAGCACCGCGGCGGTGCGCCGCGCGGGCCGGGCCGGCAAGGCGATCAGCGCCTCGCGGCTGCGCCAGATCAGCCAGGCGCACAGGCCGAGGATGATCGGGCCGTGGCCCTGCTCGTCGGTGGACCAGATGTGGCGCGCCAGGTCCAGGTAGACCGGCACGAACATCGCCAGGAAACCGGCCGCCACGACCAGGAACGTGAGGTGGGCCGTGTCGGACGCCTCGCGTTTCCCGAAGACGGCACTGACATAGGACTGGAGGATCTGCACCGCAGCGGCCTGTCTCGGAAGTGGAGGGAAAGGATCAGTATTCGTTCATCACCACGCCGGCCACGGTCGCGTTGCCGGTCATGACGGTCTGCACCACCTGCTCGATCTCCTTCAGGCGCGAGCGGTCCTTGCGGGCCACGACCAGGGCGGCACCGCAGCGCGAGGCCAGCGCGGCGAAGTCGCTGCCGTGCACGGCCGCCGGGGTGTCGACGATGACATGGTCGAACTTGCGCAGCAGCTCGTTGATCAGCAGCCGGAACGCCGGGCGCTCGATCAGCTCGAGCGGGTTGGGCGGCGTGACGCCGACCGGCATCACGTAGAGGCTGGGCAGGTCGGGGGCCTGGAAGATCACGTTGTCCTCCTGGCGCCCGCTCAGGATGCCCGACAGCCCCGAGGCGTTCGGGATGCCGAACACGTCGTGCAGGCGCGGGCCGCGCAGGTCGGCGTCGACCACCAGCGTGCGGTTGCCCAGCTGGGCCAGCACGACGGCGAGGTTGGCGGCGAAGAAGGTCTTGCCGTCGCCCGAATCGGGGCTGACCACGGCCAGCGCCCGGCGCGGCTCGGTGGCGCTGAAGATGCGCATCATCAGCTGGCTGCGGATCGCCCGGAAGGCCTCCGCCTGCACGCTGAAGGGCTGCGACGCGGTCACCAGCTCGCGGTTGACGCCGTTGCGGCCTTCCGGCGTGAACGGGTAGTGGAACTGCTGGGACAGCGCGAAGACGACGTCCGCCTCGGTGGCCAGGCCCAGCGCGACCGCCGCCTCGCCGAAGCGCAGGTTGTGGGTGCGCTGGTGCTCGGAGATCGCGGCCACCTGCTCGGCGCTCAGGTTCTTGGCCCGGCGGATGATCTCGCCGATGGTGCGGTCCTGCTCGGGGTGCTGCGCCAGATCGTCGCCGGAGACCGGACGCGGGCCAGCGGACTTGAAGGTGCTGCGGGCAGAGGCTGTCATACCGTTCCTGTCGATCGAGGGGGGTCAGTGGCTCTGCTGCGGCAGGCGGGCCATCACCTGGCCCGGCAGCATCAGCCGGCCGGACGACTGGCCCAGCAGGCCCGTCGTCGGACGCGGCACGACCCCCAGCACCGGCAGGCCGAGCGAGCCGGACAGGTCGTCGAGCGTGCGCACGCGCCGATCGAAGAATTCGCGCAGCACCACGAAGCCGGGCGCCAGCAGCAGGCCGGCCACCAGCGACAGCAGACCGATCAGCAGCACCTTCGGGCCCGACGGCGACGACGGCTCGGTGGCCGCGGTCAGCAGCGTGATGTTGGTCTGGTTCATCTGGCTCTCGAGGCTGGACTGGGTGTAGCGGGCCGCCACGGCGTCGTAGCCGCGCTGCGCGCTCTCGACCTCGCGCACCATCAGCATCGCCTCGTCGCGCTGCTCCTTCATCTTGAGCACCTTGGCGCGCTGGGCTTCCAGCGAGGTCTTGAGCTCGACCTCGCGGGCCCGGTTGACGGTGTCGTTGACCGTCACGCTGCCGCGCACGCGGCGGGACTCGGTCTCGATGCGGCGCTGCATCTCGCCGATGCTGGCCTTGAGCTCGACCACCTGCGGGTGCGAGTCGCCCAGCCGGGCGCTGAGCTCCTGCAGACGTGCCTCCTGGCGCGACTGGTCGCTGCGCAGGCCGGCGACGACCGAGTTGTTCAGCACTTCCTGCAGCTGGTCCCCGCCCTGCGTGGCCGCGGCATTGCGGCTGCGGGACTCGGCGGCGACCGCCTGCAGGCCCACCAGCTGGGCGCTCAGGTCCGCCAGGCGCTGGTTCTCGATGTCCAGCCGCTCGTCGGTGGCCAGGATGCCGTTCTGCTTCTGGTAGACGCTCAGCTTGGTCTGGGCCGCCTCGAGCTTGTCGCGCAAGGCCTTGATGCGCTCGTCGAAGAAGCTCGCGTACTGCTTGGCCGGCGCGACCCGCAGCTCCAGGCTGGTCTCGATGTAGGACTGCACGAAGGCATTGGCCATCACCGTGGCGAACTTCGGATCCGCCGCGGTGTAGGTCACGCTCATGACGTTGCTGTCACGCCCCGGCACCACCACCAGCTTCTGGCCCAGCAGATCACCCGCCCAGGACTCGAAGTTGCCGGCGCCCCCGGTGCTGTCGCGCCATTGCTGGCGCAGCTGCGGGTTGTTGCCGAGCTTGAGCTCGCGCACCACGCGCTGGGCCACCCGGTCGCTCTTGATGATGTCCACCTGCGTGGACATCGACACCGCCGTGTTGGCCGACTGCATCATGGCCCCCAGGATCGGATCCGGCTTCACGTCGACCACCACCGCCGCCGTGGCGGTGAACTGCTGAGGCAGCATCAGCGCAAAACCGAGCGCCAGGCCGACGGTGCCCAGCAGGACCGCCAGGGCGGCCTTCCAGCGGGCACGCAGGATGGAGAGAAACTGGGGGAAGCTCATCGGGGTGCGCCTTCCAGGCTTAGAACAGGCTTTCCTGCACGTAGACCACGTCACCCGGCAGCACCGGGTCGGTCATGGCCGGCTGGAACACGTTGATCGCGCCGGACGCGTCACGGCGGTGGACCTTCAGGCCCTTGGCCGTGCCACGCTGGGTCAGGCCGCCACCGGTGGCCAGCGCCTGCAGCACCGTCATGTCGCGCTCGAGGCGGAACGTGCCGGGACGCTGCACTTCACCGTAGATGTAGATCATCGGCATGCGGTCGACGTAGAGCGTGTCGCCGTCCAGGATCACCGGATCCTCGATGCCGGCCGACTTCGCGCCGGTGAACAGCGCGCCGATGTCGACCTCCTTGCGGAAAGGCTTGCCCCCGCGCATGCCGCTGAGCACCGCGATGTCGCTGCCGCTGACCAGGGCGCCCCCGGCGGTGGCCAGCAGCTCGCTCACGCGCATGCCGCTGACCTCGATCGGGAAACGGCCCGGGCGGTTGACCATGCCCAGCACGCTGGCCTGGTTGCCGCGCACCTGCGTGACCATCAGCGTGATCTGCGGCTGGCGCACGTAGTTGCCGCTGCGCAGCCCGTCGGCGATCAGCGCCTCGGCCTTCGTGATCGACAGGCCACCCAGGCGGACCTGGCCCAGCAGCGGGTAGCTGATGGTGCCCGACTCGGACACGCGGGTCTCGAGCGTCAGGTCCGGGTTCTGGAACACCATCACGCGCACGACGTCGCCGGCACCGATCACGTAGTCCTTCTTCGCATCGGCCTGGGCGGCGACCCCCTGGGCGGCGGCCGACACCGGCTGGAGCATCGGCGCGGCGCCGATCACCAGCGCGGCCAGGGCTCCGGCACAGCGCCGGGACCACACGGCGCCCGGGCGCTTCGGTGCGGCAGGGGCTGCCGTCAGGGTGGATTCAGGCGTCATGAGGGCTTCCTCGAAGTGAGCAGTGTGGCGAGTCGATTGAGTCATGGCGTGGCGCGGAGCGAGCGTGGGTTCATTTCAGGCCCGACAGGCCCTTCTGGAGGTCCGTGGCGTCGAGCGCTTCCGAGGCTGCCGCTGCGGCCGGCAGCAGCGAGGCCGGCTCTTCCGCAGCGGATGCGGATACGTTAGCAGATGCAACACCGCCACTGAATTGGCCAAGATACTCGATCTTGGCGGCCTCGCGCAGACGCTTCATCTCGTCGACGGCCAACTTGCGCTTTTTGTCATTCACAAGGAAGGAAGTGATCGCCGCCTTGGCCTGCGCCTCGCTCACCGGAGCCGATTTCGCCGCATTGAGCACCAGCACGTTGATGCCCACCGGCGTCACGTTGGACATCGCCTGGCCTTCGCCCATCGTCGACAGCTTGCCCAGCAGCGCCGTCGGCACGGACTCGGCAGGCACCGTGCTGGGGCGCGCCGCGAACTTGACGCCGGCCGCACGCAGCTGCGCGGCCAGGGCGTCCGCCCCCTTCACGCCATTGAACTGGGCCGCCAGGGCCTCCTTCTGGGCCTTGTCGCCACCGGCCTCGATGTTGAACTCGACCAGCGAATAGACACGGCGCTGGGAGAACAGCGCCGGGCGGGACGCGTAGAACTGGCTGATCTCGGCGTCCGTCGGCTTCTCGACGCCACCGGTGAGCTTGTCCATGTAGGCGCGCGACAGGATCTCGCGGCGGGCCGCCTCGATGGCCATCACCGTGCGCGGATCCCGGTCGAGCTTCTGCTCGACGGCCTGCTGCACGGCCAGCTCCTGGTCGACCAGGCCTTCGAGCACACGCTTGCTGGCCGCCTGGGCCTGTTCGGGTTTCAGATTGGGCTGGCGCTGCAGCACGAAGTTGATCTGGTGGACCGAGATCTCTTCCTTGTTGACCTTGGCCGCGACCTGCGTGGCGCCGCCTTCCTTGCCACCGCCGCAAGCCACCAGGGCCACTGCCGCAGCCACCAGGCCCAGTCCGCGAACCAGGCGCAGGGACGAAGAGAGATTGACCTGGCGAGCGCGGGCAACGCCGCCTTGAGATGAGACCGACATCATGTGGAACTTGCTCCCGTGGCCCGTGGGTCGCGGAAATCAAGCGAGCGACCCGGGCCGGTGTTGAGGTTGTGTGCCTGTGTATGGCCAAACCAGTTTAGCGGGGTCAACCCTGATGCCCGCCCCCGACATGAAGGGGTAAAGGGGCACTGCAGGACACAGCGTTAAGTCTGCACGGCAGGCTCACCGCGTGAGCGAGCGCAGGCGCTCGGAACAGGCGGGGATCGATCTGGAGCCGACCCAAAACAAGCCAGCTTTCTGGCCGAGCGAGGCGCTCAACCACCTCCCGGACCCACTGACCTGGTCAACGTTCTGTGAGCGTACACCGTCATCGACCTGATGAAGAACGGCATGAACGTCTCAACGGGGCCGTGGCGAGGTGGCGCCCGCCCTGCGAACCGTTGGCCGCGGCGCAGCCTGGCAGGCAACCAGATTGTGTTTGACAAGGGTCTACAAGCCGTCTGCACTCCTTGCAGAAGGGACGCTGACGTCACCGACCCATGGACGCAATGGTGATCAGTCGCCGGACGAGTCACATCGGTCAGGGACTGTTTTTGGCTCTGTTCGCGTGAACTGCGGACGGCTTCGGGAGCCGTCGGCCAAAGCCAACAGTGACGCGCTGCCCGGCGTCCGCAGTGGCGCGAGGCGTCCGAGGCCGGCAACCCTACGGCACTCGACGGTTGCCTTCTTTTTGCGCCTCATTAAATGGACAAAGAAAGCCGATTTGCCTAAAATATGTGGCATGGCAAAGGAATCACATCCCTCTTTCCCATCTGTGCTCAAGCAGATGCGCGCCTTCGGCGAGCGCTTGCAGATGGCACGCCTGAGGCGTGAACTGACGACGGTTCAGTTCTCCGAACGTGTAGGCGTCTCGCGCGAAACCATTCGTCGCTTGGAGCAGGGCGACCCCACCATCGCCATCGGAACGTACATGCGCGCGCTGCGCGTCCTTGGACTGGACCAGGACATCAACACGTTGGCGAGCGATGACGTACTCGGAAAAAAGCTGCAGGACGTAGCCATGCTCAAAGTGCAACGGACCCGCGTGGTCGTGAAGGACAAACGTGGCTAAGGCACGCAATTCCTACGAGGTGCACCTCGACGCCCCTGAGCTGTGTGTCCCGCAGCGGGTGGGCGCGTTGCATCGCCACGACGTACGCACCGACCTCGCTGCCTCGTTCGAATACGACGCCACGTGGCTCGCGAGCCAGAACAAGTTCATGCTGGACCCGAGGCTGGACCTCTACGCAGGAGAGCAGCACGTACTGCCGCCTGCGGCGGCTTTCGGTGTGCTGATGGATTCGGCACCGGACCGCTGGGGGCGGGTGCTGCTGGAGCGCAGGGAAGCCGCCGTAGCGGAGCGCGAAAATCGCAAACCACGCCCGTTCCAGGAAATGGACTTCCTGCTCGGGGTGCTTGACGAGACTCGCCTCGGTGGCCTGAGATTCCGCAAGGCAAGCGGGCCGTTTCTTGACAACGGCAAGTTCGGTGCGCCGCCGGCGACAGCGCTGGCGGAACTCGCAGAAATCAGCCGTCGCATCGAAGAGCCGGGGGCCGAAAAGCTCCCGGAGTACGAGCGTTGGCTGGCGATGCTCATCGCGCCGGGCACCTCCCTTGGCGGTGCGCGTCCGAAGGCGAACTTTGTCGACCTGAACAAACGTCTTTGGATTGCCAAGTTCCCTTCGAACGAAGACCGTCACGACTGGGGCGGATGGGAGTACCTCGTTAATCGACTCGCCCATCGCGCTGGCCTCGACGTGCCGGACGCCCGTCTTGAGCGGCTGTCAGCCCCGTACGGGACCTTCTGCTCGGCACGGTTTGACCGCAAGCCCGCGGGGCGCCGAATGTACTCGTCGGCCATGACCCTGCTGGAGCGGCGCGATGGCGAAGAAGGAGGGAGCTACCTCGACATCGCCGAATTCATCTCCGACAACGGCGCTCAGGGGTCGGTCGACGCTGACCTGAAAGAACTATTTCGCCGGGTGCTGTTCAATGTCCTCGTGGGCAACCGCGACGACCACCTGCGCAATCACGGCTTCCTGCGCTTGCCCACGGGCTGGCACCTCGCGCCGGCGTTCGACATGAACCCCAACTTGGCCAAGACATCCCATGCCCTCACGCTCGACGGCGCCAACGCCGAGCCAAGCATCGACGCAGTGATGCGTACCGCCGAACTTTACCGACTGACCGCGGGCAATGCCAAGGTACTACTGGCCGACATCAAAGCCGCCGTGGCCGAATGGAAGGAGGACGCCATCAAGCTCGCGCTGCCCAACAGCGAAATCCGCCGGATGGAGTCTGTGTTCATGGTGTGAGACGTCCCCGGGCTTGTGCTGCAGGCCGCCGGCCTGGCTGTTGCGCACTGCGTGCTGGGCGTTGCACTTCGGGCAGCCAGAGCGCTGCACGAACCGGTCTTCGACGTTGGCCGTTGCCCGGTCAAGGGCGAACCCGGTGCCAAGATGCGCCAACACCGACGACCTGACCTCGCTCGCCCGGCGCCTTCCAGCGCAGGAGCTGGTCCAACGGGTTGTCGTTCCCGACCAGCTCTTTGGCGAGCGCGATGCGGTGGAGCAACCGTTGGCGCTCATCGCCATCGAGCTGCTGGGCGGAGCGCTCCACCTCGGCAAGGTACTCGGCGATGACCCGGGCCTCATCCCATGCGGCGATGGCAGCCATCAGGTCCTTCCGGGCTTCCTGGCGTCGCTTTTCTTGGAGCGCATGAGCTTCCGCTTCGCGGCGTCGGCGGTCTTCTTCTTCCCACTTTCTTCGCTCTTCCTCGGCCTTTATCCTCGCCGCCTCGATTTGCGCCGAAAGCCTCGGGCCGGCGGCTTCGAGCTCCCGGACGATGTCAGGCACCATTGACGCGAACTGCCCCGGCTTGGCCTCGGACCACTGCTGCACCCAAGTCACCCGCCACGCTGGGCAGTACGCCTGAAGTCGAAGACGCTTGGACGCCCGTTCCTGGGTCGTCGTCCAGTACCTTGACTGCTCGTACCGACGCAGCTGTGCCGGCGACAAGCTGCTGACCGGAACGTAGGTGCTGTCGCCGACGTACTGCATTTCTGTCGCTTCGGTCATCTCGAACAGCGTCAGGCCGATGGGTTCTTCCCCGATGTACACCAGCGTTGGCCGTTCTGGGGACCAAGCACTCCGAACGTAGTGGCCCTTCAGGGGGGCCTCGCGCAGGTCAACCTCAGTGCGGCGCAACTGCCCGCCATGTGGAGCAATCGTCACCCGATGGCCGCGGGCGGTCAGCGCCTGGAACAGTTGGTCGGCAGCACCCATCGCCGCATCCAGTCCTTCCTTCGATGAGAGGATGTCGACCAACAGCCGCTTGAACGGGCGCAGGATGCCCGTGTCACTGTCACGCGTCTTCGCGAAGTGCGACTTTACGCCGACCAGGAGCGGGTGGCACTTCTCGACAAGGCGGGGCTCGCGCGGACGCCGTTGCACGGTTTTCCCAGGGACCGAGGAACGGGCGTCGTCCACCGACACAGCGCTCTTCGCCCGGCAGCCAGCTTCACGCTCGTTCTTGCCGATGACGGCACCCGGCTGCCACTCGGTGACGTCCCCTGGTCTCGACTTCGGCAGCGCAGGCCGCTCCGGCGCTTTGCCGAACTCCAGCTTCGCCCAGTAGCCACGGGGCGGCCGGGGTACTCGAAGCTCCGTGCAGACCCGCGCCATGTAACTCGACGACACCCCGAGGCGCTCGCCGATTCTCAGCATGGGCTCTTGCCAGACCATGTCGAAGAGCTGCTCCCGCGTCACCGTGCCGTGGTCCAAGACGTCATCGACCGGGTGGCTCACACCCGTGCGCACTCTTCCTATTTCAAGCATTTGCCCGGTGCTGTCTCGCTTGCTCAACGGTTGCCTGCAGGGCATCCATGGCATCGGGCCATGTGATGCGTTCCTGCTCGAGGCGAATCTTCGCGCCCCAGCGGCCTGAGCGCAGGCCGTCGAACACTTCGCGTTCCTCCGGGGTCAGTTCCGCAAGCTCAGCGTCCGCATGCTGCGCTGGCTCTTGAACCGTCAGCTCGGCGTACCGCTCGAGCGTGGCCACATCCATCATCACCGACCGTGCCGATGGGAAGATTCTTCGAGCGAGCGCCAGGATGGCGAGTCCGTGGGTGTCGATGTCGCCCCAGTACACCGCAGGACATTTCCTCAGCCAGGGAATCGCCTCCAACGCTGACACCGCACCGCCCAAGCGCATGAACGCAACCACCCCGTCCATGTCGGGAAGCGCCACGCCCGTTTCCTGGTTCTCGACCATCAAAAACACCTGCGGCACAAGCTGTAGAGACGCCAGTTCCTCCACCGGCGCCTCGATGTCCCGCAGTCCACCGACCTGAGCCCGCAGGGCGGGGCACAAGACCCGCATGCGTACCCGATGGGGCATGCGAGCCAGGCCGCAGGCCGCGTAGAAGTCCGTCTCGACCTCGCCGCCACGAAGCAATCCCAGCAGGTCCACGATGAGGCCCCGGCGCTTCTGCAGCCACTTGGTGTCCACCCCTTCGAGAGGCAGTTGCCGCACGTACAGACCCGATGCCGGTTGGGCGAGTATCCAGGCCAGAACAGTCTGGAGCCGAGCGTAGTCCGCCTCGGCATAGTCGGCCAGCACGTCGAAGTAGCGTGCCAATCCTCTGCGCTCCTGGAACTGCGGCCAGCGTGACACCAGGTCGGTGTGACGCTGGACCGCCCGCTGCCAGCGCCGCTCCTGCCCGCACCAAGCGGCAACTTCTTCGGCCCCCCGCAGGACGACCGTGGATGGCAGCGTCTGCGAGCCAAGGCGCATGTACTTGCGCGACTCCTGGCGCAGCTCGCCGGTGCCGCGCCAGTTTGTCCATGCATCGACCCACTGGCGCACCGCCGAAACGTCAGCGGTGAAATCCGCTTCCGTGGGGACGCCGAGGCTGACTTCCAGGGGCCATTCACCGGAGCCTTCGAGCCAGGCGCGATGCTGGTTGTTGTACCGGCGGATGAGCCAGTCCTTGACCTGGTCAGGCGTCAGCAGCTTCTTCGACATCGTCCGTGCCCGTGGTCAACAGGAGGCGTTTGGCCTGGATGTCGTAGTCGATGGGGATGGCACAGGAGGTCTTGCGGTCCTTGATGTGGATGAAGCAGGCTCCGCCGATGAAGGGTTCGAGCGTCATCACCGACTTCAGCGGCGTGGCGACAACCATCTGGAAGCCGAAGGTCTTGAAGATGTTCATGGCCATGGTCGTGAACTCGGCGTCGGCCTTGTCGAAGGCCTCGTCCAGGAACACCGTCGAGAAGCGGGGCAGCGCGCGGTCCTGTCCACCCAGCTGATAGCGCAGCGCCGCCGCCAGACAGGTCGCTGCCAGCTTCTGCCGCTGACCGCCAGACTTACCTGCGCCACTGCGGTAGACCTCCACCTCCTTGCCAAATTCGTTGAGCTCGCGGGCGACGAACTCCACGTGCTGCCGGACGTCCAGGACCAGCGCACGCCAGTTCTTGTCGGCCGTCTCCTGGCTGGCCAGCCGCTTGACCAGGCTGCTGATGACCTCGAACCGCTGTTCGGCTTCCTTCGCATTGGTCGTCAACATGTTGCTGAGGGCGCTCTTGAGGGTCTGCTTGAAAGCAACCACGTCCTCCAGCAGCTTTTCTTGCGTCTCGATGACCAGGTGCGTGTTGGGCCCGAAGGGCGCTGTCGCCAGACTCTCGTTGACGAGCGTCATGCGGTCCCGAATCGCCTTGCGCTCCTGGTCCAGCTGCGTCTGCAGCATGGTCAGGTTCTGGGCGCTCTGGTCGCGCAACAGCTCCAGGAAGCGCTGCTCGTACTTCGGCAGCCCGTCCGTTTCCAGGCGCATCAGCTTGGCGAAGAAGTCGGGCGCGCTGGCCATCTTGGGGTCCAGGCCGCCCGAGTCGGCCGGCCACAGACGCACGAAATCCGCCAGGCGACGCTCGATGCTGTTTTCAAGTTGAAGGATGCGCTGGCTTGCCTCACGCTCGTCGATGTTGATGCCACGAACGACCTGCGTGGTGGCGTTGTCGAGCGTCTCCCAGGTCATGTCCGGCAGGTAGCGGGCGTACCGCTCGTCGAGACCACGCCGCTGGAAGGGCGTGAGCTCGACCATCAAGAGTTCCGGGCGGAGCGTCTCGATGCGTCGCTGCAGGTCCTGGAGCTTGAGCTTCTCAGCAGACATGCGCCCCAGGTAGTCGCTGCAGGCGCGCCGGGCCCGGTTGTGCAGGGTCTCCTGCGACTTGATGTCGTCGTCCAGCCGGGCAAGGTCCGGGCGCGCAGCCTTCTCGCGGTCGATGCGCTCCTTCAAGGCATCGATAGAGCCGATGGCCGAGTTCACGTCGACCTCGTCCCACTCGGTGTTCGCCAACTGGGTGTAGGCCTTCAACCGTTCACGCTCGGTGGACTCTTCGGTCTTCGCCGCCTCGAGCGCCTTGCGCAGGTCTTCAATCTGCTGAGACAGCCGGTGAGCTTCCTCCTTGAAGTGGGCGAGCTTGGCGGCGTTGTCGAAGCCCAGCACCCAGCGGCTCGGGTCGTCGACCCGGTGGCGGTCGTTCTTCTCGTGCCGAGTGCTGTTGTGCTTGACCTGACCTTCGCGGGTGATGGCGCGAGAGGCTGCGCGGAAGGCATGGACCGTTTCCGCGCAGTCATAGTCGAAGTGCGACTTGAGCTCATCCTTGACCCAGTCGGCCTGCGGCGCATTGGCGAAGTTGAGCTTGAGAATCAGGGAGTTCTGGCTGGGGCTGCGAGGCGCGGACGCCTGCGACATCGTCCGGAAGTAGACGACCCGCTCACCGACGTTCGTCTCGTTCAGGTAGGCCGCGACCTGGGCGTAGTGGCGGTCCTCGACCAACAGCGATTGCGCGAAGCCGTTGAGCACCCGCTCGATGGCACCGCGCCACGGTGCCTCGTCCTTGCGGACTTCGATGAGTTCGCCCACGAACGGCAGGCGTTCCTCGGCGATGCCCAGCGCGTGGGCCATCCGCTCGCGCACCGCCAGCATTCGGGCCGGGATGTTCGAGCGCTGGCGTTCGAGGGACTTGACCTCGGTGACGACCTGCTGGAACTGGGCTGCGACCTCATCGGACTGTTTGCGCAGCTTGTAGGTTTTGTCCGCTTGCTGCTCGCGTTTGGAATCAGCTTCGTGCAGGGCCGTCCTGGCCGCGTCCTTGCGCCGGGTGAACCACACCGCGCTATCGGGCGGTGCCCAGCCCAGGATGCCGCACGCGGCGTGAACCGTCTCGCGTTTGGCGACCCGCTTGTGCCGGGTGGTCTCGGCAGCCTCCAACTGGGCAGACAGGTCCTCCAGCAGACTGCCGCCCATGCCGCTGCGCTGGTCCTGCAGCGAGCGCAGCTTCGCAAACTCGTTTTTCTCGACCCCGTCCAGGCGGGCCGCTTCGTGGACCATACCGGCCAGGTCGGTCTGCTGTTCCGCGACGGCTTCATCGAGCAGACGCTTGCGCGTCTGCTCCTTGTATTTGTCCACGCCGGCCGACAGCTCGTCGAGTTCGTTCTTGGAGAGGCGCGCTTTCTCACGCTCCTGCGCCTCTTCCTGGGCAGGCTTGAGCGTCTCGATTTGCTGTCGTGCCGAGACCACCGCACGGTGGGCCTCGTTCAGCTCGGCGAACTGGTCAACGAGTTTTTCGGCCAGCTTGAAGGTCTCCGGCTGCTCCAGCATGAAGTCGCGCATGAACTCGTTCAGGTCACCCAGGTTCTTGGCGGCCTGGGTCTTGTGCAGCAGGCGCAGGGCCCGTTCGCTTTCGATGCCAAGCAGCCGCCGGAAGCGCTCTTGGTAAGCGCTGAACTCATCCCGGACGAAGGCGTCGGGCAGGTCGAACTTGAAGCGCCGGACGTCGAAGTCGTGCTCGGGAAAGAACTGCAGCTCCTGCAGGTCCAGTTCGCGTTCGAGCACCAGATAGAGCCGCTTCACGTCGGACAGGCTGGTCGACTTGCCGCGCACCCAGAGCACCTGGGCCAGCACGACGACACGCCCGTTGCCGTCACGGTAGGTTTCCGCGACGGCTGTCCAGGTGGTGTCGGAGCGCAGGAACTGGGAGGCGTACTCGCCTGAGTCGGTGGTCTGCTGGGCCCAGGCACCGCGGACATAGGTCAGCAGGTTGCGGTCCTTGCTGCGCTTCTCGGCCTCTCGCGCTGCGACGTTGAAGTCGACCCACTTCGGCGGGGTGGTCAGCGAAGCATGGGCATCCAGGACGGTCGACTTGCCGGAACCGGAGGGACCGACGAACAGATAGCCCTGCTCGGCGATGTTCAGGCGCAGCAGCCCCTGGAAGGTGCCCCAGTTGAAGAGCTGAATCTGGCGCAGCCTCATCTGGTCGCGTTCGCCCGCGTCAGCGGGCGGCTCGTCCATCGGGAAGAGGCTCTGGGTGGTCATGACCGCGCTCACTCGAGTACCTCCTCGTCGCCGTCGTCGACCCCAGGCGAGGTGGCGAGGCCCTCATGGCTGGCGCTCGTGCTGGCAGCGTCGAGGGTGCCTTCGGATGGCTGCCCCCCGGCTTGGGCAATGGCCGTGTACGAATGCGCCAGGGCCTGTATCTCCTCGGCCGGAAACAACAGCTTGAGCGTCGGCGAAATCTCGAAGCGCTCATCGCCCCCACGGAGCTTGTGCAGCAGGCTCAGCTTCTTGGCCTTCTCGAGCGCGTTCTCCATCTGCCGTTCGAAGCGAGCATGGTCCACGTTCTTGTCCCGCTCGAAGACCCGCAGGTGCTCGACCACCTCGGTCTTGGAGACCACGGCACGCTCGCCCTGGGCGTCCGCATGCGTCAGGCGTTGACGCAGGAACAAGACCAGCGCCGACTCAAGAAAGGTGAGCGCGGCGCGGCGCAGCAGGACCGGTGCGTCGATGTTGTCAGCGACCACCTGGCGGGTGAAGGCAACCTTCTGCTCGCGGTCGACGACGAGGTCGAGGAACAGGTCGTGCAGCCGGGAGCGCAGGATGGCCTCGTCACGCAACAGCACGAGCCACAGCTTGGACTGTCGATGACCATCGACGGAAGGGCCGAGCAGCAACTGCACGAGCGCTCGGCGAGTTTCGAGTGCCAACTGACCCATGTCACCTGCGAAGGCTGCGGCCGCGTCGCTCGATGGGGCGGATTCCGCCTGGTCGACGTGGTCCTCGGCCACGGGCTCACTGGAATAGTTCAAGGAACCTCTCCCTCAGGAAATAGATGGCCGGGACGTGGGCACTGCGGTGCTCACCGTCCTTGCCTTGCCAGCAAACTTGTTGGATGGCATCGGTCACTTCCCCATGCTTGGCACCGAGCGCAACGTAGCCCACCACCGAGCCGAAGCCCTGCTCGGCCGGGAAGCGTGTGAGCACGTCGGCAATGGACGCCTGCGACGTGTCGACGAGCACGGCCTTGATGTTCTCGCGCAGGGTGCGGAAGTCGATTTCGGAGTGCCGCACCAGTTCTTCGACGTCTTCGATGCGCCAGTGCGATGGCGCCGCGTCGTCCATGCTGGCGTCCGGCACCCGCAGATTCGGGTCGTACAGGCCCCACTGCGCGACCGAGCGAATGCGGCTGCTGGTCAGCGACAGGTCGAAGTTCATCAGCTCGTTGGCACGGACATGGTCCCGCGCGGCAAGGGCGGCCAGCTGGGCTTGTTTCAGCAGCGCATGCAGACGGCGCTGCTCCTGGAACTCCCGGCTTTGCACGAAGCTCTTGAGGCTGCGCGCGAACTGCTGCAGCACTTCGTGCACCTCACCGCCTTCGGCCATCAGCGTCGCGGTCAACGACTGCAGGAAGCGGCGTTCTCGCACGTCCAGGCGACGCGCGAATCCGCGGCTGGTGACGGCATCCAGGGCTTCGGTCAGCGCAAAAGACTGCTCGCCGTCGGTCAGCAGGCGCCAGAACGCCGTGAAGGTGCGCCCCGGGTCGCTCTCTGCAATCAGGTCCACGCCGGCGAACAGGTGCTCCAGCACGTCGCCTCGGCTGCCGTCGTTTTCCATCAGGCTCTGGCGCAACTCTCGGTTGAGCCGGTCGAAGGCGTCGCGAACATTTCGAAAGTCGGCCGCCAGGTCCTGGGCGAGCGCGATGACCTCTCGTGCGCGCTCAACCGCACGGTCCTCCGGCAAGGTCTTCACGCCTCCGCGCCGAACCGCAGCGATTTCCTGGTCGATGCGCTCGCGCTCGGCCATCAGTGCAGCCAGCCGAGTCTGGGGGTTCGCGTCCGTCTCCTCAGCGAGGCGAATCACCTGCTGCATCACGTTGGCCAACCGGCTCTCGGTCGCCGCCGTGCGGGGGCGTTGGATGCTGTTGACCAGGCGCAGCGCGGTGGCCGCGTCGGCGGTGAGCTCATAGACCTCCTCGGACGCCCCCGCCGGAAATCGCCGGGTGAGCCAGCCTTGGGCCAGCCAGTCAGCGGTGTAGGCCTGCGCCGCCTGAGGGAGCATGTGCCCCTGCCCGCGCAAGGCGTCGATGTCCCGGGTGAGCCGCTCAAACAGGACGGACCCTGGCAGCACCTTGTCCTCTTGCATGAAGAGTGAGTTCAGCATGGCCAGCACCACCGGACCCAGGTCGGCGGCCAGGAGCTTCCACACGCGCCCTTCACGCAGCGCTTGGTAGGCCTCTGAGGTGCGGAGTACCTTCACAGCGCTCACCCTTGGTGGCCGTGAACCTGGCGCCCGAGTGGGCCGCGCGGAATCGAGCGTCCTTCCAACGTCATCTCCCTGATTTGCTCTGAGTTCGCTTGCTTGCACGCCCATTATGGGCATAGTTTTTAGATGCGTCTACTCTATAGACGTGTGCAACAATCAAACCCATGCGAACACCGCCCGCCGCACCGCCCGCGAAGCAGGTGCCCAACCCAGAGCCTCGAGCCGTGTCGCGCTGGGGGCAGGACCGACGCCTGGAGTTCATCGACTTTCGCCTGCGGTGGGACGGCCGCCTCAACAGGTCGGACCTCATTGGATTCTTCGGCATCTCGGTGCCGCAGGCGTCGCTCGACATCGCGAGGTACACCGAACTGGCCCCCGCCAACCTGGTGTACGACCGCAGTGCACGGGTCTACGTCAGTGGCAGCCAGTTCGTACCGTTGTACCCGGGCTCCAGCTCCTCCCACTACCTCAACGAACTGTTGGCATCCGAGGTCGGGCTGCTCACGACGGAGACCTCTTTCATCGGCTGGCGGCCGCCCGTGGGGTTCGTCCCAAGTCCCGGTCGTGCCATCCGTGCGGACACACTGGTGCCGCTGCTGCGCGCCATTCGCGAGGGGCGTGGCATTCGTGCGCGATACCAGTCCATGTCGCGCCCGGAGCCCCAGGAACGCAGGCTGACGCCGCACGCGCTGGCGCACGACGGTTTTCGGTGGCATGTGCGCGCCCACTGCGACTCCAGAGCCGAGTTCAGGGACTTCGTCATCGCTCGGATGGGCGATGTTCAGTTGGACGAGCCCTCAGGGCCAGGTTCGGCTGGCGACACTGCCTGGAACACGATGACCGAACTGGTCCTGGTCCCCAACCCCAAGCTCTCTCTACCGCACCGTCGTGCGCTCGAGGTCGACTACGGCATGGTGGACGGCGAAGCGCGGATGCAGTGCCGCGAGGCGCTGGTGTTCTACGTGCTCCGGCATCTTGGGCTTCACGTCGACCTGTCGGAGCACCCCGAGAGTCAACAGGTGGTGCTCAAGGACAAGTCGCAAGTGGTCAAGTACTTAGCCCCTACGTTCTTCGCATAGTGCCCGGGCACGAAACGACAAGCCTTGTTGACAGTCCCGTTGACTTGGCTCCATCCATGCATTACGGTTTCTGCAGTCGTAATACTTTCAGATGAGGAAGACCATGGCTGACCCCACAACGCTGACAAGCAAAGGCCAAGTCACCGTGCCCCGTGAAATCCGGGACCGCCTCGGACTGAAAGCAGGCGACAAGCTGACGTTCACGCTGCTGAGCGATGGCACCGTCATCATGCGGGCCAAGACCAAACGGCTGGCGGACCTGGCGGGTTTGCTCACCCGGCCCGGTCAGCCGAAGGTCGCGGTCGAGGACATGAATCCGTTCCAATGAGCGTCGCCATTGACACCAACGTCCTGGTTCGGCTGCTCGTCCAGGATGACGAAGCGCAGTTCGCCGCAGCCCGTCGTCTGGTCGATGAAGCCGCGAAGGCCGATGAGCCCGTCCTCATCATGCTCTGTGCGTTGCTGGAGACCGAGTGGGTGCTGCGAAGCCGATACAAGCTCGACAAGGAGGCCATCGCGGGGGCCTTCGCGCAACTGCTCGAAAGCGGCGATGTCGAGTTCGAACACGAACCCACGGTCGAAGAAGCTCTGCACATTTGGAGCCAACAGTCGCGAGCTGACTTTGCCGATTGCCTGCTCAGCGCGAGGGCGGTTCATCTGGGCCGGTCAAGGTTCCTGACCTTCGACGTCGGCGCCTCCAAGCTACCGAGGGCTGAACTGCTGCTCGACAGAACGGCCCCGACCTGGTAGCCCTCATTACTGTTGAGGGTGGTTCCGGCAATGGGGGCACGCAGATGCGTGAGATCAACGCCATCACCGAGTCCGGCCTGCGCGTCGATCATCGCCCGGACGGGCTGGGGTCGTCATTGGCGACCCCAGCTCCAACGGTTACGACCAATGCACCCCCTCGAAACGGGCTCAATCGGCCGAAGTGGGCCGGGATGTGGGGAGGCACCCACTCGAGGCCCGTTCTCCATAGGGGGATTTGGCGGAGACGGTGAGATTCGAACTCACGGACGGCTCACACCGTCGGCAGTTTTCAAGACTGCTGCCTTAAACCACTCGGCCACATCTCCTGGAAGGCGCGCATTGTGGCAGATTTGCGCCGCTCCGGAAGGGGTGGCCGGCTCAGCCGGGCGCCTGCGCCTGGGCACAACGCACGCTGATCAGCTCGCGGCGGCCACCGTCGACGCGGGCGGCGGTCAGCGCGCCGCCCCAGACGCAGCCGGTGTCCAGCGCCAGCAGGTCCGCACGCTCGATCAGCCCCAGCGTCGACCAGTGGCCGAAGGCCACCGGCACGCCGGCGGTCAGGCGCCCCGGCGCCTCGAACCACGGGAACAGCCCGGCCGGCGCCGCCCCCGCACCTTCCTTGAGCTTGAAGTCCATCGTGCCGTCGGCCTGGCAGAAGCGCATCCGGGTCAGCACGTTGACCACCAGGCGCAGGCGGTCGGAGCCGGCCAGGTCCTCGCTCCAGCGGGCCGGCTCGTTGCCGTACATCACCGACAGGAAGGCCTGCAGGTCGGCACCACGCAGCATCGCCTCCACCTCCCCGGCCAGCTCGAGCGTGCGCTCGGCGGTCCACTGCGGCACCAGGCCGGCATGCACCATCAGCCAGCCATGGGCGCGCACCGCCAGGTGCTGGTGGCGCAGCCAGTGGATCCAGGCGTCGCGCCGCGGGCTGTCGAGGATGGGCGCGAGCGTGTCGCCGCGGTGCACCTTGCGCACGCCGTGGGCCACCGCCAGCAGGTGCAGGTCGTGGTTGCCCAGCAGGCAGGTGGCCGCGTCGCCCAGGCCGGCCAGCCGCTCGAGCACCTGCAGCGAGGCCGGCCCGCGGTTGACCAGGTCGCCCAGTGCATACAGGCGGTCCCGCGAGGGGGAAAAGTCCAGCTCCGCGAGCAGCCGGTCCAGCGCGTCGCAACAGCCTTGAAGGTCACCGAGCAGATAGATCATGAGGGGGATTCTGCTACGCTCGGCGCACCTCAAACGATGGTGCGGCCCCGCCGTGCCTGCCATGGACTTAGCGATACTGATCTTCCTGATCCTTCTCAACGGCCTGTTCGCCATGTCGGAGATGGCCCTGGCCTCGAGCCGCAAGGCCCGCCTGCAGGTGCTGGTCGAAGGCGGCGATGCCGGTGCCCGTGCCGCGCTGGCCCTGCACGACAACCCGACGCAGTTCCTGTCGACGGTGCAGATCGGCATCACCTCGATCGGCGTGCTCAACGGCATCGTCGGCGAAGCGGCCTTCTCGCCGCCGCTGGCGCGCTGGCTGACCGAGACCTTCAGCATCCCCGACACCATCACCGACGTGACCGCCACCGGCCTGGTCGTCGTGATCATCACCTTCCTGACCATCATCTTCGGCGAACTCGTGCCCAAGCGGGTGGGCCAGATGTACCCCGAGACCGTCGCGCGCCGCATGGCGCTGCCGATGAACTGGCTGTCGATGGCCGCGCGCCCCTTCGTCAAGCTGCTGTCGGGCTCGACCCAGGCCATCCTGACGCTGCTGGGCGCACGCGACACCGGCGGGCGCGGCGTCACCGAGGAGGAGATCGCCGCCAGCCTCGAGGAAGGCGTGGACGCCGGCGTGATCGAGGAGCACGAGCACCAGATGGTGCGCAACGTCTTCCGCCTCGACGATCGCCAGGTCGGCTCGATGATGATTCCCCGCGGCGACATCGCCTGGCTCGACATCACCGCCTCCCGCGAGGAGATCCTCGCCGAGCTGGCCGAGCACGGCCACGCGCGTTATCCGGTCTGCCGCGACGGGCTCGATGACGTGCTGGGCGTCGTCACCGCACAGCACCTGCTGATGCAGCTGGCCCGCAGCAGCGACCTGTCGCTGCAGGACGCGCTGCAGCCTGCCGTCTTCGTGCCCGAGACGCTGTCGGGCATGGAGCTGCTCGAGCATTTCCGCGCCTCGGCCGTGCAGATGGTCTTCGTCGTCGACGAGTACGGCGTCGTGCAGGGCACGATCACGCTGCGCGACGTGCTCGAGACCATCACCGGCGAGTTCCTGCCCAGGGAGAACGGCGAGTCCTGGGCGGTGCAGCGCGAGGACGGCTCCTGGCTGATGGACGGCCTGATCCCCACGCACGAGCTCAAGGACCGCCTGCACCTCAAGCAGCTGCCCGACGAGGACCGCGGCCGCTACAACACCCTGGCCGGCATGGTGATGCTGCTGCTCGGACGCCTGCCGCAGACCACCGACGTGATCGAGTGGGACGGCTGGCGCTTCGAGGTCGTCGACCTCGACGGCAAGCGGGTCGACAAGCTGCTGGTCAGCCGCCTCCACCCTGCCGAAGAGAACCACCATGACTGATCCCCAGCTCTACCGCCAGCTCACCCTGCTCGACCGCGACCGCCACGCGCCGCTGCGCATCACGCCGGTGCAGGACTGGCGCTTCGTGCGCGGCCTCAACGCGGTGTCGGTCACGGTGGCCGAATTCCTCGACGTGGCCCGCGAGTACCCGATCGCCTTCGTGCCGGTCGAGCACGGCGCCGACGGCCAGCCGCAGATCACGCCGGTGGCGCTGCTGAGCCTGCGCGCCAACGACAACGCCTACGTCGGCCCCGACGGCGGCTGGACCGCCCGCTACCTGCCCGCCTTCCTGCGCCGCTACCCGTTCACCTACGTGCGCAACGACGTCGACGGCCTGAGCGTCGCGCTCGACGACGGCTGGGCCGGCTACAGCACCACCGAAGGCGAGCGCCTGTTCGACGACGCCGGCCAGCCCAGCGACTACCTGCAGGCCATGGTGCAGCTGCTCGACCGCTTCGAGGAAGACAGCGTGCGCACGCGGGCGCTGTGCGCGCGCCTGGTCCAGCTCGAGCTGCTGCGCAGCGGCGAGGTCAAGGGCCGGCTCGACAACGGCATGGACGTCAACGCCGCGGGCTTCTTCATGGTCGACGAGGCCAAGCTGCAGGCCCTGCCCGACGAGGTCGTGCTCGAGCTGCACCGCAGCGGCGCGCTCGCGCTGATCCACGCCCACCTGCTGTCCATGGGCCAGGTGCAGGCCGTGGCCGACCGCCTGATCCAGCGCGGCTGATCCCTGAAAGAAGACACAACGTGACGACTGTTGCCGTGATCGGCGTGGGCTATGTGGGCCTGCCGCTGGTGGTGGAGTTTGGCAAGCACCTGCCCACCATCGGCTTCGACATCGCCGAGGACAAGATCGCCCGCTGCCGCGCCGGCACCGACCCCTCGCGCGAGATCCCCGACGCCGAGATGGCGCTGGCCACCCACGCCCGCTACACCAGCGAGCCGGCCCAGCTGGCCGCGGCCGACTTCATCATCGTGGCCGTGCCCACGCCGGTCGACGCCGCGCGCATCCCCGACTTCGGCCCGCTGATCGGCGCCAGCCGCGCGATCGGCCCGCACCTCAGGAAGGGCGCGACGGTGATCTACGAGTCGACCGTCTACCCCGGCGCGACCGAGGAGGTCTGCATCCCGGTGCTCGAGCAGACCTCGGGCCTGGTGTGGAAGCGCGACTTCTTCGTCGGCTACAGCCCCGAGCGCATCAACCCCGGCGACCGCGAACACCGGCTCACCAACGTCATCAAGGTGGTGGCCGGCGACACGCCCGCCACGCTCGAGCAGGTCGCCCGGCTCTACGAGACCATCGTCGAGCCGGGCGTGCACCGCTGCAGCAGCATCAAGGCCGCCGAGGCCTGCAAGGTGATCGAGAACACCCAGCGCGACCTCAACATCGCGCTGATGAACGAGCTGTCGATCATCTTCGACAAGATCGGCATCGACACCACCGAGGTGCTCGAGGCGGCCGGCACGAAGTGGAACTTCCTGCCCTTCCGCCCGGGGCTGGTGGGCGGGCACTGCATCGGCGTCGACCCCTACTACCTGACGCACAAGGCCGAGATGCTGGGCTACCACCCGCAGGTCATCCTGGCCGGGCGGCGCATCAACGACGGCATGGGCAAGGTCATCGCCGAGCAGACCATCAAGCAGATGATCGCCGCGGGCAGCTACATCAAGGGCGCGCGGGTCAACCTGCTGGGCCTGACCTTCAAGGAGAACTGCGCCGACCTGCGCAACAGCAAGGTGGTCGACATCATCACCGAGCTGAAGAGCTACGGCGCCGAGGTCTTCGTGCACGACCCCGAAGCCGATGCCGACGAGGCCATGCACGAGTACGGCGTGCGCCTGCTCGACTGGGACGAACTGCCGCGCGCCGACGCCATCGTCGCCGCGGTCGCGCACCGCCGCTTCCAGCAGCTGGGCGCCGAGGACTTCAGCCGCAAGCTGGTCAAGGGCGGCTGCTTCATCGACGTCAAGGCCGCCTTCGGCCAGGCGGGGCTGACGGCGGCCGGCCTGCGCGTCTGGCGGCTCTGAGACCCCGCGGGGCGCTCGCCGCCCCGCTCCGCGCGATCCGATGGATCGACGGACTCCCCACTGTTGAAACAACTGGATACACTTTCAGCCATCAACAGAGGGAGTCTCCGCGTGCAAGCCACCCGTCCGTCCATCGGGATCTACCCGGCGGCCCTCGCCCTGCTGCGCCCGCACCAGTGGGTCAAGAACGGCTTCGTGCTGCTCGGGCTGATCTTCGCCCACCAGTGGCACGACGCGTCGCTGGTGCAGTCGGTCGGCCTGGTCTTCATCGCGTTCTGCGCGATGGCCAGCGCGGTCTACGTCTACAACGACCTGATCGACGTCGAGGCCGACCGGCACCACCCCGGCAAATGCCACCGCCCGATCGCCAGCGGCGCCATCCAACCGGTGGTGGCTCGTGCGCTGGGCCTGGCGCTGGCCGCCACGGCGCTGCTGGCCGCCGGGGCCGCCTCGCTGACCGCGCTGGCGCTGGTCACGTGTTACGCGGTGATGAACATCGCCTACACCCACCGGCTCAAGCACATGGTCATCGTCGACGTGTTCGTGATCTCGGCCGGCTTCATGCTGCGCATCCTGATCGGCACGCTCGGCGTGGGCATCCCGCCCTCGTCGTGGCTGCTGCTGTGCGGCATGATGATCACGCTCTTCCTGGGCTTCGCCAAGCGCAAGGCCGAGCTGCTGGTCTGCGAGGCCAGCGGCACCCCGGCGCGCCGGGTGCTCGCGCACTACCGGCCCGAGGTGCTCGACCAGCTGCTGGCCATGACCGGCGGCTGCTCGGTGCTGGCCTACGCGCTCTACACCGTCAGCCCCGAGACCGTCGCGCTGCACGGCACCGACCGGCTGATCTACACCGTGCCCTTCCTGCTCTACGGCATCTGCCGCTACCTGTTCCTGCTGCATGGCAAGGGCCACGGCCAGGACACCGCGCGTGACCTGTTCTCCGACTGCCACCTGGTGCTGATGCTGCCGCTGTGGCTGGTCACGACCCTGCTGATCATCGCCTGATGCCCCCCGCCCTGAACCCGCGCCACTGGCGCGCCGTCATCCTGTCGGTGGCCGCCGCCGCCTGCGGCTACCTGGCGTTCTCGCTCTGGGGCGGCTGGCACGAGGTGCTGGCCTCGGTGGGCCGCGTCGGCTGGGGCGGCGTGGCGCTGCTGCTGGCGCTGTCGGCGCTCAACTACGGCCTGCGCTTCCTGCGCTGGCAGCTCTACCTGCGCACCCTCGGCCACCCGCAGCCGTGGCGGCCCAGCCTGCTGATCTACATCGGCGGCTTCGCGCTGACCACCACCCCCGGCAAGGCCGGCGAGGCGCTGCGCTCGCTGTTCCTGAAGACGCGCGGCATGCCCTTCGGCCCCAGCATGGCCGCCTTCCTCAGCGAGCGCCTGTCGGACCTGCTGGCCATCGTGCTGCTGTGCCTGCTGGGGGTCGGCCTGTCGGCCCGCCACCCCGGCCTGCAGGCGCTGGTGCTCGTCGCGGTGGCGCTGCTGGCCCTCAGCTTCCTGCTGATCGCCCAGGGCCGGTTGCTGCAGCGCTGGCAGGCCCGCGCGCAGCAAGGCCGTTCGCGGCTCGCCCGGGGCCTGGCGCAGGGACTGAGCCTGCTGGCCAGCGCCCGCACCTGCCACCGCCCGTCGGTGCTGCTGGTGGCCACCGCGCTCAGCCTGGTCGCCTGGTCGGCCGAGGCCTGGGCCTTCCACCGGCTGCTGGGCATGCTCGGGGGCAGCCCGTCCATGGCCTTCTCGTTTTCCGTCTACGCCATCGGCATGCTGGCCGGCGCGCTCAGCTTCCTGCCCGGCGGGCTGGGCGGCACCGAGGCCACCATGGTCGGCCTGCTGCTGATGAGCGGCCTGTCGCAGCCGGTCGCGGTGGTCGCCACCGTGCTGATCCGCTTGACCACGCTGTGGTTCGCGGTCGCGCTGGGCCTGGCCGCGCTGCTGCGGCTGCTGCGACGGGCGCCGACCGAACCCGCCGAGCCGGCGGCGCCGGCCCGCGCATGAGCGCCACGGCATGAGCGTCACGTCCTGGGGCCGCTGGCCACGCTGCACCCCCGCGCTCGAACGGCAGCTGCACGACCGCGACGCGCCCCTGCCGCGTGGTGAAGGCGCCGGCCTGCTGCCCCACGGCCTGGGCCGCAGCTACGGCGACGTCGCGCTGAACCATCACGGCACGGTGCTGCACACCCGCGGGCTCGACCGCTTCATCGACTTCGACCGTGCCACCGGCGTGCTGCGGGCCGAGGCCGGGGTCTCGCTCGACCAGATCCTGCGCCTGGTCGTGCCCCAGGGCTGGTTCCTCGCGGTCACGCCCGGCACCCGCTTCGTCACGCTGGGCGGCGCGCTGGCCAACGACGTGCATGGCAAGAACCACCACCGCGCCGGCAGCTTCGGCTGCCATGTGCGCGCCTTCGAGCTGCAGCGCTCCGACGGCTCGCGCCGCCGCTGCAGCCCCGCCGAACACGCCGACTGGTACGCCGCCACCATCGGCGGCCTGGGCCTGACCGGCCTGGTCACCTGGGTCGAGATCCAGCTGGTGCCCATCAGCCAGCCCTGGCTGTGGGTGCACCACCGCCGCTTCGGCCACCTCGACGACTACTGGGCGCTCGACGCCGAGTTCGGCAGCCGCCACGAGCATTCGGTCGCCTGGGTCGACTGCCTGCACGGCGGGCGGGGCATCCACTCGGCCGGCGACTTCGTCGGCGCGCAGGCCGAGCTGCCGCGGCACCGCAGCGCGAAGCGGCGTTTTCCGTTCGACCCACCGGTGTCGCTGGTCAACGGCCCGAGCCTGCGGGCCTTCAACGCCGCCTACTACCACCGCCCCCTCGCGGCCCAGGGCCTGCAGCACTTCGAGCCCTTCTTCTACCCGCTCGACGCGGTGCAGGACTGGAACCGCGTCTACGGCCGCGCCGGCTTCTTCCAGTACCAGTGCGTGCTGCCGCGCCCGGCCATGCGCGAAGGCGCGGCCGAGCTGTTGCGGCGCATCGGCCGCAGCGGCCAGGGCTCGTTCCTGGCGGTGTTCAAGACCTTCGGCGAGCGCCGCTCGCCGGGCCTGCTGTCCTTTCCCCGTCCGGGTGCGACACTCGCGCTCGACTTCCCCCACCGCGGCGAGGCCACGCTGGCCCTGCTGCGCGAACTCGACGCGGTCGTGACCGACGCGGGAGGCGCGCTCTACCCCGCCAAGGACGCCCGCATGGGTCCGGCGCTGTTCCGGCTCGGCTACCCGCGACTCGACACCTTCGTGCCCTACATCGACCCGGTCTTCTCGTCGTCCTTCTGGCGGCGGGTCACCGCCTCCGGACCCGCACCATGAGCGCACCCGCCCCAGGCTCCCGCATCGTCATCTTCGGCGCCACCTCGGCCATCGCCCACGCCACCGCGCGGCTGTGGGTCCAGCGGGGCGCCCACCTGTACCTGATCGGCCGCCACACCGCCCGGCTGCAGGCCGCGGTCGACGACCTGCGGGTGCGGGCCGGCGCCCAGGGCGCCGGGCACATCCATTTCGCCCGGGCCGACCTCGACCTGCTCGAGCACCACCAGATGCTGATCGACGCGGCCACCCGCGCGCTCGGCGGCATCGACACCGTGCTGATCGCCCAGGGCAGCCTGCCCGACCAGGCCGCCTGCGAGGCCGACCCCGCGCTGGCCCAGCGCGAGATGCACACCAACGCGCTCGCGCCCATCCACCTGGCCAGCCGCCTCGCCACCCAGCTGCAGGCCCAGGGCCACGGCTGCATCGTGGTCATCTCCTCGGTGGCCGGCGAGCGCGGGCGCCAGTCCAACTACGTCTACGGCGCGGCCAAGGGCATGCTCACGCTCTTCCTGCAGGGGCTGCGCAACCGCCTGCAGCCCCACGGCGTGCAGGTGCTGACGATCAAGCCCGGTTTCGTCGACACGCCGATGACCGCCGCCTTCGACAAGAAGGGCCCGCTGTGGGCCACCCCCGAGCAGATCGCCCGCGGCATCGTGCGCGCCATCGACCAGCGCCGCGACGTCGCCTACCTGCCTGGCTTCTGGCGCCCCGTCATGGCCATCATCCGCGCCATTCCCGAAAGCCTCTTCAAGCGGCTCAAGCTCTGAGCCGCCGAACCCCGAGCCCGCTCACCCCATGCACCTGGCCCTCTTCGACTTCGACGGCACGCTGACCACCCGCGACAGCTTCCTGCCCTTCCTGCACCACCTCGCCGGCACGCCCGGCTTCGCCGCCGGCCTGGCCCGCAGCAGCGGCCCGCTGCTCGCCTACGCGCTGCGCCTGATGGCCAACGATGCCGCCAAGGCCCAGGTGGTGCGCCAGTTCATGGGCGGGCGGTCGCTGGCCGAGGTCCACGAGCAAGGCGCCCGCTACGCCCGCGAGGGCCTGCCCCGGCTGCTGCGCCCGCAGACGATGGCCGCGCTGGCCGCCCACCGCGAGGCCGGCCACACCTGCGTGCTGGTCAGCGCCTCGCTCGACGTCTACCTGCACCCCTGGGCCGAGCAGCAGGGCTTCGATGCCGTGCTCTGCACCAGCCTGGCCGTCGATGCCAGCCAGCGCATCACCGGCGAGCTGCACCCGCGCAACTGCCACGGCCCGGAGAAGGTCAGCCGCATCCACCAGTGGCTGGCCGGGCGCACGCCCACCCACATCACCGCCTACGGCGACAGCCGCGGCGACCGCGAGATGCTCGCGATGGCGCAGAGCCCGCACTGGATCGGCTGAGCTGTCGGAAATCCGCTGCGAAAGCGGACACATCGGGCGGGAACGCATCAGAACCAGCCCTCGATACGAGGGGGTCTGGTGCGCCGCATCATTGATTCGACGCCTTCCCCTTGTAAAACTGCACGGCAGCGTCTGCGCGCAGGCCCGCCCGGCATGGCACATTGAGGCCCAGCTGCGTACCAACAATTACCCGTACGCAAGACCGGGCCCAGGACCTGCAAGGCCACCCATGGCAGACCCCGACACAAGGACATCGATGTACGCACAACCGCCGCTTCCCACCCCCGGCACCGGGCTGCCGCCCCAGGCCGAGGCGTATGGCGCCGCCACTGCGTCCACCAAGCGACTGTTCAACTCGCCGCCGCAATCGGTGTCGATGTTCATCGCCGCGCTGCTCGAGCCGGTGATCGCCATCGCCATGCTGGTGGCCGTGCAGATCGCCCACGAGCAGACCATCGACCGGGCCTGCCTGCTGCTGTGCATCCTGACGCTGGCGCTCGTCTACCCCGGCGCCAACCGCTTCCACGAGCGCCCGCTCAACGTCGTCGTCGACACGATGGCCGCCTGGGCCGCGGTGGTCGCGATCCTGTTCCTGTGTGGCGTGGCCACGCGCAGCGTGCACTTCTTCGACCGCAGCGTGCTGGTCTGGTGGGCGGTGCTGACCCCGGTGGCGCAGATCGCCGCCGTCTGGGCCGGTCGCAGCGCCATGCGGGTCATGGCCGCCAGCCCCGAGGCCCGCAAGCCCGCGCTGGTCATCGGCGCCGGCCCGATCGGTGACAAGGTCGCGCGCATGCTGGCCAATCGCCAGGCCTACGGCCACGACTTCATCGGCCACCTCGAGGACCGTGACGTCGAGCGCTGCGCGCCCGGCACGCGCGGGCGCATCGTCGGCCGCTTCAGCGAAGCCGCCGACATCATCACGCGCCTGGGCATCAAGGAGGTCTACATCACCCTGCCCCTGAGCTCGCAGCCGCGCATCGCGCGCATGCTGGCCCAGCTGCAGGACAGCGCCGTGTCCATCTACTTCGTGCCCGACGTCTTCGGCGTCAACATCATCCAGGGCCGCATGCGCAACATGGAC
The DNA here is from genome assembly GCF_003201595.1 of Sphaerotilus hippei. GTDB lineage: Bacteria > Pseudomonadota > Gammaproteobacteria > Burkholderiales > Burkholderiaceae_C > Sphaerotilus > Sphaerotilus hippei. The sequence goes on along the minus strand of NZ_QJJS01000011.1, from coordinate 10,720 downwards.
GGCCTGCCGGTCGTCAGCCTGCTCGAGAGCCCGTTCATCGGCGTCAACCGCATCGTCAAGCGGGTCTCCGACATCGTGCTCGCCAGCATCATCCTGGTGCTGATCACCCCGATGCTGGCGGCCGTGGCCATCGGCGTGAAGCTCAGCTCGCCCGGCCCGATCATCTTCAAGCAGCGCCGCAACGGCGTGGACGGCGGCGAGATCCTGGTCTACAAGTTCCGCTCGATGCGGGCCACCGACAACGGTGCCGTCGTCAAGCAGGCCACCCGGGGCGACCCGCGCATCACCCCCTTCGGCGCCTTCATCCGCCGCACCTCGCTCGACGAGCTGCCGCAGTTCATCAACGTGCTGCAGGGCCGCATGAGCATCGTCGGCCCACGCCCGCACGCGGTCGCGCACAACGACCAGTACCGCCGCATCATTCACGCCTACATGCTGCGCCACAAGGTCAAGCCCGGCATCACCGGCTGGGCCCAGGTCAACGGCTGCCGTGGCGAGACCGACGCGATCGAGAAGATGGAAGCCCGCGTCGCCTACGACATCGAGTACCTGCGCAACTGGTCGCTCGGCATGGACCTGCGCATCATCGCGCGCACCATCAAGCTGACCTTCTTCGACAAGAACGCCTACTGAGCGGCGGCAGCAGCCGGTGCCGGATCAGCCCCCGCCCGCCTGCTGCCCCTGCGCACCCGGCATGCCGTCCGCATCCGTCCCCCCGGCCAGCGCGCCCATCGCCTGGATCGACCGCCTCAAGGCCATCGGCATCGTGCTGGTGGTGCTGGGGCATGCCGTGGACGGCACGCTGCTGCACGAGGTGATCTACAGCTTCCACATGCCGCTGTTCTTCTTCGCCTCGGGCTACCTGTTCTCGGCCCGGGACGCGCGGCAGCCGCTGAGCGCCTACCTGCACCATCGCATCGTCCCCTGCCTGCGCCACTACCTGGTGTTCTCGCTGGTGGGCGCGCTCTACTACATCGTCGTCAAGCACTGGGGCCCCGACCACCGCCCCCTGGGCGAGCTGCTGCTCCACCGCGCCGCCTCGGTGCTGGCGGCCAGCGGCACCAGCCAGCTGCCGAGCCTGACGCAGCCCACCACCGTCTGGCCCATCGCGCTGTGGTTCTTTCCGGCGCTGGCCTGGGCGCTGGTCGGCCTCAGGCTCAGTGCCCGCCGCGCCAGCCCCGTGCTGGTGGCGCTCGCCTGCGGCGCCTTCGCCCTGGGCCGGTTCGCCGAGAACCAGGGCTGGCTCTGGTCGCTCGACGCCGGCGTGGCCGCCTACCCCTACCTCGTGCTGGGCCACCTGCTGCGCCGGCACCGGCCGGTCGAACGCAGCCAGCCCCTGCCCGTGCGCACCGGGGCCTGGCTGCTGGTGCTGCTGACCCTGGGCGCGGTGACCGCCGTGCTGAGCAGCCCGTGGAGCCAGTCGGCGGCCGTGGCGACGGCGCTCAAGCCGCTGGCCTTCGCCGGCATCGTGCTGCCCGGCGTGGTGGCCCTGACCCGGCCGGGCCCCGCCCGCTGGTCCGGCCTGCTGGCGCGGTCCTCGCTGACGGTGTTCCCGCTGCACATCATCGTGTTCTCGGTGCTCGACAACCTCACCCGCCGCAGCGGCCCGCTGCAGGACCTGCTGGCCTATGGCGAGCCCGCCGGCATCGTGCTGCGGGTGCTGGTCTCGTTCGCCGTGCTGGTGCCGCTGCACCTGCTGATGCTGGAGCGCCGCGGCCCCCCGGCCTGATCGCGGCCCGCCCCTGCGCGCCAGGGCCCCCGCCCCCCCCCTGGCTCCTGTCGACACCCCTCGCATCACCCCACCGATGCGGGACAGGGGCACACCGCCACGCCAACATGTGACATATTGTTTCCGTTGCGGGTAAGATTTGACGCAACGCAACGGCAACAGGCCGGTTCACGGCGTGGTTTTCCCGCCATCGATGACGCCGGACCCGTGCCCCAATGCGGCAGCAAACCCACCCCGCGGCCCCAGCGAAGCGACGCCATGCTCAACGTGTTGAACGACTCCTCCTCCCTGTCCCCCAGAACCGCGCCCCCGCTGGAGCTGCGCCACCCGCGCACCGGTGGCAGCGTCACCGTGCCGCTGGGCTTCAGCCTGCCGGTGGCCGTGCTGGGCCCCATTCCCCTGCTGATGCACAAGCGCTGGCGCCTGGCCGCGCTGACCACCGTGGTCAGCGTGCTGCTGCCCGTGGCCGGCCAGATCCTGATGGCCACGCGCATCCACCGCCTGCTCATCAAGGATCTGCTGGCGCGCGGCTACCGGGCCGTGGGCACCACGCCCGGCACGGTCAGCGCCGCCGAATGGACGCTGGGCATGTCCCTGCCCCGCTACCGCGGCCCGAAGGCGCCGGACTGACCCCGCGCCTGCGTGGTCCGGACATCAAGGCGGTACGGATCTTGTTGTAGCCTGACCTGAATCAGGGTCGACGCACGGATTGCATGCGTTGCCCATCAGGGAAGTCACCAGCACGAGGATGGACCAGCACCATGTCGGACACACCCGCCCACGTCGCCCGCCCCACCGCACGACCGCCCGCCCGCAAGCTGCCGCCGCTGATGATGCGGCACCCCCGCACCGACCACTGCACCGAAGTCCCGCTGGGCTACAGCCTGCCCGTGGCGCTGTTCGGCCCCCTGCCGCTGATGCTGCGGCGTGACTGGCCGCTGGCCGGGCTCACGCTCGTGGTCAGCGTGCTGCTGCCCGTGCTGGGGCAGATCACCATGGGCCGCTACACCAACCGCATGCACATCCGCAACCTGCTGCGGCGCGGCTACCGCGCCGCCGGCCGGGTGCCCGGCGAGGTCAGTGCCGCCGAGTGGGCGCTGGGCATGTCGCTGCCCCGCTACCGCGGCGCCCGGGACCCCGAGCGCTCGACCTTCGGGCCGGAACACTGAGCGGGCCCCCGCTGCACCACGGGTGCATGGGGCCACTCGACATCCGCCAGCAGTCTGGACAGGCCGCCTCCGGACCTCATCCGGCCACGCCCCCTCCCTGCATCGGCCGCGCCAGCTCCAGCCGCAGCACCCAGGGCAGGTCGGCCAGCGTGGCGAGGGACGGGCGGGTCAGCGTGGCGCTGAAGACCCGGCCGGTGGCGCTGCCGGGTGGCAGGCCCAGCGGCTCGAGCAGCGCCTGCTGGGCGGCGGTGGGCGGGTCCGAGGCCATCACCAGCACCAGCACCGTCACCGTCGCGGCGCCGTGGGCCGGCAGGCGCATCACCTCGGCGGCCAGGGCGCTGTCGAGCTTGTCGAAGTTCATGGGTCGGACCTTCCGGTGTCGGGACCAGATGCTAGAGCCGCGCGGCATCGATCACCCCACTCCCCCAGACGGGATCGTGGGCGCCCGGCGCGCCCCCCGGGATCACGCTGTGCGCCCTCAGCGCGGCCTTCAGCCCCGCGGGGTCGAGGCCGCGCTCACGCTGCAGCAGCAGCGCGGCCAGCCCCGTCGCCAGCGGCGCGGCCATGCTGGTGCCCGCGCTCACCACATAACCCCGCCGCACCACGTCGGCCGGCGCGTGGCCGGCCGGCACCTGTGACGACGCGGCCGAGACGATCATCGCCCCCGGCGCGGTCACGTCGGGCTTGGGCGAGCCGTCACGCAGCGGCCCCTGGCTGCTGAAGTCGCAGATCTCGCCGCACCGCAGCCCGGGCGCGCCGTGCGGGGCGCCCCCTTCGTCGCACCACTGGTCGCGGGTGGTCATCGCCGCCACCGTCAGCGCCTCGCGCGCGCAGCCGGGGCTGCCGATCTTCATGCCCGCGGCCGCCGTGCGCGCCGCGAAACGCGTGCGGGTCAGCGCCCCGGCCGGCGGCAGCCACGCATCCAGCCGCACCGGCACCGGGCCGCGGTTGCGCAGCTCCAGCCGCCAGTGGTCGACGCCCCCGGTGGCCGAATCGGGCCGCGGCCACACCTCCACCCGCACCTCGCGGTCGCCCCGCCGTGCCGGGGTCGACAGCAGCAGATCGTCCTCGGCGAAGTAGTGCCGCCGCATCGGCGGGCCACCCCGCAGCAGCGGCTGCCAGTCGGTGTGCTCGGCGTCGGGCGACACCACGCGCACCTCCAGCTCGGCCGCCGCGGCATACCAGGCCGTCAGCACGAAACCCGCGCGCGGCAGGCCGCCCGGCTGCGCCACCTCGATGTCCAGCACCGCCCGGCCCCCGCAGGCCAGCTGCACCTGCGCATGGATCGCATCGGCCCCCTCGTTGCCCGCCGCCGTCACCACCAGCCGCCCCGGCCCGCAGCGGCTGTCGATGTAGCGCGACAGCAGGTCCGTGCCGTCGTGCGCGTTGTCGTGGTGGCCCAGGCTCAGGTTCACCACCGCCGGCATGTCCAGCCGGTCGGCCTCGCGGAACACCAGGTCGATCGCGTCGAGCACCGGTGCCGTCGACATCAGCGCCTTCACCACCAGCAGGCTCGCCCCCGGAGCCACCCCGCCAAAACGATCGTCGCGGCCCGCGGCGATGCCCGCCACATGCGTGCCGTGCCCGTCGCTGTCGTGGCTGTGCGCCATCTGCGGGCCACGCAGCAGCCGGCCATAGGCCACCGCGCCGGCGGCCCCGGCGCCCCGCCCACCCGCGGCCGGCAGCGTCTGGTCCCAGATGCCCAGCACCCGCGGCCCGAAGCACGGATGGGCCGCATCGATGCCCGTGTCGACGATGCCGATCAGCACCCCGCGCCCGTCCAGTTCCGGCGACGCCGAACGCCGGAACTGCGGCAGCCCGATGCGTGCGGCCGCCAGATCGTTCAGCGGCCGCAGCGCCACCGAGCGCTCGATGAACGCCACCGCCTCGCAGCGCCCCAGCCGCGCCAGCCCCTCCACCGACACCACCGCCGAGCGCACCTCGCCCTCGGTCTGGTGCCACAGCACCCCGTCCATCGGCGCCAGCACCGCCCCGCGGCGGCAGGCCACCAGCACGTCCAGGCCGGGCACGCCCTCGCCCTCCCCGGTCTCGCTGCCCCACTGCAGCGCCGCTCCGGACGGCGGCGGCAACCCGCCCGACCCGTGCCGCAGCGCGGCCCACGAACGATCCCGCGCGGGCACCGCCGCACAACGCGCCAAGGCGGCCGTCAGGCTCGCCGACATCTTGGTCCAGTCCATGTTCATCTCCCTTGCTCGCCTGCCGTGGATGGAGTCAGGCCAGCCCATTGCGAACCCGTGAACCCGGCGCGTCAATGCCCTGTCAGCAGGGAGTCAGGCCGCCATCAGCACCAGAACCCGGCAATCCGGCGATACATCACAGGCACCCGGGCGTACCTGGCGAAGACTTCGGCGCCGCCAGCCCCCGCGCCACGGCACCACCGCGGCTTCGTGCACGAGACACCCCCCGTCCACGGGGCCCTGCAGCCAACCTGCCGCTCCAGCCACGTTGCTGACGCGGGACGGCGCAACAATGTGCAATCGGCACTTCCCGCATCCGGCCGGGCACTGCATCCTGCCCGGAACAGGCGAATCGTCAGAAAGAATCCATCATGGTCACCCCTACCCACCTGATCGTCGGAGCCGGTTTTGCCGGCTCGGTGTGCGCGCGCGAGCTGGCCGAGGCCGGCAAGCAGGTGCTCGTGGTCGACAAGCGGCCCCACATCGGGGGCAATGCCTTCGATGTCCGCGATGCGCAGGGCGTGCTGATCCACCCCTACGGCCCGCACATCTTCCACACCAACAGCAAGCGGGTCTTCGAGTACCTCTCGCGCTTCACCGACTGGCGCTTCTACGAGCACCGCGTGCTCGCGCAGGTCGACGGCGAACTGCTGCCCATCCCGATCAACCGCACCACCATCAACCAGCTCTACGGGCTCGAGCTCGGCAAGGACCAGGTCCAGGGCTACCTCGACAGCGTGCGGGTGCCCTGCGAGCGGATCGCCACCAGCCAGGACGTGGTGCTCGCCAGCGTGGGCCCGGACCTGTGCGAGAAGTTCTTCCGCGGCTACACGAAGAAGCAGTGGGGCCTGGACCTGTCGGAGCTGTCGGCCGGCGTGGCCGCGCGCATCCCCACGCGCACCGACGACGACGACCGCTACTTCGGCGACAGCTTCCAGTTCATGCCCGCGCAAGGCTACACGGCGATGTTCGAGAAGATGCTCGACCACGAGAACATCACGGTGCGCACGGGCACGGACTACCGCGAGGTGCTCGACGGCGTCGCCGGGGCGCACATCGTCTACACCGGCCCGATCGACAGCTACTACGACCAGTGCCACGGGGCGCTGCCCTACCGCAGCCTGAGCTTCGAGCATGTGCACCACGCCGACACGCCGCTGCAGCAGACGGTGGGCACGGTCAACTACCCCAACGACCATGCCTACACCCGCATCACCGAATTCAGGCACCTGACGGGCGAGCAGCACAGCGGCACGTCGCTGGTCTATGAATATCCGCAGGCCGAGGGCGACCCGTACTACCCGATCCCGCGCCCGGAGAACGAGGCGCTGTTCGCCAAGTACCGCGAGATGGCCGACCGGGAAAGCGGCGTGACCTTCGTCGGTCGACTGGCCCAGTACCGCTACTACAACATGGACCAGATCGTCGCGGCCGCGCTCAAGGCCATGGAAGACCACCTCGCGCCGGCCGGCGCCTGATCATCCACGTGATCCGTCATGTCGGGGTCACGCCAGGCAGGCAGGGCGTCCGGATAGGCGTCGAACTGGAAGTTGAAGCGCACGCCATCGTCGGCGACCTGTTCAGCGCCAAACCTCCATGCGCCAGCGTACCTGCGCATGGACGGCCGAGAGAACCGTTCAAGCACCTGGTCACAGCCACGACGGTTGATCACCGAGCCATGGAATGGCGCTGTCGACGCGCAAGGCCGGCACGGTAGAGACGCTCGGCCAACCACCGCCAATCTGATATTCGGCACCCCGCGCTCATGCTCGGAAAACGATGACTCTTGTCAGCAATCGATGACTTCCGGCCCGTCCGCCCAGATTTCGATTGAAGAGCGGCGCCTTCGGCCGGGCCGCGCCCGCTGATCGGGCACAGGATCAGTCAGGCACCAGCGCGCAACGCAACCCGAGGTGCTCGACGAACGGGTCGAAGTCACGATCGCTGTAGAGCAGCGGCAAGTCCTTCTCGATGCACGCGGTCGCGATCAGGGTATCGATCGTCTTGCGGACCGTGATCCCCGACGCACGCAGCGTCCGGAAGTTGCGCGCGGCTTGAATCGCCATCTGCTGGCCACCCAGCTCGATGACCTCCAGCGAGCTCAGCAGCTTCCTGGCCTGGTTGAAGTCGCGATCCGCGTTGAAGCCCTGCAGCACCTCGACCAGGATCAGGTCCCCCACACCCAGCGGCTCGTGTCCCAGCAAGGCGTCCAGGCGCTGTGTCTGCGGACTCACCACGCCCCTGAAGTAGTCGATCCAGACGCTGGAATCCACCAGGATCACGAGTCCACCCTCATCGCGTCGAGATCGCCCTGCCAGTCCAACTTGCCACGAAAGCGGCGGATCTCCTCCTGCTGACGCAGACGCAACAGCGTGCGCAGCCCCATCTCCACCGCCTCCTTCTTGGTCTTCAAGCCGGTCAGGCGCATGGCTTCGGCCATGAGCTTGTCGTCGATCACGATGTTGGTGCGCATGATGTGCATGAAAAATGAGTTTCTTACACATCATAAGTCCATCCAGACGTTCTGGTCTGCACCAAGGCGCAGCGCCACACCGCCCACACTCGATACCGTCGAGTTCCGTCGCTTGCGCACAAAACAACCCGAATCAGCAAATCTTCACAATAAAATGAAAAAACTTAACCGATGTGAGGTCTTTCAGGTGAGGTCGTTCCGGCCGCGCGCCTGGTCTCGTCACGCGGGAGAGGCATGCCGTGAGCGGACCGCCCACGGCTGACGTTCAAACAACAGAGAGGAAGCTGCACCATGAAACTCGTCTATACGCTTGCGCTGGCCACCACCGTCATCCTGTCCGGATGCGCGTCCGTGGACATGGCGACCCCCGCCGAGTCGGCCCAGGCCAAAGAATTCAAATCCCCCAGCCCGGGTCATGCCGGGGTCTACATCTACCGCAACAGCGTCGTGGGCCAAGGCCTCAAGAAAGACCTCTGGATGGACGGCAAGTGCATCGGGGAAAGTGCTCCCGACATCTTCTTCCACACCGAGGTCGAAGGCGGCAAGAAACACACCATCGACACCGAGTCCGAGTTTTCCGCCAACTCCCTCGAACTCATGACCGTCGCCGGCAAGCACTACTTCATCCGGCAGTTCATCAAGATGGGCGTGTTCGTCGGCGGCGCCGGGCTGGAACAGGTGCCCGAGGAACAAGGCAAGGCGGACGTCGCCCAGCTCGCCTTGGCCAAGCCGGGCAAGTGCAGCGCGGCGCGCTGACTGCCCTCGGGAAGCCAGGCGGGCGGGTCCGACACCACCACCTGGCTTCAGCAGACCTCCATGCCCGGGCTGCGCCAGAGGCGCATGCACGTGAAGATTCAACTCACCACCTGAATCCCGTGATGTTCAAGCTGTCTGGAATGCATGGCTTCTTGCTGGGACTTGCCTTGGCCAGCGGCACTGGCGTGGCGGTGGTACTCCACCAGCACGCCCGTACCCAGCGCCTCGCACAGGCCTGCGATACCGCTGCGGCATCGCCCTTCGACGACACCCGGCCCGCAGGCATTCCTGGCGTGCCTTTCGAACAGATCGCTGCCCAGCAGGCCATCGAGGCCTGTCATGAAGCGACCGCGGACCAACCAGCCGACGCCCGTCTCCAGCATCAGCATGGGCGGGCACTGCAGGCAGGCCAGCGACTGGCTGATGCTCTGGTCGCCTATCGCCAAGCGGATCGCCTGGGCTCGATCCCGGCCGGTCACAACATCGGCTCGATCTACCTGATCGGTGGTCAGGGCGTTGCCAAGGACGAGGCAGCGGCCGTGGCCTGGTTCGAACGCACGGCGGCAAAAGGCTATCCCCTCTCGCAGCGCGCAGCGGCCGAACTGCTGGAACACGGACAAGGAGCTGTGGCCGCCAACCCGGAGCGGGCCGCTTTCCACTGGCGAACGCTGGCCGACCACGGTGATGCGCAGGCCGCGGAACACGTCGGCCTCGGGATCAAATCCGGCAGCTTCCAGCCGCAGTCGGACCGGGAGCTGTGGGACCGGCTCTCCGCCGCCGCCGAGCAGCATCACACCCGAGCGTCGATCGAAGCAGCCCAACTTCTCAAGGACAGCAACGCCACACCCGAGCAGATTCAACTCGGCGCCCGCTACGCCCTGGACGGATACCGCAATGCGCTCAAGGCCACCATCGACAGCGAAGAAGGATGGCCGCTCTACCCTTGGCGGGCCTTCCAGCTCTTCCAGCACTTCGTCAAGGCCGGCGCACGCAACGACATGACCATGGACGAGGCCCGAGCGGCTGAAGCCGACTTTTCCGGACCGGTCAAGAAATTCACGGTTCCCATCGACTGCGACGGCACCCAGGTCGCCTTCTCCCTCTACCTCTGGCAGTGGCAACGGAACTACCCGCAGAGCGACACGCAGTTTCAGTGGCTGCAGGCCGCCCGCCGCTGCACGCCCCCCGAAGCCGTCGCTGCCTCCTTCCAGAAGATCTTTGCCATCGCAGCCGAGAACCAGGTGAATTTCCCCGATCTGGCCGTCCGGGCCTTCAGCCGCGAGCCTGACCCGCCCCCGCAGCAGATCGCCGAACCGATGGAACAGGACAGCATTTCAGGCCGCACGGCCGGCAGCGGACTGTCAGGCGGAGAAACCGTCGGCGTCGCACTCGCCGCGCTCGCCTGCTGGTACTGGAGCGACCAGTGCAAGGAGCTGGCGATGGAAGCAGCCAAACAAGGCATCCGCGAACTGCTCAAGTCGAACTGAGGAAGGCCAGTCCAGTCGTCTGCTCGGTCGAGGACGACCACCTGCTGGTGACCGTCGTCGCCGTTGACCGACGTGAAAACGCCGTGGTGTACGAGTCAGTCATCACTCGTCTTCACGCGGCCGCATCGGCATCACCCAAGAATCGCGTGCCGCCACACCGGCCATGACCACCCTGCGCTGGCGTGCGTGGCCACACCGAGCCCGCCCGCCTCATCAGGCATGATCCCATGCGCTGACGCCACCTGCGCCCCACCGACCGGCCCCAGCCACCGCGCCGTCATCCAGCGCCGCAGCCGCTCGTCGAGCAGCGCCGCGGCCAGGGACAGCAGCAGGCACAGGCCGCCGACCAGCAGCACCTGCTGCGCCGGGCACCACGCTGACGCTGCCACGTTCCTGCGCGTTGGCTTCATGCCATCGCCCTGCCTGGATCCGCCTCCAGGCATGAAAAGGCCACCGCAGCGAAGCCAGCGGCTTCCTTGCCTGGTGGAGCCCTGCAGCACCTCGACCAGGATCACGAGTCCACCCTCATCGCATCGAGATCGCCCTGCCACCACGCCGCTGCCACACGCCCAGCAGCGCGGCGGCCCCGCGCCACCCGCCGGGCCTGAGGCAAACTACCGGGCACCAGCAAACCCGGGGCGCTTCAGGAGTCCACATTGAATCCACGTCACATCGCACCGTTCGTGATCATCGCTTTCGCTGGCTCGCCGGCCCTGGCTTCGCAGCAGTGTGAAGGGCCGCTGCGGCGCGACGTCAGCGACTTCGTCTCCATCGATGACGGATCCCAGGTCCTGGACCGGAAAACCGGGCTGATCTGGATGCGCTGCATCGAGGACCAGCGCTGGAGCGGCACCACCTGCATCGCCAGCAACGCCGAGGAAGTGAAGCCGGGCCCGGGCCTGACCCAC
>NZ_QJJS01000010.1 GCF_003201595.1 Sphaerotilus hippei | reverse complement strand
CCCGCCCGCCGAGGCTGAGGCAAACTACTACTGGCATCTCGCCGAGCAGGTCGCTGTCGCGGCCTGACTTAAACCAACTGGCCTCCATGAAACCCGGGGCGGTTCACAACACCTTCATCACGCGCATGGATGCCGACGCCGACGTAATCGCTACTGCGCACAACGACCTGCAGGCCATGGGAGAAGCCTCTCGACTGGGCATTCCCATCTCGATCAGCACAGACCCGCGCAACTCCTTTGCCTCAGTGGCAGGACAGGGTGTCGCGGCGGGCAGCTTCTCGAAGTGGCCACAGAACATCGGCTTGGCCGCACTGCGTGATCCGGCGGTGACTAGGCGTTACGCCGAGCTGGTTCGCCAGGAGTACCGGGCCGTTGGCATCACGACCGGCCTGTCACCCCAGGCTGACGTGTCCACCGAGCCGCGCTGGACACGCATCGCCGACACGTTCGGCGAGGACTTCGCCACGGTCAGTGCGCTGACGCAAGCTTATGTGGAAGGCTTTCAGGCCGGCAACACAGGCATCAACACCAACAGCGTGATCACCGTGGTCAAGCATTGGGGCGGCTACGGCGCACAGAAAGACGGCCTGGACAGTCACAACTACTATGGCCGCTACATGACCTTCCCGGGCGGCATGCTGGACAAGCATCTGGCCGTCTACGACGGCGCCATTGCCGCAGGGGCTGGCGGCATCATGCCGACCTACTCGATGCCCTACGGCACCGTCACTGCGGAAGGCGTTACGCTGGAGGAAGTGGCCGCCGCCTACAACAAGCCCCTGCTCACCGACCTGCTTCGTGGCAAGCACAACTTCAAGGGCGTGGTCGTGAGCGACTGGGGCATCCTGCGCTACTGCGATGACCTGTGCAAGAACGGCGTACCGCTGCCCGCGTCGGGCGCCTACGTGCCCTACGGGAACCTCGCCTACTCCAGCCACCACGGCACCGATTTCGGCGTGGAATCGCTGACGCCGGTCCAGAAGATCGCCAAGTCGGTGAATGCCGGGGTGGACCAGTTCGGCGGCGTGCAGACCTCTGATCGACAGACCCTCATCGATGCCGTCACCACGGGCCTGGTGACCGAGGCCCGCGTGAACGATGCGGTCAAGCGCATACTGATCCAGAAGTTCCAGCAGGGCCTGTTCGAGAACCCGTATGTCGATGTGGCAGCAGCCAAGGCACTGTTTGCGACAGGCGACCACCAGGCGCAGGCCAACATGGTTCAGAGTCGCTCTCATGTTCTGCTGCAGAACACCGACAAGCTGCTGCCCCTGGCCAGCACGGTCAAGAAGGTATACCTGGGAGGCAGCATGAAGATGGACGCCGCCGTGGTCACCGCACGCGGCTTCACGGTGGTGTCGACGCCATCAGAGGCAGACGTGGCCATCCTGCGCGTGTCATCGCCGTATCAGATGCCCTTCCCGTCGTCGATCCTCTACGGCCTGTTCCACGAAGGCAATCTGACCTTCGAGGATGGCAACGATCCGCTCGGCGACTACGCCGCCATCAAGGCGGCCCAAGCTGCAGGCGTGCCCGTGATCGTCAATGTCCACATGGAGCGACCGGCCATCCTCACCAACGTGATGTCGCTTGCCCGGGTGGTGCTGGCCGAGTTTGGCACCACCGACGATGCGGTATTGGACGTACTGACCGGCAAGGTCAAGCCCGAGGGCAAGCTACCCTTCGAACTGCCCTCGTCGATGACCGCCGTCACCGCTCAGCTTCCGGACGTGCCCTTCGACAGCGCCGCGCCGCTGTTCCCTTTCGGCTTCGGTCTCAGCTACTGACCGCCTGAGCCTGCCGCCGTGTGCCGCGCCTTGGAGGTGGCGCACGGCGGCATCCCGACCGCAACAACAACGACGCCTGCTCAGGAGACAAACATGCAATCCCGCCCGAGCAGAAATGCCTGGCCGGCAGGCTTGCCTTGAAGGCCCAAAGGTAAACTCCGGCCATGAAAGCGCAAGACGTCCACGATCGGTTCATCGAGCGGGCCGCGGTCCAGATGGAGGCCGATGGCCTGCCGCGCATCGCTGGCCGGATCATCGGGCTGTTCCTGCTGATGGGCGGGCCGTTCAGCTTCAGCGAAATCGCCGAGCGGCTGCAGGTGAGCCGGGGCAGCATCTCCACCAACCTGCGCCTGGTGCGTGAGCGTGGGGTGATCGAACTGGTCAGCCGCCCAGGCGAGCGCCAGGACTACTACCAACTGGCAGCCAACCCCTACCGCAGCAGCATCGCGCGGGCACTGGACCAACTTGAAAGCCTGCGCCATCTGGCCCAGGAAACCGCAGACGAGTTGGGCAAACAAGACCCTGCGGTGCACAAGCGCCTGCAGAACATGGCCCGCGTCAACGCGATGGCCGCCAAGCACGTCAAGGCCATGCTCGACGCCACGGACGGCGAGTAAGCCGCCCGAGTGAACGGGGCCTGATGCCAGACATCAGCCGTGTGAAGCTCCGCACTGATTGAGCGAAATCAAGGGATTTAACACCCACGCGCTTTCCCTTGTGACACAATGCGTTCAGTATGTACTGAACAACATGTGTGATGCAGGCGCGCGCCCCAACCCCTCTTGCCCGAACCGGCCAGACCATCAGTCGAACCGGGATGCTGCTCGCCTGCTGTGGCCTGGTGGCCAGTTGCGCCCTCTCTCCGGAAGTCAAACGGGGGCCATCCCCGGTGCCTGTCCGCATCGCTGAAGCCCTGGGGCAGAAGGACGATCAGGCACTGCCGCCCCTTGTTGCCGACTGGCGCCAGTTCCTGCGTGGCGAGCGCCTGCAGCGCCTGGTTGAGCGCATGCTGGCCCACAACCGCGACCGCCGGGTGGCCTTGGCCACTGTCCGGCAGGCGCAGGCGCAATGGGCTGGCGCCCAAGCCGGCCTGTGGCCCGTCTTGTCGGCCGACCCTCAGGCGGTGCGTGCCCGCACCCCTGCAGACCTCTCTGGCTACGGCGTGCCCGTCGCGTACAACACCTTCCAGGTGCCGCTGTCGGCGTCCTGGGAGCTGGACCTGTGGGGGCGCCAGCGCAACCTGAGCGAAGCGGCGTGGCAAAACTTCCTGGCCAGCGGCGACAACCAGCGTGCACTCGCCATCAGCCTGGTGAACCAGCTGGCGCAAGCGCTGCTGCTGGACGCCGAGTTGACCGAGCGCATCGAGCTGTCGACGCAGGCGGTGAGCAGCCGCGAGCAGTCTGCCCGCATCGCCCGGCGGCGCTTTGAAGTGGGCAGCGCCGCGCGGCTGGACATGGTGCAGGCCCAGGGCCTGTTGGCCCAGGCGCGACAGGACTTGCAGGCGCTGCAGCGCAGCCGCGAGCAGGGGCGCCTGAACGTGGCCCTGCTGGTGGGCGAAGCCGTGAAGGACGAGGACTTCCTGCGACCGGCCGACCTGGACACCTTGGACATCCGCCTGCCTGCCAACCTGCCGTCGACCCTGTTGCTGGCCCGCCCCGATGTGCGCGCCGCAGAAAGCCGCCTGCGCGCGGCCGATGCCAACATCGCGGTGGCCCGTGCCGCGCGCTTTCCCCGCATCAGCCTGACGGCGGCCTTCGGCACGGCCAGCACCCAGTTGAGCGGCCTGTTCAGCGCCGGCAGCAGCGCCTGGAACCTGGGCGCCGGTGCCAGCCTGCCGCTGTTCGATGCGGGCCGCAACCAGGCCGGCATCGACGAGGCGCGCGCCGCGCAGGACGCGGCCCTGGCCAGCTACGACAAGACCGTGCAGGCCGCGTTCAGAGAGGTGGCCGATGCCTTGTCTGCGCAACGCTCGCTGGCCCTGCAGCTGCAAACGCAGTTCGATGTGCTGGCCGCCTTGCAGGAGCGCGCCAGGCTGGCCGCGGTGCGCTGGCAGGCCGGCTCTGCCCCCTACCTGGAGGTACTGGACGCCCAACGCGAGTTGTACGCCGCAGAGCAAGCCAAGGTCACCACCCGCCGCAGCCTTCAGGGCAGCGGAGTCTCGCTGTATGCCGCCTTGGGCGGTGCCCTCACGCCCATCCCCGAACTCAACGAAAGTCCGACACCGTGACCCGCCTCAAGCTCAAGTACAACGCCTGGATGCTGCTTGCCCTGCTGGTTGCGGGCGTGGGTGGCTTCATGGCCTGGCAGCAATGGACGGCCCAGGACCAATCCGTGGCGCTGATTTCCGGCAACGGCCGCATGGAAGCCACATCCATCGACGTGGCCACCAAAGCGGCGGGGCGCCTGCAAAATATCCAGGTCAAGGAGGGCGACCTCGTGGCCCAGGGCGACGTGCTGGCCAGGATGGACACCGCCTCCCTGGAGGCCAGCCGCGCCGAATCCAGTGCCGCGCTGGCCCAGGCCCAGGCCACCCGCGATGCGGCGCAAAGCCAGGTGCTGCTGCGCCGCAGCGACGTGGACGCGGCCAAGGCCCTGGTGCAGCAACGCGACGCCGAGCTGGCAGCCGCGCACAAGCGTGTGGCCCGCACCCGCACGCTCACGGAAGAAGGCGCCAGCTCCAGACAGGACCTGGATGACGATGAGGCCCGCGTGGCCACGGCCCAGGCCACGCTGCTGGCCGCACGCGCCCAGGTACGCTCGGCCCAGGCGGCAGTGGAGGCCGCGCAAGCCCAGCAGGCATCGGCCCTGGCGGCCATCGACGCCTCTCGGGCCACGCTGGCGCGCATCGAGGTTGACCTGGGTGATGCCGCCTTGCGCGCGCCCCGCCCCGGCCGCGTGCAGTACCTGGTGGCGCGCCAGGGTGAGGTGCTGGGTGCCGGCGGCAAGGTGCTGAGCCTGCTCGACATCGGCGACGTCTACATGAACTTCTTTGCGCCGGAGAAGGACGCAGGCCGCGTGGCCATCGGCAGTGAGGTGCGCATCGTGCTCGACGCCCAGCCCGACGTGGCCTTGCCCGCCAAGGTCTCCTTCGTGTCGGATGCGGCCCAGTTCACGCCCAAGACCGTGGAGACCGCCAGCGAACGCGAGAAGCTCATGTTCCGCGTGCGCGCCCAGATTGCGCCGGAGCTGCTGGCCTCGCACAGCGCCCTGCTCAAGTCCGGCCTGCCCGGCGTGGCCTACCTGCGCCCCAGCCCTGATGCACCCTGGCCCGCCCGGCTGCAAAAGCTGCTGCAACCATGAGTACCGCGGGCGGCACCGGGCTGGCCGTGCAACTGCAGGGCGTCAGCCTGCGTCGGGGCAACAACCAGTCCCTCAGCGACATCACCCTGAGCCTGCCGCTGGGCGGGACCGTGGCCCTGATCGGGCCCGATGGCGTGGGCAAGTCCAGCCTGTTCGATCTGATCGCGGGCGCGCACCGCGTGCAAAGCGGCACGGTGGAGGTGCTGGGCGGCAGCATGGCCGATGCGGGCCACCGTCAGGCCGTGTGCCCGCGCATCGCCTACATGCCGCAGGGCCTGGGCAAGAACCTCTACCCCACGCTGTCGGTGGAAGAGAACATCACCTTCTTTGCCCGCCTGTTTGGCCAGGCGCGTGAAGAACGGCAAGCGCGCATCGACATGCTGCTGCAGGCCACCGGCCTCACGCCCTTCCGCGACCGCCCGGCGCAGAAGCTCTCAGGCGGCATGAAGCAGAAACTGGGCCTGTGCTGCGCCCTGATCCACGACCCCGACCTGCTGTTGCTCGACGAGCCCACCACCGGCGTCGACCCTTTGTCGCGCGTGCAGTTCTGGGAGCTGGTCGATCGCATCCGTGCCCAGCGCCCGGGCATGACGGTGCTGGTGGCCACCGCCTACATGGAAGAAGCCGCCCGCTTCGACTGGCTGGTGGCCATGAACGCCGGCCGCATCCTGGCCGAAGGCCGCCAGGACGAGATCCTGGCGCGCACCGGCACGCGCGCTCTGGAAGCGGCCTTCGTGCAACTGCTGCCGCTGGCAGACCGTGGCCAGCCCGTGCAATGGGTGCAGGCGCCGCCTCAGCCCACGGCCGAGATCGCCATCCAGGCGCACGAACTGAGCATGCAGTTTGGCGACTTCACGGCCGTGAACCGCGTGAGCTTCGCCATCCAGCGTGGCGAGATCTTCGGCTTCCTGGGCTCGAATGGCTGCGGCAAGAGCACCACCATGAAGATGCTCACCGGCCTGCTGGCGCCCACCCATGGCGAGGCCCAGCTCTTTGGCCATGCGGTGGCCGCGGGCGACCTGGCCACGCGACGCCGGGTGGGCTACATGTCGCAGTCCTTCTCGCTGTACAGCGAGCTCAGCGTGCGCCAGAACCTGTTCATGCACGGCCGCCTCTTCGACATGGACGAGGGCGAGCTGGCCGACGCCGTGCGCGATGCGCTGGAACGATTTGACCTGGTCGACGTGGCCGACGCCCTGCCAACGGGCCTGCCGCTGGGCGTGCGCCAGCGCCTGTCGCTGGCCGTGGCCCTGGTGCACCGGCCGGAGATCCTCATCCTCGACGAGCCCACCAGCGGCGTCGACCCGATCGCCCGCGACCACTTCTGGCAGCACCTGCTGACCCTGTCGCGCGTGGACCGCGTCACCATTTTCATTTCGACCCACTTCATGAACGAGGCCGAGCGCTGCGACCGCGTCTCGCTGATGCACGCGGGCCAGGTGCTGGTGACCGGCACGCCGCAGGGCATTGCCGCACAGCGTGGCCTGGATGGCCTGGAGGCCGCCTTCATTGCCCACCTCCGCGAGGTGATGCATGACGACGCAACGGCCGAGCGGGCCCTGGCCAACGCGCCACTGCACACTCAGGCCAGCCCCAATCACGCCATCCATGCCCCGCAACCCACCTTCAGCCTGCGCCGACTGATGAGCTACAGCATCCGCGAGGCGCTGGAGCTGGCCCGCGACCCCATCCGGGCCACCATGGCCCTGCTGGGCACCCTGGTGCTGATGTGCATGATGGGCTACGGCATCAACATGGACGTGCGCGACCTGCCCTTTGCCGTGCTGGATGCGGATGACACGGCCCTCAGCCGCGACTACGTGGCCACGGTCACCGGCTCGAACTATTTCAAGGCCCGCACCCCTGTGCGCGACCACGCCGAGCTGGACCGCCGCATGCGCTCCGGCGAGCTGAGCGTGGCCCTGGAGCTGCCCGCCGGCTTTGCACGCGACATCGCGCGCGGCGCGCCCGTGCAGGTGGGCATGTGGGTGGATGGCGCCATGCCCCAGCGCGCCGAGACCGTGGTGTCCTACGTGCAGGCCCTGCACGCCGGGTGGCTCACCGAGAAAGCGAGGTACGCCGGCCAGACCGCCAGCGTGCGCTTCAATGTGCAGACGCGCTTTCTCTACAACCCCGACATCCAGAGCTTGGTGGCGATGATGCCCGCCGTCATCCCCATCCTGCTGCTGATGATCCCCTCGATGCTGACCTCGCTGAGCATCGTGCGCGAAAAAGAGCTGGGCTCCATCGTCAACTTCTACGTCACCCCGGCCACGCGGCTGGAGCTGCTGCTGGGCAAGCAACTGCCTTACGCCCTGCTGGCCATGGTCAACTTTGCGCTGATGCTGGCCCTGGCCGTGTGGGTGTTCAAGGTGCCGCACAAGGGCAGCTACCTGGCGCTGTGCCTGGGGGCCAGCCTGTACGTGCTGTCGGCCACCGGCCTGGGGCTGTTGACCTCGTCTTTCTTCCGCAGCCAGACGGCGGCCATCTTCGCCACCACGCTGATGACCATGCTGCCGGCCATCAAGTACTCGGGCTTCACCGACCCGGTCACCTCGCTGGAAGGAGCGGGCGCCTTCATCGGCCACATCTACCCGGCCACGCACTTCCTCACCATCGCGCGAGGCACCTTCTCCAAGGCGTTGGGGCTGGCCGACCTGCAGCCCGAGTTGCTGGCCCTGGCCCTGGCCTACCCGGTGATCCTGGGCCTGAGCGTGGCCATGCTGCGCAAGCAGGAGAGCTGAATGCGCTGGAAGACCGTGCTGCAACTGGGCTACAAGGAGCTGTGGGCCTTGTGGCGAGACCCGATGCTGCTCATCCTGATCGGCTACACCTTCACGCTGGGCTTGTACGGCGCAGCCACCTCGGCGCCTGAATCACTGCACAAGGCGCCCATGGCCTGGATCGATGAAGACCAGAGCCAGCTGTCCATGCGCATGGCCAGCGCCCTGTACCCGCCGCATTTCATGAACCCGGTGCCGCTGGGCCCGCAGGCCGCTGACGCGGGCCTCGACAGCGGCCGCTACACCTTTGCCCTGACCATCCCCGCAGGCTTCGAGCGCGACATCAAGGCCGGCCGCCAGCCCGAGCTGCAGCTCAAGGTGGACGCCACCCGCATGAACCAGGCCTTTGTGGGCAGTGGTTACGTGCAGGCCATCCTCAGCCAGGAGGTGGCCGCCTACCTGGACCGCGACGCGCCCGCCGCCACGCCATCGGTGGAACTGGCCACCCGCGTGCGCTTCAACCAGAGCCTCACCACCAGCTGGTTCACCGCCGTGATGGAGCTGATCAACAACGTGACCATGCTCACGCTCGTGCTCACCGGTGCCGCTTTGATCCGTGAACGCGAGCACGGCACCATCGAGCACCTGCTGGTCATGCCGGTGACGCCGCTGGAGATCATGCTGGCCAAGGTCTGGGCCATGGGCCTGGTGGTGCTGGTGGCCAGCGGAGCGGCCCTGGTGGGCGTGATCCAGGGCTTCCTGGCCGTGCCCATCAACGGCTCCTTGCCGCTGTTCCTGGCGGGCACGGCGCTGCACCTGTTTGCCTGCACCGCCCTGGGCATCGTCATGGCCACGGTGGCCCGCTCCATGCCGCAGTTCGGGTTGCTGCTGGTGCTGATCCTCTTGCCCTTGCAGATGCTGTCGGGCGGGCAGACGCCGCGTGAAAACATGCCGCAACTGGTGCAGCAGGTCATGATGCTGGCACCGACCACCCACTACGTGGCCCTGGCGCAGGCTATCCTTTTCAGGGGCGCTGGTTTCGACGTGGTCTGGCCGCAGTTCGCCGCCTTGCTGGCGCTGGGCGGCGGGGCATTTGCCTACGCCGCAGCGCGCTTTCGGCGCACCATTGCCAGCATGTCTTGACCTGAACGCATGAAGCTCATCCAGCGCTTGACCACCCTGCTCATGGCCGCAGCCCTGTTGGCGCTGACGGCCTGCAGCACCGTGCAGTACCCCGTCAACGCCAAGCTCAAGGCGGCCAATGAGCCTGCCATGCCCTACAACACCCAGGGCTTCTTCCGCCACCCCGGTGACGAAGCGCTGCTGATCACGGTCAGCTTCTCCGGTGGCGGCTCGCGCGCGGCCGCGCTGGCCTTGGGCGTGATCGAAGAACTGGCCCGTCATGACATCACCTGGCGGGGCCAGCGCAAGCGCCTCATCGACGAGGTGGACCTGGTCTATGGCGTGTCGGGCGGCGCGATCATCGCTTCCTACTGGGCGCTGAAGGGCGATGCCGTGATCGACGAGTTCCCCGAGCACTTTCTGGCGCGGGACTTCCAGAAGCAGGTGGTGAACGAGGTTTTCTCCATCGGCAACCTGTGGCGCCTGGGCTCGCCCCGCTTTGGCCGGGGTGACCTGTTGGCCGAATCGCTGGACCGCGAGCTGTTCAAAGGTGCCACCTTTGGCACCCTGGCCGCCGAACGCAAAGGGCCGTTCGCCGTGGTCAGCGCGGCCGATTTGAGCGACGGCACGCGCTTCGATTTCCTGCAGGAATACTTTGACCTGATCTGCAGTGACATGAGCCGCTTCCCGCTGGCGCGCGCGGTGGCGGCGTCCAGCGCCGTGCCCCTGGTCTTCGCCCCCATCACCCTGTGGAACCACGGCCAGGACTGCCCCAAGGCCATGCCGCGTGAGGCCGCGCGTGCCGCGCTGGCCCGCAGCGGCGACAAGACCCGTGAACAACAGCGGCTGATGGATCTGTCGCGTTACCTGGACGTGGCAACGCACCCCTATCTGCACCTGGTGGATGGCGGCGTGGCCGACAACCTGGCCCTGCGTGGCATGGTGGAAATGGATGGCATGGCCAAGGCCGTCATGCCCGATGGGACCGTACCCTGGATGCGCAACGTCAGGAAAGCGCTGTTCATCGTAGTGGACTCCGGCACCGAGTCGCCCGAGCATGTGGAGCTGAGCCCCAATGTGCCGCGTGTGGGCGAGGTGGCTGCGGCCCTGGCCGACATCCCCATTCACCGCTACTCGGATGAGACGCGCTACCTGTTCCAGCAGACGTTGGCAAGCTGGCGACAGCGCGCAGCGGGCGCGGGCATCACACCGCAGGAGATGCCCTTGTACCTGGCCGACATCTCCTTGCGCGGCGTGCCCGATGCCCCGCTGCGCAAGAAGCTCGTGTCGCTGCCCACCACCTTGTACCTGCCCGAAGCGGTGACGCGTGAGCTGCGTGAAGCGGGGGCGGACATGCTGAGACGGTCCCCCGATTTCCAACGCTTGCTGCAGGCCCTGGACGCCTCCCCTCCCACCTCACTGCCAGGAGATCAACATGGCCCCTGAACTGAATCACACTGGCAAATCGGCCGCGGTGCGGGCTTCGGCCCTGGCCTGGACCTGGCTGTGCGGCATGTCCCTTGTCTCCGTTTCGGCGGTGGCTGCCGAGCCTGATGGGCCCGGTCGCTGGACGCTGGGCGCGGGCGTGGCCGCTACCCCATCGCCCTACCTGGATGTGAAGTCGCGCACACGCCTCATCCCTGTGGTGTCCTACGCGCGAGGCGGGCTGCGCGTGGCCGACGGCGTGTACTTCGGTGGCCAGTTGAGTCCTGAAATCAAGGCTGAACTGGGCGTGCAGGTCGGCTTCAGTGAAGGGTACAAGGCCAGCGATTCGTGGGCGCTCCAGGGCATGCAAAAGCGCCGCATCGGCGTCTGGCTGGGGCCCCAGGCCAAGTGGCGCTCAGGCCAGAGCGAGGTCCAGGCGTCATGGCAGGCCGATGCATCGGGGCGGGGCAATGGTTTTCGGATGAGCCTGGGCTACAGCCACACGCTGCCTGTGGGCGGGTGGGTGCTGTCGCCATCCGTGGGGGCATCCTGGTGGAGCCAGGGGGTGACGCGCTACCTCTTCGGTGTGCAGGAATCGGAAGCCACGGCGCTGCGCCCCGAATATGTCCCTGGTGCCACCACCAACCTGAATGTGGGCTTGAAACTGATCAGGCCGATCACCGCATCCACCTCGGTGGCCCTGTCTGTGTCCGGCACACGCTACGGCGACGAGGTCGCCAACAGCCCGATTGTCGGGCGCCGTCAGGTCAACGTGAACGCATTGACCGTGGTGTCCGTGTTCTGAACCGCTGTTGATCGGCTGCTCGCCCACCATGGGGCGGTGGTCCGCCTCGGCCTTCCCGGGCCCGGGGCTTGACGGATTTCCCCCGCACGACCAACGGTGACCTGAGGCCAAGGCGGCCTGAATCAAGTTCCGAGCGGCCGCAACGATCACCCATCGGGTTCGGTGGGTTGCATGCGGTGGCCACCGACGCGTTTGCATCATCCACACCACCGCCCTCGGATGGCCGTGGACCCCATTTGCCTTGCTCTATCGCAGGCGCATGGCGCTGGACCGCAACGCCATGGCCCTGCTGATCGGCACCGAGGTGCCCGACACGCTGGTCTCCAGCCGCCCAACAAGCGCCCAGCGGCAGCCGGCTGGCCCAGCTCAGCAATGGGGTGACGCTGTTCAAGGTGCTGGGCGGGGCTGGACGCCGCAGCAAACTGCCGTGCAGCAGAAACTGTCGCAACGGTGACCCCAGTGCCGTGGCGATCTGTCCTGGCAGGTCACCTCAGCGCGGTTCCAAGCTGCGCGCTCCGGTGCAATCAGAATTGGGCAACAAGTGGTGCACGCCAGGACATCAGCTTCCGTGAAAGGCCTTGCGCACCGTACGGGGGTGTCGCCTCTGCGGTGCCGCGCACGCCCACTCAATCCAGCTTGAACAGCCGGCGCGCGTTGCCACCCAGGATGGCCTGCTCGTCGGCCTCGGCCAGGCCCAGTTGGCGGATCACACCCACACCCTCGAAGAACCAATCCTTGCGGATGGGGTAAGAGCCGCTGTAGAGGATGTTGCGTGCCCCCAGCACCTCCACCGCACAGCGCAACTGGGCCGCGCCCCATTGCGGCGCGCCCGAGATGTCGAAGAACAGGTTCTTCTTCAGCTGGCCGCGCAGCTTCTCGGTGTCGGCGGCAAAGCGGTCCACGGCATCGGGGTAGGCTGCGGCCTTGGTGGGGCACAACATGTCGGCATAGGCAAAGAAGCCACCGCCCAGCATCGAGTGGATGAAGGTGAGGTTGGGGAACTCGTCGAACACGCCGCTGAACAGCTCACGCCCCACCGCCGTGGCCTGGGCCACGCAGCGCCCGTATTGCCGACGCTGGTTGGTGTAGCTGAGGATGGAGCCGTAGTCCACCGGCAGGGGCGTGTGGTGCACCACCACCGGCACCTCCAGATCGTTGAGGAAGCGCAGGTAGGGCTTGAACGCGGGGTCGTCAAGGTAGAGCTGACCATAGTGCGCAGCCATCTGAACGCCGGCAAAACCCAGCTCTTTGATGCAACGCTCCACCTCGCGCAGGCTGTCTGCCGTGCCCCAGGGCGGCGCCACCGCCAGCGCCGTGAAGCGGCTGGGGCAACGGGCCACGTGCCGGGCCAGCTGGTCATTCACCAGCTTGCAGGCGTCCAGCGTCAGCCATTCCTGCCAGCAGGGCATGCGGAACACCGCGCGCTCGATGCCGGCGCGGTCCATGTCGGCCAGCTGGGCTTCCAGGCTGTACTGGCTCTCGGCGTAGTTGAGCACCTCTTGCCCACGAGGCTGCTCGATGATGATCTGGCGCAGCGGGCTGCCGGCAATGGGCTCCAGCCGGGCCCAGATGCCGTACTCGCGCGGCGGGGTGTTCAAGAAGGCATCCAGCAGGCGGGGATCCGAGAACAGGGTCTCGGGCAGCCAGTGCATGTTGGCGTCCACCACGCCGGGGGTGGGAAGGGGGGTCGGGGTCGACATCACAGGTTCTCCTTGCGGCGCACCGGTATCCGCGGTGCTGTGAAACCAGTATCGGCAGCCCTGCGTGTCGACATGTTTGCCCAGGTTAAAGAACGGTGAACTTGCGCCGGTGCCTGCTTTAGATCAACCCGCAGGCCGGGTCACTTTTTACGATCTGCCTCATGCAAGCACCCACCCTGCCGATGTCATCGACCAGCCCTTCGGCGCTGGCGGCCCTGAGCCCCGCGCTGCTGTCCTTGTTCCTGGTTTACCTGGTTCTGGGCCTGAGCCTGCCGGTGATCCCCCTGCAGTTGGCGCAGGCCCTGCACCTGGAGCCGGGGCTGTTGGGCCTGGTCGTGGGTTGCTTGTTCGTGACCTCGGTGCTCTTGCGCGCACCGGCTGGCCGTGTGGCGGACGAACGCGGGCCCCGCCAGGCCATGCGCGCGGGCACGGGCCTGGCCCTGGCGGCCGGTGCAGCCTACCTGGTCTCGTGGGGCTGTGGCACGCAGCGCCTGGCTGCCTTGCTGGCGATCGCCTTGGGCCAGGTGTTGCTGGGTGCGGCCAGCAGCTTCACCGCGACGGGAGCCTTGGGCTGGGGTGTGGCCAGGCTGGGCGCAGACAAGGCCGGGCGGGTGATGTCATGGGCGGGCACGGCGATGTTCCTGGCCTTTGCTCTGGGGGCGCCCGCGGGCTCGTGGTTGTGGCACCAGCAGGGCTTTGGCGCCTGGGCGCTGGTGGAGACCCTGCTGGCCGGCCTGGTGGCGCTGAGCCTGCGGCGGCTGCCCCCACAGGCACCCAGGCAGAGCAGCGCACGCAGCAGGGTCAGCATGCTGCGCACCGTGGTCTGGCCGGGCCTGGGCCTGGCCCTGGCCAGCGTGGGCTTTGCCGCCGTCACCGTGTTTGCTGCCGCCCTCTACCGGGCGCACGGGTGGGACATGGGTTGGCAGGCCATGAGCGTGTTTTCTGCGTCGGTGGTTTTGTCCCGCCTGCTGTTGGGCCATTGGCCTGATCGCTTTGGCGGTGCGCGGGTGGCGCTGGCCGCTGCCGGCCTGGAGGCGCTGGGCCTGGTGCAGCTGGGCCTGGCCGACAGCCCCGCCCGGGCCGTGCTGGGCGCCGCTTGCGCGGGCACCGGCTTCGGCCTGGTGTTCCCGGGCCTGGGCGTGGTGGCCGTGCGCCTGGCCGACCCGCAACGCCGGGGCACCGCGATGGGGCTGTATGCCGCCTTCCTGGACCTGACGCTCGGTGTGGCCAGCCCGCTGCTGGGCCTGGTGAGCGCCGCACACGGCCTGGGCGGCGTGTTCATCACCGCATCGGCATGCGCACTGCTGGCCATGGTGGCCGCCTGGGGCTTGCAACGCGGCAGCGCGGCTCGGGCCATGGGCGCCTGAATCGGGCGCCGGCTTCGCACTGCGGCGCGGCACCACACACGGGCATGAAGGCAAAGGCTTCCGCCGCCAAATCCAACAGACCTGATTCCGTCAGATCAAAGGTGCTTTCGGCGGTGAAGTTCGTCGAAAGCAGTCACGCTGAGGCGCCCTTGAAAATCAAGGGCTTTAATGCATTCATGAGACGTTCCGGGACGGTGTGAACCGTCTTCAAATCATTCCCACTCGATCGTCGCGGGCGGCTTGCTCGACACGTCGTAAGCCACGCGGTTGATGCCGCGCACCTCGTTGATGATGCGGCTCGACACCTTCTTGAGCAGGCTGTAGGGCAGCTCGGCCGAGTCGGCGGTCATGAAGTCGGAGGTCTCGACCGCGCGCAGCGACACCACGTACTCGTAGGTGCGGCCGTCGCCCATCACGCCCACGCTCTTGACCGGCAGGAAGACGGTGAAGGCCTGCGAGGTGAGGTCGTACCAGCTCTTGCCCGTGGTGGGGTCGATGGTCTTGCGCAGCTCTTCGATGAAGATGTGGTCGGCGCGCTGCAGCAGCGACACGTACTCGGGCTTGACCTCGCCCAGCACGCGCACGCCCAGGCCCGGGCCCGGGAAGGGGTGGCGGTAGACCATGTCGGCGGGCAGGCCCAGGGCCACGCCCAGCTCGCGCACCTCGTCCTTGAACAGCTCGCGCAGCGGCTCCAGCAGCTTCAGGCCCAGCGTCTCGGGCAGGCCGCCGACGTTGTGGTGGCTCTTGATCGTGGCCTTCTTGCTCTTGGTGCCACCGCTCTCGACCACGTCGGGGTAGATCGTGCCCTGAGCCAGCCACTTGGCGCCCTTGTTGCCGTCGCCCTTGAGCTTGGCCGCCTCGGCCTGGAAGACCTCGACGAACTCGCGGCCGATGATCTTGCGCTTGGCCTCGGGGTCGGTCACGCCCTGCAGGTGACCCAGGAACTGCTCGGCGGCCTGCACGTGCACGACCTTGGCGTGCAGGCGGCCGGCGAACATGTCCATCACCATCTGGCCTTCGTTCAGGCGCAGCAGGCCGTGGTCGACGAAGACGCAGGTGAGCTGGTCGCCGATGGCGCGGTGGATCAGCGCGGCGGCCACCGACGAGTCGACCCCGCCGGACAGGCCGAGGATGACCTCCTCGTCGCCGACCTGCTCGCGGATCCTGGCGACGGCCTCCTCGATGTAGTCGCCCATGATCCAGTCGCCGCGGCAGCCGGCGATCTCGCGCACGAAGCGGTTCAGCATGGCCGCGCCCTGCTGGGTGTGGGTCACCTCGGGGTGGAACTGGACGGCGTAGTAGCCCTTGTCCTCGTTGGCCATGCCGGCGATCGGGCAGCTCGGCGTGGAGGCCATCAGCTTGAAGCCCGGCGGCAGCGTGGTGACCTTGTCACCGTGGCTCATCCAGACCTTGAGCATGCCGTGGCCTTCATCGGTCACGAAGTCCTGGACGCCGTCGAGCAGCCGGGTGTGGCCGTGCGCACGCACCTCGGCATAACCGAACTCGCGGTGGTCGCTCCAGCTGACCTCGCCGCCCAGCTGGGTGGCCATGGTCTGCATGCCGTAGCAGATGCCCAGCACCGGCACGCCCGCGTCCCACACGGCCTGCGGCGCGCGCAGCTGGTGGTCCTCGTAGGTGCTGGCATGGCTGCCGCTGAGGATGATGCCCCTGGGCGCGAAGTCGCGGATGAAGTCGTCGCTGACGTCGCTCGGGTGGATCTCGCAGTACACGTGGGCCTCGCGCACGCGGCGGCCGATGAGCTGGGTGACTTGCGAGCCGAAGTCGAGGATGAGGATCTTGTCGTGTTGCATGTGGAGGGCTCAGGCAGCGGCAGCAGCCGATGCGGTCAGGGCACGATGGCGGCGGAAGTGCAGCAATGCCATCACGGTGGCCAGGCCCTGCAGGGCCGAGCAGAGGAAAAACGGGGCGCCGATGCGCCAGTCACCCCGTGGCAGGTGGGACACGAAGCCCAGCAGCGCCGCACCGATCACCGGCGCGGCCACCGCGGTCAGGCTGTTGAGCGAGGCCACCGCGCCCATGGTGCGGCCCTGCGACTGGTCGTCGGCGGCGTTGGACACCAGGCTCTGGATGGCCGGGTTGGCCATGAAGCCGAACAGGTTCAGCCCGACCACCGCGTACATCATCCAGCCTTCGGTGGCCGCGCCCCACAGGGCGTAGGCCGTGGCCGAGGAGATCAGGCCGATCACGGCGATCTTCTCCGGCGCGGCGCGCTTGAGCGCCACGCGGATCAGGCCGCCCTGCACCAGCACGGCCATCACGCCGACGGTGAACAGCGACCAGCCGTTCTCCTTCGGACCCCAGCCGAACTTGAAGGTCGTGTAGAGCACCCAGGTGGTGTGCATGATGAACTGCGCCAGGCTCGACAGCCCGACCACCGCCACCAGCAGGCCCACGCCCTGGAGCTGCGTCAGCTGGCGCAGCGACGAGACCGGATTGGCCTTGCGCCACTGCACCGGCTGGCGCCGGGCGGGCGGCAGCGATTCAGGCAGCACGAAGATGCCGTAGATCGCGTTGAGCACCGCCAGTCCGCCGGCCACGAAAAACGGCAGGTGCAGGTCGATGCCGCCCAGCAGGCCGCCCATGACCGGCCCGAGCACGAAGCCCATGCCGAACATGGCCCCCAGCATGCCGAAGCGCTTGGCCCGCTCCTCGGGCGCACTGATGTCGGCCACGTAGGCCTGGGCGACCGCGGCGTTGGCCTGCAGCGCACCGCTGACCAGCCGGATCGCCACCAGCATCCACAGGGCCGTGGCCAGCCCGGTGACGAAGAAGCTCAGCGCCAGGCCGGTGAAGCCCAGCAGCAGCACCGGGCGGCGGCCGTAGTGGTCCGACAGCGCCCCCAGCAGGGGCGAGCCGAAGAAGTTGGCGAAGCCGAACGCGAAACTGACCACCCCATACCAGAAGGCATGGTCGGCCTGGGATCCGGTGAACAGCCCCACCAGCGGGGGCAGCACCGGAATGATCAGGCCGATCGCCACCATGTCGATCAGCACGGTGAACATGATGAAAGGCATGGCCGCCTTGCGGCGGCCGGCTTCGGCCGTGCCGACCGGCTCGGCAGCCGGCGGCGGGGTGGTCGGCGTCGGATTCACGCGAGGTCACTCCATCCGGTAGTTCGGCGCTTCCTTCGTGATCTGCACGTCGTGGACGTGGCTCTCACGGATGCCGGCCGAGGTGATCTCGACGAACTCGGCACGGTTGCGCATGTCCTCGATCGAGGCGCAGCCGCAGTAGCCCATCGAGGCCCGGATGCCACCGGCCATCTGGTAGAGGATGGCGACGACCGAGCCCTTGTAGGGCACGCGACCCTCGATGCCCTCGGGCACCAGCTTGTCCGCATTCGGATTGGCGCCGGTGTTGTCCTGGAAGTAGCGGTCGGCGCTGCCCTGCTTCATCGCCCCGATGGAGCCCATGCCGCGGTAGCTCTTGTAGCTGCGGCCCTGGTAGAGGATGACCTCGCCCGGCGCCTCTTCGGTGCCGGCGAACATGCCCCCCATCATCACCGTGCCGGCGCCGGCGGCGATCGCCTTGGCGATGTCACCGGAGTAGCGCACGCCACCGTCGGCGATCAGCGGCACGCCCGTGCCCTGCAGCGCGGTGGCGACGTTGTCGATCGCGGTGATCTGCGGCACGCCCACGCCGGCGACGATGCGCGTGGTGCAGATCGAGCCCGGGCCGATGCCGACCTTGACGCCGTCGGCGCCGGCCTCGACCAGGGCCAGCGCGGCCGCACCGGTGGCGATGTTGCCGCCGATGACGTCGATGTGCGGATAGTTCTGCTTGACCCAGCGCACCCGCTCGATCACGCCGTGGCTGTGGCCGTGGGCGGTGTCGACGACGATCGCGTCGACGCCGGCCTGGGCCAGCAGGTCCACACGTTCTTCGGTGCCTTCACCGACGCCGACGGCCGCACCGACGCGCAGCTTGCCCTGCGCATCGCGGGCGGCGTTCGGGAAGCTGGTCTGCTTGGTGATGTCCTTGACGGTGAACAGGCCACGCAGCTCGGAGGCGTCGTTGAGCACCAGCACGCGCTCGAGCTTGTGCTTGTGCATCAGCGCCTTGGCCTCGGCCAGGGACGCGCCTTCGCTGACGGTGATCAGCCGCTCGCGCGGGGTCATGATCTCGCGCACCGGGATGTCCAGGCGGGTCTCGAAGCGCAGGTCGCGGCCGGTGACGATGCCCACCACGCGGCCCTCGTCGACCACCGGGAAGCCGGAGATGCCGTGGGCACGCGACAGCTCGATCACGTCACGCACCGGGGCACCCGGGGCGATGGTGATCGGATCCTTCAGCAGGCCGGATTCGTAGCGCTTGACGCGCGCCACTTCGGCCGCCTGCTGACGGGGCGTCAGGTTCTTGTGGACGATGCCGATGCCGCCCTCCTGGGCGATCGCGATCGCCAGGCGGGCTTCGGTGACCGTGTCCATCGCCGCCGAGACCAGCGGGAGATTCAGGGTGATGTTGCGCGACAGACGGGTCGCGAGGGACGTGTCGCGGGGCAACACCTGAGAATACGCGGGGACCAACAATACATCATCGAAGGTCAGTGCTTTGCCTAGAAGGCGCATGGGTCGGGCTCCAGACGCAAAAGCGGATTATAGGGAGGACGGGCGATACACTCGTCGACATGCATTCAAGCCGCTCCCGAACCGCCCGCCGCCGCACCTCGCCGAGGGCGCTGCTGGGGGCCGCCGCCCTGCTGCTGATCGCCTTGCCCTGCGCGGCCCAGTGGAAGTGGCGCGACGCCGACGGACGCATCCAGTACAGCGACCGCCCGCCCCCGGCCAGCGTGCCCGACCGCCACATCCTGCAGCAGCCGCCGCGCGCGACCGCACCCGCGGTGGTCGCCTCCAGGCCCGCCGCGTCGGCCGCCGCCAGCGCCCAGCCCGCCGCTTCGGCGGTGGTGCAGACCGATGCCACGCTGGAGGCCCGCAAGCGCCAGGCGCTGGCCGCCGAGGAAGCCCAGCGCCGGGCCGAGGAGCAGAAGCTGGCCCGCCAGCGCGCCGACAACTGCCAGCGGGCCCGCGACTACGCCCGCACGCTGCAGTCGGGCGTGCGCATCAGCCGCATCACGGCCAGCGGCGAGCGCGAGTTCCTGAGCGACGAGCAGCGTGCCGCCGAGACCCGCCGGGCGCAGGGCCTGATCGCCTCCGAGTGCTCCTGAGGCGGTGAGCCGGGCCGGCGGGCTCAGCCGGTCTCGAGCGGGCGGCGGTGCAGGCGCTGGCGCCCGCCCTGCGCGCGGTAGCGCACCCGCCGCGCCTCCTTGGGGTCGACCTGCAGCGGCCGGTAGATCTCCAGCCGGGCGCCGTCCTCCAGCGCCTCGCCGAGCGACAGGCGGCGGCCTCGGCAGCCGGCCAGCCAGGCGCCCGACTGCAGCGCGGCCTGCAGGCCGGCATGGCGCTCGAGCAGGCCGCTGGCCGCCAGCGCCTGCCAGCCGTCGGCCCCGGCAGGCAGCGTCAGCGAGGCCAGCTCGACCTCGCGCGGCCGCGGGCTGAAGGCGACCTGGACATGCATCACCGCCCCCGCCATCCCGGACTCAGCGCCGGCCATAGACCTGCTCGGCCCGGGCGACGAAGGCATCGACGAAGGTGTTGGCGACCCGGTCGAAGACCGGGCTGACCACCAGCTCGAGCGGCCGGCTGGCAAAGGCGTAGCTCAGGTCGAACTCGACCCGGCAGGCCTGCGGCCCGCCCTGCGGGGTGGACGCCGCAGGCGCGCCGATCGCGACGAATTTCCAGGAGCCCTCGAGGTGGGAGAACGGCCCGTCCACCAGCGACATCGTCACCGAGTCGCCGTCGACGTGGGTGTTGCGCGTCGTGAAGGCGTGGCGCACCCCGGCATAGGCCAAGTGCAGGCGGGCGGTCATCGAAGCGGAATCCTCCGCCAGCACCTCGGCGCGCTGGCACCAGGGCAGGAATTTTGAGTAGGACTGGACGTCCACCACCAGATCGTAGATCTCTCGCGGGGCGTACCAGAGGAGGACTGACTTCTTGACGTGCTTCATACTACGCACCGATTGTATTGAGGCCGAGCGTGGCCCACGGCGAGCATCGCCCCATCCGGCCCGAATTCCATGAGCATTGCAGAAAACAGAAAAGCGCATTTCAACTACCACCTCGAGGAACGCTACGAGGCCGGTGTCGTGCTGGAAGGCTGGGAAATCAAGGCCATCCGCGAAGGCCAGGTGCAGCTGACCGACGGCTACGTCGTCATCAAGAACGGTGAGCTGTTCCTGATCGGCGCGCGCATCAACGCGCTGCGCAGCGCCTCCACCCATGTGCACCCGGAGCCCGACCGCACCAAGAAGCTGCTGATGCACAAGGCGGAGATCCGCCGCCTGATCGGCAAGATCGAGCAGAAGGGCTACACCCTGGTGCCGCTGAACCTGCACTACAAGGGCGGGCGCGTGAAGGCCGAGATCGCCCTGGCCAAGGGCAAGGCCAACCACGACAAGCGCGAGACCGAGAAGAAGCGCGACTGGGAACGCGAGAAGGGCCGGCTGATGCGCACCAAGGTGTCCTCGCCCGCCCGCGACCGCGACTGAGTCCACCGCTGCACCCGCCTCGACCATGGACAGCCCGGCCACCCTCTTCCCGCCGATCGAGCCCCACACCCAGGGCCGGCTCGCCGTCGACGCGCTGCACACGCTGCACTGGGAGCGCTGCGGCAGCCCGGGCGGCCTGCCGGTGGTCTTCCTGCACGGCGGGCCGGGCAGCGGCAGCTCGGCCAACAGCCGGCGCTTCTTCCATCCGCAGCACTACGACATCGTCGTCTTCGA
Organism: Sphaerotilus hippei; assembly: GCF_003201595.1. GTDB lineage: Bacteria > Pseudomonadota > Gammaproteobacteria > Burkholderiales > Burkholderiaceae_C > Sphaerotilus > Sphaerotilus hippei. Next base: position 155,976 of record NZ_QJJS01000010.1, on the reverse strand, counting down.
CCAGCGTGGCTCGGGCCGCTCGACCCCGCTGGGCGAGATGCGCGGCAACACCACCGCCGACCTGGTCGCCGACATCGAACGGCTGCGGCAGCACCTGGGCATCGAGCGCTGGCTGGTGTTCGGCGGCTCCTGGGGCTCGACCCTGGCGCTGGCCTACGCCCAGGCGCATCCCGCCGCCTGCCTCGGTCTGGTGCTGCGCGGCATCTGGCTGGTCGAGCAGGAAGGCATCGACTGGTGGCTCTACGGTGGGCGCCAGTTCTTCCCCGAAGCCTGGGAAGCGTTCGCCGGCCACCTGCCGCCCGACGAGCGCGGCGACCTGCTGTCGGCCTACTGGCAGCGGCTGAGCTCGGACGACCCGGCCATCTGCCTGCCCGCCGCACGCGCCTGGAACCGCTACGAGAGCGCGCTGCTGCGCCTGCGCCCGCCCGAGGACACCGCCGGCCCGACGGGCGGCGACGACGACACGACGCTGGGCCCCGCCCGCATGGAGGCGCTCTACTGCCGCCACCTCGGCTTCATGGCCCCCGGCCAGCTGCTGCACGACCTGCCGCGCATCCACCACCTGCCGGTGCAGATCGTGCACGGCCGCTACGACCTGATCTGCCCGGTGCGCAACGCCGTGCGGCTGGCCCGGGACTGGCCCGGCGCGCGGCTGAGCATCGTGGCCGACGCCGGCCACACCGCCTTCGAGCCCGGCATCACCGCCGAACTGGTGCGCGCCACGGAGCAGTTCCGCCGGACGGGGGATTTCCGGGACGCCTGAGGCGCCCCGCCCCGCTCACCCGTCCAGCCGGGCCAGCCCCTGCGCCAGGTCGGCGATCAGGTCGTCGACGTCCTCCAGGCCGATGCACAGGCGCACCAGCACGCCTTCATGGGACGTGCCGAGCTGGCGCATGCCACGGGCCCGGTAGGGCACGGCCAGGCTGACCGGGCCGCCCCAGCTCCAGCCGATGCGGAACCAGCGCAGGTGGTCGACGAAGGCGTCGACCTGCGCGCTGGAATGGCGGGGATCGATCTCCAGCGTCAGCAGGCCGGCGGCGGCGCTGCACAGCGCGGCCCAGTGCTCGTGTCCGGGCGAGCCCGGCAGCGCCGGGTGCAGCACGCGGCGCACCTGGGGCTGCTGCACGGCCCAGGCGGCCAGGCGGCGGGCGGCGGCGTCCTGGGCCGCGTACCGCAGCGGCAGGCTGGGCAGCGAGCGCAGCAGCAGCTCGACATCGTTCATGCCCACGCCCAGGCCGAGCCGGCTGTGGGTCCAGGCCAGGCGCTGGTACAGGTCGTCGTCGCGGCAGGCGATCGAGCCCATCAGCACGTCGCCGCCCCCCGACGGGTACTTGGTCAGCGCGTGGATGGTCAGGTCGACCCCGAGGCCGGCCTCACCCAGCTCGAAGGCATTGAACGCCAGGCCAGCGCCCCAGGTGTTGTCCAGCGCGATCACGGCGCGTGGCGCCTTCGCGCGGATCAGGCGCACCAGCGCCGGCAGGTCGGGAAACTCGAGCGTGACCGAACCGGCCGCCTCCAGCCAGACCAGCCGCACGCGCTCGTCGAGCCGGTCGGCCAGCGACTGCGGCTGCATCGGGTCGTAGAGCTGGTGCGACACGCCCCACTGCGCCAGCTCGTGGCGGGTGAAGTCCTTGCTCGGGCCGTAGACGTTGTCGGGCAGCAGCACGCTGTCGCCGGCCTGCAGCAGCGCCATGTCGACGACGGTCAGCGCCGACAGGCCGCTGGGGGCGAGGATGACGTGGCGGGCCCCCTCGAGCGTGGCCAGGCGCGCCTCCAGCGTGAAGCTGGTGGGGGTGCCGTGCAGGCCGTAGGTGTAGGCGCTCTTGTCGACCCAGGTGCGCGCGCGCATCGCGGCCACGCTGGGGAAGAAGACGGTGGAGGCCTTGTGCACCGCGGCGACCGGCGACTCGAAGTCGGCCGGCGCGCGGTAGGGGTGGTGGATCAACCCGGTCGGGGTGCCGGGCGCGGCGGCCGGGGTGTCGGCGCCGGAAGGGTCGAGGGGGGCATCGGTGCTCATGCCCCCCAGTATCGCGTGGGCCGGCGGGCGGCGCACCGCGGCCGGCCCGCGCGCCAGGCTCAGATCGGCTGGCCGATCAGGTCGTGGCCTTCGACCGCGAGGATGCGCACGCGGGCGAACTCACCCACCCGCAGCTGGGTCGAGATCTTGGCCGGCGGCAGCAGGCGCACCGTGCCGTCGATCTCGGGCGCGTCGGCCCAGGTGCGGCCCACGCCACCGCGGCGGCCCAGCGCCGGGGCGCTGTCGACCAGCACCTTCAGGGTCGAGCCGACGCGGCGGCTCAGGCGCTCGATCGAGACCTGCTCGGCCACGGCCATGAAGCGGGCGCGACGCTCTTCGCGCAGCTCGTCGGGCAGCGCGCCGGGCAGCTCGTTGGCGGTCGCCCCGGTCACCGGCGAGTAGGCGAAACAGCCGGCGCGGTCGATCTTCGCTTCCTTCAGGAAGTCGAGCAGGTGGCTGAACTCCTCTTCGGTCTCGCCCGGGAAGCCGGCGATGAAGGTCGAGCGGATCACGATCTCCGGGCACAGCTCGCGCCAGCGCAGGATGCGCTCCAGGTTCTTCTCGCCGCTGGCCGGGCGCTTCATGCGGCGCAGCACGTCGGGGTGCGAGTGCTGGAAAGGCACGTCGAGGTAAGGCAGCACCAGCCCCTCGGCCATCAGCGGGATGACGTCGTCGACGTGCGGGTAGGGATAGACGTAGTGCAGCCGCACCCAGGCGCCGTGCTCGCGCGCCAGCTCGCCGAGCTTGGCGACCAGGTCGAGCATGCGGGTGCGCACCGGCGCGCCATTCCAGAAGCCAGTGCGGTACTTGACGTCCACGCCATAGGCCGAGGTGTCCTGGCTGACGACCAGCAGCTCCTTGACGCCACCCTCGAACAGCGCGCGGGCCTCGTTGAGCACGTCGCCCACCGGGCGCGACACCAGGTCGCCACGCATGCTGGGGATGATGCAGAAGGTGCAGCGGTGGTTGCAGCCTTCGCTGATCTTCAGGTAGGCGTAGTGCTTGGGCGTGAGCTTGATGCCGGCAGCGGGCACCAGGTCGAGGAAGGGGTCGTGCGGCTTGGGCACGTGCTGGTGCACCGCGTCCATCACCTCCTGGGTGGCGTGCGGGCCGGTCACGGCGAGCACCTTCGGGTGCACCTCGCGCACCAGGTTGCGGGCCTCGCCACCGGCGGTGCCGTCGACGTTCTTGGCGCCCAGGCAGCCGGTGACGATCACCTTGCCGTTGGCTGCCAGGGCCTCGCCGATGGTGTCCAGGCTCTCGCGGACCGCGTCATCGATGAAACCGCAGGTGTTCACGATGACCAGGTCGGCACCTTCGAAGGTCTTGCTGGTCTGGTAACCCTCGGCGCTGAGCTGCGTGAGGATGAGTTCGGAGTCGGTCAGGGCCTTCGGGCACCCGAGGCTGACGAACCCGATGCGCGGGGCGGCACCCGTCGCGGCGGGGGCCGACACGGGGTCGGAGGGCAGGTTCACGGCGTCGTTCATGCCTCGATTGTCCGCGAATTGCCCTGACCGCCGCGCCAAGGCCCGCCGCGGGAGCGGGCATCATCGCGCCCATGTCGCTTCCGTCGTTCGCACCGATCAGCCCCGCCCCGGCGGGATCGCGCACCGCCGCCCCGGCCGCGTCGGCCCCACCGGGTCCGCTCGACCGGCCCGAGGCCTGGCGCGGGCGCCTGCGCTTCGTGCGGCTGGACACCCGCTTCGGCACGGGTCAGCGCTTCCTGCGGACCTGGCAGGCCTGGCGCGACGATCCGCAGCGCTGCGAGCGCCTGATCGTCGTCGCGATCGACGACCGCCCGCCCGCGCCCGAGGACCTGGCGCTCCGCCACGCGCACAGCCCCTGGTCGGCACTGGCGCAGCAGCTGGCCGCCGTCTGGCCCGCCCCCACGCCCGATCTGCACCTGCTCGACTTCGAGGGCGGCCGGGTGCAGCTGATGCTCGCGCTGGGCACGCTGGCCGAGTGGCTGCCGGCGCTGCAGCTGCAGGCCGATGCGGTCGAGATCGATGCCGGGGCGCAGACGCTGGACGCCGATCGCTGGAACGACGAGGCGCTGCGGCGCCTGGGCCGCCTGATGGCACCGGGCGCGACCGTCGACGCACCCCTCGATCCGGCGACGCCCGGGCGGCTGGCCCCGGTCGGCATCGAGCCCTCCCTCCCGAGCTCCCCGGTCCCCACGGACGCGACCACGGGCGGTCGCTGGACGGGCCGCCATGCGCCCCGCTTCGTCGCGCCCCGCCCGCGCGCCCTGGCGCACCGCCCCGACGATCAGCCGCCCGAGGCCCGCCATGCGCTGGTCATCGGCGCCGGCCTGGCGGGCTGCGCGGCCGTGCACGGCCTGGCGCTGCAGGGCTGGCACAGCACGCTGGTCGACCGGCTCGAGGCGCCCGCCGGCGCCACGTCCGGCAATGCCGGCGGGCTCTACCACGCGATCTTCAACTCGCCCGACAGCCTGCACGCCCGCTGGTTCCGCGCGGCAGCCGCCCTCACCCAGCAGCTGGCGCGCCCCTGGATCGACGCGGGCCGGGTGGCCGGCCAGGCCGGCCGTTTCCTGCGCCTGGAGCCGCGGCTCGACGGCGAACGCGCCGCCGCCCAGCTCGAGCGGGCCGGCCTGCCCCGCGAGGTGGTGCGCTGGTGGGGCGCCGGCTGCGCTGCCCGGGCGACCACGCTGGCACTGGCGCACGGCGGCTGGTGTTTCGGCCTGGGCGGCTGGCTCAGCCCCGGCGACCACTGCCGCGCCCTGCTCGCCGCCGCGCAGGCGCTGGTGCCGGTGCACTGGCAAGGCGGCACCACGATCGCCCGGCTGGCGCACGACGGCCACCAGTGGCAGGCCTTCGATGCCGACGACCGGCTGGTGGCCCGCGCGCCCGTGGTCGTGCTGGCCAGTGCGCTCGACACGCCCCGGCTGCTGGCCACGGTGCAGCCGCAGCAGGCCCTGCCGCTGAGCGCCGTGCGGGGCCAGACCACGCTGCTGCCCGCCGACCTGCCCGGCCTGCAGGCCCCGCGCTGGCCGCTGTCGGGCCAGGGTTATGCGCTGCGCCTGCCCGATGGCCGGGTGCTGATCGGCGCGACGACCCGGCACCACGACGACGACCCCGCCGTGCGCGAGGCCGATCACCGGCACAACCTGCAGCGGGCCGCCGCACTGGGCGTGGTGCCGGCGCTCGCCGACGGGCAGGCGCTGCCGGCCGACCTCGGAGGCCGGGTCGGCTGGCGGGCCGGCACACCCGACCGGCTGCCGCTGGTCGGGCCCGTCGTCGACCTGCAGGCGCTGGCGGCGCTGCGCGCCTTGCCGCGTGAACGGCTGCACACCCCCGCCCACCTTCCCCGCCTGCCCGGGCTGCACACGCTCACCGGCCTGGGCTCGCGCGGCATCACCAGCGCCGCGCTGGCCGGGCGGCTGCTGGCCGCGTGGGTCACCGGTGCGCCGATGCCCGTGGAGCAGCGCCTGCAGGACGCGCTGGACCCCGCCCGCGCGTGGATGCGCCCGGCCGGCCCCCCGCCCGGGTCGAGCTGAAGGCGAGCTCGCCCGGCGCCGGCGTCAATCCGGCTCGGGCGCCTTCAGCAGGCGGGCGGCCTCGTCGTCGGACAGCGCCTCGACGCTGCGCAGCTGGCGGCTCATCGCGCGGGTGCGCACCTCGGCCGCATCGATGGTGTTGCTGGCTTCCTGCAGCTTCTTGCGGGTCTTCTCCAGCACCTCGCCGAACTTGCCGAACTCGGTCTTGACCGCGCCGAGCACCTTCCAGACCTCGGAGCTGCGGCGCTCCAGCGCCAGCGTTCGAAAGCCCATCTGCAGGCTGTTGAGCATGGCCAGCAGCGTGGTCGGTCCGGCCAGCGTGACGCGGTGTTCGCGCTGCAGCGCCTCGCTCAGGCCGGGGCGGCGCAGCAGCTCGGCGTACAGGCCTTCGGTGGGCAGGAAGAGGATCGCGAAGTCGGTGGTGTGCGGCGGCGCCAGGTACTTGGCGGCGATCGATCGCGCCTCGTCGCGGATGCGCTGCTCCAGCGCACGCGCGGACTGCTCGGCGGCCTCGCGGTCGGCCCGGTCCTGCGCGTCGAGCAGGCGCTCGTAGTCCTCGCGCGGGAACTTGGCGTCGATGGGCAGCCAGACCGGCGCGTCGGTCGCGGTGCTGCCGCGCCCGGGCAGGCGGATCGCGAACTCGACCCGTTCGCCGCTGCCCGGCACGGTGGCCACGTTGGTCGCGTACTGCTCGATCGTGAAGACCTGCTCGAGCAGCGCGGCCAGCTGCACCTCGCCGAGCAGGCCGCGCGACTTCACGTTGCTCAGCACCCGCTTGAGGTCGCCCACGCCCTGGGCCAGGTGCTGCATCTCGCCCAGGCCGCGGTGGACCTGCTCGAGCCGGTCGGCCACCTGCCTGAAGCTCTCGCCCAGACGCTGCTCCAGCGTGGCGTGCAGCTTCTCGTCGACGGTGGCGCGCATCTGCTCGAGCTTGCGCTCGTTGTCGGCCTGCATCGCGCCCAGGCGCTGGTCCACGCCGGCCTGCAGCGTCACCAGGCGCTGCTCGATGCCCTGCTGCAGCGTGGCCAGGCGGCGGTCGTTGGCCTCGGTCAGCAGGTGCAGCTGCTCGTGCTGCTGGCGGGCGAAGCTCTGCAGGCTGTCGGCCTGGCCCTGCTGCAGGCCGGCGAGCTGCAGGCGCAAGGCGTCGATCTGCTCGTTCTGGGTCCGCAGGCCGTCACCGGACTGCAGCATCAGCAGGCGCTGGAAATCGGCCAGCGTGGCCCCCAGCTCCTGGCGGGTGCCGCGGGCGCTGCCCTGCACCTCCTCGCGCAGGCTGCGCTCCAGGCGCTCGGCCTCGAGCGCGCGGGCACGAGCCGACGCTTCGGCGCTCTCGCGCAGCACCGACTCGACGGCATCGGCCAGCGCGTCCTCGAGGGCCAGCGAGCGGGTCGGGCTGAAGCTGCGCCACAGCCAGAGCAGCAGGTGCAGCGCCGCCACCAGCAGCAGCGCCCAGAGCAGGAATCGATCGGACATGGGCCGGCATTGTCTCAGCGTGCCGCCCGGTCAGGCCGGCACGGCCGGCGGGCCCGCGATCAGGCGCCGATCGCCTGGCGCAGCGACTCGGGCAGCGGGCGCGACACCTGCTCGCGCAGATCGACCCAGACCACCTTGGCGCCGCCGCTGGCGCAGACCTCGTCCGGGGCATCGTGGCGCGACAGCGTCGTGTAGGTCTGCACGCTGCTGCGGCCGACCTGGCCGACGTACTGGCGGGCCAGCACGTCGCCGGGATGCGCGAGCTGGCGATGGAAGCTGCAGAAGGCGTTGACGATCACCGGCCCCTGGCCCTGCGAGCCCGGCTCGGGCATCAGCGTCAGCGAGCGCAGCCACTCGACCCGCACCGTCTCGAGGTAGCGGAAGTAGACCGCGTTGTTGACGTGCCCGTAGGCGTCCATGTCGCCCCAGCGGATCGGGATGATCATCTCGAAGACCAGGCGCCGGTCCTCGGGCAGATCGAAGCGCATCTCAGGCCTCCTCGCGGCTCACGCCGAGCTGGTCCTCGAGCTGCGCGAGCCGCTGGCTCAGCCGGCGCACCTCGTCGCGCAGCTGCGCCTGCTCGGCACGCAGCAGCTGCAGCTCCTCGGTGACTCCGGTGGGCGCCACCCCCGCTGCCACCGGGCCGAGGTCGACCTCGCCGCACAGCAGGTGGGCCCAGCGGGCCTCGCGGGCCCCGGGCGCACGCGGCAGCCGCACGACACGCGCCGGCTGGCGCTCCATCAGCTCGTCGAGAAAACCCTCGACCGAGGACACGTCGGCAAAACGGTGCAGCCGCTCGCAGTGCAGGCGCAGCTCGGCGGCCGTCTGCGGGCCGCGCAGCATCAGCATGGCCAGCAGCGCGACCGCCTGCCCGGGCACGCCGTAGACGCGGCCGAGGTTGTGCTCGTAGCGCACCACCCGGCTGCCGCTGGACTCCAGCACCAGGTGCAGCGACTTCAGGCCGTCCAGCGCCAGCAGCACGTCCCCCTCGGCCACGGCCATGACCGGATCGCGCGCGGTCTTCTGATTGCAGCCGCCGATCAGCGCGTTGATCGACATCGGGTAGGTGTCGGGCACCGTGGCCTGCTTTTCCACCAGCACCGCCAGGACCCGGGCCTCCAGCGCGGTCAGGGCCCGCACGGCCGGTCGTGCGGGGTGGCTCGTCACGTCGCTCATCGTCGACTCAGAGGCTGTAGCCGTCATCGGCCTGGATGATCGCGCCATTGATGAAATGGCTCTCGCGGGCGCACAGCATCAGCAGCACCGGATCGAGGTCGACGGGCGTGCCCAGGCGCTTGCGCGGCAGCGACTGCACCAGCCGCTCGCCCGCCTCGGAGGCCCAGTGGTGGTGGTTGTCGCCGGTGTCGATGTAGCCCGGGCAGATCGCGTTGACGTTGATGCCGTGGCGGCCCCACTCCAGCGCCATCGCGCGGGTCATGTGGATGACCGCGGCCTTGCTCATCGAGTAGACGCCGATCTGGCTGACGGCCTTCAGGCCGGCCATCGAGGCGATGTTGACGATGCGCCCGCCAGCGAAGGTGCCGGGTGCCGCGCCGCGGGCCCGGGCGATCATGCGCTTGCCGACCTCCTGGGCCAGGAAGAAGCCGCCCCGCACGTTGGCGTCGAAGATGTCGTCGTATTCCTGCTCGGTGACGTCGACCAGCTTGTTCGTGCTGGTGACCCCGGAGTTGTTGATCAGGATGTCGAGCGTGCCGACCTCGGTCTCGGCATGAGCGACGGCCGACTTGATGCTGGCCAGGTCGGTCACGTCCAGGCTCACCACGTGAGCGTCACCGTCGTTGGCCTCGATCTCGGCTCGCAGCTCCTTGAGCCGGTCGCTGGGCCGACCCGCCAGCACCACGGCGGCGCCAGCGCGTGCGAGCACGCGGGCGAACTGGGCGCCCAGGCCGCCGGAGGCGCCGGACACCAGGGCCACACGGCCCGACAGATCGATGGGATAGCTCATGGTGGGGTCCTTTTTGTTCTGTGCTGCGATGACGATAGCACGGGCCGACCGGGCTCGATCCACGCAACAGCAGTCCGGATCGGACCCTGGAAAGGCCGCCCGGCACAAAAAAGTACGATCGTGCTTTTTTGTACCGGCAAGCCGCTAGAATCCCGGGCTGCATCGGCAGGCCCGCAGCCTGCACACCCGAATTCTCTCAAGGACACGCATGACTTCCCAGGACCTGCTCGCCCAGTACGGCCCACGCGAATCGATGGACTACGACGTGGTGATCGTCGGCGCCGGCCCGGGCGGGTTGTCGACGGCGATCCGCCTCAAGCAGCTGGCCGCGCAGCAAGGCACGGAAGTCAGCGTGGTGGTGCTCGAGAAAGGCTCCGAGCCGGGCGCGCACACCCTGTCGGGCGCCGTCATGGACCCGCGCGCCCTCACCGAACTGTTCCCCGACTGGAAGGAGCGTGGCGCACCGCTGAACCAGCCGGTGAGCGGCGACGAGGTGCTGATCCTGTCGCAGACCGGCGCGAAGCGCACGCCCGACTTCCTCGTGCCCGAGTGCTTCCACAACGACGGCAACTACGTCGTCAGCCTCGGGGCCTTCACCCGCTGGCTGGGCGAGCAGGCCGAAGCGCTGGGCGTGGAGATCTTCCCGGGCTTCACCGCCGCCGAGGTGCTGCATGACGAGCAGGGGCGCGTGCGTGGCGTGGCCACCGGCAACCTCGGCCTGGGCAAGGATGGCGAGCCGACCGACCACTTCCAGCTCGGCATGGAGCTGTGCGGCAAGTACACGATCTTCGCCGAAGGCGCACGCGGCCACCTGGGCAAGCAGCTGATCGCGCATTTCAAGCTCGACGCGGGCCGTGACCCGCAGAGCTACGCGCTGGGCATCAAGGAGCTGTGGGAGATCGATCCGGCCAAGGCCCGGCCCGGCCTGGTGGTGCACACCGCCGGCTGGCCGATGGACACCGAGACCTACGGCGGCGGCTTCCTCTACCACCTCGAGGGCAACAAGGTGACGCTGGGCTTCGTCACCGGGCTGGACTACAAGAACCCCTGGCTGTCGCCGTTCGAGGAGATGCAGCGCTGGAAGACCCATCCGGCCATCCGCGCGCACCTCGAGGGGGGCAAGCGCATCGGCTACGGCGCCCGCGCGATCACGGCCGGCGGCATCCTGAGCCTGCCCAAGCTCGTGTTCCCGGGCGGCGCGCTGGTGGGCTGCGACGCCGGCACGCTCAACGCCGCGCGCATCAAGGGCAGCCACGCGGCCATCAAGACCGGCATGCTCGCCGCCGAAGCGGCCTTCGAGGCCCTGGCCGCCGGCCGCAGCCACGACGAACTGGACGCCTACCCGGCCGCCTTCGAGCAGAGCTGGCTGCATGCCGAGCTGATGCGCTCGAAGAACTTCAAGCAGTGGTTCAAGAAGGGCTTCCACGTCGGCTCGCTGATGACCGGCGTGGAGCACTGGCTGCTGCCCAAGCTGGGCGTGGACACGCCGCCGTGGACCGTGCACCGCCCCGCGCCGGACCACCTCTACCTGCGTGCGGCCGCCGAGTGCAGCCCGATCGACTACCCCAAGCCCGACGGCCAGCTGACCTTCGACCGGCTCTCCTCGGTGTTCATCAGCAACACCAACCACGAGGAGAACCAGCCGGCGCACCTGACGCTCAAGGATGCCTCGGTGCCGGTGCAGCTCAACCTGGCGAAGTTCGCCGGCCCGGAAGCCCGCTACTGCCCGGCGGGCGTCTACGAGTTCGTCAAGAACGACGACCAGTCGGACCGGCTGCAGATCAACGCGCAGAACTGCGTGCACTGCAAGACCTGCGACATCAAGGATCCGACCCAGAACATCGTCTGGGTCACGCCCGAGGGGGGCGGTGGCCCCAACTACGCCGGCATGTGATGGGCGCCGGGCCGTCGCGGCCCGGCCCCGACCCTCAGGCCCGCACCAGCGCGGGCCGGCGCCCCAGCCGGTTGCGGATCAGCTTCTGGCAGGGCACCTCGAAATACCGGTAGACCAGCACCGACAGCACCAGCGTCACGCCGAGGAAGGCGGCCAGGAACAGCGGGCTCTCCTTCGGGATCGGCAGGCCCGCCTGGCGACAGCCGATGGCGATCATCAGCTGGATCGGGAAGTGGATCAGGTAGCTGGAATAGGTGACGTTGCCCGCCACGTCCAGCAGCCGGTCGAAGCGCGCGGGAATCGTGCACTGCTCGGCCAGGAAATACAGCAGCACCGGCGTGTAGGCGACGATGAACAGCTGGATCACCGGCCGGTGCGCGAACAGGCCCAGCACCCCCGCCACCGACGGAGCGGCGAGCAGCAAGGCCAGCACCCCGCGCCCCACCATCACGCGGCGGGCCTGCACCCAGCCGGTGCGGCCGACCTGGGCGGCCAGCCCGCCGATGAAGAAGCACAGCACGCACTGGAAGACCTGGTGCGGCACCTTCAGCAGGAAGGCCCCGGCGCCGACGGCGATCAGCACGCAGGTGATGCCGATCGAGGCCCCCAGGCGCCGCATCACGACGAAGAAGAGCGCGTAGACGATCACCTCGAGCGAGATCGACCAGATCGGCCCGTTGAAGCTCGGACCCTGCTCGAAGCCCCAGTTGCTGGCCATGAACAGCTGCAGCAGGAAGTGCGGCAGGTCATTGTGCGCATAGACGAAGTAGTCGTTGGCCAGCGGGAAGTAGACCGCCTGCAGCAGCGCGACCAGCAGCAGCGTGACCAGGTGCAGCGGATACAGCCGGGACAGCCGCAGGATGAAGAACTGGCGCGCCGCCATCCGGCCCTCGGCGATCATGCGGCTGTACTTCCAGAAGAAGATGTAGCCGCTGATGCACCAGAACACCTGCACGCCATAGACGCCGTATTCATAGAGCCAGCGCAGCGGCACGTACAGCGGCTGGGCGCTGCGCTCGAAATCCGGCACCTCGGTGCCCAGGTGCCAGAAGTGCTGGTAGTGCCAGATCAGCACGGCCATCGCGGCGAGGAAGCGGACGATTTCGAGCCCCATCATCTTCTGGGGAGCAGACGACGAGGCGCTCATCGGCCTCGTTCCCGCGGACTTGGACATGGATCAGGATCTCGTCAAGGTGAATCGGATGGAAGCGCCAGCGCATGGCCGGCCCGGAATCGCCACGCGCCCTCGGCGGCGACCGACCGGCGTCAACGCCCGGCCGTGAGGCACCCGGGCCCGGATGCAGCTTGCATGCCGGCATTTTCGCTGGCGACGGCCCCGCACCGTCCCCAGCACCTCGCTCGTGCGCGAGAGGCGGAGCACATCGGGCAATAAGTCGCGGGATCGCCCCCCGACAGGCATCAGCCACCCGCACCGGGGATGGACGGCCATCGGGAACGGGGATCCGATCAAGAACCCCTCCGTAAGCTCGGCCGCAAGGGCGACAGCTACGACAACGCGCTGGCCGAGACGATCAACGGCCTATACAAAGCCGAGCTGATCCACCGTCGGGCACCGTGGAAGACCAGGGAGGCGGTAGAGCTGGCAACCCTGGAATGGGTGCACTGGTTCAACAACCACCGCCTGCTCGCACCCATCGGCTATGTGCCACCCGCCGAGGCCGAGGCAAACTACTACCGGCAACTCGCCAGTCAGGCTACCGAGGTGGCGGCCTGACTTAACCCAACGGGCCTCCACGAATCCCGGGGCGGTTCAAGACGCAGTAAACCCTGGGCCCAGACTGACTTATCAGCAAGCCAAGGCGCTCGCGGTGGGGAAATCAACCATCGACGAACGTTGGCGACTTCCTACGCGCAAAGAGCTGCTCACGCTCCGCGAGCCGAACTGCCATAACCCATCGCAAAACCTGAACGTATTTCCAACCAAGCCTGAGTGGAGCTCCGATGGTGCATTCTGGTCTTCGACCCCAGAAGCCCAGGGCGTATCCGTCGTATCGGCAATTGGCACAAGTGATGCTTGGGCAAGCACTGACGGAGCAAATACGAATCATGTTCGTCTCGTTCGAACGCCACCAACTTCGCACAAGAAGTAGCAGTGCGCCAATGCAGGCCATGCCTTCGGCATTTTCATGGCCTGCATTGGTGCCCTCCGCACTTCATGCTCCGGCGCTGGTTGAACAGGGGCGCAAGGGCATCCCCACCTGTCAAGCCAAGCCAAGCCCTGACGAATGGCCCAGCAATTCGCCTGGTTGGCGGACTCCTGCTACTTCAGGCGGGTACGGCTGGAAGGGAGCAGGTCACTTCAGGCTCGTCTCGGGATGCAGACCGATGGCGAGTCGTTTCTCCTTGCCGCCGCAGTAGAACGTCCAGAACCAGCGCTTGGATCCGGTGGCCGCGACTTCGAGGGACAGGCCAGGATCAACGCGGACGATCGAGACATGAAAAAAGCCCCAAGTGCTTGATTCTCAGGGCTTTTCTGGACATCCGGGGATGTCATGGAGATGTTCCGGTGGAGCGGGTGATGGGAATCGAACCCACGCTATCTGCTTGGGAAGCAGAAGTTCTACCATTGAACTACACCCGCGTCGCTGCGCAGTATAGCCGACGCGGCGCTCAGGCGCGGCTCGCGGCCAGCCACTCGATGCAGGCATCGAGCGCGGGCGTGGCCTGGGGGGCCAGCGTCTCGTGGTTGGCCAGCAGCGTGACGGCCAGCGTCGTGCCGCCGCGGGTCTGCACATAACCGGCCAGCGCCCGGGTGTCGAGCAGGGTGCCGGTCTTCAGCCAGGCCCGGCCGACCGCCGCGCCCCCGCGGAGGCGATGCTCCAGCGTGCCGTCCAGCCCGGCGACCGGCAGGCTGTCGCGGAACAGCCGGGCATAGGGTCCATGGTGGGCGCGCTGCAGCAGGTGCACCAGCGCCGACGGTGCCGCCCGCTCCAGGCGCGACAGCCCCGAGCCGGAGTCCACGCCGATGCGCCCGGGGGCCACCCCCTGCTGCTCGAGCCAGGCGAGCATGCGCTGGCGGGCGGCCGGCACGGTGGCCGGCACCTGCGGAAAGTCGGCCGACAGGCTCAGCATCAGGTGACGGGCGATCAGGTTGTTGCTGCGCTTGTTCATCTCCTGGATCAGCACGGCCAGCGTGGGCGAGGCATGCACCATCCAGGGCGTCGACACCACCGGGGCCGCGGACGGCGACAGGCTGCTCACCCGACCCCGCAGCCCGCCGCCCTGCACCCGCCACAAGGCGCCCAGGGTGCGGCACGCCAGCTCGGCCGGCGACGGCTCGGGGGCCGCCGCCGGGCACGCCAGCAGCGCGGAGCGGGCCGACAGCGGGCCGCAGCCCGCGGCACCCGGTGACGTCGCCTGCCAGGTGACGCGCCGATAGGCGGCCCCGCCCGGGCCCGGGCTGGCCGCCGCCGAGCGCACCACGCCCTCGTCGAGCAGCAGGGCATCGGGGCGCGCATGGTGCGGCCGCTCGGGTGAAGGCTCGGGCGTGCTGGCCAGATCGGCCTCGGACAGGCTGAAGCGGCTGTGGTCGAGCACCATGTCGCCGACGATGCGGTCCAGCCCCTGGCCACGCAGGCGCCGAAACCACTGCGCCACCGACTGGCTGTCGAGCGACGGGTCGCCCCCGCCCACGATGCGCAGGTCGCCCAGCAGCGCCCCCCGATGCAGCGGGCCGCCCAGGTGGGCGCGGGTCTCCCAGCGATATCCAGGCCCCAGCACCGACAGCGCGCACAGGCTGGTGATCACCTTGGCGGTCGACGCCAGGATGAACGGTTTGTCGGCCTGCCAGGACACCCAGGGCGCACCGCCCTCCACCGGCACCACGCTCAGGCCGAAACTCTCCAGCGGCAGCCCGCTGGCGGCCAGCCGGGCCGCCAGTTCGGTGGGCAGGCGCGGGCGGGCGGCACGGGCCGGTGCGGCACCGACCCGCGTGGCCGGCAGCAAGGCACCGGCCGCGAGGGCACCCACCCAGCGGCGGCGAGACGGATCGTTCAGGGTCATCGGAGCAGGATCAGAAAAGGCTTGAGGCACAATCTCGCACCCCGCGGGCCGGATCGGGGCGGTCACCAGACCGCTGTCCACCGTTCCGGTGACGGGCGTCACGCAAATGCCGGGGTCGGACCGGGGCCTGCCTGTTGTCGACAGGACCCTGCCGTTCTTGAGTCGACCGACCCGCCGACCACCGACCCGGCCTGCGCCCACCCTGATCCGCCGCTCTTCGCGCACTGCCTTCGCTCCCTCTGCTGCCATGACCACGTCGCCCCTCTCCCTGCCGCCCGCCGATGAATCCGAACCCAGCCCCGCGCAGGCGGGCGAAGGTGGGCCGATCCGTCGCAGCGTGCGCAGTTTCGTGGTGCGTGCCGGGCGCATGGGCACCGGCCAGCAGCGGGCGCTCGAGGAGCTCGGCCCCCGTTACGTGCTGCCCTACCAGCCCTCGGCCATCGAGCCTGCCGCGGCCTTCGGACGCGAGGCGCCGCTCGTGCTGGAGATCGGCTTCGGCATGGGAGACGCCACCGCCCAGATCGCCGCGGCACGACCGGACCATAACTTTCTCGGGGTGGAGGTGCATACCCCCGGAGTGGGCGCGCTGCTCAAGCACATCAGCGAGCGGAAACTCGAAAATCTGCGCCTGGTGCAGCACGACGCGGTCGAGGTGCTGGAACACATGCTGACGCCGGGATGCCTGGCCGGCGTGCACATCTTCTTTCCCGATCCGTGGCACAAGAAGAAGCACAACAAGCGCCGGCTGATCCAGTCCGCTTTCGTCGCGCAGCTGGTCACCCGCCTGGCGCCGGGCGGGTACCTGCACTGCGCCACCGACTGGGCGCCTTATGCCGAGCAGATGCTCGAAGTGCTCAGCGCGGAAACCTCGCTGGAAAATACCGCCGAGGGTTATGCCCCCCGGCCTGAATACCGTCCGCTGACCAAGTTCGAGAACCGCGGCCTGAAACTCGGACACGGCGTCTGGGACCTGGTCTTCCGCCGCCGCGCCGGCTGAAGGCGGCGGGCGGCGCGGCCGGCGTCAGTCGTGCCAGCTGATGGCACCGGTGTAGGCCGTCGCCAGGATCAGCAGGCCGAAGGCGATGCGGTACCAGGCGAAGGGCACGAAGTTGTGCGTCGCCACGTACTTCAGCAGCCAGCGCACGCACAGCCAGGCCGACAGGAACGAGAACACCAGGCCGACCAGGAACAGCGGCAGGTCGCCCATGGCCAGGTGCTCACGCTCCTTCAGCAGGCTGTAGGCCCCGGCGCCGATCAGCGTCGGGATGCCCAGGAAGAAGCTGAAATCCGTGGCGGCCTGGCGCGACAGCCCCATCAGCATGCCGCCGATGATCGTCGAGCCCGAACGGCTGGTGCCCGGCACCATCGCGAAACACTGGACCAGCCCGACCTTCAGCGCATCGAGTGCCGTCATGTCATCGACCGACTGCACCCGCACCGAACTGGCCGGGCGTCGCTCGGCCCAGAGAATGATCAGACCACCGACAATGAAGGCCGACGCCACGATGACCGGCGTGAACAGATGGGCCTTGACCACCTTGCCGATCAGCAGGCCCAGCACCACGGCCGGCAGGAAGCCGATCAGCACGTTCAGCACGAAGCGGCGGGCATCCCGGCTGCGGCCGAACTGGCTCGCGGTGCTCGACAGGCGCTGCCAGTACACCAGGATGACGGCGAAGATGGCACCGGTCTGGATGGCGATCTCGAAGACCTTGAGCTTGGCGTCCGTGATGTCCTGGGTGAGGTTCAGCAGCGAACCGGCCAGAATGAGGTGCCCCGTGCTCGAGATCGGCAGGAATTCGGTCAGGCCTTCGACGATGCCCATCAGGGCGGCCTTGATCAGCAGTACCAGATCCACAATGACTCCTCCAAACGCGCTTTTCAGGACAAGAAAAAGCCCCGGTGACGGGGCTGACTAGGGTTGATACCTATCATTTGTCACGATATCACAGCGCAATTGCCGTTTGACAGGGGCTCCGACAGCCCCCCAGCCCACACGCCGACATGGTCACACTCACACTGAAAAAAAAGCCCGGCACCCCCTCACCCGCAGGGCGGCGCAACGAGCGCGCGGCGGCCACCCACCCCGACTCCCCGCCACGCGGCAAGACCCGGCCCGGCGGCGTGAGGGTGCGCCCCACGCTGGCCCAGGCACAGGCTGAACGGCTCGAGCGCGACGAACGCATGGCCCGGCAGGATCGCCCGCCCCGCCCCCACGGGCCGGGGGCCGGCGACGATCGCCGCGATCCTCGCGATCGCCGTGACGCTCGCCCCGCGGCCGGCGACCGGCGCGGCCCCGCGTCGGCCGAACCGCGCCGGCCGGGTCCTTTCGACGCCGAGCCACGCCGACCTGGCCGACCCGGCCCCTTTGACGCCGAGCCGCGCCGGCCCGGTCGACCGGGTCCGTTCGATGCCGAACCGCGCCGACAGGCTCCGCGCCCCGTGATCCCCGCGCCCCCTCCGATGGAGCGGCCCCCGGCACGGGAGCGCCGTGTGCTGCCTCCGGCCACGCGCGCCCGGCCGATGCTGCCGGGCGAGGCCGCGCCGGCCTCCCCGCCACCGCAGCGCCCTGAGGGCGCCGCCCTGCGCAGCACCACCGGCGAGCGCCTGTCCAAGCGCATGACCGCGCTGGGGCTGGCCTCGCGCCGGGAGGCCGACGAGTGGATCGAGGCCGGCTGGGTGAGCGTCAACGGCCAGATGGCCGTGCTGGGCCAGCGGGTCGATGCCGATGCACGCATCGTGATCGATCCGGCCGCGCACAAGGACCAGGCCAAGCGCGTGACCATCCTGATCAACAAGCCCGTGGGCTACGTCAGCGGCCAGGCCGAGGATGGCTACGAGCCGGCCGCCAGCCTGATCCGGCCCGACAACCAGTGGGCCGAGGACCGCTCGGGCCGCAAGTGGCATCCGGGGCACCTGCGCAGCCTGGCGCCTGCCGGGCGCCTGGACATCGACTCGGTCGGCCTGCTGGTGCTGACGCAGGACGGCCGCGTCGCCCGCCAGCTGATCGGTGACGACTCGCTGGTCGAGAAGGAATACCTGGTGCGGGTGGCCTACACCCCCGGCGAGCGCCTGCCCGACCGTGACCTGGCGCTGCTCAACGAGGGCCTGGAGCTCGACGGCCAGCGGCTGCGTCCGGCCAAGGTCAGCTGGCAGAACGAGGACCAGCTGCGCTTCGTGCTGCGCGAGGGCAAGAAGCGCCAGATCCGGCGCATGTGCGCGGCCGTGGGCCTGCAGGTGCTGGGGCTCAAGCGGGTGCGCATCGGCAGCGTGGTGCTGGGCAAGCTGCCGCCCGGCCAATGGCGCTACCTCTGCGACGACGAGTATTTCGCCTGAATGCTTCCGCGCCGCCGGGGTGACGCCCCGGCCCGCGGATCCTGACCCGACCGGCCCGGAGAACCGCTCCGAGGCCGGTTTTTTTTCATCCGGTGACGGTGATTGTGGATGACGGCATGGACAACTTGATACAGGCCCTCGACAACAGAAACATGAGACGTGGTTTTCCCTGAAACCCTACCCCTGTCAGGAACCCAAAGGTACCTATACAGTCGATGGAGCACAGCTTGAATTGAAAAATTCGGTGTCCCACAAGCTGACAGGGAGGGCAGAAAGAATGAATACCGTCACAGGAAACAACATCACCGCCATCGATCACCGCAAGCGATTGCTCGATGGCATGTCCAAGTGCGTCGCCGAACAGGGTTACGCCACCACCACGATCGCCGACATCGCCTCCACGGCGCACGTGTCCAAGCGCACGTTCTACGAGCACTTCCGCTCCAAGCAGGATTGCCTGCTGGCACTCTATGAAAACGCCACGGGCGCGGCGATGCAGCGGCTCAAGGACGTCGCGATCGCGGAGTCGGGCAAGCCCGACTGGCTCGACCAGGCCGTCGCGGCCTATTTCGGCTACCTGGCCGAGCGCCCGCAGCAGCTGCGCACGCTGTTCGTCGAGGTCATCAGCCTGGGCATGGACGGGCTGAAGGCACGCCGCAAGGTGCATCAGGAACTGGCCCGGCTGCTGACCTGCGGCGCGGACGCCCAGTCGGCCGAACTGGCCCGCTACACGGCCGCCGGGGTGATCGGGGTGCTGGTGGAGTTCGTGCTGTGCGCGATCGAGGACAACGCCATCGCCGAACTGCCCAGCCTGGCGCCTCAGGCCAGCCGGATCATCCGCAACACGCTGGAGGCGATGGACCAGCCCGCGGGCCGCCTGGCCGCCTGACCCCTCCACGACGGAGGCCGGTCAGGCAGGGCTCTCAGGCTCAGCCGACCCAGCGACGGGCGCTGCCGAACATGCGTGCCCAGGGGCTGCGCGCCTCCAGGTCGCCCGAGGTCCAGCTCATCTGCACATTGCGGAACACCCGTTCCGGGTGCGGCATCAGCACGGTGAAACGGCCGTCGGCCGTGGTCACCGAGGTCAGGCCGTCCGGGCTGCCGTTCGGGTTGAACGGATAGACCTCGGTGGCCGCGCCGTGGTGGTCGACGAAACGCATTGCGCGCTGCACCCGGGACGCGTCGCCGCGCTGCGAGAAGTCGGCATAACCCTCGCCGTGCGCCACGGCGATCGGCATGCGGCTGCCGGCCATGCCCTGCAGGAAGATCGACGGGCTCTCCAGCACCTCGACCAGGCTCAGGCGGGCCTCGAACTGCTCGCTCTTGTTGCGCGTGAACTTGGGCCAGTCCTGGGCACCCGGGATGATCGGCGCGAGGGCGGCCATCATCTGGCAGCCGTTGCACACGCCCAGCGCGAAGGTGTCGCCGCGGCCGAAGAAGGCCGCGAACTGATCGGCCAGCTTCGGGTTGAACATGATCGAGCGGGCCCAGCCTTCGCCGGCGCCCAGCGTGTCGCCATAGCTGAAGCCGCCGCAGGCGACCACCCCCTGGAACTGGTCGAGGCGGGCCCGGCCGGCCTGCAGATCGGACATGTGCACGTCGAAGGTGTCGAAGCCGGCCTGGGCCATCGCGTAGCTCATCTCGACGTGCGAGTTCACGCCCTGCTCGCGCAGGATCGCCACCTTGGGCCGCGCGCGGCCGATGAACGGCGCGGCCACGTCTTCCCGCGGATCGAAGGAGAGCGCCACATGCAGGCCCGGATCGGTGGCGACACCGACCGTCGAGTGCTCGCTGTCGGCGCAGGCCGGGTTGTCGCGCTGGGCGGCGATGCGCCAGCTGACCTCGTCCCAGGCCTGCTGCAGCGACTGCAGCGGGGCGCTGAACACGGCCTTGGCGTCGCGCCAGACCTCGACCGAAGCCCGGTCGTTGGTCTTGCCCACGACATGGCTGTGGCGGCTCAGGCCATGTTCACGCAGGGTCTGCATGACCTCGTCGCGCACGGCGGTGGGCACCTGGATCAGCGCGCCGAGCTCTTCGTTGAACAGCGCCTTGAGCGTCAGCTCGTTGCGGCGTTCGGCGACCTGGCCGGCCCAGTTCTTGGAGTCGCCGGTGTCGGCCCGGCTGTCGCTGATGCCGTCGCCTTCGGTGACCAGCATGTCCACGTTCAGGCTGACGCCGACGTGGCCGGCAAACGCCATCTCGCAGGCCGCCGCCCACAGGCCGCCGTCGCTGCGGTCGTGGTAGGCCAGCAGCTTGCCGTCGGCACGCAGCCGGTTGATCGCGGCGACCAGCGCCTTGAGCTGCGCCGGGTCATCCACGTCCGGCACCTCGTGGCCGAACTGGCCGATGACCTGCGCCAGCATCGAGCCGCCCATGCGGTTGCGGCCCTGGCCCAGGTCGACCAGGATCAGCGAGGTGTCCAGGCCGGCGGGCGTGTCGGTGCGCAGCTGCGGCGTCAGCGTGCCGCGCACGTCGTCGAGCGTGACGAAGGCGGTGACGATCAGCGAGACCGGTGCGACCACCTGCTTCGTCTGGCCGGCATCGTCCCACTTCGTGCGCATCGACAGCGAATCCTTGCCCACCGGGATGCCGATGCCCAGCGCCGGGCACAGCTCCATGCCGACGGCCTTGACCGTCTCGTAGAGCGCGGCATCCTCGCCGGGCTCGCCGCAGGCGGCCATCCAGTTGGCCGACAGCTTGACGCGAGAGAGCTCGAACGGCGCGGCCAGCAGGTTGGTGATGGCCTCGGCCACCGCCATGCGGCCCGAGGCGGGCGCATCCAGCGAGGCCAGCGGCGTGCGCTCGCCCATGGACATGGCCTCGCCGCGGAAGCCGGCGTAGTCGGCCAGCGTGACCGCGCAGTCGGCCACCGGCACCTGCCACGGACCGACCATCTGGTCGCGGTGGCTCATGCCCCCCACGGTGCGGTCGCCGATGGTGATCAGGAAACGCTTGGAGGCCACCGTCGGGTGGCGCAGCACGCTGAAGGCCACCTCGTCGAGCGGCACGCCGGTCAGGTCGAGCGGCTGCTCGCTGCGCTCGAGGCGCCGCACGTCGCGGTGCACCTTGGGCGGCTTGCCCAGCAGCACGTCCATGGGCATGTCGATCGGACGCTCGCCGCCCGGGCCGTCCTCGAGGATCAGTTCGCGGTCATCGGTGGCCACGCCGACCACGGCGTAGGGCGCGCGCTCGCGGCGGCACATCTCGTCGAACAGCGGCAGCGCCTCGGGCGTGACCGCCATGACGTAGCGCTCCTGGCTCTCGTTGCACCAGATCTCCTTGGGCGCCAGGCCGGTCTCTTCCAGCGGCACCTTGCGGATGTCGAAGGTCGCGCCCTTGCCGGTGCCGTCGACCAGCTCGGGGAAGGCATTGCTGATGCCGCCCGCACCGACGTCGTGGATGGCCACGATCGGGTTGTTCACGCCCAGCGCGAAGCAGTGGTTGATGACCTCCTGCGCACGGCGCTGGATCTCGGGGTTGCCACGCTGCACCGAGTCGAAGTCGAGCGAGGCGGTGTTGGTGCCCGCGGCCATCGAGCTGGCGGCGCCGCCACCCATGCCGATGCGCATGCCCGGGCCCCCCAGCTGGATCAGCAGCGTGCCGGCGCCAAAGGGCAGCTTGTGGGTCTGGCCCTCGGTGATCGTGCCCAGACCGCCGGCGATCATGATCGGCTTGTGGTAGCCGCGGCGCACCCCGGCGACCTCCTGCTCGAAGACGCGGAAGTAGCCCGCCAGGTTGGGCCGGCCGAACTCGTTGTTGAAGGCCGCGCCCCCCAGCGGGCCTTCGGTCATGATCTGCAGCGGGCTGGCGATGTGCTCGGGCTTGCCGACCGGGTTCTTCTCCCAGGGCTCGTCGGTGCCGGGCAGGTGCAGGTTGGAGACGTTGAAACCCGTCAGGCCGGCCTTGGGCTTGGAGCCGCGGCCGGTGGCGCCTTCGTCGCGGATCTCGCCGCCCGCGCCGGTCGAGGCGCCGGGGTACGGGGAGATCGCGGTCGGGTGGTTGTGCGTCTCCACCTTCATCAGCACGTGGGTGGTTTCCTGGCGCGCGCCATACTGCGGCGCGTTGGTGTAGCCCTGCGGCACCCAGCGCTCGATCAGGCCGCCTTCCATCACCGCGGCGTTGTCGCTGTAGGCCACCACGGTGGACTGCGGCGCGAGCTTCTCGGTGTTGCGGATCATGCCGAACATCGACATCGGCTGGCGCTCGCCGTCGATGGTGAAGTCGGCGTTGAAGATCTTGTGGCGGCAGTGCTCGGAGTTGGCCTGCGCGAACATCATCAGCTCGACGTCGCTGGGGTTGCGCTTCAGGTCGGTGAAGGCCTTGACCAGGTAGTCGATCTCGTCGTCCGACAGCGCCAGGCCGAAGTCCTTGTTGGCGGCGACCAGCGCGTCGCGCCCGGCGCCCAGCACGTCGACATGGGCCAGCGGCTCGGCCGGCTGCTCGTCGAACAGGTGGCGGGCGGCCTCACGCTCGAGCGCCGCCGATTCGGTCATGCGGTCGTGCAGCACCAGCGCGCAGGCCTGCAGCTCGTCGGCGCCCAGGGGCCGCGAGCCCTTGAGCGCATCGAGCAGGCCCGACTTCAGCACCAGGCGGAACTCGGTGACCCGCTCGACCCGGTGCACGCCGGCCAGGCCGCAGTTGCGGGCGATGTCGGTGGCCTTGGAGGCCCAGGGCGAGACCGTGCCCAGGCGCGGCATGACGACGATCAGCTCGCCGTCGGCCGGGGCGGTGCAGGCGTCCCCGTAGGTCAGCAGTGCGGCGAGCTTGTCGAGGTCGGCGCGCTCCAGCGCGGCGTCGCTCCACACCCAGTGCACATGGCGAGCCGACACATCGACGATGCGCGCACTCACGGCCTGCAGCCGGGGCAGCAGCGCCTGGGCGCGGAAGGCGGAAAGGGCGTTGCCGCCCTCGAAATGCACGAGGTGCTTGGAGGAGGAAGAAGACACGCGGTGAGTCCCGAAGGGCTGGAGGATCGGCCTGGACCGGACGCGGTGCGTCCGGCGCCAAAACCAGGATTTTAGGCGAGGCTCAGACCAGCGACTGCACATGACGTGCAATCGCGAGGCTGGAGGTCAATCCCGGGGACTCGATGCCGAAGAGCTGCACCAGGCCGGGCACCCCGTGCCGGGCCGGCCCGTCGATGCGGAAATCGGCGGCGGCGTCATCGGGCCCGCTGATCTTCGGGCGGATGCCCGAGTAGGCCGGCGCCAGCGAGCCGTCGGGCAGGCCGGGCCAGTAGCGGCGGATGGATTCGTCCATGCCGGCCTGGCGGGCGGGGTCGACGACATAACGTGCACCGAAGTCGGCCGGGCTGCCGTCGGGCTGGATCGGCTCGACGTCGATCCACTCCGTGTCCGGCCCGAAGCGCATCTGGCCGGCCAGGTCGAGGGTGATGTGCACGCCCAGGCCGGCCGAGTTGGGCATCGGATAGATCAGGTGCTTGAACGGCGCCCGGCCGGTGTAGGAAAAATAGCTGCCCTTGCAGAAGTGCGCGCGCGGCGACAGTTCGGGCGCCAGCCCCTGCACCCGGGAGGCCACGACCGGCGCCCACAGGCCGGCCGAGTTGATCACCGTGCGGGCACGCAGCTGCGACGCCTCGGCGCCGCCGACGTGCAGCAGCAGGCCGGGCCCGCCATCGTCGGGCCGCTCCATCGACAGCACCGGCGAGCACAGCGCCAGCATCGCGCCGTGGGCCTCGGCATCGCCCAGCAGCGCCAGCATGTAGCCGTGGCTGTCGAGGATGCCGGTCGACGGCGACAGCAGCGCCGCCGTGCAGTGCAGCTCGGGCTCCAGCGCGCGGGCCTCGTCGGCGCTCAGCCAGCGCAGGTCGTCGACGCCGTTGGCCACGGCCTGCCGGGCCAGCGCCTCGAGCTTGCCGTGCTGGGACGGGTCGGTCGCCACCAGGATCTTGCCGGGGCGCTGGTAGGTCACCTGGTGGCTGTCGCAGAAGTCGTAGAGCAGGCCCTTGCCCTCGACGCAGAATTTCGCCTTCAGCGAACCGGTCGGGTAGTAGATGCCGGCGTGGATGACCTCGCTGTTGCGCGAGCTGGTGGCGGTGCCGATCGCGTCCTGCGCCTCCAGGATCACCACTTCACGGCCGGCCATGGCGAGCGCGCGCGCCACCGCCAGACCGATCACGCCGGCACCGATCACTACACAATCCACAGATTCCATGTCCGATTCACTCCGAGTTTTTTCCAGACGCCGCCGAGGGCCCGCCGCCGCGAAGGCCGCCCCCGCGGGCCCCAGGAGGTTATCCCAGAACCATGCGGGTGCCGCCCCGGTGCAATAATTCGGCGCATGTCGATCACGATCAAGAACGCCTCGGACATCGAGGCCATGCGCGTGGCTTGCCGGCTCGCTTCCGAGGTGCTGGACATGCTGACGCCCCATGTCAGGCCCGGTGTCACCACCAACGAGCTGGACCGTCTGGCGCACGACCACATTGTGCAGGTGCAGGGCGCCATTCCCGCCCCCCTCAACTACGCCCCCCCGGGCTACACGCCCTACCCCAAGTCGGTGTGCACCTCGATCAACCATCAGGTCTGCCACGGCATCCCGAACGACCGCGCGCTCAAGAGCGGCGACATCATCAACATCGACATCACCGTCATCAAGGACGGCTGGCACGGCGACACCAGCCGCATGTTCGTCGTCGGCGACGGCTCGATCGCGGCCCGGCGCCTGTGCTCGCTGACCTACGACGCGATGTGGAAGGGCATCATGAAGGTGCGCCCCGGCGCCCGCCTGGGTGACATCGGCCACGCGATCCAGACCTTCGCCGAGAACCAGGGCCTGTCGATCGTGCGCGAATTCTGCGGCCACGGCATCGGCCTGAAGTTCCACGAGGACCCGCAGGTGCTGCACTACGGCCGGCCCGGCACGCTCGACGAGCTCCAGCCCGGCATGATCTTCACGATCGAGCCGATGATCAACGCCGGCCGGCGCGAGATCAAGGAAGCCGGGGACGGCTGGACCATCGTGACCAAGGACCGCTCGCTGTCGGCGCAGTGGGAGCACACGGTGGTGGTGACCGAGACCGGCTACGAGGTGCTGACGCTGTCGGCCGGCAGCCCGGCGACGCCGGCCTTCGTGACGGCCGAGGCCTGACCCGCCGATGCCTGGAGTGAACTCGGCACCGGGACATCCGGACCCGTCGTCGGCCGCGCCGCACACCGACCTGAAGAACGGCCAGCTGGCGCGCCTGCGCACCGAGCTGAAGCAGGGCAAGGCCGACCTGATCGAGGCCTTCGGCCGGACACGCGCCTCGGCCTCCACCGCCACGGCGCTGATCCGCGTGATCGCCCGGCACGTCGACCACATGCTCGAGCAGCTCTGGCACCTCAGCGGCATGCCGCGCGGGGCCGCGCTGGTGGCCGTGGGCGGCTACGGCCGCGGCGAGCTCTACCCGGGCTCCGACGTCGACGTGCTGGTGCTGATGCCCGCCGAGCTGTCGTGCGCCGAGGACTTTCCCGACAGCCCCTCGTCGGCCGAGGCACGCCACTGCGTCGAGCGCTTCATCACCGCCTGCTGGGACATCGGCCTGGAGATCGGCTCGAGCGTGCGCACCGTCTCCGAGTGCGTGGCCGAGGCGCAGGCCGACGTCACCGTGCAGACCGCGCTGCTGGAGAGCCGTTTCCTGCGCGGATCGCGCCGGCTCTACGAACAGTTCTGCCAGGAGACGGCCGCGATCATGGATCCGGCCGCCTTCTTCCGCGCCAAGACGCTGGAGATGGTGCAGCGCCACGTCAAGTACGAGGACACGCCCTACTCGCTGGAGCCCAACTGCAAGGAGAGCCCGGGGGGCCTGCGGGACCTGCAGGTGGTGCGCTGGGTCGCCAGCGCGGCCGGCCTGGGCAAGTCCTGGACGGAGCTGGCCAGCCGCGGCCTGATCACGCGCTTCGAGGCGATCCAGCTGCACCGCAACGAGGGCCTGCTGCAGAGCATCCGCGCCCGCCTGCACGTGGTGGCCGGCCGGCGCGAGGACCGGCTGGTCTTCGACCTTCAGACGGCCGTGGCCGAGAGCTTCGGCTACCAGAACACGCCGGAGCTGCGCGCCAGCGAAGCGCTGATGCGGCGCTACTACTGGGCCGCCAAGGCGGTGGTGCAGCTCAACCAGATCCTGATGATGGGCATCGAGGAGCGGGTCAACGGCTCGCAGCACGCCCCGATGCGCCCGATCAGCGAGCACTTCTACGACCGGGGCGGCATGCTCGAGGTGGCCAGCGACGACCTCTACCTGCGCCACCCGCACACCATCCTCGAGACCTTCCTGACCTACCAGCGCACGATGGGCATCAAGGGCCTGTCGGTGCGCACGCTGCGGGCGCTCTACAACGCCCGCGGCATCATGAACGCGGCCTTCCGGCGCGATCCGGTCAACCACCGCTGCTTCCTGGAGATCCTGCGCCAGCCGCGCGGCCAGACCCATGTGTTCCGGCTGATGAACGAGACCTCCGTGCTGGGGCGCTACCTGTGGGTCTTCCGGCGCATCGTCGGCCAGATGCAGCACGACCTGTTCCACGTCTACACGGTCGACCAGCACATCCTGATGGTGCTGCGCAACGTGCGCCGCTTCTTCATCCCCGAGCACACGCACGAATACCCCTTCTGCTCGCAGCTGGGCACGCAGTGGGACAAGCCCTGGGTGCTCTACGTGGCCGCGCTGTTCCACGACGTGGCCAAGGGGCGCGGGGGCGACCACTCCGAACTGGGCGCGGTCGAGGTGCGCCGCTTCTGCCGCGACCACGGCATCGATCGCGAGGACTGCCGGCTGATCGAGTTCATCGTCAAGGAACACCTGACGATGTCGCGGGTCGCGCAGAAGGAGGACCTGTCGGACCCCGAAGTGGTCGACGCGTTCGCGCAGCGGGTGCAGAACCCGCGCTACCTGACCGCGCTCTACCTGCTGACCGTGGCCGACATCCGCGGCACCAGCCCGAAGGTCTGGAACGCCTGGAAGGGCAAGCTGCTGGAGGACCTCTACCGGGCGACCTTCCGTGCGCTCGGCGGCGCACGTCCGGACATGAGCAACGAGATCGAGCAGCGCAAGCGCGAGGCCCGCCAGATGCTGGCGCTGCACTCGATGCTGCCCGGCGCCGAGGAGGCGCTGTGGAAGACGCTGGACCTGAACTACTTCGCCCGCCACGACAGCGGCGAGATCGCCTGGCATGCCCGCGCGCTCAACCGCCGCGTCGACACTCCGGTGCCGCTGGTCAGCACCCGGCTGTCGCCGGTGGGCGAAGGCATGCAGGTGCTGGTGTACTCACCCGACCGCCAGGACCTGTTCGCCCGCATCTGCGGTTATTTCGAAGGGGCGCAGTTCAGCATTCTCGATGCGCGGGTGCACACCAGCCGCAGCGGTTATGCGGTCGACACCTTCCAGGTCATCTCGCCGCATTTCGACCAGCCCTACCGCGACCTGCTGTCGCTGGTCGAGCACCAGCTCGGCGAGGCCCTGACGACCTCCGGGCCGCTGCCCGCCCCCGGGCGCGGCCGGCTGTCGCGGCGGGTCAAGTCCTTCCCGATCACGCCGCGGGTGCAGCTGCGTCCGGACGAGCGGGCGCAGCGCTGGGTGCTGTCGGTGTCGGCGAGCGACCGCTCCGGGCTGCTCTACAGCATCGCCCGGGTGCTGGCCGAGCACCACATCAACCTGCAGCTGGCCAAGATCAGCACGCTGGGCGAGCGGGTCGAGGACACCTTCCTGGTCGACGGCGCCGCGCTGCAGCACAACCGCAGCCAGATCGAGTTCGAGACCCGGCTGCTCGACGCGCTGGCCTGAGGTCCGCGGACCCGAGGCAGTCCGGCCTCGGGTCCCGGTCCGCTCGTCAGGCGGCGTCGGCGTCCGACTCGTCCGATGCCCGTGAGGCCTGCGACGGCGCCTCAGCCACGACCCCGTCGGCGGCATCGGCCACCTCGACCGCCACCGCTTCAGGCTCGGGGGCGGCCGGCAGGGTCCAGCCGTCGATGCGCTCGAACACCGCGATCGACTCGACGTGGGCCGTGTGCGGGAACATGTTGACCACGCCGGCCTGCACGCAGCGGTAGCCGGCCTGATGGACCAGCAGGCCGGCATCGCGGGCCAGCGTCGCCGGGTTGCAGCTGACGTAGACGATGCGCAGCGGCGGCTCGAACCCGTCGATCGGCTGCTGGCGCACGTCGGCCAGCGCCTTGACCAGCGCGAACGCCCCTTCGCGCGGCGGGTCGATCAGCCAGCGTGGCGCGCTGCCGTAGACGGCCAGGTCGGCGCCCGACAGCTCGAACAGGTTGCGCGCCTCGAAGCTCGTCTTGTGCGCCAGCTGGTTGAGCACGGCGTTCTCGCGCGAGCGCTGCACCAGCGTCTCGCTGCCCTCGATGCCCAGCACCTCGCGGGCCTGGGTGGCCAGCGGCAGCGTGAAGTTGCCCAGGCCACAGAACCAGTCGAGCACCCGGTCATCGGGCCGCACCGCCAGCAGCCGCAGCGCACGGGCGACCAGCACCCGGTTGATGTGGTGGTTGACCTGCGTGAAGTCGGTCGGCTTGAACGGCATCACGACGCCGAACTCGGGCAGCGTGTAGGCCAGCTGCACCCCGCCCTCCTCCAGCAGGTGCACGGTGTCGGGCCCCTTGGGCTGCAGCCACCACTGCACGTCGTGCACGGCGGCGAAGGCCTTCAGGCGCTCGACGTCGGCCGGCGACAGCGGCTCGAGGTGGCGCAGCACCAGCGCATTGACCAGACCCTGGGGCGACTCGCCCAGCGCCAGCTCGATCTGCGGCAGGCGGTCACGCGCGTCCATGCCGGCGATCAGCTCGCGCAGCGGCATCAGCATCGCGCTGATGTGCGGCGGCAGCACCTCGCAGCGCTGCATGTCGGCGACATAACGCGACTTGCGCTCGTGGAAACCCACCAGCACGACCCCCTTCTTGACCACGTGACGCACCGACAGCCGGGCGCGATAGCGGTAGCCCCAGGTCGGACCCTCGATGGGCCGCAGCATGCGTTCAGGGCGGACCTTGCCGAGGTGCTTGAGGTTGTCCTCGAGGATGCGCTGCTTGACCGCGACCTGCGCGGTGGGCTCGAAGTGCTGCATCTTGCAGCCCCCGCAGGCGCCGCCGTGCAGGCCGAAGTGCGCGCAGCCGGGGCGCACCCGCAGCGAGCTCTCGCGCCCCAGCACCTTCAGCGTGGCCTGCTCCCAGTTGTTCTTGCGGCGCAGGACCTGCACCTGCACCTGCTCGCCGGGCAGCGCCCCTTCGACGAAGACCACCTTGCCCTCGGCATTGCGGCCCACGCCCTGGGCGTCCAGATCGAGCGCGTCGATCGTCAGCCATTCGTTCACGTCAGTCATTCATGTCTCCAAAATGCAGCAAGGCGGGCCGAGCCCGCCTTGTCATCCCTGTGGACGGGGGGTGGCGGTCAGCGCGCCGGCAGCAGGCGCATCGGATCGACCGGCTTGCCACGCCGGCGGATCTCGAAATGCAGCTGGACCCGCTCGGCATCGGTGGACCCCATCTCGGCGATCTTCTGGCCGCGGCGCACGACCTGCTCGTCCTTGACCAGCAGCGCCCGGTTGTGGGCGTAGGCGCTGAGGTAGACCTCGTTGTGCTTGATGATCACCAGGTTGCCGTAGCCGCGCAGGCCCGCGCCGGCATACACCACCCGGCCGTCGGCGGTGGCCAGCACCGGGTCGCCTTCCTTGCCGGCCAGGGCCACGCCCTTGTTGCGCGCGTCGTCGAAGGCCGCCAGCACGGCACCGCCGGTGGGCCACATCCAGTTGATGCCGTCATCGTCGGGAGCGGCCGCCGGCGCGGCGGGCGCCGGGGTCGGCGTCGGGGCCGGAGCACTCGCCACCGGCGCGGCCGGTGCGGCACCCGAGGCCGGCAGCGGCGCCGGGCGCGGCTCGGGCAGGCGAGCCGCACCGATCGGACGGCTGGCGCTGGAGGTCGGATCCAGCCCCGGCGGCACCACGCGCAGCACCTGCCCGACCTCGATGCGGTCGGCGTTGTCCAGCGTGTTCCAGCGCTGCAGGTCCTTCCAGTTCTGCCCGGTCTCCAGCCCGATGCGGATCAGGGTGTCGCCCGGCTTGACCATGTAATAACCGGGCTTGCCGGCGTTCTCGCTGCCGGGTGGCAGGCGATTCGGGTCCGAGGGCGTGGAAGAGGCGCCCGCGCGCACCGGCACGGAACGGTCCTCGACCGGCGCGCGGGGTTTCACGCCCGAAGCGCAGCCGGCCAGCCAGAGGCACACGCCGGCCAGCACAAGCAGGCGACCCGCGGGGACAGCAGTACGAAGAGGTGTCATGGAATAGGAGAAATCAGGTGCCACCGGGGTTGCAGGGCCTCGACCTCCCGTCGAACTGCTCAACCCTGCCCGGATTCGCTGGTGCCGGATTCTAAGGGGACGAAGCGCACACCCTCGTGCACCGTGTGGACCAGCCGGCCATCGGCCAGGCGGTCCACCACCATCAGCACCTGGTGGTTGCCGCCACCCTCGTGGACCGGTGCCACCAGGCGCCCGCCGACGGCCAGCTGCTCGAGCCAGGCCGGCGGCAGCGCCTCGCCGCAGGCGGCGGCGATGATGCCGTCGTAGGGCGCGTTGGGGGGATGTCCGAGGCGGCCGTCGCCGTAGATCAGGCGCAGGTTGTCCGCCCGGATGGGCGCGAGGTGATCGCGTGCCCGGTCGTACAGGGCCCGCAGGCGCTCGACCGAATAGGCCTGCCGGGCCAGCATCGACAGCAGCGCCGCCTGGTAACCACAGCCGGTGCCGATCTCGAGCACACGCGACAGTTGGGTGCCGCCCGGGCGGTGGCGCAGCAGCGACAGCATGCGGGCGACCACCGTGGGCTTGGAGATGGTCTGGCCCAGGCCGATCGGCAGGCTGGTGTCCTCGTAGGCTTGGCCCGCCAGCCCCGCATCGACGAACTGGTGCCGCGGCACCACGCCCATCGCCTCGAGCACGCCCTCGTCGACGCAGCCATCGCGGCGCAGGCGCTCGACCATGCGCAGCCGGAAGGCGCGCGAGTCCATGCCCACGCCGGGCGAGGCCACGACCGCGCGAGGCGCCTCGGGCACCGGCCGCGCCCCGCGGGCAGCCGCCTCCGACACACCCGCGGCGACCACGGGCGAGCCCGAGGACAGCAGCGCGGGTGCACCGACCAGGCGCCTGGGCACCGGCACCGTGGCCCCGAGCTTCAGCGGAAAACGGCGCGGGCGATCCGGATCCCGGCCCGGAGCGTCGGCCGGATCGGCCCCCTCGGCCGACAGCCCCGGCGGCACGACCGGGTCGAGCGGATCCAGCGTCATGCGCCGCGGTCCTGCAGACGCGCCGACCACGACGGCAGCGCCGCGTGATCGGTCAGATCCACCTGCAGCGGCGTGATCGAGATCTCGCCCTGCGCCACGGCGTGGAAGTCCGTGCCTTCACCGGCCTCGCGCACCTCCCCCACCGCGCCGATCCAGTAGATCGGGTCGCCGCGCGGGCTGCATTGCCGGATCACCGGCTCGCTCGCATGGCGGCGTCCCAGGCGGCTGACCCGCCAGGGACGGCTGGCCGCATCGGCCCGGGCCGGCACGTTGACGTTGAGCAGGAAAGGCGCGCCCAGCGGCCGCGACAGCACCTGGGCGAGCATCTGGCGCGCCACCATCGCCGCCTGGTCGAGGTGCTCCCAGCCATGGCGGGCCAGCGAGAACGCGATCGCCGGCACGCCGAACAGGTAGGCCTCCATCGCCGCGGCCACCGTGCCGGAATAGATCGTGTCCTCACCGAGGTTGGCACCGTTGTTGATCCCCGAGACCACCAGGTCGGGCCGGCGGTCCAGCAGGCCGGTCAGCGCGACGTGCACGCAGTCCGACGGCGTGCCGTTGACATGGTGGAAGCCGCTGGACGCGGTGTGCAGCGACAGCGGACGCTGCAGCGTCAGCGCGTTGGACGTGCCGCTCGCGTTCTGCTCCGGAGCGACGACATCCACATGGCCGAACTCCCTGCAGACTTCGACCAGCGCGGACAGCCCGGGGGCGAGGTACCCATCGTCATTGGCAACCAGGATATGCATGCGGTCGATTGTAGGGACGCGGACCGCTGCCGTCTCGTGACGGTGCGCACGTCCGGCCTCGGTGTCGACCCGAGCAGGGCCGCGCCGAGGCTGAAAAAAGAGGCCGGTCAGCGCAGGCTCGACCCCCCGCTTCCCGGCCGCAGGCCCCGGGAGCAAAGGGTCCGCAGCAATGATCGGCCGGCGCGGGCGCCGCATAATCCGGTCTCGACGCGCCCCGGCGTGCGGCAGAGATTCAGAGGTTGTGCGATGTCGATCCGAGTGCTGATTGTTGAGGCGAACCCCATGGCGAGGAAGTTTCTCGTGCGCGTGGTGCGGGAGAGTTTCAGCGACGACATCACCTTCGACGAAGCCGCCGACTGCGACGCCGCCCGTGGCCTGGTCGGGCTGCCCTGGCACGGCGGCGTCGTGCCCGAGGCGGCCGACCGCTACCGGCTCATCCTGTGCGACCTGGAACAGCCCGGCTGCGGCGGCATCGAACTGCTGGCCGCCCTCAGCGACTATCCGGCCATCAAGATCGCCACGACGCTGCATTCGGACGACGAGCACCTGTTTCCAGCGCTGCAGTGCGGCGCGGACGGCTACCTGCTGAAGGAAGACCGCTTCGAGGTGCTGGTTGAAGAACTGCAGAAGGTGGTGCGGGGCCAGCCCTCGCTGTCCCCGGCGATCGCGCGCCGGCTGCTCGGCTTCTTCCGGCAGGCACAGCCCGGCCGGGAAGGTGCGCGCACCGGCTGGATGGACACCCAGCCCAACGCCGCCGCGCTGGGGCGCTCCTCGAGCTTCGGCGTCTCGGCGCTGGTGGCCACCAGCGGGTTCGGCGCGGAGGCCGGCACGGCCGTCGCGACCCAGGACCGACTCAATCCCCGCGAGAACGAGGTGCTGACCTACCTGAGCAAAGGCTTCACGCTCAAGGAAGTGGCTCGCCACATGGGCATCAAGTGGTTTGCCGTCAACGACCACATCCGCTCGGTCTACGCCAAGCTGTCGCGATCGAGCGACACCGAAGAGGCCGTCCAGGCCGGCCGGCAGGCGATGACCTGAAACACCGGTGGCCTTCACTCAGGACGAGTGAAGGCCACCGGAAACGAAAAAACCCCGAACGTTGCCGTTTCGGGGTTTTTTTGACTACTGCAGAATTCTGCAGGTCTTATCGGGTGGGGTGGCTAATGGGACTCGAACCCACGACAACCAGAATCACAATCTGGGACTCTACCAACTGAGCTATAGCCACCGCTGAACAGAAATAAATTATATGCCGAAATCAGAACCGGTTGCAAGCGTTTTCACCGGATCCTTTTCAATTCATCGATCGGACTCGGGGGCCGCCGCGGCGAGCGGCTTCACGCTGACCTTGAAACGCTGTTTCAGGGCCGCTTCGTAGGCCTGGGCTTCCGCCGCCGCCCAGAGCTGGGTGTACTGGGCACGCACCCGCGCGGCATCCCGGGTGATCTCGGCGGCGGCCGGCAGCACCTTGTTCATCCGCACCACCGCATAACCGGCCTGGCCCAGGTCGACCCCGACCCAGGAGCCGCCTTCGACGATCGGTGCCCGCAGGGCCGCATCGACCAGCGCCTGCGGCAGCTCACGCGCCTGCTGGCGTGACACGACGACCGCCGCCGACAGCGCCGCGGCCGCCTCCTGCGGCTTGCTCTTCCACTGCGCCAGCCGGCTCTCGCCCAGCTGACGGGCGGCCTGGGTCGCCTTGGCCTGCGCCACCTGCTGGCGCACCTGCTCGCGGGCCTCGGCCAGCGCACGCTTGGCCGCCGGCCGGTGCGTCAGCACATGCACGGCCGCCATGCGGTTGCCACCCAGGTCCAGCGGCTCGGAATTGCGCTTGCCATCCAGCGTCGATGCGGCGAAGACCAGATCGATCAGCTTCTGCTCGGCCAGCGGCCCCTTGGCATCCGGGCGGACCTGGCGCGACACCGCGCTGGCCTGACCCAGCTCCAGCTTGAGGCGCTCGGCCACCGGCTTCAGGCTGTCTTCCTGCTCGACCAGGTTGGTGAACTGCTCGGCCAGCTCGACGAAGCGGCGCTGGGCCAGCTGCTGGCGCACCTCGGCCTCGATCTCGGTGCGCACCGCCTCGAAGCTGCGCTGGCCACCGCCGCGCAGATCGGTCAGCTCGATGACGTGGTAGCCGAAGTCGGACTCGACCACGGCGCTGAGCTCACCCTTCTTCAGCGCGA
This sequence comes from Sphaerotilus hippei, assembly GCF_003201595.1. Taxonomy (GTDB): domain Bacteria; phylum Pseudomonadota; class Gammaproteobacteria; order Burkholderiales; family Burkholderiaceae_C; genus Sphaerotilus; species Sphaerotilus hippei. Next base: position 121,540 of record NZ_QJJS01000010.1, on the reverse strand, counting down.
ACACCGCGTCCTCGAAAGGCTTGACCATCGCGCCGCGGGCGAACCAGTCCAGGTCACCACCGCGGGTGGCCGAACCTGGGTCTTCGGACTGCTTGCGGGCGAGCTCGGCGAACGAGGCCGGGTTCTTGCGCAGCTCGGCCAGCAGCGCCTCGGCGCGCTGGCGGGCCTGGGTGCGCGCCTCGGCGCCGGCACCGGCTTCGGCCTTGATCAGGATGTGGCTGGCCCGCCGCTCCTCGGGCGTGCTGTAGCGGGCCTGGTTTTCCTTGTAGTAGCTGCGCAGCTCGTCGTCGGTCACGGTGACCGAGCGGGCCACCGCCGGCAGGTCCAGCACCAGGTATTCGATGTCGGCGCTCTCCGGCGACATCAGGCGCGCCTGGTGGGCCGGATCGTCGTAGTAGGCCTGCAGCTCGGCGTCGCTGACCTGCACCTTGGCCAGCTCGGCGCTGGTGTCGAAGCGGGCGAACTGGATCTCGCGCTGCTGGAAGAAGGCGTCCACCGCGCGCGAGGCCACCGTCTGGGCACCGAACGAGGTGTCGGTCACGCCGGAGGTGACCTGGCGCATGGCCAGCTCCTGGCGCAGCTGGGCGGCGAACTGCTCGGAGGTCAGGCCGCGGGCCTGCAGCAGCTCACGCTTGAGGCTGCCGTCGGCGTTGCGCAGCGCCGCGAACTGCGGGTCGGTCTTGAACAGGCGGTCCAGGCGCTCGTCGGTGGGCAGCAGGTGCAGGCCGACGGCGGCGTCGAACATCAGGCGCTCGCGCACCAGCGCGTCGAGCGCGCGCGCGCGCAGCTCGGGGCTGTCGAGCAGCTTCGGGTCCATGCCCGGCATCTGGGTCTGCAGGCGCTCGAGCTGGCTGCGCAGCGCGGCATCGAGCTCGGTCTTGCTGATCGAGCGGCCGTTCACCTTCGCGACCTCCTGCTTCTCGTCGGAAAAGCTGTCGTAGCCCTGGATGCCGAAGGCCACGAACGACGGCACGATCAGCACCAGCAAGGCGCCCTGGAAGATGCGGTTGTGACGGCGAACAAAATCGAACATCGATGTACCCGAATACGACAAAGGCGAACCGGGGTTCGCCTTTGACAAGTGAAACGGCGGCATGCGGTGGCCGCACGCGCCCGGAAAGATCGTGATGCCGGCCACCATCGCCGGTGGTGGGTGCTGAGAGGCTCGAACTCCCGACCTACGCCTTGTAAGGGCGCCGCTCTACCGACTGAGCTAAGCACCCCGGCCCATGACTGACATCAAGCCGCCCAGTATATCAATTCGGATCGGTGCCTCAGACCAGCGCGTCCCGCAGCGCCTTGCCGGGCCGGAAGCGCGGCATGCTGGTGGCGCCGATCCGGATCACCGCCCCGGTGCGGGGATTGCGGCCGGCCCGGGCCGCGCGGCGGGTGACCGAGAAGCTGCCGAAGCCCACCAGCGAGACCGACTCGCCCTGGACCAGCGAGGCGGTGATGCCGTCGATGACCGAGTCGAGCGCCCGGGCGGCCGAGGCCTTGGAGATGTCTGCCTGTCGGGCGATGTGTTCGATCAGGTCGGTCTTGTTCACGAGCTGCTCCTCTCTCGACGATGCGGGCCGCCTGATGGAGGTCGGCTCCGGATGCTGTGGCCGGCAGGCGGTGCGCTGCCTGCAAACATTACAGCCGCCGTCGGGCGAGGGTGTCAACCGGGATGGACAAGGGTGGGCGATGGCCGATCAGCCTACGCGGGCGCGGATCTCGGGCACGGCCTTGCGCAGGTAGTAGACCATCGACCAGATGGTCAGCACCACCGAGATCAGGATCAGCCAGTGGCCCCACAGGCGCGTGTCGACCAGACCGAACAGCAGGCCGTCGTAGAGCAGGAAAGGAATCGCCGTCATCTGCGAGGCGGTCTTGAGCTTGCCGATCATGTGCACGGCCACGCTGCGCGAGGCGCCGATCTGGGCCATCCACTCGCGCAGCGCGGAGATGGCGATCTCGCGCCCGATGATGACCAGCGCCACCAGCGCCGGCACCCGGCCCAGCTCCAGCAGCACCAGCAAGGCCGCGCAGACGAGGAACTTGTCGGCGACCGGGTCGAGGAAAGCGCCGAAGGACGAGGTCTGGTTCAGGCGCCGGGCCAGGTAGCCGTCGAGCCAGTCGGTCAGCGCCACGGCGATGAACAGCACCGTGGCGATCAGGTTGCGCATACCGGGCTCCACCGGCAGGGAAAATACGCTGACGAGCAGCGGAATCGCGACGATGCGCGCCCAGGTGAGCAAGGTAGGCAGGGTCAGGAACATGGCGCGATTGTGCCGAAGTTCTCGCCGACCGCCGGCATGCCCGGCCCTGAGAATGAAGGCCCCCGTCCCGGGAGCCTCGTCGACGTCAGCGATCGAGCACCGCCGGCTTGAAGCGCCGGTCCTCGTTGAAGAGGAAGACCTCGGTGAATTCCCAGGGCCCGGGCAGGTGGGCCACCGGGCCGAACGGGGCGGCCCGGCGCACCGCGTCGATCGCGATCTGGGTGGTGTCGGCGGCCTGGCCCGGCCGGCGCACGACCTCGACCTTGCGCACCGAACCGTCGGACTCCAGCTGGATGCGCAGCACCGGGATGGCCAGTGCCGGCTGCTCGACCTCGCCGTCGTGCGTCTGGCGCGGGTTCATCGCCACCAGGCGCCGCCCGGCCATGACCCGGTACTCGGCCCAGCTCGCGGCCCGCGGCGCACCTGATCGCTCCGGATAGGCCGAGCCGGCCGCCTCGCTCGACCCGCCCCGCTCGGGGGCGGTGCCGCAACCGGCCAGCGCCGCCAGCCCCGCCACCAGCAGCAGCCTCAGCGCAGCAGGCCCGCGGCCCCTGCGGCCCCGGCCCGGGGCCGCCACCTTCGATTCAACGCAATGCACGGTAGATCTCCTCCGCCAGTTCCCTTGAAATGCCATCGACCGTGATCAGGTCGTCCACGCTGGCCGCCGCCACGCCCTTGATGCCGCCGAACCGCTGCAGCAGCTTCGCCCGCTTCTTCGGGCCGACGCCGGCGATGTCCTCGAGGCGGCTGGAGCCGGTGCGCACCGAGGCGCGCCGGGCACGCATGCCGGTGATCGCGAAGCGGTGGGCCTCGTCACGGATCTGCGCGACCAGCATCAGCGCGGCCGAGTCCATGCCGAGGTAGACCTTGTCGCGCCCGTCGGCGAACACCAGCTCCTCCAGGCCGACCTTGCGGCCCTCCCCCTTCTCCACGCCCACGATCAGGCGCAGGTCCAGCCCCAGCGACTCGAACACCTCGCGGGCCATCGCCACCTGGCCACGCCCGCCGTCGACCAGCACCAGGTCGGGCAGCCGGCCTTCGCCCTGCTGGGCGGCTTCGGCCAGGCGGGCGTAGCGGCGGGTCAGCACCTGGCGCATCGCCGCGTAGTCGTCGCCACCGGTGATGCCGGTGATGTTGAAGCGCCGGTACTGGGCCGGCTGCATGCGGTGGTTCTCGAACACGACGCAGGAGGCCTGCGTGGCCTCGCCGGCGGTGTGGCTGATGTCGAAACACTCGATGCGCAGCGTCGCCAGGTCGGGGTCGGCCCCTTCGGGCGCCAGGTCGAGCGCCTCGACCAGCGCGCGGGTGCGGGCCTGCTGCGAGCCTTCTTCGGCCAGCAGGCGGGCCAGCGCCAGCTCGCAGCCCTGGATGGCCATGTCCAGCCAGGCGCGGCGCTGCTCGCGCGGCTGGTGCAGCGCGGCGACCTTGTGGCCGCACTGCCCGGCCAGCGCGGCCAGCAGCGCACGATCGACGGCGTGGCTGGTGACCAGCAGCGGCGGGCAGTCGGCGCCGAGGTAGTGCTGGCCGATGAAGGCCTCCAGCACCTGGGTCTCGACCTCGGCCAGCCCCGCTGGCGCATCCTGCGGGGCCGTGGACGCGGCCTCGCCCACGCCGCCCCCCGCGTCCGCCGGCGGCGCCGAGGCCACCCCGTCGTCACCATCGGGCATCGCCTCGCGGGCCAATGCCACCGCGTCGTCGACATGGGTCGGGAAATAGGCCCGGTCGCCGAGGTGGCGCCCGCCGCGCACCATCGCCAGGTTGACGCAGGCCCGCCCGCCCTGCACCTTGACGGCCAGCACGTCGGCGTCACGGTCCTCCCCGGTGTCCACCGACTGCTGGTGCAGCACGCGCGACAGCGCGCTGATGCGGTTGCGCACCTCGGCGGCCTTCTCGAACTCGAGCCGTGCGGCCGCATCCATCATCTCGGCCTGCAGGCCGTCGAGCACCTCCTGCGTCTGGCCGTCGAGGAAACGCACCGCCTGATGCACGTCCTCGGCGTACTGGCGCGGGCTGATCTCGCCCACGCAGGGCCCCGAGCAGCGGCGGATCTGGAACAGCAGGCAGGGCCGGGTGCGGTTGTTGAAGACGGTGTCCTCGCAGGTGCGCAGCCGGAACACCTTCTGCAACAGCTGGATGCCCTCCTTGACCGCCCAGGCGCTCGGATAGGGGCCGAAGTAGCGGTGCTTGCGATCGACCGCGCCGCGGAAGTAGGCCACCCGCGGAAACTCGTGGCTGACGAGCTTCAGGTAGGGGTAGCTCTTGTCGTCGCGGAACAGGATGTTGAAGCGCGGGTTCTGCGTCTTGATGAGGTTGTTCTCGAGCAGCAGCGCCTCGGCCTCGGAGCGCACCACCGTGGTCTCCAGCCGGGCGATCCGGCCGACCATGTGGCCGATGCGCGTGCCGCCGTGATCCTTCTGGAAATAGCTCGAGACCCGCTTCTTCAGGCTGCGCGCCTTGCCCACGTAGAGCAGCTGGTCGTTGACGTCGAAATAGCGGTACACGCCGGGCAGCGCCGGCAGGGCGGCCACCTCCAGCAGCAGGCGCTGCCAGCGGGCAGCCTGGGCCGCGGCGGCCACCTCGGCCGCCGACGGTTCTGCGGCCGCACCGGGCGGGGGCGGCACGGGCACCGGTGGCGGGGTCTGCTGGACTTCATTCATGCGCCCATTGTGCCGTCGGCCCGGACCGGATAATGACGCCATGCCCGCGACCCCGACGCCCTCCACCCCGTCTCGCTGGGACCTGTTCTGCCGCGTCATCGACAACCACGGCGACCTCGGCGTGTGCTGGCGCCTGGCCGCCGACCTGGCCCACCGCGGCGTGCAGGTGCGGCTGTGGATCGACGACGCCCGTGCGCTGACCTGGATGGCCCCGCAGGGGCAGGCCGGCGTGCAGGTGATGCCCTGGCGTGACCCGCTGGCCGACGAGCTGCCCGGCGACGTGGTGGTCGAGGCCTTCGGCTGCGACCCGCCGGCCGCGTTCGTCGCCCGCATGGCCGCCGCGGTCGTGCCGCCGGTCTGGATCAACCTCGAATACCTGAGCGCCGAGGGTTTCGTGGAACGCTCGCACGGCCTGCGCTCGCCGCAGTGGAGCGGGCCGGGCACCGGGCTGGACAAGTGGTTCTTCTACCCCGGCTTCACGCCCCGCACCGGCGGGCTGATCCGCGAGCGCCACCTCGGGCTGCCGGTCGACGAGGCGCCCGGGTCACCCCGCCCGTCGGCGGCCGAGCTGCTGCAGGCCCACGGCCTGCTGCTGCCGCCGGACCGGGACATCGAGCGCACCGTGCTGCTCTTCGGCTACCGGCAGCCGGCCCTGCCCGGCCTGCTGGAGGCCCTGGCCGGGGGGCACGGCCCGGGCCGCACGAGGCTGCTGGTCACGCCGGGCTGGTCGGCCGAGGCGGTGGGCGACTGGCTGGGCGCGCCGATGCGCCCGGGCGCGCCCGCCGTGGCGCGTGGCCGGCTGCAGCTGATCCCGCTGCCGGCGCTGCCGCAGACGGCATTCGACCGCCTGCTGGCGGCCTGCGACCTGAACCTGGTGCGCGGCGAGGACTCGCTGGTGCGTGCGCTGTGGGCCGCCCGGCCGATGCTGTGGCAGCTCTATCCGCAGGAGGACACGATCCGCCTGACCAAGCTGCAGGCCTTCCTCGACGTGCATCTGGACGATGCGGCGCCACCGGGACTGCGGGCGGCCTTCGAGGCCTGGAACGGCGCACGGACCTGGACGGCCGGCGACTGGAGCACGCTGCTGGAGGCGGCGCTGCCGCCCGTGTCGACCCGCCGCACCGCGGGCTGGACGGACTGGAGCGCGGCCCGGGCGCGACAGCTCGCCCAGGGCCGGCCCGACCTGACGAGCGCCCTGCTCGACTTCGCCCGGCAGCACCGGTCGCGCACCGGCTGAACCCCGTCCGGCCGGCCCCAAACGGCGCGTTCTGACACGCGTCACATGAAGGTGTCGCGCTTACGGGCTAAAATGCCGGGTTCTGCGAAGGCGACACGGGTGCAGTACCCGTGCGCCCGCACCCACCTGACAGCAACGAGCCGCGTGCCGGCCGCTGGTCTGTCGAGATCCAACGCCGCCCCGATGGCGGGGCTACAGGACACCCAGATGAAGATCGCACAGGAAATCCGCGCCGGCAACGTGATCATGCAGGGCAAGGACCCGATGGTCGTGCTCAAGACCGAATACAGCCGGGGTGGCCGCAACGCCGCCACCGTGCGCATGAAGCTCAAGAGCCTGCTGAGCAACTTCAACACCGAAGTGGTGCTGAAGGCCGACGACAAGATGGACCAGGTCATCCTCGACAAGAAGGAATGCACCTACACCTACTTCGCCGACCCGATGTACGTGTTCATGGACACCGAGTTCAACCAGTTCGAGGTGGAAGCCGAGAACATGGGCGACGCCATCAACTACCTCGAGGACGGCATGGCCGTCGAAGTGGTGTTCTACGACGGCAAGGCCATCTCGGTCGAGCTGCCCACCTCGCTGGTGCGTGAAGTGACCTGGACCGAGCCGGCCGTCAAGGGCGACACCTCGGGCAAGGTGCTCAAGCCCGCCAAGATCTCGACCGGCTTCGAGATCCCGGTGCCGATCTTCGTGGCCCAGGGCGACAAGATCGAGATCGACACCCGCACGCACGAGTACCGCAAGCGCGTCTGAGCGTTCGACGCTGCGGCTTCGCGGCCGACGGAAAAGGGCACCTCCCGAGGTGCCCTTTTTTCGTGGTGCCGACTCAGAACCGGTAGTTCATGCGCAGCGTCCAGGTGCGCCCGAGCGGGTCGGTGTAGCGCGAGTCGTAGCCGTACTGGTAGGTCGACAGCTGGTAGGTGCGCGGCGGGTCGGTGTCGAGCAGGTTCTTCACGCCCACGGCCACCACCAGGTCCTTCAGGCCGCTCCAGCTGGCCGACAGGTCGTAGAGCGAGTAGGAGCCGACCCGATGGGTCGGTTCCTGGTCCTGGTAGCCCGACTTGAAGCGCTGCGCCAGCGTGAGCGCCCACGGCCCCGCGCCCCAGTGGGCGCTCAGCGTGTGCTGCCAGCGGAAGATCGGCGCGTGGTCGCTGTAGCGACCCGCCGCGCTGATGAACTCGCCACCGGCCTCGCGCTGGTACTTGTAGGACAGCACATAAGTGCCCTCCAGACCGATGGCCAGGCGACCCAGCGCCGACGGCGCCAGGCGCCACAGCCCCGACACGTCGAAGCCGCTGGTGTGCAGCTCGCCCAGGTTCTGGGTCTGCTGGTCGACGTAGGCGATCGGGTCGAACCCCGGGTAGTTGGCGCAGACGCCGAAGTCGCTGCGCGTGACGCCACTGCCGCTGGCGGGCAGCTGGCTGCAGCGCACCAGCCGGCCGGCGTAGCGGGCGCTGTCGGCGAAGATCGCCTGATCAGGCAGGCCGCCGATCAGGTTGCTGACCTTGACGTTCCAGTAGTCGATGCCCAGGGTCAGCCGCTCGACGGGCTCGATCACCGTGCCGAAGCTGACGGTGGTCGACTTCTCCGGCTGCAGCGAACCGCCCGAGGCGCCCGGCCCGCCGATGCGGCTCACCACCTGCTGGCCGCAGACCACGCTGGCCGAGGCGCCGTCCGCCGGCGTGCCACCGGCGCAGAGCAGCGGATCGTCGTAGCTGCCGGCGGTGTAGGTCAGCGACTGCGGCTGGTGCAGGTCGTAGAGCGACGGCGCCCGGAAGCCGGTGGCCAGCGAGCCGCGCAGCAGCCACTGCGCCGAAGGCTGGAAGCGCAGGCCGAGCTTGGGGTTGAAGGTCGAGCCGAAGTCGCTGTAGCGGTCGTGGCGCGCGGCCACCGTCAGGTCGAGCGAGCGGGTCAGCGGCACGCCCAGCTCGGCGAACAGCGCGTTCGAGTGGCGCGAGCCGCGGGTGTCGCCGTCCGGATCGAGCCCCAGTCCGGCGAGCTGGCCGGCGATGTCGAGCGTCTCGAAACCGGCCTGCTCGCGCCGGTGCTCGACGCCGACGGCCAGCGACAGCGGGCCGGCCGGCAGCATCGCCAGGTCACCGGCCAGGCGGGCGTCGATGAAGTCCAGGCGGCTTTCACCCCGCTGCACCGGCGCGACCACCTGGGCCGCCTCGATCGCCGCCTGTCCGGCCGCGGACTGCGCACCGAAGGGGTTGATGCTGCCGTTCCAGAGGCCGGCCTGGATCAGGCCGTCGTCGACATGGCCACGCCGCACGGACTCGGTGCTGCGGCTGACCGAACGGCCGACGGCCGCGCGGTAGTCCCAGGACGACTCGAGCTCCCCCTGGAGCTCGAGCAGGGCCCGGTCGGCCGTGCTCAGGTGGTGGTTGGTGCGCGGGCCGGCCGGCACCATGCGCCAGGCCACCAGCCCGCCGGGCACGGTGGCGTCGGGGTCGCCGCTGGACAGGTCGGGGATGGCGTAGGAGGCCGCCCCGGCCGGGAAATAGGGGCTGCTGGCCGGGAGCCAGTGGTAACCGGGGGCCGGGGCGATGCGGGTCGTCGCCTCGCTGCGGGCGCGCAGGTATTCGGCGTTCAGGCGCAGGCCCGGCGCCAGGCGCACGCTGCCGCGCAGCAGGCCGGTGCTCAGCTCCTGGCTGGGCAGGTTGTCCACGTCCCGCGAGTAGTCGTAGCGGCAGGAACCGCCGGTCTCGTCGGGCACCGAGGCCGGGGGTGCGCAGGCCGGCAGCGACGGCTCGTAGCCGTCCAGGTCACCCGGAAAGCTGAAGCCGCTGGTGCCGTCGGTGATGCGCCCGTCGAGCACGCCGGTGGCCGAGAAGCTCCGCTGCGACGCGGACAGCGCCCGCTGGCGGCGGTGGTCCAGCGCGCCGAAGATCGTGTAGCCGTCCTCGGCCAGCGAGCCGGTACCACCGGTCAGGCTGAAGCGGCGCACCGCGCCGCCGCCCTGCCCGGCCTGCTGCGCGTCCGCGCTCAGCTCGATCCCGGAGAAGCGGTCCTTGAGGATGAAGTTGACCACGCCGCCGACCGCATCCGTGCCGTAGATCGGCGAGGCGCCATCCCGCAGGATCTCGATGCGGTCGACCGCCGCCAGCGGGATCGCGTGCAGGTCGACCGCGGCCGAGTCGAAGGCGTGGGCCGCGAGCCGGCGGCCGTTGAGCAGCACCAGCGTCTTGTCGGCGTTGCGGCCCATCGGCGCGCTGAGCCCGCGCAGGTCGACCTCGGACTTGGCACCGGTAGAAAACCCGACGGAGCGGCCGATGCCGATGGCCGACTGGTTCTGCGTCACGTGCGTGAGCGCCTCCTCGGTCGAGGTGACGCCTTCGCGCAACAGGTCGGCAACGCGGATGATCGTGACCGGCACATGGGTCTGCGCCCCGACCCGCAGCAGGGACGAGCCGGTGACTTCCACGCGCTCGAGGGTCGACTGGGCGGCCGCCGGCGTGGAGTCGAACAGGGCGGCCAGCGCCAAGGCCAGCAGCAGGGGGCGGCACGTTCCCTGTGACGTGCCCTTGTTGTCGATGAGTACCATCAAGAGATTCTTGAGGCACGTCTCGACACGTGTCCAGTGCGTGTTGATTTGTTGCCGTCGGGAGTCGCCACGAGGGCCGGTGTCACGCAGGTGACAGCGCCAAATCGTTGCCCCGAAACAACAGGCACACCATCACTCGAGCTTGAAGCCCACGGTCAACGTGGTCGTGACCTGGGCGTCGCCCGCCCCGGCCGAGCAGCGGAAACGCCGCACCGCGCCGACGACCGGGCGGAAGTACTCGCGCGGCCCCGACAGGGCCTTCACGTCGACCACCTCCTGCCCGCGCACCACCAGCTGCACCGTCACGTCGCCGTCGATGCCGACCCGGTCCACCACACCGGCCAGCGCCGACTGCAGGATGTCCTTGTAGCCCGGGCAGACCAGCGCGACCTCCTGGCGGCTGACGGCCGGCGCTGGAGCGGGTGCGGGCACCGGGGCCACGGCGGGCCGGCTCTCGGCCGGGCGCTCGGGGGCCCGCTCGGGTGCCCGTTCCTGCACGATCGCCTGGACCACGGGGGCCGGCGCGGCCGGCGGTCGCACGTCGGGCGGCGGCACCACCGGCGGCAGCGGTGCCGGTGGCGGCACGGGCGCACGCTCGGTGACCCGGACCTCACGGGGCGGCGTGGGCGGCTTCAGCTCGGGAGGGGGTGGTGGTGGAGGCGGGGGCGGCTCGCGCCGCTCGGTGATGATCGCCATCTCGATGGGCTCGCGCACCCGCTCGACGACCTGGCGGGCCAGGCCCGACACCAGGGCCCAGAGGACCAGCGCATGCAGCAGCAGCACGGCGGCGATGCCGGCCCAGCGGCCGGGGGTGTTGACCCGGGGTCGATAGTCGAGCGCCATGGGATGTCTCGGGCTCAGCGGCCGGTGGAGGAGTCGGAGCCGATGACACCGAGCTTGCGCAGGCCCTGCTCGCGGGCGGCGATCATCACGGTGACGAAGGTGTCGTAGCGGGCGGCCCGATCGGGCCGCAGGTGGACCTCGGGCGGCACCGGCCGGGCGGCGGCCTCGGCCAGGCGCCGCACCAGCTCGGCCCGGTCGGCCACCGCCTCGCCCTGCCAGCGGATGGTGTCGTCCGCCTCGATGTCGATGCGCACCACCTCGGGCTCGACCCGCACCGGCGGCGGCGTGCCCACCGGCATCTGCAGCTCGACCGAGTGCAGCTGGATCGGGATGGTGATGATCAGCATCACCAGCAGCACCAGCATCACGTCGATCAGCGGCGTGGTGTTGATGTCCATCATCGGTTCCGGATCGTCGCCCTCGGCGTGTGCGCCGGGGCCCAGGTTCATGCCCATGGTGGCGTCCTGTCTGCGGTCAAGGCCGGGGCGGCGGTTCGGTGACGAAGGCCAGCTTGGCGATGCCCGCGCGCTGGCAGGCCTGCACCACGCGGCCGACGCCTTCGTAGGCGCCGCTGCGGTCACCCCGGATGTGCACCTCGGGCTGGGGCTGGCGCAGCGCCACCGCCTTCAGCCGCTCGAGCAGCGCCTCGCTCGACGCCAGCCGGGTGTCGAACCAGTACAGCCCGCCCTGGGCATCGACCGACACGACGATGTTCTCGGGTTTCATCGCCCGCACCTCGTGGCGCTCGCGCGGCAGGTCGACGGCGATCGAGGTGTTCACCACCGGGATGGTGATCAGGAAGATGATCAGCAGCACCAGCATCACGTCCACCAGCGGCGTGGTGTTGATGGTCGCCATCACCTCGTCGTCGTCCGACGAGAAGGGGCCGGGGGTCATCGCCATCGGCGGTCGCCCTGCTGCGGTCGGTGGCCGGCCCGCCGCTCAGCCACGGGGGCCCTGGGCCAGCAGCACCGCATGCAGGTCGCCGGCGAAGCCGCGCACCTGCTCCATGGCCAGCTTGTTGCGGCGCACCAGCCAGTTGTAGCCCAGCACCGCCGGCACGGCCACGGCCAGGCCGATGGCGGTCATGATCAGCGCCTCGCCCACCGGGCCGGCGACCTTGTCGATCGAGGCCTGGCCGGCCACGCCGATGGCCGTCAGCGCGTGGTAGATGCCCCAGACGGTGCCGAACAGGCCGACGAAGGGCGCGGTCGAGCCGACGGTGGCCAGCAAGGCCAGGCCGTCCTGCAGGCGCGACTGCACCCGCTCGATGGCCCGCTGGATCGACATCTGCATCCAGTCGTTCAGGCCGATGTGGGCCAGCAGGCCCTCGTGCTTGCGCGTGGCCTCGAGCGCGGCCTCGCCGATGAAGCGGAAGGGGCTGTCGGCGGCCAGCGCCTCGGTGCCCTGGCGCACCGTGCCGGCCTGCCAGAACGAGTCCTGCGCCTCGCGCGCCTGGCGCAGCAGGCGCGACTGCTCCATCAGCTTGGTGATCAGCACGTACCAGCTGCCCAGCGACATCAGCGCCATGATCAGCAGCACCGCCCGGGCCACCAGGTCGCTGCCGGCCCACAGCGCGGCCACGCCGTAGGGGTTGGCCACCACGGCCTCGCCGGCCACCTCCACGGCGGAGGCCGCCACCGGCTGGGCCGCGCACCAGCCGCTGCAGACGAGCAGGCCGCTCAGGGCCAGGACAGGGACGAGGCGACGGGAGAAGGAACGGGGCATGGGCACGATCGATGAGGTCAGGACATCCGGCGGCAGGCGGTCGGGCGCGCGGTGCGCCCGCGGCCGAGGGGGCGAGGATAAGGCATGGCCGCGGTGCTTCAGGCCGGCGCTTCAGGCCGATGCGTGCGGCAGCGCCTGCAGCAGCGCATCACGCTCGCGGCGAAAACGCGCCGCCTCCTGCGTCAGCCAGGCCGCGACCCGTGCGGTGGACGGCATCGGCTCCACCACCGAGATGAAGTGGTAGGACGCCGGCGAGCGCACCGGCGTCGGGAACGGCGCCACCAGGCGGCCGCAGCGCAGGTCGTCGTGCACCAGCGCCGCCCGGCCCATCGCCACGCCCTGGCCCGCCAGCGCCGCGCCCACGGCCAGCTGCGACAGGTTGAAATGGCGCCCGGCCGCCAGCGGCAGCGCCGCCGCGCCGACCTGGCCCATCCAGTGGTCCCACTCGTGGAAGGCCCCCGCGCCGTCCCAGGGGCTGGTGTCGTGCAGCAGCATCGAGGCCTTCAGGTCGGCCGGCGAGCGCAGCTCCGGGTGGGCGGCCAGGAAGGCCGGGCTGGCCACGGGCAGCAGCCATTCGTCGAGGAAGCAGGTCGCGTCCAGGTCGCGGTAGTCACCCAGGTCGAAGCGCACGGCGGCATCGACCGCGTCACGCACCATGCGTTCGTGGTCCAGCAGGTGGAACTCGCCGATCACGCGCAGCCCGACCTGCGGATGGGCACGGAAGAAGTCGCCCAGGCGCGGCGTCAGCCAGCCCATCGCGAACGACGGCGCGCAGCTCAGGGTGGTCGAGCGGTCGTCCGGCGGGCGCCGCAGCCGGTTCAGCGTCGCCTCGATCGCCTGGAACGACTCCTGGAGCACGGTGCCCAGCCACTGCCCCTCGGGCGTCAGCGCCAGCGAGCGGGGCGTGCGCAGGAACAGCGGCCGCTGCAGCCACTGCTCCAGCTGCTTGACCTGCTGGCTGACCGCACCCTGGGTCACGCACAGTTCCGCGGCGGCCTTGGTGAAGCTGCCGCACCGTGCCGCAGCATCGAAGCACCGCAACCATGCAAGCAGCGAGGGCGACATCCCGACTCCATGAGTTTCACTAATCCGTGGGTCAGTATAGATCCGTTGCCCGACCGGCGGCGCACGCCCACAATCGGAACCGAACCGAAACCCGACACGAGCCCCATGCCCCGTTTTCCCGCCACTGGCCCCGAGACGCCCGCAACTGCCGACCACACCGAGCCCGGATGCGGCTGGGTCACGGACGGCGACCCGCTCGACCTGGACGCGCTGCGCCAGGGCCGGCCCCTGCTGTGGTGCAACCCCGGCCTGCAGCCGGAGCAGCCGCCAGCCATTAGTCTGGCTGATATCGAAGCGGCGCAGCGGCGCCTGCGGCGCTTCGCGCCGCTGCTGGGCCGGCTGTTTCCGGAGCTGGCGGCCTGCGGCGGGGTGGTCGAGTCGGCGCTGCTGCCGGTGCCGCGGCTGGGGCAGGCGCTGGGCCTGGCCGACGATTTCGGCCGCCTGCTGATCAAGGCCGACCACGGCCTGCCGGTGGCCGGCTCGATCAAGGCCCGCGGCGGCTTCCACGAGGTGCTCGAGCACGTGGAGCGGCTCGCGCTGCAGGCCGGCCTGTTCGAGCACCCCGACAGCGACCCCCTGGTGCTGCTGGACCCGGCGGCCCGCGCGCTGCTGGCCCGGCACACCGTGGCCGTGGGCTCGACCGGCAACCTGGGCCTGAGCATCGGCGTGATGGCCGCCGCGCTGGGGCTGCAGGCGCAGGTGCACATGTCGGCCGACGCCAAGGCCTGGAAGAAGGCCCACCTGCGCCGGCGCGGCGTGACGGTGATCGAGCACGACGGCGACTACGCCTCGGCCGTCGCCGCCGGCCGCCAGGCCGCGGCGGCGGATCCGCACACCCATTTCGTCGACGACGAGCGCTCGCGCTCGCTGCTGCTGGGCTACGCCACCGCGGCCCTGCACCTGCACGGGCAACTGCTCGAGCTGGGCGTGGTGGTCGACGCCGAGCACCCGCTGCTGGTCTACCTGCCCTGTGGCGTGGGCGGGGCGCCCGCGGGCATCACCGTCGGCCTGAAGCACCTGTACGGGCCGGACGTGCACTGCTTCTTCATCGAGCCCACGCAGTCGCCGTGTTTCCTGGTCCACCTGGCCTGCGCGCCGGACGGCGCCGGGGCGCCGAAGTCGGTCTACGACCTCGGGCTGAGCAACCGCACCGAGGCGGACGGCCTGGCCGTGCCGCAGGCCTCCGAGCTGGCGGGCGGGCTGATGGCCCCGCTGCTGTCGGGCGTGGGCACGGTCGACGACGACACGCTGTTCCACCACCTGTTCCTGGCCCGCAGCACCGAGGGCCTGAAGATCGAGCCCTCGGCCGCCGCCGGCCTGTCGGGCCCGGGCCTGCTGGAGCACACCGCCGCCGGCGCCGCCTGGCTGCGGGCCCGAGGCCTGCAGCCCCACCGCACCCGGGCCACCCACCTGGCGTGGAGCACCGGCGGCCTGTTCGTCCCCGAGGACGACGACCGGCAGTTCCTCGAGCGGGGTCGGCGCATCGCCGACGCCTCGACCCATTCCCCAACCCTCTGAGATCGGTCACACCATGAAACTCAAGCTGCTGCTGGCCTGCTGTGGCGCCGTCCTGGCCATGATCACCTCGGCCCCGGCGAGGGCCGCCGGAGCCTATCCGGACAAGCCGATCCAGCTGGTGATCCCCTTCCCGCCCGGTGGCGCGACCGACGTGATCGGACGCATGCTGGGCAAGGTGCTGGCCGACCGGCTGGGGCAGAGCGTGGTCATCGAGAACCGGGCCGGCGCGGGCACCATCGTCGGGGCCGGCTACGTGGCCAAGGCCGCGCCCGACGGCTACACGCTGCTGGTGAGCTCGGGCACGACCTTCACCGTCAACCCGGCGATCCAGCCGCGCCTGCCCTACGACCCGGTGCGCAGCTTCGAGCCCATCGGCCTGGTCGGGCGCACCGGGCTGATCCTGCTGGCCAACAAGGACGTGCCGGCGCGCACGCCGCGGGAGTTCGTCGACCTGGTCAAGGCCGCGCCCGACCACTACCTCTACGGCTCCTACGGCAACGGCACCACCTCGCACTTCGCCGCGGAGCTGATGCTGCGCGCCACCGGCCTGAAGATGGCGCACGTGCCCTACAAGGGCAGCGCCCCGGCCATGGTCGACCTGATGGGCGGCCAGATTCCGTTCACCGTCGACACCGTCGCGGCCGCGCTGCCGCAGCTGCGCAGCGGCAAGATCAAGGCGATCGCGCTGACCACCGCGCGGCGCTCGCGCCTGCTGCCCGACGTGCCCACCTTCGCCGAGGCGGGTTACGCGGTCGACATGGACACCTGGCTGGTGGTCGCCGCCCCGCGCGGCCTGCCGCCGGCGGTGAAGGCCAGGCTGGAGAAGGCGCTCGCCGACACGATCGCCCTGCCCAAGGTGCGCGAGGACCTGATCGCCAGCGGCTTCGAGCCGGCCTGGGGCAATGGCGCGGCCGCCAGCGCGCTGATCGACAAGGAGCTGCCGCTGATGCGGGTCATCGCCCAGAAGGCCAACATCCATGTCGACTGAAGCCCGGCCGGCCGACGCGGACCGGCCGACGCTGCCCCCGGCCGCGCGCCCCGGCCTGCCGGCGGGCGAGGTGGACACGCCCGCGCTGCTGCTCGACCTGGCGGCCTTCGAGCGCAACCTCGACCGCCTGCAGGCCCGCGCCGACGCGGCGGGCGTGCAGCTGCGCCCGCACGCCAAGGCGCACAAGTGCCCGGACATCGCGCGGGCGCAGATCGCCCGCGGGGCGGTCGGCGTGTGCTGCCAGAAGGTCAGCGAGGCGCTACCCTTCGTGCAGGCCGGCATCGGCGACATCCACCTCAGCAACCAGGTGGCCAGCCCCGCCAAGGCCGACCTGCTCGCGCGGCTGGCCCGGCACGCCCGGATGAGCGTCTGCGTGGACAGCACGCGGCAGATCGACCTGCTCGCGGCCGCGGTGCGCACCCATGGCAGCACGCTCGGGGTGCTGGTCGAGATCGACATCGGCCAGGGCCGCTGCGGCGTGGCCGACGCGCCGGCCGTGCTGCGGCTGCTGGAGCACCTCGAGCGCGCCGCCCGCCAGGGCGCCGGCCTGCACTTCCGCGGCCTGCAGGCCTACCACGGGGCGATCCAGCACCTGCGGGACGCGGCGCAACGCCACCAGCAGGCCGCGCTGGCGGCCGCACGCGCGGCCCGGGTGCTCACCGCGCTGCAGCACGCCGGCGTGGCCTGCCCGGTGGTCACCGGCGGGGGCACCGGCAGCGTCGCCGCCGACCTGGCCAGCGGCCTCTACACCGAGGTGCAGCCCGGCTCCTACGTGTTCATGGACGGCGACTACGCGCTCAACGAACCCGGCCCGGCGGACCAGGCGCTGCGCTTCGAGCACAGCCTCTACCTGGCCTCGACCGTGATGAGCACGGCCGGCGGCACGCACGTGGTGCTCGACGCCGGCCTGAAGTCGCTGGCCACGGACTCCGGGCTGCCACGCGTGTGCGCGGTCGGCGGTGGCGCCACCGGCCACCGCTACCTCGCCGCCAACGACGAGCACGGCATCGTGCAGCCGGCACCGGGCGCGGCCACGCTGGCCGAGGGCGAGCCGCTGTGGCTGGTGCCCGGCCACTGCGACCCCACGCTCAACCTGCACGATCAACTCGTCGGCTGCCGCGACGGCCGCGTCGAATGCATCTGGCCGATCGCCGCCCGGGGCCTGAGCCGCTGAAGCGCGCGGCCGCATCCTCCCCTTCCCCACGACCTCGCCTTGCCCGCCCAGGACACCGATCCATGACCCCCCAGGACCTCGTCGCCCTCCCCGCCACCGAACTGCGCCGGATGATCGGCGCGCGGCAGATCTCCCCGGTGGAGCTGCTGGACGCCTGCATCGCGCGCATCGAGGCCATCAATCCGCTGGTCAACGCCATCACCGCCACCTGCTTCGAGCGGGCGCGCGACGAGGCCCGCGCGGCCGAGCAGGCGGTGATGGACGGGCACCCGCTCGGCCTGCTGCACGGCCTGCCGCTGGGCGTCAAGGACCTCGAGGCCACCGCCGGCCTGCTGACCACGATGGGCTCGCCGCTGTGGCGCGACCACGTGCCGGCGCAGGACAACCTGCTGGTCGCGCGCCTGCGGGCGGCCGGCGCCATCGTCACCGGCAAGACCAACGTGCCCGAGATGGGCGCCGGCGCCAACAGCCGCAACGCGGTCTGGGGCGCGACCGGCAACCCCTTCGATCCGAACCTGAACGCGGGCGGCTCCTCGGGCGGCTCGGCCGCGGCACTGGCGCTGGACCTGCTGCCGGTGTGCACCGGCTCGGACACCGGCGGCTCGCTGCGCATCCCGGCGGCCAAGTGTGGCGTGGTGGGCTTCCGCCCGTCGCCCGGCGTGGTGCCCAGCGCACGCAAGCTGCTGGGCTGGACACCGATCTCGGTGGTCGGCCCGATGGGACGCACCGTCGCCGACGCCTGCCTGCAGCTGGCGGCATCGGCCGGCCTGTCGGTGAGCGATCCGCTGTCGCATGCGCTCGATCCGCTGTCCTTCCTGAACCCGGAGGCGGTCGACCTGGGGTCGCTGCGGGTGGGCTGGACCGAGGACTTCGGCGCCTGCGCGGTCGACGACGGCATCCGCCAGGTCTTTCGCGACAAGATCGCGGCGATGGCCCCGCTGTTCGCCCGCTGCGAGCCGGTGCGGCTGGACCTGGGCGAGGTGCACCGCTGCTTCGACGTGCTGCGCGCCGAGAGCTTCGTCGCCGGCCTGCACGAGGCCTACCGGCGCGACCCCGACAGCCTGGGCCCCAACACCCGGGCCAACGTCGAGATGGGCGCGGCCATGAGCCTGCTCGACAGCGCCTGGGCGCAGGCCGAGCAGAGCCGCATCCTGGCGCGCTTCCAGCCGGCGTTCGACGATTTCGACGTCATCCTGTCGCCCACCACGCCCGTCTCGCCCTTCCCCTGGACCCGCCTGAGCGCCGACACCATCAACGGCGAGGCCCAGGAGAACTACTACCGCTGGCTCGCGCTGACCTACGTCGTCACGCTGACCACCCACCCGGCGATCAGCCTGCCCTGCGGGCTCGACCACCGCGGCATGCCTTTCGGGCTGCAGGTGGTGGGGCGCTTCCGCGCCGACCACCACACGCTGGGCGTGGCCCACGCGATGGAGCAGGCCTTCGCCGGCCACGCCGACCTGCGCCGGCCGCGCCCGTCGATCGACACGCTGCGGGCGGCCGAGCCGGCGCTGACCTCCATCGTCACCGCGCCGCCGATGCAGCCGCCCGTCGGTGGCAGCGGCGCCCCGCAGGCCCGGGCGTCGGCCGTCTGATGCACGAAACGATCCACCTCGTGACCCGAGTCCTGCCATGAGCCTCCACGAATTCGCCGTCATCGGCGCCGGCATCGCCGGCGCGTCGATCGCCAGCCACCTCGCCGAACAGGCCGACACCGTGCTGGTCGAGCGCGAGACCCAGCCCGGCTACCACACCACCGGGCGCTCGGCCGCGCTCTACATGGCGACCTACGGCACGCCGGCGATCCGGGCGCTGACCCGCGCCAGCCGGGCCTTCTACGACCAGCCGCCGCCGGCCTTCGGCCCGTCGGCGCTGCTCAGCCCGCGGGGCGTGGCCCATGTGGCCGCCCCCGGACAGCGGGAGCGGCTCGAGGCCTTCCACCGCGAGATCCAGGACCGTGGCGCCCCGGTGCGCTGGCTGGACCACGACGCGCTGATGCAGGCCGTGCCCTGCCTGCGGCCCGAAAGGGCCGTGGCCGGCGTGTTCGAGGACGGCGCCAGCGACATCGACGTGCATGCGCTGCACCAGGGCTACCTGCGCCAGTTCCGCCAGCGCGGCGGCCAGCTGCGGCTCGATGCGGGCGTCACCGCGCTGAAGCGCATCGACGGCGTCTGGATCCTGCGGCTGGCCGATGGCGACCTGCTGCAGGCCCGCACGCTCGTCAATGCCGCGGGCGCCTGGGCCGATGTCGTCGCAGGCCTGGCCAGCGTGCCGTCCATCGGCCTGCAGCCCTGCCGGCGCACCGCCTTCACCTTCGCGCCCCCGCCGGGCGTGCACGTCGGCGACTGGCCGGCGGTCGCGGGCATCGACGAGAGCTACTACTTCAAGCCCGATGCCGGCCAGCTGCTGGGCTCGCCGGCCAATGCCGATCCGGTGCCGCCGCACGACGTGATGCCCGAGGAGCTCGACGTGGCCACCGGCATCCACCACATCGAACAGGCCACGACCCTGCAGATCCGCCGGCCCAGCCACTGCTGGGCCGGCCTGCGCTCCTTCGTGCCCGACGGCGACCTGGTGATCGGCCACGACCCGCTGCAGGAAGGCTTCTTCTGGCTGGCCGCCCAGGGCGGCTACGGCATCCAGAGCGCCGAGGGCGCCGCCCGCCTGGCCCTCAGCCTGCTCAGGGATCGCCCGCTGCCCGAGCCGCTGCGGGCCGAAGGGGTGGACGCACGGGCGCTGTCACCCGCGCGGCTCCAGCGCCACGCGCCGGTGCGACCGGGCTGAGCGGGCGCGCACCCGACGCGCCACCCCACGGGTCAGGTCAGTCGGCCTGACCCGTGGCCACCGCCGGGTCCGGCAATTCCTGGCCACCGCGTCCGCCGCCCGCCCCCTCGATCACCAGCAGCACCAGCTCGGCGGCATCGGTCTGGCCGGGCAGCCGGCGGGCGCTGAACCGCAGCGTGCGCGGCGGCTGGCCGGCTGCCGCCAGCTCGATCGGGCGGCGCTCGAGGCCGCCCTCGCGCGGCAGGTCCTGCTCCAGCAGCGTGTGCAGCGCGGGCAGGTCCCACTGGCCGGCCCCCAGCGTGTAGAGCCCCTGGCCGACGGTGGTGTCGCGGCTGCCGCCGAAGGCCCGGTGGTAGGCCTGGTTGACCGACACCACCCTGTGCTTGCCATCGAGCACGATCAGCGGATCGTGCACGGTGTCGACGATGGCCTCGGCCAGGTCACGGGCCTTGCGGACCGCGATGGCGGCGATGCGCTCGGTCACGTCGGTGAAGGTCATCACCACGCCGTCGATGACGTTGTCGACCGTGCGATAGGGCTGGATGCGCGCCAGGTACCAGGTGCCCCGGGTGCTGCGCAGCTCACGCTCCACCGGCACGAGGGTGTCGAGCACCTGCGCGGCATCGGCCAGCAGGTCGTCGGCCTCCACCTCGCTGCGGATGTCGGCCAGCGGGCGGCCCACGTCGGTGGGCACGAGGCGGTAGACCCGGACCGCCTCGCGCGTGAAGCGGCGGATGTGCAGGTGACGGTCCAGGAAGATCGTGCCCAGCCGGATGTTGTCGAGCAGGTTCTTCATGTCGTCCTGCATGCACGCCATCTGCTCGATCTTGATCTGCAGCTCGGCGTTGACGTTCATCATCTCCTCGTTGACGGACTGCAGCTCCTCCTTCGAGGTCTCGAGCTCCTCGTTGGTGGACTGCAGTTCCTCGTTGGTCGACTGCAGTTCCTCGTTGGCGGACTTGAGCTCCTCGTTGGAGGCCTGCTGCTCCTCGAGCATGGCCTGCACGCCTTCCTTGGCACGCGCCAGCTCCCGCTCGAGGGCCTCCACACGCAGCACTTCGGCCTTGGCCGCGCCACGCGGGCGGCGGGCCTGGCCGGGCGTGGCCACGCCCCCCTGCGCCTGGAAGCTGACCAGCAGCAGGCTCTGGCTGTTGTCGGCGTCGGAGATCGGCCTGACGCTCAGGCGGATCACCTGGCTGTCGCCGTCGGAGCGGACCGCGAGGTCACGCTCGAGCAGCGGCAGGCCCTCGCTGACCACACGCATCAGGGTCTCGCGCAGCTCCAGCTGCAGGCCCTCGCGTGCCATCTCGACCACGCTGTGGGTCGGATGCCCCGGGGCCGGACGCAGGAAACGGCCGGTCTCGCCATGCACGTAGAGGATGTTGCCCTTGAGGTCGGTCATCACCGCCGCCGGGGCGAAGGCCTGCAGCAGCGCACGCCGCGTGATCTCGGCGAGCTGCGGCTCGCGCACCCGGCGCGCGACCTCGGGCGCCACCGCAGCGGTGCTGTCGCCGGCCCAGGACAAGCCGCTGCTGAGCAGCGCCCGGGTGGAGGCCGCGGTCGGCCGGGCGCGGTAGAACTTGCACTTGCGGTCGATCGGCTCGAACAGCTCGATGTGGTTGCCGATGCTCTCCGAGGGCGACAGCATCAGCACGCCCCCGGGCTTGAGCGCATAGTGGAAGGCGGGCACCAGCCGGTTCTGCAGGTCCGGCTCGAGGTAGATCATCAGGTTGCGGCAGGCCAGCAGGTCCAGCCGGGTGAACGGCGGGTCCTTGATCACGCTCTGCTCGGCGAACACCACCATCTCGCGGATCTCCTTGCGCACCCGGTAGCCGGCCTCCTCCCGGTTGAAGAAGCGGCGCAGCCGTTCGGGCGAGACGTCCTGGGCGATGTGGGGCGGGTACAGCCCGGCACGCGCCACCGCGATCGCCTCGTCGTCCAGGTCGGTCGCGTAGAGCTGCACCTTCATCGACGGGTGGGCATCGGCCATGACCTCGCGCAGCACGATGGCCACCGAATACGCCTCCTCGCCGGTGGCGCAGCCGGCCACCCAGACGCGCAGCACCTGGGTGGCCGGCTTGCCCTCCAGCAGGCCCGGCACGATGTCGTTCTTCAACACGACGAAGGCCTGCGGATCACGGAAGAAGCTGGTGACGTTGATCAGCAGCTCGCGGAACAGCGCCTTCAGCTCGGCGGGGTGCTCCTTCAGGAAGCGGGCATAGACCTCGACATCCTCGATGTTGTGCTGCGCCATGCGCCGCTCGATGCGGCGCCCGACGGTGCTCTTCTTGTAGAGCGAAAAGTCGTGGCCGGTGCCGGTGCGCAGCAGCGCCAGGATGCGACCCGGCCCGCCCTGGGCCACCAGCGCGCCCGCCGGGGTGACGGTCTGGGTGATGTTCTGGGTGATGGCCTGGCGGATCGGCAGCGGCCGGGTGCCGGTGCGCAGCGCCAGCGGCATCTTCTCGATGCCCAGCACCTGGCTGGCGCAGCCGGCGTGGATCGCGCTGGCGGGCATGCCGTCGTAGCGGGCGGTCGACGGCTCCTGCACCAGGCACAGCCCGCCGGCACCGGAGATCGCCCGCAGGCCCAGCGTGCCGTCGGTGCCGGTGCCCGACAGCACGATGCCCGCGGCCGCCTCGCCCTGGTCATCGGCCAGCGAGCGCAGGAAGGCGTCGATGGGCATGCGCTGGCCGCGCGGCTCGCTGGGCAGGCTCAGCTGCAGCACGCCATGGCAGATCACCATGTCGCGGTTGGGCGGAATGACATGGACGCGGTCCGGTGCCACCGGCATGCGGTCCTGCGCCTCGACCACCACCATCGTGGTGCTGCGCTGCAGGATCTCCGACAGGATGCTGGCGTGGCTGGGGTCGAGGTGCTGCACGACCACGAAGCCCATGCCGCTGTCGGCGGGCATCACACGGAAGAACTGCTCGAGCGCCTCGAGCCCGCCCGCCGAGGCGCCCAGCCCGACGATGGGGAAACGCGCGGGCGCAGGTGCGGGTGCAGGCGCCGGCAGCAGGACCGGTGCCGCCGCGGAGGACGGCACGGTGGCCGGTGCGACGGTCGATGGCGCGCCCGCTCCGGCGGTCTTCGCGCGGCGGGTCCGGGGGACGCGGCCTGCCGCTTCGGATGTCGGGTTCCTGCTCTGGTCTGTCACGCCTGTCCTCTCGGCCGCCGAGGGCCGGGTCTGTGCACGGCCACGGCCCGCCCGGGCCGGCGCCATGCCGATCATCGTGCCCGGACGGCCCGGGCGCCACCGCGTGCGCCAGCCCGGGAAGCTGCACCTTGCGCAGGCTCAACGGCGGGCCGTCGAACACCGCCGAGCATTGTGCGCGCCCCGCCGGAGATCCCGACCCGAGGGCCGTCGAGCCCATGGCCTCCCGCGACGAGGCCCGCGCACGTGCACGGCAGGCCGCCGGCGCCGCGGGAGCGCCGGCCCGGTCGCGCGCGCACCGGCTCACCGGGCAGCGGCCGACGACGGGCCACCGGCACCTGAATTCCGACCTGGGAGAGACGACACCATGACCCTGCTGTTCACCGATCGCACCGAAGCCGGCCGCCTGCTGGCCGAACGCCTGAAGACATGGCGGTGGACCACCCCGGCGGTGGTGCTGGCGCTGCCGCGAGGGGGCGTGCCGGTGGGCGCCGAGATCGCCCGCGCGCTGCACCTGCCGCTGGAACTGCTGCTGGTGCGCAAGATCGGCCTGCCGTGGCAGCCCGAGGTGGCAGTGGCGGTCGTGGTCGACGGAGAGCCCCCGGAAGTCGTCATCGACGAGGCGCTGCAGCACGAGACCGGGGTCGATCCGGACTACATCGAGTCGCGCATGGTGAAGGCGCTGTGCGAGATCGACCGCCGCCGGGCCCTGTACCGGCAGGCCGGTCCGCCGCAGGCGGTGCAGGGCCGCACCGTGATCGTCGTCGACGACGGCATCGCCACGGGCACGACGATGAAGGCCGCACTGAAGGCGCTGCGCCGTCACCACCCGGCCTGGCTGGTGCTGGCGGTGCCGGTGGCCTCGTCGCGCGCGCTGGACCGGCTGCGCCAGGACGCCGACCAGATCGTCTGCCTGCATGAACGGGCCCGCCTGGACACCATCGGCAGGCACTACGCCGATTTCCACCCGGTCCACGACGACGAGGTGCTCGCTGCCCTGGACCGCTGCACCGAACAACCCGAGCTGTCATCCCCCTGAGACTCGGGCCGGGCGGGAGGCGGGCCACCCGCCCTCGAGCCCCGGCAGCGGCACACGCGCCGTCACCCGCTGGGCGCCATCGGCCTGCTCGTGCAGCACCAGCCGGGCCCCCAGATGATGCACCTGATCGCTGAGGAGGCGGATCGGCTCGCTGCCCGGGTCGGCATCGATCGGCACCGGCCCGCCCGCGCCGGTGTCACCGACGGTCAGCACCAGTTCACCCACCTGGCGGCTCAGGCCGATACGGACCTCGGCCACACGGCGTTCGCAGGCCATGTAGGTCAGCAGGTCCTGCACCAGCCGGTAGAGCGCCACCGAGGTGCGCTCGTCGAGCAGCGGATCGACATCCTCGAGCTGCAGCGTGATCACGAGACCGAGCCTGCGGGCAGTGTCACGGGCCAGCCAGTCGATGGCGGCGTTCAGGCCCAGGTCATCGAGCATCGACGGGCGCAGGTCGCTGCTGATGCGGCGCACCGTCGCCATCGCGTCGTCGAGCACGCCCATCATCGCGTCGATGCGGCTGACCTGGGCCGGACGGGCCTGGCCCGGGCGCAGGCCGGCCAGATCCATCTTCACGGCACTCAAGCGCTGACCCAGGTCCTCGTGCAGCTCCCGCGAGAGGCGACGGCGCTCGGCCTCGCGCCCTTCGGTGACGGTGGAGGCGATGCGCCGGTCCATCTCGGCGCGCTTGCGCTCGGAGATGTCGATCATCGTGACCCGCAGGGACGCGCCCCGCCCGGCGTCGGGTGGCACGGGCAGACAGTCGAGCTGGCCATGGAAACGCTCACCGCTGCGCGACTGCAGGAGGAGCTCGATGCGATGCGGCCCCTTCGACCGCAGCGACTGCAGCAGATGGAGGTGCCAGCGATCGCCGTCGGCACAGGCGACGAACTTCGCGAAACGCCGCCCCAGCACGCGCTGTCGCTCCTCGCCCAGCAGCGCCACGCCGGTGAGGTTGGCCTCGATCACCATGCCGAGTTCGTCCAGCGTGAAATACCCCACCGGCGCGAAGTCGTACAGATCGACCAGCCGGTCACGGGCCGAGGCCAGATCGAACTGTGCCCGCCGCAACTCCTCGTTCTGCATCTCCAGTTCGATCTGGTGCACATGCAACTCGTGGGCCAGCGCCCGGTTCATGTCGGCGACGCTGGATGCCATCGGGCCGGACGATGGCAGTGAATTGCCCATGACTTGATCCATGAATTGAATGACCACCACCCCTTTTTTCATTATTGACCATGCCCCCAGCCGCCGCTTGATTTTCTGCAACGACCTGATGACGGTCGCGTTCGGAAAAAACTCAAATACGATTCGGAATATTCCGAATGCATGCCGGCAATTCCGATCGGAATTCAGCGCGCACGCCGATAGCCATCCTGGACTTGGGGCCTGAAACTTCGACACATCGGGAAAATCACCGAACACGATCAAAAACACTTCTGGGCTGGAGAAAACGATGGAGCAGGGATTGGGATGGCACGGCGATTGCAAAATGCACCCGCTGGACGGAGGCATCAGGCCGATCGGCAGGAATGATTCCGTCAGTCTGGTGGAATTGCTGAACCTGATCGATCACGACGCCGACACGACGTCGATCGACGGCTCCCCGATCGGGCTGCGCCGCGTGCGCTCGGGCATGGCGCTATACCACGAAGGCGCCGCGGTCGAGGCGATCTACTTCGTGCGCTCGGGCACCTTCAAGACCTTCAAGACGGCGGAGGACGGCTACGAGCAGGTGCTGTGCTTCACCGGCCGCACCGAGGTGCTGGGTTTCGACGCGGTCTGCGGCGGCCAGCACCCCGATTCGGCCGCTGCCCTGGAGGAGTCCAGCGTCTACGTGCTGCCGATCGCCCACCTCTTCACGCTGGCACAGCGCTTCCCGGTGCTGGAGCGGGCGGTGCTGCTGGCGGCCAGCGCGCAGATCACGCGCCGCGGCGAGATCGCCGAGGTCATGGCCGCCGTCTCGGCCGACGTGCGGCTGGCGCGCTTCCTGATGCAGCTGTCGCAGCGCATGGCCAGCTACGGCCAGTCGCCCCGCCGCTTCCACCTGCGCATGGGCCGGCGCGACATCGCCAGCCACCTCGGTCTGGCCCACGAGACCATCAGCCGGTCCTTCGGCGCGCTGGCGACCGCGGGCTGCGTGCGCGTGAGCAACCGCGAGATCGAGATCCTCGATCTCGAGGCGCTGCGGCAATACGCCCGCTGCACCCGGGCACGCGTGGACGAGCCCGGCCGCGCGGACCGTGGCGCCCGCTCCGCGGAGCGAGCGGGCGCCGCGGAAAGCACCGGCACCATCCGGCACTTTCTGCAGTCGCCCGGCCGGCGCAGCCATGCGGCCTCGAGGACCAGCAACACGCCGAGGGCCGCGCGGGACGCCGCCGTGCCCTGAGCCCACCATGCCGATCAGCGATCACCGCGGCAGGATCGCCGCCGACCAGCGAGCCCCGCTGGCCACCCCCGCCAGGCCGCAGGCCGGACGGCGACCGGGCCCAGCCCCTCGGGCCACAGGTCCGGTGTGCCTGTCGACGGGCACGACCGGGGTGCATTGAGCGATGGGCAAGCCACTGCAGCAAGCGACACCAGGCCAGCGGGATCCGCCCCGGACTGGCGACGCCCGCCCGGTCACGCATCCGGTGCTGGTGCGGCCGGGTCAGGCGCGGCCCGCCGAAGCCGTCGAGGCCACGCCGCTGCGGACCCTGCACACCCGCCTGGCCGGGCGCATCGAAGCGATGCTGGACCGCCTGCCCTGCACGCTGGCGGTCCGCTGGCCGGGCGGGCGCCTCGGCGGCTCGATGGCCGACGTGCGGCTGACGCTGCACGACCGGCACCTGCTGATGCCGCTGGTGCGGGGCGACATCGGCCAGGTCGCTGATGCCTACGTGCGCGGCGCCATCGACATGGTCGGTGCGCCACGGGACGTGATGGCGGTGGCCGCGGCACTCGTCGGTGACCCGGTCGAGCGAGGCCGCACGGGCACCTGGTCCGGCTGGCTGGCCCACTGGCGTTCACGCTGGCAGCACCACCGGCAGCGTGATGCACGCAACGTGCGCTTCCACTACGACGTCTCCGACGCCTTCTTCAGCCTGTGGCTCGACCCGCTGCGGGTCTATTCCTGTGCCTATTTCGAAGACCCGGCGATGACGCTGGCCCAGGCCCAGCAGGCCAAGCTCGAGCATGTCTGCCGCAAGCTGCAGCTGCGGCCCGGCCAGCGGCTGCTCGACGTCGGTGCCGGCTGGGGCGGCCTGCTGCTCTGGGCCGCCGAGCACCACGGCGTGCGGGCCCTGGGCATCACGCTGTCGCAGAACCAGCACGCCCATGCGACGGCGCTGATCGCCGCGCGCGGCCTGCAGGACCGGGTCGAGATGCGGCTGATGGACTACCGCGACCTGCCGCAGACGGGCGAGTTCGACGCGGTGGCCTCGGTGGGCATGTTCGAGCATGTCGGGCGGGCCCGGCTCGGCGGCTACTTCTCGACGCTGGCGCGGCTGGTGCGCCCCGGCGGGCTGGTGCTCAACCACGGCATCACCGCCAGCAGCCTGCGCCACACCCAGCTCGGCGGCGGACTGGGCGACTTCATCGACGAGCACATCTTTCCCGGCGGGGAGCTGTCGCACGTGGTGGTCGTGGCCCGTCACCTGTCGGCCAGCGGCCTGGAACTGCTCGACGCCGAGAACCTCCGGCCCCACTACGCCCGCACGCTCTGGGCCTGGTCGGACGCGCTGGAGCGCCAGCTCGACGCCGCCCGCGCCACGGCCGGCGACACCACGCTGCGCGCCTACCGGATGTACCTACCTGGCCGGCTGCGCGATGGGCTTCGAGCAGGGCTGGCTGTCGCTCTACCAGCTGCTGGCCGCGCGGCCCGACGGACAGCTCGAGCACGGACTGCTGCGCGGCGCCCAGAGCGACTACCCGTTCAACCGCCGCCACATGTACGGCTGAAGGTGCCGGCAAAAAAAAGGTCCGTCCGCTGTGCAGCGAGACGAACCTGAACATCCCGACATGGCCTGCGGACAGTCCACCACAGACATCCACACTTCCACAGGCCCCGGGACACCACCAGAGTCCTCATGTCCCTCGAACTGTTGCTCCTCCAAGGCCTTCAGTATCCCGACCCCGACCGGGCACCCGATTGAGAGCGCTCAAGCCAGGCCCGATCGACTCGCCCGGCCCCCGCGTGGCCACGCATTGCGCACACTCATCCGGGCCGTGCACGGCCGCTCGCATCATGCGCAGGATGCTCTGGCGAGCGGCGCCGGAGCCGTGCCCGTCTGCCGCAATCCTGTCCATGAACGACACCGATCCCCAACGCACCGGCCTGGCCGCCGAGCCCGATGCGGGTCCGTCACGCCACCGGTCGGCCATCGGCCATGAAATCGGCCACGAACCCGAGGTGGAAGCGGTCCCCCTGGTGGCCGGAGATGCCTTCATCGCCCTGGACCTGCAGCGTGACTTCCTGCCCGGCGGGGTGCTGGCCGTGCCAGGGGCCCATCAGGTGATCGAGCCGGTCAATGCCTGCATGGCCGCCTTCGCCCGGCTGGATCTGCCGGTCCATGCCAGCCGCGACGGGCATCCACCGCAGCATTGTTCGTTCCGGGAACAGGGTGGACCGTGGCCCGCGCACGGCATCGCGGGAGCCGCCGGCGCCGAGTTCGCCGACGGACTGCGCCTGCCCCACTCGACCGTCGTGATCTCCAAGGGAGGCGATGCCCGGGTCGACGCCTGTTCAGCCTTTGACCGCACCGGCCTGGCCACGCGGCTGCGTGCATGCGGCGTGAAACGGCTGTTCGTCGCGGGCGTGGCGACCGACCGCTGCGTGCTGCAGACGGTGCGGGCCGCGATCGCCGAAGGTTTCGAGGTCGTCGTGGTGAGCGACGCCATCGCCGCCACGGGCATCACGCCGGGGGACGGCCAGCGGGCCGTCGTGCGCATGCGCACGCTGGGGGCGATCTTCGTCACCAGCCACGGGATCGCGCCGCGCCGGCCCGTGCGCGTCTGAGCGTGGCGGGGCCATGCGGGTGCACGGCAGGGGCAGATCCCGGGAACCTTGCGGGGATGAGCGATCGAAAGAACACGCACAGCAGCCCGGTGCACCCGGAGCAGGCCTTCGATGAAGGCGCTGTCACCCCACACGTCAAGGAGGTCAAGCGAGATGTCAGCCAGCCTGAGTTTTGAAGTCCCGGTCGGTCCGTCGCGTGTCACCGTGTTCGTCTCGGATGCCACGCTGCGGGCCCGCTTCGACGGCGCCCAGGAGCGTTCGGCGCTGCCCGATCTGTACCGCCGCCACCGCCAGAGCCTCGAGGAGGCCGCCATCCGGCGCGTCCGGGCCGGTGGGAGGCAGCCGGTGGTGCTGCGGGTCACCGACCTGCAGCCGTGATCCAACCGGAGGCGACGCAGGGCAACACCAGCAATCCTGATGCGCAGGGAGCCGGCATGCGATGGCCGCGCGGACTCCCGGCGTTCGTCGGGAAAGAGTCGCCCGAAAAGAAAATCTGCCGGATGTCGCAGCGCGAAAGACAATGGATTCCTACCGGTTGCAGTTCTGCGCAGATCCGCAATGACTCATCGCTGCAGATGACCGCCAGGACGGCACCCGGGAAAACAGCGGGGTACCAAATATTACCTTGCCGAAGATCCATCAATTCCGGCAAATCGTCGTCGACCCGCTGAGCATCAAGAGGTCATATGCCGCTGCTAGAGCAGTCAGGCGATCCGCTCGACATCAGGAATACGATTACAATATTTACATTCAGCACGAAGCTGATCCTGCAACTGCCCATACTGTGGAACATCGACATCAAGCAGTTTCACCATGACGGTTGGACCATTTTCCGCTCCAGCATGCGAGCAATGATGGCACCGACCTCCGACTGCTGTTCGCCGGAGCGTTGATGAACGATGTACCGCCACTGGACAAGAGCCTGAATCCATTTGAAGTTTCACTGGGCAACATCATGCAGACGGCTCACGAGGCCATCGTGATGGTCGATGCGGGGCAGACGATCGTGGCGCTCAATCCGGCGGCCCAGCGCCTGTTCGGTCGCACCCAGGACCAGACGCTGGGGCTGCCGCTCGAATCCCTGATTCCACCCGAACACCGCACGGACCATGCCGCGCTGGCGCGCCGTTTCATCGACTCGATCGACATCGAGCTGCAGATGGCCCCACGGCGACTCGTGCATGCGCTGCACGCCAACGGGGAACGGTTCCCGGTCGAGGTCGCCGTCTCGCGCGTCGAGATGGCCGACGCCGGTGGTTCACGCCGCTATTTCGCGGCCTTGATCCAGGACCTCAGCCCGGTGCGGGCGCTGCAGGCGGAGGTCGAAGCCCTGAAGCAGCGCCTGAAGGCCGTCTTCGAGCTGGCCCCCGTGGCCCTGTGGATCGCCGACGGCGACCGGGTGGTGTTCGCCAACCGTGCCGCGAGCCGTCTGCTGGGCGTCGAGGCGGGGGAGGCACTGGCCGGCCGGTCGATCTACGAACTGCTGCAGGAGCCATTCCACGAGGCCCTGCGACAGGGGGTGCGGCAGGTGCTGGGCGACCTCGGCAGCCAGGCCATGGTGCCGGGGCAGCTCCAGCGGGCGGACGGATCGCCCTGCGAGGTCGAGATCGCGCTGGCCGCCCTGCCCGACCACGGCAGGACCACCGTGCAGATGGTGGTCTCCGACGTCACGCGGCGGCAGGCGCAAGCCAAGGAGCTCGAGAAATCGCGGCAGGCCCTGCGCCAGCTGTCGGGCAACGTGCTCGAGGCGCGCGAGGAAGAGCGCGGACGCATCGCCCGGGAACTGCACGACGAGCTGGGCCAGCGCCTGACGGCCCTGAAGATGGACCTGTCGCACATCGACCGCAGCGCCAGCGACCAGCGGGTCTGCACCATGCTGACGATGATCGACGAGACCATGGCCTCGGTGCGCCGCATCGCCAGCGACCTGCGCCCGCTGATGCTCGACGACCTGGGGCTCAACGCCGCGATCGAATGGCTGGCCTCGGACGCCTCGCGCCGGCTGGGCATCGAGGTGCAGGTGCAGCTGGGCTGCAGCGACCTGCCGACCGAAGAGCGGCTCGTCATCGCGATCTACCGCATGGTGCAGGAGGCCCTGACCAACGTGGGTCGGCATGCCCGGGCGAGCCGGGCCCGGATCGAGCTCCAGCGTCAGGACGACCATCTCGTCCTGACCGTCACCGATGACGGCGTCGGACTCTCTGCCTCGGCACTGCAGCGCGAGGGCTCCTACGGACTGATGGGCATGCGGGAACGGGCCCACATGCTCGGCGGCGAGTTCCACATCGGCAACGTCGACGGTGGTGGCAGCCAGGTGAGCGTGCGGCTGCCCCTGCCCCCCCCGCAGACCACCCCGCCTCCGAAGGCAGCGAGCCCCTCCCCATGAGCGCGACATTCGACCTCTCCCAGTTGCGCATCCTGATCGTGGATGACCACACGATCGTGCGCGAAGGCCTCAAGCGCATCCTCGAGGCCACGGGCACGCCATGGCGCGTGCTCGAGGCCGGCAGCGGCTTCCAGGCGCTCGACCTGATGCGGCTGCACGAGATCGACCTGGCCATCGTCGACCTGTCGATGCCGGGCATGAGCGGACTCGACCTGATCAAGCGGCTGCGCGGCGAGTACCCGCGCACCGGCGTGCTGGTGCTGAGCATGCACGCCGAGGAGCAGTACGCGCTGCGGGCCTTCAAGGCCGGCGCGAACGGTTACGTGACCAAGGACAGCGCCGCGGCCGAACTGGTCAACGCCGTGCACAAGGTGGCCAGCGGCGGCGCCTACATCACGAGCAGCCTGGCCGAGCGGGTGGTGCAGCAGCTCAACGGCGCGATCGACGCGCCGAGCCATGCCGGCCTGTCGGACCGGGAGCTCGAGGTGCTCAGGGGCATCGTGGCCGGCCAGCGGCTGACCGACATCGCCGAGGACCTGCACCTGTCGGTCAAGACGGTCAGCACGCACAAGAGCCGCATCCAGGAGAAGCTGCAGCTGCCGACGATGGCCGCCCTGATCCGCTACGGCATGGAGAACAACATCGCGTCACCGGACCGCGGCACGGGCGGAGACACCGGACCGGGCGAGCTGGGCCCGCCCTGAGCGAGGCGATCAAGCGGTGTCGCGGGCCGGTGCGGTGACTCCCGCACGCGTGGCCCTGACGGCCTTCACCAGCTCGCGTCGCGGTCGGGCGTGGCGCCGATGCGGTGGATCGACAGGTCGGCGCCTTCGTACTCCTCCTCCTGGGACAGGCGCAGCCCGACCAGCGTGCGGATGAGACCGTAGACCAGCAGCCCGCCCGCGAACGCCCAGGCCGCGATCGCGACCGTGCCCACCAGCTGGGCCGACAGGCTCACGCCACCCAGCCCGCCCAGCGCCTTCTGCCCGAACACGCCGCAGGCCATGCCGCCCCAGACGCCGCACAGGCCGTGCAGCGGCCAGACGCCCAGCACGTCGTCGATCTTCCAGCGGTTCTGGGTCAGCGTGAACATCAGCACGAAGATCGCACCGGCCACCCCGCCGACCACCAGCGCCCCGGCCGGATGCATCAGGTCGGAGCCGGCACAGACCGCCACCAGCCCGGCCAGCGGGCCGTTGTAGGCGAAGCCCGGGTCGTTGCGGCCCAGCAGCACCGCCACCAGCGTGCCGCCGACCATCGCCATCAGCGAGTTCACCGCCACCAGGCCGGAGATCTTGTCGATCGTCTGCGCGCTCATGACGTTGAAGCCGAACCAGCCCACGGCCAGGATCCAGGCCCCGAGCGCCAGGAACGGAATGCTCGACGGGGGGTGGGCGCTCATCGCGCCGTCCTTGCGGTAGCGGTTGCTGCGCGCGCCCAGCAGCAGCACCGCCGCCAGCGCGACCCAGCCGCCCACCGCGTGCACGACGACGCTGCCGGCGAAGTCGTGGAACTCGGCCCCGGTGAGCTCGCGCACCCAGGCCTGCACGCCGAAACGCCCGCCCCAGACCGCCCCTTCGACCAGCGGGTAGACCCCGCCGACGATGACCGCCGTGGCCAGCAGCTGCGGGCCGAAGCGGGCCCGCTCGGCGATGCCGCCGGAGACGATGGCCGGGATGGCCGCTGCGAAGGTCAGCAGGAAGAAGAACTTGACCAGCTCGTAGCCGTTCTTCAGCGCCAGCTGGTCGGCCCCGACCATGAAGTCCACCCCGTAGGCGACCGTGTAGCCGACGAAGAAGTACACGATCGTCGAGATCGCGAAATCGACCAGGATCTTGACGAGCGCGTTGACCTGATTCTTCTTGCGCACCGTGCCGAGCTCGAGGAACGCGAAACCCGCGTGCATCGCCAGCACCATGATGGCGCCCAGCAAGATGAACAGGGCATCCGTGCCCTGCCTGACCTGATCCATGATCGATGTCTCCATGTGCAGATGGCGCCGACATGGCGCACCACGCACCACTTCATCGCCAGAAACGCACCAAGAAAGCAAATCGAATGCCTGAAATCGGGCGCACCATGGCCCGCCACCAGCCCTGGACGCCCAATATTCGGGCAGAACATGGCCCAATGACGGTGCATACAGGCTGAGCCGCACCAGATCAATGCACGCCTGTGGCGTCTGCGGCAGGCACCGTGCGGGCCAGGCGGGTCCACGCCGGATCCACGCGCCGGCCCTGTGCCACCAGCCACGGGCCGTGGCTTGGCCGCCCGGCTACAGGATGGCCCGCAGGGCCTGGGCGGCCTCCTGCAGGGCCGGCAGCAGGCGCTGCAGCGCACTGCCCTCCGGGTAGGCGTGGGCCTGGAAGGTCATGCTCAGCGCGCCGGCGCAGCGGCCCTTGCGGTCGGTCAGCGCCACGGCCAGGCCGCACAGGCCCAGGTCGACCTGCTGCTCGGTCAGGCCGTAGCCCAGCTGCCGGGCCTGGGCCACCACCGCCCGGAAACGCTCGGCGTCCGTGATGGTGTGGGTGGTGAAGCGGCCAAAGTCGTGGGTGGCCAGCCACGCGTCGAGCGCCGGCTCATCGAGGGTGGCCAGCACCGCCGCCCCGGGCGACACCCCGTGCGCGGGCACCCGCGAGCCCACCTGGAAGCCGATCGAGATGATGCGCGGCGAGTTGCTGCGCACCAGGTAGACCACGTCATGGCCATCGAGCACGCTCAGGTTGGCCGTCTCCCCGGTCTGCATCGACAGGCGCTGCAGGAAGGGCTGGACCAGCCGGGGCAGGCGCGCTGCCTCCAGGTAGCTCTGGCCCAGCCGCAGCACGCTGGGCAGCAGCCAGTAGTGCTTGCCGTCGGTGTCGGCATAACCGTAGTGCACCAGGCTCATCAGGTAGCGGCGGGCGGCCGTGCGGGTCAGGCCGGTGCGCTGCCCGGCCTCGGTGGCCGTCATGCGCGGGTGGTCGTCGGTGAAGGACTCGATCACGCGCAGGCCCTTGCCGAGCCCCTCGATGAGCAGCGAGCGGTCGATGTCCGGGCGGGGGGTGCGGGTCATGTCTCAGGGAAAACCATTGGTTCGATCGATCAGCGATTGTCCACGATCGATGATCGATCGCTGACGCACCAGGCACCCTGGACCCTCCCCCTGCGGCGTCCTACATTCGCGCGCTTGCCTTGATCCAGATCCAGGCCACCCGGTCGACACGACCGCCTTTTTTCCTTTCACCCGGACCTCTCCATGGCCAGCCTCACAGAGCACGAACCCGACGGCGAGCACCAGACCAAGAAAGCCACCGCCAGCGGCTGGATCGGCTCGGCGCTGGAGTACTACGACTTCTTCATCTACGCGACCGCCGCGGCGCTGATCTTCCCGCAGATCTTCTTCCCCAAGGGCGATCCGAAGACGGCCATCGTCGCCTCGCTGGCCACCTACGGCGTGGGCTACGTGGCCCGCCCGATCGGTGCCTTCTTCCTGGGCCACTGGGGGGACACCCACGGCCGCAAGAACGTGCTGGTGCTGTGCATGTTCCTGATGGGCTTCTCGACCATCGCCGTGGGCCTGCTGCCCACCTACGACCAGGTCGGCCTGTGGGCGCCTGCCATGCTGGTGGTCCTGCGACTGATCCAGGGCTTCGCCGTCGCCGGCGAGATCTCGGGCGCCAGCTCGATGATCATGGAACACGCCCCCTTCGGCCGCCGCGGCTTCTTCTCCAGCTTCACGCTGCAGGGCGTGCAGGCCGGCCAGATCCTGGCCGCCGCCGTCTTCCTGCCGCTGGCCCACTACATGGAGCCCGAGGCCTTCAACCGCTGGGGCTGGCGCATCCCCTTCCTGCTGAGCTTCGTCGTGATCGTGGCCGGCTACATCATCCGCCGCGAGGTCCACGAGACGCCCGCCTTCACCGAGGTGGAAGCCAAGGCCACCGTGGTCAAGGCCCCGATGGTGCAGGCCGTCACCGAAAGCTGGCGCGACATGCTGCGCGTGGTCTGCATGGCGCTGATGAACGTGATCCCGGTAGTCACCTCGATCTTCGGTGCCGCCTACGCGGTGCAGCCCGGCTACGGCATCGGCTTCAGCAAGGACGTCTACCTGTGGATCCCGGTGGCCGGCAACATCCTGGCCGTGATCGTGATCCCCTTCGTGGGCAACCTGTCCGACAAGATCGGCCGCCGCCCGCCGATCATCGTCGGCGCGCTGGCCTCGGGCCTGCTGTCGTTCGCCTACCTCTACGCCATCAGCATCAAGAACGTGCCGCTGGCCGTGTGCATGTCGCTGCTGATGTGGGGCATCGTCTACCAGGGCTACAACGCCGTGTTCCCCAGCTTCTTCCCCGAGCTGTTCCCGACCCGCACCCGCGTGTCGGCCATGGCGATTTCGCAGAACCTGGGCACGCTGGTGACGGCCATGCTGCCGGCCGTGTTCACCGCCGTGGCGCCCCCCGGTGCCGACAACATCCCGCTGGTCGTCGGATCCATCACGCTGGCGGCCACCGCGCTGGCGGCGCTGGCGGCCTTCTCGGCCCGCGAGACCTATCGTGTGCACATGCACGACCTGGGCAACCCGAACGCGCTGCCGGTCAAGAAGGCCGAGTACGACCGGATGCGCAAGCACTCGGTGGCGAACTCCCAGTCGTTCAAGTCCTTCACCTGACCGGCACGCGCCGCCCGTCCCCCTCCTCCAGCCGAGAACCGCCATGCGTCGTTCCATTGCCACCGTCTCCCTGTCCGGCATGCTGCGCGAGAAGCTGCAGGCCATCGCCGCCGCCCGCTTCGACGGGGTCGAGATCTTCGAGAACGACCTGCTGCAGTTCTCCGGCAAGCCGGCCGAGGTGCGCTCGATCGCGGCCGACCTGGGCCTGGCGATCGACATGTTCCAGCCCTTCCGCGACTTCGACGGCAGCACGACAGCGCAGGTCGCGCGCAGCCTGGAGCGGGCCGAGCGCAAGTTCGACCTGATGGACGCGCTGGGCACCGACCTGCTGCTGGTGTGCTCGAGCGTGCAGCCCGATGCCCTGGGCGACACCGAGCGGCTGGCCGAGCAGTTCGCCCGGCTGGCCGAGGCCGCCGGGCGGCGCGGCAAGCGCATCGCCTACGAGGCGCTGGCCTGGGGCACGCAGGTCAAGCTGTTCTCGCAGGTGTGGGACGTCGTGCGCACCGTGGACCATCCGGCGCTGGGCATGACGCTCGACAGCTTCCACACGCTGGCCCTGCGCGACGACCCCGCGCCGATCCGCCAGATCCCGGGGGACCGGATCTTCTACGTGCAGCTGGCCGACGCGCCGTGGGTCAACACCGACGTGCTGACCCACAGCCGCCACTACCGCTGCTTCCCCGGCCAGGGCGAGATGGACGTGACCGGCTTCGTCTCGGCCATCGTCGACGCGGGCTACACCGGCACGATCTCGCTGGAGATCTTCAACGACGAGTTCCGCTCGGCGCCGGCACGCGCCAACGCGGTCGACGCGATGCGCTCGCTGCTGTGGCTGGAGGAGCAGGTGCGCCTGAGCCGCCCGGCCGAGCCGGCAGCACCGGTGGCGCTGTTCAACCCGCCCGCGCCCCCGGCGCTGGCGGGCTGGTCCTTCGTCGAGTTCGCCGTCGACACCGACGCGGCCACCCGCCTGGCGACGCTGCTGGGCACGCTGGGCTTCGTGCACATCGGCCGGCACCGCAGCAAGGACGTCGAGCTGTTCGGCCTGGGCGAGGTGCGCATCGTGCTCAACCGCGAGCAGGAATCGTTCGCGCGCAGCTACTTCGACCTGCACGGCACCTCGGCCTGCGCCACCGCGCTGACCACCGCAGACCCGCAGGCCGCGCTGGTGCGCGCCGAGGCGCTGGGCTGCACCCGCTGGAGCGGCCACATCGGCCAGGGCGAGCTCGACATCCCGGCGGTGCAGGCGCCCGACGGCAGCCTGCTGTACTTCTGCCCGCCGGCCGACGATGCCGGCCGGCAGGCCTTCGAGGCCGACTTCATCCTGGACGTCGAGGCGCTGCGCCAGCTCGGCACGCACGCCCCCACCCGCTCGGCCCGCATCGACCACCTGGTGCAGGCCGTGCCGGGCGGCCAGATCGACCCGTGGGTGCTGTTCCAGCGTGCGGTGCTGGGCCTGCAGCCGCAGCGCAGCACGGTGCTGCACGACCCCTTCGGCATCATCCGCAGCCGCGAGATCGAGTCCGCCGACAAGGCCGTGCGCACCTCGCTGATCGTCTCGGAGCGCGAGAACACCGCGGTCTCGCGCTCGGTGGCCCGCTTCGGCGGCGCTGGGGTGCAGCAGGTGGCCATCGAGGTCGACGACGTGATCGCGACCGTGGCCGCCCTGCGCCGCCAGGGCGCGGCGATGCTGCCCGTGCCCGGCAACTACCACGACGACCTGGACGCCAAGTACGCGCTGGCGCCCGACTTCCTGGCCGCGCTGCGCGACGGCGGCGTGCTCTACGAGCGGGATGCCCAGGGCGGCGAGTTCCTGCACGCCTATGCCGCGCCGTTCGACGACCGCTTCGAGTTCGAGTTCGTCGAGCGCCGCGGCGGCTACGACCTGTACGGCTCGACCAACTCGCCGGTGCGGCTGGCCGCGCTGGCCGAATGGCGCACGGCCCACGCCGTCCGCTGAGACCGGCCGGGCACGCCGGAGCCGACAAGGGCCTGCGGGCCCTTGCTTTTCACCCAACATTTCCATTACATTGGAAACATGGAATGCGGCAGCATGACGCAGGCCGCAGGGCTGAAGGAGCACCGACCATGAAACGATTCCATGTCCACACCCACGTCGAGGACCTGCAGGCGAGCATCGCCTTCTACTCGAAGCTGTTCGCCGCCGAGCCCGCCCGGGTCGAGGCCGACTACGCCAAGTGGATGCTCGACGATCCCCGCCTGAACTTCGCCATCTCCACCCGGGGCAGCCGGCCCGGCATCGACCACCTCGGCTTCCAGACCGACAGCCAGGCGGAGCTGGCCGAACTGAAGACCCGCGCCGAATCGGCCGACCTGGCCCTGCAGGAGGCCGGCGAGACCACCTGCTGCTACGCCCGCAGCGACAAGCACTGGATCATCGATCCGCAGGGCATCGCCTGGGAACACTTCCACACGCTCGACGGCATCCCGGTGTTCAGCGAGACCCCGGCCGACGCGGACGCCCCGTCGGCCTGCTGCCCGCCACGGGCGCCCCGGGGCCAGCCGGTGGCCATCGCGGTGACCTGCGGCCCGTCGTGCTGCTGAGGAGCGATCCATGACCGAACGGATCCGCAACGTGCTGTTCATCTGCACCGGCAACTCGGCCCGCTCCATCCTGGCCGAGGCGCTGCTGAACGACCTGGGCCGCCACGCGGGCTGGCGGGCCTTCTCGGCCGGCAGCCACCCCCGGGGCGAGGTCCATCCGCTGGCGCTGAAGACGCTGGCCGATCACCACCTGCCGACCGACGGCTGGCACAGCAAGGGCTGGCAGACCTTCGCCCAGGCTGGCGCCCCGGAGATGGACTTCGTCTTCACCGTGTGTGACCAGGCGGGCGGCGAGGCCTGCCCGGTCTGGCCCGGCCAGCCGGTGAGCGCGCACTGGGGCCTGCCGGACCCCGCGGCCGTCGAGGGACCGGATGCCGTGCGGGAGCGGGCTTTCCTCGACGCCTTCGTGACCCTCAGGCGCCGCCTCCAGCTGATGCTCGCCCTCCCCCTGGCCGGCCTCGACCGGCTGGCCCTCCAGAAACAGGTCCGTGACATCGGACGCCAGTGACCCCATGACGACCAACATCCTCATCCTGTGCACCCACAATTCCGCCCGCAGCGTGCTGGGCGAAGGCATGCTCAACCACCTCGCGCGGCAGCAGGGCCGCGACGTGCGGGCCTACAGCGCCGGCAGCACGCCCAGCGGACGCATCAACCCCCACGCGCTGGCCGCGCTGGAGCGGGCAGGCGTGGACGTCGGCGAGGTGCGCAGCAAGAGCTGGGACGAGTTCACCGCCGTGGACGCCCCGCGGATGCGCATCGTCATCACCGTGTGCGACAGCGCCGCGGCCGAGACCTGCCCGTGGTGGCCGGGCAGCCCGGTGCAGGTGCACTGGGGCTACGCCGATCCGTCGAACGCCCCCGAGGCCGACCGGCCCGCCGCCTTCGAGCGCACCCGACTGGCCATCGCCGAACGCATGCAGCGGCTGCTGGCCCTGCCGCTGGAGTCGCTGGACGACCGCGAGCTGCAGGCCCGGCTGGAGGCGCTGGCCGCCTGAACGCGGCAGCGCGCCACCCTGGGCCGGATCAAGGCGTCCGGTGCGCGGCGGGCTTATCGTCGGGTTGCGGGCCACCGCCCGGCCGCCGCACACCACCAGGAACGACGCCATGAACCTACCGGTCCCCTCGCCGCTGTCGCTGCTGCACGACGCCCCGCCTTTCCTGTTCTTCACCGGCAAGGGCGGTGTGGGCAAGACCTCGCTGGCCTGCGCCTGCGCGCTGGCCCTGGCCGACCGCGGCCGGCGCGTGCTGCTGGTCAGCACCGATCCGGCCTCGAACCTCGACGAGATGCTGGGCCTGGCGCTGACCGACCAGCCCCGGCCGGTGCCCGGCGCGCCGGGGCTGTGGGCGATGAACATCGACCCCGAGGCCGCGGCGCAGGCCTACCGCGCCCGCGTGCTCGAGCAGATGCCGGCCGACAGCGGCGAGC
Source organism: Sphaerotilus hippei (assembly GCF_003201595.1). Taxonomy (GTDB): domain Bacteria; phylum Pseudomonadota; class Gammaproteobacteria; order Burkholderiales; family Burkholderiaceae_C; genus Sphaerotilus; species Sphaerotilus hippei. The sequence continues at coordinate 81,518 of NZ_QJJS01000010.1, read as the reverse complement.
CGGATCGGCAGGCCGTGCGCGAGCAGCTCTCGGGGGCCTGCACCACCGAGATCGCGGCCTTCGACGAATTCGTCGGCCTGCTCGCCGGGGATGCCGCGGCTTACGACCATGTCGTCTTCGACACCGCCCCCACCGGCCACACGCTGCGCCTGCTGAGCCTGCCCAAGGCCTGGACCGGTTTCCTCGAGGGCAATGACCGCGGCGCCTCCTGCCTGGGCCCGCACTCGGGCCTGAAGATGCAGGAGGCCCGCTTTCGCGCCGGCATGCAGTCGCTGGCCGATCCGGCCCGCACGGCGATCGTGCTGGTGACACGGGCCGACGTGGCCGCGCTGCGCGAGGCGGCCCGCTCCCACGAGGAACTGCTTGCACTCGGCCTGAACCACCAGCGGCTGGTGGTCAACGCGGTGTTCCACGCCTCGCTGGCCGGTGACGCGGTGGCCGCGGCGCTGCAGGCCGGCGGCGAGCAGGCGCTCGCGACCATGCCCGACTCGCTGCGGTCGCTGCCGCAGGACCGGGTGCCGCTGCGCACCTTCGACATGGTCGGCCTGCCCGCGCTGCGGGCGCTGCTGACCCCCGCGGGCGACCCGCCGGTGGTCCGGCCGCTGCAGCGGCCTCCCCCGCCGCAGGCCTTGTCGCTGAGCGCGCTGGCCGACGACCTGGCACGCCAGGACCATGGTCTGGTGATGGTCATGGGCAAGGGAGGCGTGGGCAAGACGACGATCGCCGCGGCGCTGGCGCTGGCGCTGGTCGAGCGTGGCAAGACCGTGCACCTGTCGACCACCGATCCGGCCGCCCACCTGGCCACGACGCTGGAGGGCCGGGTGCCCGGTCTGCAGGTGGGCCGCATCGATCCGGTGGCCGAGACGCAGCGCTACATCGACAAGGTCATGGCCGGCAAGGGCCGCGACCTGGACGAGGCCGGCCGGGCGCTGCTGCTGGAGGACCTGCGCTCGCCGTGCACCGAGGAGGTGGCCGTCTTCCACGCGTTCTCGCGCACGGTGGGCGAAGCCCGCAGCGCCTTCGTTGTGCTCGACACCGCCCCGACCGGCCACACGCTGCTGCTGATGGATGCCACCGGCGCCTACCACCGCCAGATGGCCCGCGAGTTCGGCGCCGGCACCCGGCTGGTGACGCCGCTGATGCGGCTGCAGGACCCGGACTGCACCCGCGTGCTGCTGGTGACGCTGCCGGAGACCACGCCGGTCTCCGAGGCCGCCGCGCTGCAGGACGACCTGCGACGCGCGCAGATCGAGCCCTACGCCTGGGTGGTGAACCGTTGCCTGCTGGCCTCGGGCACGCAGGACCCGGTGCTGGGCGCGCGGCTGGCCGGCGAGGCCGCCCAGATCGAGCGGGTCACGCAGGGCCTGGCGCAGCGCACCTGCCTCGTGCCCTGGACGCCCCGCGCACCGGTCGGCGTCGCGGCGCTGCACGAGCTGGCCGCACCGCCCCGCGCCGACTGAGCGCCCGGACGGTGCAGCCGACACGTCACACGGCGGCAGGGCCACCGTGGCGGGCGCCGTGACCGCACGCCTGGTGGCCCCACCCCTGACGGCACACGTGCCCTGCACCCGGCAGGCCGCACCGGGCGATCAGGGCGGCAGGCGCCGGCGTCCGTCCACGAACACGGCCAGCTCCCCCGGGCCGAGCGCCTGCCACGACTCGTTGCAGGTCAGCGGCTGCGTGACCACCACCGCCACGCGGTCGGTCGGCGTGGTGTGGGCGGCGAAGTCCACGGTCACGTCCGCATCCTGCAGCTGCGCGGTCGGGAACGGGTGGCCACGCTCGACGTAGTGCAGATGCGTGCTGCAGTGCGCCCACAGGGCCTCGCCGTTGCTGAGCAGGAAGTTGAAGGTGCCGTGGCGGGCGGGCCCCGCGGCCAGCTCGGCCAGGGTCTGCGTCAGGTGCTCGACGCTGGGCAGGCTGGCGTGGTTCTTGGACAGCTCCTGCATCAGCCAGCAGAACGCCCGCTCGCTGTCGGTGTCGCCGACCGGGCGGAAGGCCGCGTGCAGCTTCGGAGCGAAGTCCACCAGATTGCCGTTGTGCGCGAACACCCAGTAGCGCCCCCACAGCTCGCGCATGAACGGGTGGGTGTTCTCCAGCGCCACCCGGCCCTGCGTGGCCTTGCGGATGTGGGCGATGATGTGGCGGCTGTGGATCGGATAGCGGCGGATCATCTCCGCCACCGGCGACTGCCGGGCACTGACCGGGTCGACGAACAGCCGCGCGCCCGCGCCCTCGAAGAAGCCGATGCCGAAGCCGTCCTTGTGCTCCTGGGCACGATGGGCGAAGCCGGTGAAGCTGAACACCAGATCGGTGGGGGTATTGGCGTTGAGACCGAGCAGCTGGCACATGCCGGGAGTGTGCCTCATGGGACGGCCTGCCCGGGCGCCCATCAGGCCTAGAAAGATCGTGCTCTCACCCGATGAACGGGCGGCTGTGCAGGCCTCATGGCCCGGTCACTGTCCTGGGCTGGACAACCAATCGACCAGCGTGGCGACACGAATCCGCGCGACGGGCGGACGACACCACCGTCACCGGCAGCGATCTCCGGACGGACGATGTGTCGCCGCGGCCAGATCACAAGGCGAAGGTGGACACGCCCGGCACCGCCGCGATCACCACCACACCGACCAGCAGGGCCACCAGATAGGGCCAGATCGCGGCGATCACATCATCCGGCTTGGCATCGCCGATGCGGCAGGCGATGTAGAAACCCACGCCGATGGGCGGCATCATCAAGCCCACGTTCATCGCCGTGACCACGACCATCGAGTAGTGGATGTCGTTGATGCCCAGCTTCTTGGCAATCGGGAACATGATGGGCGCCAGCAGCAGCACGGCCGGCAGGCCTTCAAGCAGGCAGCCCAGGATCAGGAAGACCACGATCGTGACCCCCATGAAGGCGATCCAGCCTCCCGGCAGCGTGGTCAGGAACACCGAGAGGTGCTGCACCACACCGCTCTGGGTGATGGCCCAGGCCATTGCCGAGGCGGTGCCCAGAATCAGCAGGATGGCACCACTGAGCGCGGCGGTCTCGACCAGCATCGCGTAGATCTTGCGCAGACCGATGCCGCCGTAGAGCACCTGCCCCACCAGCAAGGCGTAGAGGACGGCGATGGTGGACACCTCGGTGGCGGTGGCCACGCCGCCGCCTACGGCGCTGCGGATCAGGAAAGGCAGCACCAGCGCGGGAGCGGCGATGACCAGCAGGCGGCCGATCAGCGCCGCGGTCGGGCGCCGGGCGCCCTCGGTCTGCTCGTGGCGGGCCTTCCAGCGGGCCAGCACCAGCAGCGCACCCAGCAGCACCATGGCCACGAAGAAGCCGGCCTGGAACAGACCGGCGATCGAGACCCCGGCCACCGAGCCCAGCACGATCAGCACGATGCTGGGTGGCACGGTGTCGGCCATGGCGGCACCGGTGGCCAGCAGGGCGATCATCTCGGGTGGCTTGTTGCCACGCCGCTTCATCTCGGGGAACAGCGCGGGCGCGACGGTGGCCATGTCCGACACCTTGGAGCCCGAGATGCCCGAGACGATGAACAGCGAGCCCAGCAGCACATAGCTCATGCCGGCCTTGACGTGGCCGATCAGCGACGCCAGGAAGTCGACGATGGCCTTGCCCATGCCGGTGGCATCCAGCACGCAGCCCAGCATCACGAAGATGGGCACTGACACCAGCACGAAGTTGGCCATGCCCTCGTCCATCCGTCCGACCACCACCACCAGCGGCACGTCCGACGAGAAGGCCAGGAAGCTCATCACCCCCAGGCCGAAGCAGAAGGCGATGGGGACGCCTGCCGCCAGGCTCAAGGCCACCACGCCAACCAGGAAGATGACCAGGTTGAGCAGCCCGAGCTGCATCCACTGGGGCTTGAGGCCCAGGCACAGCATCGCCACGCCCGCCACCAGCACGACCGCGGCCAGCAGCTGCGGCCAGCGCACCGTGCGCAAGGCGTGGATCAGCACGATCAGCAGCATCAGCGCCACGCCGAAGACGATGGCCGCCACCCGGACCACGTTGGGCAGGCCCAGCGTGGGCGTGACGACGAACCACTCCTCGCGTGCATGCTCGATGGCCGGACCGATCAGCGCCAGCAGGAAGGTCGCCACGCAGACCAGCGAGAGTGCCTGCACGAAGGTGCGCAGCCGCTCGGGCAGCATGTCGACGAACAGCGTCAACCGCAGGTGCTCGTTGCGCTGCATCGCGATCGCCGCGCCCGACATGGCCAGCCAGATGAAGGCGATCGAGACCACCTCGTCGATCCAGTCGATCGGGCTGGAGAACATGTAGCGGGAGACCACGCCGCCGAGAAGAAGGCCGATGATGGCAAGCATCAGGGCTGCAGACAGGCCCTCCAACGGCCACATCCAGCGTGACGTGGCGTGGGCGCCCAGCGGAACCGCCGTCCCTCCATCCAGGTCGTCGGGCAGTTCGGGGATGACGGAACTAGCGTGGGCCATGGGCCTTCCTTCTTCTACTTCGGGTTCTGCGCGCGCCATGGGCGCGATTTCTCTCGGTGCGGGGCTGGTGGTCAGGCCAGGTCGCCAGCGTATTTCTCGAGCTTGTTCCAGGCCTCTTCACCCAGCTTGTTCTTCCACTCGGCATAGAAGCCGGCACTGCGCAGCAGGGTGCGGAAAGGCGTGGTGTCAGGGCGGTTGAAGATGATGCCGGCCTTCGCCAGGCTGGCCTCGGCGTCCCTGTTCAGGCGCGCGATGTCCTCGCGCTGGCGAAGCGCTGCGGCGTTCAGGTGGCTGGCCAGGGCCTCCTGCACTTCGCGCGGCAAGGCCTGCAACTTTCGGGCATTGCCGAAGATGAAGTGGCCGTCCCAGGTGTGGCCGGTCAGCGAGCAGTACTTCTGCACTTCATAGAGCTTGGCGCTCTGGATCAGCGCCAGCGGGTTCTCCTGGCCATCGACCACCTTGGTCTGCAGCGCCGAGTACAGCTCGCCGAAGGGGATGGCTGTGGGCGACGCGCCCAGCGCCTTGAACATCGACAGCCACATCGGGATGCCGGGCACGCGGATCTTGAAGCCCTTCAGGTCAGCCGGGCTGTTGATCGCCTTGCCGGCGGTGGTGATGTTGCGGTAGCCGTTGTCCAGCACCTTGTCGAAGGCCTGCAGGTTGACCTTGGCCATCGCCGCGCGCACATGGCCGCCGAGCTCGCCGTCCATCGCCGCCCAGACGGTGGCGTAGTCCTTGAACGCGAAGGCCACGCCGTTGATGCCGGCGGTGGGCACCAGGGTCTGCAGGTTGGTGCCGGCGGTGGACATCATGTCGATCGCGCCCGAGCGGGTCTGCGAGATCATGTCGGGCTCGCTGCCCAGCTGGCTGGCGGGATAGACCTGCAGGTCGACCCGGCCGCCGGTGTCCTTCTTCAGCAGCTCGGCCGCCTCCTTGATGCGCAGGGTTCCGGGGTGATCGGCCGGGAAGGCGGTGCCGTACTTCAGGGTGATCTGCGCACCCTGGGCCCGCACCGGACTGAAGACCGAAGCCCCCAGGCCCAGTGATGCAGCGAGCGATCCAAATTGTCTGCGGTTCAATGCCATATCAAGTCTCCAGAGTGGTCGGCGCGGTGCCGCGCCTGCGGGGTTGATTCAGTGGATTCAAGGGGCCGAGGCCAGCAAGGCCTCGGTGCCTCCGGACTGCAAGGCGGCCAGGTGCCGGCCCAGCCGGTGCGCCAGCGCGTCGGGCCAGGGCTCGGTGCCGAACACCGGGGCATGGCTCAGTGCAGCCCGGGCGAGCGCCTCGGGTGCGAGCGTCTGGCGCAGCACGGCGACCAAGGCTGGGGCGCCGGGATCGCTGACCGTCAGGCGCTGGCCGTGCTCGGCATGCCCCTGCAGCAGGTAGTGCATCCAGGCCGCCAGCGCACGCTCCAGCCACGGGCAGCTCGCACCCTCGGCCAGCCGCTCGCGCAGCGTGGGCAGCCAGCGCACGGCCACCTTCTGGGTCCCGTCCATTGCGATCTGTTCCGTGCGGTGGGCAAGGGCCGGGTTGTCGAAACGGTGCAGCAGCTGCTCGCAGTAGGTCGCGGCGTCGAAGCCGGCCGGCACGGTCACGGACGGCAGCAGGTCGTTGAACATCAGGCCACGCACGGCGGTCCGGATCAGCGGATCGGCCATCGCCTCGGCCACGGTCTCGCGGCCGCGCAACTGGCCGAGGTAAGCGATCGCCGAGTGGCTGCCGTTGAGCAGGCGCAGCTTCATCGCCTGGAAAGGGCGCACATCACCGGTGAGCAGCGCGCCGGCACGCTCCCAGGCAGGACGGGGTCCGGCAAAGCGGTCCTCGATGACCCACTGCGTGAAAGGCTCGCAGACGATGGCGGCTTCGTCACGCAGGCCCAGCCGCTGGCTGGCCCAGTCCAGCGACCCGGTCGTGGCTGCCGGCACGATGCGGTCCACCATGGTGTTGGGAAAGGCGATGCTGCCGTCCGTCAACCGCCCCCGCAATGCCGGGCAGGCTCGATCGGCATATTGGAGCAGCAGCTGCCGCAGCTGGTCTCCGTTGGCCGCCATGTTGTCGCAGCAGACCACCGTGACCGGCGCCGTGGCGGGGCGTCGCGACAGGCCGGCAGCCAGCACGCCCAGCGTGCTTCGCGGAGCGGCAGGATGGCGCAGGTCGTGCAGCAGGTCGGCGTCGTCCAGGTCCAGCTCGCCGGAGGCCGGCTGGAAGCTGTAGCCCTTCTCGGTGACGGTGGAGGTGATGACGTGCACGCCCGGATCGGCCAGTGCGGCCAGCACCGCTTCACCCTGCTCGGGCGCGAACAGCGCCGCTCGCAGCGCGCCGACGACCTGGGTGCGGGCCTGCTCGGCATGGCGCTCGGTCACCGACCAGAGCTGGTCCTGGGCGCGCAGCACGTCAGCCAGACGACGGCCGCGCAGGTGCACACCCACAATCCCCCAGCGCAGGTCGCCTTCGTTCAGCACCGCCTCGGTGTAGAGCGCCTGGTGAGCCCGATGAAAGGCGCCCAAGCCCAGGTGGACGATTCCATTGCGCAGCGCATCCCGCTCATAGCGGGGCATCTGCACATCAGCCGGGAGGCGCGCACTGGTGGAAGAGGTCAGTATATTCAAGGTGGACTCGCTAACTACCATGGTGCCATGGCAGATTTGCAGTCTATGGAAGACACATGACCCAATATGTCAGTAAAAACCCGGGGATTGATGTCAATCTTTGAATTAACTACCATGGCAGAACAGTGAGAACCATGACCAAAGCACCTCTTGCCACCGATGCCATCCTGCTCACCGCCCTGCGCGGCCTGAGCTTCGATCCGGAGCGCTCGTACACCCAGCAGGTCTACCAGCGCCTGCGTGACGCCATCGTGCGCGGCACACTGCCGCCACGCTTCAGCCTGTCGGAGGCGACCATCGCCGCCACGCTGGAAGTCAGCCGCACTCCGGTGCGCGAGGCCCTGGTGCAGCTGGCCGACGAGCAGCTGGTGCAGATACAGCGCAAGGTCGGCACGCTGGTCGCGCCGATCTCGATGAACCGCCTCGACGAAGGCCGTTTCGCCCGCAGCACGCTCGAATGCGCCAGCCATGTGCAGCTGGCGCAGACCATCACGCCCGTGCAGCTAGACGAGTTCGCTGGCATCGTGGACCAGCAGCGCAGCGCGGTTGCGAAGGGCGAGGTGGGCGAGTTCTTCCGACTCGACGAACTGATGCATCGCAGGCTCTTCGAGTTCGCCGGGCGCCCGCATGTGTGGGAGATGCTGCAGCCGATGAAGCGCCAGTTCGACAGAGTGCGCTGGCTGCTGCTGGATGGCGTGGCCGACCACGCCCAGCTCGCCCTGGCCGAACACGAACAGATCCTTGCACTGATGGCGGCCCGTGATGTCGGCCGCCTCGGCGCCGCCGTGGCTGGCCACATCGACCGTGTGGGCCGCCAACTCCCGCAGGTGCGTCAGCGTGCGCCTGACCACTTCGTCGACTGAACCGAGAGACTGCCCCGTGAAGATCGAACGCCTCGAAACCATCGTCACCTGCCCCGGCCGCAACTTCGTCACGGTGAAGATCACCACCGACGAGGGCGTCTACGGCCTGGGCGACGCCACGCTGAACGGCCGCGAGCTGTCGGTGCGCAGCTACCTGGAAGACCACATCTTCCCGTGCCTGGTGGGGCGCGACCCGCGCAACCTCGAAGACATCTGGCAGTACCTGTACCGGGGCGCCTACTGGCGCCGCGGGCCGGTCACGATGACGGCCATCGCCGCCATCGACATGGCGCTGTGGGACATCCTCGGCAAGCTTGCCGGCATGCCGGTCTACCGCCTGCTGGGCGGCAAGAGCCGCGACGGCGTGATGGTCTACGGCCATGCCAACGGACGCGATCACGCCGAGGCGATCGAGGCGGTTCAGCAGCACATCGAGGAAGGCTACAAGGCCATCCGCGTGCAGTCGGGCGTGCCGGGCATGGACAAGGTCTACGGCGTGGGCAAGGCCAAGGGCCACTACGAGCCGGCGCAGAAGGGCCTGCCACCCGAGGAGACCTGGGACACCGCGCTCTACCTGCGCCACACGCCCGAGCTGTTCCGCAAGGTGCGTGAGGCGGTGGGGTTCGACCCGCACCTGCTGCACGATGCGCACCACCGCCTCACGCCCATCGAGGCCGCACGGCTGTGCAAGGACCTGGAGCCCTACCGCATGTTCTGGGTGGAGGACGCCACGCCGGCCGACAACCAGGAGAGCTTCCGCCTGATCCGCCAGCACAGCACCACGCCGCTGGCGGTGGGCGAGGTCTTCAACTCGATCTGGGACTGCAAGGACCTGATCAAGGAACAGCTGATCGACTACATCCGCTCGACCATCGTGCACGCCGGGGGCATCACCCACCTGCGCCGCATCGCCGACTTTGCCGCCATGTACCAGGTGCGCACCGGCTTCCACGGCGCCACCGATCTGTCGCCGGTGACCATGGCCGCGGCGGTCAACTTCGGCCTGTGGGTGCCCAACTTCGGCGTGCAGGAGTTGATGCCGCACAGCGAACTGACCGACGAGGTCTTCCCGCACAACTACCGCTACGAGGACGGCTACCTGGTGATGGACGAGGTGCCCGGCCTGGGCGTGGACATCGACGAGGTGCTGGCCGCCAAGCACCCCTACGAGCGGGCCTACTTGCCCGTGGCCCGCCTGCGCGACGGCGCGATGTGGAACTGGTGAGCCGCCCCGCCCCGAGCACCCTGCCCCTCTTGCTGAAAGACTGATCCCATGCTGAGCATCGTCGTCGACGAACCCAACAGCCTCGCCGTGCGCGAGATGGCCCTGCCCGAACCCGCCGCCGGTGAAGTGCGCGTGCGCGTGCGATTCGCCGGCATCTGCGGCTCTGACCTGCACATCTTTCACGGCCAGAACCCCTTCGTGTCCTACCCGCGCGTGATCGGGCACGAGTTCTTCGGCCGCATCGACGCCGTGGGGGAAGGCGTCGATGCGGCCCGCATAGGCGAACGTGTCACGGTGGACCCGGTCATCAGTTGCGGGACCTGTCATGCCTGCCGCATCGGCCGGCGCAACGTCTGCAGCAACCTGAACGTGCTGGGCGTGCACCGCCAGGGCGGCTTCAGCCAGTATGTCTGCGCACCAGCGGACAATGCCTACCGCATTCCAGACAACGTCAGCGCCACCTGCGCCTCGATCATCGAGCCCTTCGCGGTGGCCGCCAACGTCACGGCACGCACGGGTGTACTCAAGGAAGACATCGCCCTGATCTACGGCGCCGGTCCGGTGGGCCTGAACCTGCTGCAGGTGCTCAAGAAGGTTCACGGCATCAAGGTCTACATCACCGACCGCCTCGATGAGCGCCTTGCACTGGCCCGCACCTGCGGTGCCGAGGAGGACGAGGTCATCAACACCACCGACATCACGCTGGCCGATGCCCTGAAGGCACGCGGCGTCGTCGGCGGACCGACCTTGATCTACGACGCGGTGTGCCACCCCAGCATTCTGGAGGAAGCCGTGCGCATCGCGGCCCCGGCAGCACGGATCGGCATCCTGGGCTTCTCGCCAACGCCGTCAGCCATCCCGCAGCAGGAACTGACCAAGAAGGAGCTGTCGCTGCATGCCTCACGACTCAACTGCGCGATGTTCCCGACCGTGATCGACTGGATCAGCCGTGGCCTGGTGCAGCCGGAACACATCATCACGCACCAGATCGACTTCCGCAACGTCAAGGAGGCGTTCGAGCTGGCCGAGCGCAACCCTCGCTACAGCTGCAAGGTACTGCTCGACTTCGGTTTCGACGAGACCACGAATGCCTGATCACGCCGGACTCGACGTCGTCACGGTCGGCGAAGCGATGGCCTTGCTGATCGCGCAGCAGGCCGGTGCGCTGGAAACCGTGCAGTCCTTCGCCCGCGCCACCGCCGGGGCCGAACTGAACGTGGCGGTCGGCCTGGCGCGCCTGGGCCTGCGCGTGGCCTATGTCAGCCGGCTGGGCGACGACAGCTTCGGCCGTCACCTGCGCGCCTTCATGGCACGCGAGGCCATCGACATCGGCCACGTAGCGACCGATCCGCTGCAGCCGACCGGCTTCATGCTCAAGTCACGGGTCACCGACGGAGGAGATCCGTCCATCGAGTACTACCGCCGAGGCTCCGCAGCCAGCCACCTGGGACCGCAGGACTTTCCGTTCGCCGCCTGGCACCGAGTGCGCCATGTCCATCTGACCGGCATCAGCCCGGGCGTGTCCGAGAGCCTGCGGGAACTGGTGTTCCTGATGGCCCGCACGGCCCGCCAGGAAGGCCGCACCGTCTCGTTCGACCCGAATCTTCGACCACGCCTGTGGCCTAGCGAAGCGGCGATGCGCGACACGCTGAACGCGCTGGCGGCTCACGCCGACTGGGTGCTGCCCGGACTCGCCGAGGGACGCCTGCTGACCGGAGCCGACAGCCCGGAGGGCATCGCCGACTTCTACCTGGCGCGAGGCACGCGCGTCGTCATCGTCAAGCTCGGGCCTGCCGGCGCCTACTACGCCGACAGCCAGGGCCAGTGCGGTACCGCGGCCGGCGTGCCGGTGCCATGCGTGGTGGACACCGTGGGCGCTGGCGACGGCTTTGCGGTCGGCGTGATCAGCGCCCTGCTCGAGGGCCGGCCCCTGGCAGAGGCGGCACGGCGGGGCAACCGCATCGGCGCACGCGTGGTGCAGTTTCCTGGCGACTGCGACGGCCTGCCGACCCGGCAGGAACTTCAGCTCGAGGCGCTCCGCTGAGCGGAAAATCGACAGGGGCCGGCCGCCTTCTGCTCCAGGCTCAGCCGATGAGCTGCCAAACCAGTCCGGCCACGCCGCTGGCCAGCACGACGGGGATCACCCCGGTCCTGAAGCGCAGCAGCGCCAGCGCGGCGGCGGCGCCGATCACCGCGCCGGCCCATTCGAAGCTGCCGGCGAAGCCCCGGGGCCAGAGCACGTGGAAGGCGAAGAAGACGGCGAGGTTGACGATCACGCCCACCACGGCCGCCGTGATGCCGGTCAGCGGCGCGGTGAACTTCAGCTTGCCGTGCGTGGACTCGATGAACGGTGCGCCCAGGAAGATGAACAGGAAGGACGGCAGGAAGGTGAAGAAGGTGACGACGCAGGCCGCCACGATGCCCGCCTGCGGCAGCGCCTGAGGCCCGAAGAGCGCCTGGCTCCAGCCGCCCACGAAGCCGACGTAGGACACCACCATGATCAGCGGGCCCGGCGTCGTCTCGCCCAGCGCCAGGCCGTCGATCATCTGCGGCGCGCTCAACCACTGGAAGTGCTCGACCGCCCCCTGGTAGACGTAGGGCAGCACGGCGTAGGCGCCACCGAAGGTCAGCAGGGCCGCCTTGGTGAAGAACCAGGCCATCCGGGTGAGCACCGCGTCCCAGCCCAGCGCCAGCGTCAGGCCGCCGATGCCCAGCGCCCACAGGCCCAGGCCGAACAGCAGCGCGCGCAGGAAACGGTCCCAGCGGAAGCGGGCGTGCTCCGGCGTGGGCGTGTCGTCGTCGATCACCGCCGGACCACGGGATCGGCCGGACGAGCCATGGCCGCCGCCGACGGCGAACTTCTGCGGGGCGACCCGGCCGCCGACGTGGCCGATGAGGCCCGCGGCCACCACGATCAGCGGAAACGGCAGTTCCAGCGCGAAGATGGCCACGAAGGCCGCCACCGCGATGCCCCAGAGCCAGCCGTTCTTCAGCGTGCGCGAGCCGATGCGCACCGCCGCCGAGACCACGATGGCCGTCACCGCCGGCTTGATGCCGTAGAGCACGCCGGCCACCGCCGGCACATGGCCCCAGGCCATGTAGATCCACGACAGCGCGATCAGGATCAGCAGCGAGGGCAGCACGAACAGCCCGCCGGCCACGATGCCGCCCCAGCCGCGGTGCATCAGCCAGCCGATGTAGGTGGCCAGCTGCTGCGCCTCGGGGCCAGGCAGCACCATGCAGTAGTTCAGCGCGTGCAGGTAGCGCCGCTCGGAGATCCAGCGCCTGCGCTCCACCAGGTCCTCGTGCATCAGCGCGATCTGCCCCGCCGGCCCGCCGAAGCTCAGGAAGCCCAGGCGCAGCCAGTACACGAAGGCTTGCCAGAACGTGGGGGCGACGGGTGCGGTGTCGGTGTGCGGTGCGTGGTCGGTCATCAGGTCGTCCCGGGGTCTGGTGCCAGGCCGGCCAGCACCGTGTCGAACAAGGGCAGCGCGGCGGCCAGCAGCGCATCGTCGTCGGCGTGCAGCGCCTGCAGGCCCCGCACCAGCAGGTCCAGGCCCGGGGCCTCGTCCTGCGGCGGGCCGCCCACGTCGAGCACGTGAACCAGCGCGGCCAGGCGCCTCAGGCCGGGCTGCGCCAGCAGGTCGAAGGCCTGCGCCACCACCTCGAAGGTCACCTGCTCGCCGACATGCGTGAAGCGGGCCCCGTCCAGGTCGAAGGTCAGCGCGTCGCGTGGCGCCTGGCGGGCATCGGCGAGCCAGACGAAGGTCGGCCGCCGATCCACGAAGCGGGTGATCAGCCAGGCCGTGGCGATCCGGTCCACCCACGGACGGGCACGTGTGGCCCAGGTGCAGCCCTGGTAGTGCGCCACGTCCAGCAAGGGCACGGCCTGCCCGGTGGCGACGGGCTCGCCGGGAGACCAGCGGCGCTCCAGTGCGGCCTGCAGCGCCGTCAGTCCGGCCCGGGCCTGCTCGGCAGGAGCGGCCGGAAAAAAATCGCAGGCCAGCAGGCCTTTCAGTTGCTGGTCCAGCTGGCGCAAGCCCCGCCGGGCCTCGGCCTCGGGGGCGGCGGACAGCAGCGAATGCGCCGCCTTCAGCGCCTGCTGGAACTCGGCGTAGTGCCCGGTGCGGTCGAACAGCGCACGGAAGACCGCCTCCTGGGCCTCGTCACGCGCGGGCACCTCCAGCAGGTGGGCCTGCGCACCGGCTGCGCGGATGGTGGCCTCCAGCGCCGGAAACGCCGCGGCCGAGCCGGCCTGCAGCGGCAGGATGTAGACCCCCTCGCGCAGCGTGGCGCAGTGGGTCGCCTTGAGCGCGCGCCAGACCTTCACCCGCAGCCCGCTGGGCGAGGTCGGCAAGGTGGCCGTGAGGATGAGCCATGACGTCATGAAGCAATCATCTCATGGAGAGACAAGTGTTCCATGAGTATTAAAGTCTGTTGCGCTCACCCGTTGCCAATGCTCACGTGGTCGTGATGCGACACGAGTCCCCACTCAACACACTGCCAGCTTGAATCCCTGCACCACCCGAGCCAGCTGATGCGCTTGTTGCCGCAGACTCTCGGCGGCGGCGGCACTTTCTTCTACCAAGGCGGCGTTCTGCTGCGTCACCTGGTCCAGTTGGTTCACCGCATCGCCCACCTGCTCGATGCCCTGCGACTGCTCCGCGCTGGCTGACGTGATCTCGGACACCAGATCGGCCACCCGCTGCACCTGCGTCACGATGACCTCCATGCGTTGCCCTGCACTGACCACCTGGTGGGAGCCGACCGAGACCTGTTCCACGCTCGCCGTGATCAGCCCCTTGATCTCGCGCGCGGCTTCGGCGCTGCGTTGAGCCAGCGCACGCACCTCTGCGGCCACGACCGCAAAACCTCGTCCCTGTTCACCCGCGCGGGCCGCCTCGACGGCGGCATTCAAGGCCAGGATGTTGGTCTGGAACGCAATCCCGTCAATGACACCGATGATGTCGTTGATGCGCTGACTGGACGCCTGGATCACACCCATCGTCTGGACGACCTCGCCCACCATCTGGCCACCAGATCGTACGGCGTCACTCGCCCCCAGAGCCAGTTGATTGGCCTGACGCGCGGTCTCGGCGTTCTGGGTCACGGTCGAAGACAGCTGCTCCATCGAAGCGGCCGTTTGCTGCAGGTTGCTGGCCTGCTCTTCCGTGCGCTGGCTGAGATCGGCATTGCCCATGGCGATCTGGGAGGACCCCGTGGCGATGGATTCGCTGCTCGCTCGCACCTGCCCCACGATGCCCACCAGCGACGCATTCATGTCTCGCAGCGCCTCCAGCAACTCGGCCAGCTCGTCGCGGCCTTGCACCTCGATGCTCGAGGTCAGGTCCCCGGCGGCAACGGTGCGAGCCACACGCACCGCCTGAGCGATCGGCCGAGTGATCGAGCGGGTCAGCCACCACGCGCACAGCCCCCCGGTCATCAGGGCCATGACACCCAGGCCCATCATCCACTCACGCTGGCCGTCCACCTGCCCGATCACCTGCGTCAACGCGGACTTCGCGAGCTCATCCTGCAGATCCAGCACCGCATGGGCGTGCTTCTGCAGTACCGCCAACGCGGGCAACGTTGCCGCCTTCATGTGGCTTTCCGCCCCCGCACGATCCCCCCCGTCCAGCAGCACCAGTGTCTGCGAGAAAGCTGCCACGAAGGCCTGACGCGACACCACCAGTTCGGCCAGCAGGGCCTTGCCTTTCGCCAGGTAGACCAAGCGTTCAAGCGTTTTCAGCGACTCGTCGACGGTCTGCTTGTTCCTGTCCATCTGCGCCCGCAACTCGCTGCGCTCGTTCGAGTCGCCAGCAAAGATCATCTTTGCCGTGATCAGTCCGTTTGCTTGCACAGTCTCGTTGAGCGTCGCCGCTGCCTTTGCCTTCACCATGTCCTGCTCCACCACGCGGTGGGCCAGGGTGCTGATGCGTGTCATCGACCACAGCGCTGCCCCCACCATGATGACCATCATCATCAGCACCAGCCCGAAGCCGCTGCCCAGACGCGCGCCCAGGCGCATCGAACGGAATTGATTCATGTTGACTCCCCACGTCACTGGCAGCACCCAGCCCCACCGGCCGACGCCCAGCTGCACCACTGTGCGACCGATGTCGACGGGGAGATCCATGGATCAAGTGGCGCCCCCCCCCGCTTTTCCTCGGTCGACTGGCCGTCACCTGCGCACGCTCAACCCAGCGCCAGATCGACCAGTTCCTCCGCAAAGGCGAACGAGGTCGACGCCCCCGTGCCACCGGTCACGATGCCCACCGCCACACCCGGCGCGGGCCGGGCCTTGTAGACCACGTCGCCGGCCGAGGCGTAGGTCCCCGTCCAGCGCTCGGTGATGCAGGCGCCGGGCAGACGCAACACACGATGCAGCTCGTCGGTGATGAGCTCGTCAATGTCGCTTCGACCGAACGGCGCCTCGGCATCGCCATAGACATGGCTGTCGCCGACCACCAGCGAACCATCGGCCGACTGCACGGCGATCAGGTGCACGCCATCACGCAAGTGCGCGGCTTGCTCGGTCTGCAGCAAGGCCTTCAGCGGCGCCGCCTCGGGCAGGTCGGCATAACCTTCGTAGCGCACCAGGCTCAGGTCCGACATGATCGAGCCCGGCAGCCGCACCGGCTGCGCCGGTCGCACCCGCATCATCTGCAGCGTGCACAGGCGGATGCCCGCCTGTGCGATCACCTCGGGGAACAAGGCGTCGAGCTCGTGCCCGGGACAGACCACACAATGCGCCGCATGGATCACGCCCTTGCTGGTGTGCACCTGCGGCAGGCTGATGCCCAGCACCGGCGTGTTCCAACGGAAGTCCACGCCCAGCGATTCAGCCAGCCAGCGGCTCAGGCGAGGGATCGCATCACGCGACTCGACACGGCGTTCGTGCGGGCTGTGCAGCACGCCCAGGCCGGCCTGCAGCACCGGCAGGTCGCGCGCAGCTTCAGAGACGCTGAGCAGGCGACAGCCCTCCCCCATCTCGGTGCGCAGGAAGGCTTCGAACACGTCCATCGCCTGCGGGCGCCGGGCCAGCACGTACAGGCCCTGGTGGATCACGTCGATGCCGGCCTGAGGTGCGATCCGCTGCCACACGTCACGCGTGCGCAGCGCACGGCGCCAGTGCTCGCCGCGACGCTGACCGGTGACGGTGACGAAACCGAAGTTGCGCACCGAGGCGCCCACGCACTGCGCGTGACGCTCGATCACCGCCACCCGCAGGCCACGCTGGCGCGCGGTGTAGGCCGTGGCCAGGCCGATGATGCCTGCGCCGATCACGACGAGGTCGTAGTGGGAGTCTGAAGTCATGGGCTGGTCTCGCGTGTCCGCTCTGCGGGTGTCGACTGGTGCACGGTGACGCGTCAAGGACGCTGGCCGCGGGCCAGGCGATGCTCGATCTCGTCCAGCACCGCGGGCAGGTCGGCCACGGTGTCGATCACGAAATGCGCACCGGCGGCGCGAAACACCGCACCGACACGCTCGCGCACCTCGGCGCGCTGCGCCTGGCTGGCGGCTTCACAATCGGCCAGGGTCCAACCGGCCGGGCTGCCCGAGAGCGCCACGCCCACGGTCCACATGCCGGCGTTCAGGCCCTCGGCAAGGCCGGGCACCGTATCGTCCACCTTCACGCAGTGCGAGACCGCACCGATGCCGAGTCGCTGCACGCACTCCAGCGCCATCCAGGGGCCGGGCCGTGCACCGGCGGTCAGGTCGTCGGCACACACGGTGCAATCGGGCACATAGCCCTGCTCGGCGGCCAGGGCCATCAGGCGGGTCATCACCCGGCGCGGATAGCCGGTGGTGGAGCCCAGTCGATGGCCCTGCTGGCGCAGTTCGTTCACCGTCTGCAGCGCCCCCGGAATCAGCGCGCTGTGCAGGCCCACCCGCTCGACCTGCAGCGGAATGAAGGTGTCATAGAGGTGGCGGATGTCGTCGTCGTTCATCGATCGGCCGAACTGCGCCGCCCAGCGCGCGCCCACGACCGGGTCGCGGCCCAGGGCCTCGATGTGCTGCCATTTGCCCAGGCCCATCGGGCCGCGGGCTTCGCGGAGCGTGAGGTCGAAGTCGAATGCGGTCCTGAAGGCATCGACAAAGATCTGCGTCGGGGCGAACGAGCCGAAGTCGACGATGGTGCCGGCCCAGTCGAAGATGACGGCTTCCAGGTGTTGGCGCATGGTGTGAAGTTTCCGTGGGTGAAGGGAGCCCTGGCGCGACACCGCTCAGCGGTGCGGCTGGCGCCAGGCCTGGTGTCGGCGCAGCAGCAGGTGGGCCAGGCCCGCGTGCAGCAGGCTGAACGTCGCGGTGGTCACCACGATCAGCGTGGCCATGGCCGCGGCCGGACCGAGCTCGCCGGCCTCGTCGAGGTTGAGGATGGCCACCGAGGCCGGCAGCGTGTGCGGCGCATAGAGGAACACCAGCGCCGACACCGTGGTCATCGCGTTGATGAACAGGTAGCGCGAGATGTCGAGCACCGCAGGCAGGCACACCGGCAGCGTCACGCGCCGGAACGTCACCCAGCGCGGCACCTTCAGCGAGGCCGACACCGCCTCGAACTCGCGGTCCAGGCTCTTGAGCGCGGTGAGCGCCGTGAGGTGGCAGGAGGTGTAGTGGTGCACCACGTTGACGATCACCAGGATCGTGAAGCTCTGGTACAGGCCGCCCAGCGGATGGCCCGGCTGGTTGAAGAACAGGATGTAGCCGATGCCCAGCACCAGGCCGGGCACGCCCATCGGCAGCGAGGCCAGGGCCTGCACGGCCGTGTGCAACCACGACCCGCGGCGGCCGGTCTTCTCCAGCAGGTAGGCGGTCACGAACACGAAGGGCGTGCCCGTCAGCGCGGTCAGCAGCGCCATCCACAGGCTGTGCAGGTAGGCGCTCAGCACACCAGCCTCGGCCAGGCCGTAGGCGTAGTGGTCCAGAGTGGGCGCGAGGTTGTAGGGCCAGAAGCTGATGAACGAGGTGGCCGCAGCCATGCCCAGCACGGCCACCATGGCGCCGGCCACCAGCACGGTGCAGATCAGCAGCGGCGTGTCGCGTCGCCCGTCGGGCTTGGGCACGTAGGGCACGGCCCGTGAGGTGAGACTGGCCTGCTGCCGACGCTGCACCTTCAGATCCACGGCGAAGGCCAGCAGCACCGGCATGAGCAGCACCATGGCCACCACCGCCCCGCGGCCGAAGTTCTGCTGGCCCACGGCCTGCACGTAGATCTCGACGGCCAGCACCTGGAAGTTGCCACCGATGACCTTGGGAATGCCGAACTCGCTGACCGAGTACGAGAACACCACCATCGCGGCGCTGATCAGGCCATATTTGGCCGAAGGCAGCGTGACGGTGAGGAACCGGCGCCAGCGTGTGGCGCGCAACGCATCGGCCGCCTCGTACAAGCGGCCGTCCGAAGTGGCCAGTGCCACGATCAGGATCATCAGCGCATGCGGAAAGCTGGCGAACACCGTGGCCATCACGATGCCCAGCGGGCCGTAGACGCTGGCGTCGCCCAGCCAGGGCTTGAGCACGCCCTGGGTGCCGAACCACTGGATGAAGGCGATCGCGCCGACCAGCGAAGGCCCGAGCAACGGCGACAGGCCCAGCAGGCGCCACAGTGCCTTGAACGGCATGCAGGAGCGCTGGATGGCATAGGCATACACGAAGGCCAGCGGCACGGTGATGCCGGTGACGACCAGGGCCACCCAGAGGGTGTTCCAGATCGCCGTGGCGGTGCCCGGCGCGCTGGCGAAGGCGCGGAACTGCGTCAGCTGCCAGCGCCCCTGGGCATCGATCAGGCTGTGGCTGAACAGCGCGCCCATCGGCAGCAGCAGGAACAGGCACAGCAGCGCCGCCGCCGCCAGCAGCAGCGCGGAGCTGCCACGCTCGCTGCGGCTCGGACGAGCGGCCCAGCCAGCACCCGACGTGAGGCTGCTGCTCATGCCGACACCTGCATCGGCAACAGCTTTCCGGCGGGAATGGCCAGGCGCAGCAGGGCACCGGGCTGGATGGGGCGACCGGCCAGGTAGTTGCTGGAGAACTGCGCCACGATCGGTGGCATGCCCCCCGCCACGGGCGTCAGCGTGACCAGCCAGAACGCGCCCAGGAACTCGCACTTGTCGGCATGGGCATGGAAGCTGTTGGCCACCGGAGCCCAGCCGTCGAGCAGGCTGATGTCCTCGGGACGCACATTGAAGCGGTAGCGCCGACCCGGCACCAGGCCGGCATGCGTGTGCAGCGTGAGGCCGCCATGCCGCACATGGTGCTCGTCGCTGGCCTGGGCGTCGATCAGGTTGCTGCGGCCGATGAAATCGGCCACGAAGTCATTGCTCGGCGCGTGGTACACGCCCTGCGGCGTCCCCACCTGCTGGATGCGTCCGCTGCGCATCACCACCACGCGGTCGGCCATCGACAGCGCTTCTTCCTGGTCGTGCGTGACCATGATCGTGGTCACGCCCAGGGTCTGCTGCAGCTTGCGGATCTCCGAGCGCAGGCGCACGCGCTCGATCGCATCCAGAGCCGACAGCGGCTCATCCAGCAAGAGCAGATCGGGCCGCGTGGCCAGTGCCCTGGCCAGCGCGATGCGCTGCTGCTGCCCGCCCGAGAGCTGCGAAGGGTACTTGTCCTCGGTGCCCGGCAGGCCGACCAGCGCCAGCATCTCGTCGACCCGCTGGCGGTGCGCCTCGCGGCCCGCGCGGCGCCGGTTCAGGCCATAGGCCACGTTCTGGCCCACATCGAGGTTGGGAAACAGCGCGTAGGACTGGAACACGATGCCGTAGTCACGCTCGGCGGGCGAAAGCCGGGAGATGTCGCGCCCGGCATGCACGATCTGCCCGCTGTCCTGATGCTCCAGGCCGGCGATGGTGCGCAGCAAGGTCGTCTTGCCACAGCCTGACGGGCCGAGCAGCACCACGAATTCACCGCGCGCGACCGACAGACTGAGGTCATCCAGCGCCGTGAAGGCACCGAACCGCTTGTGCAGGTGCTGGATCTGAAGATGGGACATGAACGCTCCGCCAGACAGGCAAGACCCGGCGGCACCGCAGGCAGGACGGCACCGCCGGATGGAATCACGGGAACCGGCTCACTTTTTCGGTTCGGACTTGGCGGCGTAGCGCTTCTGCCATTCGCCCAGGATGGCCTCGCGGTTCTTGCCCACCCACTGAAAGTCGTTCTTCACCAGGCGCTTCTCGTAGTCGGTCGGCACGTGCTTGAGGCGGGTGGCGATGCCGGGGATGGCGGTGATGACGAAGTTCTTCGCGTAGAGCTCGTTGGCCTCACGGCTGGCGGCCCAGTCGGCCAGCTTTCTGGCGGCCTCCAACCGAGGCGTGCCCTTGACGATGGCGATCGATTCGAGGTCCCAGCCCAGGCCTTCCTTGGGGAACACCACGTCGATCGGTGCCCCCTTCTGGCGGACCGTGTTGGCGCGGTACTCGAACGAGATGCCCACCGGGAACTCGCCCGCGCCCGCCATCACGCAGGGCTTGGAGCCGGAATGGGTGTAGACCGCCACGTTCTCGTGCAGCCCGTCCATGTAGTTCCAGCCACCCTTCTCGCCGAAGATCTGCAGCCAGGCCGTCACGTCCAGGAAGCCGGTGCCCGACGAGTTCGGGTTGGGCATCACAATCTTGCCCTTGAACTCGGGGCGCAGCAGGTCCTTCCAGCTCTCGATGCGCGGCAGACCCTGCTTGAGCGCCTCGGCCACGTTGTAGCAGATGGCGGCGCCCCACACGTCCATGCCGACCCAGCTCGGTGTGGCGCCCCCCGAATGGAAACGCGGGTTGATCGCCTTCAGGTTGGCCGGCGCATAGGGCTGCAGCAGGCCCTCACGCTCGAACACCACCATGCTGGAGGCGGCCACGCCCATCACCACATCGGCCACGGGCTTGCTCTTCTCGGCCAGCAGCTTGGCGGTGACGATGCCCGTGGAGTCGCGCGTCCACTTGATCTCGATGTCCGGATGCGACTTGTTGAAGGCTTCTTCATAAGCCTTGAGCTGGTCGGTCTCCAGCGCCGTGTAGACATTGAGCGTCGTCGGCTCAGCCTGTGCAGGCAGGACGGCGGCGACCGAGAGGCCGGCACACAGCAGGATGGGCGCGAGGATCTTCAGCTTCATGGCGGGGCTCCGTTGGGGATGAACGGACGGCAGGTTACGATCCCGAAGTGTCAGATTGTTGACAATCTACATTTGATGGAATCGCTCTACAATTCCCCTCGCCACCCCACCCGCGACACCCGATGAACGCCACGCTGCCCCACCCCGCCGAAAAGGCCCTGGCCCTCGTTCAGAGCACGTCGCTGACCCGTCTGGTGGTCGAGTCGATCGAGGACATGATTCTCGGCGGCGACCTGCTACCGGGCAGCAAGCTCAACGAGATGGCCCTGGCGCAGCGCTTCGGGGTTTCGCGCGGCCCCCTGCGCGAAGCCCTGCGCACGCTGGAGGAGTCGGGCCTGATCCGGCAGGAAAAGAACCGGGGCGCCCACGTGCGCGAGATCAGGCTGTCGGAAGCCGCCGACATCTATGACGTGCGTGCGGGGCTGGATGCGACGGCCGGCCGCCTGCTGGCCGGACGCATCACGGACGAACAGCTGCACACCCTGCGTGACATGACCGAGGCCATGCGTGGTGTCCAGCCCGCAGACGTCGATCGTTTCCACGAGCTCAACCTGGGCTTCCACGACTGCATCGTGGCGATGACCGGCAACCAGGTGCTGACCGAGCAATACCGCCGACTGTGCAAGCTGCTGGCCTTGTTCCGCCGCCGCAACCTGCTCGCCCCGCGGGCCATTCCACACTTCGCCGAAGAGCACTGCGCCATCGTCGACCTGCTCGCGGCCCACGATGGCAGGGGGGCCTCGGAAGCACTGTTCGCGCATGCGCAAGGCGGGCGCCAGCGCATGCTGAAAGGCGGCGAACTGGCCGGCATCGCCCCGGCGATCGAGAGCTGAATCGCTGCAGCAGATCAAGCAGGACCGTCAAGAACGGCCACGACGCGCCCCGCCGTCGACGTCCTGGCATACAGTGAGTCCACCGATCCTTCATCGTCGGTACAGGTCGGTACAGAGGACCACCATGACTAAAACGCAGCAGACGCTTCGCCGAGCACAGGTCACCGTCGAGCAGGTGCTTCCCGTGACCGGACTGGCCTACGTCCGTGACGCCACACGATCCTGGGCGATCACCCGGAGCACACGCGGCGTCGGCGTGGACACGCTGCACCCGGGCCAGACCGTGGACATCACGCTGGTTCGGGTCGCGGACTCGGAGTTCATCGGCGAATACGTCGTGCTGAACGACTAGCCGGCGCCCGGCCACCGCAGCGCACATCCGCTCCGGACCGACGACATCGAGTCGCTCCGTCGGGGCCGTACCCACCCCGGCACCCGGTGGAAATGCGCCTGGGTGCAGGCGGATGGCCGACCGCGTCAGCGGGCGTGCAGGGGCGATGGCGCGGCGTGGGCGTCCAGCTTGAAGCCGGCGACCACCTGCGCGAGATGGACCGCCTGGTCCTGCAGCGCCTGGGCGGCGGCGGTGGCCTGCTCGACCAGCGCCGCGTTCTGCTGGGTGGTCTGGTCCATGTGGTTGATGGAGCTGCCGATGTCGGCGATGCCCGAGCTCTGCTCGCTGCTGGCGCTGCTGATCTCGGCCACGATGGCGGTGACGCGGCGCACGCTCTCCACCACCTGGTCCATCGTGCCGCCCGCGTTGGCCACCAGGTGGCTGCCGGTGCTCACCTGGGAGACCGACTCGTCGATCAGGCCCTTGATCTCCTTGGCGGCAGCGGCGCTGCGCTGCGCCAGCGTGCGCACCTCGCTGGCGACCACGGCAAAACCCCGTCCCTGCTCACCGGCCCTGGCGGCCTCCACGGCCGCGTTGAGCGCCAGGATGTTGGTCTGGAAGGCGATGCCGTCGATCACGCCGATGATGTCCACGATCTTGCGGGCCGACGCCTCGATGCCGCCCATCGTCTGCACGACGCTGCCCATGACGTCGCCACCACGGCTGGCCACCTCGGAGGCCTGACCGGCCAGCTGGTTGGCCTGGCGGGCGTTCTCGGCGTTCTGCTGCACGGTGGCGGTCAGCTCCTCCATCGCCGCGGCCGTCTCTTGCAGCGAGCTGGCCTGCTGCTCGGTGCGGTTGGAGAGGTCCAGGTTGCCGCTGGCGATCTCGCGGGAGGCATGGCGCACCGATTCGGCCGACTCGCGCACCTGCAGCAGCATGGTCGCGATCTTGTCGACGAACTGGTTGAACGCGGTGGCGATGTGGGCCAGTTCATCGTTGCCGTGGGCCGGCAGCCTGCGGGTCAGGTCGCCATGACCCGAAGCGATGTCATGGAGCGCATCGCGCACGGAGTCCAGGCGGTGCAACTGCCTGCGCACCACCAGCGTCATCAGGACGCCGGCGATCAGCATGCACAGCACCGTGATGCCGGCGGCCATCTTCAGCAGGTCACGCACCGGCTGGGTGGCCTGGGCCCGATCGATCGCGATCGCCAGGGTCCAGGGCGTGCCCTCGACCCTGGCGGCATAGAGCATCAGCTCGGTGCCGTCGAGGGTGAGGTCCATCCGCCGGCCGCCGTCGGCCAGCCCGGTCACCAGGGCCGGGGTCAACTCGGGCGCCAGCGCCTCCACGGGCTTGAGCGTCAGCGCGGCATCGGCGTGGGCCAGGATCTTGCCTTCGCCGTCGAGCAGGAAGGCGAAGCTGTTGTCCATCGGGCGGATGGCCGCCACGGTCCGGGCGACGGTGTCCAGGTGCATGTCGGTGCCGAAGACACCGGCGGGCTGGCCCGCCGGGCCGAAGGGCTCGACGAAGCTGATGGTCAGCTTGCCGGTGCTGGCGTCCACGTAGGCCGGCGTGAGCGTGGGCCCGCCGGTCTGGATCGCCTGCCGATACCAGGGCCTGGCCGGGCCGTCGTAGGTCGCCGGCATGGGGTGGGTGAAGACCACGCGCTTGTCGGCGTAGACGATGTAGCCATCGTCGAAGGCGCCGGCCTGCTGGGTGGCCACCAGGAAGGGAACGGGATCGGCCTGCTCCACGGCCAGCTTCATCGAGCTGGTGATGCGCTGCTTCTCCTTGACCCAGCCGGTCAGCTCGGCCGCGTGAACCCGGGTGAGCTGCCCCACCCGCTGGTCCAGCGCCTCGAGGTTGTTGGCCCGCTCGACCCAGAAGGTGCTCAGGCCCAGGATCACGAGGGAGACCGCCGTGATGACGACGCACAGGGTGATCAGCCGGGCGCGCAGGGTTTGAAACATGAATGGACCTTTTCTGCCATGACGGTGACGGGGCGGACTGCCCATGGTCTGCTGACCTGCATTGAAGCCCGGTGCGCGGGATCGTGATGGGCGCAAAAGCTGAGGAGATGACGGTCTGTTGAAGCGAAGGTGTGGCCTTCGTCACGAAGGAGCCGAGCCCGCTCAGCCTGCAGGTCCAGACGGCAGGTCGCGGCTCGCCTTGTCCAGGTACATGCGCTCGTCGGCGAGCATGCGCAGGCTTTCCGGATCGTCGCCATCCACCGGGAACACCGCGACACCGATGGCCACGCCCACCGACAGCCGCTGTCCGGCCATCATGATGGGCCTCGAGATCGCGGCCCTGGCGCGCTCGCAGACGGGCCGGTGGCCCTGGGCGTCGTCCAGGCCGGTCAGCAGCAGCACGAACTCGTCGCCGCCGATGCGCGCCACCACATCGGCCTCGCCCACGCTCTGCAGCAGGCGCCTGCCGACGTCCTTGAGCACCTCGTCACCCACCGCATGCCCGTGGCGGTCGTTGACGGGCTTGAACCGGTCCAGGTCCAGGTAACACACGGCCACATGCGTGCCCTGTCGCCGGGCGCGGTCCAGGGCCTGCGGGATCAGCTTGTCCAGCAGCGACCGGTTGACCAGGCCGGTCAGCGCGTCATGCCGTGCGTTGAACTCGAACTGCTCCTGTCGCCGCAGCAGGTCCGTGATGTCGGCCAGCATCCACAAGGACTCCCGGGAGGCCGCATCGACCAGCACCCCCTGCAGGTCGATCCACACCAGGCGACCGTCCTGGCGACGCACCTGAAGCCGCGTGTGGAAGGACTCGCCCGCCATCAACCGGGGATAGGCATCCCGGCCCAGCGCCTCGAACGAGGCATCGTCCGCATAGAGCAAGCGTGAGCTGCGGCCCTCCAGCTCGGCTGCACGATAGCCGAAGAGGTCGCACAGCGTCGTGTTGACCCAGGTGAACTGCCGGTCCCTCAGCCGGGCCACGCCGACCCGCTGGTTGTTCAGCATCGCGTCCTGCGTGCTCCTGATCTCGCTGACCTGGGCCTGGGCGCGGCGCAGCTCGGTCACGTCGAACATGACCGAGCGGCTCATCTTGAAGCGCCCCTGCGCGTCGTAGATCGCGCTGGCACTGACGCTGACCGTGCGCCGCTGGCCCGATCGGTGCACCAGCTCGAACTCCAGGGCACGCACCCGACCGGTCTTCAGGAAGGAGGGAAAGTTGCTGTCGAACTTCGCGCGGCCGGCTTCGCTGAACGAATCCCGCGGGCCCAGCTTGCCGATCGCCTCGTCCAGGCTGCAGCCGATCCAGGACAGCATGGTGGCGTTGATGCGCACGTAACGCCCGCTCGAGTCGACCGAGTGATAACCGCAAGGCACGCCGTTGTAGAGATCGTCCAGCTCCTCGTTGGCCCGGCCCAGGGCCAGTTCAAGCTGCTTGCGCTCGCTGATGTCCTGCACCGTGCCGTGCAGCTCCACGATCTCGCCCTCGTCGGACCGGCGCGCCGCCCCCTTGGCGTGGATCCAGGCCGACTCGCCATCGGCGCGGATGATCTGCCCGTCGAGGTCATAGGGCGTGCCCAGGGTGGCGCAGTCCTGCACGGCCCGCTTCAGCCGGGACCAGGACGCGGGCTCGAAGTACGGCTCCATGGCCGCGAACGGGAGCGCCGGCCCGGACGGGTCGAGCCGGAAGATGTCGTGCAGCACGGCCGACCAGCTGCACTTGCCCGTCCTGGCGTCGCAGACCCAGTTGCCCAGCCTGGAGATCTGCTGGGCCTGCCGCAGCGAGGCCTCCAGGCGCTCGCGGATCGCCAGGTCGGCATGCAGCCGGGCGGTGGTCTGCCACACCACGCGGGCACCGGCCAGCAGCACGCCCAGCGCCACCAGCGACAGCACGCCGATCAGCGCGATGCTGGAGGCGATGTCGCCGTGCCGGTCGCGGGGTGCCGCGCCCACGATCACGTAGACGGGATGGGTGCCGATCCGGCGGTAGGCGTTGATGCGCTCGATGCCGTCCAGCGCGGTGGCGGCCACATAGCTGCCCTGCTGACGACCGGCCTGGATGATCGCGGCCAGGTCGGCGGACACCCGGGTGGAGCCGATCGTGTCGGCGGACTCGGGCACCCGGAAGACGAGCGCCAGCTCGCTCGTGCGCAAGGTGGCCGCCCCATGCGGTCCGAGATCGACCCTGGACAGCGGGGCCTGGAAAGACGCCACGGCGATGTTGGCGTAGACCATGCCCACGAAGCGGCCCTGTCCATCCTGCAGTCGCCGCGCCAGCACCAGCACCCACTTCTGCGCGATGCGCGCCAGCACCGGACCGGCCACGATGAGCCGGTCGTCGGCATTCGAGCGGGCCGCCTTGAAGAAGGAGCGGTCGGCCAGGTTCACCGCCTGCTCGCCGGGGTCCAGGCCGTGGATGACCGCACCCGCGGCATCGGTGATGCGCAGGCTGATGATCTCGGGATGCAGCCGACGCTGCTCCGCCAGGAAGGGCTCGACGGCGAGACCGGCCGGCCGGCGCTGCCCGAGCCGATCCAGGTAGAAACGGGCGCTGGTCTGCAGGCTCACGTCGACCTTCGCGAACATGCTCTCGACCACCTGGTCGATCAGCCTCGCGGTGTTCATCGTCGTCGTGAGGGTCTGTTCCCGGTACTGCGCGAATTCCCGGTAGACGGCCAGGCTCGCCACCGCTGCGACCAGACCCGCGATCAGCACCACGGCCAGCACGTAGACCGAGGCCCGCGGGGGCCTCACGGGCGAGCGGTCCCCGACCCGCGCCCCCACCCCATCGGGGCTCGACAAACAATCCATGACTCTCCGGCCCACGGCCTGCCCACTCGTCAACAACGTCAAGTGCCGGCACGCCCGGCCACTATATCGGCGCATTGCGGTCGGCCCCACCCCAAACGGACAGCGGACGCACAGCCGCCGCGGAAAACCTGAGGTCCGTCACGCCCTGCCGAGGCCGCCACCGGTCCGCAGCCGGCCGGGCGGGCGGTGCACGCCGGCGTCGCTCGACCCGGCAGAGGGACGTTCAGCCCGCGTCGCGCATGGCCTGCGCCAGTTCGCCCTGGCCGCGCTCGGCCAGGACATCGGCCGCGTGCAGGCGATCGCGGGCCTCCCGGTTCTGGCTGAGCTTGGCCTTGCCGGTGAGCGAGGTGATCTCGATCTCGAGGCCCACGATGCGGCCCAGCAGGTCGTCGATGAACGCGGGGTCGGCGTCGCCCATCTTCCAGGGCCGCGGCTCGGCCGCCTCGTGATGCCGGGTCAGGCGCGCCACCAGGCCACGCACGAAACGCTCGTCGTCGCGCACCGTGAGCCGGCCGTGCGCGTGCACCACCTCGTAGTTCCAGGTCGGCACCTGGCGGTGCGTCTCGTGCTTGCTCGGGTACCAGCCGGGCGACACATAGGCCTGGGCCCCGCGGAAGATCACCATGACCGCGCTGCCCGTCGGACAGCGCTGCCACAGCGGATTGGCACGCGCCACATGGGCCGACAGCCGGCCCAGCGGGCCGGCCCGGGCGTCGAACTCGAAAGGGATGTGGTCGGCGTCCAGGCCCTCGGGCCCCGACGTCACCAGCGCGCCCAGCGGGTGCGTGCGCATGATCCGGTGCAGGGCGTCGGGCTGGATCGGGACGAAGTGTGGCGGGAGGTACATGGTGGCGGCCGGCGTGACGGCATGGGGTGTGGAAGGCCTGCGGTCGGCGCCGGGCGGCGCCTCGACGACATGCTACGCCGCCGGGCGGCCGGCCGGAGCGGCCGGGGCGGCCGGCTCGACAGGCTCTTTCGGTGAGCCACCGTGCAGGGCCTGCGCCGCCTCGAACCACTGCACCAGGAACTCCACCGCCACGCGCAGCTTGGCCGAGCGCTCGAGGCGCACCGGGTAGACGGCCCAGACGTTGGCCGGCTGCAGGCAGCCCGGGAGCACCTGCACCAGCCGGCCGTCGGCCAGCAGCGGCGCCACCTGCCACACCGAGCGCAGCACGATGCCGCGGCCGTCGAGGGCCCAGCGCAAGGCCACTTCGCCGTTGTTGCTCGACAGCGGCCCCGACACCTTGACCGTCTGCTCGCGACCGTCGCACTGCAGCCGCCACACGCCGAAGGGATGGTCACGCTCCTTGATCGCCAGGCAGTCGTGCGACCTCAGGTCGTCGAGCGTGCGCGGCGCGCCGCGCTGCGCCACGTAGCCCGGTGCCGCGCACAGCACACGGTGGTTGTCGGCCAGCCGGCGGGCGATCAGGTGCGGCGCGATCTCGTCGCCCACGCGCACGTCCAGGTCGAAGCCTTCGGCCGCCACGTCCACCAGGCGGTCGAACAGCTCGAGCCGGACCTGCAGCCGGGGATGCCGCTCGGTCAGCGCGCTCAGCGCCGGGGCGACCTGCCCCCGTCCGAAGCCGAAGCTGCTGCTCACGCGCAGCGTGCCGCGGGGCTGTTCCCGGGTGCCGCCGATCTCCTGCAGCAGCTGGTCCACGTCGTCGAGGATGCGCTGCGCCCAGCGGTAGGCCCGCTCGCCATCCTCGGTCAGCGTGACCTGGCGCGTGGTGCGGTGCAGCAGCCGGGCGCCCAGCCGGGCCTCGAGCACGCGCACCCGCTTGCTGACGTAGGCGGGCGAGACGCCGAGGTCCTGCGCCGCCGCCGCGAAGCCCGAGCGCAGCACCACGGTGGCGAAGACCCGCAGATCGTCGTTGGAGGGCGATGGATTGCTCACGATTCGTGCATGGTCACATGACAGATCGAGGCATTGTCCATGAATCGATCAGCACCTAAGCTCTGCGCACCCCACCCCAGGAGACGACGAGATGAGCAGCACCTACCGCATCGCGGTGATCCCCGGCGACGGCATCGGCAAGGAAGTGGCGCCCGAGGGCGTGCGCGTGCTCGAGGCCGCCGCGCGGCGCTTCGGCATCACGCTGGAGCTGACCCCCATCGACTGGGCCAGCTGCGACCACTACCTGCAGCACGGCAGCATGATGCCGCCCGACTGGAAGCAGCAGCTGCAGGGCATGGACGCGATCTACTTCGGCGCGGCCGGCTGGCCGGCGACGGTGCCCGACAACGTCTCGCTGTGGGGCAGCCTGCTGAAGTTCCGGCGCGAGTTCGACCAGTACATCAACCTGCGCCCGGTGCGGCTGTTCGAGGGCGTGCCCTGCCCGCTGGCTGGCCGCAAGCCAGGCGACATCGACTTCCTGATCGTGCGCGAGAACACCGAGGGCGAGTACACCAACCTCGGCGGCGTGATGTATGCCGGCACCGAGCGCGAGATCGTGATCCAGGAGTCGGTGTTCAGCCGCCACGGCACCGACCGGGTGCTCAGGTTCGCGTTCGAGCGGGCCGCCGAGCGCGAGCGCAGGCACCTGACGGTGGCGACCAAGAGCAACGGCGTGGCCATCAGCATGCCCTGGTGGGACGGGCGTGCCGACGAGATGGCGCGCGGCTACCCGCAGGTCCAGGTCGACAAGCAGCACATCGACATCCTCGCCGCGCGCTTCGTGCTGCAGCCGCAGCGCTTCGACGTGGTCGTGGCCAGCAACCTGTTCGGCGACATCCTGTCGGACCTCGGGCCGGCATGCACCGGCACGATCGGCATCGCGCCGTCGGCCAACCTGAACCCGGAGCGCCTCTTCCCCTCGCTGTTCGAGCCGGTGCACGGCTCGGCACCCGACATCTTCGGCCAGAACATCGCCAACCCGATCGCGATGATCTGGTCCGGCGCGCTGATGCTGGACTTCCTCGACCGGGGCGACGGCGCCGGCAAGGCCGCCCACGACACGATCGTCCAGGCCATCGAGACCGTGCTGCGCGAGGGCCCGCGCACCCGCGACCTGGGCGGCAGCGCCAGCACGACCGAGGTCGGCCTGGCCATCGAGGCACTCGTGCTGCAGGCCTGACGCCCTCAGGGGGCGCGGGCGTGCGCGTGGGCGTGATGCACATCCGGCACGTGGGCGTGGTCGTGCGTCAGCGGCAGGTGCTGATGCTCGTGGCTGTGCGCCCCGACGGGCATCACCTCGTGGTGATGGTCGTGGTGACCATCGTCATGGGTGTGGGCGTGGTCATGCACCAGGGCTTCATGAGTGTGCTCGTGGCCATGGGACTCGGCCAGGTGCAGCACCACGCCGGCCAGCATGAGCAGGCCGCCCAGCCCCATCCACGGGCTCAGGCCACGCTCGCCCAGCGACATGGCCAGGGCCGCGCCGATGAAGGGCGCAAAAGCGAAGACCGATCCGGTGCGCGCGGCGCCGAAGGCGCGCTGGGCCAGCAGATAGAAGCGCAGGCTCAACCCGTAGCCCGTCGCGCCGATCACCAGCAGCGCCAGCGAGGCGGCAACGCCCGGTGAGGGCTCGGCGGCCATCACGGCGATGGCCGCGGTGGTGGCCGCACCCAGCACCGCCTTGCCCAACACCACCTGCCCGGGATCACGCTCCGCCAGGCCACGCGACAAGGTGTTGTCGACCCCCCAGGCCACGGTCGCCGCCATCACCGCCATCAGGCCCATGAACTGCATGGGGCCCGAGCGCCCCTGGTCCAGCACCAGCACCACCCCGCCGCCCAGCAACAGCAGCATCGCCAGCCAGACGCGGCGATCCATGGTCTCTCGATACAGCAGACGAGCCAGCACGGCCGTGAACAGCGCTTCCAGGGTCAGCAACAAGGCCGCGCTGGTGCCGCTGGTGTGCTGCAGACCCCAGGCCAGCGCCACCGGCCCGATGCCCGCGCCGAACAAAGCCATCGCGGCGAGCCGGGGCAGGTCCGCACGGGCGACGCGGGCCTCGCGCTCCCTGGGCAGGCGGGTCAGCAAACCCACCAGCGCCGCCCCGGCATACAACAAGGCCGCGGTGCTGAAAGCCCCCACGCCCGCACCGGCTCGCTGCACCAGCGGCGTGCTCACACCGAACAGCGCCGCAGCCAGCAGGGCCAGCGCGGCGCCTCGGAAGGCAGGCAGTGGCAGATGTTTCATGTCGAGGCCTCCACCTGATGACCGTCACCGCGCCCCATGCGGAGCCCCCCATGCGCTTCACCCGCCGCCTTGCCTGGCGTCATCCGGCCCGCGAACATCACTGCCCGGTGTGGTTGGCGGCGATGAAATTGCCCGGCAGCGAATAGAACAGGTACAGCGTGTCCTTGGCCTTGTCGGGCGCCGCCGGGTTCTTGAAGCTCAGCTTCCACTCCTTGCTGCGCTGGCCGTCCACCTGCTCGATCCTGTCGGCCTGGGTGACCGCCTGCCAGGACCGGTCGAGCTTGCCGCTCTCGACCAGCTTGTTCTTGTACTGCGTGGCGCACTGCACCACGGTGGCCTGCGCCGCGGGCTTGCTGCCGTGGAAGTGGCAGCTGGCATCGGCGCCGGCACGCGCAGCGGACGACAGGGTCAGGGTG
The DNA here is from genome assembly GCF_003201595.1 of Sphaerotilus hippei. Classification (GTDB taxonomy): domain Bacteria; phylum Pseudomonadota; class Gammaproteobacteria; order Burkholderiales; family Burkholderiaceae_C; genus Sphaerotilus; species Sphaerotilus hippei. The sequence continues at coordinate 49,749 of NZ_QJJS01000010.1, read as the reverse complement.
GCCACGAAGGCGGTGGCGACGAGGAAGGTCTTGTTCATGGGAATCTCCACAGGATGAAAGGCGAGAGGAAAGCGCAGCGATGACCACGGGGGCGCGCTCAGAGCTGGTTGCGGCTGGGGTCCACCGTCCTGTCCACGTCCATGTCTTCATGCAGGTGACGGTGCTCCTGCGCCGGGAAGCGGAAACCATCGGGGTCGCTGTCGTGCAGGTAGCCATGCAGCTGCATCAGCAGCAGCAGGCCGCCGAGGGCGATCAGCAGCAGGTTGGCGGCGTGGGCGATGCGCCGGAAGGCGTGGGTGTGGCGCCACCAGGCCAGCACCGCCACCATGGCCGCCAGCGCGGCGATCTGCCCGAGCTCGACCCCCAGGTTGAAGCTGAGGATGCGCCACAGCATCGCGGCGGGGTCGTCGCCCAGCGGCAGCTGCTGCAGGCGGGTGGACAGGCCGAAGCCGTGCAGCAGGCCGAAGCCGAACACCATGCCCAGCAGGTTCGGCGACTTCTCCATCTCGAACACGCGCTGGAAGCCGCCGATGTTGTCGAAGCCCTTGTACATGACGCTGATCGCGATCACCGCATCGATCAGGAAGTAGTTCCAGGTGAGGCCGAAGAAGGTGGCGGACACCAGCGTGATGCAGTGGCCCAGCGTGAACACGGTGACGAACTTCGCCACGTCGCGCAAGGTGGTGAGGAAGAACACCACGCCGAACAGGAACAGCAGGTGGTCGTAGCCCGTCAGCATGTGGGTGGCGCCCAGGCCGACGTATTGAAGGTAGCCACCCTCCAGCATGCGCTGGCGATCCTCGGCGGAGATGCCGTGGGCCCACGACAAGGCGGGCAAGAGGGCGAAGGCGAAGGCGGCCAGCCACGGCCAGCGTGGCACCGATCTGGAAGACTGGAACATGAGACTCCGTGCAGTGATGACATTGCCGCGACGTCACGAGCGACGCCTCGCTCTCAGCGGGCGCATCGCCCTGAAGGCACTCGGCACCGCCGACCCATCGGCAACGAAAGGTTCAGGCGACGGGCAGCAGGCCCGTCAGGGGACCTTCACACGCAGGTGCGGGGTGGGCGCAGCGGCCCGTCCAGACAGGGGCTGGGAATTCGGCACGGCCCGAACACGGCGAGCGCGCCCTCCACGGCGGCCACGGAGCACCAGGTGGCGGCGGCAGGCAGCAGCACCGCGTGGTGCGCGGCGTCGTGGTGGACATGGGCCAGCGTCGCCCCGTCGTCGTCGCTCGGCGCACCCAGGGTCAGGGCGTCGTCATGCCGATGGCCCTGCCCTTCCTGGTGAATCCGTTCATGCGCCAACGCCTGCGCCAGCGTCACCACCTGTTCAGGCATGAACGCCAGCACCGGCTGCAACTGCAGCACGAGCAGGAGGAGGATGAACCAGCGACGAAGCATCTGAAAATGGTATCAGAGGCTGCGCGCGGCCGACCTCGCGGCCCGGCCGCGGACGAGACTTCCTGGGCCGGCGGGTGGAGCCGATGACGAGTGGCTCGGGGGCCTGCGCTGATCGTGTTGCAGACGCCAACCCGCTTGGAGGAGGCCTCGGCCGCACGGATCTCCAGTCGGGCTTCGACGGCATTTTTTCGGGTCTTTCCGGCAAGGATGAACGCCCCGACGCTATCCTCTGGAAGCGGTACGGCGCAGAAGGAGCGGCAAGACGTTGGACAGCCTGGACATTCCTGCAGCCCTCGAGGCCCGCCGACTCGCTCGCCTGCGGGCATTGAAGGTGCTCGATACCGGCAGCGAGCCGCTGTTCGACTCGCTGGCCGCCCTGGCCGCCTCCCTCTGCGCAGCCCCCGTGGCGCTGATCGGTCTGGTGGACCAGGACCGGCAGTGGATCCTGGCCCAGACCGGGCTGCCGGAGCCGCGCGAGGCCCCACGCAGCCTGGCGTTCTGTCACCACACGATCCAGGGTGACGAGATCCTGGAGGTGCCCGACGCGACGCGGGACGCGCGCTTCGCCGACCAGCCCGCGGTCACCGGCGAGCCCGGCATCCGCTTCTACGCCGGTGCGCCTCTGGTGACCCGCTCCGGCGACCGCGTGGGCACGCTGTGTGTCATCGATCGCCAGCCGCGGCGCCTCAGCGCGGCCCAGTCGGCCACGCTGGCGCAGCTGGCGGACGCGGCCGTGCAGGCGCTGGAGATGCGCGAACGCCTGACCGATCAGGCGCTGCAGCTGCGTGACGAGCAGCAACAGGCGGTCGCCGACAGCGAGGCCAGGCTGCGCGCCATGCTGGACGTGCAGGGCGAGATGGTGGCGCAGGCCACGGCCGAGGGGCTCCTGCTCTACGTGAACCCGGCCTACGCGCAGCAGTTCGGCCTGAGCGTGGCGCAGGTCGAGGGGACGAACCTGTTCGACTACGTGCACGAGGCCGACCGGGCCCTCGTCCAGGACCGCATCGACTGGGTGCTGTCCACCAGCGAGGTGCTGACCACCGAGAACCGGATGCAGCTGCCCAGCGGCGAGGAGTGCTGGATCTCCTGGACCAACACCCGGCAGATCGACGGTGCGGGCCGCCCGCTGCTGCACTCGACCGGCCGCGACGTCAGCGCCCGCGTGCGGGCGCAGCGTGAGCTGCGGCGCAGCCAGGACCTGCTCACGCGCACCGGGCGGGTGGCGGGCGTGGGCGGCTGGGAAATGGACCTGGGCACCGGCCTGGTCAGCTGGACCGAAGAGACCCGTCGCCTGCACGAGGTGGCGGCCGATTTCAGGCCGACGCTGGAGAACGCGCTGTCGTTCTACGAGCCGGAATCACGCCGCGTGCTCGAAGCCGCCGTCGACCGCGGCATCCACCACGGCGAAGCCTGGGACCTCGAGCTGCAGGTGCGCACGGCCTCGGGGCGGCTGATCTGGGCACGCGCCGTGGGCGAAGTGGAGTTCGACGCGGGGCGCCCGGTGCGCATGCTCGGCGCCTTCCAGGACATCACCGAGCGCCGCCAGCTGCGCCAGCACCTCGAGGAGCGCGAGGCCTTCCTGCGCCAGTTGACCGACAGCCTGCCGCTGCGCATCGCCTACCTGGACCGCGAGCGCCGCTACCGCTTCGTCAATGCGCAATGGAGCCGCGAGACGGGCGTGCCCGCGGCAGACGCCCTCGGGCGCCGCCGCGCGGAGCTGTTTCCCGACGCCCCCGATGCGCCCCTGGGCGAGCGCGCGCGGCTGGCGCTGCAGGGCCAGCCGCAGTGCTTCGAGTTCGAAGAGACCCTGCAGGGCCAGACCCGGCGCCTCGAGCACCGCCTCAGCCCCAACCACGCGATCGACGACGCCGGCGTGCTCGGCTTCTTCGTCGCCGGCGTCGACGTCACCCAGCGCAGCGCCGGCGAGCGGGCGCTGCGCGAGATCGCGGCGATCTTCGACAACACGCCCGACTTCGTGATCCAGGCCAACCGGGCACGCCGGGTGCGCTACATGAACCCGGCCGCGGCCCGTGCCATGCTCGGCCACCCGTGGGCGCCGAGCGACGAGCGGCTCGTCGCCGAGCTGCTGCCCGCCTCCACCGCCCGCCTGTTCGAGGCGCAGATCATGCCCGCGCTGGAGGCCCGCGATGTGTGGCTGGGCCAGTCGCACGCCCGCCTGGCCGGCGGGCGGGTGGTCCCGGTCAGCCACATGGTCATCGCGCACCGGGACGAGCTCGGTGCGATCGAGCGCTACTCCATCCTGATGCGCGACATCTCCGAGCTGGAAGCGGCGCAGTCCGAGAAGGACCGGCAAGCCGCGACGGTGCGCTCCGTGGCCAACTCGATGCCTTCGCCCGTCGCGGTCGTGGACCCGAGCGGACACTACCAGTTCGTCAACCGGGCCTTCGAGCAGAGCGTGGGCCGGTCGTCCACCGATCTGGTCGGGCGCACCGCACGCGAGGTGCTGGGCGAGGCCGAATTCGAGCGCCGCTGGCCCTGGGTGCAGCGCGCGCTGGCGGGCGAGCAGGTCCGCTTCGAGATCGACCAGAGCGGCCCGGGCAGCCAGCGCTTCGTGGCCGTCGACTACATCCCGCTGAGGACGAATGCCGGAGCGCTCGACGGCTTCGTGGTCGTGACGCAGGACGTCACCGCGCAGAAGCAGGAGGCCCTGCGGCTGGAGTCGCTGTCGCAGACCGATCCGCTGACCCGGCTGCTGAACCGGGCGGGCTTCGAGCAGCGGCTGCGCCACATGCTGAACGACCGGGTCGATGAGCCCATGGCCGTGCTCTACATCGATCTGGACCGCTTCAAGCCCGTCAATGACACCCACGGCCATGCCGCCGGCGACAACGTGCTGAGGCAGGTCGCCGTGCGGCTGATCCGGCTGGTGCGTCCCTCGGACGTGGTCGCCAGGCTCGGCGGCGACGAGTTCGCCATCGTGCTGCCGGGCATGCACGACGAGGCCAGCGCGGGCCGCACCGCCGAGGCCGTCGTGCTGGCCCTGCAGCAACCGTTCCAGCTCCATGCCACGGTGACCGTGCACATCGGCGCCAGCGTGGGCGGGGCCGTGGGCTGGGTCAACCAGCGCAGCTGGGGCGAGCTGCTGCACCAGGCGGACCTGCGGCTCTACCAGGCCAAGGGGACGGGGCGCAACCGTGCCCTCGTCGGCGCCTGGAGTGCCGCGGAGGTCTGAACCCTTCGACCCGGCCGCCCGCCAGGCAAGCGGTCAGGCCACGGGCGTGGGGTCCAGCATCTCGTGCTGCAGGCCCCACTGCTCCACGGCGGCCACCAGCACCATCGACTCCCCCTCGGCGACGTGGCGGTCGGCCTCGACGATGGCCACGCACAGCTGCAGCACCAGGCGGCGCAGCGCGGGCTCGTCGACCTCGGCGAGCAGGCCGGCCAGGGTCTGCGGGTCGATGCGGCAGGACTCGCCCCAGGGGCGGTGCGTGCTGAGCAGGTCGTCGCAGAAGTCGTGCAGCACCTCGCGCAGCGCCTCGCGGTCCAGGCCCAGGCGCTGGTGCACCTGCAGCGTCTCGACGGCCTGCAGCTCGATGCGGGAGAGGTCCCCGTCGGCCAGCAGGGCCAGGGTCACCAGGCGGGCGGCGGCTTCGGGGCTGTTGCGGGGGTAGCTGCGCATGGAAATGCTCCTGAAAGTCAAAGGGGTGGCGGGGGAAAGGCGAAGGGACTCAGCGCCCGGTCAGCAGCGGGCGGTCCTGCTGGCGGGCATGGCGACGGCGCAGGCCCTGGGCGGCACGGGCCAGGGCCCGCTCGAAGGCGGTGCGCCAGTCATCGGCCACCGCGGTGACCACCACCGGCGGGCCCTGGCGCGGACTGAGCTGCAGCTGGCAGCGCTTGTCCTGCCCGCCGCGCGGGCCGTTGTCGTCCACCAGCCGCACGCGGGCATGCGGCACCCACCAGGCCAGGCGGCGCAGCGCGCTGCGCAGGCGCTGCTGCAGGGTGTCGCGCAGCAGGGTGGTGGCGGGGTCGCGGGATTCGAACTCGATGTGCATCGCGGGGCTCCTTGGATCCGTCGTGTGGTGACGGGACGGCGTGACGATACGGCCGCATTGACTCCATTAAAAGCAGACAATGACTGAACGACATTTCGTCAAATACAGAACATGAACCATCCCTTCAGCTACCGGCACCTGCACTACTTCTGGGTCGTGGCGCACGAGGGCGGCATGGCCCGCGGGGCCGAACGCCTGGGCATGGCGGTGCAGACCGTCAGCGCCCAGGTGCGCGAGCTGGAGCGCAGCCTGGGCCACACGCTGCTGGAGCCGGCCGGCCGCGGCCTGCAGCTGACCGAGGCCGGCCGCGTGGCTCTGGCGCAGGCCGACCAGATCTTCCAGCTCGGCCAGGCCCTGCCCGAGCAGCTGGCGGCCACGGTGCGCGCGCCGCTGCAGCGGCTGCGCGTGGGCGTGTCGGACGCGATGCCCAAGCTGGTCGCCCATGCGCTGCTGGCGCCGGCGCTGGACACGCCCGCGCTGCACCTGCAGTGCCAGGTGGACGAGTTCGAGGACCTGCTGGCCGACCTGGCCCTGCACCGGCTGGACGTGGTGCTGGCCGACCGGCCCGCGCCGGCCAACCCCAACCTGAGGCTCTACAGCCACGCCCTGGGCAGCTCGGCCCTGGCCTGGTACGCGCCGCCCCGGCTGGTCGACGAGGCGAGCGCGGGCTTTCCGCAGTCGCTCGCACGGGTGCCGGTGCTGCTGCCCAGCGAACATGCGGCCGTGCGCGGCCGGCTGGACCTGTGGTTCGAGCAGCAGGGCCTGCGCCCGCACGTGGTGGGCGAGTTCGAGGACAACGCCCTGCTCAAGGCCTTCGGGGCGCACGGCATGGGCGTGTTCCCGGCCGACGAGCTGGTGGAGGACGAGCTCGCCAGCCGCTACGGGCTGAGCCGCGTGGGCGCCTGCGAAGGCGTGCAGGAGCACTTCTTCGCCATCGGCACCGAACGCCGGGTGCAGCACCCGCTGGTGCAGCGCCTGCTGGCCGGGCGCAGCTGAGGGCCGTGCAGGTGGAGGACCCGAGCGCGCCCGCCGGGTCCAGGGCGCCATCGCGGCGGGCCATCACCCGGAAAGCGCCCGGGCGCCGCGGGCGGCCGCCTCCATCTCGTGCATGTCCAGCACGTGTTCGCCGTTGCCCGCGAGCCGAGCGACCACGAGGTCGATGAAGGCACGCACGCGCACCGGCTGGGCGCTGCGGCTGCCGTAGTAGACGAAGTAGCTGTAGCGGTCGGGCATGTGGTCCACGAGCAGCGGCACCAGCCGGCCGGCACGGAGGTGGGGCGCCGCCGTCACGCCGGCGAGCTGCCCGATCACCCTGCCGGCCAGCACGGCGTGCAGCTCCAGGATCTCGTCGTTGGTGCACAGCGCGGGCACGACGGGCTGCTCCACCTCCTCGTCGCCCACCTTGAAGCGCCAGGGCACCACCCGCCCGGTGCCCGGGTTGCGGTAGACGCTGCACCGGTGCGCGGGCAACGCCGCCATGCTGTCGGGCACGCCATGCCTGCGCAGGTAGTCGGGTGACGCGCAGAGCACCAGCTGGACCGGGAACAGGCGCCGCGCGATCACGCCCTCGTGGGGCGAGAGACCCAGCCGGAAGCCCACGTCCACCCGGTCCTCGACCCAGTTGCCCACCCGATCCTCGAGCTGCACGTCGGGCACGACGCCCGGATGGCGCTCGCAGAACTCGTCGATCAGCCGCCAGAGCAGGCCCTGGAAGGTCGAGCGCGGCCCGACGATGCGCAGCGGCCCGGCGATCTCGTCCTTGGCCTGCCGGGCCGACAGCAGCGCCCGCCGCAGGCCCAGCAGCGACGGCTGGGCCTCGTCGAGGAACTGCCGGCCCTCGTCGGTCAGCGCCATCGAGCGGGTGGTGCGGTGGAAGAGCCTCACGTTGAGGTGCTGCTCCAGCTGCGCCAGGGCCTGGCTGGCGGCCTGGGGGCTGATGTTCAGCGCGGCCGCGGTCTTGCGCAGGCTGCCCAGCTCGGCCGCCGTGATGAAGACGGAAATGGTGCGGAATTCATTGATGGCCATGGGCAAGCTCCTGCCCCATTGTCCGGCTCTGATTGTCAATTCATCCAGTTTTTCAACACTGTTCACCACCTGGTCCGCTTCCTAGACTGCAAACCTCGCCTCAACGGCAGGATGAGCGTGCATCAGAGCGCGTTCACCCCATCCCCGGTCACCTTCCAGGAATCCCGAATGACATCCCACAACTCCCCGTACCCGAGCGATCGCCAGCCCGAACACCCGCCCGCAGTCCTGGCACGCCGCCACCTGCTGGCCACGGCGGCCACGCTGGGCGTGGCGCCCTGGCTGTTGAGCGCCTGCGCCAGCGCGACGAGCAGTGTCGGCGCAGCCGCGGCACCATCCACGGCCGGTGGACGCCGCCGGCTCGGCCCGCTCGAGGTCTTTCCGGTCGGCCTGGGCTGCCAGTGGCGACCGGGCGCCGCGCCCGGCGTGGTGGTCGACTCCTACAGCAGCCGCTTCGACCGCGCCGCCGCCATCCGCCTGATCCGCCAGGCGGTGGACCAGGGCGTCACGCTGATCGACACCGCCGAAGCCTATGGCCCCTTCCTGTCGGAGGACATCGTCGGCGAGGCGCTGCAGGGCCTGCGCGACCAGGTGGTGCTGGAGACCAAGTTCGGCTTCGACATCGATCAGGTCACCGGGCAACGCCTGCCCGGCGGCCGCAACAGCCGGCCCGAGCACATCCGCCGGGTGGTCGATGCACAACTCAAGCGCCTGCGCACCGACCACATCGACGTGCTGATCCAGCACCGGGTCGACCCGAACGTGCCCATCGAGGACGTGGCCGGCACGGTCAAGGACCTGATCGGCGCGGGCAAGGTGCGGCACTTCGGCATGTCCGAGCCCGGCCTGCAGACCGTGCGCCGCGCCCATGCGGTGCAGCCGCTGGCCGTGATCCAGAACGAGTACTCGATGCTGTGGCGCGGTCCCGAGGCCCAGGTGCTGCCCTTGTGCGAGGAACTGGGCATCGGCTTCGTCTGCTGGAGCCCTCTGGGCATGGGCTTGCTGGCCGGCGGGGTGAAGGCGGACTCGCGCTTCGCGATGGCCCCGGACATGGACTTCCGCGCCATCTCGCCGCGCTTCGCGTCCGAGGTGCTGCCCGCCAACATGGCGCTCGCCGATCTGGTGCGCACCTGGGCGCAGCGCAAGAACGCCACGCCCGCGCAGCTGTCGCTGGCCTGGCTGCTGGCGCAGAAGCCCTGGATCGTGCCCATTCCCGGCACCACAAACGCGGCCCACATGAGCGAGAACCTGGGGGCGGCATCGATCTCGTTCACCACGCAGGAACTGCAGCAGCTGAACGCGGCCGTGGCCGCGATCCGCATCCAGGGCGATCGCCTGCCGCCGGCCGTGGCGGCGATGTCGGGCGTCGAGGCACCGCCTCGGCCCTGACACACCGGTACGGGCCCCGCGATCGCAGGTGAGAACGGTGATGCTGCAGGCCGGCAGGCAAGGCGGCGTCGTGCACGCGGGGCCGCTCCAGGCTCAACGCGCGAGCCTCCCAGCGGCTGGACGGTTCCCTGGCCACCGAGTGTCGAACAAGCGCATGCCGAAGACCTGCGGGACTGGCTGGCGGCCTGAGGGGATCAGCGCGCGGGGGGCCCGCCGGGGAGAGATTGGCCACCTGCCCGATGGACGGGTGGCGAAAGACGCTGCAGCGGTGGTTGGCCAGGTCATCGAGCGATCTGGGGGCGCTGCGGGTGGTCCGGTGCAGCCGGCGCACGCCCAGGTGCGCCTCCACCATTGTCAATTTCAGATTGATTATTCTGCAAGCCATGCTGCACTAGTGGCTTGCCATCCGGCTGCCTACAGTGCAGGCCATGGACACCACCGCCCCCAGCCCGGCACCCGGTGACGATCGCCACCGCCAGGTGGTGCTCGCCCTGGTCCTGACCAGCTACCTGATGATCGTGCTCGACATCTCGATCGTCATCACCGGCCTGCCGCGGATCCGCGACAGCCTGGGCTTCAGCCCGGCCATGCTGTCCTGGGTGCACACCGCCTACACGCTGGCCTTCGGCGGCGCGCTGATGGCCGGTGCACGGGCCGGGGACCTGTTCGGCCGGCGACGCATGCTGATCCTGGGCCTGGCGCTGTTCGTCGCCTCGTCGCTGGCCATCGGCCTGGCCGTCTCGTCGACCCTGCTGGTGGTCGCCCGCGCGGTGCAGGGGCTGGGCTCGGCCATCCTGGCGCCGGCCACGCTGGCCCTGCTGTCGGTGAGCTTCGCCGAAGGCCCCGAGCGCACCCGGGCGCTGGGCTGGTACGGCGCCACCGCCGGCGTGGGCGCCAGCATCGGCATGGTGCTGGGTGGCGTGCTGGCCGACCTGCTGTCCTGGCGCGCCGGTTTCTTCATCAATGTGCCCATCGGTCTGGCGCTGCTGTGGACCGCCTGGCGCTTCGTGCCGCAGGACCGCCCGCGTGCCGGCCGGCTCGACCTGCCGGGCGCCGCCCTGTCCACCTCGGGCATGGTGCTGCTGGTCCATGGCCTGGTCGCAGCGGCCGAGACCGGCTGGCACTCGGCACCGAGCATCGTGTCGATCGGCCTGGGGAGCCTGCTGCTGGCCGCCTTCTTCGTGCACGAGTCGCGCACCGCACAGCCGCTGCTGCCGCTGCGCCTGTTCGACGACCGGGTGCGCTCGGGCGCCTATGCCGCACGCCTGCTGTTCCTGGCGGGGGTGATCGGCTTCTGGTTCTACCTGACGCAGTACCTGCAGGGGGTGCTGGGCATGCGGCCGATGCAGGCGGGGCTGGCCTTCCTGCCGGCCACCTTGGTGCAGCTCGTCGCGGCCATGGGCGTTTCGCCACTGGCACGTCGCTGGGGCCATGAGCGGGTGCTGGCCACCGGCGTGGCACTGGCCACCGTCGGCATGGCCTGGCTGGCTCGGATCGGGCCCGACACCGCCTACCTCGGCGGCGTGGCCCTGCCGATGGTGGTGCTGGGCATCGGCCAGGGCCTGGCACTGAGCCCGCTGACCATCGCCGGCGTGTCGGGCGTGGCACCGAACGACGCGGGCGCCGCCTCGGGCCTGGTCAATGCCTCGCACCAGCTCGGTGGCTCGCTGGGCCTGGCGCTGCTGGTCGTCGTCCATGCCGCCAGCGCCCGCCCCGGTGCCAGCGCCAGCGCCGAACTGGCCCACCGCGTGGCCACCTGCCTGGCGGTGAGCGCCGGCCTGCTGGGGCTGTGCCTGCTCGTGGTGCTGGCCTGCATCGTGCCCCGCCGGCCCGCCGCTTCATCCTGACCCCTTCGGAGATCCGCCATGGCCCCTCCCGTCAAGAGCTACGCCGCCCATTCGCCCACCAGCCGACTGGGCCTGTTCAAGCTCGAGCGCCGCAGCCCGCGCGCCGATGACGTCGTCATCGAGATCCTCTACTGCGGCGTCTGCCACTCCGACGTGCGCAACGACCGGGGCCATGCGCAGCAGCAGTACTGCGAGAACGGCCGCACCGACACCTACAACGGCACCGATCGCGTGGACGGCAGTCGCACCCAGGGGGGGTTGTTCCGAGCAGATCGTGGTCTCGCAGGACTTCGTGCTGAAGGTGCCCGACGACCTGGATCCGGCCGGCGCCGCGCCGCTGCTGTGCGCCGGCATCACCACCTGGTCGCCCCTGCGCCACTGGAACGTGGGCCCTGGCGCCGAGGTCACGACGTGAACCCCTACGTGCCCACGCTGGCCCATGGCGGCACGCTGGTGATGGTGGGCTACCTGGGTCCGCTGGAGCCGGCGCTGAACTCGGCCCCGCTGGTGCTCAACCGCCAGTCGGTGGGGGGCTCGCTGATCGGCGGCATCGCCCAGACGCAGCAGATGCCGGACTTCTGCAGCCAGCACGGCATCACCTCGGACGTGGAAATCATCCGCATCCAGGACATCAACGAGGCCTGCGAACGCCTGCTGAAGGCCGACGTGAAGTACCGCCTCGTCATCGACATGGCCTCGCTCCAGCAGGAGGTTCAGGCATGAGCAGCCAGGCGGGCGACCCGAGCGACGGCGTGATCGCGCGGGGCGCGGCGCCGGCCCGCTGAACCCATCCCCACCCCGGCTCACGCCGCTCCAGCCCAGGAGTTCCTCATGAAATCATGGATCACCGCCGCCGCCTTCGTGCTGTCGGCCGTCGAGCCCGAGCTCACCCTCACCCGCGCGGGCACCCGCAGCGTCAACGCGGCGCCCGCGCAGCATTTCACCGGCACCGTCCAGGTCGAGATGCTGCACACGCCGGTGGGCGCCGAGCGAGCCTCGGCCGGCACGGTGCGCTTCTCGCCTGGCGCCCGCACCGCCTGGCACCGCCACCCGCTGGGCCAGACCCTGGTGGTCACCGCCGGCACCGGCCGGGTGCAGCGCTGGGGCGCTCCGGTGGAGGTGATGCACGTCGGCGACGTGGTGCACATCCCCGCCCACGTCAAGCACTGGCACGGAGCCGCGGCCGACACGGCCATGACCCACATCGCCATCACCGAGGCCCAGGAAGGCCGGACCGCCGAGTGGATGGAGCAGGTCAGCGACAGCCAGTACGCGGTGGCGCCGGCCCCCGTGTCCCAGCCGGGGCCGACCACGCCAGGCGGGGGCCAGAGGCTGATGGCCGACATCGCCCCGGCGCTCGGCCAGCTGACCGACGAGGTGCTGTTCGGCCAGGTCTGGTCGCGCCCCGGGCTCTCGCAACGCGACCGCAGCCTGATCACCGTCAGCGCGCTGGTGGCGATGAACCGCCCCGACCAGCTGCGCAGCCACCTGGCGCTGGCCCGGCGCAACGGCGTGACCGACGCCGAGCTGATCGAGGCCATCACCCAGCTGGCCTTCTATGCCGGCTGGCCCAGCGGCGTCACCGCCGTGGGCGTGGCGCGTGAGGTGTTCAAGGCCATCCCGCCCTGAACCCGGGCCAGCAGCGATCGACCCGGGGAGTCACTGCAGGCATCGATGCGGCGCGAGACCTACGGCCGGCTCGTCGTGTTCACGGCGCCCCGGACCGTGACCCGGATGCCGAGGCCGGCACGCAAGCCTCGAACAGCAGCTCGCGCGCCCAGCGCTGCCCCGCGTCGCGGTGGCGGCGCTCATGCCACACCGCCAGCTTGGTGAAGCCGGGCACCGCCAGCGGCGGCTCGCAGGTGGCCAGGCCGCTTTCGCGCTCGATCAGCCGCGCCGGGGCGACGGCGATCAGGTCGGTGCGGCGCAGCAGCTCGGGCAGCATCAGGAAGCTGCCCACCGACGCCACCACCCGGCGCTGGCGGCCCAGCGTGGCCAGGGCGCGGTCGGTGGCGCCCTCAAACGGTGAGCCGCCGTAGGACACCAGCGCATGGTCGAGGGCGCAGAAGGCGTCCAGCGTCAGCGCGCCAGCGGCCAGCGCCGGATGGCCGCTGCGGGTGACGCAGACATAGCGCTCATCAAACAGATGGCGCGCATGCACGTCAGGCGGCGCGGCCTGCGGCGTGGTCAGCGCCAGGTCCACCTCACCGCGCTCGAGCTGGGCGGCCACGCGGCTGTCGTCCACCGGCTGCACCGCCACCCGCACGCCCGGGGCCCGGGCGCGCAGCGCGGTCAGCCAGGGCAACACCACCGCGCGCAGCGCGTAGTCGGTGGCGGCCACCGTCATGGTCAGCGCGGCAGTCGCCGGGTCGAAGCTCAGCGGCTGCAGCATCGCCGCCACCTCCAGCAGCACCTGGCGCACCGCCGGGGCCAGCGCCTCGGCCCGCGCGGTGGGCACCACGCCGCGCGCGCTGCGCACGAACAGCGGGTCGTCAAAGGCCTCGCGCAGCCGGGTGAGCATGCCGCTGACGGCCGGCTGCGTCAGCGCCAGGCGCGCGGCCGCGCGGGTGACGCTGCGCTCGTCCATCAGCGCGTCGAAGGCCTTCAGCAGGTTGAGGTCCAGGGTTCTGATATCAGCCATGCTGATGATTTTCATCTGAAAGCGTGATTGGCTTTATGGAAGAGGGCTCTCCATCATCCATGCACCGGTGGCCGACGCGCTGTCCCCAGCCATCCGGGTGAACGATTGAGAGACCCTATTCCCATGCAACAGAACGCCATCCTGTGGCCCGCCGGCTTTGTCCCGGGCACGACCGACAACTACTGCTCCAACGAGGTCATCGTCGCCGGCCTGAGTGCCGCCGAGGTCTGGCCGCTGCTGGCCACGCCCGCGCTGTGGCCGAGCTACTACGCCAACTCGGCCAACCCGCGCTTCCACGACGGTCGCGGCCCGGTGCTGGCCGACGGTGACCGCTTCTACTTCGAGACCTTCGGCTTCCCGGTCGAGTCGCAGTGCAAGGAATTCGTCGCACCTGCCGCCGGCCAGCCCGGCCGCGTGGCCTGGCACGGCTGGGCCGGCGAGCCCGGCGCCGCGGACCGGCTGGACGTGCACCACGCCTGGCTGGTGGAAGACCTGGCCGGTGGCCGCGTGCGCATCCTCACCCAGGAAACCCAGCGCGGCGCCCCGGCGGCCGCACTGGCGCAGGCCAAGCCCAACCCCATGATCAACGGCCACCAGGACTGGCTGGACGGCATCGTGGCCGAGGCCCGCCGCCGCCAACAGGCCGGCGCAGCCTGAGGCGGGGCGGACGATGGCACGCATAGCCTTTCTCGGCCTGGGCGCGATGGGCTCGCGCATGGCCCTGCGCCTGCTGAACGCCGACCATGCCGTGACGGTGTGGAACCGCAGCCCCGCGGCCTGCGCGCCGCTGGTGGCGGCCGGGGCGCAGGCCGCGGCCACGCCACGGTCGGCGGCCGACGGCGCCGAGTTCGTGTTCTCGATGGTGCGCGACGACGAGGCCGCACGCCACGTCTGGCTGGACGAGGTCGATGGCGCTGCCGCCGCGCTGGCGACGACGGCCCTGGCCATCGAATGTTCCACCCTCAGCCTGGACGGTGCGCGCTCGCTGGCGGATGCGCTGGCAGCGCGGGGACATCGCCTGCTGGAGGCGCCGGTTTCGGGCTCGCTGCCAGCAGTGGAGGCCGGCCAGCTGGTCTTTCTGCCCGGCGGCGAGGCAGCCGACCTGGCACGCGCGGCGCCGGTGCTGGCGGCGCTCGGCAGTGCGGCGCCGCTGCTCGGCCCGGTCGGACAAGGGGCACTGACCAAGCTGCTCATCAACAGCTTGCTGGGCGTGCAGGTCAGCTTGCTGGCCGAGTGGATGGCCGTGCTCAAGCGCCAGGGAACGGATGTCTCGCGCCTGCTGGGCGCCGCGGCCAGCACCGCGGTGTGGAGCCCGGTGGCGCACCGCCTGGCCGCCTCGATGCTGGCCGGCGACTTCCGGCCGCAGTTCCCGGTCGAGCTGATCGCCAAGGACTTCAGCTACGCGCTGCAACTGGGCGGGCCGGCTGAGCAGCCGGTGGTGGCCGCCGCCCAGGCCGTGTTCGAACGTGCCACCCGGCAGGGGCTCGGGGCGCAGAACATGAGCGCGGTAGCGCAGCTCTACAGCTGAGGCCCGCCCTGCCAGATGTCCGGCGCATCCCCATGCGCCCTGTCCTGAATCCCTTGATGCCCATGATCCAGCCACAACCCGCCCTGTTCCGCCCCTTCCATCTCAAGAGCCTGACGCTGCGCAACCGCATCGCCGTGCCGCCCATGTGCCAGTACTCGGCCACCGACGGCCGGGTCAACGACTGGCATGTGGCGCACTACGCCGGCATGGCCCGCGGCGGCGCCGGCCTGGTCATCGTCGAGGCCACCGCGGTCTCGCCCGAGGGCCGCATCACCCCGGCCTGCCTGGGCCTGTGGGACGACGCGCAGATCGAGGGCCTGGCCCGCGTGGCCGCGGCCATCAAGGCCGCCGGCGCGGTGCCGGGCCTCCAGATCGGCCACGCCGGGCGCAAGGCCAGCGCCCATCGGCCCTGGGAAGGCGATGACCACATCCCGGCGGGCGACCCGCGTGGCTGGGACACCCTCTCGCCCTCGGCCGTGGCCTACGGCGGCGGCCTGCCGCGCGTGCCGCGCGAGATGACGCTGGCCGACATCGAGCGCGTGCGCACGGCCTTCGTCGCCACCGCGCAGCGTGCGCTGGCTGCCGGCTTCGAGTGGCTGGAGCTGCACTTCGCCCACGGCTACCTGGCGCAGAGCTTCTTCTCGGTGCATGCCAACCAGCGCCAGGACGCCTACGGCGGTGACGCCACCGGCCGCAGCCGCTTCCTGCGCGAGACCTTCTCGGCGGTGCGCGCGGTCTGGCCCGAGCGCCTGGCGCTGACCGCGCGCTTCGGCGTGCTGGAGTTCGACGGCCGCGACGAGCAGACGCTCGCCGAAGCCATCGACCTGAGCCGCGCCTGGAAGGCCGACGGCCTGGACCTGCTCAACGTCAGCATGGGCTTCTCGACGCCCGAGGCGCGCATCCCCTGGGCGCCGGCCTTCCTGGCGCCGATCGCCGAACGGGTGCGGCGCGAGTGCGGGCTGCCGGTGGCCTCGTCCTGGGGCATCGACGACGTGCACGACGCCGAGCGCGTCATCGCCGAGCAGCAGATGGACCTGGTGATGGTGGGCCGCGCCTTCCTGGCCAACCCGCACTGGCCGCTGGTGGCCGCCCAGCGCCTGGGCTTGGCGCGGCCGACCTGGGTGCTGCCCGCACCCTACGCTCATTGGCTGGAGCGCTACCAGGTTCGATGACGGCACAGGGCCGACCGCTCAGGTCGGTCCCCTCGTCGACGCAGGTCACCGGTGGAGACCGCGTCGCCGGGCAGGACACCACGCAGACCGGCAGGCGCCGCCATGGGGTTCGCCATCAGCTTGCGGGCTCGGCCCCCGCGGCGCTGTCCGTGCCCATCGTCTCCAGGATGAACTCGCGCAGACGCTGCTGCGCCGGATTGCGCTCGGCGCGGCGCCAGGCCAGGTAGGTCTCCGCCACGATGTCCCGGCGCCACAGGTCGCGGAACTCGACCTGCTCGAAGTGCAGGTGCCTGGCCGAGGCCGGCACGATGGCGATGCCGATGCCGGCCTGCACCAGCGCCACGATGGCGTGCGTCTGACCCATGTGGTGGACGTAGCGCGGCTGCACGCCGGTGGCGGCGAACAGGCTCTTGATCTTGTCGTGGAAGTACTGGCCCTCCTTGCGGGAGTACATGATCAGCGGCTGCCCGGCGAGGTCGGCCAGGGTGATGCGGCGCTTGCCCGCCAGCGGATGCGCGGCCGGCAGCGCCAGTTGCATCGGCTCGCGCAGCACGCAGTGATAGAGCAGATCCGCGTCAGACGACAGGGGCCGCACGAAGGCCAGGTCCAGCGCCTTGTCGGCCAGCGCGTGCAGCTGCTGCGACGAGACCATCTCTTCCAGGACGATCTCGATGCCGGGCAGGGCCTGCTGCGCCCGCAGCAGCAGACCCGGAATCAGCACGTATCCCGACACCGCCGTGTAGCCCACGGTGACCCGGCCCGCATCGCCACGGGCCGTCAGCCGCGCGTTGACCACCGCGGCGTCGGCGAGCTTCAGCAGCTTCAGTGCGTCCTGGTGGAGCACGGCCCCGGCGGCGGTCAAGGCCACGCTGCGGCTGGTCCGCTCCAGCAGCAGCGCGCCAACCGATGCCTCCAGAAGCTGGATCTGGCGGCTCAGCGGCGGCTGCGTCATGTGCAGCCGCACGGCGGCCTTGCCGAAGTGCAGCTCCTCGCACACGGCCACGAAACAGCGCAACTGGAACAGGTCCATTCATCGATCCAATGTTCGTATTGATTGATCCAAATTTAGCCTTAGACCTTTATCGATTGTATTTCTACACTGCCTCTCAAACACCAGGGGCCGCCTGCAGGCGACACCCTCACCAGACCGCAGGACAGCGTTCGCCACAGGAGACAGACATGCCCCGGATCCCCCTCGCCTTCCCCTTCGTCGCCGCCATGGCGTCCATGCTGGCCACCGCCCCGGCCCTGGCGCAGTCCGCTCCCTGGCCCGGCAAGCCGGTGACGATCGTGGTGCCGTTCCCGCCCGGCGGCGGCACCGACACCGGCGCACGCCTGCTGGCCGAGCAGCTGACCCGCCGCTGGGGCCAGACCGTGGTGATCGAGAACAAGGGCGGCGCCGCGGGCCAGATCGGCGCGGACCTGGTGGCCAAGGCCAGGCCCGACGGGTACACGCTGCTCATGGGCAACGTCGGCACCCAGTCCATCAACCCGGTGCTCTACAAGAAGCTGCCCTACGACGCCAGCAAGGCCTTCGCGCCGATCACGCTGGTGGCCGAGCTGCCGCTGGCGATGATGGTCAACCCGCAAGTGCCCGCGAAGACCGTCCAGGCGTTCATCGCCCATGCCAAGGCCCGGCCCGGGCAGCTCAGCTACAGCAGCTCCGGCGCCGGCGGCGGGCCGCACCTGGCGGCCGAGATGTTCAAGGACAGCACCGGCAGCTTCATCGTGCACGTGCCCTACCGCGGCGGCGGCCCGGCGGTGTCGGACCTCATCGCCGGCCATGTGCAGCTCTCCTTCATGACGGTGTTCGAGGCCAGCGCTCACCTCAAGGCCGGCAAGCTGCGCGCGCTGGCCGTCACCAGCGACAAGCGCGTGCCCGCGCTGCCCGACGTGCCGACGCTGTCGGAGGCCGGCGTGCCGGGCTTCAACAGCATCTCCTGGATCGGGCTGCTCGCCCCCGCGGGCACGCCGCCGGAGGTCACGGACAAGGTGGCCACCGACGTGCGCGCCGTGATGGCGCAGGACGAGGTGAAGCGCAAGTTCTCCGACCTGGGCGCCATCCCCGCGGCCGGCACGCCCGCCAGCTTCGCCCGGCTCATCGAAGACGACCGCAAGCGCTACGCCCAGATCATCCAGGACCGCGGGATCACGGTCGAGTGAGTCCCTTTTCAGATTTTTTGAGGAGTCTTTCCATGAAGATCAGCACCACGCTGCGTGGCGTGGCAGCCATGGGCGCGCTCGCCCTGGCCGCCGGCGCACAGGCCCAGTCGACCTATCCCAGCAAGCCCATCACCATCGTCGTGCCGGCCTCGCCGGGCGGGGCCATCGACATCGCGGCCCGGCTCATCGGCACCCGGCTGGCCGCGGCCTGGGGCCAGCCGGTGGCCATCGAGAACAAGGGCGGCGCCGCCGGCATGCTGGGCTCGGACTTCGTGGCCAAGGCCGCACCCGATGGCCACACGCTGGCGCTGGTGGCCAGCAGCCATGCGATCAATCCCAGCATGTACAGGAAGCTGCCCTTCGACACGGTCAAGGGATTCGAGCCGGTGGTGCAGACGCACGTGGTGCCGCTGATGCTGGTGGTCCACAAGGAGCTGCCGGCGAAGAACGTCACGGAGCTGGTGGGCCACCTGAAAGCCAACCCGGGCCAGCTGAGCTACGCCTCCAGCGGCAACGGCGGAGCGCCGCACATGTCGGCCGAGCTGTTCCGGACGATGGCCGGCGTGGACATCACGCACGTGCCCTACAAGGGCAGCACCGCCGCGCACCCGGATCTGATCGCCGGGCGCACCGCGCTGATGTTCGACACCGTGGCGGCCGTGGCACCACAGGTCAAGGGCAACAAGCTGCGCGCGCTGGCCGTGACCACGACCAGGCGATCCAGCGTGTTCCCCGAGGTGCCGACCCTGGCCGAGGCGGGAGTCAAGGGTTATGACACGAGCACCTGGGGCGGCCTGCTGGCGCCGGCAGGCACGCCCAGGGACGTGGTGGCCAGGCTCAACGCCGAGGTCAACAAGGCCCTGGCGGCACCCGAGGTGCGCGAGAAGCTGATGGCCGCCGGCATCGAGCCCGCGGGCGGCACGCCAGCGCAGTTCGGCGCCTTCATCCAGACCGAGATGCAGCGCTGGGCCGAGGTCGCCCAGCGTGCAGGCATCCAGCCCGAGTGAACAACCGTCTTTCGGATCGAGTCCCTTGAACCCGGCGGGGCAAGACCGGTGGCCATGATCACGACCCGCTTTCCCCGCGCCTTCATCCACCGCAAGATCGTTTCACCATGACCAAGCCCACCCTGCTGCTGGCCGCCGACCTGCCCGACTGGACCCGCGCCGAACTGCGGTCGCTGTTCACCGTCCTCGAGCTGCCCGAGGATGCCGACGACGCGGCCTCGTTGCTGGCGCGACAGGGCAGCGCCATCCGCGGCATGGCGCTGCGCAAGACGAGGGTCGATGCCCGGCTGCTCGGCGCGCTGCCCGATCTGGAGATCATCTCCAGCTACAGCGCCGGCCTCGACAACGTGGACGTGCCAGCCGTCAAGGCGCGTGGCATCGTGCTGGAGAACACCTCGCACGTGCTGGCCGAGGATGTCGCCAACACCGCGATCGGGCTCGCGCTGGCGCTCACGCGTGATTTCATCAACGCCGATGCCTTCGTCCGCTCGGGGCAGTGGCCCCAGCGCGGTCAGTACCGGCTGGGCCGCTCGATCTCGCGCATGCGCGTGGGCATCGTGGGCCTGGGCACCATCGGCATGACGATCGCGCGCCGGCTGGCCGCCTTCGGTTCGCGCGTGGCGTACTTCGGCCCGACGCGCAAGCCCGTCGACCTGCCCTACCACGACGACGTGGTCGCCCTGGCCGCGGACAGCGACCTGCTGATCCTGACGTGTCCGCTGTCGCCCGCCACGCACCACCTGGTGGACGCCCGCGTGCTCGACGCGCTGGGGCCTCAGGGTTTCCTCGTCAACATCGCGCGCGGCCCCGTCGTGGACGAGCAGGCCCTGATCGCGGCCCTGGCTGCCGACCGGATCGCGGGCGCGGCGCTCGACGTCTTCGAGCACGAGCCCGAGGTGCCCGCGGCCCTGATGAATGACCGGCGGCTGGTGCTGACGCCACACATCGGCTCGGCCACCGAGGAGGCCAGGCGAACCATGGCGGAGCACGTCGTCGACTCGCTGGCCCGTCATTTCGGGCTGAGCAGCCCGCGTGCAGCCCGACCGTGAGCCCACCCGGAAACGGACGCTCGCTCGCCTGGATGAAGGCGAGGCGAGCGAACCATCAGCTTCTGATCGCGAGCCTCACGCGCATGCGGGCGATGGACGCGAGTCCGGACCCCCTTCAGCACGGCTCACGACGTCGTGAACGACATCGACAGGGCGGGTCACGGCGCCGGTGCTGTGGAGACCGGATGCCCTTGCCCTGCCTGTAGCGACCACCGGCGCCGGGCGGTGCCGGAGGCCACGGGCGGGGCTTCGAGAGTGGCGTGCACCTCAGCCTGCGCCAGCAAGGGTCGAGCGCCGTTCGATGATGCGAAACCCGACGTCCACCACGCGCTGAACCACTTCATGGCCCTGGCAGCGCTGCATCAGCAGTTGCGCCGCCAGCCGACCGATGGCCGCGCCATCGACATGCACGCTGGTCAGTGCAGGCTCCATGTGTGCGGCGAAATCGGCATCGCCGAAGCCACATACGGCCAGATCAGCGGGGATGCGCAGCCCGCGTGCTTGAGCCTCTGCCAGGACGCCCTGCGCCAGTTGGTCGGAACTGCAATACACGGCCTCCAGTGCCGGATCCTTCGCCAGCAGTTCGGCCAGCGCCTGGCGCCCTCGCGCCATGTTGCTGGGAGCCGGCACCACGGCCGTCGGCACCTCGTGCCCGACGGTGGAAACGAAGCCTTCTCGCCGGATCGACGCACGATGATCATCGCCGGTGGCGATGCCCAAGCGCTTCCAGCCCTTGCTGAGAAAGTACCCTGCGACCGCGCTGCCAACCTTCAGATGCGAGAAGCCCACCATCATGTCCACCGGACGGTCGCTCAGATCCCAGGTCTCGACGACCGGGATGCGCAAGTGCCGCAGCCGCTCCCGCGCAGCAGGTGAATGCACCAGTCCGGTCATGACGATGCCGTCCGGACGCCGGCTGATCAGCGTGTTGAGCAGCGCCTCCTCGCGGGAATGGTCGTAACCGCCCTGGCCAAGGATCAGTTGGTAGCCGGCCGCGTCGAGCGACTCGGTCAGTGCCTGAACGGTCGGCAGGAACTGTGCGACCGAGATGGCCGGCACCAAGGCGGCCACGGTCATGCTGCGCCTGGACTTGAGCCCGCCGGCCAACAGGTTCGGGATGTAGCCCGTGACCTCAACGGCTTGTTGAACCCGCGCGATGGTCTTGTCCGAGACCACGCCCGGATTGCTCAGCGCACGCGACGCGGTGATCAGTGAGACGCCAGCCTCGCGGGCAACGTCGTGCAGTGTGACGGACTTCGTGGGCTTCGGCAGCGGCGGCATGGAGTGGATGAGAGGGCGCAATGACTCCGTCCGATTATCAGTCTCTCGGACGTGCCGGCCGGATTGCCGTTGACTCGCCAAATTGACAACGTTACCATTGCATCAAATTCAATGTTTCTCCTGGTTTAAAGAAAAACTCGAAATTCATCACCCTTGGATGACAACGTTACCATTTCGAATGGATCGCGCATGAACAACTCACCGTCGAACGAAGTCGACCGCATCACCTCGGTCCGTGTCTCCTCGTGCTACCTGCCGCTGGCCACGCCGATCAGCGACGCCAAGGTGCTGACCGGCCGGCAGAAGCCGATGACCGAGATCGCGATGCTGTTCGCCGAGGTCCGGACCGCCAGCGGCCACGAGGGCCTGGGCTTCAGCTACTCGAAACGCGCCGGCGGCCCGGGCCAGTTCGCGCACGCCAGGGAAATCGCGCCGGCATTGATCGGCGAAGACCCCAGCGACATCGGCAAGCTGTGGACCAAGCTCTGCTGGGCCGGTGCGTCGGTCGGGCGCAGCGGCCTGTCGACGCAGGCCATCGGCGCGTTCGACGTCGCGCTGTACGACCTGAAGGCCAAGCGCGCCGGGCTCTCGCTGGCCAAGCTGCTGGGGTCCTACCGCGACTCGGTGCGCTGCTACAACACCTCGGGCGGCTTCCTGCACACGCCGCTCGAACAACTGCTCGTGAATGCCGCGGCGTCCATCGAGCGCGGCATCGGCGGCATCAAGCTGAAGGTCGGCCAGCCCGACATGGCGCTGGACATCCAGCGCGTCGAGGCGGTGCGCAAGCACCTCGGCGACGCCGTGCCCATCATGGTCGATGCGAACCAGCAATGGGACCGTCCGACCGCACAACGCATGTGCCGCATCTTCGAGCAGTTCAACCTCGTCTGGATCGAGGAACCGCTCGACGCCTACGACCACGAAGGCCACGCCGCGCTGGCGGCCCAGTTCGACACGCCGATCGCCACCGGCGAGATGCTGACCAGCGCAGCCGAGCATGGCGACCTGATCCGCCACCGCGCCTGCGACTACCTGATGCCGGATGCCCCGCGTGTCGGCGGCATCACGCCGTTTCTGAAGATCGCCGCTCAGGCCGAGCACGCCGGTCTGATGCTCGGCCCGCACTTCGCGATGGAGTTG
The DNA here is from genome assembly GCF_003201595.1 of Sphaerotilus hippei. GTDB lineage: Bacteria > Pseudomonadota > Gammaproteobacteria > Burkholderiales > Burkholderiaceae_C > Sphaerotilus > Sphaerotilus hippei. The sequence goes on along the minus strand of NZ_QJJS01000010.1, from coordinate 27,090 downwards.
CACGTTCACCTCGGCGCGGCGTACCCGACCGAGCCGTGGGTCGAACACTTCGACTGGCTGGAACCGCTGTTCAACGAGCGTCTCGAGATTCAGGGCGGTCGCATGCTGGTGCCGACCCGGCCTGGCCTGGGCGTCAGTCTGAGCGACCAGGCGCGTATCTGGACGCGCGAGCAGATTGAGATCACCAGTCCCGCCTAGCCAGCCCTGCCCTGCGAGTTCCCTGCAAACCATCAATGCGGCACATACCGCAAGCCACTGGAGACATCCGATGAAGAAGTTCCTGACCCAACTGGCCTTCGGGCTCGTCGCCGCGACCGCGGCCCACGCAGACACCTGGCCGGCCAAGCCGGTGACGCTGCTGGTGCCGTTCCCGCCGGGCGGTTCGACCGACATGATTGCGCGCACCCTCGGCACCAAGCTGCAGGAACGCCTGGGCGGCACCTTCATCGTGGAGAACAAGGCAGGGGCTGGAGGCACGGTCGGCGCCGCTGCCGCCAAGCGCGCCCCGGCGGACGGGCACACGATCTTCGTGTCGTCGCTGGGCCCATTCGTGATCGGGCCCCATCTGATCAGGAACACCGGCTACGACCCGCTGAAGGACTTCGACTACATCTCGATCGCGGTGCAGGCGCCGAACGTGCTGGCCGTGCCAGCCAGCTCGCCGCACAAGTCGCTGGCCGACGTGCTGGCCTACCAGAAGGCCAACCCGGGCAAGATGAGCTTCGCCTCCGCCGGCAACGGCACGAGCGACCACCTCACCGCCGAGCTGTTCTGGCAGGAGAGCAAGACCACCGGCCTGCACATCCCGTACAAGGGTGGCGCTCCGGCCATGTCGGACCTGCTGGGCGGCCAGGTCGACGCCACCTTCATGAACATCAACACCGGGCTGCCGAACATCAAGGCGGGCAAGCTGCGGGCGCTCGCGATCACCAGCGCCAAACGCTCGCCCCTGCTGCCGGAGGTGCCGACGATGGACGAACTCGGCCTCAAGGGCGTGACGGTCTACTCCTGGCAGGCGGTCGCCGCACCCAAGGGCCTGCCGGTCGACATCAAGACCAGGCTGCACGAAGCGATCGTCGCCAGCCTCAACGACCCGGCCGTCAAGCCCAAGCTGCTGGAACTCGGATTCGAGATCGTCGGCAACTCGCCGGAACAGTTCACCGCTTTCCAGGCGGGCGAGTTCGCCCGCTGGAAGAAGGTGATCGAAGTCGGAAAGATCACGGCCGACTGAAGGCGACTCGACGTGGCCAGGGCAACACCGACACCAGCCCTTCAGTCCCATCGGGCTGAGCGGCTGGCACGCGGGGTCATGAGCTCGACATCGCCCCCCTGAGCGGACCGCTGCGGCCCTGGGTTCGCCGTCTCGAAACGGTCGGTCGAATCTGGACCGGCGCTCAGCGGGCCGGCAAGGTGAACCGGTCCACCGAATGGAGCAGCTGGTCGGACTGCGCCCGGACCGACTCGGCGGCCGAGGCGCTCTGCTCGGCCATGGCGGCGTTCTGCTGCATGCCCGCGTCCAGCATCTGCATGGCCTGGTCGATCTGGTCTAGCGTGCCGGACTGGCCCGACAGCTCCCGGGTGACCTCGGCCACCAGCTGCGAGACCCGCTGCACGCTGTGCACGACTTCTCCGATGGTGGTGCCGGCCTGATGGACCTGGCTGACGCCCTGCTCCACCTGATTCACCGTGTCGCTGATCAGCGAGGCGATCTCGCGTGCCGCCTCGGCGCTGCGGGTGGCCAGGCTGCGCACCTCGCCCGCCACCACCGCGAAGCCCCGGCCCTGCTCGCCCGCCCGGGCCGCCTCGACCGCGGCGTTCAAGGCCAGGATGTTGGTCTGGAAGGAGATGCCGTTGATCACGCCGTTGATGTCGGCGATGCGGCGCGAGGCCTGCAGCACCCGGTCCATCTGCGCCACGACCTGGGCGACGGCCTCGCCACCGGCGGCCGCCTCGGTGCGGGCCTGACCGGCCTGGCTGTCGGCCTCGCGCATCTGCGTGCCGATCTGCTGGGCGGAACGGCTGATCTCGCCGACGCTGGCCACGGTCTGCTGCAGGGTCGCGGCCTGCTGCTCGGTGCGCGAGGACAGGTCGTTCGAGCCGCTGGACACCTCGGCCAGGCTGCTGGCCACCCCGTGGGAGTTCTGCCGCACCTCGCCCACCACCTGCGCCAGGTTGGCCTTCATGCGCGCGATGGCGGCGTTCAGCTGCCCCACCTCGTCACCGGTGTCCGGCAGCGACGGCCCGGCCAGGTCGCCCGCGGCGATGCGCTCGGCCTCCTGGATGGCCGCCTGCAGCGGCGGCAAGGTGGCGCGCCGCACCATCAGCAGGATGCTCACCAGCGCGGCAATGGCCAGGCTGTCCAGCGCCAGCACCAGCCACTGGATGAACTGGCTGGCCTGCTGGACCAGCGGGCCGAACTGGCCTGAAAGATCCCACACCCGCGCCATCAGCGGCTTGAGCTGCTCGGCCGTGGCCTGGCTCAGCTGCGGCGCGCTGTCCGCGCGCAGGATGTCGATCATGCGCTGCACCTGCACGCCGTCTTCGCCGGGCAGGTCCAGCACGCGGCCGAAGCCCAGCCCGCGGAACAGCCACTGCTCGGGCTTCATCAGTTCGCTGTCGACGCTGTTGGCGATCGCCAGGGCCTTCTCCAGCAGCCCGATCAGGTCCGCGCGCTGGACGGCGCCGGCATGGGCCCCCTGCTCCAGCACGCGGTCGAGCCTGGCCTCGACCTGGCTGACCAGCATCAGGTGCTCGCGCTCCAGGTAATGGAAGCGCGCCGCCTTGCCCAGCATGCGCACTCCAAGCAGGACCGTGACGGCGACGACCGCCAGACTGACCAGCCCCCAGGCGAACTTGCGCTGCAGTTTCATGTTTCCGACTTCCTGAACCTGACGTGGTGAAGCCTCCGGGCGCAGGATGCGCGCGGTGTGTCAGGCAGTATCGGCGCCGGATGGGTCGACTTGAGGTGCACGGCGCGCTCGCGGACTTCAGTCGAGAACTCGCTCGACTTGTTCATGGCTCACACCCCTTCAGGGGGTGGAGCCTCATCGAGACGCGGGGCGACTCACGCCGGCCTGCTCGATGAGCCCGTGCCCAGCCTCTGAGATACTGCGCTGAACACCACGACGGCGCCCCGTAACATCGCTAGGATGAGGCCGGACTCAGGAACACCGTCGCGACCATGGATGCCTCCACGCTATTGATCACCAACGCGCTGCTGTCGTCGGCAGCGGCCGTGGTGATGGGCGTGGTGCTGCTCACCCGCAAGACTTACCCGGGCTTTGGCTTCTGGACGGCAGGCATCGCCTGCCTGGCGCTTGGTGCGGCGCTGCTGGTGCCGGGCGTGCTGCCGCCATCGTGGGCCACCCGCATGGGCCGCAACGCCGTGCTGATGGGCGGCCACCTGCTGCTGCTTCGCGGCATGCTGGTGTTCCGCGGGTGGCGGGTCGGGTCGGGCCTGGAAGCCGGGATCGCGCTGCTGTTCCTGCTGCCCTTCGGCTACCTGAGCCTGGACGCCGGGCAGCTCGCCGGCCGCATCGTCTGCTACTGCCTGTTCTCAGCGGCGCTCAGCGGGGCCATCGTGGCGGTCACGCTGCGCCGGCGTCCGCCGCACTTCGGCTCCAACGACCGGCTGCTGGCGCTGTGGCTGCTGCTGTTCGCGCTGATCACGCTGGTGCGCGCCGCCCTGGAGCTGACCGACGTCAGCACGGCCTTCGAGAGCCTCAAGGGCTTCGGCAGCGCCTACGCGCTGGCGCAGATCCTGTCGGTGCAGCTGGTGACGCTGACGCTGGTCAGCATCAACTCGCAGCGCATCGAATGGGACTACCGCACCAACGCCGCCGACCTCGAGGAGCGCGAGCAGCAGCTGCGGCTGATGGGCGACAACCTGCCGGCCGGCTTCATCTACCGCTACGCGCTGGCCGACGGGCGTCGCCGTTTCGACCATGTCAGCAGCGGCATCACCCGCACCTGCGGCCTGGCGCCGGCCGACGTGATGGGCGACGCGCAACCGCTGTTCGCGATGCTGGCGCCGCAGGCGCTGCGACGCTACCTCGAGGACGAGGCCCGCAGTGCCGCCACCCTCACCGATTTCCACAGCACCCTGCGCTTCGACCTGCCCGATGGCCAGGTGCGCTGGCTGGACGTGCGCTCGCACCCGCAGCGCCGCGCCGACGGCTCGACCTTCTGGGACGGTGTGGCGCTGGACGTGACCGATGCCGTCGCGGCCCGGACCCGGGTGGAACGGCAGGCCGGCCTGTACCGCTGCCTGTCGCTGTGCAATGCCGCGGTGGCGCGCTGCGACAGCCAGACGGCGCTATTCAACGCGGTGTGCCAGGCCATCATCGACGCCGCCGGCATGCGCCTGGCCTGGGTGAGCCTGGCCGATGCGCACGCCCGCCTGCAGCGGCAGGCCCAGGCCGGCACACCGGATGACCTGCCGCTGCGCCTTCAACAGGCCGGCCAGGCGGCCGCACCGGACACCATGGCCCCCGACATCCAGGCCCTGCGCAGCGGCGAGCCGGTGTGGTGCCAGCAGTTCCAGAGCGATCCGCTGACCCGGGCCTGGCGGGCCCTGGCACCCCAGGCCGACCTGAAGGCGCTGGCGGCATTGCCGGTGCGCAGGGCCGGATCGGTGGTGGGCACACTGACCATCTGCGCCGGCGAGCCGCTGGCCTTCGACCCGCAGACGCAGATGCTGCTGATCGACCTGGCGGCCAACATCAGCTTCGCGCTGGACAACTTCGACCGCGAATCCGCCCGGCAGCAGGCCCAGCAGGCGCTGGTCGCACACCGACAGCAACTGGAGGACGCGGTGGCTCGCCGCACCAGCCAACTGGCCGACGCCCGCGAGCGCGCCGAATCCGCCAGCCTGGCCAAGTCCGCCTTCCTGGCCAACATGAGCCACGAGATCCGCACACCGCTGAACGCGGTGATCGGCATGGCGCACCTGATCCGGCACGAGGATCTCAGCCCGCGGCAAGCCGACCGCCTGACCAAGCTGGAAGTGGCCGCCAGGCACCTGCTGGAGGTGCTCAACGCCGTGCTCGACCTGTCCAAGATCGAGGCCGGCAAGACGACCCTGGAGACGGTGCCGCTGCGGGTGGAGTCCATCGTGGCCAACGTGCTGTCGATGGTCAGCGAGCGTGGCGAGGCCCGACAGCTGCGTCTGCTCAGCGAGGTGGACCCCATGCCTGGCGACCTGATGGGCGATCTGACCCGACTGCAGCAGGCCTTGCTGAACTACACCAACAATGCCATCAAGTTCACCGACCAGGGCAGCGTGACCCTGCGCGCCCGACTGCTGGCCCAGGACGCGCACAGCGCGCTGCTGCGCTTCGAGGTCGAGGACACCGGCATCGGCATCGACCCCGAGGCGCTGCCGCGGCTGTTCGAGGCCTTCGAGCAGGCCGACCGTTCCAGCACGCGGCGCGCCGGCGGCTCCGGCCTCGGCCTGGCCATCACCCGCAAGCTGGCCACGCTGATGGGCGGCGAGGCTGGCGCCATCAGCCGGCCCGATGGCGGCAGCACGTTCTGGTTCACCGCCTGGCTGCAGCGGGCGCCGACCAGGCACGCTGCGCCGGTGGCAGGCGCCGTCGACGATGCCGAGGACGCGCTGCGCCACCGCCACGCCGGCGCCCGGGTGCTGCTGGCCGAGGACAACCCGATCAACGCCGAGGTGGCCCAATCCATTCTGGAGGACGCGGGCCTGGTGGTCGACCTGGCCGGCGACGGTGAAGCGGCGGTGGCCATGGCGCTGAAGGGCGGCTACCGCCTGGTGCTGATGGACATGCAGATGCCCCGGCTCGACGGCCTGGAGGCCTGCCGCGCCATCCGCCAGCACTGGCCTGCCGCCGCGCTGCCGGTGATCGCGATGACCGCCAACGCCTTTGCCGAGGACCGGGCCCGATGTCAGGCCGCCGGCATGGACGACTTCATCAGCAAGCCGGTGGATCCCGCCGCCCTCTACCGCATGCTGCTGCACTGGCTGGACCGCAGCCTCGCCGACGTCGGCTGACTGCGCTGGCGGCCATGCGGCCTGTCCTGCGCGGCACCCCACGACCTCGTCGCCCAGAACAACGATTTCACCCAACGACCTGGTGCTGTCTCACCTAGAAGTCACATCCGCGAAATTGATCTCGTCGCCCCAAAGCTGCCAGTCAGATTCAATCTGTCGACTTGCAGGGTGAGCTTACGGTGCGCGTCCAGCCCCGATTGCGGCGACAACCAGCGCTGCGCATGGACCATGACTCCGGCGCCGACCTGAACGGTCGGACCTTCACGCCCGATGGACAGCCCGGCCAGCAGCCCCCCGCTGACCAGTCCGATCTTGTGCACCGCCAGACGCAGGGACACGAGCCACGACGGCGTCGACGCGTCGTCCGCCAGGGCCCGCATCACCTGCGGAATGCCCGACCCCATGGCGCCAGGTGCCAGGCGGCGTGTCCACCAGAGCACCGCAACGGTCAGTGCGGGTGTCCAGAACAAGGTCAACCAAGGCCCGAGCGGTCCGGCCTGATGCAACTGCTCAAACCCATGGCTGGCCGCTTCCGCCAGCAGCGTGAAGCCCACGACCACCAACCCGGTGACCACCGCGTAGGTCAGCACGATGGCACGGTCCAGCCACTGCCGCCCGGCTCGCAGTTCGGCGTCCAGGCGCTGCCAGAACTCGGGCTCGACGGCATGCACGGTCCGCATGCCGCGTCGCAGGGCCGACCGGATCAGCAGGCAGCGACCCAGCACCGCCTCACGTCCTGCAAGGAGGATCCTGGCGGTGATCGGCATGCGCAACAACTCCTGATGGACGGGCCGACACCCTGTTGCCGACAAGTCTCTATTGTATTTGAACAAATACAGTTCATGACAGTGCCACCCGCAGGAAATCGATTCACATCGATGCCAGAGGCGTCTGAGCGCCCTGCTCATCGGCCTTCAGCACCCGGATCAGCAGTTGCAGGTCATGGTCCAGACGAAGCAGCGTGTCGTGGTCCAGGCCCGCCAGCGCTTCAGGCAACACGCCCGCGAACGGACCAGGAGCCTCCTTCAGGCACTGCTCGCCCAGGGCCGTCAGCACCAGGTGCACCGCTCGCCGATCCGTCGGGTTGCGACTCGTCACCAAACGCCCTGAACCGACCAGGGCGCGCACGAGATTGCTGGCCGTGGTCTGGTGGATGTCCATCGCGCGGGCCAGATCGTTCACGCCGAGGCCGGGTTGCGCCTGCACCACGCTCAAGGCCCACAACTGGGCCCCGCCGATGCCCGCCTGCCTTTCCACCTGCTGGAAATGGGTCTTGACCGCGTTGAAGACCACACGGAAATGCCGCAGCACCCGGACGGCCGAATCCACGTGGATCGGATCGGACTCGGCAGAAGCCGTCAGTCGGGCTGTGGATGAGCGCTTCTCGGACATCCCGCGATGATACGGAGGCCCTGCGGTCGGACAAAAAAAGGATCCCCGCGGGGATCCTGAAACATCGCTCATCCTGACGGTCGGCCATGACGACCGGACGATTCAGACGCTTTGCAGTGTATTACATTTGCATCAATGCATTATGTTGCCTCGATGTCTGACCACAACTCCCCATGACGCAACCCACGACACTTCAGATCATCGGCGCCGGGCTGTTCGCGCTGGCACTGGTCCACACGTTCTCGACGAAGTACTTCGAGCATCTGGCCCATGCGCAGCCACGCCATGCCGGCATCTGGCATCTGCTGGGCGAGGTGGAAGTCGTCTTCGGTTTCTGGGCCATGGTGCTGATGCTGTTCATGTTCGGACTTGGCGGCAAGGCCGAGGCGACGGGCTACCTGGACTCGCGCAATTTCACGGAGCCGATGTTCGTCTTCGTGATCATGGTCATCGCAGGCACACGGGCCATCCTGCAGTTCGCCGCGTCGCTGGTTCGCACCGTGGCACGCTTCGTACCGCTGCCGCGGAGCATGGCGATGTATTTCTTGCTGCTGGCACTGGTGCCGCTGCTGGGCTCGTTCATCACCGAACCTGCAGCCATGACGCTGGCAGCGCTGATGCTGCGGGACTCGCTGTTTTCCAGACCGGTCTCGAACCCGCTCAAGTACGCGACACTGGGCGTGCTGTTCGTCAACATCTCGATCGGCGGCACGCTCACGCCATTTGCCGCACCGCCGGTGCTGATGGTGGCGGCAAAATGGAACTGGGACATCTGGTTCATGGTCGCGAACTTCGGCTGGAAAGCCGCGCTGGCAGTCGCCTTCAATGCCGGCGGCGCGATGCTGCTTTTCCGGAAAGAGCTCTCGCACATGGGCGAGCGAGTCGCCGACAGCGACACGCCAGAAGTTCCTTCCTCGATCATCGTGGCTCATCTGGCCTTCATGGCACTGGTGGTCGTGTTCGCCCACCACCCCGCCGTGTTCATGGGGCTCTTCCTCTTCTTTCTCGGATTTTCCACCGCCTACCAGCGCCACCAGGACGCGCTGATCCTGCGCGAAGCCCTCCTGGTGGCTTTTTTCCTGGCCGGACTGGTGGTCCTGGGGGGCATGCAGCAGTGGTGGCTGCAGCCGGTACTCATGGGGATGGATGCCACCACGGTGTTCTTTGGCGCCACCGCGCTGACGGCAATCACCGACAACGCGGCACTTACCTATCTGGGCTCTCTGGTTGAAGGCCTGAGCCAGGACTTCCAGGTGGCGCTGGTGGCCGGTGCCGTGACCGGCGGTGGACTGACCGTGATCGCCAATGCGCCCAACCCGGCCGGGGTGGCCATCCTGCGTGGGCAGTTCGACGATGGAGCGATCCATCCATTGGGCCTGCTGATCGCCGCCCTGCCCCCGACGATGGCCGCGGTGGTCGCCTTCCAGTTGCTCTGATGGGTCGTCACCCTCCGTGCCGGTACTGGAGCAGAACATGGAACCCGTACAGCAACAGCGGGCTGGGTCCGCTGGCGACATGCCAAGGCTCCCCGGTCGCCGGTAGATCACGGCGACGATGACGATCCCGCTCATGGCACTGAGCCGTGAGTGTGGACACCATGTGCAGCGGCGAAAGATGGGCGCAAAGGGGTCCGACGTGATGGGCCAGATCGTCGATGGCGAGGATGAGTACAACGAAGAGATTGCTGTCCAGCAGATTGCCCACGGCCATGTCGAACGATCCGATGCGCACCACGGACCGCAGCCCACTTGGCGAGGGCCCGTAGAACAGCAGCTCGGAGTGAAGCGCTGAGCCACGCACGTGTTTGATGGAAGCGCCCTGCGGCGCTCAACTCAGCGCCTCACCGGCTCCGACTGTCCCGTCGCCAGCGACCTTTTCAGCGCCATGGCGATGCGCGTGGCCTCAGCAGCATCATCCAGAGTCATCGGCAGCACGGCCGTCCCCCGACAGGCCGCCACGAACGTCGCCAGTTCCTGCTGGAAGGCCTTCTCGAAGCGTGCATGGAAGTCCGGCAGGACTGGATGCACGACGCCCTGCGCGGATCGGAAGGTCGTGCTGCCACTGCGAGCACCGTACCCCACCTGAACCGTGCCGGCCGTGCCGATGACCTCCAGCGTGGTCTCATGTCCGTGCGGCATCGTGCGGCTGGCGTACAGCATGGCCCTCGCCCCACCTTCGAACTCGATGATGGCCATGCCATTGTCGACGTCGTCACACGCAGCCAGCTCCGGGTGCATGGCGATCGTGCCGCTGGCAAAGACCCGTGTGGCCCGTGGGTTGCCGAGCATCCAGCGCGCCAGATCGATGTCGTGCACGCTGCAGTCCAGGAAGATGCCACCCGAGGTGGGGGCAAACCGAACGAAAAAGCCGTCCGGGTCATGGCGGTCACAGGTTTGCGATCGCACGAAAAATGGCCGACCCAGCCGGCCCGCGACGATGGCTTGGTGCGCCTCCACGAGATCGGGATCGAAACGTCGCTCGAAACCGACCATGCAGACCTGTGCAGGATGCATCCGCGCCAGCGCGGCCAAGTCGTCACACACCTCGGGGTCCAGCGACAGCGGCTTTTCAACAAACACATGCTTGCCGGCCTCCAGCGCCGCACGGACCTGTGCAGGGTGGTCGGACGAGGGCGTGGCCAGCACCACGGCATCGATCTCGGGATCGGCGAGCAGCGCATGGAAGTCGGTGTGCAGGCGTTCGACACCCAGGGACTGGCGTGCCCAGTCCAGCGCGCCGGCACTCCGGTTGCAAGCCGCCATCAGGCGGGCGTCGGGAATCTGTCGTGCGAGGCAGGCGGCGTGGCGGCGACCCAGCCGCCCCAATCCCGCAATGCCGACGTTCAGAGGATGTTCGTTCAAAGTCATGGCGGTACCTCTTTCAGCTCAGCCGCTTGCCGGCCATCTCGTCGAGCCGCGCTTCGAGCTGATGCGCGGACCATCCGGCCTCCAGTGCCTGCAGCACCACCACCTGCGGACTGGCCGGCGCCAGCCCACCGACCGGCGGATCCAGATCCAGGTTGGTCGGAAACGCATACCCCTCGGCCGAAGCCGCCACGACCCGTTCGAGCTCGGGCCCACTCAGACGTCCGTCCTGATGCAGGGCCAGCAGATGCGGATACAGGCACCGGACCATGCGGTCGCGGTTCACCGATTCCATCGCCCGACCGAAGGCCGACGAGATCTGCAGCAGGTTGGCCATGCGCTGGATGTCCGCCGACACGTTGCGACCGGCTCCGTGCAGGAGCGCCGGGTTGAAGAACACCACGTCGCCCTTGGTGAGCGGCAGCTGCACGCAGTTCGCCTCGAAGTAGCGGGTGAACACCTCCTGATCCGCGACCAGGTACCCGTGCTCGAATTTCTGCGAGTGCGGCAAGTAGAGCGTTGGACCGGCACTGAGCGGCATGTCCACATGCGCCACCGCTCCTTGAAGCGTCAACATCGGTGACAAAGCGTGGACATGGCGGGGGTAAGCCTGGGCCTGTGTGGAAGTGCAGAACCCAAGGTGGTAGTCGCGGTGCGGGGCCTGCGGAGCCCCACCGGGCCTCACGTTGTTCACCTGCGAGGTGATCTGGTAGCCCGGGCCCAGCCACGCACGGGCCGCCAGCGCGATCATGTCGTTGGCGTAATAGCGCGCAAACAAGGCCGGATCGGCCTCGCACAGTTTCTCCAGGGCATTCCAGACCCGATCATTGGCACCCGCCTTGGCGAAGTGGTCGCCGCCTGCGCCCGACGCCCGCTCGCGCTGGATCATTTCATCAAACCGCACCGACGCCTCATCCACCACGTCCGTGTGCGCGAACGCGCGCTGCAGCACCAGGATGCCCGGGCCCTCACGCCAGACCCAGGCCCATTCGGCCATCAGAGCCGCTTCGCCCAAGTCGCCAGCGCGCACACGCGTGCGCAGCGCCTCGCAGTCGTACAGAGGGACCCCCTTCTGAATGAGGCTCGCGCTCGGGCAGCCAAGGGCATCGGTCGGGGAACCGACCAGAGCCTTCAGCGCGTCCAGCGAAGCGTCCTCGCGCCTCAGCCAACCAGGTTCGGAACGGACTTGCATGGTGTCTCCAATGGGGTTGTCGTCGATCAAAGTCTAGAAGGCCGACCGTGAACGGATCGATCTCAAACACCTCAAAAACACCTCAGAATTCCCCCGCACACGTCGGGCAGAATGAACATCTTCCAGCCCCTGCCCCACGCCGTTCGACGCCATGGCTCACACCTACTTGATGAAGGAAGTCGCCCTGCAGGCTGGTGTCAGCGTGGCCACGGTGGACCGGGTGCTGCACGAGCGGCCGGGGGTTCGGCTGGCCACACGGCTGCGTGTGCAGCAGGCCTTCAAGGAGCTCGAGAAGCAGAGACAGCAGATGGGGCGCCAAGGTCGACGCTTCGTGGTGGACCTGGTCATGGATGCCCCTGCGCGGTTTTCCGGACTCGTGATCGACGCGCTCCAGGCCGCTGCAGCTCAGGTGCAGCCGGCGGTGTTCCGGGTGCGCGAGCACGTTGCCGACACACTGAACGTCACGGACCTCATCGACCGGCTGGACGCCATCGCCCGTCGTGGCAGCCACGGGGTTCTGCTCAAGGCCCCGAACCTCCCGGAAACCGCTGCGGCCATCGAACGACTGATCGCCAGAGGCATTCCAGTGATCACCCTGGTCACAGACATCGCCCCGTCCGCGAGAACGGCTTATGTCGGGCTGGACAATGCCGCAGCGGGTCGCACGGCGGCGTACCTGATGACGCAATGGCTTGGAGAGGAACACCAGAAGGTCCTCGTCTCCAGCAGCGGCCCATTCTTTCAGGGCGAAGAGGAGCGCATCCGGGCATTCACGCAAGCGCTCGTGCAGTGGCGACCCGCGTGGCAGTTGCACGTCGAACTCGACGGCAAGGGTCTGCCGGAATCCACCTACCGAGTCGTGTCGCAGGCGCTGGCCCGGTCATCGGGCATGACGGCGGTGTACTCCGTCGGTGGTGCCAACCTCGCAGTGGCCCGGGCCTTCGCGCACGCGGGTCAGGCCTGTCGGGTGTTCATCGGCCATGACCTGGACGCCGACAACCTCGGGATGCTGCGCGAACGCCAACTCTCTGCCGTGCTGCACCATGATTTGCGCCACGATCTGCACAGCGCGTGCCTGCAGTTCATGCAGGCCCACGGGCTGAAAGTGACGGCGCCACCGCCGACGCTTTCTCGTCCAGAGGTGATCACTCCGTTCAACCTGCCCATATCTTGGACGGGCAGGTGACTTGCCTAGCCGTTCAACCCGGCGAGGCATCGGAGCGCTGCAGCCCGGCGGACTGACACCGCCAGGCCGAGCGATGCCTCAAATCAGGCTGGCAGACGGCGGCTGGGTGCCCCAGTACGAGCACTTGTGGGCCGTGGCCGCATCCGCGCCGGGCACCAGTGGCGTGGCGAAACTCATCACCTTGCCCCCGTTGGCCGCCACCGTGGCCCACATCGGCAGGCCACTGCCGTTGGGGTTGCCGGTGCGCGCGAAGTTGGCCAGGTAACTGCGCATCGAAACCGACAGAGCCAGGTTCGACGCCGTTTGGTCCTGTGTGCGGAACTGGGAGAACCAGTACGACAGGTCGGCAGAGTGGAAATCACCCCAGGGGCCATAGAACGCAAGCTCCGGCCCTGGGGTGGTCGCAGGATCCTGCCCGGGAATGGCCTGCGCCGGAGTCTGCTCGGCAAACTCGTAGGACCAAGTGCTGGGCACCCACTGGCCGATGCGCTGGGCCTCGGCCACCATGCCGCAGAAGAAGCGGTAGTCGCCATAGGCACTGGTGAATGCGCGCGTGGGCACCGGGAAGTCGGTGCTGCTGTATTGCGCTGCGATGTCGGTGGGGGTCCCCACCTTCACCACCGAGGCGGCCACAAAGGCCCACGTGGCGCTGGCCAGGGGCGCGCTGGCGAAGTTCTTGGCGGCCGACGTAGCCTCGTCATGGTTGGAACCGACGATGGTGGGCACTTGGTTGAATCGGCCGGCGGCGAACGCCTCGGTCGTCGATTCCTTCAGCAGCTTGCCGTCGATCACCGGCGTCCACACGCCCGAGACCGGCCCGGTGCCTGCGCGCGCCGTGGCCGCAGGCAGCGTCCGCAGACAGGCCAGCACCTCGGCGTCGGTGCCGGTGCAACCCCACTTGCTGGCGTCGCTCTGACCGAAGGTCTCGGCGGTGGCCAGCGTGGGCTGGATGCGCATGTAGGCACCACTGCTGACCACGGCCTTGTCGAACAGTCCGGCCGCCAGCGGCGAGGCCAGGTGGGTATAGACCGAGTAGCCCCCGGCCGATTGCCCGAAGATGGTGGTGTTGGCAGGATCACCGCCAAAGCCCTGGATGTTGGCGCGAACCCAGGCCATCGCGGCCTGCTGGTCGAGCATGCCGTAGTTGCCCGAGCTGCCGCCGGCCTCAGCCGTCAGAGCGGGGTGAGCCAAGAAACCCAGCGCACCAAGCCGGTAGGCAATGGTCACCACCACCACACCGTTGTCGTTGGCCAGTGCCGAACCATCGAAATCGTTGGGCGTTCCCGCTCCCAGCCCGCCGCCGTGGATGTACATCAGCACCGGCAGCTTGCTGGCAGCGCTGGCCTTTGCGGGTTTGTAGATGTTCAGATACAGGCAGTCCTCCGCCACGGTGCAGCCCGACTTGGCTTCCTGTGCCGTGTAGGTGCCAGACCGAACCGCCAGGGCTGCGGGGGCCTTCCAGCGCCGGGCACCCACGGGCGACTCCGCATAGGGCACACCCAGGAACACGGTGACGTTGTCCTTCAAGGTGCCTTGCACGGGACCCTGGGCGGTACTCACCACAGTGGGTTGCGCGCTGGTGGCAGTGTCAGCCGGACTGTCGTCGGCGCCACCGCAAGCGCTGAGAGCAAGTACAAGCGCGGCAGCGCTGAGACCCCAAAGGGCCATACGAGGCCCATCGCTTGACTCCGCACGCTGGGCCTTGGCCCCTGGTTGATCTGCATCGAAAGTGTTCTCGGGCATGTTTGTCTCCAATGTTGTTGGCGGGCATGGGATCACCGAAACAGCGGCGGGCGCTGTCGAACGGCACTTCGAGGAACTGAGCGGTCACGGCCAGTCTTCACGAGGTCACAACGTTAAGAAAATGCCTCTCACCAATGTTTGCCAGCAGGGGCAGCGAGTTGACCTGCGGGGGCAATTCACGCTGTCCAGGGTTAGTCCGGAGAAGTGAAACCGGAACAACTTCGTATCGTGAGTTGGTAGTTACATGCCGACACCATGCCTTTGCATCACACCTCCCGCGAACCCTCCGTCTCGATGCACGTGGTGCGAATGAGCCGCGAGCATCTGGCCGTGCAAGGGGTAGACCCAGAAACCTTTGACCGCCTGGTCGGCATCGGGCCACTGGAGATGGCTCGCGTCGATGGATGGCTCGATGCACGCCGCTTTCGCCAAGCCCGCAAGCTGGTGGAGGCCACCGGGAGGCTGGCGGATCTGCGCGACCGCACTCCTCTGGCTTGGACGCAATGGACGTCGCGGCACTGGCCCGAGCTCACAGCGCTGTGGTTCAACTGTCCGACGCTGGGCGATGCCGCTCTGACCTACGCCCGCTATCGGCCTTTGGTCAACGAGGCCGATCCGATCGACTGTGAGGTCGAGGGCGACCAACTGGTGATGAGCTGCACGCTGGAACCCAATGCGGGATCGGGCCTGATCGCAGCGGTCAGCCAACTCACAGGACTGCAGGATCTGGTGCACTACTACCAGCAGCGCACAAGCTGGCCCATCAGCGCACATTTCGAGATCGGTGAGCTCGATCGCCCCTGCTCAAAGGCCTTGCTCGGCGAAATCCTGCAAGCACCTGTGACCCTGAACCCCAGCGCCCGAACCCAGCGGCTGGTGTTGCAAGGACGCGGACTGTGGGCCCCCGTAGAGGGTCACAACCAGTTCAGTAGCACTTGGGCTCGGCAGATACTGGACGCTCGCCTGCAGGCACTCGCACAACGTCGACCGATCGATCAGTTCGTCACCCGCATCGAGGATCTGGTGCAGACCCGCTGGCAGGAGGTTGGAACAGAAGGCGTCGAGGCAGACCTGAACGCACTTCAACGCGACGTGGCCTGTGTGCTGGGCATGTCCCGCTGGACGTTGCGCCGCAACCTGGCCGCACATGGCGTGGACTTCAGCTCCTTGGTGGAACATCTGCGCGCGCAGCAGCTGCCAGTCCTGATGGCAGACCCCACACTGTCGCTGCTGAACATCGGTGCCCGCTTGGGCTTTGCCTCACAAAGTGCATTCAGCCGCTACTTTCGGAATCGGTACGGCCATCCACCATCTCGCGATCCCACCTGGCTGCACCGCAGTTGAGTAGGACCTTGACCCAGGTCATTGCCGCGTACGCGGACGGATCTCAGGCGGGCGTCTACTCATGGCTTGGTCGGACTGCTGATCGTGCGCATGAGTCGCTGGAATTCGGGTGACTCGCGCACCATGCTGGCGCCGGTCTCGCGCAGAAGCTGCACGTCACGGGGAGGCAGATACAGCGTGGTCGGCATCGCCAGCAGTTGCTGTCGGACCTTGTCAGCCCGCGCGCCGACACCCTGGCTCTGTTCGGACCGCAAGAGACATGGCGCGGCGCACTGCCCCACGTCGAGGCCTATGCGCTGGCCGGAAACGGCGGGCCATGGTGGGCCGCCAGCAGCCGTGGCGCAGCCGGTGTACTGCACCACACAGCAGGTACGGCGGCCGTGGTGCACGGCCCGCGCGCCCCGGCGCTGCAGATCGACAACCACTGGGTGCTGCGCCAGGGCTGAACCGGCTTCAGGCCGTCGCGCGCCGCGACACCCCGGTGGGGATGACCAGGGGCGTGCCCGTCACCGGGTCGGGGATGATGCAGCTGGGCAGGTCGAACACCTGTTCCACCAGTTCGGTGGTCATGACCTGCGAGGGCGCGCCCTGCGCGACGATGCGACCGTCGCGCATGACCAGCAACTGGTCGGCGTAGCGGCAGGCCTGGTGCAGGTCGTGCAGCACCACCACCAGCGTGCGGCCGCGCTGGCGCTGCAGCTGGCGCAGCAGCTCCATCAGGCCGATCTGGTGGGCCAGGTCGAGGTAGGTCGTCGGCTCGTCCAGCAGCAACAGGGGCGTGTCCTGGGCCAGCGCCATGGCCAGCCAGACGCGCTGGCGCTGGCCACCCGAGAGTTCGTCGACGAAGCGATCGGCCAGCCCGGCCACGTCGGCCTGCACCATGGCTTGCTGCACCGCCTCTTCGTCGCGGGTGCGCCAGCCTGCAAGCCAGCCGCGGTGCGGATGGCGTCCGCGCGCCACCAGTTCGTGCACGCGGATGCCATCCGGGTGTTGCGCGGCCTGTGGCAGCACGCCCAGGATGCGCGCCACCTCGCGGGTGGGGCGGCGGTGGATGAGCGCCCCATCAAGCAGGACGCGCCCTTGCTGAGGCGTCTCCAGCCGCGCCAGGGTCCGCAGCAGGGTGGATTTGCCGCAACCGTTGGGGCCGATGATGGCGGTCAGGCCACCGTCTGCGATGGCCAGGTTCAGGGCCTGCAGCACCGGTGTGCTGCCGTAGCCGACGCTCAGCTGCTCGGCCTGCAGGCGGGGGGGGGTGGGCGCAACGGCGCAGGTATCTGGTCGCATGGCAGGTGGGTCAGGAAACAGGTTAGTGGGCTGCGGCAGGCTCAGCCGCCGCGCCGCCATTGCAGCGAGAGCAGCACCATCAGGTAGGCCCCCCCGAGCAGACTGGTGACCAGGCCGACCGGGATCTGGAAGGGCGCCAGGGCGGCCCGGGCCACCCAGTCGCTGGCGACGCACAGACAGGCCCCGGTCAGGGCCACGCTGGGCAGGTGGCTGACACCACGGCACAGACGCCGCGCCAGCGGCGGTGCCACCAGCGCCACAAAGCCCACCGGACCGGCCACCGAGATCACCAGGGCGGTCAGGGCGACCGCCACCAGCAACAGACCGTGGCGCGCGCGCCGCACCGGCAGGCCCAGGGCCTGGGCCATGGCGTCGCCCATTTCAAGCAGGTCCAGGCTGCGCGACTGCGCGGTGGCGGCGGCCACCAGCAGGCTGCCCAGGGTGAACAGGCCCGCCACCTCGGTCCAGCGCACCGCCTGCAGACTGCCGTGCAGCCAGAAGCGGGCGGCCACGGCGTCGTCGAGTTCGGCTCGCGTGAGCAGGTAGTCGTTGACGGCGGCGAGCATGGCCGCCAGCGCGATGCCGGTCAGGATCATCGCGCTGGCGGGCGAGCCACGCCGGGGTGTGAGGGCCTGCACCAGGGTGGCGGTGAGCAAGCCGCCGGCGAGCGCGCCCCAGGGCAGCGCAGCCGGGGCGGCCCCGAACAGCAGCACCGTCACCAGTCCGCCGGTGGCCGAGCCGGTGGTAAGCCCGACGATGTCGGGGCTGGCCAGGGGGTTGCGCGAGAGGCGCTGAAAAATCCAGCCGGCCACCGCCAGGCAGGTGCCGACGGCAGCAGCGGCCAGCACGCGGGGCAGCCGCAGTTCCAGCAACACCCAGCGGGCCAGGGCACCGGCCTCCGCAGGCCCGGCCCACCCGACCGGCCAGCCGGGGCTCGGGAGGCCCACGGTGAGCGAACCGGCGGCACAGGCCAGCAGCAGCAGGGCCAGAGCGCAAGCCACGTGGCGCGGCTGGGCGTTCACAGCGGTCCGGGGCTTCATCGCGCGCCTCCGGTGGTCCGCCGCACCAGCACCAGCAAAACCGGTGCGCCCAGCAGGGCGCTGACGATGCCGGCCTCGATTTCGTCCGGGCGTGCGATCAAGCGGCCCAGCACGTCGGCGCCCAGCACCAGCACCGGGCCGGCCAGCAGGGCATAGGCCATGATCCAGCGCCAGTGGGGTCCGACGATCAGCCGCACCAGGTGGGGCACGACCAGACCGATGAACCCGATCGGGCCGGCCGCGGCCGTGGCGGCGCCGCACAGCAGCACGACGGCCGCATGGCCGACGGCGCGCACCCGCCACAGGCGCTGGCCCAGCGCCTGCCCCATGTCGTCGCCCAGGCCCAGGGCGTCCAGCGCGTGCGCCTGTGACAGCGCGAGCAACACCCCCAGCACGACCAGCGGCCCGGTGGTGCCGAGCACGTCCAGCCCACGGCCTTCCAGCGAGCCGACGATCCAGAAGCGGTAGGCATCGAAGGTCTGGACATCGAACAGCGTGACCATGGCCGTGGCCGACGCCAGGCAGGCGCTGAGCGCGGTGCCCGCCAGCAGCAGGCGCACGCGTCGCTGCCCCGGTGGAGCGCGGCCGGCCAGCAGCTGCACGCCCAGGGAACCGGCGGCTGCACCGGCCAGCGCGAACAGGGCCAGGGTGGCGGGCGCGCGCAGGCCCAGCACAGACATGGCCAGCACCACCGCCAGCGACGCCCCGGCGTGGATGCCCAGCAGCCCCGGATCGGCCAGCGGGTTGCGGTTGAGCGCCTGCATCAGCGCCCCCGCGACCCCCAGCGCACAGCCCACCACCACGGCCAGGGCGGTGCGCGGCAGGCGAAACTGCCAGACGATGGTGGATGCCAGGTCGTCACCGGGTTGCCACAGGGCCTGCCACAGCACGGCCTCCGGCAGGGGGCGGTTGCCCAGCATCAGACTGGCCGCCGCCAGGCATGCCAGCGATGCCAGCAGCAGCACCAGACCGGCCAGGCGCCGGTGCGCGCGCTGGCGGTCCGGCGCCACCGCCGGCCCGTCCTGCCACAGCGGGCGGCTCATGGCGGCACCGCCCGGGCGGCGGGCCCGAGCGCCGTTTCCAGGGCCTGCAGCACCTGGCGGGCCGCGGTGGGGCCGGCGTTCATGAAGAAGGGGTCGTAGTCCACCCGCACGGCGCGCTGTTGCCGCACACCGCCGAGCAGCCCCCACAGCGGGGAGCCGGTGAGCGAGCGCACCGCCTCGCCCCGGGCGCCGTAGAAGATCCAGTCCCCATCGGCCAGGTCCAGCCGTTCGGCGCCCACGTCCTGCGAGGTGCGTTTGAATGCCTGCGCTGCCGGGCGGCGCAGGCCCATGTCGCGCGCAATGCCGCCCACGAAGGAGGACTGGCCCATGATGCGCAGGCGCCCGCCGCCGCTCTGGACGAACGACACCTCGGGCGGAGCCCCCTGCCAGGCCCGCCGGGCGCGCGCGGTCGCAGCGGCAAAGTCGCCGAGCCAGGCCTGGGCCTGCTCGCGCCGGCCCACCGCGTCGGCCAGCAGGCGAAAGTCGCTCTGCCAGTGGGTGCCGGTGCCCTGGGTCACCACGGTCGGCGCGATGCGCTGGAACAGCGCCAGCAGACCCGGCTTGAGCACGGTGCGGTGGACCAGGATCAGGTCTGGCCGCAAGCGGGCCAGGGCCTCCAGGTCGGGGGCGGTCCGGGTGCCCAGGTCGGCCGTCCCCGACAGCGCCGCAGCCCGCGCGCCGAGCGAGCGGCGCAGGTAGTCGGGCCAGAGGCTGCCGCGCTCGTCGCGCGTCGCGCCGGCGGGCATCAGACCCAGCGTCAGCAGGGCATCGGCCTGACCGGTGGACAGCGCGGCCACACGCAGCGGCGCACGGGCGATGACCGTCGCGCCTTGCCAGTGCTGCACCGTGCGGGGGAAGACCCCGTCGGCCTGCGTGCTGCCGGTGACGGGTTCGGCGTCCCGGGCCGCCAGCGCATGGCCAACGGCCAGCAGCCCGATCAGGCCGAGCAGCCGACGCCGGCTTGGAAAGTTCCGGTCCACGGCCGGGTGGCTCAGAAGTCGACCTGGACGGACGCCTTGACGGTGCGGGGCGCACCGGCGGCCAGTCGGGTGCCGGCGGCGGCCCAGTACTGTTTGTCGGTCAGGTTTTCGACGTTGAGCTGCCAGGTGGTGCGGCGGCCGAACGACTGGCCGGTGTAGCGCAGGCCGGCGGCGTACAGGGTCACGCCGTCCAGCCAGGCCTGGTTGAGGTCGTTCACCGGTCGGCGCCCGGTGTAGTAGGCCCCCGCGTTGACCGACAGGCCCGGCACCGCGGCCATGGCATAGCGCATGAACAGGCTGGCGGTGCGGCGGGCGGCGTTCTCGGGCAGCTTGCCGTCGTAGGCGGCACCGATGTGCTGGAACGAAGGGTCCAGCCAGAGCGCCGAGGCCTGCCAGTCCAGTTGCGGGCTCAACCGGCCCTGGGCCGACCATTCCAGCCCGGCGTAGTGCTGCTCACCCTCCGCGGTGAACACGTTGTCGGCGTTGGTGTAGTAACCCGGGCGCACGATGTCGAACAGGGCCATCGACATCAGGGTGCCACTGGGTGCGAGCCAGCGGGTGCCGACCTCCACCTGCCGACTCACGCCCGGTGCCAGGCGGGTGCCGACGTTGGCCGTGCCGGTGGGAGCGGTCTCGCCCTCTTCCAGCGACTGGGCGTAGGAACCGTAGACCGACCAGTTCGCCGAAGGCTTGTAGATCACCGCGGCCAGCGGCGTGGTCTTGCTGGGGCTGTATCGGATGCCGCCCTGGTTGCTGTCGTAGCTGGCGTGGCGCAGGCCACCGATGAGCTGCCAGCGCTCCCCCAGGGCCACGCGGTCGACCGCGTAGAGGCCGCGGTCCCGCGTGCTGTAGGCCTCGGTGGTGGGGCTGGTGGGCGCAGCGTTCCACACCACCAGGCTGGAAATGTCGGTCGGGTTGTAGAGGTTCTGCGATGCCACCCGGTAGGTTTGCTGGTAGATATCGCCCTGCTCCTTGGTGGTGTAGGTGGCACCGAAGGTGAGTTCGTGCTGCAGGCCACCGGCTTGCACCTGGCCCGCCAGCTCCAGCCGCGCCATGTCGGAGCTCAGGTTCAACCGCTGCGAGTTGCCCTGGATGTTGCCGGCCCCGGTCGCCACCGCGGCGGCGTTGGTGAAGCGGAAGATGGCCAGCTGGCGCTGGCGCTCCACCTCGGAGCGTCCCAGCTCGGCCGTCAGGGCCCAGTTCTCGGACAACGAATAGTCCGCCCGCACCAGGGCATTGATGGTCTTGGCGTCAAAGGTGGACCAGTCGGGCCCGACCAGTCGGGTCGGGTCCACCGCCGCCGGCAGGGTGATGACACCGTTCACGGCGGTCGGCAGGTTGACACCGGCCTGCTCGATCTGGCGCCGGTGGTCGTACTCCAGATCGGCCTGGAGCTTGAGCTTCGAGTTCACCCGCCAGTCGAACGCGGCGGAGAAAAATTCCCGTTTGCCGGTGTCCGCACCGTCGAGGTAGGTGCCGATGTTGCCGCTGGCCGCGTTGATGCGCAGGCCGTATTCACCCGACTCGCCGAAACGCCGCCCGAGGTCGGCATGCACCATGGCGCCGTCGTTCGAGTCCACGCTCAGCTCGACCGAGCCGACCGGCTCGGCGCCCGCGCGTTTGGTGACCAGGTTGACCACACCCGCCGGCGAGGTGAAGCCGTAGTACAGCGCCGACGCACCTTTGAGGA
Source organism: Sphaerotilus hippei (assembly GCF_003201595.1). GTDB lineage: Bacteria > Pseudomonadota > Gammaproteobacteria > Burkholderiales > Burkholderiaceae_C > Sphaerotilus > Sphaerotilus hippei. The sequence goes on along the minus strand of NZ_QJJS01000010.1, from coordinate 5,316 downwards.
CTTCGACACGCTCCTTGTTCTCCATCGGCGTCTGCGTGAAGTTCAGGTAGGGCAGCGAACCGTTGATGCGGTAGTTGGTCCGGTTTTCCACCGCGATGCCACGGAACACCAGCTGGTCCCAGGTTTCGCCGCCGTTCTGCTGGCGCGTGACCCCCGCCGTGTTGCGCAGCGCGTCGTACAGGCCGGTGGCGGCCTGCTCCTCCAGCACCTCGCTGGTCACCACGTTCACCGTGGACGGGACGTCCATGATGCTGGCGCCACGGAAGCTGCCCGCTTCCACGGTGGCGGGCCGGAAGCCTTCAGACCGCAGTGCCCGTGCGGACACGGTGACTTCCGCCAGGGTGGCGACGCGTGCGGGTGGGGCACGGCGCACCACCACCTGGTTCTGGTCGATGTCGGCCATCAGGCCGGTGCCCGCCAGCAGCCGGTCCAGCGCCTGCTGTGCCGACAGGCGCCCGCTCAGGGCCGGCGCCTGCAGGCCCTGCACCAGTTCGCGCAGAACCAGCAGCTGCAGGCCGGCCTGGCGGGCCAGTTCATTGAGCGCATCCCCCAGCGGCTGGGCCGGCAGCGCGAGGGTGTGGACGCGTGCCGCGGCGGTGTCCGGGGTGGCCTGAGCCAGTGCGGCACGGGGGGCGAGGCTGGTCAGCGCGAGGACAGCGGCCAGCGCTATCGGGGCGGACGGAAAGCGGGACAGGGACATGGAAAACACTCCGGGGGATCGGTCCAACTGGGTTGGTTACCCAGGAAGACGCACCAGCCAAGCGATGCTTGAGGTCGGTCCGGCAGAAATGTGCACGCGGTGCGCCGTGCACCGGCCGTCAGCGGCCAGCGACGATATCGGTCCGCCCGTCCGGTGCTGGCACCAGACGCACCGGCAAGGCCAGGGTCAGGCTGCGGCGCAGGGCCGGGACCTGCCGAAGGTCGAAACTGCCGTTCAGGCGCAGCGCGGCCACGGCGGGGTCGCGGATGCGCAAGCCGGTGTCGGCGTAGCGCTCGAATTCGGCCAGCACCTCGCCCAGTGGGACGTCGCTGAGCACGAGGCGCCCGTCACGCCAGGCCATGGCCGCGCCGGTGCGCACCGAATGCACCTGTGCGAAGCGGCCGCGCGCATCGGCCTCCACCGACTGGCCGGCGCCCAGCTCGACAAACTCGCCCTCGGTGACCGGGCCGCCGGCGGCGGCGCGCTCGCCTGCGGCAACCGCCTGGGCCACACGCACCCGCCCCTCCTCCACCACCACGTGAACCTGTCCGGCGGCCAGCCCGGCCTGGGTGTGGCGCACCGAGAACCGGGTCCCCAGCACGGTGATGCGCAGCGGCCCGGCCAGCACGTGGAACGGTCGCTGCGGGTCGCGCCGGATGTCGAACATCGCCTGCCCCTCCGGCAGGCGCACTTCGCGACGCTGCCGGTACAGCGCAACGTCCAGCCGCGTAGCCGTGTCCAGCCGCAGGGCACTGCCATCGGGCAACGCGACCGGCAGTTGCTGGCCACGCGCGGAAACCAGGCTGCGCTGGTAGGTGGGCTGGAGCTGCCATTGGCTCCAGGCCAGCCAGCCCGCCAGCGCCACCGAGGCCGCCCCCCCGGCACCCGCCAGCCGCGGCAGCAGACCGGCCCACCGGCTGGGTGCAAGCGGTGGCCGGCGCGATGCCGTGACCGGGGGCCGCAACACCGGCTGCGGCGCCGCAAGCCCCGCTTTCAGCGCCGCCACGTCGGACACCGGCAAGCCGTCCAGGTCGCGCCACAGGGCGGCCAGCCGGTCCAGCGCGACCACGCGCGCCGGGTCAGCGGCCAGCCAACCCTGCAGCTCGACCTGCTCCGGCGGCGTCAGGCCATCCTGGCGACGCACCAGCCACTGCGCGGCCTCGGCCTCCAGCCGTGGGCGCGCCTCACCGTCGCCGGACGGGACCGGCCCGGCGGCCTGGCCTGGGTGTGGCATGGGGTTGGGAGCGTTCATCAATGGGCGTGCTTGTCTGGGTAGACGCACCACCCGCCCGGTGGTGGAGGTGGTGGCGCGGCGCCAGCCTAGGATTTTGCGGCAGGGCGCCCGGGTGCGGTCCCGCCGTCCAGGCTGGCCTGGCAGCTCAGCAAGGCACGCGCCACGTGCTGCGCCACCATGTTCTTGCTGATGCCCATGCGCTGCGCCACCTCCTGGTGCGACAGGCCTTCGAAGCGGTTGAGCACAAAGGCCTCGCGGCAGCGGGGGGGCAGGGCTTCGATCGCCTGCAGCACAGCCCGGGCCTGCTGCCCCTGGGCCAGGGACTCCTCGGGCTGGCAATGCCGCGGCGCCGGCGGCTGCTCCTGCTCGCCGAGACCGGCCAAGTCTTCGTGCTGGCGGTGGGCATGGCGGCGGTGCTGGTCTATGACCAGGTTGCGGGCGGTGCGAAACAGCAGGGCGCGCATGTCCAGCACCACCTGCCCGGCCGACTGGGCGCCCAGCACGCGGGCAAAGCTCTCCTGCGTCAGGTCGGCCGCGGTGTGGTGATCACGCACGTGGCGGGTCAGGAAGTTCAGCAGTTCGCGGTGGTAGCGTTCCAGCACGGTATCAGCGGTTGGGTCTTTTCGATAATGGTTCTCATTATCAACGAATGGCTGGCACGGTGCTGGCGCGCGGCCGATGTCCCTGCGGCATCCGACAGGGCGCGCCGGGACCGCACAGACCGCTGATCAGCGCACCGCAGCCGGATCCACGCGATCACAGGCCTCGCCACTGCGCCGGCACTGGCCGTCGGCCTCCAGCCAGGGGTGGGCGTGGCCCGCGCAACCGGTCTGGCAGATCACGGCCTGGGCCTCGCGGGCACCCGCTTCGAGCCGCGGCCGCACCCGCGTGGCGGGCGGGCGGCGCAGCACGGTCGCGGCACCCAGGCCCCAGAACACCGCGGTGCGCAGCAGCACCAGCTCGGCCCGCAGGCGCAGGTTCTGGGTCACCAGTGCGGCTTCGCGGGCGGTGCGCGCTTCGAGGCGGCCAGGCCGACGTGCTCCGAAGGGCATGCCGGACAGGCGCAGGACGACGCAACGGACCACGCGCGGCGACACGCGCCCAGCAAGTCCGATGCCCAATGAAAAAAGGACCTAGCTCTCGCCAAGTCCTTGTTTTCGTTCTTAAATTTTGGTGGGCCCTGAGTGACTCGAACACTCGACCTACGGATTAAGAGGTCGTCGAACAGCGGACTTTCAGTCCATCGCACCGCACTGCGGGGGCACTTTCCCCATGCCTGGCAACACAAGAGCGCACTTCCAGCGTTGGCACCAGCCGCCAGAAGTCTCGCTCCGCAGCCCCGCAAACCGCCCCAAACCACCGACTAGGGACCACGGACCGCAGCCCACTTGGCGAGGGACCGTAGAACAGCATCAAGGCAACCGGGCACATTCGGACCGCACAGCGCACCGCCGCACCTGTCCGTCGAAGACCGTAGCGCGACCGAAGCTCGTCGTCGCATCACTTGACCACTGCCCCGGAGCCTCACTGCCTCACAGAGGCGATGCATCACACTGCCCAAACAGCACTCCCGCCTGAACACGTCTCATGCTCACCTAGAGAGAAGAACGTCACGTGCACTTTGTCGCAGGCAACAGTTTTGAAGCTGCGCACCCACCCCGGGGATCGTACGAAGCATCGAACTGCCCATAGACTGGCTCAGCAATCCGGAGGATAAAAATGAACAATGAGTCTTGGTACGTGGCCATCGGCCTAGCCTTTGTCGCCTTCCTAGGCGTGTTTGTCTGGCGCCTCTTCGGGACAGCGAACAAAGGCATACAGGCAGTTGCGGGAACCGCGACCGACGTAATAGCAACTGTAAAGCCCATCACGACAGCGGTGGGTAGCTCACTCGACGGCGTAGCCCGAACAGTACACGCTGGTGCAGACCTCATGGATGTACTGGTGGACTCAGTGAGGAACAAGCAAAAGGAGCGTGTCCAACTTGCCGCCGAGAATGCAGATTTGCTGGCACAGATTGAACAGTTGAAGACCCGTCGGATTGAAGCGCGCAGTGTCGAGCAGGCCTTGGAGATCGCATTTTTCAGGGTAGCAAGTACATATACCTCCTTCCAACGGAAGAACGAGGACGTTAATTCCGGTGGACTGTTCGGTCTGGATCGACCCACTCACCACCAGTACATTGGGGTCCTTACAGCCAACTTCACAATTAAGGCGGGCGTTGACTTAAACAAGTTGACCTTTGGTATTTCCTCAAGAGGCAAACCAATCCGCTTTCACGGTGCACACGTAGTGCAATTTGTTGGGCTCAAGGACCTGAAAATTTCACGCACTTTCCAAGAGGCTCGCTTGGTGTATCAGAAGACAGGGCGCAGGGAAGGCCAGGTAGAAGTCATGCGCGATAGCGGGTACCTCAAGTCTGCTGGGGATCTGCACTACGACGATGTGCTCAAGGAGATTCAAAACAGCGATCTGGCATCCTCACTTGCCGATGCGAACCAAAAAGTGACTCAGAGCTTATTCAACGCCATCATGGGCGTGGGTCAGTACGCATTCGAGCCAGTCGCTACCGAGCAGCCACTGACATTTCAACAGCTGTGCGACCACCTAAACTCAGAAGTAAATGAGGAGCTCACGAAACTTGAGTTACTGCAGCGAGATGTATTAGATCGATCCCTAATAATTGATGGGGAGATCTTCAACCTTGCGCTTGCAGGCCGAGGTACAGAAGGTCAGGCGGCACGTATGCCAACCGCGCCCGGCGTGCAGTGATAAATTACATGTAGCGCAAATGCAAGACAGGGATAATTCCAGCAATGACAACTGGTATTAATATTTTAAATCCATACACCGATCAACTCGCCGCGTTAGAAGCTGAGATTTCAATCGCAGAAGCAAGGGGAAAAGAGAAGAAGCGACTGCTGGATTGTTACAATGCCTTTGATCTCGACGAAAATGTCAGCGATATGCGTGCATCAGAGCGTCGTATCGACGCCCTGCACAAGGAACACGTCCGTATAAAAGAAGCCTTGGAAACAGAAGTCAGCCGAGAGAAGGCATTGACCATTCAGGCCTCAATCAGCCTAGATCCGCGCACATGGCTTTCCTCAGCTCGCTTAAAAAGCGTAGATGAGCTTAAAATATGCCGCAACACACAGAACGAATTATTAACACGGCAATTAAATAGAGATCACCATGAGGCGCAAGCTGCATAAGCGATGCCCCGGCTCTTGAAGTATCGGATAACCCGCTGTGGCGCACCTTTGAGCTTCTCCATGAAATCAAGCGCGATTCTCTTCAAGTCATACACGCTCTGCGCCGCAGGACGTGTTCTCAACTCAGTCTTCAGGTCACGATTCAAGATTTCGTCAGGATTCGCCTC
>NZ_QJJS01000009.1:86437-188939 GCF_003201595.1 Sphaerotilus hippei | reverse complement strand
AGCGCAGTTTCGGCTGGCTGTCGCGGTTTCGTCGGCTCAGCCGCGATTTCGAGCGCTTGCCTCAGGTGCTGGCCAGTTTGCATTTCGTGGTCTTCGCCATCCTCATGCTCCCCAAGGCCGCAGCGGTGCTGGCTTCGGGGGGAAGTTCATAACACGCTCTAGACCACTCAGCGCTGGGACAGCAATACAAACCCCTTCTTCGCTTCGGTCAGTTTGGCAATCTGCAGGGTGATACCGCTGTCCTTGGCGTCCTGCTGGGCTTTCTCACCGGTGTAGCACTGGGCGGTCCACGCCAGATGGACCCGTCTCGCCGGTATCCTGCTGCACCGCCTCGGACAGCGCCTTGACCTGGGCGTGCTCCTGCTCGTCGGCCGGTGTGACTGTCATCTATCTTGACAGAGGGGGGGATTCTGATCACGATGGCCGCGCGTGTGATTCGCTGCCATGATGGCTTAATGAGGATTACGGTTTTCCCCTAGTTGTGCTGCCGGGGATGATGCTCAGGTTTAGCGTAGGTAACGCTTATTGCCGCCAGACGTGTGGCAGTAGGTTCCTCCGCGTGGGCCAGTGCATGTTGTGCCGCTTGAGCACGGGCAAGAGCTGGGGTCCGATCCCACGGAATTTGAACTGCCTGCTGGTGCGCGCGAAGATCCTGATGACTTCTTTGTGTGCTTGATGGGGCTGTAATAACTTCGCCCTTTGCTCCTTGCGTCCACATCGGTCGCATGTATTGTTGCGAGTGAGAAAAGAGCTGCTGCCATAAAAGCGGTAAATCGATTATCCATCTTTTGTCCTGTAATTTGAGTGGTGAGTGTGCGTGAGATGCGCGCGACTCAGACTTATTTATATGCAACATTTTTTCATCTATCGATGCGCTGCCTGTGAGGTAAGGTGGCTGCAGATGATTTATGTGAATAATTGCCGGTTTTTCTGAATGGTGCGGCTACCATTTTTGGTTTTATTTTTTTGCTCTGAGTGTAGGATGCATTTGATGGTTAATGCTTGTGTAGTTGAGATGGATTCACGTCTTGTCAATGTAAATTTATATTGTCGTGTTTTGGTATATGGTTGCTAGTGTTTTTTTGAGGGGTGTTGTGATGTCTAAAATATATTCGGCGGTGGCTTCTGTCCTAATGCTTGGGCTCTCTGTTTCTGTTTCTGTTGCTGCTGCCGATTTGAGTCGGGATCAGAGAATTGATTTGACAGTGTTTTCAATTCGCGCAATGGGTATTGATAAAGGTGCTTCTGACATCAAAGAGGTTCCAAGTCAGTCTGAGGTTTTGGAGGTGGTGAAGGCTGGGATTAACGTAAATCAACTGCTGTGTGCTCGCATTACATCTGTCCGGCCTCTAAAGATCCGTGGTGCTTACGAAGTTGCTTGTGTTGCATACCGCAATGGCACAGCCACAAAAACTTATGTTCTCGATTCATCAAAGGGGGCTGCATTCGAGCCGTGAGCGTCTCGGGATTTTTTGTTTTTTGGGAGGAGTTGCTCCAAGGTACTTCTAAAAACCAGCCCGGACCTTCACCTGAGCCGGGCATGGCGCCAAGATGACGCCCCATGCTCACGTCCCGCATCAAGCCATCGAGTTTTTTCCTGAGAGGCCGCGGACGACCTGTTCGTGGTGCAGCAGCGCAAGGCCAAGCTGGAGGGCTGCGTGCAGATGCTGGCGGCGATGGACGAGGGAATCGGCTTCGCAGCGATGGACAAGGCCGGCCCGCGCGCCGACCGCAGCAAGGGCTGGCGCCAGCCGTATGCGATCGAGGCGCTGGTGCGCATGGTGTTTCTGTGAGGCTGTACAACCTGTCGGAGGCGCAGTGCGAACATCAGGTGCTGCATCGGCCGCCGATATGCGCCATGCGGAAGGTGATGGCCTCGATCGGGTCCGGCGCCTCCACCGGATAGTGCCGGCGCTCGTAGGCCTGGATCAGCGTGATCAGCGCGTCGAAGTACGCTCCCAGATCACTGGCCGGGTCAGGCTCCTCGGGCAAGTCGAACAGGGTTTCCACGCGCTGCAGCGCGGCACGGTAATCGGCCTCAGTGCGCAGCGGCCGAAGAACGGGGATGTCGTCGCTCATGGTCTTGGCTCCAATGTGGTGGCGTCGATGGCGATGTGCGCCGCCCCCGGTCACCGGTCCGCCGGCGGTCCGGGATTCCAGGCGGGCAGGCTGTAGCCGGTCCACAGGGCCAGTCCCCGCAGCACGACGGTCGTGCTGGCGGCGGCGGTCAGGCCGATCCAGTCGGGGGCGTTCAGGGTGTCGGCCAGCACCAGCATCCAGGTGCCGATGAACGCGCAGGCGGCGTAGGGGCGGTGGTCCCGGAAGGCGCTGGGGATCTCGTTGCAGACGATGTCGCGCAGCACGCCGCCGAAGACGGCGGTGATCACGCCCATCAGCACGGCGACGATGGCGGGCATCTGCATGTCCAGCGCGATCCGGGTCCCGGCGGCCGAGAAGAGTCCGAGCCCGAGGGCGTCGGGCCAGGACACGGCGCGCTCGGTCAGCTCGAAATGGCGCGCTCGCAAGGTCAGCATCGCCACCGTGCACAAGGCCAGCAGGATCCACAGCCAGGAGGCGTGCTGGACCCAGAAGAACGGTCGGCGGTCGAGCAGGATGTCGCGCAGGGTGCCGCCGCCGAAGGCGGTCAACCCGGCCACCACGCACACGCCCACCAGGTCGAGCCGCTTGCGTGCGGCCTCCAGCAGGCCCGACAGCGCGAAGGCCAGCGTGGCCAGCACTTCCACCAGGGTCTGCAGCAGGGAGAAGTCGAAGAGGGCGTGGTGGTAGGTCATGAAAGTGTTCTCGTCGTCAACCGCTGGTCTGGTGCGCCGGAAGGGGGGAGCTGGCGCGCGGACGGTGTGCACAGGGTAGCGGCCTGGACCGACCTTGGAGCCGGATCTTGCGGGTGGCGGTGGATGGACCTCAAGCGGCCTGCCGGTCGTCCGATATGTGCTGATGACCAGCAAGCCCGATGGATGGATGAAGAGCACGAGGGGGCGCCTGAACATGGTGCTGGCCGGCGTCAGCGCGGTCGCGATGCTGGTGTCGGGCAGCGTGTTCCACGCGGCGCTGAGCCAGGACGCCCATGAGGATGTCCGGCGCGAGGCGGTGCTGCAGATGGCGACCGCGCAGGCGGTGCGTGCCTACACCAGCGAGCATGTCCGGGATGCGCTGCTGCAGCACGACGGGCCGTTCCCGCCGGCGGCGGTGCCCTCGTTCAGCGCGGTGACGACGATGAAGTACCTGCAGCAGGCCTACCCGGACTACCGCTACCAGGAGCTGGCGATCAACCCGACCCAGCCGGACAACCGGGCCCGCGGCTGGGAGCTGCAGGTGATCGAGGCCTTCCGCGCCGGGGGCGCTGAAGAACGTTTCCTGACCACCGGCAGCGGGGCGGCGCAGATGCTGCATTACGCCCGGCCGCTGCGGGTGGTGAACGAGGCGTGCCTGCGCTGCCATGGCTCGCCCGAAGCCGCTCCCGCCGCCCTGGTGGCGAAGTACGGTCGCCAGGGGGGCTTCGGCTGGCGGGTCGGCGAGGTGGTGGGCGCCCAGATCGTGTCGGTGCCGGCCCGCACGGCGTTCGCCAGGGTGGACAGCACCTTCCTGCATTACCTGGGCGCTTCGGCGGCGCTGTTCCTGTCCTTCTTCGCGGTGCTGAACTGGATGCTGTCACGCACGGTGCTGCAGCCCATCGTCAGCTCGAACCAGCGGCTGGCGAAGCTGGCCTCGCGCGACGGGCTGACGGGCGCGGCCAACCGGCGCCGTTTCCTGGCGCAGCTGGACGGGGAGATCCGGCGCTGCGGCACGCAGGGCGCGCCGCTGTCGGTGATCATGATCGACCTGGACCACTTCAAGCGCATCAACGACGAGCATGGCCATGCGGTCGGTGACGAGGTGCTGCGCTCGTGCTGCCGGCGGGTGAAGCGGCGCCTCGGGCCGTCGGATGTGCTGGGCCGGCTGGGCGGCGAGGAGTTCGCCGTGCTGCTGCCGGCCACCGACGAGTCCGGCGCCGGCCAGATGGCCGCGCTGCTGCTACTGGCCATCAGCGGCAAGCCGATGCAGCAGGCCGGCCAGGTGACGGCCAGCCTGGGCGTGGCCCGGCACCGTGCGGGCGAGACCGGCGCGCAGCTGCTGGAGCGCGCGGATGCGGCGCTCTACCGGGCCAAGCGCGAGGGGCGCAACCGGGTGGTGCGCGCCGCGCCGCTGATCCCGGTGGTGCCCGGGGCCTGCGTCGCAGGGTGAGCGGGCGGGCTCACTCCACCAGGTCGAGGATCTCGATCTGTTCGGCCACGGTCTGGAAGGTGCCGGCGCCGGCGGGCATCTGCATCAGCGGCCGGCCGCTGGCGTCGAGCAGCCAGACGCTGGGGTAGACCAGCAGGCGGGCGCGCTGGTCGCCGATGGCCCGCTGGAAGTCGGCGTAGGGCAGGCGCAGCGCCTCGGTGCGCAGCACCAGGTGGCGGCTGGTGACCGACAGCTGGCTGTGCAGGTCGACGACGAGGTAACGCGCGGCAAAACGCGGCGCCAGCACGGGGGCGTGCTCACGCAGGAAAGCCTCGTAGCGGCGGCAGTAGGGGCAGTCGGCGGCGCCGAGGTAGACGTAGAGCGACTTGCCCTCCTGGCGGGCGCGCTGCTGGGCCGGCCGCAGGTCGAACTCGATGCGCCCATCGTCGCCGGGCAGCGGCCGCACGGCCATCGGTGCGTAGGCGGCGGGGATCTCGGCCCGGGCCGGACGGCTGCACAGCAGGGGAGCCACCAGCAGCAGCGCGGCGAGCAGGCGGGTGACGAGCAGGCGGGTGCCGGGCCGCGGAGTGACGGACCGCCGGGCGGCCGGGCCCGCGCGACGCGCGCGCGGTCCGGTTCGGGCGGGCCCGCCGGCCGTGTTCACGAGGCCTGCCCGGTGGCCGGATCGAAGCGGGCGCTGAAGTGCTGCTCGCGGGTGTCGAGCACCTCGGCGCCGAGCCGCTCGCCGGGCCGGTGCAGGAAGTGGAAGCGCCAGGTCGGGTTCTCGCTGATGGAGAAGTCCAGGTCGGCATCGAACAGCAGGGCCTCGCCGCGGCTGACCCGCAGCGAGCGCACGAAGTGCGGCGGGATGAACATGAGGGTCACCTGGTTGAGCTCGAAGCCGGTGTCGTTGGGGTGCAGCACGGTGACCTCGGCGGGTGTGGGGCCGTCGGCATGGAGCCCGGCGGGCAGGCGGAAGCTGGTGCGTCCGATCAGCTGCGGCGCGTCGCGGTTGGGCGGGGCGGAGCAGCCGCCGGAGACCTTCACGTAGCGCGAGTCCAGGTGCAGCGAGCCGTCGGACAGCTCGCTGACCACACGGATGTGGCTGTATTCGTCCACCCGCAGCCGGGTCTCGAAGTCGGCCTGGCCCAGCTCGGGCGTCAGCGTCAGCACGGCGGCCACCGGCGAGGGGTTCTTGTCGACCAGCAGCGTCAGGCGGCGCACGTGGCGCTCGGGGGTCTGCGGCAGGTGCGAGCTGATCTTCACCGGCACGCTGGCGCCGTAGGCGGCCCGCAGCGGCACGCTCAGCTGCACCAGGCCGGGGCTGCCGACGTGCAGCCGCTGGTGGCCGAACAGGCGCTCGCGCAGCTGTTCCCACTGGGGCGAGCTGTCGCCGTGACCGACGTTGCTGGGCAGCCCGCCCGGTGCGGCGCGGGCCGGGTGCAGCGGCCACAGGCCGGTGCCCAGCGTGGCGGCGCTCAGGGCCGACGCGGCCGAGCGCTGCAGCCAGGCGCGGCGCGCGAGGTCGGCATCGGGGCCGACTGCGGGGCTGACCACGGGGCCGGGTGCGTGGGGCGGGATCGTTGGGGGGCGTCTGGGCATGGCAGCTCCGGTCGGCGGGGCGGGGCGGGGGTCAGGGGGCCGGTGCCGGTCGCGGGCTCGGCTGCAGCAGCAGCACCCGCTCCAGCCGCAGGTAGACGATCGCGGCGTTGCGGCGGTGGGTGGTCTCGTACTGGTCCCAGCCGGCGAATTCGGGCAGCTCCACGGCCTGCGCGATGTCGGCCAGCGAGGTGTCGGCGGCCAGCTCGCGGGCGACGGCGGCCTCGAGCTGGTCGAGGTAGCGCCGGGTGGTGTCGATCAGCCGGGGGCCCGGGCCGGCCGGGCCGTGTCCGGGCACGACGAGGCGGGGCGCCAGCTCGTGCAGCCGGTCGAGCGTGGTGCGCCAGCCGGGCAGGTCGCCGTCCTGCACGTCGGGGATGCGCAGGTGGTCGATCCAGCCGCCGGCCAGCAGCGTGCGGCTGTCGGCGTCGAACACGCCGATGTCGCCCGGGCCGCTGCCGTGGCCCAGGTGCAGCAGCTGGATCGGCCGACCGATCAGCGCCTCGTCGAGCGGGGTGCTGCCGTCGATCAGCCGGTCGGGGCGGGGCAGCGCGCTGCCTTGCATCGTGTCGGCGCCGAGCTGCTGCTGCAGCTGGCGCAGGCAGCGATCGCAGCGCGAGCGCATCACCTGCTCGGCGCGCCGGTGCATCAGCAGCGGCACGCCCGCGGCCTGGAAGGCGGTGGCGCCGAACAGGAATTCCTGTCGGGGCTGGGTCAGCACGGCCAGCCGCGGCCGCTGGCCGGTGTGCCGCTCGATGGTGGCCAGCAGCCGCCGGCCCTGCTGCCAGGACACGCCGGTGTCCACCGCCAGCACGCCGTTCGGCCCGACGATGAAAGCGGCGTTGCCGATCTCGCCGCGGTTGTCCGGGCCGATCTCGCCGTGCGCACCCCGCACCAGATAGACCCCCGGCGCGACCTGCTGCGCCACGCCGACGGCCCCCGGGGCCGGCAGCAGCTGGCAGCCCGGCAGCACCGCCGCCTCGGCCAGGCCCAGCAGCGCGCCCGCCAGCCGGATGCAGGCCGAGCGCCTGGAGGGGCCGCGGGGTGACATGGCCGATCGGGGCCGGGGTCAGCGGCCCTCGACCTGTTTCCTGAGCTGGTCGAGCCCGGCGCGGTAGACGCCGGTGACCGCCCGCACCGCGGCTTCGTCGTTCTGGTCCGGCGGCGGGTCGTTGTTCGGGTAGCCGCGGTAGAAGGCGCCGCGCCACTCGACCTGGCAGCGTTCGCCGTCGGCGCTGACGCGCAGCGTGGCGCTGTAGTTGGTCACCGGCAGCGCCGCGCCGCCGGCCTTGAGCCGGTAGCTGTACTTCATCTGCGCGTCGTCCCAGGTCTCGAGCGTCTCCTCGAGCTCACCGCCGCCCTTGAGCCGGACGGTGCGCACCGAACCGGGCTCGTTGCCCTGGGTGGCGCGGCTGGACTCGACGGCGGGGTGCCAGGCCTGCAGCGCGTCGAAGGGTCGCACCAGCGCCCAGACGGTGGCCGCCGGGGCGTTGATCGTGACGCTCTCGACCACCTTCTGGCGGGTCGGACCGTGGGCCCGGGCGCCGGGGGACAGCAGGGCCGCGGCACCGGCCGCGACGAGCAGGGCGAGCGCCGGCCACGGCCGGTGGCGCAGGGAACGGTGAGGCAGTGAAACGGCAGGCATCGGGGCTCTCCAGTGGCTCCTGTGGGTGAGGCGGGCGGATGGTGGCGGCTTCATCGGGCGGTGATGAAGTCGCCGAAGCCGCGGCTGTTGCGTCCGGTGGCGATCTGCTGCAGCAGCCGGCCGTCCTCGGGGTCGACCACGCTGACCTGCTCGTCCATCCAGTTGACGACGTAGAGCAGCTCCCCGTCGGCGGCGAGGCCCTCGGGGTAGCCGAAGCCGGTCAGCGTGCGGCGCGGCTGCAGCGTGCGGGCATCGAAGGTGCTGACGCTGCCGTCGTGCTGGTTGCTCACGCACAGCAGCCGGCCCTGCCGCGCCAGCGTGGCGGCATAAGGCGAGCGGCCGACCTTCAGCGTCTGCACGACGGTGTCGCTGGCCAGGTCGATCACGCTGACGTCGTCGCTCATCACGTTGAGCGCATGCAGCCGCCCGCGGGCGGCATCGAGCAGCAGGCCGAAGGGGTGGCGACCCACGGGGATGCGCTGGCGCACCTGCAGCGTCTCGGCATCGATGCGCGCGACGCGGTCGTCGTCCCGTTCGGCCACCCAGACGGTGCGGCCGTCGGCGCTGCTGGCCACGCCGGCCGGGGCGGCGCCCAGCGGCACGGCGCCCCGCAGGCGGTGCTGTCCGCCGTCGTGGTCGAACACCAGCAGCTGCTGCCCGTACCAGTCGGCCAGGAACCAGCGCCGGCCGTCGGCGCTGGCCGCCAGCCCGACCGCGCCCTGGCCTGCCGCGAGGGTCTGCACCACCTGCTGGCGCTCCACGTCGATGACCGAGACGCTGTGCCCATCGGCATTGGCCACCAGCACCGGCCCGCGTGCACCCAGCACGGCCACGCCGGCCGGCGAGCGTCCGACGGCGATGGTGTGCACCACCGACCGGCTGGCCAGGTCGATCACCGACACGTCGTGGCTGCCCTGGTTGGTGATGTAGGCCCAGGGCGCGGCGAAGGCGGGGGCCGCCGCCAGCAGCGCCGCCGCGGCCAGCCGTCGAGGCCCGCGCCGGGCGGCCACGCTCACGGCTGCACCTGGTAGGGCTGGTCCAGCCGGAAGGCCAGGCCGGCGGAGTCCTCGACCCGGACCTGCAGCAGGCCGCGTTCACGCGGCACGAAGTGCAGGTCCAGGCGCGGGTTCTCGCTGAGCGAGAAGTCCACGTCGGCGCTCAGCAGCGGCCGGTCCGAGTCGCTGAAGAGCACCTGGCGCACCCAGTGGGCGGGCGTGAACTGGCGGCTCAGCGGATCCATCGCCAGGCCGGAGTGGTTGGGGTGACTGATCTGCCAGCGCAGCAGCGCCGGCTGGCCGGCCACCAGCCGCGCCGGCAGCTGCAGCCGCATCTGGCCGAGCGTGCGGCGGGCCTGCTCGGCATCGGCCGCCGCGGCGGCCGAGCAGCCGCCCGAGGCCTTGACGAAACGCTGCACCGCGTGGAGTTCGCTCGCTGCGCCCGGGTCGTCCGGGCCGATCTCGATCACCACCCGCACCCAGCTGTAGGCATCGACCCGCACGCGGGTCTCCAGGTCGGCCCGCCCGCTGGCCAGCGTGGGGGTGACGATGGCCGCGATCGGTGACGGGTTCTCGTCGATCAGCAGCCACAGCCGCCGCACCAGGCGCCCGGCGGCCTGCGCCGGCGGAATGCGGATCACCAGCGGCACGAAGGCCGGGTCGCCGGCACGGCGGGGCAGCTCCAGGCGCAGCAGCTCGTCCCCGGCGGGCTGGATCGGCCGGTCGCCGAACAGCTCGCGCCGCACCTTCAGCCAGATCGGCCGCTGCTGCGCATCGTCGTCGGGGGACGCGGGTGCCCCCCGCGGTTCGGCCGCCCGCGGACCCTGCCAGGCGGGCATCCCCAGGCCGCCGGCCAGGGCGAGTCGGCCGGTGTGGCGCAGCCAGGCGCGGCGATGGATCGGCATGGCGGGGCCGCTTCAGCGGATCACGAAACACGCCCGCTTGGCGCGGGTCTGCACCTCGCGGTAGCGGCGGATCTGCACCTGCAGGCTCTCGTTGTCGCGGATGTAGGCCCCGCGCTCACCCCCGATGGTGTTGGCGTTGAAGAGCGCGTGGATGGCGCTGTAGTCCTCGAAACGCATCTCGCTGGCGATCGCCTCCTGGGCGCAGGCGCATTTGCTGACCATCTCGAAGTTGCTGCCCGGGTGCTCGCGCATGCACTCCTGCACGTAGAGCACCCGCTCGAGCGTCGGGAAGTCGTTGGCCTGCGCCGGGACACCGGCCAGGCCGGCGAGCGGCAGCAGCAGCCGGGCCGCCCAGGCCGGGCAGGTGCGTGGGCCACGGGGGGTGGACAGGTTCGGCGTCATGGCGGGTTCCTGGCGGTCGGGGGGCGGGCGAGGGCGGGCAGCACCCCGCCGTCGATCAGCAGCTCTTCTTCGATCAGCGGCAGGGCCGAGGCCGGGTCGGGGATCAGCGTGTGGATGGCGTAGACCCCGCCCGGCACCGCGTCCGACAGCCAGAAGCGGTACTGCTTGCCGGCGTATTTCTCGAAGCGCGGCCGGTTCGGGTCGTCGAGGTAGGGGCTGATCAGGATCTCCTGACCGGCCACCGGCTGGCCGCGGTAGCTCAGCGTCAGCGGGCGCACCGTGGCGCCGCGGTAGATCGCCATGCGGATCTGCTTGCGGAAGTGCTGGGTCGAGCCCTGGGTCAGGCGTTTCATCTCGCGCAGGTCACGCTCGAGGAAATGCAGCGTGATCGGGTTGCCCTGCGCCCCTTCGATCAGCGGCAGCACCTGCGCGCGCGCGCCGGTCAGGAACTGGCCCCGGGTGTCGCAGCAGCTGCCGTCCGCGCGCCGGCTGAGCTGCAGCTCGACCCGGTCGGCGTAGGCCTCCTCGATCGAGCTGGCGCGGCGGAAGCCGTAGCGCAGCGTCGTCGGCGGCTGCAGCGTCGCCAGCTGGTCGCTCATCAGCAGGCGGCGCTCGGCCTCGGAAAAATCGCGGGCGCCGTCCGACGCTGGCGGGCCGCCGGCCGCGGCGGCCTGGCCCTGCGCCCGGGCGATCGGCAGCAGCGGCCCCGACAGCATGGTCAGCAGGCACAGCAGCGCGGCGACCGACCGGCCGCGTCCGCGGCCTGGAGTCTCGATGGGGGCGGGCATGGCCATCGTGCTCAGCGTTGTGCCGCCACCTGGGCCGTCTCGGCGACCAGCGGCACGCCGAACTCGGTCAGGATGGCGTGGATCTCGGCCTGCCGGCGCTCGATGATGGCCTCGACCTGCTGTTTCCACTCCCGCTCGCCGTAGCGCACGCCCATGGCCATCTGGTAGTCGAAGCGCACGCCCGGCTCGGAGGCCATCGGCAGCACGGTCATCGGCACCGGGCTGCGCCGCGCGTAGAAACCGGCGATCGGGCCCCAGACGATGGCCGCGTCGATGCGCCCGGCCACCAGCTCCTTCTCGATGATCTCGCCCGGATACTGCTGCGGATCGGCATTGAGCATCTGGTAGGGAACGCCCTGGGCCACCAGCTGGTGGCGCACCAGCCAGTCCGAGGCCGGCGAGCGGTCGAACACGCCGATGCGCAGCCGCTCGCGCTGCGCCGGCTCAAGGGCCTGCAGGTCGCTGGCGGCCGTCACGCCATCGAGCCCGCGCCCGCGCGGGAACACCAGCGCGTAGGTGGAGCGGTAGTAGGGCCGCGTCACCGACACCTGGTCGAAGCCCACCGGCACGCCCATGACGATGTCGCAGGGGAAATCGGCTCCGGGCAGCTTGTAGCGCAGCGTGTTGCGGATGAAGGCCATGCGCTGCGGGAAGCTGTAGTAGGTCACCGGCAGGCCGAGCTCGCGGCCGAACAGCTCGGCGATGCGGTTCTCGATGCCCTC
This sequence comes from Sphaerotilus hippei, assembly GCF_003201595.1. Lineage (GTDB taxonomy): Bacteria > Pseudomonadota > Gammaproteobacteria > Burkholderiales > Burkholderiaceae_C > Sphaerotilus > Sphaerotilus hippei. The sequence goes on along the minus strand of NZ_QJJS01000009.1, from coordinate 177,662 downwards.
GGCGGCGGTGTTCGAGAACGGCAGGTTGTTCGGATCCTGGCAGACCCGCAGCGCCTTGCGCTCAGGCTGGTCCGGCGCGGGCGCCTGGGCCCGCGCCGGACCGCAGGCCATCAGCGCCACGAGCAGTGCGGCCACGGGGACGAGGGCCCGGCGGGCCCGGGAAGCGCGGACCGGTGTCATGCTGGCCTCACTTGATCTCTTCGACCTTGGCACGCGTGATGGCGCCGTCCGAGCGGCCCTTGAGGTAGGCGTAGAGCTGGTCGATGTTCTGCACCACCGTCGGGTTGGTGCCGAAGCTCTGCATGCCCTTGTCCAGGCGCCCGTCCATCACGGTCTTGACGAACTCGTCCTTGCTCAGCGTCTTGAGGCTGTTGACCAGCGATGGCCCGACCATGCCTTCCTGGTTGGCGCCGTGGCAGCGGTCGCAGGCGGCGGCCCGCCAGGTGCGGAAACCCTGCATCGTGTTGGTGTCCACCTTGTAGCCGTCGACCACGGTGTAGAGCGGGGCCGTGCTCTGGGCCTGGGTGGCCTGGGCCATGCCGCACAGGCCGAGGACGAGGGGCAGAAGAGCCCATGCTGCGTGTCTCATGTCTTCCATGTCTCCATCGTTTTCGACATCGGGGGGTGGCGTGCACGCCACCCCCTCGCGTGCGTGGTGTCCCGCTCAGTTGGGCAGGGCGAACACGGTCAGCGATCCGCCCAGTTCGGTGTACTGGCTCAGCTCCTTGTAGCCACCCACCGCACCCAGGCCGTCCTGGTCCTTCTCGAGACCGGCGGCCATGCCGATGCCGGCCCAGCCCCCGATGCCGGAGAACACGCCGATGTGCTGCTTGCCCTTGTGTTCATAGGTGAACACGTTGCCGATGATCCCGGAGGGCGTCTTGAACTTGAACAGCTCCTTGTTGATGTCCTTCGCGTCGACGCACTTCAGGTAACCCTCCAGCGTGCCGTAGCAGCTCAGGCCGCCCGCGGTGTTGAGCGAGCCGCTCCACACCGAGAACTTCTCGGCCTTGCTCTGCACGATCTTGCCGGTGCCCGCATCCCAGGTGATGTAGTTGCCCATGCCGCCGTGGCTGCCCGGGGCCGGGAACATCGACAGCGTCGCGCCCACGTAGGGCTGGCCGGCGGTGTACTCGACCTTGAACGGCTCGTAGTCCATGCAGACGTGGTTGGTCGGCACGTAGAACAGGCCGGTGTTCGGGTCGAACGAGGCCGGCTGCTGGTCCTTGGAGCCCAGCGCTGCCGGGCAGATGCCCTTGGTGTTGACGTCCGGGCCGTTCTGCGCAGTCGAGTACTGCTTGACCACCTGCGGGCGACCGCTCTTCATGTCGACGTGCGTGGCCCAGTTGACCTTCGGGTCGTACTTCTCGGCCACCAGCAGCGCGCCGGTCACGCGGTCGAGCGTGTAGCCGAAGCCGTTGCGGTCGAAGTGCACCAGCGCCTTGGTCTGCTTGCCCTTGACCGGGATGTCGGCCAGGATCATCTCGTTGATGCCGTCGAAGTCCCACTCGTCGAACGGCGTCATCTGGTAGACCCAGTTGACGCGGCCCGTGTCCACGTCACGCGACCAGATCGACATCGACCACTTGTTGTCGCCCGGGCGCTGCGACGGGTTCCAGGTCGACGGGTTGCCGGTGCCGTAGTAGACCGAGTTGGTGGCCTTGTCGTAGCTGTACCAGCCCCAGGTCGTGCCGCCGCCGGTCTTCCACTGGTCGGCCTGCCAGGTCTTCAGCGACGAGTCCGGGCCCACCGGCGTGACCTTGCCGTCGGCCCAGGTGGTGGTCCTGGCCGGGTCGATCAGCATCTCGCTGTCCGGTCCGACCGAATAGCCCTTCCACACCTGCTTGCCGCTGTTGATGTCGTAGGCGGCCAGGAAGCCGCGCACGCCCCACTCGCCGCCGGAGATGCCGGTGATGACCTTGTCCTTGAAGACGTGGGGCGCGTTGGTGTTGACCGCCCCGAGCTTGGGGTCGCCGTTCTTGACCGACCAGACCACCTTGCCCGACTTCGCGTCCAGCGCGACGAGGTTGGAGTCGGCCTGCTGCAGGAAGACCTTGCCCTCGGCATAGGCCAGGCCGCGGTTGACCGTGTCGCAGCACATCTGCGGGATCACCGCCGGGTCCTGCTTGGGCTCGTACTTCCAGAGGATCTTCTGCGTCTCCAGGTCGATCGCGAAGACCTTGTTGGGGAAGGGCGAGTGCAGGAACATCGTGCCGTCGATCACCAGGGGCGAGCCCTCGTGGCCGCGCAGCACGCCGGTCGAGAAGGTCCAGGCGACCTGCATCTTGCCGACGTTGCCCTTGTTGATCTGGTTGAGCTTGCTGTAGCGCTGGTTGAACATGTCGCCGGCCTGCATCGCCCAGTTCTTCGGGTTGGCGACATTCTTCTCGACGTCGGGGTTGGCCAGGACCACGGCCGGACAGGCCATCAGCGCGATGCAGGTGCTGCGCACCAGCCAATGGCTCCGTGTTTCGGATGCTTTCATGGGTGTCTCCTCGCTTTTCAGGTGGTGAACACAAGGCCGCCTGGCACCACCTGTACCCCGGCGACTCTTTCGGTACCCGGGAGGGCTTTTCGCAACTCCCATGCCTGTCGTGCGGGCCCGGCAGCGGTCCGGATCGGCAGGTCGGGGCGCGGACCGGGGGGCGGCGGGCCCATGCCCGGGGCCGACCCGGCCGGGATCCGTGGCAACCCTGGCCTTGCTGATTCCGTGTTCTCAAGAGCCGCGGTTCCCGGGCGTGCCGGCCGCACGGACTACGGGAAAGTCCCCGCCCGGTCCGGCCCCCCGGATCCGGGTCCGAGCCGGTCGCTCATCCGTGAACATGTACCGCTGGCGAGGCGATCCGCCAGATTCGGAGCAAAGTGTGCCGTCGCCGTGAGCCGCAGGTCAGGCGGGGAACGGGGTGGCATTTCCGGTCTTGCACGCTGTCCCGAAACGACACACTGGTGGGCATCTGCCTTCACAAGACTGGACGTTCCATGCCTCTCTGGCGACATCTGCGCATCGGCGCCCGCCTCATGGTCAGCTTCGGGCTGGTGGTCGTGCTGATGCTGGCGGCCCTGATCGTCAGCCTGGCCCGGCTGCACGAGGTGCAGCGCAAGACCGATCAATTCACGGGCGAGCAGGCCGAGCGGGTCGCGCTGGCCACCGAGTGGCGCGAGAACATCAGCGTGAACTCGACCCGGGCGCTGGCCATCGTGCTGACGAGCGATCCGGCGCTGGCGCCGGCCTTCGAGGCCGACATGAAGGCGATCACCGCCCGCACGTCGGCCGTGCAGAAGCGTTTTGCCGAACTGGAGACCACCGAACAGGGCGTGCAGTTGCAGAAGGAGCTGGCGGCCGTGCGCCAGCGCTACCTCGAGGCCCGCGACGGGGTGCTGCAGGCCAAGGAGAAGGGCGGCGGCATCGCGGCGGCGGTCGAGACCGGCCGGGCAGTGGTGCAGTTCAAGGACCTGACGCGTCAGTACATCGACGTGGCCCACCGCATGGGCCTGCATCAGGCGGAGCGGGCCCGCCTGAACGCCCGCGCGATCGCCGACGACCTGGCGTTCACCCGCACGGTCAGCATCGTGGGCATCGCCTTCAGCGCCCTGGTGGCGCTGGGCCTGGGCCTGCTGCTGTCGCGCAGCGTGGTGGGCCCGGTGGTGCAGGCCGGCGAGGCCGCCCGGCGCATCGCCGACGGCGACCTGACCGCCGACATCCGCCCGTCGACCGCCGATGAGACCGGGGACCTGGTGCGGGCGCTGGCGCAGATGCAGCAGTCGCTGGCGCGCATCGTCGGCGAGATCCGGCTGTCGTCCGAATCGATCCAGCTGGCCAGTGCCGAGGTCGCCTCGGGCAACCAGGACCTGAGCCACCGCACCGAACAGACCGCCAGCAACCTGCAGCACGCCGCCAGCTCGCTCGACGAGCTCACCGGCACCGTGCGCCAGAGCGCCGATGCCGCCGCGCAGGCCCACCAGCTGGCGAACTCGGCCTCGCAGACCGCGCAGCGTGGCGGCGACGTGGTGGCCCAGGTCGTCGCGACGATGGAGGACATCCAGACCAGCTCGCGCAAGATCGCCGACATCATCGGCGTGATCGACGGCATCGCCTTCCAGACCAACATCCTGCCGCTGAACGCGGCGGTGGAAGCCGCCCGCGCCGGTGAACAGGGCCGCGGCTTCGCGGTGGTGGCCGGCGAGGTGCGCAACCTGGCGCAGCGCTCGGCCGAGGCCGCCCGCGAGATCAAGTCGCTGATCGGCGCCTCGGTCGACCGGGTCGAGACCGGCACCCGCCTGGTCCAGGACGCCGGCCAGACCATGGGCGACATCGTCGCTTCGGTGCAGCGGGTCACCGACATCATCGGCGAGATCACCGCGGCGGCCTCGGAGCAGTCGACGGGCCTCCAGCAGGTCAACGGCGCGGTCAGCCAGCTCGACCAGATGACGCAGCAGAACGCCGCGCTGGTGGAGCAGAGCGCGGCGGCGGCCGAATCGATGAAGGACCAGGCCCTGCGCCTGACGCAGGTGGTCGGGACCTTCCGCGTCCACGATCCGGCCGCGGTCCGCTGACGGCGGCCTCCGGCCCCGTTGATCGCCTCGGCATCGAACCGCGCCCGGCCCTGTGCCGGGCGCGGTTTTTTTTCGGTGTGCCGTGCGCGGCCCGGAAGACGTCGCTCAGGGCAGCGGTGGCAGGCCGTGGCGGCGCCGGGCCCGTGCGCAGGCCTCGTCGCCGAGGCCCAGCGGGGCGAGCTGGCCGAATTCCCGGCAGGGGCCGGGGCGCCATTCGTAGATGCCGCAGCGGGCGTTCACGCCGACCTGACCGGTCAGCGCGGCGCAGCGGGGCTGCGCATGGTCGGTGCCCCGCAGGCGCACCAGCGTGCCGGTCAGCGGCACGGTCAGGCCGTCGGGCACGCTGCCGCCTTCGCTGGCGAGCTCGTCGCGGCTGAAGTCGACGCGAAAGCTCGCGCAGCAGGCGCCGCAGCGCACGCAGGGGTTGTCGGAGGAGGGGGAAGGGGCCGTGCTCATGCCCGCCACGATAGCGTGTGGCGGGCGCGCGGGCTCAGCGCACCGCGGTGGCGGTGGCCGGCGGCGTGGTGGTGGTGGCGGGGGCCGCAAGCTGGCCGGACGCCGCCCGGGCGGCGGGCGAGGCCGCTCCGGTGCTGCCCAGCTCGATGCGGCGCAGCGGGCCGTCCTGCGGATCCGACAGCTCCTGCAGGATGCCCTGGGTGCTGCGCGCCCAGTCGTCGGCGCTGCGGATGATGGTGGGCTTGATCAGCACCACCAGCTCCTTCTTGCGTGCGGTCTGGCTGCGGTTGCCCAGCAGCGTGGCGGTCAGGCTGTTCTGGCCGCTGCCGGGCAGGCCCGAGGCCGAGCGGCCCGACTCGACCTGCATCAGCCCGCCGATGGCGACGATCTGGCCGTCGAGCACCCGCACCACGGTGTCGGTCTCGTTGACCGAGCTGGAGGCCAGCGGCAGGTTGTAGCTGCCCAGCGTGCCCAGGTTGATCGGCTTGTTGACCTGCGTGACCGAGCTGACCGAGGGGTGGATGTGCAGCGTGATGGTGTTGCCCTCGTCGATCTGCGGGGTCACGTCCAGCGCCACGCCGGAGAAGAAGGGCGTCAGCGTCAGCGAGGGCATGGTCGTGGTGCTGCTGCCGGTCGTGCCGCTGGTGGCCGCGGTCGTGCCGCCGTTGATGTTGGTGACGAAGTAGTCGTCGGTGCCGACCTTGAGCACCGCCTTCTGGTTGTTCAGCGTGGCCAGGCGCGGGCTGGAGAGCACCTGGGTCTCGCCATGCGATTCCAGGAAGCCCATCACGGCCTGGAAGCCGTTGACCGCCAGCGACAGGCCGAACAGGCCACCGGTGGCCGCGGGCAGGGCGATGTTGTCCTTGAGCAGCGCGTTGGCCACGTCGGTGGGCAGCGTGGGCAGGCCGTTGCCGTTGGTGACCAGCGGGTTGCTGGCGTAGCCGCTGGTCTGGCCGATCGAGCCGCGTCCGCGCAGCACCGACCAGTCGATGCCGCTCTGGAAGCCGTCGCGCAGCTCGATCTCGACGATCTTGGCCTCCAGCATCACCTGGCGCTCGATCGCCAGGCGGGCGGTCTGCAGCAGCGCCTCGACCTGACGCAGTTCCTCGGGCATGGCCCGGACCATGATCACGCCGGCCTGCGGGCTGGTGATGACGCTGCGGCCCTGGGCGGTGCCGATCATCTGCCGCAGCGCGTCGACCAGCTCCTTCCACAGGTCGCTGGTCGAGGTGGTCGAGATGTGGCTGCTGTCGGGCTGCTGCTGCTGGCCGGCCCCGGCGCCGCTGGTGCCGCTGCCGCCGCTGCCACCCGAGCCGTTGCCGTTGTTCTGGTTGCCCACGCCGGCGCTGACGCGGATGTCGGTGCGCCCGCTGCGCTGCGAGGGCAGGTAGTTGACGGTGAACACCCGCGTCTGCATGGTCTGCGGGAAGACGGTGATGCGCCGACCGTCGATGCGGTAGTCGTAGCCGTAGACGTCACGCAGCGCGTCGAGCGCCTCGCGCAGCGTCACGCCGCGCAGCGTGACCGAGATCGTGCCGCTGAGCTCGGGGTGGGGCAGCATGTTGTAGCGCGAGTCCGCGCCCAGCGCGAGGAAGACGTCGCGCGCCGGGGCGCCGTTGACCACCAGGTCGATGCGGGGTTCGGCCGCCCGTCGGGCGGGAGCGGCCGCCTCGGCCGGCGTGGCGGGTGCGGTCGCGTCGGCGGCAGGCGGTCGGGCCGTGCCCGCCGGAGATGGCGGTGCGGCTGGACGTGCGGTTGCGTTCGCGGTCGCGAGTGCGGCGCCCGTCGCCGCGGGGGCGCCGGTGCTCGAGGGCGCGGCCGGCTGGGCCGCCCGCGCCAGGCTGGTGGCCAGGTCCTGCTGGCGGAACACGTCCAGCGGGCGCGGCAGCTCGGTCGGGGGCAGGGCACAGCCGCCGAGGCCGAGCAGGGCGCTCATGCAGGCGAGCTTCAGGGCATTGGGGCTCATGGTCGGGCCTCCTGGTTCAGCGGCGGATAGTCGGGGGACACGAGCCGGCCGTGCGAGGCGGCCGGTGCTCGGGTCGAAGGGGTGGGCGCCGGGGTCCGGGCGCGGCGGGTGGCGGGTCGCTCGCCGGGGGTGTCGTCGCGGCTGGGCCGGACCTGGACGCCGGCATACAGCGGCACGCGCCGCAGCACGCCGTCCTCGCGCAGCCAGATCGCGCTCGTGTCGATGCGCTCGATGCGCGCCGTGCCGAGCCGGTCGCCGACCCCGCGCGGCCAGCCCCGCTCGATCACGTGGGGGCGGCCGTTGATCGTCATGATGTGGCGGGGCACGGCGTCGTCGGCCGTGCCGGTGGCCGTCGCCGCGCTGCAGGGCGGCGTGCAGGCCGGGCCGGCGGCGCTGGCCGACTCGGCCGCCCGGATGGCGGCGGGCGCCAGCGTCGGGTCGCGCAGCGGTTCGGCGAATGCATTCGTGCCCGGGTGCAGGCCGAGGCTGGCCAGCAGCAGCGCGGCCAGCGGGTGTCGGGGGGCGGTCAAGATCGGTCTCCTCACAACGCCGACACCAGCGTCAGGCGCAGCGTCAGCACGGGCGCCCGGCCAGGGGCGCTGTCGAGTTCGAGCGCGCCCCAGCGCAGCCCGGGCAGCTGGGTCTCGAGCGTGCGCAGGTAACGCAGCAGCTCCAGGTAGGGCCCGCTCACGCTCAGGTCGACGCTCTGCCAGCGCAGCTCGCCACGACCCGGTGCGGTGGGGGCCGCGGCGGGGGTGGAGGCCGCCGTGGCGGGCATGGGGATGGGCAGGGTGGCGGGGCCCGGGGGCTGCCGGGACTGCACCGCGTCGCGGATGGCCGCGGCGGCCTGCCGTGCCAGCGTGGGCTGCGAGGCGGGCGCCGCACCGCCCGTCAGGCGGCCCGCGTCCGCGGCCGGGGGGCTGGCACCGTCGGCCGGGGCGAGCCGCAGCAGCGTCAGCTGCTCGTGGCGCCGCAGCACCTGGGTGAGCAGCGCGGGCAGGTCGGTGGTCGAGGCCGGCTGGCGCACGCTGGCCGCCCACTGGCGGTCCAGTTCGACCAGGCGCTGGCGTGCGGTGTCCATCTCCTGCCGCAGCGGCGGTGGCGGCGTGGCGGCGGCACCGGCGGCGGGGTCGGCGCTCGGGTCGCTCAGCCGGGCCCGCAGCCGGGTCAGCTCGCCGGCCTCGTGGGCGAGCTGGCCGGCCCGTGCCAGGCGTGGCTGGCGGGCGCCGGTGAGCACGAGGTGGTCACACACCGCCGCGCCGATGAAGGCCAGCGTCAGGAACAGGATGGCGCGCTCGCGCAGGCTGAGGGCGTCGATGCGGCGCTCGAGCCGGGTCAGCGCCATGCGCCAGGCGGTCTGGCGGGGGGGCTTCATCGTGTCGCTCCCGGCTGGCCGAGCTGCGCGGCGGACCGGCTGCTGGCGCTGACGATGCGGAAGTTCCAGGTCGGCGGGGTGCCGGTCGCCGGCTCGGCGCCACCGCCGCTGCGCTCGACCGTCACGCTGGCGAGCTGCAGGCCGCTGAGCACCGGGGTGCGGGCCAGCGCCTCGCTCCATTGCCGCACGGCCAGCGGATCGGTGGTCGAGCCGCTCAGGCTGACCACGTCCGGACCGGCCTGCAGCCGGGTCACCCAGGCCTGGGCCGGCACCGTGCGGGCGAGCAGGTCGAGCAGGTCGGAGTGCTGCTGGCCCGGGGGCAGCCGGCCGGCCTGCAGCGTCTGCCACTGCGCCTCGCGCTGGCCGATCGCCGCCTGCACCTGGCGCAGCTCCTGTTCCAGCGCCGGGCCGCTCAGCGTGCGGGCCTGCTGCTGGGCCAGCGCGATGGTCAGCTGCTGGCGCTCCGAGGCCTGGCTGGCGGCGAGCCGGTCCTGCTCGCGGTCGACCTGGCGCTGCTGCCAGGTGACGGCGGCACTCAGCAGCGCCAGGCCGAGTGCCAGTACGCCGAGTGCTCTGGCCATCGTGCGGGCGGCAAAACGCTGGCGCGGGGCGAGCAGGATCGGGCTGTAGAGGTTGATCTGTTGGGCCATGGCGGTCTCGCGTCAGGGCTGCTGGGGGTCGGTGCGCAGCAGGGTGCCCAGCAGCGGCAGGCAGCGGGCACGTTCCTCGGCGCTGGCACCGGCCAGCACGTCGCCGGTCAGCGCCGCCCGCTCGTCCAGCGGCACGACCCGCAGCCCCAGTTCGCGGGCCAGGTGGAGGCACAGGTCGGTGCGGTGTTCGGGCACCTCGATCATCAGCTGCGCCAGCGGCAGCTCGGGCTGCGAGCGCTCCCAGACGTCGAAGGAGCGCTGCAGGTCGACGATCAGCCGGGGCGTGTCGCCGACCTGGTCGTAGGGGTTGGCGCGCAGGCTGTATTCGTAGTTCAGGTCGAGCGACTCGACGCTGTCGGTCAGCTCGATCGCCTCGGCCTGGGCCTGGGCGTGGATCTGGCCGACCAGCATGGGGTCCCAGTCGAGCCGGCGGGCCAGGTAGAGCTCCTCGCCGGCGCAGATGGTGAGCAGGCACTGCCGGTCGCGCACGACCAGCGCGGCCGTCGCCCGCTCCTCCAGGCCCTGGGCGCGGGCGGCGGCGGTCTGCAGGTGGCGCTGCGCGGTCTCCTGGATGTCGATGACCGCCAGCTTCAGGCCGGCCTCGCTGGCCAGGCGGGTGGCCTCCTCGACCGCGCTCTGGGCGGCGGCGACCACGAACAGGTGGGCGCTGCCGCCGCGTGCCGGGTCGCCCACGCCCATCACGTCGAGCGTGATGTTGTCGATGTGGGTGTCCACCAGGTCCTTGATGCGCCAGCGGGCGGCGGCCTTCAGCTCGTCGGCCGGCACCGCCGGGCGCTCGATCTGCAGCAGCTGGTAGGCCGACAGCGGCAGCTGCATCAGCAGCCCGTCGGCCGGCAGGCGCAGTGCCCGCAGCGCCTCCAGTCGGCCGACGGCATCGGCGCCGCGCACGGAGTCCACGCCCCAGCGCAGCACCTCGCGGGTGCGCGGGTCATATTCCACATGGGCCAGGTGATCGCCGTCGATGGCGATCGATGCCCGGGTGCTGCTCTGGGTCTTGGGCCGGAAATGCCACATGGTCAGAAGTTCTCCCGCAGGTCGAGGCTGCTGTCCGCACCGCGGAAGAGGCCGAAGGTCAGGCGCGCCAGCGGATCGCGGTCGCTGCCGCTGCCACACCAGTCGCCGCGCAGATGGGCCAGGCTGGCGCCCGTCGCCGGGAGGCTCAGCAGCCCGGTGACCCCGCCGATCAGGCAGCTGTTGCTGAGCGCGGTGCTGCCCAGGGCCAGCGTCAGGTCGGCGCTGCCACGGCGCCCGCCGGCGGGCTTGTTCATCCACATCAGCCCGCGGCCGGCGCTCAGCGCCACGCTGGGGCTGCGCGCGGCCAGGTCGGCCAGCGTCAGCGACTTGCGGGGATTGGCGAAGGCCAGCGCCGTGGTCGGCACGCGGGTGCAGCTGTCGAGGGTGTTGGTGGCCCAGGTGCTGCCGCTCCAGTACTGCGTCACCAGCGGCACGGCGAGGTCGCGGTCCTGCGGGCCGATGGCGTTGAGCAGGCGCAGCCGGCCCTGGCGCAGCGCGACCGTGGCGACGGTGCTGCGGTCGTTGCCGCCGACCAGCGGGTCGACGTCCAGGTCGAAGCTGCCCATGGTCGTGCCGTCGAGGTCGACCGGGGCGATGCCCAGCGCCAGGCTGATCGGTGCGCTGACGCCGCTGCCCCGCACCAGCTGCGCCGGCAGCACGATGGTGCTGCTGACGCCACGGTTCCAGCTGCCGCTGGCGCTGCCCACCGACAGGCGGGCGCCGGTGCCCAGCGCGCTGTAGACCGTCGAGCCGTCCTTGCCGGCCAGGTTCCAGGTCAGCGGCGAGCCCAGGTCGAGTCGGGCGTGGCCGCTGAAGTAGTTGGTCGTGGTCGCGCCGACGCCGTTCTGCGCGGTCAGCACGAAGTTCAGCAGGAAGTTCTCGCCCAGGTAGGTGAAGGTCGACGCGGGGCTGCACGAGGCGCCGCTGCGGTGGGTCACGCTGGCGCTGCTGACGACGAACTTCGCGGGCCGGAAGCGGCCGACGGCGGTGTTCGGCAGGCCGGTGCTGCCGAACACCACGGCGTCCAGGCTCTGGCCGCTGCCCAGGAAGTCGCTGACCACGCCGGTGGTGGCCAGCGAGAAGCTGCCGACCTCGCTGTAGCGCAGCGTGGTGGCCGTCGCCAGGCCGGCGGAGAAGCGGCTGCCGGCGATGCCGGCGTTGTCCAGCGTGCCCAGGCTGCCGCCGGCCGGGCGCTGGCTGCCGGCCAGCGGGGCCAGCGTGACCGTGCTGCCGAAGCCGGCGGTGGTGCCGGCGGCCTGCAGGGCCGCCAGCGTCGCGGTGGCGTCGGGCACACCGTCGTTGTCCGCATCGGCGAGCAGCGACCAGCGGTAGGCACCGACCGTGGCGCTGAAGTCCGTGCCGGCGGCGGCGAAGGCCGTCAGGCTGGTGTCGAGCACGCCCGGGTTGAGCGCGCTGCCCTGGCGGATGTCGGAGACCGCCAGCGCGAAGGGGCGCACCGTCAGCGTCGAGCTGCTGCCGCTGGCATTGCCCAGGACCGGGTCGAGCGCGTTCAGGCTGTAGCGGCCGATGTCGGTCGTCGCCAGCTGGAAACTGCCGACGCCGGCGACGAAGGTGAGGTTGAGGTTGCCCGCCGCGGGCGTGGTGGCCGGCACGCTCAGCAACGGCAGCACGACGGACGGTGCGGTCCAGCTGCCGCTGGCGGGCGGCGTGACGTCGGTGCGCCAGAACTTCAGCGTCTTGACGCCGAGGTAGTCGGTGGCCGTGCCGCACTGGCCGGTGCTCGGGTCCTTGCGCACCAGCTTCAGGCTGTAGCCGTGCGGGCGGCCCGCCACCCCGACGCCGCTGCCCAGCGTGGGGCTCGCGCCGGTCTCGGTGAAGACGAAGGCGTTGTCGGCGAAGCCGATGGCGCTCGAGGTGCCGGTGGCGCCCGAGACCAGCGGATCGCGGGCCGTGACCGTCAGGCTGCCGGCCAGCGTGCTGGCCAGCTTCAGGCGCACGACACCCTTGTCCAGCGCGCTGAAGACCTGGGTGGCCGCGCCGTCGTTGGCCACCGCGTCGACCGGGGGCAGCACCGCGGCCGGCGAGCCGGTGCTCCAGGTGCCCAGGCCGCTCGAGGTGCCCAGGCTCACCGTGCCGCTGTAGCCGGTGTAGGTGGCGCCCGCGCTGTCGATGGCGGTGACGGTCACGTCGGCGCTGCCGCAGGTGCTGGCGCTGCTGCTGCCGGGCGTGACGCGAAAGCCCGCCAGCGGCATGTAGCAGCGGTAGAGCTGGGTCGACGGGATCGTCGAGTGGCCGGCGAAGAAGAGGTCGGTGGGCTTCTTCCAGAGCAGCTGGATGCTGGCGCTGCCGGTGTTGTCGTAATACTCCAGCGTGAACGGCAGGTAGGTGCCCGCGCTCAGCGACAGGCTGGCCGTGGTGTTGGTGGTGCTGGTGTGGTCGGTCCAGTTGTCGATCTCGACGTCGCCGTTGAGCGTCAGGCGCACGCCGTCGTCGGAGACGGTCTGGAAGGTGTAGTTGCCGGTGCTCGGGATCAGGATGTAGCCGGTCCAGCGCACCGAGAAACGGTCGGTGCCGGCCGCGCCCACGCCCGGCCCGCCGTTGCCCCAGCTGAAGTTGATGGTGCTGTCCACGCGGGTCGCGCTGCCGCCGCCGAACTGGTTGCCGGCGGTGTTGTTCTGGTCGAAGTAGGTGCCCAGCACCCCGAGCGTCAGCGTGCCGGAGCCGCCGGTGACGCTCAGCGTCGAGCCGGTGGCCACCGCGTTGCCGCCCTGGTCCTTGACCTTCGTGACCGCGACCGCGGGGTTGATCGTGACGGTCTGGCCGGTGCTGACGCCGACGGCCGTGGTCAGCGTCACCTGGGTCTCGTCGTCGCTGAGCTTGACCGCCCGCGGTGCCAGGCCGTTGACGAGGAAACCGGTCACGGTCACCGTGGCGGGGTCCAGCGTCTCGGAGAAGGTCAGCGTCACGCTGGTGCCCCCGCCGCAGCCGATCAGCGCCGACACGCCGGTCGGCGGCGTGGTGTCGGGCTGGAAGTAGCTGCTCGCGCCGATGACGGTCTCGTTCGTGTCCTGGCACATGAAGAGCACCAGGCAGCTGCTCCAGCGGGTCCAGCTCAGCCGGGCGCTGGACTGGGCGCCGCGGTTGTACATGTCGTAGCGGAAGCGGTAGTACTGCCCCTTGGTCAGGTAGCAGTCGCTCGCCGTGCTGCTCCAGGTGACCGGGGTGGTGTCCTGCCACCGGTCGATCATCCAGCTGGTCAGCTGGCCGTCGTTGTTGCAGTCCACCGCCAGGCGCACGCCATCGTCGGTCAGCACGTTGAATTCGTAGTAGCCCGAGACCGGCACGCTGAGGTAGCCGGTGTAGCGCGCCATGTGGTTGGTCGCGGTGATGCCCGGCGCGGGCGCGGTGCTGACGTTGTTGCGGTTGATGGTCGATTCGAGCTGGTCGACGGTGGCGGCCGTGGCCGGGATGGCCGGGGTGCCCGAGCCGCTCCAGTTCCAGTATTCGGCGCGCACGCCCTGGGTCCAGCCGGCCAGGGCGGTGCCGCTGGCCAGGGTCAGCATCAGCAGCACGAGCGTGCGCCAGAGGCGGTGCAGGTTCATCGGCTCAGCGTCCAGCTCAGCTGGCGCTCCACGTAGGTCGGTTGCAGCGTGCCGGTGGCCGGGCAGGCCCCGGCGACCGGGGCGTTGCAGGCGTTGGCCACGAGCTTGAAGAAGGCCAGCGTGGCGTCACCATCGCTGAGCGTGCCGCTGGTGGGCGTGCGGGTGCAGCTGACGCTGACCACGTAGGACGCCAGCGTGCCGTCGAGGCGGATGTGGGTCGGGGCGAAGCAGTCCGGGATGGCCGGGGTCTCGCGCAGCACCTTCCAGGCGCCCCATTCCAGGCCGGCCCGGGCGGCCTGCTGCGCCTGGGCGCTGGCCAGGTCGCTGGCCGCGCCGAGCTGCTGGCGCATCGACACCCGGGCCAGCGCCGCGCCCAGCGCGACCAGCACCACGAGCAGGAAGAGCGCGGAGATCATCGTGAACCCGCGCTGGGCCGCACGGCCCTCAAGGCAGGTTGTCGACATGCACGGCCTCATGGAGGGTCAGGGTCTCGCGGCTGCCGGCGCCACCGGCCGGGTTGCTGGTGTCGCGGTCGCTGGCCAGCGTCAGGCGCAGGCTCAGCAGCGCGGCGCGGGCGGCGATGCCGCTGTGGTCGTAGGCGAACTGGCAGCCGGTGACGCCGGTGGCCACCAGCGCGGCGCTGCCCCCGCTCGGCGGCACGCTCTGGGTGGCCAGGAAGCCGTAGCCGGTGCGGCGCGTCAGCGTGCCCGCGACCAGGTCGCAGTGCCAGGTGACGGGGGCGCTGACGGCGTGGATGCGGAAGGGCGCGGACTCGTCCTGCACCGGCAGCCCGGCCAGCGACGACAGCGTGATCGCCGTGGCACTGCCGGCGGCATTGGTGGCCATGCGCCGGTTGGAGTCGGCCTGCTCGGCGGCCGTGCCGTTGGGCGCATACGCGTCCGAGCCGGTGACCCCCGGGCCCAGGTTGTAGACCACCAGCTGCTGGTTGGCCCCCAGCGTCAGCGGCGGGCCGATCAGGTCGAAGGACGTGTCGTTGACGCCGAAGTCCAGCGTGTCGCCGCTTTCGCTGGCGTAGCGCGCGGTGCCGGTGCTCGGGATGAATTCCAGTGCCGTGCCGGTGGCGTCGACCCGCACGCTGTTGGGCAGCGCACCCCGCAGCTCGCGCCGCAGGCGGCGCATCGTGCTGTCGGCGCGGTAGACCAGGTCGGCGCGGGTGACGGTGTCGAGGTGGGCCTGCACCGGGCGCACGATGAACAGCGAGACGATGCCGCCGAGCACGCCCGTCAGCACGATGACCAGCACCGCCTCGACCAGCGTGAAACCACGCTGAGCCTGGCGGGCGGACTCAGTAGGCGGCTTGCGGCGCATGCCGGCTCCGATGGCCCGCGAGGGTGACCTGGGTGTTGCCCGGCCCGTCGACCGTCACCGTGATGCGCAGCGCGTCGCCGCTGGCCGCGCTCAGGCTGCCCAGGGCGGCGGCCTGCACGCTCACGCTGGCGCGGTAGTTCTCCAGGCCGGTGACGGGGTTGTTGCCGATGTCGCGGATGCCGTTCATCGACCAGCCGTGGTAGTCGTTGACGTTGTCGAACTGGGGCGTGAGGTAGCGGTTCTCGCCGCTCTCCGGGCCGATCGCCTCGGCGCTGGCACACCCGGCGGCGCTGGTCGCGGTCTCGACGGCCTCGTCGTCCGGGTCGCACCAGGTGAAGGGCATCAGCTGCACCTCCTCGAGCAGCGACTCGGCGATCGCCAGCGCCTGGCGCTGCAGGCCGGGGTCGGCACTGGCCAGGCTGGCCTGCACGAAGATGCGGACCACGCCCGCCAGGGCCGCGCCGAGGATGACGATGAACATCATCAGCTCGATCAGCGACAGCCCGCGCACCCGACCCCGGCCCGGCGGCACGCCGGGGGCACAGGGACGGACACCGTTGCGCACGGCTGCACGGGGCTGACAGTTCATGGCTCCGATGCTAGGGGGGCATCGGGGACCACGTTCGGTCAAGGAAGCGTGCGAATCAGGCCTGTTTCCGTCTCGATCTGGTAACGCTGCAGCGTGCTGCCCGCCACCAGCGTCAGCGGCAGCGAGGCGCCGGTCGAGGTGACCGTGCTGCCGCCGTGGCCGCTGTTGAAGCTGACCGTGCGGCTGCCGCTCTCCTGGATGCAGGAGCCCAGGCTCGAGGGGCAGGGCAGGGCCGCGAAGGCCGTGCCGTCGCCGTAGGCGGCGTTCACCCCGGTGGGCGTGATGGTGGCCACGATGACGCGGCGCTGGGCGATCGACAGACGCTGCATCGCCTGCAGCTCGGCCTGCAGCTGGTCGCCATAGGCGCGCAGGCGCCAGGCGTCCAGGTCGAGCAGGCGCGGCAGCGCGACCACCGCCAGCGTGGCGATCAGCACCATCACCACCACCAGCTCGATCAGCGTGAAGCCCCGCGGACACCCCACGGGGGCGGCGGCGGGGCGGCGCATCAGTTGATGCCGATGATCGTGGCCGTGGCGCTCGAGCTGTTCGGGCCGGTGATGGCGCAATCCACGCTCGTGTCGGCGGCGATGGTGACCGTGCCGTCGGTCATCGAGTAGCCCGTCGGCAGGCCGCCAGTTGCACCCTTCTGCAGCAGGGTGGCTGCATCTGCGCAGGTCGCGACCGTCTGGCCCTTGCTCGAGTTGGCCTTGCGGGCGGCGTAGTTGACCGCGGCCGCCGAGCTCAGCGCCGAGGCCACGCCCTGTGCCGCTGCCGTCTGGGCGTCGCTCTTGATGTCGATGAACTTCGGCAGGGCCGTCACGGCCAGCACGGCCAGGATGACCACCACCATCACCAGTTCGATCAGCGTGAAGCCGTGTTGACGAACCGGTCGGGATTGCAGGGACTTGCGCTTCATGGTCTACCTCGATGCAGCTGGAGAAGATGTCGTTCCGGGGGCTCGTGGAGAGCCTGCCCGGTGGCGTCTCGCGGCCCGGGCCCGGCGGGCCTGGAACGTGGCGCCGTGATGGGGATATCGACCGGCGGTCCGCGCGAATTGAGCAAAAAATTCACATCCGGCGCCTGAACCGCTCGATCGCCGCCGATCAATGGCTCATCGCGGCCTGGCCGAGGTTCCACAGCGGCAGGAACACGCCCAGCGCCAGCACCGTCACCAGCGAGCCGATGACCAGCAGCAGCAGCGGCTCGATCGCCGAGGACAGGTTCTTGACCGCGTAGTCGACCTCCCGCTCGTACATGTCGGCGACCTCGACCATCAGCGTGTCCATCTCGCCGGTCTCCTCGCCCACGGCGATCATCTGCAGCACCATCGGCGTGAAGATGCCCGCGGCGCTGGCGCAGCGCGAGATGCTCTCGCCGCGCTCGATGCTGTCGCGCATCTGCTCGACGCGCGCGCCGATGTAGCGGTTGTCCACCGTCTGGGCGATCACGGTCATGGCCTGGGCGATCGGCACGCCGCTGCTGGCGGCCAGCGCGTAGCTGCGGGCGAAGCGCGCCAGCGTGGCCCGCCGCACGATCGGGCCGGCCAGCGGCAGGCGCAGCTGCAGCCGGTCCCAGCGGTAGCGGCCGTCCGGCGTGGCCAGCCAGGCGCGCAGCATCAGCACCGCGGCCACCAGCGCGGCCACCAGCAGCGGCCACCAGCGCACCATGAAGGCCGAGCTGCCCAGCAGCAGCCGCGTCATCAGCGGCAGCTCGGACTTGAAGCCGGCGAACACCTGGGCGAACACCGGCAGCACGAAGAGGTTGATGACCACCATCGCCACGGCGATCGCGCCCAGCACCATCGCCGGGTAACGCAGCGCCTGCCGGATGCGCGCCCGGGTGTCGAGCACGAACTCGGTGTGCTCGGCCAGGCGCCGCAGCACCTCGGGCATGCGCCCGGTCATCTCGCCCACCCGCACCATCGCGACGTAGAAGCCGTCGAAGACGCGGGGGTGGCGGGCGAGCGCCCCCGACAGCTCGCGCCCCTGGTCGAGGCTGGCGCGCACGTCGCCCAGCAGGTCGCACATCGCCGGCTTGTCGTGCGAGGCCTGCAGCCCGGCCAGCGAGCGCAGCAGCGGCACGCCCGACTTCTGCAGCGTGTGGAGCTGGCGGGTCAGGATCAGCACCTCCTCGCCGCTGACCGGGCGGGCCAGCAGCGCGGCCCACGGCGGGCGGGTGGTGGCTTCGCTCCCGGCGGGCACCTGCTCGATCGAGCGCAGCGGGCGGATCTCCACCGGGCTGACACCGCCGGCGATCAGCTGGTCGGCCACCGCATGGTCGGCATCGGCCTCGGTGATGCCGGAGACTTCTTCACCGCGGCCGTTGCGGCCGCGCCAGGCGAAACTGGCCATCGTCGTGCCCCTCAGTCGGTCGCGGCCTGCAGGTCGCCGGCGATGCGCATCGCCTCGGCCAGCGAGGTCCGGTGTTCCCGCACCAGCGCCAGCGCGTGGTGGGCCATGGTGCGCCCGACCATGTGGCGGCGCGCGGCGTGCAGGAAGGCGGTCGGGTCGCCGCGGGTGGCGGTCTGGGCCATCTCGGCGTCCATCTCCAGCATCTCGTAGACCCCGACGCGGCCGCTGTAGCCGGTGCCGTTGCAGGCCGAGCAGCCGGCGCCGCGGTGCGGCCGCAGGCCGGTGGCGTCGGCCTGCAGGCTGGCCAGCCAGGCCAGCTGCTGCGGGGTCGGTTCGTGCGGCTCCAGGCAGTGCGGGCAGTTCACGCGCACCAGGCGCTGCGCGATCACCGCCTGCAGCGAGGTCGCGACCATGAAGGCCGGCACGCCCATGTCGAGCAGGCGGAACGGCGTGCTGACCGCGTCGCGGGTGTGCAGCGTCGACAGCACCAGGTGGCCGGTCATCGCCCCGCGCAGGCCGATCTCGGCGGTCTCGGTGTCGCGCATCTCGCCCACCAGGATCACGTCCGGATCCTGCCGCAGCGTCGCGCGCAGCACCTTGGCGAAGCTCAGCTCGATCCGGTCGTTGACCTGCACCTGGGTCAGCCCCGGCAGGCGGTACTCGACCGGGTCCTCGACGGTGATGATCTTGTGCTGCTCCGCGTCGATCTCCGCCAGCGCGGCATACAGCGTGGTCGTCTTGCCCGAGCCGGTCGGGCCGGTCACCAGCACCATGCCCGAGGTGCGCCCGATGATCTCGCGCAGGCGCCGCAGCATCGCGGCGGGCATGCCGATGTGCTCGAGCCGGCGCACGGTGTCGCCGTGGCCGAGCAGGCGCATCACCACCGATTCGCCGTGCTGGCTGGGCAGCGTGGACAGGCGCACGTCGAGCGTGCGCTCGGCCAGGCGCAGCGAGAAGCGGCCGTCCTGCGGCAGGCGCTTCTCGGAGATGTCCAGGTTGGCCATCAGCTTGAGGCGCTGGGTCAGCGCGGCGGCCACCCGCTTGTCGACGTGGTTCTGCGTCTGCAGCACGCCGTCGACCCGGTGGCGGATCAGCAGCTCGCGCTCCTGCGGCTCCAGGTGCACGTCGGAGGCGCCGACCTGGCTGGCCTCCTCGAAGACGGTCTGCAGCAGGCGCACCACCGGCGCGCCTTCCTGGCCCACGCTGGCCTGCAGCGAGCCGAAGTCCAGCGTGTCGCCGATGTCCTTCTCGAGCGCCTTGGCCAGGCCGGTGATCTCCTCGGTGCGGCGGTAGTGGCGGTCGAGCGTGCCCAGCAGCTGGCTCTCGGCGACCACGGCCAGGCGGGCCGGCCGGCGCAGCTGGCGGCACAGCTCGTCGTAGGCGAACAGGTCGAGCGGATCGGCCATGGCCAGCAGCAGGTGCTCGCCCTTGTCGTCGATCACGATGGCGCGGTGGCGCCGGGCATGCGATTCGCTCAGCAGCCGCACCGCCTCGCCCTTGACCGGGAAGGTCTTCAGGTTGACGAAGGGGATGCGCAGCTGGCGCGCCAGCGCCTGCACCAGGCTGTCCTCGGTGATCAGGCCGTTGTCGATCAGCACCCGGCCCAGGCGCTTGCCGCTGCTGCGCTGCTGCTCGAGCGCCTGGTCGAGCTGCTGCTCGGACACCAGGCGCTGCTGCACCAGCACGTCGCCCAGGCGGATGCGCTGGCGTCGCGGCGACGCCGTGTCGATCTCGCCGGCCGAGGAGCCGGGCGCGGCGGGTGTGCTGATGTGCTGGTCGTGTTCCATGACGCGGGCCCGGCCGGCACGCCCGACATCGGGCAGCGGTGGAGCGGACGGGCCGACCCCGACCCGATGCTAGGGCGGGGGCGCCGGCGTCAATGGCACGAAAAGTCGGGGCCGGACCCCGCAGCTTGGCGCGTCAGGCCTGCAGGCGCTGGTGGTGGCGCGCGATCTGCGCACGCACCTGAACCGGTGCCGTGCCGCCCAGCACGTTGCGCGCGTTCAGCGAGCCCGACAGCGTCAGCGCCTCGTGCACGTCGGCCGTGATGCGGGCGTCGTAGCCCTGCAGCGTCTCCAGCGGCAGCTCCGACAGGTCGCGGCCCAGCGCGATCGCGTCCTTGACGGCGTGGGCCACCACCTCGTGCGCGTCGCGGAAGGGCAGGCCCTTCTTGACCAGGTAGTCGGCCAGGTCGGTGGCGGTGGCGTAGCCGCGCAGCGCGGCACGCTCCATCGCGTCGGCCTTGACGGTCAGGCCGCCCGAGCGCGAACCGTCGGCCGCCACCTCGCCGCCGATCATCTCGGCCATGATGCGCAGCGTGTCCTTGACGGTGTCGACCGTGTCGAACAGCGGCTCCTTGTCTTCCTGGTTGTCCTTGTTGTAGGCCAGCGGCTGGCCCTTCATCAGCGTGATCAGGCCCATCAGGTGGCCCACCACGCGGCCGGACTTGCCGCGCGCCAGTTCGGCCACGTCGGGGTTGCGCTTCTGCGGCATGATCGACGAGCCGGTGCAGTAGCGGTCGCTCAGGTTGATGAAGCCGAAGTTCTGGCTCATCCACACCACGATCTCCTCGGCCAGGCGCGAGACGTGGATCATCACCAGCGTGGCGAAGCTGGTGAACTCGATGGCGAAGTCGCGGTCGCTGACCGCGTCCAGGCTGTTCTGGCAGACGCCGTCGAAGCCCAGCGTGCGGGCCACGCGCTCGCGGTCCAGCGGGTAGCTGGTGCCGGCCAGCGCGGCCGCACCCAGCGGCAGGCGGTTGACGCGGCGGCGCAGGTCGGCCAGGCGCTCGGCGTCGCGCGCGAACATCTCCACGTAGGCGAGCAGGTGGTGGGCGAAGCTCACCGGCTGCGCCACCTGCAGGTGGGTGAAGCCCGGCAGGATGACCTCGACGTTCTTCTCGGCCACCGACACCAGCGCGCGCTGCATGTCTTCGAGCAGCACGGCGGTGGCGTCGATCTCGCCGCGCAGCCACAGGCGCACGTCGGTGGCGACCTGGTCGTTGCGCGAGCGGCCGGTGTGCAGGCGCTTGCCGGCGTCGCCCACCAGCGTGGTCAGGCGGGCCTCGATGTTCAGGTGCACGTCCTCCAGCTCGAGCTTCCACTCGAAGGTGCCCGCCTCGATCTCGCTGCGGATCTGCGCCATGCCGCGCTGGATGTCGGCCAGGTCCTGGGCGCCGATGATGCCCTGGGCGGCCAGCATGTCGGCATGCGCCAGGCTGCCTTCGATGTCGGCGGCCCACATGCGCTGGTCGAAGAAGACGCTGGAGGTGTAGCGCTTGACCAGCTCGCTCATCGGTTCGGAGAACAGGGCGGACCAGGCTTGCGACTTCTTGTCGAGTTGATGGGTGCTCATGGCGGCAGGGGCTGAGGAGATCGGGAGCCCCGGATTGTAGGGAGGCGGGCGCGTGCAGGCCCCGATCTGCACGGTCTTGAGGCCGGAACTCGAAAGATTTGCGTGCCGCGCTCGAGGCGACACTGCAATTGATGTATCTTGCTCGGGTAACGTCTTGATACAAATAGACCGCATCGTCATGCCCCTGATCGGCGTCAGCCTCGAACCTCCCTACGATCCGCGCAGCTGGTCGGGTTCCTCGAAATACCTCTTCGACGTCCTGCGCGAGCAGGGCGTGGTGCCGCACGCCCGTCAGGTGCGCCTGAACGCGCTGGAGACCCGCTGGTGCCAGCTGACCTCGCTGGCCTGGCCACGCGAGCGCTGGCGCGCGCGCTTCAACGCCAGCGGCACCCGCTTCTCGATGCTCAGCCGCCGGGCCCGCTCGATGGTGCGGCGCGAGCGCGACGTCGAGGGCGTGCTGCAGATCGGCGCGCGCCTGAACTGCGCGGCACCGGGCCTGCCGCCGGTGTTCGGCTACCACGACGGCAATGCCGCGCTGCGCTACCGCCATTTCGACCAGAGCCAGGTCGGCCCGGAGCAGCGCGCCCGCCACCTGCGCTGGGAAGGCGAGGTCTACCGCTCGATGCGGGGCATCTTCGTGATGAGCGGCTGGCTGGCGTCGAGCTTCATCAACGACTTCGGCATCCCGTCCTCGCGGGTGCACGTGGTCGGGGCGGGCATCAACTTCCCGCGCCTGCCCGACGTGCCGGTGCGCAGCTTCGAGGCGCCCCATTTCCTGTTCGTCGGCCGCGAGTTCGAGCGCAAGGGCGGGCCCGGCCTGCTGGAGGCGTTCGCGCAGGTGCGCTGGGCGCTGCCCGAGGCGCGCCTGACCATCGTCGGCCCCGATGCCCCGCCCCAGGTGCTGCCCGAGGCGCCCGAGGGCGTGACCTTCGCCGGTTTCCTGTCGAAGTCGGTGCCCGCGCAGGCGCAGCGCCTGGAGGCGCTGTTCGCCGAGGCGACCGCGCTGGTGCTGCCCTCGGTCTACGAGCCCTTCGGCATCTCGCTGCTCGAGGGCATGGCCTGGGGCCTGCCGTGCATCGCGGTGGACCGCTGCGCGATGCCCGAGATCGTGCAGCATGGCCGCACCGGTCTGATCGCGTCGGCGGGGGACGCCTTCGGCCTGGCCCAGGCGATGATCTCGCTGGGGCGTGATCCCGCGATGGCCCGCGAGATGGGCCGCTTCGGCCGCGAGCGGGTCGCCGCCGAATTCACCTGGCAGCGGGTGGGCGAGCGCATGCACGAGGTGCTGCGTGACCAGTACGGGCTGTGCCGATGAGCCAGCGCTTCGGGGGCCGCACGATGGCCCGGGCGGCGGTGCTGGTCACCGGCTCGACCTATGTGGCCTATGCCGCGGGCCTGCTCGCCAGCACGCTGGTGGCCCGGGCGCTCGGCCCGGCCGACTACGGCCGTTATGCCTATGTGCTGTGGCTGTCGGGCCTGCTGGTCATGGTGATGAACAACGGGCTGACCACCACGGTGATCCGCTTCGTCTCCGAGCTGCTCGGCCGGGGCGCGCCGGTGCAGGCGCGTTCGCTCGGCCGGCGCCTGGCGCGCTGGCAGGCGGCCTCGGTGCTGCTGGCCGGGCTGGGCCTGATGGCGGTGCTGCCCTGGCTGCGACCGACCGGCTGGAGCGAGGACCTGGCGCTGTTCGCCGCCATCGTGCTGGCGGCGGCCGTGGGCAAGGCCGCCTACCTGTTCGGCGTGTCGGTGGCCAAGGGCCACGGCCGCTTCGACCTCGAGGCGATGAGCGTGACCCTGCTGGCGCTGGCCAACGTGCTGGGGGTGGTGGGACTGGCGCTGCTGGGCCGCGGCCTGGTCGACATGCTGCTGCTGTTCGTGCTGGTCAGCCTGGCGCATCCGCCGCTGCTGTGGTGGCTGCAGCGGCGCCGCCCGGGCTCGGCCGATGAGGCGGCGGCACCGGACGCCGGCGCCCCGGTCCAAGCCGAGTCCGAGTCCGCGCTGATGGCGCGCGTGCGCCTGCACTTCGGCTGGACCGTGGCGCTGACGCTGGTGGCCGCGCTGAGCAACAAGGCGATCGAGACCTTCCTGCTCAACCGCCACGCCGGGGCCGAGACGGTGGCCTATTTCAGCATCGCCGTGGCGCTGACCCGCGGCGGGGTCGACCTGCTGTCCTCCGGCCTGAACTCGATCCTGATGCCGCTGATGGCCCACGGCTACGGCCAGGGGGGCACGCAGCGGGCCGGCCGCATCACCGCCGATGCGGTGAGGCTGTTCCATTTCCTCGGCCTGCTGCTGGCCGGGGTCGGTGTCCTGTGGGCGCCGCCGATGGTGCTGCTGATGTATGGTCAGAGCTACCAGCCGGCCGTGCTGGCGCTGCAGGTGATGGTGGTGGTGGGCGGCTTCACGCTCAGCACCGGCGCGTTCGGCGCGCTGCTGTCGATCTCCGACCACCAGAAGGCCCGCACCGCGGTGGTGGCGCTGTCGATCGCCGTCTCCGGCGTGGTGGCGCTGCTGCTGGTGCCGCGCTGGGGGCTGGGGGGCGCGCTGGTGTCGCACCTGGTGTCCACGCTGGTGGTGTTCGGGCTGACGGCGGCGGTGGTCGTGCGCACGATGGGCGTGCGGCTGCACCTGCTGCGCCTGGTCCGCCTGACGCTGGCCGCGCTGCTGGCGGGGGCGGCGGCCGCGCTGCTGCTGGCGCTCGACCGCGGCCACGGCATGCACCTGCTCGCCGGGGTGCTGTATGCGGCGCTGATGGTGCTGCTGAGCGTGCGCCTGCGCGCCTGGCACGCCGACGACGCGGCGCTGCTGGAAGGCCTGGCCGCGCGCCTGCCGCCGGTGCGCCACTTCAGCCGTTTCATCGTGCGCTGGTCGGCCTGAAGGCCGGCCCTTCTTCCTCAAGCACAAGAGCACAGGCTCGATCCCGATGCGCATCCTGCATGTACTGGAATCCCTGGACTTCGGCGGCCTCGAGCGGGTGGTGACCGACCTGGCCATCGCCCAGCACCGGCGTGGTCACCAGGTCACCGTCTGCTGCCTGCACCGCACCGACGGCTACAAGGCCGAGCTGCTGGCCGCGGGCATCGAGGTGGTGATCGCCCACAAGACCGGCGGGCTGGACCTGGGCGCGATCCGGGTGCTGCGCCGGGTCGCCCGCGAGCGTCGCATCGAGGTCGTGCACGCCCACAGCTTCATGCCCAACTACTACGCCGCCGCCTCGCTGCTGGCGCTGCGCGGCGGGCCGGTGCTGGTGGGCACCAGCCACGACATGGGCACCCGGCTGGCCAACCGCCAGCTGCGCCTGCTCTACCGCGGCTCGCTGCTGCGCACCGCACGGGTGGCGATGGTCGGCCAGCAGGTGCACGACCGCCATGTGCAGATGGGCCATGTGCCGCGCCACAAGGCCGCCACGGTGCTCAACGGCATCCCCGTCGAGCGCTTCCGCCTGAGTGCCGAGCGGCGGGCGCAGGCCCGGGCCGCGCTGGGCGTGGACGGGGACACGCTGCTGATCGGAGCGGTCGGCCGGCTGGTGGCGCTGAAGAACCACCAGCTGCTCATCGAGGTGCTGCCCGCGCTGCTGGCGCGCTGGCCCGGCCTGCGCCTGGCCATCATCGGCGGCGGGCCGCTGGAGGCCGAGCTGGCCGGTCGCGTCGAGCAGCTCGGCCTGGGCGCGCAGGTGCTGCTGACCGGCCAGCGCAGCGGCGTGGCCGACCTGCTGCCCGCGCTCGACGTCTTCGCCATGCCCTCGCTGACCGAGGGCCTGTCGATCGCGCTGCTCGAGGCCTGCGCGACCGGCCTGCCCATCGTCGCCACCCGGGTCGGCGGCAACCCGGAGATCATCCAGGACGGCACCTCCGGCCTGCTGGTGCCGCCGGCCGACGGCGCGGCGCTGCAGCAGGCGCTGGCCCGGCTGCTGGAGTCGGCCCCGCTGCGGTCGCAGCTGGGCGCCGCGGCCGAGCGCTGGGTGCGCGAGCACGCGTCGATCGACGCCGTGTGCGTGGCCTACGACCGGCTCTACGCCGAGGCCCGCTTCAGCCCAGCCGGGACTTGAGGTCCTGGAAGGCGCGGCCCATGCCTTCGGTGGTGGCCACGCGCGGGGTCCAGCCGATCGCCTTGAGCGCGGCGTTGCTGTAGCGCAGCGGCCGGAACATCGAGCGCACCACATACGGCGTGAACACCGCCGGCAGCTGGCCCCGGGAGCGCCGGTGGTAGGCCTGCAGCCAGCCCGCGCCGCGCAGGAACAGCGCATACGGCAGGCGGATCACCCGCAGCGGCCTGACCTCGGCGCGGTAGCGCCGCAGCCAGGTGCTGCAGGCGGGCAGGTCGTCGTCGACGACGTTGAAGGCGCTGCCCGCCGGCGCGTGCAGCGTGGCCCGGGCGACCGCGTCGGCGCAGTTGTCGACATAGGTCAGCGGCAGCAGCGCCGGCCCGCCCAGGCTGAAGAAGAAGCCCAGCGCGCCGATGCCCACGCGCGGCGACATGGCCCCGCCACCGGGCCCGTAGATCACGCCCGGGCGCAGCACGACGCCCTCGTAGCCGTAGCGGGCGCGGCACTCGTCGAAGAGCTGTTCCTGGCGGGTCTTGGCGTAGCCGTAGGGGCCCTTGTCGACGCCCACCGTCTCCAGCGGCACCTGCTCGTCCATCAGCGCCTGCGCGGCCAGGCCGTCGGTGCGGTAGACCGAGAACGAGCTGATCAGCACCACGCGGCGAACGCCGGCCACGCCGGCGGCCTCGAGCACGTTGCGCGTGCCCACCACGGTGTTGGCGAACATGTCGGCCGCTCCGCCGCGCATGCCCGCGGCCGCGTGCACCAGCAGGTCGACGCCCGACCACATCGTGTCGACCGCCGGGCGCGACAGCAGGTTGGCCGCCACGACGCCGATGCGGGCGGCCGGAAAGTCGCGCTGCAGCGTCTCGACCAGGCCGGCCGGCGCGTGCTGGCGCACGTGCAGCAGCAGGTCGGTGGCGCCTTGCTCGAGCAGGCTGCGCGCGATGCGCCGGCCCAGGAAGCCGGCCGCGCCGGTCAGCAGGATCTTCATGGTGCGACCTCCGGCATCGCGGCTTCGGTGGGGGTGTCCGTGGTGCTGCGGCCGGACGGGGTCGCCATGGCCGTGACGATCAGGTCGATGATGCGGGTCACGCGCAGGATGCGGGCGGGCGGGATCGGATCGGCCGTGCCGTGTTCGACCGCATCGTAGAAGCGCACCAGCAGCTCGCGCATGCACTGGAAATAGTGGTACTGGTGGCGGCGGAACAGGCCGAGGTTGTGCCAGCCGTTGCGCGCGAACTGGCGCGCCTGCACCCAGGCCGGGAACAGCCGGCCCAGCGCGCTGGGCTGGGCCCAGCGGGCGCTGTGCACCAGCGTGCGGGCGGTGTAGTCGAGCTCGACCGAGTCGGTGGTGCCGACCACCTTCAGCGTGTGCGAGACCGGCCGGCCGTGGGCGCTGACGTTGCCGCTGACGGTGACCGGGCCGCTGCGCAGCAGGAAGCGCAGCTCGTCGGGCATCGCGTCGACGATGGCCGAGCCGGTCGGCCCGCGCCGCCGGAAGGCCAGCACCTGGCACTCGATCCGGTCGTCCAGGAAAGGCACGACCTTGGCCAGCACGTGGTCCAGCACGTTGTGGAACAGCTTGCCCGGCAGGCGGTGCACCCAGTGGCCCGGGTCGGCCATCACCGCCAGGCCGTAGTCGCCCGACAGGTTGTAGCCGTAGCTGGTGTCCAGGTGCACGATCTCGCCCAGCGCGTCGCGCTGCACCAGCCCTTCGAGCATCAGGCCCGGCGGCTCGTAGTTGTAGAGGTAGTTCACGCCCACGCGCTTGCCGTGCGAGGCGGCCAGCGCCAGGATCTGCCGCGACTGCGCCTCGGTCAGCGCGAAGGGCTTCTCCATGAACACGTGGCAGCCGGCCTCGAAGCACAGCCGCGCCAGCGCCAGGTGCGAGTCGGGCGGGGTGGCGATGTGCACCACGTCGGGCCGGGTCTCGGCCAGCATGCGCGCCGCGTCGGTGTAGCGCCCGGCGATGCCCATGCGGGTGGCGAGCTGCTCGGCCATCAGCGGCTCGCGGTCGCAGACCGCCACCACCTCGCCCCGGCCGGTGGCGCGGATCTGCTCGACATGGCCGTCGGCAATCTTGCCGCAGCCGATGATGGCCATCCTCAGTGTCATCGCGATCCCTCGTGCTTCGTGTCGTGTGGTGATGAGCGGTCAGGCCGGTGCGGCCTCACCGGCTGGTGCGGCCCCAGGCGCCGCTGTAGCGGCCGCTGGCGTAGCGCCAGGAGGCCACCAGGAAGGCCCAGTTCAGCGCGAACAGGAACGCCGCCAGCATCAGCGGCCTGGGCAGCCGCCGGCCGCGCCGGACCTGCTGCAGCGCCAGTGCCGCCCCGCCGTAGCTCAGGGCCTGAGCCAGCGTGGCCGCCGCCCAGGCGGTGGAGCCGGTGGCCAGCACCGCCGAGGCCGCCAGCGCGACGATCAGCAGGTGCGGCGCGATCCAGCGCAGCACCTTGTGCGAGACGTAGGCGAAGCGGGTGGCCGGCGGGGTGCGCAGCAGGTATTCGGGGTGGCGCAGCAGGGCCTGGAAGTTGCCGATGCCGATGCGCACGCGGCGGTGGAACTCCTCGCCCATGTGCTCGGGCGTGTCCTCCTCGGCCCAGGCGCGGGGCTCGTAGACCAGCCGGGCGCCGGTGGCCGCCACGTTCATCGCCACGCAGAAGTCGTCGCAGATGGTGTCGCGCGCCAGCGGCTTCCACAGCGTGCGGCGGATGGCGTAGATCGCGCCGTTGGCGCCCAGCAGCGCCCCCAGGCGCGACTCGAAGAACTTCAGGAACTGCTCGACGCGCCAGTACAGGCTGTCCTGGTTGTCGCCGTCGTTGCCCATCAGGCGCAGCTCGCCGGTGACGCCGCCCACGGCCGGATCGGCGAAGGCGGCCACCAGGCGCTTGAGCGCGTCGGGGCGGAAGAAGGTGTTGGCGTCGGAGAACACCAGCAGCGGCTCGTCGGTGCGCGAGACCAGGTCGTTGAGCACCTCGGCCTTGCCGCGGTTGAGCTCGAAGGCGAAGCCGCGGATGCGTGGATCGCCGCCGTGCTGCGCCAGGATCTCGGCGGTGCGGTCGCGGCTGCCGTCCGAGCCGATGTAGGCGCGCAGCCGGTCGGCGGGGTAGTCCAGCGCCAGCAGGTTGTCGATGCGCCGGGCGAGGTGGCGTTCCTCGTCGTAGGCCGAGATGACGATGGCCACGGCCGGCCAGTCACCGGCCACGGCCTCGGCGCGGCGGCGGTCGTGCTTGCGCCAGACGAAGGCGGCGTCCCGCGCGGCCTGGCGCAGCGCGGCGACCACGAACAGCACCAGCGGGTAGATCGCGTACGAGTAGACGACCGCCAGCAGGCAGACCACCGCCACCGCGCCCAGCAGCGCCTCGATCCAGCCGGACATGGGCTCAGCTCCGCGGACGGTAGAGCGGGCGGGGCACGACGTGGTCGCGGTAGGCCCCCGGCTCGCCCGGCAGGCCCTGCTCGGCCGCCTTGGCGATGTTGTACATCTCGCGTGCGCTGACGTAGTGCAGCTTCCAGTCGACGCCGTCGTTGTAGCGCTGCTGCAGGTACTCGTAGGCCTGACGCATCGGCGTGCCCAGCAGCGTGTCGGTGTCCCGTTCCTGCGTGCCGTGGGTGTGGATCTTCACGAAGATCCACTCGGGCTTGCCCTCGACGTGGATGCCGGTCTCGATCCACGCGTCGATGCGCTCGGGCGTGGGCGGCGAGCTGGTGCGGATGTCGGCGTTCTCGATGCGCGGGATCAGGCCGAACTTGCGGTTGCGCCACATCAGGCCCAGCGGGCCCTGGATCAGCATCAGGTCGCCGCTGGGCGGACGACCCACCTTGACCCGCACGCCGGTGTCGTGCGACTTCGGTTTTTCCGGGTCGTCGGTGGCGTAGTAGATCTGGTTGATCGTCGAGGTCTGGCAGGGGTCCGGCGCGGCCGGCAGCGTGTAGTCGACGTAGCAGCCTTCCTCGCGCAGCACGATCAGCTCGTTGTCCACGCCGCAGCCCGAGCCGTCCGGGTGGCCGTTGTCGAGCGCCCAGTTGCCATGGATGAAGGCCCAGCGCACCTGGCCGGTGAGCGGGTCGACGGGCAGCGCGTCATGGCGGTCGACCAGCGTGCGCGTGAAGCGGCGCAGCTTCTCGCGCAGGCCGGCTTCGGTGTCGTGGTCGTGGTGCAGGTGGATCTCGATCTCGCCCAGCCCCAGGCGGCACAGCTCGACCAGCGCGTCGAGGTGCTCCGGGCGGTACTCCTCCTCGGGGTAGAAGAAGGAGTGGATCGGGGCCCGGCCGTCGGCGTCGCGCAGGCCGGCGCACAGTTGCGGGTACTCCTGGCGCCAGCGGGCGACCCGGCGGCATTCGGTGGCGTGGTCGGGCTGCTTCCACATCGGCTCGTAGTGGTCGACGAAGCAGAACATGACGTGCCGCGTCACCCCGGCCGGCACTGGCGCCCGCCAGCCCTGGCGCAGGTAGTTCCACAGCCAGATCTGCAGGTTGCGCTGCCGGATGATCAGGGTGAGCGCGCCGGCCAGCAACAGCAGGAAGGTCAGCGCGAAGGCGATCAGGAGTCCCATCGATACCTTGTGATGTTCAGGGGCAGGTGGTCCCGGGATTACCCTCGGAATGTATCAGCTTGTAACCCGTGGCGGCTCGCATCAGCTGGAAAAATGCAGCCGCACGAACATCCAGACCGCGACCAGCGCCAGCACGACAGCGATCGCGCTGGTCCGCGCCCAGGGCAGGTCCCGCATCGCCAGCCAGCCCCGGCTGCCCGGGCGGTTGACGCCGTCGTGCTGGGCGCCGCAGTACCAGGCGGCCGAGCACAGGCCCAGCAGGAAGAACAGCGGCGGCTCGTAGGCGCGCGACAGGAACCAGGCGCAGGTCAGGAAACCCACCAGCGAGGAGCGCAGCAGCTCGGCCACCTTGTGCTCGGGGTGGTCGGGCCCGATGCGCTCGATCACCCGGCTCAGTCCCTTGTAGGACAGCACCAGCATGCCGATCCACAGGAAGAAGCCCACCAGCCCCAGCTCGGAGAAGCACAGCACGAAGGAGTTGTGCGCGGTCAGGTAGTTGTGCTCGACGAAGTTGCCGTAGCCCAGGCCGAAGACGGGCCTGGACCTGAGCATGCCCAGCCCCAGCGACCAGGCCTCGATGCGGTCGGCGGCCGACTGCTCGCCCGACGAGTAGGCCCGTCCGCTGCCGCTGCTGACCGCCACGCCCGCCACCGCCAGGACGGCCATCAGCACGGTCGTGCGCGTGGCGCCCAGGCGCTTGCGCACGCCGAAGAACAGCAGCGAGGCGATGCCCAGGATGGCGCCGCGCGACTGCGTCAGCAGCGTGGTGTAGACCAGCAGCACCGTGGGCAGCGCGACCCAGGCGAGGTTGTAGGCCCAGCGCCGGCGACGCCACAGCGCCCACAGCATCGGCAGCGTCATCACCATGACCTGGGCGAAGTCGTTGGGGTCGTTGAGGAAGCCCATGCCCCGGGCCCGCCACAGGTACCAGCCGGAGTGGTCGTCGGCGGGCACGAGCAGTTCCGACTCGTCCGGCGCGGGCACGTCGCCCGGGTCTTCGGTGTCGTGCTTGCCCGAGGCCTGCATCAGCACCAGCTCCTTGGCGTGGAAGCCGGTGTGGTAGGCCGCGGTCGACAGCAGCGCGGCGACCACCATCGCGGCGACCATCGCGCCGCAGGCGGCCTTGAGCCGGTCGATGGTCGTGACGTTCATCACCACCAGCACGTAGAGCAGGGCCGAGGTGCTGAAGCTCGACAGCGCGCCGATGGCTCCCCCGGCCCAGCCGGCGGCCACCTGCGAGACGGCCACCGTCAGCGTGAAGGCGAGCAGCAGCTTGGCGAAGGTGGGCGGAGCCGCCCATTCACGCCGCTGCAGCGTGCGCACCAGCGCGGTCACGAAGGCGAGCAGCCACAGCACGAGCATCGGCCGCCACTCGCCCAGCTCGGGCGCGAGCAGCTCGATCGGGCGCGAGAAGGTGAGGAAGACGTAGACGAGGAAAAGGCCGAAGCTCATGGCACCGGTCTGATCGGCTGGCCCGGGGCGGGGCTTGAGCCGGCCGGGAACACCGCGCGGTAGGAGTTCTCGGAAAAGCCCGGCGTGTGCGTCAGCCGGTGCAGGTCGACGAAATCGAACTGGTGCAGCCGCAGTCCGCGCAGCTGGGTCATCGTCAGCGGGCTCCAGTGCGCGCTGGGCTCGCCCTGCACGAAGAAGTCCTGGCCAATGTCGGCGACGTAGAGGCCGTGGCGCTGCATCGCGCGCGCCAGCGCCCGGGCCTGCGGGGTCCACCACAGCGGCGGCACGAAGTCGGCCCGCAGCCGCAGCAGCGCGCCGAAGGGGATGCCGTTGCTGCGCGTGCTGCCGGCCGCGTGGGTGGCCGGCCATTCGGCCCGGCGGTCCAGCACCGCGTCGCGGAAGGTCACGCGCAGCGCATGGCCGATCTCGCCCGAGCTGGCCTCGTGCGCGCGGGCCAGCAGCGGCAGGATGGGCAGGCCGGCGGCGTCGCCCGAGGTGAAGCCCTGGGGGCGCATCTCGAGCGAGCGCAGGTCCCAGGCGGCGGTGCTGTAGGCCATCCAGCGGCCGTCGACGCGATAGGCCATGTAGCTCTCCCAGAGCTGGCAGCTGCCGCTCTCGACCACCAGGATGTGGCGGTCACCGCACTGGGTCGGGTCCTGGCAGTCGCCCCCTTCGGCCTGGATCCGGTGCGGCGGCGGGAACGGGAAGCGCCGCTCCAGCAGCGGCACGGCCGAGCAGTCGCGGCGGATGCGCATGCCACCGGCGGCGGACGGCACGGCGCAGTCGCTTTCGCCGGGCACGCCCGGCGTGCGGTCGCGCGCGTCGGTGATCTCGTAGTCGACCACCGGCCAGGGCTGCTCGAGGTCGGAGCGCGAGATCACGTTGTACGGGATGCCGTAATACGCCTGGCGCCGGGCCGGGTCTTCCTCGCGGCCCCAGTCCGGGCGGAAGGCGGTCGCCCCGCCGATGGAGCCGATCCAGCGGGCGCTGTCGGGGTGGACCGGGAAACGCGCCAGGTCGTCGACCGGCTGGTTGAACACCGCTTCGGGGGGGAACAGCGGGCAGCCGCCGGTGTCGTCCAGCGGCGTCCAGCCCTGGGGCGGGCTCTGGCCGTAGAGCAGCGCGCCTGCCGCGGCGGCGGCGGTCAGCAGCAGCAGCGCGGCGGCCGTGAAGAGTGTGCGGGTCGGGCGCATCGGGTCCTCCAGTTCAGTCTCAGTCTGCCGATTCAAGCCACGACCCCGCCGTGGTCTCGGCGAATTTTCCGCAGCCTTCGATCCGGGCGCCTCGAATGGCGAGACAATTGTAAGCAATCGTGACAACAACCCTGTTCATCTTCCGCCCATGAGCTACCCCACTGTCGCCGATCAGCCCGCCCGCGTGCTGTACCACCACCGAACCCAGGGCAAGGCGGTCGAGGGGGTGCACATCCGCGGCATCGCCGACGCGCTGCGGGCCGACGACGTGGCGGTCGACATCATCTCGCTGCCGGGCGCCGACCCTTATGTCAGCCCGAAGAAGATGAGCCCGACCCAGCAGGCCCGGCCCTGGATGAAGTGGGTGGTGAGCCTGCCCGAGCCGCTGTTCGAGCTGGCCGAGCTGGGCTACAACCTGGTGGCCGGCTGGCGCCTGTGGATCTACCTGGCGACCCACCGCGACGTCGGCTTCATCTACGAGCGTTATGCGCTGTTCATGTTCGTCACCGTGCTGATCGGGCGCCTGCGCGGGCTGCCGGTGATCCTGGAGATCAACGACTCGTCCACCGTCGACCGGGTGCGGCCGCTGTGTTTCCAGCGCCTGGCCACCGCCATCGAGCGCTGGGTGCTGAGCCGGGCCTCGGGGCTGGTGTTCGTCTCCGGCGTGTTCCGCCAGCGGGTGATGAAGGCCCACGGCGGCCTGATGACGCCGGCCATCGTCACCCACAACGCGGCCAACATCGACAAGTTCAGCTTCACCGCCGAGCAGCGCCGCCTCACCCGCGAGCAGTGGGGCCTGGCCGACGGCGAGGTGGTCTGCGGCTACCTGGGCGCCTTCGTGCCCTGGCATGCGATCGACCAGTTCGTCTACCGCATCGCCGACGACCTGCCCGAGCATCCTCACCTCAAGCTGCTGCTGGTGGGCGACGGCGCGACCTTCGACACCGTGCAGCGCTTCGTGCGCGAGCGCGGGCTGGAGCGCCAGGTGCTGCTGACCGGGCGGGTGTCCCACGACGAGGTGCCGGGGCTGCTGGCCGCGATGGACATGGCGGTGCTGCCCAGCGCGGGCGACTACACCTCGCCGGTCAAGCTGTTCGAGTTCATGGCCTGCGGCATCCCGCCGATCGCGCCGGACTTCGAGCCGATCCGCGAGGTGGTGCGCGAGCAGCAGACCGGCTGGATGTTCCCGGCCGGTGACCTCAATGCGGCGGTCGACGCGGTGCTGCTGCGCAGCACCGACCTCCAGCGCCTGCAGCAGGTCGGCCAGGCGGCGCGCTCCTACATCGAGTCCGAGCGCCAGTGGCGCCACAACATCCTGCAGCTGCTGGCGTTCTGGCGCCGCGTGCGCTGAGGCGGGGCCGTGGCCATGCTGAGCGTGCTGAGGGCGGACCTGCGGGCCAAGCAGGTGCTGTATGGCGGCGACGGGCCGCCGGTGTCGCTGCCGCGCGCGCTGATGGCCGACGGCACGCTGGCGGTGCTGCTGTTTCGCTGCCAGTCGGCGCTCAGTGGCCTGGGCCTGGCGCCGCTGGCGCTGCTGCCCCACCTGCTGAACAAGTGGTTCAACGGCTGCGTGATCGGGGTGCACGCGCGTTTCGGGCCCGGCTTCGTGCTGATCCACCCGATCGGCGTGGTCATCAACTCCAGCGTGCGGGGCGGGTGCAACGTCTGGCTGGAGAGCAGCGTGGTCATCGGGGACAACCGCGGCCGCTCCCCGGTGCTCGGCGACGACATCTTCATCGGCTCCGGCGCCAAGGTCATCGGTGGCCTGATGGTGGGCGACGGGGCCCGCATCGGTGCCAATGCCGTGGTGCTGAAGGACGTTCCCGCGGGCGCACTGGCGGTGGGCGTGCCCGCCGCGTGCCGCC
Source organism: Sphaerotilus hippei (assembly GCF_003201595.1). GTDB lineage: Bacteria > Pseudomonadota > Gammaproteobacteria > Burkholderiales > Burkholderiaceae_C > Sphaerotilus > Sphaerotilus hippei. The sequence continues at coordinate 143,332 of NZ_QJJS01000009.1, read as the reverse complement.
CGGGCGTGAACGAGGACCGCTGAGCGGCGCCGCTGCGCTTCGTTCCTCAACGCTATCCCTAGTACACCTCGGCGAGCATCGGCGTACGCTGTGTCTGTCGATCAATGGTCAGGTAGCCTTGGTTGGCGCATCAGAGCATTTCCCCCCGGATCCCCGTCCGGGGGGATTTTTTTCGTCCCTTGATCTGGCTCAGTGCCCGGTCGCGGGCCGTCTGACGCGCATCAAGCCCGTCCGGGGGGATCTGGCGTCTCATCAGGGTGTCCTTCATCCACACCGGAGACCCACATGCACGCTCTCACCGACTTCTTCTCGACCGACTACGGCCTGATGAGTGCCCTCGTGATCGCGATCACCCTCGGCATGGGCGTCTTCTACGTGCGCTACTTCATCCAGCACATCCGCATGGACACCGAAGCCGCCGAACGCCGCGAAGCCGCCGAGCGCGCCACGCGCGGTGCCCACGGCGCGGCCTGACCGACGCAGCTCAGGCGCCGCCTCAGAACGGCGCGTCGCTGTGCAGCCTCAGCGTTTGCCCGGGCTGCTGCGGGTGATCGAGCTCGAGCCGCTGCGCATGCAGCAGCAGCCGGGGCGAGGCCTCTGCCAGCTCCGGCGGCGCATAGAGTTCGTCGCCGATGATCGGGTGACCCAGGCTCAGCAGGTGCACACGCAGCTGGTGCGAGCGCCCGGTCACCGGTTCCAGCTCGACCCGGGTCCACGGGCCCCAGCCTTCGCGCTCGCCCCGCTCGAGCACCGTCCAGCGTGTCAGTGCCGCCTTGCCGTCGATCCGGTCGACCTTCTGGCGCGGTCGCCGGGGCCAGTCGCAGATCAGCGGCAGATCGACCTCGCCGGCCCCGTCGGCCAGATGCCCGCCGACCAGCGCCACGTAGCGCTTGTGCACCCGGCGCTCGGCGAAGGCGGCGCTCAGGCGGCGCTGCATCGGCAGGCCGCGTGCCATCACCAGCAGGCCCGAGGTGCCCATGTCCAGCCGGTGCACGATCAGCGCATCGGCGCAGCGCTGCTGCACCCGCGAGGCGACGCAGTCCTGGCGCTGCGGCCCGCGCCCGGGCACCGACAGCAGGCCCGACGGCTTGTCGACCACCAGCAGGGCTTCGTCCTCGTGCAGCCACCGCAGCGGCTGCTCGCGGTCCGAGGGCGGGTGGTAGGCGAGGGTGTGCGCCGGGGCAGGGCAGTCATCGGACATCGGGCGGGCAGGGAGAGCGGCTTCGGACCCGCGATGCTCGCACAGCCTGTTGCCCTTCCGTGCGGGGCGGGTGAGCGGCGCGACACGGCGCTGGCCGAGAATGGCGGCCTGTCCACTTCTCCGGCCCGGTGATCCCGCCGAGGCCTTCGACGCACCATGTTCTTCAATACCCCGGCTGAACTGCAGCAGATCCTGGCGGTCCTGACCCTTCCCGGTGCCGCCGTCGAGCTGGCCATGCTGGCTGCGCTGCTGCTGCTGAGCTGGCTGCTGGTGCGTCTGATGCGCGGCCCGACCCCGACGACCGGCACGTCGATCTGGTTCGGTCGCCACCTGGTCGACGGCGTGCTGTTCCCGACGCTGGCGCTGGCGCTGGCCTTCGCCGCGCGGCGCACGCTGCCCGAGCTGGGCCTGCCGCTGACGCTGTTCCGGCTGGCGGTGCCGGTGCTGACCTCGCTGGTGGTGATCCGCCTGAGCGTGCGCGTGCTGTCGGCCGCCTTCCCGGCCTCGCACCTGATGCGCGTGGTCGAGCGCACGATCTCCTGGCTGGCTTGGGGCGCGATGGTGCTGTGGGTCACCGGCGTGCTGCCCATCGTGCTGCGTGAGCTCGACGACATCAGCTGGAAGATGGGCGGCCACAACATCAGCCTGCGCACCCTCATCGAGGGCAGCCTGTCGGCGGCCTTCGTGCTGGTGCTGGCGCTGTGGGTGTCGGCCGCGCTCGAGTCGCGGCTGCTCGACGGTGTCGCCGGCGCGCAGCTGTCGCTGCGCAAGGCGGCGGCCAATGCGCTGCGGGCGCTGCTGATGTTCGTCGGCCTGCTGCTGGCGCTGTCGGCGGTGGGCATCGACCTGACGGCGCTGTCGGTGCTGGGGGGCGCGCTGGGCGTGGGCATCGGCTTCGGCCTGCAGAAGCTGGCGGCCAACTACGTCAGCGGCTTCGTCATCCTCGCGGAGCGCTCGCTGCGCATCGGCGACATGGTGCGCGTGGCCGATTTCGAGGGCCGCATCAGCGACATCACGACCCGCTACACCGTGATCCGCTCGCTCAGCGGCCGCGAGGCCATCGTGCCCAACGAGACGCTGATCACCACGATGGTCGAGAACCTGTCGCTGGCCGACACCCGGGTGCTGGTCAGCACGACGGTGACGGTCGCCTACGGCACCGACGTGGCCAGCCTGCGCGATCGCATGGCCACGGTCATCGCCACCGTGCCGCGGGTGGCCGACGAGCCCGCGCCCGCGGTGCACCTGACCGCCTTCGGCACCGACGGGCTGGAGCTGACAGCCTCCTTCTGGATCCGCGATCCGGAAAACGGCCAGGGCAATGTCAAGGGCGGTGTCAACCTGGCCATCCTCGAACTGCTCGAACGCGAGGGCGTCTCGATCCCTTATCCCCAACGGGTCGTGCGCGTGCTGGCCGAGAGCAAGCAGGAAGTCACTGCCGAGGCGTCCGTGTTGGCAGGTCCGCCGACGAACTGAGCTCAAGCGCTGGCATTCTTGGCCGAAATGACGGGGAGTTGGTACTGATGCGGTACCACCCGACCCTCACCCCTTCGACCAGGCGATGCGCTCGTTGTCCTTCCGTTCCCGATTCCTGTCCTCATGCACCCGGCGTACGCGGTCCTGCCGTGGCCTGACGCTGATCGAGCTGATGGTGGGCGTGGCCATCGTCGGCCTGCTGATGTCGGTCGCGCTGCCGTCCTACAAGTCGTGGCGCGCCAAGGTCCTGAGCCGCCAGGCGGCCCAGGCGATCGCCGCGCTGTCGATCACGATCGACCAGTACGCCGCCAGCAACGACGGCAGCTACCCGGCCAGCCTGGCCACGGTCGGCCTGGACCGGCAGACCGACCCCTGGGGCCGGGCCTACGTCTACTACAACATCGCCGGCAACAACATCGGTGGTGCACGCAAGGACAAGAACATCAACCCGATCAACACCGACTACGACCTCTACAGCAAGGGGCCGGACGGCGTGACGGCCAAGCAGCTCGACAACGCCAAGAGCGTCGATGATGTCGTGCGGGCCCGCAACGGCCGTTTCCTCGGCGTGTCGGTCGATTTCTGAGGCCGGCGTCGAGTGGCTGCTCCCCGCGAGACCCCGCCCGGGCCGGCCGCCGGCCGCGCCAGCGTGCTGCGCAGCCGGGTCGGACGGCGCATCCTGGTGATGTTCCTGCTGGCCGCCGGCCTGCCGGTGGCGCTGGCCGCCTTCATCGGCTACCAGACGCTGGTGAGCTTCCTGGGTGAGCAGGCCCAGCGCAGCCTGACCCGCACGACCCGGGACGGCGGCATGCAGGTGCTCGGGCGCCTGCTGGAGGCCAAGTCGCTGCTGGAGACCTGGCCCCCGCTGGTGCCGGCCGGGGCGGGCGCCGACCCGGCGCATCCGATGCTGGCGGGCCTGTCGCGGGTCTTCCGCGGGGCCCGCTGGGTCGATGACCAGGGGCAGGTGCGCTGGCAGGTGGGTGAGATCGCGTCGACGGCCGTGCCGCTGTCGCCGCCCCGTCCGGGCGACGCCGCGGCGCGCCTGCTGCTCGTGCCGGTCGCCGGGGCCCCGGCGCCACGGGTGATGCTGCGGCTGGCCCAGCCGCAGGGCTACTGGCTGGCCGATGTCCACCCGGCCCACCTGTGGGGTCCGCTGGCCGAGACGGCCGCCCAGGCCCACTGGGAGGTGCGCGAGCCTGGCGGCCCGGTGCTGGACGGCCTGAGGCGGGTCGCCCAGCCGCATCCGCATGAGGCCGTGGGGCGCTGGACGCTGTTCCTGGGTGGCGAGTTCGGTGCCACCGACTGGGAGTTCGAGCAGCACCTGCCCCCGGTCGAGCTCGAGTTCGCCGGCCTGCCGCTGCTGCGCTGGGCGGTGCAGCTCGGCGCGGTGGTGCTGCTGATCGTGGTGCTGCTGAGCCTGACCCAGATCCGCCGCACCCTGGTGCCGCTGGAGGCGCTGCTCGACGGCACCCGCCGGCTGGCCCGGCGCGAGCGGGCCGAGCCGGTCCAGGTGCGCAGCAGCGACGAGTTCGGCGAGCTGGCCCGTTCGTTCAACGAGATGGCCGGGCGCATCGACGCGCAGTTCCAGTCGCTGGAGGCGCTCGGGCTGATCGACCGGGCCATCGTTTCCGGCCACCCGCTGCCCGAGGTGCTCGACCAGCTGCTGCGCCAGGCGCTGCTGCGCACCGGCGCGGTGGCGGCGGTGGTGGTGCGCCTGACCGGCGCCGGCGGGCCGTCGAGCCGCTCGGCCGGCCGGCCGGTGCTGCTGCAGTGGCGGCTGCGCCAGGCCGTCGACGGTGACGGCGGCCGCGCCGAGTCGGTGCTGGGCGAGACCGAGCGCCCGCGCTTCGAGGCGCTGGAGGCCACGATGGACTGGCCGCCGGCCGGTTCGGTCGCGATGGCCTGGCAGACCCTGCTGCCCGACACCGGCGCGACCCACTGGTGGGCCTGCCCGGCGCGCTGGCAGGCGTCCTGCCAGGCGGTGCTGCTGCTGGGGTTCATGAAGCCCCCGGGCCGCCGGCGCCGCCACGAGGCCTGCGACCTGCGCGACCGGCTCGCCGTGGCGCTGGCCGCGCATGAGCGTGAGCAGGTGCTGCACTGGCGGGCGGTGCACGACGACCTCACCGGCCTGGCCAACCGCCACGGCCTCAACGAGCAGCTCGACCGCTGCCTGGAAGCCTCGACGGCGTCAGCGCTGGCGGTGCTGTTCATCGACCTGGACCATTTCAAGGACGTCAACGACAGCCTCGGCCACGAGATGGGCGACCGCCTGCTGCAGCAGGCGGCCGAGCGGCTGCAGGCCGTCGTGCCGCGCGAGGCGGTGGTCGCCCGGGCGGGGGGCGACGAGTTCGTCATCGTGCTGCCGCAGGTCGACGAGGGCCGGGCGGCGGCGCTGGCGCGCCAGCTCTGCGAGCGGCTGGCCGTGCCCTTCGTGTGCGGCGGCCACGAGCATGTGCTGGGCGCGAGCATCGGCGTGGCGCTGGCGCCGCAGCACGGGGTGGACCGGGCGACGCTGCTGCGCCATGCCGACATGGCGATGTACCAGGCCAAGCAGGGCGGGCGAGGCCGCCACGCGCTGTTCGCCGCGACGATGGACGAGGCGCTGAGCGAGCGCTCGCGCCTGCTGGCCGATCTGCGCCGGGCGGTGGTCAGCGACGAGCTGGTGCTGCACTACCAGCCGCGGGTCGATGCCCGCGACGGGTGCATGCGCTCGGCCGAGGCGCTGGTGCGCTGGCAGCACCCGGAGCTCGGGTTGCTGTCGCCGGCCCGTTTCATCGCGCTGGCCGAGGAGAGCGACCTGATCGAGGCCATCGGCATCTGGGTGATGCGCGAGGCCTGTGCCCAGATGGCCCGCTGGCAGCGCCAGGGGCTGGTGCTCGAGCGGGTGTCGGTCAACGTCTCGCCGCGCCAGCTGGTCTCCGGCCGCCTGGTCGGCGAGGTGGACCGCGCGCTGGCCGACCACGGCGTCGCGCCGGACCGGCTGGAGCTGGAGGTCACCGAAAGCCTGCTGGTGGGCGACGCTAAGCAGGCCTGCGAGCAGCTCGAGGCGGTGCGCCGCCGCGGCGTGCTGATCGCGCTGGACGACTTCGGCACCGGCTATTCGTCGCTGTCGACGCTGCGCCAGCTGCCGGTGGACGTGATGAAGGTCGACCGCGCCTTCGTCAAGGACCTCGGCCAGGACGACAGCGCGCTGGCCGTGACCCGCACGATCCTGACGCTGGCGCGCTCGCTGGGCAAGCACACGGTGGCCGAAGGCATGGAGACGGCCGAGCAGGCCGACCTGCTGCGCGAGCTGGGCTGCGACGAGATGCAGGGCTTCTTCTTCAGCCGCCCGCTGACGCCGGCGCAGTTCGAGGCGCTGCCCCAGTTCGCCGGCGCAGCGCTGGCCTCAATCGGCTGAATCGGCTGAACCGGGCGGCGGCACGGGCGCCGGGGGTGCACCCGCTGGCGCTGCGGTGTCCACCGCTGCTTCCGCCGCCAGCGCGGCGTCCACGCAGGCGTTGCAGATGCAGGCCAAGCCGCGCTGCCCGGCGGGAATGCGCGCCAGCAGCGAGGCGGGAAAACGCGTGCGGGTGCACCAGCACGCGACTTGGAAGTCGCCCGCCTGCGCCGGGGCGCAGGCGTTGGGCTCGCCACACAGCGGACAGCGCTCGGCCGGCAGCGGGGTGGCGGACGGGCTCATGGCCGTGCTCAGGCCTCGACGACCGGGATCTTGCCGATCTTCGCCTGCCAGATCTTCGGGCCGGTGATGTGGGCGCTGGTGCCGCCGGCGTCCACCGCCACCGTCACAGGCATGTCGACCACGTCGAACTCGTAGATCGCCTCCATCCCCAGGTCGGCGAAGCCGACGACCTTGGCCGCCTTGATCGCCTTGGACACCAGGTAGGCCGAGCCGCCGACGGCCATCAGGTAGGCCGACTGGTTGTCCTTGATCGCCTGGATGGCGACCGGGCCGCGCTCGGCCTTGCCGACCATCGAGATCAGGCCGGTCTTCTCCAGCATCATGCGGGTGAAGCCGTCCATGCGGGTGGCCGTCGTCGGGCCGGCCGGGCCGACCACTTCGTCACGCACCGGATCGACCGGGCCGACGTAATAGATGACGCGGTTGGTGAAATCGACCGGCAGCGGCTCGCCCTTGGCCAGCATGTCGGCGATGCGCTTGTGCGCGGCGTCGCGGCCGGTCAGCATCTTGCCGTTGAGCAGCAGCGTGTCGCCCGGCTTCCAGCTGGCGACTTCAGCCTTGGTCAGCGTGTTCAGGTCGACGCGCTTGCTCTTGTTGTAGTCGGGCGCCCAGGCCACGTCGGGCCACAGGTCCAGGCTGGGCGGGGTCATGTAGGCCGGGCCGGAGCCGTCGAGCACGAAGTGGCCGTGGCGGGTGGCCGCGCAGTTCGGGATCATCGCGATCGGCTTGCTGGCCGCGTGGGTCGGGAAGGTCTTGATCTTGACGTCCAGCACCGTGGTCAGGCCGCCCAGGCCCTGGGCGCCGATGCCCAGCGCGTTGACCTTCTCGTAGAGCTCGATGCGCATCGCCTCGAGCTTGTTGCTCGGGCCGCGCTCGAGCAGCTCGTACATGTCGATGTCGTCCATCAGCGATTCCTTGGCCAGCAGCGCCGCCTTCTCGGCCGTGCCGCCCACGCCGATGCCCAGGATGCCCGGCGGGCACCAGCCCGCGCCCATCGTCGGCACGGTCTTGAGCACCCAGTCGACGATGTTGTCGCCCGGGTTGAGCATGTAGACCTTGGACTTGTTCTCCGAGCCGCCGCCCTTGGCCGCGACGATCACGTCGACGGTGTCGCCCGGCACCACTTCCATGAAGATCACCGCCGGCGTGTTGTCCCGGGTGTTCTTGCGCTCGAAGATCGGGTCGGCCAGCACCGAGGCGCGCAGCTTGTTGTCCGGGTTGTTGTAGCCCTGGCGCACGCCTTCGTTGACGGCGTCCTGGATCGAGCCGGTGAAGCCTTCCCACTTCACGTCCATGCCGATCTTCATGAACACGTTGACGATGCCGGTGTCCTGGCAGATCGGGCGCTTGCCTTCGGCGCACATCTTCGAGTTGGTCAGGATCTGCGCGATCGCGTCCTTGGCGGCCGGCGACTCCTCGCGCTCGTAGGCGCGGGCCAGGTGGGCGATGTAGTCGGCCGGGTGGTAGTAGCTGATGTACTGCAGCGCGGCGGCAACGCTTTCAACCAGATCGGCTTGGCGGATGGTGGTCATGTTGGGGTCTTTCGGCGGCACGCCCGGCTCGGGCAGCCACGGGGAGGGGACAGGGCAGCGATGATGGCCCGGCTGACTTGCAGCTGGCTGGCGTGCGGCATCGATGGCGCGACACCAGCCGTCGGGTCTGGGCGTCAGTGTAGCGAGGCAGGTCGGCCCGGTCGGCCGCTCGCCACGCGTCCCTGTGGCGGATCCGCCCTTTGCGGGTCCTGGCGCCCCGGCCCAGCGTTGCTGCCGCGCCACTGTCGACGCGCACGCGGCCGGGCCGGGGCACGGCTCGCTTGCGATCGTGCAACGCGTCGCAAGCGTCGTGCGTCCTTGCAAGGCCGCCCCCTGGATTGCGGGGGGATTGAGATAAGCTGCCGACCGTGCGGCGGGGACCGCCAGGTGTCACCCGGCCGCCGGCGCCGGGAAAATCAAGAAGACCAGGCTGGCTCTGTCTATGGATCACGGTGAACCCGAGGTCAAACCTTCCGCTCCCGACGAGCCATCGCTCGCTCCTTCCGTCTCCGCTGCCCTTGCGCCTGCCGCCGCCGATGCCGCGCCGGCCGTGCGCCCGCCCAGCCGCTGGCCCCGCCGGCTGCTGCTGTGGGGCGGGGCGGCCGTGGTGGTGGCCGGTGCGGTCGAGCTGGCCACCTGGGAGATGCGCACCTCGACGCTGCAGGCGCGTTTTTTCTCCGACTGGGCCCGGGGCCTGACCTGGGAGGTGCGCACGCAGCCCGCCGAGGGCAACCGCTACCCGGTGGCCGGCCCCTTCGACGAGCGGCGGGGACACCACCGCCTGCCCGAATTCACGACCCGCCTGTCCGAGCGGGGCTATGCGGTGCTGTCGCAGGCCCAGCAGTCGCCGGCCCTGCAGCGTTATCTGGAGCGCGGTTTTTTCGCGCCGTATCCGGAGCGTGCCCAGGCTGGCCTGCAGGTGCGCGACTGCCGCGGCGACACGCTGTTCGAGTCGCGCGTGCCGCGGCGGGTCTACCCGTCCCACGAGGACGTGCCGCTGGTCGTGGCCCAGGCGCTCGGCTTCATCGAGAACCGCGAGGTGCTCGACCTGGCCGAGCCCCGCCACAACCCGGCCATCGAGTGGACCCGGTTGGGCAAGGCCGTGCTCGACCAGTTCGTCGAGCTGGTCCACGACGATCACCCGGCCGCCGGGGGCAGCACGCTGGCCACCCAGATCGAGAAGTTCCGCCACTCGCCCGAGGGCCGCACGTCCTCGGCGGGCGACAAGTACCTGCAGATGGTGTCGGCCTCGGTGCGGGCCTACCGCGACGGCGAGGACACGACCCAGGCCCGCCACCGCATCGTGCTCGACTACCTCAACAGCCTGCCGCTCGGGGCGCAGAAGGGCTGGGGCGAGGTGCTGGGCGTCAGCGAAGGCCTGGAAGCCTGGTACGGCGCCGATGTCGATGCCGTCAACCGCCTGCTGCGCGAGCCGGGCGAGCAGCCCGAGGGCCTGCAGGCCCGTGGCGTGGCGCTGCGGCAGGTGCTCAGCCTGATGATCGCGCAGCGCCGGCCGGCCCATTACTTCGGTGGCGGCCGGCCGCAGCTGATGCAGATGACGGCCAGTTACCTGCGCCTGATGGCCGATGAGGGCCTGATCGCGCCGGCCCTGCGGGATGCGGCGCTGCAGGCGCCGCTGGAGGTGCGTGCGGCCTTCCCGGGCCGCATCGACGAGGACGCCAGCGCGCGCAAGGCGGCGACGCTGATGCGCGTGCAGCTGTCCACGCTGCTCGACACGCCGCGGCTCTACGACCTGGACCGCATGGACGTCAGTGCGCTGACCAGCATCGACGGCACGCTGCAGCAGCGCATCACCCGCCTGCTGGGCAGCCTGAGCGATCCCCAGGTCGCCCGCGAGGCCGGCCTGCTGAACCGCCAGCTGCTCGAGCAGGGCGATCCGGCCCGGCTGCTCTACAGCTTCACGCTCTACGAGCGGTCCCAGGGCATGAACCTGGTCCGCGTCCAGACCGACAACCTCGCCCAGCCCTTCGACATCAACGGCGGGGCCAAGCTCGAGCTGGGCTCGACCGCCAAGCTGCGCACGCTGACGACCTACCTGGAGATCATCGCCTCGCTGCATCGCCAGTACGGCGGGCTGGCGCCGGCCGCGCTGGCCGAGGTGGAGGTCGGGCCGAAGGACCGGCTGACGCAGTGGGCGATCGAGCACCTGCGCAGCGCGCCGAACCGATCGCTGCAGGCGATGCTCGATGCGGCCATGGAGCGCAAGTATTCCGCCAGCCCCGGCGAGACCTTCTTCACCGGCGGGGGCGCGCACACCTTCGACAACTTCAACCGCGACGACAACGCGCGCATGCCCACGCTGAGCGTGGCGCTGCGGGACTCGGTGAACCTGGTGTTCATCCGCCTGATGCGCGACATCGTCTACCACCACCTCTACCAGGCGTCGGGGCCGACCGCGCAGATCCTGTCCGACGAGAACCATCCCGAGCGCACGGTGCTGCTGCGGCGTTTCGCCGACAAGGAGGGCAGCCAGTTCATGCGCAACTTCTACCGTCGGCACCACGGCAAGGGCCCCACGGAGATGCTGGCGCAGATGGCCGCGAGCGTGACGCCGACGGCGTCGCGGCTGGCGGTGATCCACCGCTCGGTGCTGCCCGGTGCGTCCTTCGAGGCCTTCTCCGCCTACCTGCGCACCCACCAGCCCCGCCAGTCGCTCGACGAGGAAGAGCTGCTGACGCTCTACCAGCGCCATGCTCCGGGCAAGTACTCGCTGGCCGACCGGGGTTACCTGGCCCGCCTGCATCCGCTGGAGCTGTGGGTGGCCGCCTACCTGGTCGAGCATCCGCAGGCGACGATGGCCGACGTGCTGCGCGACGGTGCGGCCGAGCGCGAGGCCTCCTACAGCTGGCTGTTCCGCAGCCGGGCCCGGGCCGGGCAGAACAGCCGCATCCTGCAGCTGCTGGAGATCGAGGCGTTCGCCAAGATCCACCGGGCCTGGGCCCGCCTGGGTTATCCCTTCGACACGCTGGTGCCGTCGTACGCGACCTCGATCGGCAGCTCCGGCGACCGCCCGGCCGCGCTGGCCGAGCTGATGGGCATCATCGTCAACGGCGGACTGCGGCTGCCGACGGTGCACGTCAACGGCCTGATGTTCGCCGCTGGCAGCCCCTACGAGGTGGTGCTGGGGCGCCGCACGGGCGAGCCCGAGCGGGTGATGGTGCCCGAGGTGGCCGGCACGCTGCGGCGTGCCCTGGGCCTGGTGGTCAACGAGGGCACGGCCCGGCGCCTGAAGGGCAGCTTCGACGAGCCGGGCCTGGAGCCGCTGATGGTCGGCGGCAAGACCGGGACCGGCGACAACCGCCTCAACACCTACACGCGTGGCGGCGGGCTGATCTCGTCGCGCTCCACCAGCCGCACCGCGACCTTCGTCTTCTACATCGGCGAGCGCCATTTCGGCACGCTGACGGCGTTCGTGCTCGGGCCGGAGGCCGACAAGTACAGCTTCACCAGCGCCTTGCCGGTGCAGATCCTGAAGACGATGGCGCCCTTCCTGAAGCCGTCGGTGGCCGCGTCGCCCACCGAAGGCTGCGGGGTCGGCGCGCCGACGGCGGCGCAGGCCGAGGCAGCCCGCTGAGCCGCCGCCCGGACCTCAGTGGTCCGCCGAGCCGCCGACCGGCTGCATCAGCCGGTCGGTGTAGGCGATCGCCAGCGCCGACAGCAGGAAGGCCATGTGGATCACGGTCTGCGAGATCAGCACCTTCTCGCTGTAGTTGTCGGCGTTGATGAAGGTCTTGAGCAGGTGGATCGAGCTGATGCCGATGATGGCGGTGCCGAGTTTGACCTTCAGCACCGAGGCATTGACGTGGTTGAGCCATTCCGGCTGGTCCGGATGGCCCTCGAGCCGCAGCCTCGAGACGAAGGTTTCATACCCCCCGACGATGACCATGATCAGCAGATTGGAGATCATCACCACGTCAATCAGGGCAAGCACCACCAGCATGATGATCGTCTCGTTCAAAGACGTGACAGGGGCCTGGCCGCTGTAACCGATGCTGCTCACCAGCTTGGCGAGGGCGGCCTGATTGCCGAAAGCCGCCTCGATCAGGTGCACGAGCTCGACCCAGAAATGGAAGACGTAGACCGCTTGTGCCAGGATCAGGCCGATATAAAGCGGCAACTGCAGCCAGCGGCTCGCAAAGATCAGGGAAGGCAGCGGCGCCAGCTTGGTGGGTCGAGGAGTTTGGTCAGCTTGCATGTGAGAAGGCATCAGGGAAATTGAGGGAATTCTAGGGGGGTGTTCGTGTCACGATGAAACACGGGCCCGGCAATCGAGGTGCTCGTGGTGCGGGAACGCAATTTGCGGAGTAAGCACTTCGTAAGAGCCCCTCCCTAAGGTGCTCGTATCAGATTTCGACCGATGGAGACAAGCATGAGCCAAGCCAATACCGATACGGCAATCCCGTTCTATTACCCCTCGGACGCCGTCGTGGCCGCGGCCCACGTGTCCGGCATGGCCGCCTACGAGGCCCTGTGCGCACGCGCCGAATCCGACTACGAGGGTTTCTGGGCGGACCAGGCTCGTGAACTGCTGACCTGGAAGACGCCGTTCACCCAGGTGCTCGACGAGTCGAACGCGCCGTTCTTCAAGTGGTTCGCCGACGGCACGCTGAACGCCTCCTACAACTGCCTGGACCGCAACGTCGAGCGCGGCCTGGGCGACAAGACCGCGATCATCTTCGAGGCCGACGGCGGCGAGGTCACCAAGATCAGCTACAGCGAACTGCTGGCCAAGACCTGCCAGATCGCCAACGGCCTGCGCTCGCTGGGTGTGCAGAAGGGCGATCGCGTCGTCATCTACATCTCGATGTCGATCGACGGCGTGGCCGCGATGCAGGCCTGCGCGCGCATCGGCGCGACCCACTCGGTGGTGTTCGGCGGCTTCTCGGCCCAGAGCGTGCGCGACCGCGTCGAGGACACCGGTGCGGTGGCCATCATCACCGCCGACCACCAGGTGCGCGGCGGCAAGAAGCTGCCGCTGAAGTCCATCGTCGACGAGGCGCTGGCGCTGGGTGGCTGCGATGCGGTCAGGAACGTGCTGGTGGTCAAGCGCTCGGGCTCCGAAGTCGCGATGACGGCCGGCCGTGACGTCTGGATGGACGACCTGGTGGCCGGCCAGCCCACGACCTGCGAGCCGGAATGGGTCGGTGCCGAGCACCCGCTGTTCCTGCTCTACACCTCCGGCTCGACCGGCAAGCCCAAGGGCGTGCAGCACTCCACCGGCGGCTACCTGCTGCACGCGGCGCTGACCACCCAGTGGACCTTCGACCTGAAGGCCGACGACGTCTTCTGGTGCACCGCCGACATCGGCTGGGTCACCGGCCACACCTACATCACCTACGGCCCGCTCGCGCTGGGCGGTACCGAGATCGTCTTCGAAGGCGTGCCGACCTACCCGGACGCCGGCCGCTTCTGGAAGATGATCCAGGACCACAAGGTCTCGATCTTCTACACCGCGCCGACCGCCATCCGCTCGCTGATCAAGGCCGCCGAGGCCAACGACGCGGTGCACCCGAAGAGCTACGACCTGTCGAGCCTGCGCCTGCTGGGCTCGGTGGGCGAGCCGATCAACCCGGCCGCCTGGGAGTGGTACTACAGGAACGTCGGTGGCAGCCGCTGCCCGATCGTCGACACCTTCTGGCAGACCGAGACCGGCGGCCACATGATCACGCCGCTGCCGGGCGCCACGCCGATGGTGCCGGGCTCGTGCACGCTGCCCTTCCCGGGCATCCAGGCCGCGATCGTCGACGAGACCGGCAAGGACGTGCCGAACGGGCAGGGCGGCATCCTGGTCGTCAAGCGCCCCTGGCCGTCGATGATCCGCACCATCTGGGGTGATCCGGAGCGCTTCAAGAAGTCCTACTACCCCGAGGACTTCAAGGGCAAGTACTACCTCGCCGGCGACGGGGCGATCCGCGACGAGAAGACCGGCTACTTCACCATCACCGGCCGCATCGACGACGTGCTGAACGTGTCGGGCCACCGCATGGGCACGATGGAGATCGAGTCCGCGCTGGTCAGCTGCACCGAGCTGGTGGCCGAGGCCGCCGTGGTGGGCCGCCCGGACGACACGACCGGCGAGGCCGTCTGTGCCTTCGTCGTGCTCAAGCGTCCGCTGCCCTTCGGCGACGAGGCCAAGGCGATCGCCAAGCAGCTGCGTGACCATGTCGGCAAGGAGATCGGCCCGATCGCCAAGCCCAAGGACATCCGCTTCGGCGAGAACCTGCCCAAGACCCGCTCGGGCAAGATCATGCGCCGCCTGCTGCGCTCGATCGCCAAGGGCGAGGCCATCACGCAGGACACCTCGACGCTGGAGAACCCGGCCATCCTGGACCAGCTGGGTCAGGCCTACTGATCACCTGGCCGGGCCTTCGGGCCTGGCCAGCAAGCGAAAAGCCTCGCGTCGCGAGGCTTTTTTTCGTGTCGTGCGCGCCGGCGCGGCGCGCTCGGGATCACTTCTGGCTCAGCACCCAGGTGACCAGGGTCTTGGCTTCGTCGGGGGTGATCGCGTTGGCGGGCATCGGCACGGGGCCCCACACGCCGGCGCCGCCCTTGATGACCTTCTCGCTCAGCTTGGCCACGGCGTCCTTCTGGCCCTTGTACTTGGCGGCGACTTCCTTGTAGGCCGGGCCGACCAGCTTCTTGTCCACGGCGTGGCAGGCCATGCAGGCCTTCTTCTGCGCCAGTTCGAGGTTGGCGAAGGCCGGGCTGGCACCCAGCAGGGCAGCGGCGGCGGCGGTCAGGGCGATGATCGACTTCATGGTTTCCTTTCGGGGCGGGTGGAGGCCCATGGACATGGACATGGACATGGACATGGGCGTGGACGGTGAGACTTCGAACGAAATTGTAGGGAGCCGGGTTGACCGGTGCCTTGATGGAGACCCGTGCGCCGGTGCACTTGTGCCGTTATGCTGCGGATCGCTGTCTGGATACAACACTACAGGAACGACACATGGCACTGATCGTGATCGGGATGGCTCTGCTGCTGCTGAACCTGCTGGGCATCGAGCCGGTGGCCAGCTGGCCCTGGTGGATGCTGGTGGCCCCGTTCGGCGGGGCGCTGCTGTGGTGGCAGTGGTCCGACATGAGCGGGCGCACCCGCCGCCTGCAGGAGGACCGCTTCGTGCAGCGCCGCAAGGCCCGGCGCCAGCGGGCGATGGACGCGATGGGGCTCGGCCAGCGAGCCACCGACGAGCGGCGCGTGAAGCGGTCGTCGCGCTGATCCCGGCCGCCGCCGCCAGGTGCTGCCCGCCTCCGGCGAGGCGGGCCGTGTGTCCGCGCCTGGGCGCGCAGGCACCCGGGTCGTGCAGGTCCGGGCGCAGCGGCGACAATCGCCCCCGGCCGGACCCCTCCCGGCCGATCCTGACTTCTTGGAGTGTTGGCCGATGCTCGTGCATCCTCAGTTGAACCCGATCGCGCTGGACCTGGGCATCCTCCAGGTCCACTGGTATGGCCTGACCTATCTGGCCGCCTTCGGGCTGTTCCATTTCCTGGCGACCCGGCGCATCCGCCAGGCGCCGTTCGTCGCCGGTGGCTGGCAGCCGCGTGACGTCGAGGACCTGCTGTTCTTCGGCGTGGTCGGGGTGATCCTCGGTGGGCGGCTCGGTTACGTGCTGTTCTACAAGCCGATGCACTACCTGCAGAACCCGCTGGAGGTGCTGGCGGTCTGGAAGGGGGGCATGGCCTTCCACGGCGGCCTGCTGGGCGTGCTGGTGGCGATGGCGCTGTTCGCCCATCTGCGCGGCCGGCGCTTCTTCGAGGTCACCGACCTGATCGCGCCGTGCGTGCCGACCGGCCTGGCGATGGGGCGGGTGGGCAACTTCATCAACGGCGAGCTCTGGGGGCGGGCGGCCGACGCCTCGCTGCCGTGGGCGATGGTGTTCCCGCAGTCCGGCAGCGACCTGCCGCGCCACCCGTCGCAGGTCTACCAGTTCCTGCTCGAGGGCCTGAGCCTGTTCGTCATCCTGTGGTGCTACGGGCGCAGCCGCGGCGCCCACCACCGGGCCGATGGTGCGGTGGTGTGGGGGCGGGTCTCCGGTCTGTTCATGATCGGTTATGGTGCCTTCCGCTTCATCGCCGAGTACTTCCGCGAGCCCGACAGCTTCCTCGGCCTGCTGACCTTCAACCTCAGCATGGGCCAGTGGCTGTGCGTGCCGATGATCGCCGCCGGGGCGCTCATCTGGGCGTCGGCCGGGCGTCGCGCGGCATGAGCGCGCCGCTGCGGGTGCTCGGCATCGAGTCGTCGTGCGACGAGACCGGCATCGCGCTGGTCGAGTGCGCGCCGGCCGGCGAGCCGCAGGGCGTGCCCCGCCTGCTGGCCCACGCGCTGCACAGCCAGATCGAGATGCACCAGGCCTATGGCGGCGTGGTGCCCGAACTGGCCTCGCGTGACCACATCCGCCGGGTCGTGCCGCTGCTGCGCGAGACGCTGGCCGCCAGCGGCCTGGGGCTGGAGGCGATCGACGTGGTGGCCTACACCCGCGGCCCGGGCCTGGCCGGCGCGCTGCTGGTGGGGGCCGGCATGGGTTGTGCGCTCGGGCTGGCGCTGGACCGCCCGGTGCTCGGGGTCCACCACCTCGAGGGCCACCTGCTGTCGCCGTTCCTGTCGGCCGATCCGCCCGAGTTTCCCTTCGTGGCCCTGCTGGTCTCGGGCGGGCACACCCAGCTGATGCGCGTGGATGGCGTGGGCCGCTACGAGCTGCTGGGCGAGACCATCGACGATGCCGCCGGCGAGGCCTTCGACAAGACGGCCAAGATGCTGGGCCTCGGTTATCCCGGCGGCCCGGCGCTGTCTCGGCTGGCCGAGCAGGGGGATCCGGCGGCCCATGCGCTGCCGCGCCCGCTGATGAAGACCGACAACCTCGACTTCTCCTTCGCCGGCCTGAAGACGGCGGTCTGGACCCGCATGCAGCGCCTCGAGGCCGAGCATGGCCAGCCGATCGCCGCCGATGGCATGGCACGGCCGCGCGCCGACCTGGCGGCCTCGACCCAGGCGGCCATCGTCGACGTGCTGCTGAACAAGTCGCTGTCGGCGCTGCGGCGCACCGGCCTGAAGCGCCTGGTGGTGGCCGGCGGGGTCGGCGCGAATCGCCGCCTGCGCGAGCAGCTCGACGAGGCCTGCCGCCGCCGCGGCGTGCGGGTGCATTACCCCGAGCTGCATCTGTGCACCGACAACGGCGCGATGATCGCGCTGGCCGGCGCGATGCGCCTGCAGAGTGGCCAGGCGGTCGCCGAGCGCCACTATGCCTTCGATGTGCGGCCGCGCTGGGACCTGTCGGCGCTCTGAGCGCCTGCGTCCCGGCCTGCCGCCTGCCTTCCGCGTTCCCACGGACCTTTCACGCATGACTTCCCCTTCCGAACTGCTGCCGCTGCGCCCGGCGTCTCCTTCACGCCGCACGGCCCTGGCCTGGGCGAGCGCCGCCTGCCTGGGCGGGCTGGTCGGCCCGCTGTCGGCGGCGCCTGCCGCGGCACCGGCCGGCGAGCCGATCCGGCTGGCGCTGATCGAGGGCCTGTCCGGGCCGTTCGCCAACGCCGGCGAAGCGGTCGCTCGCAACCTGCAGTGGGCCGTCGAGCGCGTCAATGCCCGTGGCGGCGTGAAGCTGCCCGGTGGCGCCCGGCCGCTGGCGCTGGTGAGGATGGACAGCAAGGGCAGCACCGAAGAGGCGCTGGGCCTGCTGCGCAGCGCCGCCGACCAGCGCATCAGCGTCGTGATGCAGGGCAACAGCTCGGCCACCGCCGCCGCGCTGATCGATGCGCTGGGCAAGCACAACCAGCGCGAGCCGGAGCGCCGCATCGTCTTCCTGAACTACTCGGCGGTCGAGCCCTCGCTGACCAACGAGAAGTGCAGCCCCTGGCATTTCCGCTTCGACGCCCATGCCGACATGCGCCTGAACGCGCTGACCGACGTGCTGCAGGGCGATCGGTCGATCCAGCGCGTCTACCTGATCGGGCAGGACTACAGCTTCGGCCAGCAGGTGCTGCGCAGCAGCCGGGAGATGCTGGCGGCCAAGCGCCCGGACCTGAAGATCGTCGGCGAGGAGCTGCACCCGATCGGCCGGGTCAAGGACTTCCTGCCCTATGCCAACAAGATCAAGGCCAGCGGCGCGCAGGCGGTGATCACCGGCAACTGGGGCAACGACCTGACCTTCCTCGTCAAGGCGGCGCGTGACGTCGGCTTCGAGGGCAAGTTCTACACCTTCTACGGCAATGCGCTGGGCGTGCCGGGCGCGCTGGGGGATGCCGGCGTCGGGCGGGTGCTGGCGGTGGCCGAGTGGCACCCGAACGCCGGCAACCGCGCCTCCGAGGCGCTGGTGGCCGCTTTCCACCAGCGCTTCCCGGATCCCCGCGAGGACTACCTGCATGTGCGCATGCAGGTGATGGTCGAGATGGCGGCCCAGGCGATGGAGCGCTCGCGCAGCACCGAGGCGGCGGCGGTCGCGCGTGCGCTGTCGGGGGCCAGCTACGACGGCCGCGGCCTGGGCGGGCTGGGCGCCGGCACGATGCGGGCCGCCGACCACCAGTTCCAGCAGCCGATGTACGTCAGCCTGATGCAGCGCGCCGGCAGCGAAGGCGTGAAATTCGATGTCGAGGGCTCGGGCTACGGTTTCCGCACCGTGCGCTACCTGGAGGCGCAGCAGGCGGCGATGCCGCACCGCTGCAGCATGCCGCCGCTGCCCTGATGGGCGCCCGACCCCTGAACTGACCCCTGACCAGGACCCGTGATGAGACCAGTGATCGAAGACCTGCCGGGCTCGCTGATCCGCGAGGTGGCCAATGCCGGCCTGGGGCGCAGCGACGTGCTGGCGTTCTGGTTCGGCGAGAGCGACGAGATGACCCCGCTGGACGTGCGTGAGGTGGCGGTCGAGTCGCTGCAGGCCGGCGAGACCTTCTACTCGCACAATCTCGGCCTGCCCGAGCTGCGCCAGGCGATCGCCGGCTACGAGAGCGGACTGCACCGGCCCGTCGGGGCCGACCGTGTCGCGGTGACCTCGTCGGGGGTCAGTGCGCTGATGGTGACGCAGCAGGCGCTGCTCGATCCGGGCGACGAGGTGGTCGCCGTGGTGCCGGTGTGGCCCAACCTGACCGCGCAGCCCGCGATCCTGGGTGCGCGGGTGCGGCGCGTGGCCCTGCGCCCGGATGCGGGCGGGGCCTGGCGGCTCGACCTGGACGAGCTGATCGACGCCGTCACGCCGCGCACCCGGGTGCTGCTGGTCAACTCGCCCAACAACCCGACCGGCTGGACGCTGAGCCGGGCCGAGCAGCAGGCGCTGCTGGCGCACTGCCGCCGCACCGGCACCTGGATTCTGTCGGACGAGGTCTACGAGCGCCTGTCCTACGACCTGCCCGAGGCCGGGCGGGCGCTGTGCGCGCCCAGCTTCCTCGACATCGCCGAGCCCGACGATCGCCTGGTCGTGGTGCACAGCTTCTCGAAGAGCTTCCTGATGACCGGCTGGCGGCTGGGCAATCTGGTGGCCCCGCCGGCGCTGATCGAGCACCTGGGCAAGCTGCTCGAGTTCAACACCTCGTGCGCGCCGGTCTTCGTGCAGCGGGCCGGCGTGTATGCGCTGGCGCAGGCGCCCCAGACCGTGCCGCGCCTGCAGCAGCGGCTGCGCGCCTGCCGCGACGTGCTGGTGGCGGCCTTGCAGGCGCTGCCGGGCGTGACGGTGGCGCCGCCCCAGGGGGCCATGTACGCCTTCCTGCGCATCGAGGGGCAGGACGATTCGCTGGCCCTGGCCCGGCACCTCGTCGCCGCGCACGGCCTGGGCCTGGCGCCGGGGGCCGCCTTCGGCCCCGAGGGCGAGGGCTGGCTGCGCTGGTGCCTGGCCTCGCGTGATCCGGCCCGCCTGAGGCTGGGGGTCGATCGCCTGGCGGCGGCCGGACTCGATCATTTCGGGCGAGGCTGATCCGGCAGCTATAATGTCGGGCTTCGCTCCATTTCGGGGCGGAGCTTCATCACGGCTCGGGTCGTTTCACCCGTGTCCGCCAGTGCAACGGCGTCTGCCTGCGCATCTGCCCGACGGGGCGGGTCGCCGGCATCGCCACCCGACAGGAAACAACATGTCCGCTACCGACATCAACAAGTCCGAAATCATTGCCGCCAACGCCCGCGGCGCCGCCGACACCGGTTCGCCGGAAGTCCAGGTTGCCCTGCTGACGGCCCGCATCAACGAACTGACCCCGCACTTCAAGCTGCACAAGAAGGACCACCACGGTCGTCGCGGCCTGCTGCGCATGGTCAGCCGTCGCCGCAAGCTGCTGGACTACCTGAAGTCCCGCGACGCCGATCGCTACACCGCGCTGATCAAGAAGCTCAGCCTGCGCAAGTGATCACAGCATGAATGTGAAGAGCCTGTCTGGTTGCGTCCAGTACAGGCTCTTTGCGTTTTTGGGGACCGGACTGGCGTGAGCGCTGCTGTGTCATTCCATCGATGCTCGCCCGTGGCTTCTGTCACGAGACTCGATGGAATGGCATCCCGCCACGCAAGCCGTCGCCCCGGCCCACGCCCAGCCTGATGGGTGCCTGCAACCGGAGACTCGCATGAGCATGTTCAACAAAGTTACCAAGACCTTCCAGTGGGGTCAGCACACCGTCACCCTCGAGACCGGCGAGATCTCGCGCCAGGCCAGCGGTGCGGTGGTCGTCGACATCGACGGCACCGTCGTGCTGTGCACCGTGGTCGGTGCCAAGAGCGCCAAGCCGGGCCAGGACTTCTTCCCCCTGACCGTCGACTACATCGAGAAGGCCTACGCCGCCGGCAAGATCCCGGGCAGCTTCTTCAAGCGTGAAGCCAAGCCGTCCGAGCTGGAAGTGCTGACCAGCCGCCTGATCGACCGTCCGCTGCGTCCGCTGTTCCCCGAGGGCTTCTACAACGAAGTGCACGTGGTCATCCACACGCTGTCGCTGAACCCCGAAGCCTCGGCCGACATCGCCGCGCTGATCGGCTCGTCGGCCGCGCTGGCGATCTCGGGCATCCCGTTCAACGGCCCGGTGGGTGCGGCCCGCGTCGGCTACGTCGACGGCGAGTACGTGCTGAACCCGGGTCCGACCGCGCTCAAGTCCTCGAAGATGGACCTGGTCGTCGCCGGCACCGAAGCCGCCGTGCTGATGGTCGAGTCCGAAGCCGACCAGCTGTCCGAAGAGGTCATGCTGGGTGGCGTGGTCTACGGCCACGAGCAGGCCCGTGTCGCGATCGCCGCGATCAACGAGCTGGTGCGTGACGCCGGCAAGCCGGCCTGGGACTGGACGGCCCCGGCCCGCAACGAGCCGCTGATCGCCAAGGTCGCCGAGTTCGGTCTGGCCAAGATCGAGGCCGCCTACCAGATCCGCAACAAGCAGGCCCGCACGCAAGCCTGCCGCGCCGCCTACAGCGAAGTCAAGGCCGCGCTGACGGCCGACGGCGTCGCCTTCGACAACGTCGACGTCGACAACCTGCTGTTCGAGCTGGAAGCCAAGACCGTGCGTGGCCAGATCCTGCAGGGCGAGCCCCGCATCGACGGCCGCGACACCCGCACCGTGCGCCCGATCGAGATTCGCACCGGCGTGCTGCCGCGCGCCCACGGCTCGGCGCTGTTCACGCGGGGCGAGACCCAGGCGCTGGTCGTGGCCACGCTGGGCACCGACCAGGACGCCCAGCGCATCGACGCGCTGGCGGGCGACTTCCGCGACACCTTCCTGTTCCACTACAACATGCCTCCCTTCGCCACCGGCGAAGTGGGCCGCATGGGCACGACCAAGCGCCGCGAGACCGGCCACGGCCGTCTGGCCAAGCGTGCCCTGGTGCCGCTGCTGCCGCCCAAGGATGAGTTCGGCTACACCATCCGCGTGGTCTCCGAGATCACCGAATCGAACGGCTCCTCGTCGATGGCTTCGGTCTGCGGCGGCTGCCTGGCCATGATGGACGCCGGCGTGCCGATGAAGGCCCACGTGGCCGGCATCGCCATGGGCCTGATCAAGGAAGGCAACCGCTTCGCGGTGCTGACCGACATCCTGGGTGACGAGGACCACCTCGGCGACATGGACTTCAAGGTGGCCGGCACGACCGCCGGCGTGACCGCCCTGCAGATGGACATCAAGATCCAGGGCATCACCAAGGAGATCATGCAGGTCGCGCTGGCGCAGGCCAAGGAAGCGCGTCTGCACATCCTGGGCAAGATGGTCGAGGCCATGGGCTCGGCCAACACCGAGGTCTCCGACTTCGCGCCGCGCCTCTACACCATGAAGATCAATCCGGAGAAGATCCGTGACGTGATCGGCAAGGGTGGCTCGGTGATCCGCGGCCTGACCGAAGAGACCGGCTGCCAGATCGACATCGGCGAGGACGGCACCATCACCATCGCCTCGACCGACGCCGCCAAGGCCGAGATCGCCAAGCAGCGCATCGCCGACATCACCGCCGAAGCCGAGATCGGCAAGGTCTATGAAGGCCCGGTCGTCAAGATCCTGGACTTCGGCGCGCTGATCAACGTGCTGCCGGGCAAGGATGGCCTGCTGCACATCAGCCAGATCGCCCACCAGCGTGTCGAGAAGGTCACCGACTTTCTGACCGAAGGCCAGATCGTCAAGGTCAAGGTCCTGGAGACTGACGAGAAGGGTCGCATCAAGCTGTCGATGAAGGCCCTGCTGGAGCGCCCCGAGGGCATGGAAGAGGAGCGCTTCGAGCGTGCTCCCCGTGCGGACCGTGGCGAGCGCAGCGACCGTGGCCCGCGCCGCGAACGCAGCGATCGTGGCGAGCGCAGCGACCGTGCCCCGCGCAGCGAGGCTGCGGCCGAGCCGGCGGCTGACGTCGAAGCCAAGCCCGCCGAGCAGCAGCCGGAGTGAAGCCTGCCGCCCGGCCGGCGTGTCCGGTCGGGTGGTGTGCAGCAGGAGATCAGGATGAAAGCCATCGCGATCACGCAGGCCGGCGCACCCGAGGTGCTGCAGGCGATCGAGGCCCCCGAGCCGCTGGCCGGCCCGGGTGAGGTGCTCATCCGTGTCGCGGCCAGTGGTGTCAATCGTCCGGATGTCCTGCAGCGCAAGGGCGTGTATCCGCCCCCCGCGTGGGCCTCGCCCCTGCCGGGCCTGGAGGTCGCCGGGGTCATCGAAGCCGGTGATCCGGTGGCGATGGCCGAGGCCGGGCTGCAGCCGGGGGATGCCGTCTGTGCCCTGGTGGCCGGCGGCGGTTATGCCGAGCGCTGCGTCGCGCCGGTGGCCCAGTGCCTGCCGGTCCCGGCGGGCCTGAGCCTGGTCGAGGCGGCGGCGCTGCCGGAGACCTTCTTCACCGTCTGGTCCAACGTGTTCGATCGTGGCGGCCTGCAGGCCGGCGAGACCCTGCTGGTGCAGGGTGGCGCCAGCGGCATCGGTGTCAGCGCGATCCAGCTGGCCCGGGCCCGGGGTGCGCGGGTGCTGGCCACGGCCGGCAGCGACGAGAAGTGCGCCGCCTGCCTGCAGCTGGGTGCCGAGGCCGCCATCAACTACCGCACCCACGACTTCGCCGCCGAGGCCATGCGCCTGACCGGGGGGCGGGGCGTCGACGTCATCCTCGACATGGTGGCGGGCGACTATGTCGCGCGCGAGGTGTCGTGCCTGGCCGAGGACGGCCGACTGGTCATCATCGCGGTCCAGGGCGGGGTCAAGGCGAGCCTGGATGCCGGCCTGGTGCTGCGGCGCCGGCTGACGATCACCGGCTCGACGCTGCGCCCGCGCCCGGTGGCCTTCAAGGCCGCCATCGCCCGGGCGCTGCGCCGCGAGGTCTGGCCGCTGCTGGCTCGTGGTGCGGTGCGCCCGGTGATCCATGCCGTGCTGCCGGCCTGGCAGGCGGCTGACGCCCATGCGCTGATGGAGTCGAACCGTCACATCGGCAAGATCGTGTTGCAGTGGTGAGCGCGCTGCCGCTCCCGTCTACCCATCATCAAGGAGTTCACATGTCTCAGCGTCACAAGCTCGTCGTCGGCAACTGGAAGATGCATGGCAGCCATGCCGCCAATGCCGAGTTGCTGCAGGGCATCCTGGCGTCGCGTCCGTTCGCGGCCGAGGCGGCCGTCTGCGTGCCTTTCCCCTACCTGTCCGAGGTCGCGGTGACGCTGGCCAACAGCGGGCTGGCCTGGGGCGCGCAGGACTGCTCGGTCCATGAGCAGGGGGCCTACACCGGCGAGGTGTCGTCGGTCATGCTGGCCGAGTTTGGCTGCCGCTACGTCATCGTCGGCCATTCCGAGCGCCGCGCCTACCACGGCGAGTCCGACCAGCTCGTGGCCGACAAGGCCAAGGTCGCGCTGGCCCGCGGCATCACGCCGATCGTCTGCGTCGGCGAGACGCTGGCCCAGCGCGAAGCGGGCGAGACGGCTGCCGTGGTCAAGCGCCAGCTGTCGGCCGTCGTGCATGCGCTGGGCCAGTGCATCGGCGAGGTCGTCGTGGCTTACGAGCCGGTGTGGGCCATCGGCACCGGTCGCACCGCGTCGCCCGAGCAGGCTCAGGAAGTGCACGCGCTGCTGCGTGCCCAGCTCGCCGCGGCCACGCCGCGCGCGAGCGAGATGAAGCTGCTGTACGGTGGCAGCGTCAAGCCGGACAACGCGGTGACGCTGTTCGGTCAGGCCGACATCGACGGTGGCCTGATCGGTGGCGCCGCGTTGAAGGCGTCCGATTTTGTCGCCATCCTGCGCGCCGCCTCCTGAGGCGGTGCCTCTGATCATTGAGTGAGAGATCCATGCAAGTGTTGATGAATGTGGTGCTGCTGGTGCAACTGCTGTCGGCGATGGCCATGATCGGCCTGGTCCTGGTGCAGCATGGCAAGGGCGCCGACATGGGCGCGGCCTTCGGCGGCGGCTCGTCGGGCAGCCTGTTCGGTGCCACCGGCAGTGCCAATTTCCTGTCCCGTTCGACCGCGGTCTGCGCGACGGTGTTCTTCCTGTGCACGCTGGGCTTGGTGTACATGGGTCACCTCGGCGCCGGCGCGGCCTCGTCGGGTGGCAGCGTCCTGGACCGTCCGGTGGCCGTGGGGGCGTCCGCGCCCGCCAGCGCCGTGCTGCCGGCCGCCGCCCAGATCCCGGGTGCGGTGCCGGTGGCGCCCGCGGCGTCGCGCTGATCGAGGCCCCGGGCGTGGTGTCCTTGCCACCTGTGGCGTGACACCGACGCAAATTGCGCCCCGTGTCTTGAGGGCGCACTCGAATGGGGTTAGAATTCGAGGCTGCGCTGATGAGCTTAACCTCTTGCAATTCAGCGCAACTCGACAGGGGTCACTCCCGTGGATCGGGCGAGTTTGCGGGGCAGCAGTTCCGAGGCTCACGAATCCGGTGGTGAGTGATTCCGGGTCGCAAGACATGCCGACGTGGTGAAATTGGTAGACACGCTATCTTGAGGGGGTAGTGGCGAAAGCTGTGCGAGTTCGAGTCTCGCCGTCGGCACCAGAATTTGTGTACACGAGAATCGGGTCATCATTCGGATCCGGTTCGGCGCCCTGGCGATGAGTACAGGGAAACGTGGGCGCGCTGAACATGTGGTGGTTGCGAAAGCGACGGCCGTGGCAGCGCGCTTTTATTTTGTCGAATGAGGACTTGATGAGCCTGTTGCCATGAACCTGGAACAATACCTCCCCGTCATCATGTTCATCCTGGTCGGTGTCGGCGTTGGCATCGCGCCACAGTTGCTGGGTCGCCTGCTGGGGCCGCATCGCCCCGATGCGGCAAAGAACTCCCCCTACGAATGCGGCTTCGAGGCCTTCGAGGACGCCCGCATGAAGTTCGATGTGCGCTACTACCTGGTCGCCATCCTCTTCATCCTGTTCGATCTGGAAATCGCGTTCCTGTTCCCCTGGGCGGTCGCGCTGCGCGACATCGGGGCGGCAGGCTTCTGGGCCATGATGATCTTCCTGGGCATTCTCGTCGTCGGGTTTGTCTACGAATGGAAGAAGGGCGCCCTGGATTGGGAATGACCGAGTCGACGAGGACGCATCATGGGTATTGAAGGTGTACTGAAAGAAGGCTTCGTCACGACCAGCGTCGATACGCTGATCAACTGGTCGAAGACGGGTTCGCTGTGGCCGATGACCTTCGGTCTGGCCTGCTGCGCGGTGGAGATGATGCATGCGGGCGCTTCGCGCTACGACATCGACCGCTTCGGCATGCTGTTCCGGCCGAGTCCGCGCCAGAGCGATCTGATGATCGTGGCGGGCACGCTGTGCAACAAGATGGCGCCGGCACTGCGCAAGGTCTACGACCAGATGGCCGAGCCGCGCTGGGTGCTCAGCATGGGCTCCTGCGCCAACGGCGGTGGTTATTACCACTACAGCTATTCCGTGGTGCGCGGCTGCGACCGCGTGGTGCCGGTGGATGTCTACGTGCCGGGCTGTCCGCCCACGGCCGAGGCGCTGCTCTACGGCATCCTGCAGCTGCAGGCCAAGATCCGCCGCGAAAACACCATTGCCCGCTGAGCGGGGCAGGTCCAATCCATGAGCCTCAAACTCGATACCCTGCAGGCGGCGCTGGAGCGCCTCGTCGGCGACCGCATCACGCAGCTGGTGCGTGCCCGTGGCGAGCTGACGCTGGTCGTCAAGGCAGCCGACTACGCCGGCGTGGCCAAGCTGCTGCGCGAGCATGCCGACCTCTCCTTCGAACAGCTGATCGACCTCTGCGGCATGGACTATTCCGGCTACAAGGACGGTGCGCACGAAGGCCCGCGCTTCGCGGCCGTCTCCCACCTGCTGTCGGTCAAGCACAACTGGCGCCTGCGCCTGCGGGTGTTCGCCGCCAGCGACGACTTCCCGGTGCTGTCCTCGGTCAGCGCGATCTGGGCCGGTGCCAACTGGTTCGAGCGCGAGGCGTTCGACCTCTACGGCATCGTCTTCGACGGCCATGAGGACCTGCGTCGCATCCTGACCGACTACGGTTTCATCGGCCATCCGATGCGCCGCGACTTCCCCGTCAGCGGGCATGTCGAGATGCGTTACGACCCCGAGCAGAAGCGTGTCATCTACCAGCCGGTGTCGATCGAAACGCGTGAGGTCACGCCGCGCATCATCCGTGAAGACAACTACGGCGGGCTGCACTGATCATGGCTGAGATCAAGAACTACACCCTGAACTTCGGGCCTCAGCACCCGGCCGCGCACGGCGTGCTGCGTCTGGTGCTGGAGCTCGACGGCGAAGTCATCCAGCGTGCCGACCCGCACATCGGCCTGCTGCACCGCGGCACCGAGAAGCTGGCCGAGTCCAAGACCTTCATCCAGTCGCTGCCGTACATGGACCGTCTCGACTACGTGTCGATGATGTGCAACGAGCATGCGTACTGCCTGGCGATCGAGAAGCTGCTGGGCATCGAGGTGCCGGAGCGGGCCCAGTACATCCGCGTCATGTTCAGCGAGATCACGCGTCTGCTGAACCACCTGCTCTGGCTGGGATGCCACGGGCTGGACTGCGGCGCGATGAACATCCTGATCTACTGCTTCCGCGAGCGGGAAGACCTGTTCGACCTGTACGAGGCGGTGTCGGGTGCTCGCATGCACGCGGCCTATTTCCGTCCGGGTGGCGTCTATCGCGACCTGCCGGACGTGATGCCCCAGTACAAGGCGAGCAAGATCCGCAACGCCAAGGCGATCGCCAAGCTCAACGAGAACCGCCAGGGCTCGATGCTGGACTTCATCGACGACTTCACGCAGCGCTTCCCCGCGCTGGTGGACGAGTACGAGACGCTGCTGACCGACAACCGCATCTGGAAGCAGCGCACCGTCGGCATCGGCGTGGTCACGCCCGAGCGGGCGCTGAACCTGGGCCTGACGGGCGCGATGCTGCGCGGCTCGGGCATCGCCTGGGACCTGCGCAAGACGCAGCCCTACGACGTCTACGACCGCATGGACTTCGACGTGCCGGTGGGCGTCAACGGCGACACCTACGACCGCTTCCTGGTGCGCGTCGAGGAGATGCGCCAGTCCAACCGCATCATCAAGCAGTGCGTGGACTGGCTGCGCGTGAACCCCGGTCCGGTCATCACCGACAACCACAAGGTCGCCCCGCCGTCGCGCCTCGAGATGAAGACCTCGATGGAAGAGCTGATCCACCACTTCAAGCTCTTCACCGAAGGTTTCCACGTGCCCGAGGGCGAAGCCTACGCGGCCGTCGAGCATCCGAAGGGCGAGTTCGGCATCTACCTGGTGAGCGACGGTGCCAACAAGCCGTACCGCCTGAAGATCCGCGCACCCGGTTTTGCCCATCTGTCCGCACTGGACGAGATGGCACGCGGCCACATGATTGCCGATGCCGTGGCCATCATCGGCACGATGGACATCGTGTTCGGCGAGATCGATCGCTGAGCACCCACGACGAGTACACAGGTCAGCCCATGTTCAGTGAAGCCACCCTGGCGCGGTTTGCGCGCGAAGTTGCCAAGTATCCGCCCGAGCAGAAGCAGTCGGCGGTGATGGCATGTCTGTCGATCGCCCAGCAGGAGCAGGGCTGGGTGTCGCCCGAGGCCGAGGCGGGTATCGCCGAGGTGCTGGGCATGCCCGCCATCGCCGTGCGCGAAGTGACGACCTTCTACAACATGTACAACCAGCGGCAGACGGGCAAGTTCAAGCTCAACGTCTGCACCAACCTGCCGTGCCAGCTGCGCAACGGGCAGGGCGCGCTGGAGCATCTGTGCAGCAAGCTGGGCGTCCAGGACGGTGGCACCACCGCCGACGGCCTGTTCACCGTGCAGCAGTGCGAATGCCTCGGTGCCTGCGCCGACGCGCCGGTGATGCTGGTCAACGACCGCCAGATGCTCAGCTACATGAGCAACGACCGTCTGGACGAGCTGGTGGACACGCTGGCCGCCCACGCGAAGCAGGGGGCCTGAGCGATGACTCTCGATCTCTCCAAGTTCCAGACCACCGGCCAGGAAACCTGTTTCCATGACCGCCACATCAATCCCCAGATCTACGCCGGACTGAACGGCCGCAACTGGGGCATCGCCGACTACGAGGCCCGGGGCGGCTACCAGGCCCTGCGCAAGATCCTGGCTCAGGACGGCGGCGAAGGCATGACGGCCGACCAGGTGATCGCCGAGGTCAAGGCCTCCGGCCTGCGCGGCCGCGGCGGCGCGGGTTTCCCGACCGGCCTGAAGTGGAGCTTCATGCCCCGCGCGCTGCCGGTGCAGAAGTACCTGGTCTGCAACTCCGACGAAGGCGAGCCGGGCACCTGCAAGGACAGGGACATCCTGTTCTACAACCCGCACATCGTCATCGAGGGCATGATCATCGCGGCCTACGCGATGGGCATCTCGGTGGGCTACAACTACATCCACGGCGAGATCTTCGAGGTCTACGAGCGCTTCGAGGCGGCCCTGGAAGAGGCCCGCGCGGCCGGCTACCTGGGGGCGAACATCCTGGGCAGCAAGCACAGCTTCCAGCTGCACGCCCACCACGGTTTCGGCGCCTACATCTGTGGCGAGGAGACCGCGCTGCTCGAGTCGCTCGAGGGCAAGAAGGGCCAGCCGCGCTTCAAGCCGCCGTTCCCGGCCAGCTTCGGCCTGTACGGCCGCCCGACCACGATCAACAACACCGAGACTTTCGGTGCGGTGCCCTGGATCATCCGCAACGGCGGCCAGGCCTACCTCGAGTGCGGCAAGCCCAACAACGGCGGCACCAAGATCTTCTCGATGGTCGGCGACGTCGAGCGCCCCGGCAACTACGAGGTGCCGATGGGCACGCCGTTCTCCGCGCTGCTGGCCCTCGCCGGCGGTGTCAAGGGCGGCAAGAAGCTCAAGGCGGTGATCCCGGGCGGCTCGTCGTCGCCCGTGCTGCCCGCCGAGGTCATCATGGCCTGCACGATGGACTACGACTCGATCGCCAAGGCGGGTTCGATGCTGGGTTCCGGTGCGGTCATCGTGATGGACGAGACCCGCTGCATGGTCAAGAGCCTGCTGCGCCTGTCCTACTTCTACTCGCACGAGTCCTGCGGCCAGTGCACGCCCTGCCGCGAAGGCACGGGCTGGCTGTGGCGCATGGTGCAGCGCATCGAACACGGCGAAGGCCGTGCCGACGACCTGGCGCTGCTCGACAACGTCGCGGAGAACATCATGGGACGCACCATCTGCGCTCTGGGCGATGCGGCAGCGATGCCGGTGCGCGGGATGCTCAAGCATTTCCGTCACGAGTTCGTCCATCACATCGAACACAAGACCTGCACGGTCCCGGCCTACATCTGATCGGGGCGAACAAACATGGTTGAAATCGAACTCGACGGCAAGAAGGTGGAAGTGGCCGAAGGCTGCATGGTCATGCATGCAGCCGAGAAGGCCGGCACCTACATCCCGCACTTCTGCTACCACAAGAAGCTCTCCATCGCGGCCAACTGCCGCATGTGCCTGGTCGACGTGGAGAAGGCGCCCAAGCCGATGCCGGCCTGCGCCACGCCCGTCACCCAGGGCATGATCGTTCGCACCAAGAGCGACAAGGCGATCAAGGCCCAGCAGTCGGTGATGGAGTTCCTGCTCATCAATCACCCGCTGGACTGCCCGATCTGCGACCAGGGCGGCGAATGCCAGCTGCAGGATCTGGCCGTGGGCTACGGCAAGTCGGCCTCGCGCTACGAAGAAGAGAAGCGCGTCGTCTTCCACAAGGAGGTCGGCCCGCTGATCTCCATGGAGGAGATGAGCCGCTGCATCCACTGCACCCGCTGCGTGCGCTTCGGCCAGGAGATCGCCGGCCAGATGGAACTCGGCATGGTCCACCGTGGCGAGCACTCCGAGATCACGACCTTCCTGGGCGAGACGATCGACTCCGAGCTGTCGGGCAACATGATCGACATCTGCCCGGTCGGCGCACTCACCAGCAAGCCCTTCCGCTACAGCGCCCGCACCTGGGAGCTGTCGCGTCGCAAGAGCGTCAGCCCGCACGACTCCAACGGTGCCAACCTGATCGTGCAGGTCAAGAACAACAAGGTCCTGCGTGTCGTGCCGCTCGAGAACGATGCGGCCAACGAGTGCTGGATCGCCGACCGCGACCGCTTCAGCTACGAAGCCTTCAACGGCGAGGCCCGCCTGCAGACCCCGATGCTCAAGCAGGGCGGTCAGTGGAAGGCCGTC
Source organism: Sphaerotilus hippei (assembly GCF_003201595.1). Lineage (GTDB taxonomy): Bacteria > Pseudomonadota > Gammaproteobacteria > Burkholderiales > Burkholderiaceae_C > Sphaerotilus > Sphaerotilus hippei. The sequence goes on along the minus strand of NZ_QJJS01000009.1, from coordinate 112,395 downwards.
GACTGGCAGACCGCGCTCGAGTACGTCGCCAACGGCCTCAAGCAGATCAAGACCGAACACGGTGCCGGCGCCATCGGTGCACTCGCCTCGGCGATGAGCACCAGCGAGGAACTGCACCTGCTGGCCCGACTGGTGCGCGGCCTGGGCAGCGACAACATCGACCACCGCCTGCGCCATGCCGACTTCCGCACCGATGCGGGCGCGGTGCGCTGGCTGGGCACGTCGATCGCCTCGCTGACGACGGCCGATCGTGCGCTGGTCATCGGCTCCTCGCTGCGCAAGGACCATCCGCTGTTCGCCCAGCGCCTGCGCCAGGCGGCTCGTCGCGGTGCGCAGGTCATGCGTGTGCATGCGGCGGCCGAAGACTGGGCGATGAGCCTGGGCAGCGAGCTGATCACCGCGCCGTCGCAATGGGCCGGCGCGCTGGTCGAGATCGCCGCGGCCGTGGCCACGGCCAAGGGCGTGACCGCTCCGATGTCGGTGGTGCCGGGCGAAGCCGCCCAGGCCATCGCGCAGTCGCTGATGAGTGGACAGAACAAGGTCGTGCTACTGGGCAACGCGGCGGCACAGCACCCGCAGGCCGCCGAGCTGCTGGCCCTGGCGCAGTGGATCGCCGAACAGACCGGCGCGACCTGCGGCTACCTGGGCGAGTCCGGCAACAGCGTCGGTGCCCAGCTGGTCGGCGCCCAGCCGCAAGGCGGCCTGGATGCCGGCCAGATGCTGGCCCGTCCGCTGAAGGCCTACGTGCTGTTCAACGCCGAAGCCGAGGACATGGCCCAGCCGGCCCAGGCGCGCCGCGCGCTCGCCGCCGCCGAGATGGTGGTGTCGCTGAGCCCGTTCTCGGCCAACCTGGACCTGGCCGACGTGCTGCTGCCCATCGCCCCGTTCACCGAGACGGCGGGCAGCTTCGTGAACGCCGAAGGGGTGGTGCAGAGCTTCCACGGGGTCGTGCGTCCGCTCGGCGAGACCCGCCCGGGCTGGAAGGTGCTGCGTGTGCTGGGCAACCTGCTGGGCATCGCCGGCTTCGACCAGGAAACGGTCGAAGAGGTGCGGGCCCAGGCCTGTGGTGACCTGGACGCGCTGGCCCATCGCCTGTCGAACGCCACGGCCGTGATGCCGGGCGCGACGGTCGCCGCCGACTCGACGCCGGAGCGTTACGCCCCGGTGCCGATCTACAGCAGCGACCTGGTCGTGCGCCGTGCGCCTGCGCTGCAGGCCACCCGTGACGCGGCCGCTCCGGTGGCCGGTCTGCCGACGGACCTGTGGGCCCGCCTGGGCCTGGTCGACGGGGACAAGGTGCGTGTCAGCCAGGGCAGCGACAGTGTCGTGCTGCCCGCCCTGCTGGACGCCACGCTGGCGGCCGGTGTCGTTCGTGTCCCGCAGGGACATGCCCATACCGCGAGCCTCGGTGCTGCCTTTGGCGCCCTGAGCGTCGAGCGCGCCTGATCGCCGAGAGGAAACTGAGCATGCTGGAAACCGTGCAAAGTGTCGGCACCTCGGCCCTGGGTGGAGCCTGGCCGGTGGTGTGGACGCTGTTGAAGATCGTGGCGGTGCTGCTGCCGCTGCTGGGCTGCGTGGCCTACCTGACCCTGTGGGAGCGCAAGGCCATCGCCTGGTCGCAGATCCGTCCGGGTCCGAACCGGGTGGGCCCCTACGGCCTGCTGACCCCGATCGCCGATGCGGTCAAGCTGATCTTCAAGGAGATCATCGCGCCGACGGCCGCGAGCAAGGGCCTGTTCTTCCTGGGCCCGATCATGACGATCATGCCGGCGCTGGCCGCGTGGGCGGTCGTGCCCTTCGGTCCTGAAGTCGCGCTGTCGAACGTCAACGCGGGCCTGCTGTTCCTGATGGCGATCACCTCGCTCGAGGTCTACGGCGTGATCATCGCCGGCTGGGCCTCGAACTCGAAGTACGCCTTCCTGGGCGCGCTGCGGGCCTCGGCGCAGATGGTCAGCTACGAGATCGCGATGGGCTTCTGCTTTGTCGTCGTGCTGATGACCTGCAACAGCCTGAACATGACCGACATCGTGACCAGCCAGACCCGCGGCACCTTCGCGTCCATGGGCCTGAACTTCCTGTCCTGGAACTGGCTGCCGCTGCTGCCGATCTTCGTCGTGTACTTCATCTCCGGCCTGGCCGAGACCAACCGCCATCCGTTCGACGTCGTCGAAGGCGAGTCGGAAATCGTGGCCGGTCACATGATCGAGTACTCGGGCATGTCGTTCGCCATGTTCTTCCTGGCCGAATACGCCAACATGATCCTGGTGTCGACGCTGTCGGTCATCCTGTTCCTGGGTGGCTGGGATGCGCCGGTCGCGTTCCTGTCCTTCATCCCGGGCTGGATCTGGCTGGCGATCAAGACCTTCTGTGTCGTCACGATGTTCCTGTGGGTGCGTGCCACGTTCCCGCGCTATCGCTACGACCAGATCATGCGTCTGGGCTGGAAGATCTTCATCCCGATCACCCTGGTGTGGCTGGTGGTGGTGGGTCTGTGGATCCAGTCGCCCTGGAACATCTGGAAATAACGCAACCGCACGAGCGAGGAAACACAACATGTCCGCCGTGGCCAGTGTCAAGGATTTTGTCTCCAGCTTCATGCTGCTGGAGATGTTCAAGGGGCTCAAGCTCACCGGTCGTTACTTCCTGCAGCGCACGGTCACCGTGCAGTTTCCGGAAGAACGCACCCCGATGAGCCCGCGTTTCCGGGGTCTGCATGCCCTGCGCCGTTACGAGAACGGTGAAGAGCGCTGCATCGCCTGCAAGCTGTGCGAGGCGGTGTGCCCCGCGATGGCGATCACGATCGAGTCGGACGTGCGCGAGGACGGTTCACGCCGCACCACCCGCTACGACATCGATCTGACCAAGTGCATCTTCTGCGGCTTCTGCGAGGAGAGCTGCCCGGTCGACTCGATCGTCGAGACGCATGTCTTCGAGTACCACGGTGAGAAGCGGGGCGACCTGTACTTCACCAAGGACATGCTGCTGGCGGTCGGTGACCGCTACGAGAAGGACATTGCAGCCAACAAGGAGGCGGACGCCAAGTACCGGTGATCCTTCTCCGCAGGCTGACCGTGCCGCCCCCGACCGGGGCGGCTCCCGTCTGACCAGGAGAGGGGCCACCCGTGCCCGACTACGACATGGATACGACCACCGCGCTCTTTTACGTCTTCTCGGCCGTGCTGCTGTTCGCAGCCTTCCGGGTCATCACGGCACGCAGCCCCGTGCATGCCGCGCTCTATCTGGTGCTGGCCTTCTTCAACGCCTCGTGCGTGTGGATGCTGCTCCAGGCCGAATTCCTCGCCATCGCGCTCGTCCTCGTCTACGTGGGGGCAGTCATGGTGCTGTTCCTCTTCGTCGTCATGATGCTCGACATCAACGTCGACGGCCTGCGTGAGGGTTTCTGGAAGCACTTCCCGCTCGCGGGCACCGTCGGTGCCGTGATCGCGGTGGAGATGGCCCTCGTGCTGCAGCGCGGCTTCAGCACGCCGGTGGCCAAGACCATGGGCGACGCCGCCGTCCAGATGTCCAACACCCGCATGCTGGGCATCCAGATCTACACGGCCTATCTCTACCCGCTGGAGATCGCCGCCGTGCTGCTGCTGGTGGCCATCATCGCCGCCATCGCGCTGACGCTGCGTCGCCGCAAGGACAGCCGCTATCTGAACCCCGCGGAACAGGTCAAGGCCAAGAAGGCGGATCGCCTGCGCATCATCAAGATGGATGCCGTGCGTGAACAGCCTTCCGCTCCTGCCGCTGCCGCCGACACGGCCGGCGCGCCGAAAGGACAAGCATGACGCTCACACTCGGACACTACCTGACGCTGGGCGCGATCCTGTTCGCGCTGTCGGTGATCGGCATCTTCCTCAATCGCAAGAACCTGATCGTGCTGCTGATGGCCATCGAGCTGATGCTGCTGGCGGTCAACCTGAACTTCGTGGCCTTCTCCCACTACCTGGGTGACATGGCCGGACAGGTGTTCGTGTTCTTCATTCTGACGGTGGCAGCTGCCGAGTCCGCGATCGGTCTGGCCATCCTGGTCGTGCTGTTCCGCAATCGTTCGACGATCAACGTCGACGAGCTCGATTCGCTGAAGGGCTGACGCCAAGGGGAATTCCAGAAAATGTCTCAGCTCTCGCAATCGATGCTGCTTGCCGTGCCGCTCGCCCCCCTGGCGGGTGCGGTGATCGCCGGCTTCTTCGGCAAGACGGTGGGCCGGCGCGGCGCCCACGTCGCCACCATCCTCGGTGTCTTCATCGCCCTGGTGCTCTCCATCCTCACGCTCAAGGCGGTGGTGCAGGACGGTGAACGCTACAACCAGACCGTCTACGAGTGGATGGTGCTGGGCGGCCTGAAGATGGAAGTCGGCTTCATGATCGACGGCCTGACCGCGATGATGATGTGCGTGGTCACCTTCGTGTCGCTGATGGTGCACATCTACACCATCGGCTACATGGAAGAGGACGACGGCTACCAGCGCTTCTTCTCCTACATCTCGCTGTTCACCTTCTCGATGCTCATGCTGGTCATGAGCAACAACTTCCTGCAGCTGTTCTTCGGCTGGGAAGCGGTGGGCCTGGTGTCCTACCTGCTGATCGGCTTCTGGTTCAAGAAGCCGACGGCGATCTTCGCCAACATGAAGGCCTTCCTGGTCAACCGGGTCGGTGACTTCGGCTTCATCCTGGGCATCGGCCTGATCGCCGCCTACGCCGGCACGCTGAACTACAGCGAAGCCTTCGCCAAGGCCGGCGAGTACAGCCAGCTCGGCTTCGCCAACCCCTTCGGCGGCGAGCCCTGGATGCTGATCACCGTGACCTGCATCTGCCTGTTCATCGGCGCGATGGGCAAGTCGGCGCAGTTCCCGCTGCACGTCTGGCTGCCCGACTCGATGGAAGGCCCGACCCCGATCTCCGCGCTGATCCACGCCGCCACCATGGTGACGGCCGGCATCTTCATGGTCACGCGCATGTCGCCGCTGTTCGAGCTGTCGGACACCGCGCTGAACTTCATCCTGATCATCGGCTCGATCACGGCGCTGTTCATGGGCTTCCTGGGCATCATCCAGAACGACATCAAGCGGGTGGTGGCCTACTCGACGCTGTCGCAGCTGGGCTACATGACCATCGCGCTGGGCGCGTCCGCCTACTCGGTGGCCGTGTTCCACCTGATGACGCACGCCTTCTTCAAGGCGCTGCTGTTCCTCGGCGCGGGCTCGGTCATCATCGGCATGCACCACGACCAGGACATCCGCAACATGGGCGGCCTGCGCAAGTACATGCCCATCACCTGGATCACCTCGCTGCTGGGTTCGCTCGCGCTGATCGGCACGCCGTTCTTCTCGGGCTTCTACTCGAAGGACTCGATCATCGAGGCGCTGCACGCCAGCCACCTGCCGGCCGCGCACTACGCCTACTGGGCGGCGGTGATCGGCGTGTTCGTGACGGCCTTCTATTCGTTCCGGATGTACTTCCTGGTCTTCCACGGCAAGGAACACTTCCACCACAAGCCCTTCCCGGGCGAGCATGACCACCATGACGACGACCACGGCCACGGGCATGCCCACACGCCGCATGAGTCGCCCTGGGTGGTGACGCTGCCGCTGGTGCTGCTGGCGATCCCGTCGGTCGTGATCGGCTACCTGACGATCGAGCCGCTGCTCTACGGCGACTTCCTGAAGGATGCCGTGTTCGTCGACGCCGCCCGCCACCCCGCGATGACGGTGCTGCGCGAGGAGTTCCACGGCGCGATGGCGATGGCGATGCACGCCGTGCAGACCCTGCCGTTCGCCCTGGCCCTGGCCGGTGTCGTCGTGGCCTACGTGTTCTACATGGTCGTCCCCGCGGTGCCTGCCGCGATCGGCCGCGCGCTGTCGCCGCTGGTGAAGGTGATGGAGAACAAGTACTTCCTGGACTGGATCAACGAGAACATCCTCGCCGCTGGCGCGCGTCTGCTGGGACGCGGCCTGTGGAAGGTGGGCGACGTGGCCCTGATCGACGGACTCATCGTGAACGGCTCGGCTCGCCTGATCGGCAAGCTGGCGGGCGTGATGCGCTTCCTGCAGACGGGTTACATCTATCACTACGCATTGGTCATGCTCCTCGGTGTGTTCGCACTGATGACATGGTTCGTGTGGCCGGCGCGCTGAGCGAGGAACAACCGACATGGCCTACCTTTCGCTCTCCATCTGGCTGCCGATCCTCTTCGGCCTTCTTCTGCTGGTCACCGGTCGTGACGACCGGGCGGGCACTGCCCGCTGGCTGGCGCTCATCGGCGCGATCATCAGCTTCGTGGTGACCATTCCGCTGGTCACCGGCTTCGACGTCACCACGGCGGCGATGCAGTTCCAGGAGAACGTCTCCTGGATCGAACGCTTCAACGTGCGCTACCACCTCGGCGTGGACGGCATCTCGGTGTGGTTCGTGCTGCTGACGGCCTTCATCACGATCATCGTCGTCATCGCCGCCTGGGAAGTGATCACCGAGCGGGTGCACCAGTACATGGGCGCCTTCCTGATCCTGTCGGGACTGATGATCGGCGTGTTCTGCGCCGTCGACGGCCTGCTGTTCTACGTGTTCTTCGAAGCGACGCTGATCCCGATGTACATCATCATCGGGGTCTGGGGCGGTCCGCGCCGGGTCTACGCCGCGTTCAAGTTCTTCCTGTACACGCTGGCCGGCTCGCTGCTGATGCTGATCGCGCTGATCTTCCTGTACTTCAAGTCGGGTGGCAGCTTCGAGATCCTCGACTGGCACCAGCTGCCGCTGGACGGCCCGACGCAGACGCTGCTGTTCTTCGCCTTCTTCGCCGCCTTCGCCGCGAAGGTGCCGATGTGGCCGGTGCACACCTGGCTGCCGGACGCCCACGTCGAGGCGCCCACCGGCGGCTCGGTCGTGCTGGCCGCGATCATGCTGAAGCTGGGCTGCTACGGCTTCCTGCGCTTCTCGCTGCCGATCGTGCCGGACGCCAGCCACGAGTGGAGCGCGCTGGTGATCACGCTGTCCCTGGTGGCGGTGATCTACATCGGCCTGGTCGCGCTGGTGCAGAACGACATGAAGAAGCTGGTCGCCTATTCGTCGATCGCCCACATGGGTTTCGTCACGCTGGGTTTCTTCGTCTTCAGCGAGCTGGGCATCTCCGGCGGTCTGGTGCAGATGATCTCGCACGGCTTCGTGTCGGGCGCGATGTTCCTGTCCATCGGCGTGCTGTACGACCGGGTGCATTCGCGTGAGATCGCGGCCTACGGTGGCGTGGTCAACACGATGCCCAAGTTCGCCGCCTTCGCCGTCTTCTTCGGCATGGCCAACTGCGGCCTGCCGGGCACCGCCGGCTTCATCGGCGAGTGGATGGTCATCCTCGCGGCCGTGAAGTTCAACTTCTGGATCGGCCTGCTGTCGGCCACCGCCCTGATCCTGGGTGCGGCCTACACGCTGTGGATGATCAAGCGCGTGTACTTCGGCGACGTGACCAACGACAACGTGCGCCAGCTGCAGGACATCAATGCCCGCGAGTTCCTGATGATGGCCGTGCTGGCGATCGCCACGCTGGCGATGGGCCTGTATCCGAAGCCGTTCACCGACGTGATGCATGTGTCCGTGACCGAGCTGATCCGCCACGTCGGCGTGTCGAAACTGTGATCCTGGAGCGAGTCACCCCATGACTGCAATGAATTGGCTCGCGGTGTATCCCGAGATCCTGCTGCTCGTGATGGCCTGTCTGGTCGCGCTGACCGACCTGTTCGTCACCGACCCGAAGCGCACACCGACCTACCTGCTGACGCTGCTGACGCTGGTCGGCGTCGGTGGCATCCATCTGGCCGAGTTCGACAACGGTGCCACGCTGTACGCGATGAACCGCATGGTCGTCAGCGACCCGATGGGCCACCTGCTGGCCTTCTTCGCCACGGTCGCGATCTTCGTGACGCTGGTGTATTCGCGTCCCTATGCCGAGTCGCGCGACATGCTCAAGGGTGAGCTCTTCACCCTGAGCCTGCTGTCGCTGCTGGGCATCTCGGTGATGGTGTCGGCACAGAACTTCCTCGTCGTCTACCTCGGCCTGGAACTGATGAGCCTGTCGCTGTATGCGCTGGTGGCGATGCGCCGTGACCATGCCGCGTCCACCGAAGCCGCGATGAAGTACTTCGTGCTGGGCGCGCTGGCCAGCGGCTTCCTGCTCTACGGCATGTCGATGATGTACGGCGCCACCGGCAGCCTCGACCACGCCCGCGTGTTCGAAGCCATCGGCAAGGGCGAGGTCAACCACCAGGTGCTGGTCTTCGGTCTGGTGTTCGTGGTCTCCGGCCTGGCGTTCAAGCTCGGTGCCGTGCCCTTCCACATGTGGGTGCCCGACGTCTACCAGGGCGCGCCGACCGCGGCCACGCTGCTGATCGCCGGTGCGCCCAAGCTGGCCGCCTTCGGCCTGCTGATGCGCGTGCTGGTCGAGGCCATGCTGGGCCTGGCGGTGGACTGGCAGCAGATGCTGATCGTGCTGTCGGTGTGCTCGCTGATCGTCGGCAACATCGTCGCCATCGCGCAGACCAACCTCAAGCGCATGCTGGCCTACTCGACGATCGCGCAGATGGGCTTCCTGCTGCTGGGGGTCGTCTCCGGCGTGGTCAACGGCAACACGCTGTCGGCGGCCAACGCCTACAGCTCGTCGATGTTCTACATCATCACCTACGTGGTGACGACGCTGGGCTCCTTCGGCCTGATCATGCTGCTGGCGCGTGAAGGCTTCGAAGCCGAGGAGATCGCCGACCTGGCCGGTCTGCATCGCCGCAGCCCGCTGCTGGCGGCCGTGATGGCGGTGTTCATGTTCTCGCTGGCCGGCATCCCGCCGACGGTGGGCTTCTACGCCAAGCTGGCCGTGCTGCAGGCGCTGGTCACCACGGGCAGCAGCGCGCTGCTGGGCCTGGCGATCTTCGCGGTGGTCGTGTCGCTGATCGGCGCCTTCTACTACCTGCGCGTGGTCAAGGTCATGTACTTCGATGCTCCCACCGACCACTCGCCGATCACCGGCCCGGCCGATGCGCGCGTGATGCTGTCGATCAACGGCGCCGCGGTGCTGGTGTTCGGTCTGCTGCCCGGTGGCCTGATGGCCATGTGCGCGCAGGCCATCGTCAAGGCCCTCGGGACCTGACACGGTGGCGGCCGCTTCCGGTGCCGCGGTGTGGCTGGTCGTGCTGCTGGCCGTGCTGCTCGCCAACCTGCCGTTCCTGAATGAGCGGCTGTTCGCGGTCGGCCCGCGCCGGTCCGACAAGCCGCTGGCCTGGCGTCTGCTGGAGCTGGTGGTCTATGCCGGGCTGGTCGTGCTGGTCGGCCTGGCCCTCGAGGCTCGGCAGGCCCAGGTGCACGCGCAGGGCTGGCAGTTCTATGCGGTCGTGCTCGCGGTGTTCCTGACCCTGGCCTTCCCGGGGTTCGTCTGGCGCTACCTGCGCCGCGCTTCCCGGACGGTCTGATGTCACTGCCTTCCCACGCCGAACTGCCTGCGGGCGAAGACCACCTGCTCGAGCGTCCCCTCAGCAGCCGGCAGGCCTACCGCGGCAGCTTCCTCGATGTGCGGCGCGACGAGGTCACCATGCCTGACGGTGGCGTGGCCTCGCGCGAATACATCGTGCACCCCGGCGCGGTGATGGTCATCCCGGTGCTCGACGACGGACGCCTCGTGCTCGAGCGCCAGTTCCGCTATCCGCTGCACCGGGCGGTGCTGGAGTTCCCCGCGGGCAAGCTCGATGCCGGCGAGCCCGGCATCGTCTGCGCGGTGCGTGAGCTGCAGGAGGAGACCGGCATCACCGCCCGCGAGTGGGCCTATGCCTGCACGCTGCACAACGCCATCGCCTACTCGACCGAAGGCATCGAGATCTGGCTGGCCCGCGGCCTGACCCTGGGTGCGGCCCGGCTCGACCAGGACGAGTTCCTGGACGTGTTCACCGCCTCGCTGGACGAGGTGGCCGAATGGGTGCGCAGCGGTCGCATCACCGATGCCAAGACGATGATCGGTCTGCTGTGGCTGCAGCAATGGCGTGCGGGCACCTGGGAATTGACCTGGCGTTCCGCCGAGGAATCGCTCGCTGCCCGATGATCGGGGCGCCATGAAAGTCTTCAACCTGCGCTGCGAGCACGGCCACGCCTTCGAGGGCTGGTTCGGCTCCGAGGACGACCTGCTGGGTCAGCAGGCTCGCGGCCTGCTGCACTGCCCGCTGTGCGACACCGCGGCCGTGCAGCGCATGCCGTCGGCGCCGCGCCTGAACCTGAAGGCCGCGCGGGGCGAAGCCGTGCCGGCCGTCGCGCCCGATCCGGCGCCTGCGGTGCCGGCGGCCGTGGTCCCCACGACTTCCGAGCAGGCCGCGGCCCGCGTCGAGGTGCTGCACGCCGCCTACCTGCAGGCGGTGCAGCATGTGCTCGACCACACCGAGGACGTGGGCAGCGGTTTTGCCGAGGAGGCCCGCCGCATCCACTACGGCGAGGCGCAGGAGCGTGGCATCCGCGGCCAGACCACGCCGGATCAGGTGCAGGAACTCAACGACGAGGGCATCAGCGTGGGCGCCTTCGTCCTGCCTGCGGCGCTCACCGGCACCAAGCACTGACCCCTCGGCGGGGCCGCGGCGTCACAGCATCCGGCCCGGGTTCATCCGGTGGTCGGGATCCAGCGCCTGCTTGATCTGGCGCATCAGCGCCAGCGCCACCGGTGACTTGCGCGCGGCCAGTTCCTCGCGCTTGAGCTGGCCGATGCCGTGCTCCGCCGAGATCGATCCGCCGCAGGCCGTGACCTCGTCGTAGACCAGCCGGTTGATGCGGGTCTCCTGGGTACGCAGGAATTCATCGGCCGCCGTGCCGACCGGTGCCTGCACGTTGAAGTGCAGGTTGCCGTCGCCCAGGTGACCGAAATTGACCACCCGCACGCCCGGAACCGCGGCCTCCAGCAGGGCTTGCGTGCGCGCGACGAAACGTGGAATGGCCGACACCGGCACCGCGATGTCGTGCTTGACGTTGAGCCCCTCGCAGGCCTGAGCCGCCGAGATCGACTCGCGCAGATGCCACATGGCCTGCTGCTGCGCGCCCGAGCGCGCCAGCGCGGCGTCGCTGACCAGCCCCTGCTGCGCGGCCTGCAGCAGCAGCGCCTCCAGCCGGGCCTGCACGGCCGCCTCGCCGTCCGGGTCGGCCAGCTCCAGCAGCACGGTCCATGGCGCCGGGGGCAGCGGCATCACCGCCTGCGGCAGGTGCTGGCGCACCAGCTGCAGCGAGCGTTCGTTCATCACCTCGAAGCCGGTCAGCGCCGCATCGGCGCGGCGCTGCGCCAGCTGCAGCAGGGCCAGCGTGCGGTCGAGGTCCGTGGTCGTGGCCAGCGCGGTGGCGCTGGCGGCGGGCAGCGGGTGCAGCTTCAGGACGGCGGCGGTGATCACGCCCAGCGTGCCTTCGCTGCCGATGAACAGGTGGCGCAGGTCGTAGCCGGTGTTGTCCTTGCGCAGGCCGCTCAGGCCGTCCCAGACCTCGCCCTGCGCGGTGACCACCTCCAGCCCCAGGCAGAGTTCGCGGGCGTTGCCGTAGCGCAGCACCTGCGTGCCGCCGGCATTGCTGGCGAGGTTGCCGCCCAGCGTGCAGCTGCCCTCGGAGGCCAGGCTCAGCGGCAGCAGCAGGCCGGCCTGCCGGGCCGCCTGCTGCGCCGTCGCCAGCACGCAGCCGGCCTCGACCGTCATCGTCAGGTTGGCGGCATCGATGGCCCGGACGCGGTTCAGCCGGCCCAGGCTCAGCAGCAGCTGGCGGCCGCTGCCGTCGGGCACGCCACCGCCGACCAGTCCGGTGTTGCCGCCCTGAGGCACGATCGTGATCCCGTGGCGCGCGCACCAGCGCACCACCTCGGCCACCTGTGCCGTGTCGCCCGGCCGGGCCACGGCCAGCGCCCGGCCTCGCCAGCGGCCCCGCCAGTCGCGCTCGTAGGCGCCCAGGTCACCCTCGACCAGCACCTGCGGCGAGCCGATCAGCGCCCTCAGTTCATCCAGCGCGGCCTCGTGTGCCATGGTTCAGGTCGCGGGCGGGGCCGCCAGGCGCCGGCCGGCGGCCAGGCGATGGCGCACATGCAGCGCGCAGGCGGTGAACAGCAGCACCGACAGCAGCATCTCCGCGCCGGCGAGCAGGTTGACCGTGGCGGACTCGATGCCCAGGCGCACCGAAGCCTCGACCACATAGATCCACACCGCCAGGCTCAGCCAGCGGTAGGTGTAGAGCCGCATGCGCCACAGGCCGGGCAGGGCCAGCACCAGGGGCAGCACCTTGATGGCCAGCGTGCCGCGGCCGGTCGGCGCCCACAGCAGCTCCCAGCCCAGGCCGATGGCAATCAGCAGGCCGCAGCACAGCACCGCCGCCCATCGGCTGATCAGCACGCCACGGGTGGGCGGGCGCGGGGCGGCTTCGGGCGCCACGGCATCGGTGGTGCGGGGGGAGGGGGCATCAGTGGACACGGTGGGGGCACGAGGGCGCTGTCTTCGGGCTGGCATCATATCCAGCATGCGTCTCCAATCCCTTGCCCCCGCCGATGAACCGGACGCGGCCTCGTCTTCCCGCCGCCGCGGCCTGCGCTGGCGCGAGTTCTGGTCGTCCCTGCAGACCTGGCCCTGGCGTGACACCCTGCGCACGCTGCACCAGCGTTTCCGCGAGGACCGGCTGGGCATCACCGCCAGCAGCCTGACCTTCACCACCACCATCGCGCTGGTGCCGCTGGTCACGGTCGCGTTCGCGGTCTTCACCGCCTTCCCGATGTTCGGCACCTTCCGCCGCGCGCTCGAGCTCTACCTGATCCAGAACCTGGTGCCCGACGAGATCGCCCGTCCGGTGCTGCAGCAGCTCACGCTGTTCGCCAGCAAGGCCCACCGCGCCGGCGCGCTCGGGCTGGTGGTGCTCGGCCTGACCGCGCTGGCCCTGCTGCTGACGATCGACCGCTCGCTCAACGCGATCTGGCGGGTGCGCCAGCCGCGCAGCATCGCGCAGCGGGTGCTGGTGTACTGGGCGATCGCCACGCTCGGGCCGCTGCTGCTGGGGGCGAGCCTGAGCCTGACCTCCTATGCGGTGTCCGCGTCCCGCGGGTTCGTGAGCGTGCTGCCGGGAGGGGTCACGCTGGTGCTCAACGCCATCGAGCTGGTGCTGATGGCCATCGGCATGGCCGGGCTGTTCCGGTATGTGCCCAACACGCCGGTGCGCTGGTCCCATGCGCTGATGGGCGGCAGCTTCGTGGCCGTCGCCTTCGAGCTGGCCAAGCGCATGCTGGCCTGGTACCTGAGCCTGACGGGCACCTACAGCACCATCTACGGCGCCTTCGCCACCGTGCCCATCCTGCTGACCTGGATCTACCTCGGCTGGGTGATCGTGCTGCTGGGGGCGGTGGTGACGGCCTATGCCCCGAGCCTGCAGATGCGGGTGGTCAGCTTTCCGGCCACGCCCGGCTGGCGCTTCGCGCTGGTGCTGGCCGTGCTGCGCCAGCTCGACCTGGCCCGCAGCGGCCCGCGCAGGGGCTGCTCGGTGCTCGAGCTGTCGAGCCGGCTGAGGATCGATCCGGTCCAGGTCGACCCGGTGCTGGAGCGGCTGATGCAGATGGACTGGGTCGGCCGGCTCGAGGAAGAGGGCGATGCCCGCCACGTGCTGCTGGTCGATCCGGGAGAAACCTCCGCGGCGCCATTGATCGTGCAATGGCTGCTGGCCGAGTCGCCATCGACCCAGACCGTGTGGCGGCGTGCCGGTTTTTCGCATTGGAGCCTGGCCGACATGCTCGAGAGCTGAGGCCGTTCCTGGAATTGATGCAGATCAAGATGTCAGTCGGCGATCAGCAAGGCAGAGATGGTGCGCAATCCACGTGTTTATCCACAAGGTACGCTTTGGTGTCGTGCTTAACCTTCTCTTCTGTCGGCAATCTCCGTCCGGGGGGGGCCTCATCGCAGGGGAAGTCATCAATGCGCACGAATCTGCCGGTCACACAGAAGGAATTTCCATTCCCGCCGGGCGGCACCCTGGTCTCGACGACCGATCTGCAGGGCAGGATCCTGTACTGCAACCCGGCGTTCATCGAGGTCAGCGGTTACGAGCGGGAGGAGCTGCTGGGGCAGCCCCACAACCTGATCCGCCACCCGGACATGCCCGAGGAGGCCTTCCGCGACATGTGGGCCACCATCGCCAGCGGACGACCCTGGTCGGCGCTGGTCAAGAACCGGCGCAAGAACGGTGACCACTACTGGGTGATGGCCAACGTCACCCCGGTGCTCGACGGCGGTCGGCCCGTGGGGTACATGTCGGTGCGCACCGAACCCGACAGCGCCGAGGTCCGCAGCGCCGAGCGCCTGTACGCGACGATGCGCACCGAGAAGGAACAGGGCCAGCGCATCCATGCGCTGCGCCACGGCCGGCTGGAGCGGCGAGACCTGCAGGGGCGCCTGCGCCGGTGGATGCAGCCCGACCTGCGCTGGCAGCTGTGGTGGTGGGCGGCCTGGACCGGCGTGGCGGCCGTGCTGTCGGCCTGGATCGGCGCCCAGCAGGCCGGCTCCGCGGGCGCCCTCGGTGGGGGCCTGCTGGGCGGTGTCCTGATGGCCACCCTGTCGAGCTGGCAGATCCGCCGCCTGACGCTGACCCCGCTGGAGGCGGCTGCCGCGTTCGCCAATCGGCTGGCGGCCGGCGACCTGTCGCAGCGCATCGCGGTGCTCCACCGCGGCGAGATCGGTGCGATCGAACGGGCGCTCAACCAGCTGTCGGTCAACCTGATGGCCATCGTGCGGGACGCCCGCACCGGCGTCGACAGCCTGCGCAGCACGGCCGGCGAACTGGCCCAGGGCAATCAGGACCTGTCCGAGCGCACCGAGTCGCAGTCCTCGAGCCTGGAGCAGACGGCCTCGTCGATGGAGGAGATCACCGGCACCGTGCGCCAGAGCGCCGACAGCGCCAAGGGCGTGGCCACCTTCGCCGAGCAGGCCACCAGCATCACCCAGCGCAGCGCCGAGGCGGTCCACCACGTCTCCGCGACGATGGAGGCGATCAATGCCTCGTCGCACCGCATCCGCGACATCATCCAGGTGATCGACGGCATCGCGTTCCAGACCAACATCCTGGCCCTCAATGCGGCCGTGGAGGCGGCCCGTGCCGGTGAGCAGGGCCGCGGCTTCGCCGTGGTCGCCGCCGAGGTCCGCTCGCTGGCCCAGCGCACCACGTCGGCCGCGCGCGAGGTCAAGCAGTTGATCGAGGACACCGCCGGCAAGGTCGAGGCCGGTGCCCGCCAGACCGACGATGCCCGCTCGACGATGGACGAGGCGCTCAACGCCGTGCGGCGCATGGGCACGCTGGTCGAGGAGATCGATGTCGGGGCGTCCGAGCAGCTCAACGGCATCTCGCAGATCAACGAGGCGGTCTCGCACATGGACACGCTGACCCAGCAGAACGCCGCGCTGGTCGAGGAGCTGGCCGCGGCCGCGACCTCGGTGCGCCTGCAGTCCGAAGTGGTGTCGGATGCGGTGCGCATCTTCCGGCTGCCCGGCCATGCCGCGGCCTCGGTGGGCAGCGGCGATGCCGTCACGCTGAGGCGTCAGGCCAAGGCGCAGCGCCCGGCGGGCATCGTGCGCTGAGCGTCGGGCCGTCGCTCTGACCGGGCCTGACCATCGGGTCGCCCGGGCTGCTTGCCGTGCGGTTTGTCGGCTATATTGATTGCCGGAACGTGCATAGCGTGCAGAACGCGCAGAAGGAGCATTCATGAAAGTCAGCGACATCCTGCGAGTGAAGGGGGGCACCCTGTTCACCATCCAGCCCGACGAACCGCTGGCCCGGGCCATCACCACGATGTCCGAGCACGACATCGGCTCGCTGGTCGTGATGAGCCATGGCGACCTGGTGGGCATGCTCACGTTCCGTGAAGTGATCCAGGCCGTGGTGAAGTCCGCCGGCGTGGTCGGCACCACGCTGGTCCGCTCCGTGATGGACGACCATCCGCTGACCTGCACGCCGCAGACCGAGATCGACGAGGTGCGCCGCATGATGCTCGAGCGCCATGCCCGCTACATGCCCGTGCTCAACCAGCGCACGCTGATGGGCGTGATCTCGTTCTACGACGTGGCCAAGGCCGTCGTCGACAGCCAGGACTTCGAGAACCGCATGCTCAAGGCCTACATCCGCGACTGGCCGGTCGAGGAACAGGCGGCGGAAGAGGCTGTCCGGCCCCAGAACTGAGTCGTCAGCGGCTTCGCCCGGCCCACTGCAGCCGGGCGATTCAGGCGGTGTGCGTGCGCGCCGGGGCCGAGCCCAGTGCCGTGGCCTTGCCGATGAGCCGGGCCACCTGCAGGCGCAGGGCTTCCAGCGTGTCGTCGTCGGTGCTGGCCGCCCCTGTGGCGGCCGCGGGAATGCGGTTCAGCTGATCGATCTGGTCGCAGGCCTGGCGCAGCCGGGCCACGACCTCGTCGAGCGAGGCGCCCAGCTCCTGCCGGGAGGCGCTGCCGTCGCCCGGCCGCATCACCGCCAGGTAGTCGCCCAGCTCGTGGGTGGCCACCAGCAGCTCGGCCGTCTCGTTCAGGTAAGGCAGCCGCAAGGGGGGCGGGGGACTGCCCCAGGCCAGCGACTGCACCGAGCGGGTGGCCCGCTCCAGGGGTTCGCAGATCGCCCTCAGGTTGATCAGGTGCAGGCGCAGCGCTGTCAGCAGAGCCAGCGACACCAGCAGCATCACCAGGCCGTTCTGCAGGGCACTGTGGCGGGTCGGGAACGACGCGGTCGCCAGGGCGGCACCCATCAGCAGGACCGGCGTGATCACGGCCCAGGCCATCAGGGATCGGATGGAGCGGAAGTGTCGGTGGCTCTTCAAGGTGTCCTCGCTGAGTGTCAATCCCTTACCACCCGAGTAAGGGATTGCCCGAGGATACTGCAACAAATGTAAAAATCGTGATGATTTTCACGAAAGTCGACGGTCCTGCGCGGTCATCCGCGCGGGGGGCCGTTCAACCGATCGCCGAGTCCATCAGGCCCATGTCCGCGCTGCTCATCAGCGCCTCGATGTCCATCAGGATCAGCATGCGCTCGGCGACGTTGGCGATGCCGGTGATGTAGCTGGTGTCCACCGAGGCGTCGATGTCCGGCGCCGGCCGCACCGCATCCCCCGGCAGCTCGAGCACGTCGGAGACCGAGTCCACCACCGCGCCGACGACCCGGCCGCGGATGTTGAGCACGATGACGACGGTGAAGTCGTTGTAGTCGGCGCTGTCGCAGCCGAACTTCAGGCGCAGGTCGACGATCGGCACGATCACGCCCCGCAGGTTGACCACGCCCTTGAAGAAGGGCGCGGAGTTCGCGATCCGGGTCGGGTGCTCGTAGGAGCGGATCTCCTGCACCTTCAGGATCTCGATGCCGTATTCCTCGGCGCCGAGGCGGAAGGTCAGGAACTCGCCGCCGAGGTGGTTCGATGCGCCCGGGCCTTGGCCCTTGCCCATCAGGTTCTGGCGCTGGCCGGCGTGGCTGGCCATGGCGGAGTGGGGAGTGTCTAGAACCATGCTCATCATCTTCCTCGCATAGACGTTCGTTCGTACGGGCTGTGTCGGTCCGCGGCATCCCGGAGAACGTTCCGGCGGCGGTCGACAGATTGTTGGCCGCCGGGGCGAGGGCACAAGCGTCGAGCAGCGAGCCTTTCCGGGGCCATCTCCGGGCCCAGCCGCCAAGGCCTACAATTTCGCTCCTTCGCGTGTGGCCTGTCGCTGCGCGCCGCACCCAGCACACCACGATGTCCGGCAGCACCTTCGGTTCCCTTTTCCGTGTCACCAACTTCGGCGAGAGTCACGGCCCGGCCATCGGCTGCGTGATCGACGGATGCCCGCCCGGACTGGAGCTGTCGCAGGCCGACATCCAGACCGACCTGGATCGCCGCCGTCCCGGCACCAGCCGCCACGTCACGCAGCGCAACGAGCCCGACGCGGTCGAGATCCTGTCGGGCGTGTACGAGGGCCGGACCACCGGCACCCCGATCGCGCTGCTGATCCGCAACACCGACCAGCGCAGCAAGGACTACGGCAACATCCTCGACACCTTCCGCCCGGGTCATGCCGACTACACCTACTGGCGCAAGTACGGTCTGCGTGATCCGCGCGGCGGGGGCCGTTCGTCGGCGCGTCTGACGGCGCCGATGGTGGCGGCCGGGGCCGTGGCCAGGAAGTGGCTCAAGGCCATGCACGGCACCACCTTCGTCGGCTGGATGAGCCAGCTCGGTGACGTGGAGATCCCGTTCGAGGACGAGGCCCAGATTCCGCTGAACCCGTTCTTCGCGCCCTCGGCGGGTGTGGTCGAGCGCCTGGAGTCCTACATGGACGATCTGCGCCGGGCCGGTGACTCGGTGGGCGCGAAGCTGCAGGTGGAGGCCCGCGGCATGCCGGTCGGCCTGGGCGCGCCGCTGTTCGACAAGCTCGATGCCGACATCGCCTACGCGATGATGGGCATCAACGCGGTCAAGGGCGTGGAGATCGGTGACGGGTTCGGGGTGGTGGCGCAGCGTGGCAGCGAGCACGGCGACGCGCTCACGCCCGAGGGCTTCGACTCCAACCATGCGGGCGGCGTGCTGGGCGGGCTGTCGACCGGCCAGGACCTGCGGGTGTCGATCGCGATCAAGCCGACCAGCTCGATCCGGGTGCCCAAGCCGTCGATCAACCGGGCCGGCGAGCCGACCTCGGTCGAGACCTTCGGTCGCCACGACCCCTGCGTGGGCATCCGCGCCACGCCGATCGCCGAGGCGATGCTGGCGCTGGTGGTCATCGACCATGTGCTGATGCACCGGGCGCAGTGCATGGATGTCGAGCTGCCGGTGGCGCCGATCGCCGGCCTGCGCCCCGGCGCCTGAGCCGGCCGCGGGCGGCCTGAGCGCCATCGTCGCGCCGCCCGGGGCGCGAGGGTCAGGGCTCAGGCGGTTGCGGTGCGCAACGGCAGGCCGTTGGCGTAGAGCATCCAGGCAGCGATGTCCTGCAGGCCGACGACGTGGTCGGCCGCCCCCAGCCGGATGGCTTCGGCGGGCATGCCGAAGACCACGCTGCTGGCCTCGTCCTGGGCCGCGGTGTGGGCGCCGGCCTCGCGCATCAGGCGCAGGCCGTGGGCGCCGTCGTCGCCCATGCCGGTCATGATCAGCCCGATCGCGTTGCGCCCGGCGCACTGGGCGACCGAGCGGAACAGCACGTCGACCGAGGGCCGGTGGTGATTGATCAGCGGGCCGTCCCGCACCTGGACCACGTACTGGGCGCCGCTGCGCTTGAGCTGCATGTGCCGCCCGCCCGGGGCGATCAGCACCCGGCCGTTGATGACCCGGTCGCCGTCGCGGGCCTCCAGCACCTCGAGGTCGCAGATGCCGTTCAGGCGGGCCGCGAACGAGGCGGTGAACTTCTCGGGCATGTGCTGGACCATCACGATGCCCGGCGCGGTGCGGTCGAGCTGGCGCAGCACCAGCTCGATGGACTGCACCCCGCCGGTGGAGATGCCGATGGCCACGACCCGGTCGGTGGTCTCGGCCATCGCGGCGCCCGAGGCGGTCGGGCGGCGTGCCGGGCCGATCGTGCCGGCCGCCGCGCAGCGATGGGCCCGCATCACGCCCATGTTGGCCCGGGCGGCGGCACGCACCGCCTCGACCAGGCCGTTGCTGCGGTCCTCGAGGAAGTCCTTCAGGCCGATGCGGGGCTTGGTGACGAAGCCCACCGCGCCGGCCGCCATCGCCTGCATCGTGGTCTCGCAGCCGCGCTCGGTCAGCGTCGAGCACATCACGACCGGCGTCGGGCGCTCGCTCATGACCTTGCGCAGGAAGGTGATGCCGTCCATGCGGGGCATCTCCACGTCCAGCACGATCACGTCGGGCCAGTTCGATTCCATCTTCGGCCAGGCGAACAGCGGGTCGCCGGCGCTGCCGATGACCTCGATGCCGCCGGCGCTGAGGGTGTCGCCCAGGTGCTTGCGCACCACGGCGGAGTCGTCGATCAGGAAGGCGCTGATGGCCATGGGTGTGTCTCCGGTGCCGTGGATGGCGCTCAGACCGTGCTGCCCTGGCAGCGTCGCATCTCGACCTCGCCCGTGCCGAGGTCCAGCCGCACCTGGCGAGGCACGCGGTCGCCCACGTCGATCGCCTGCAGCGTGAAGCCGTAGTGGTCGATCAGGCTCCAGCCCCGCTCGATGTTGCGCTCGCCGATGTTGAGCCGCAGGTCGGTCTGGTCGGGCATGGTGTCGGCCCCGCCGTACAGGTGGGCCTCGTAGTCGCGCGGGTCGGTGCCGCTCTGCCGCAGCGCCTCGACCATCATCGCCAGCGCCTCGTCGCCATAACGGGCGTCGCGTGCCTGGCCGGCCGGGCGCTGTCGCTGCGGCAGCAGGAAGTGGCACATGCCGCCCAGGCGGCGCTGCGGGTGCCACAGCACCACCGCCACGCACGAGCCCAGCAGCGTGCGCACGGTCGACGGCTCCCGGCCGAAGAAGAACTGGCCGGCGAACAGGTTCAGATGTTCGCCCGGCCGCCCGCGCATCCGACCGAGGTCATCCATGAGCGGACGCGACATAGACGGCGGAGGCGACCGACTGGATGGGCAGTCCGATGTGCGCGATCGATTCAGCATGGCCGGAATAGAGGAAGCCGCCGGGTTTCAGTCGTGTCAGCACCCGCCGGACGATGTCGACCTTGCCGGCGGGGTCGAAGTAGATCAGCACGTTGCGCAGGAAGATGACGTCGAACTGGCCGATGTCGGGCAGATCCCGGGTGAGGTTGGCGTTGCCGAACCGGACCCGCTCGCGCAGCTCCTTGCACACCAGCAGCTGGCCGTCGTAGCGGCCCTGGCCCTTCAGGCACCAGCGCTTGAGCAGCGCCGGGGCCGTGTCGCGGGCCCGCTCCAGCGGGTAGAGCCCTTGCCGGGCGCGCGCCACCATCGCGGTCGACAGGTCGGTGCCGATGACCTCCCAGCCCTGCAGGCCGCGGTGCTCGGCCAGCACCATCGCGATGCTGTAGGCCTCCTCGCCGGACGAGCTCGCGGCACTCCAGACCCTGAAGGGCTCGCTGGAGACCGATGTCGAGCGCAGCACCCCGGCCAGGTGCGTGAAGTGCTGCGGCTCCCGGAAGAAATAGGTCTCGTTGGTGGTCAGGCTGTCCACCACGTGCACCAGCTCGTCCGGGAACTCGCCCGCCAGCAGGCGGGTGATGTAGTCGTCCAGCGAGGCCAGGCCCCGTGCCGAGGCCAGCTTCTGCAGCCGCCCGGCGACCAGCGGTCGCTTGGCAGGCGTCAGGCGGATGCCCGAGACGTCATGGAACAGGTCCGTGACCGCGTCGAAGGAGGAAGCGCTGATCATGCCGGGGACCGGTCAGTGCATCGCCGCCAGGCTGTGGGCACCGATCAGCTCGGCCAGCGCGTTGTGGTCGAGGATGGCGCGCAGGTCCAGGTCGGGCGTGGCCTGGCCACGCACCCGGACCATGTGGCGGATGAATTCGGGCCGGATGCGGGTGCCCAGCCGCGGCACGGCCTCCAGGTCGACCGACCGGGTGTCGAAGACCTCGTGCACCGCGTCGACCAGCACCCCGAGGGTGTGGTGGCCCTGCTGCTCCTGATCGGGAACGTCGACGATGACCACGCAGGTGCGCCGCCCGACCGTGGTCGGCGGCAGACCCAGGCGTGCGCCCAGGTCGATCACCGGCACCACCGCGCCGCGCAGGTTCATCACCCCGCGCACGAAGCTGGGCATCAGCGGCAGCGGGGTCATCTGGCCCACTTCCAGGATCTCGCGCACCGCGTCGATGCGCACGGCGCAGAGTTCCTGCTCCAGCGCGAAACGCAGGAACTGCAGGGTGGGAGCGCTGTGCTCCCCGTCGGGTGTCTGGGCGTGCATCGCGTCGTTCCCGTTCAGAAGTGGGCGAAGCTGGATTCGTCGATCCCGCTGGACTGGCCGCTGCCCCGGGTCCACGAGACCGCGGAGCCGAGCCGCGGCATCGCCGGCTTGCCTGCGGCGCTGGCCGGGCGGCGCATCGCGGCATGCTCGTCCGGCGAGACATGGCCATGGCCGGCCGGCATGCCGGCCACCGGCGCGCGGCCGAAGCCGGCGTGCGCCTGAGGGCTGCCACGATGGGGCGCCATGTCACCGGCGGGGCGCTGGCGGCCCTCGCCGAGCTGGAAGAAGGCCATCATCTCCTGGAGCTGGCCGGCCTGGCCGGAGAGTTCCTCGGCGGTGGCCGAGAGCTCCTCGGAGGCGGAGGCGTTCTGCTGGGTGGCGGTGTTGAGGTGACCCATGGCGGTGGTGATCTGGCTCACCCCCTGAGCCTGCTCGCCCGAGGCGGCGGAGATCTCCTGGACCAGGGCGCTGGTCTTGTTGATGGTGGGCACCATCTGCATCAGGACCGAGCCGGCCTGCTCGGCCATCTTGACGCTGGAGCCGGCGAGCTGGCCGATCTCCTGGGCGGCGATCTGGCTGCGCTCGGCGAGCTTGCGGACCTCGGCGGCGACGACGGCGAAGCCCTTGCCGTGCTCGCCGGCGCGGGCGGCCTCGATGGCCGCGTTGAGGGCCAGCAGATTGGTCTGGTAGGCGATGTCGTCGATGATGGAGATCTTCGAGGCGATGGACTTCATGGCCTCGACGGTCTTGGTGACGGCTTCACCGCCCTCGAGGGCCTCGCGCGAGGCCTTGGTGGCCATGCCGTCGGTGATGTTGGCGTTCTCGGAGTTCTGCTTGACCGAGGAGGCCATCTCCTGCAGCGAGGCGGTGGTCTCCTCGACGCTGGCGGCCTGCTCGGAGGCGGACTGCGACAGCGACTGCGAGGTCGACGAGACCTGGTTGGCGGCTGCGGTCAGGGCCTGCGCCGCACCGTTGACGTCGGAGATGGTGCTCACCAGCTGGCGCGTCATCGTGTTCACGTCACCCTGCAGCTGGGCGAAGATGCCCTCGTAATCGCCCTGCAGCTCCTGCGACAGGTCACCGCGGGAGACCCGGTTGAGCGCCGTGCTGACCTGGTCCAGGTTCTGCTGGATGTTGCCCAGCAGGCTGTTCATGTGCTCGCCCAGGACGCGGAAGAAACCTTCGCCGTGCTCGGTGTGGATGCGGCCACCGAAGTCGCCGCGGCCGGCCGCCTGCACGAGGGCGGTGATCTCTTCCTCGGCACGGACCTCGACGCTGCGGTCGACCCATTCCAGCACTGCACCGGCCCGCTGGCCCTGGGCGTCGACGATCGGCGAGGCCACCAGCCGGATGCTGTGCGGCCCGAACTTCACGTTGGCGCGGTGCGGCTGCTTGAGCGCCTCGACGATGCTGCGCTGGTGGTGCGGATTGCGGTGGAAGATGTCGAAGTTCGAGCCGATGATGCGGTTGACGTCCAGGTTCGGCACCACGCTGCGCATGTCGCCCTCGATGCGGCGCAGCAGCGCCAGCACCGACTTGTTGGTGTAGCGGATGATGCCGTCGCGGTCGGCGATCATGACCGCGCTGGGCACGTCGTCCAGCGCCAGGCGGATGCGCAGGTTCTCGGCCGCACCGTCGGCGGCGGCCCGCAGCTCGTTGCGCACCGACTCGACGATCTCGTTGAGGAAGGCCTTCTTGCCCGGCAGCTGCGCGAAGGGCGCATCGAGGTGGCCGGCGGCGAACTCGCGCATCACCCCGGCGACGGTCCGCTTGGCGTTGATGTGGGCGAAGACGTTGTCGTTGACACCTTGGGCCATGGAGCGGAAGCCGCCCTGGAAGCGTGAGGTGTCGATCGCCACGTCGATGTCCCCGCGCTCGTGCTCGGCCGACATGTGGTTCATCTGCTCGAGCAGGCTGCCCAGCGTCTGCCGTGCGGTCTCGAAGGAGCGTGCGATGTCGGCAATCTCGTCGCGACCGCTGATGCGCGTGGTCTGGTCCAGCTCGCCGCGGGCGATCGCGGCAGCCTGCTGGCTCAGCGCCTCGGAGGCGCGCCGGATCGAGCGTGCCGTGCCCACCGACAGGTAAAGGCACAGCATGATGCCGGCGATCGCGGTCATCGTCATCAGGGCACGATCGTGCTCGATGCGCTGCTGGCGCAGCTTCAGCAGCTCGTCGAGCCGCTTGATGGTGCTGTTGTGGAAGGCATCGATCTTGTCGAGCACGTCGCTGCCGGCCTTGAAGCGGGCAAGCGGGTCGCCCGCGAGCTTGACGTCGGACTCGAGCGCCTGGGCCTGCTGCGCGAAGGCGCTGGCCGCGGCGGTGGCTTCTTTCCAGCCTGCCGGCGCCTTCTCTCCGGTGCGCTCCAGTGCGTCCAGTCGCATCTGCACGCTGGTCAGGCCGTTGTCGAGCGCCCGGCGGGCGATGGCCAGGCGCACGGCGTCATCGGGGGTCCACTGTCCGCGCCCGAGGGCGCCAGCGGCGATGCCGCGGACCTGGGCGAGCGACTCGCCGTACTGGCCCAGCCGGTCGAAGGCGATGTCCATCAGCATGAAGGTCGCGCCCTCCGGATCGAGCAGCAGGCCGCTCTTCTCGGCGATCAGCACGGTGAACTCCTGGATGCGGCGCACCAGGGCCGTGTGCGCGCCGAAGGCATCGCTGCCCTTGGCTGTGCTGCGGCCGTTCTCCAGGCGCGCGATGTCCTCGCGCAGCGGACCCCAGACCGCACCCACGTCCAGCCCGGAGCGCACGATCGCCGCATCGGCGGTGGCCAGCGCCTTGCCGAGTTCGCTGTGTGACTCACGCAGCAGGCCCTCGGCGTTGGCGTTGCCGCCGTCGACCATGGCCTGCAGCCCCCGGTGGTTCTGCAGCACGCCCACCAGATCGAGCACCTCGTGGGCCACCGGGGTCGCCTGCAGCTCGCCGACGGTGTAGTCCCGGTCCGTGTTGTGGCGCATCACCAGATTGACCAGCAGCGCGATCAGCGGCACCAGCAGCACGACGGAGATCAAGGCGATCTTGTTGCCCAGTCGCAGCCGCTCCATCAACCAGTTGACGGGACTGAACAGTCCGTCCATCAGGGTGCGTCGTGGTGGTGTGGGAGCGGATTGGCCGATCGTGGTGTTCATGGCAGTCTCATCAGGAGGTCATGTCGAGGGCGGCAGGCAGCGGCCGGATCGGTCCGGTCCGTGGCGCGTGCAGTTCAGGTGTCAGAACCGAGCGAAGCTGGATTCATCCGGTCCGCTGGTGTGCGACGCGCTGCTGCGGGTCCATGACACCGCGGCACCCATGGCCGGCGGGTGGCTCGAGCTGAGGGATCGGGCGGCCGTGCGCCGGGCCGCCTTCTCCTCTTCGTGCAGAGCGGCCAGCCCCGCCGGCAGTGCCGGTGTGCGAGCCGATCCACTGGCGTGGCGTGTCGCTGCGCGACCGGGCTGAGGCAGATGCACCGGTCGGGCATCGACCTGATGCAGCCGGAAGAAGGCCATCATCTCCTGGAGCTGGCCGGCCTGGCCGGAGAGTTCCTCGGCGGTGGCCGAGAGCTCCTCGGAGGCGGAGGCGTTCTGCTGGGTGGCGGTGTTGAGGTGACCCATGGCGGTGGTGATCTGGCTCACCCCCTGAGCCTGCTCGCCCGAGGCGGCGGAGATCTCCTGGACCAGGGCGCTGGTCTTGTTGATGGTGGGCACCATCTGCATCAGGACCGAGCCGGCCTGCTCGGCCATCTTGACGCTGGAGCCGGCGAGCTGGCCGATCTCCTGGGCGGCGATCTGGCTGCGCTCGGCGAGCTTGCGGACCTCGGCGGCGACGACGGCGAAGCCCTTGCCGTGCTCGCCGGCGCGGGCGGCCTCGATGGCCGCGTTGAGGGCCAGCAGATTGGTCTGGTAGGCGATGTCGTCGATGATGGAGATCTTCGAGGCGATGGACTTCATGGCCTCGACGGTCTTGGTGACGGCTTCACCGCCCTCGAGGGCCTCGCGCGAGGCCTTGGTGGCCATGCCGTCGGTGATGTTGGCGTTCTCGGAGTTCTGCTTGACCGAGGAGGCCATCTCCTGCAGCGAGGCGGTGGTCTCCTCGACGCTGGCGGCCTGCTCGGAGGCGGACTGCGACAGCGACTGCGAGGTCGACGAGACCTGG
>NZ_QJJS01000009.1:0-86338 GCF_003201595.1 Sphaerotilus hippei | reverse complement strand
GAGGCCATCTCCTGCAGCGAGGCGGTGGTCTCCTCGACGCTGGCGGCCTGCTCGGAGGCGGACTGCGACAGCGACTGCGAGGTCGACGAGACCTGGCTGGCCGCGGCCGTCAGCGCCTGCGCCGCACCCGTCACGTCGTTGAGCGTGCGGGCGAGCTTGGCCACCGAGCTGTTGACGGCGTTCTTGAGCTCGGCGAAGCTGCCCTGGTAGTCGCCGGTGATGACGTGGGTCAGGTCGCCGGCCTCCATCGAGCCGAGCACCGACTGCACCTCGCTGAGCGGGGTGACGATCGCGTCCAGCGTCGCGTTGAATCCTTCGATGATGCGGCGGAAGTCCCCGGCATGGCGGCCGGCCTCCGCCCGGGTGTCGAGCTGTCCGGCCAGCGCCGCCTCGGCCAGCATGTCGGCGTCCACGATCAGCGCCTTCAGGTTGCGGCGGACCTGCTCGATGGTCTCGTTGATGAACACCTTCTTGCCGGGAAAAGCTTCCAGCGGCGCGTCGAAGTCACCTTCGCCGAAGGCCTTCACGCAGGCCATGGCTTTCTTCTTGACGGCGATGTGGCCGTTGACCATGGCGTTGACTCCCAGCGCCATCGTGCGGAAGTCGCCGGCGAAACGCTCGGTGTCGATCATCACGTCGATGTCGCCCCGGTCGTGCTCGACCGACATGTGGTTCATCTCGGCGATCAGGCCCTTGAGGTTGCCGCGGACCTGCTCGATGGTGTTGTTGATGAACACCTTCTTGCCGGGCAGCGTGTCCAGCGTGGCGTCGAAGTTGCCCCGGCCGAACTCGCCGATCACGCCCATGGCCATCTTCTTGACCGCGATGTGCGAGCCGACCATGTCGTTGATGCCCTGCGCCATCAGGCGGAAGTCGCCCTGGAACTTCTGCGAGTCGATCTGCACGTCGATGTCGCCGCGCTCATGCTCGGAGGACATGCGGCTCATTTCGGCGATCAGGCCCTTGAGGTGGCGACGCACCTGCTCGATGGTGTCGTTGATGAAGGCCTTCTTGCCCGGCAGGGCCTCCAGCGGCGCGTCGAAGTCGCCTTCACCGAAGGCCTTGACCACCGCCATCGCCTTCTTCTTGACGGCGATGTGCGAGCCCACCATCTGGTTGACGTGCTGTGCCATGACCGCCAGCTCGCCGCCGTAGCGGCTCGCATCGACCGTCACGTCGATGTCGCCGCGATCGTGTTCGGCGTTCATGTGCGCGAGGTCCTTGCGCAGCATGACCATCTGGTCGAGCAGCTGGTTGACGGCCCGGCCGCTCGCGGCCAGCGAGGCGGGCAGGCCGCTCACGTCGGCGCGGCGGCTGAAGTCGCCGTGCGCGGCGGCCACGAGCACGCCGGTCAGGTGCTGCTGGACGTCCTGGTCGAAGAGCGCCTGCTCACGCCGGACCTGATTCTGGGTCTTGATCTGAAACATCACGGATCCTTAGTGGACAGGGCTGGAAGATGAATGGGGAAGGGCGGGCGCGGACATCCGGGCCCGGGACTGGCGCTTTTCCAGCGCGGCCACATCGAGGATCAGCGCGACCTCGCCGCTGCCCAGGATGGTCGAGCCGGCGATGCCCTCGAGCTGGCGGAAGATGTCGCCCAGCGGCTTGATGACGGTCTGGTATTCACCGTGCAGCCGGTCGACCAGCAGGCCCAGCCGCGTCGTCGCGGTGCGCACGATGATCAGGCTCTGGCGCGCCGGACGGGGGCCGGCGTGGCCGAAGCACAGGCGCAGGTCGATGTAGGGCACGACCTCGCCGCGCAGATCGAAGCAGCCGGTGACCGCCGGGGTGCTGCGGGCACATTCCTGCGGCATCTCGATGCACTCGGCGACGATCTCCAGCGGCAGCACGTAGCTCACGCCGCCCACGCTGGTGAGGAAGCCGTCGATGATCGCCAGCGTCAACGGCAGGCGGATCTGCATCGTCGCGCCACGACCGGGCTGGCTGGCGACCTTGATCTGGCCGCGCATCGATTCGACGTTGCGCTTGACCACGTCCATGCCGACGCCGCGTCCCGACAGGTTGGTCACCTGGGCCGCGGTCGAGAAGCCCGGCTGGAAGATCAGCAGGTAGACCTCCTCGTCGCTCAGCTCCTGCCCCTCGGGCACCAGCTGGCGCTCGACGGCCTTGGCCAGGATGCGATCCCGGTCCAGGCCGCGCCCGTCGTCGCTGACCTCGATGATGATCGAGCCCGACTCGTGGTAGGCGTGCAGCGCCAGCCGGCCCTGTTCGGACTTGCCCGCGGCCAGGCGCTCCTCGCGCGGCTCCAGGCCGTGGTCCATGCTGTTGCGCACCAGGTGCATCAGCGGGTCGGCGATGGTCTCGACCATCGACTTGTCGAGTTCGGTGTCGCCACCGGTGATCTGCAGGTCGACGTCCTTGTCGAGCTGCTGGCTCACGTCGCGAACCACCCGCTGGAAGCGAGAGAAGGTCTCGCCGATGGGCACCATGCGCAGGCCCAGTGCACCGTCGCGGGCTTCCTGCACCAGGTCGTGGATGCGCAGCGCGGCCTCGCTGAAACGGGGCGACTGCTCCTGCTGCGCGACCAGCTGCGCGCCGGAGCTGGCGATCACCAGCTCGCCGATCAGGTCGATCAGGTGGTCGAGCTTGTCGGCGCGCACGCGGATGAAACGGGTCTCGTCGCTGCCGCGCCGTTCGCGCGGTCCCTTGCGGCGTTCGGGCTCCTCGATGCGGCGATCGCGCTCCTCGGCGTTGCGGCGCTCGATGAAAGGGGCCTGCTGCGGGCCGGCCAGCACCTGCCAGTGCGCGAGCAGCGCCTCACGTTCTGCCTCGGTGGTGGCCCGCCGGTGGAGCAGGGCCTCGTGGTCGGCCGGCGACGCGTCCGGGGCGAGCACGACCAGGTCGCTGTCTTCCTGCAGGAACCAGAACACCTGCTCGATGTCGTCGCGGCTGGCGGTGCTGTCGAGCCGGATCTCGAAGCCGATGTAGCTGCCTTCGGGGTCGAGCTGCTCGAGGGACGGCACACGCTCGAGCAGCGTGCGCACGCCGCTGACGGTGCCCAGGCGGTCGAGGTAACGCACGAAGGACAGCGGATCGAGCGCGTTGCGCAGCGCGTCCTCGCCCAGGCGCAGCGAGATGTGCCAGGTGCCACCGGGCGCCGCGGCATCGGCCTCGGCCGCCGCGCCGCGCGGGGTGTCCGCGTCCGGACGGGCCGCCGCGGCGCCGCGGCGGGGCAGCGACCTCAGGCTCGCGCCGATGTCCAGGCTCAGCGTCGCGACCTCCGGATCGGGGTCGGGCTGGCCGATCTCGGCGAGCAGCCGCTCCATCTGGTCACGGCCCTGCAGCAGCAGGCCCATGAAGGATCCGTCGATCTGCAGCGCACCCTCGCGCAGGTCGTCCAGCGCGCTCTCGACCTCGTGGGTGAAGCTGACCACGGCGTCGAAGCCGAACAGTCCGGCCGTGCCCTTGATGGTGTGCGCGGCGCGGAAGGCGCAGTTGATCGCTTCCTGGTCCTGGGGGTCTTCCTCCATCGTCAGCAGCGATTCCTCGAACTGGCTCAGCATGTCGCGAGCCTCGTCCAGGAAGCCCGCCCGCGCGATGGCGAGGATCTCGTCGTCCGAATTCATCTCTTCTCCTCAGACGGCCGCATCGGCCAGCCAGTCGCTCAGGCCGTAGGTGGCGCAGACGCCACGGACCACCTCCGACGGGGCCTGCAGCTGCAGGCGGCGTCCCTGGTCACGGGCGGAACGGCAGCTCGCGGCCAGCAACTGCAGGCCGGCCGTGTCGAACTCGACCACGGCCGACAGGTCGATGCAGCCCAGCCCGGCCTCGATCGCCGCGCGCAGGCGCGGGTGCAGTTCGGCGGCCTGGCGGATCGTCACTTCGGCGTCCAGGTGCAGGCAGGCATTCGTGCCGGCTTCGGAAGGATTCATCTCGGACTCCAGGGCAGGGCGCAGGACGCGGGTCCTGCGCGGGTACGCCGATCAGGGGCAGAGGCGGGAGACCGCGTCGACCAGCTGCGAAGGCTGGAAGGGCTTGGTGATCCAGGCCCGCACGCCGGCCGCCTTGCCCTCGGCCTTCTTGGCCTCCTGGGACTCGGTGGTCAGCATGATGATGGGAGTGAACTTGTGCGGCCCGGCCTTGACGTGGCGAGCGAAGGTCAGGCCGTCCATGCGCGGCATGTTGACGTCGCACACGATCAGGTGGGGGCGGTTGCCGCCGAGCTTCTCGGCGGCGTCCTGGCCGTCCATCGCCTCGACCACGGTGTAGCCGGCCTTCTGCAGTGCCAGCTTGACCACGGTGCGGAAGCTGCTCGAATCGTCGATGACCATGATGGTCTTGCTCATTGCCTGTCCCTTCAGAAAAATTCCACGCCGGTATT
This sequence comes from Sphaerotilus hippei, assembly GCF_003201595.1. Classification (GTDB taxonomy): domain Bacteria; phylum Pseudomonadota; class Gammaproteobacteria; order Burkholderiales; family Burkholderiaceae_C; genus Sphaerotilus; species Sphaerotilus hippei. The sequence continues at coordinate 81,996 of NZ_QJJS01000009.1, read as the reverse complement.
GCGCTGGATGTCGACCGTGCCGTGATGGTGGGAGCGCTGCTCCTCCATCGTGTAGGTGCGCTCGAGGTCGTCGAGCCAGCGCGCCGCGTCGGCCTGACTGGCCTGGCCATTGCTGATGGCCCACTCCGTCAGACGCTGCATGTCGCGCTCGATGATGTCCATCATCTGGTTGAAGCGGTCCTGGTACTGGAAGCCCATGAACACCTGGTCCATGTCGCCGCTCAGTCGCACGCTCAGGTCGCGCAGTTCGCGCGAGGACTGCAGCGATTCCGCCAGGTCGTCGAGCAGCAGGCCGATCACCAGCCGGGCCTGCTGGCGCGCCGACAGCCTCAGCTCCTCGTCGCTGCCCGACTGCAGCGCGGCTTCGCGCTTGAGGCCGGCGATGCGGTCGTTGAGCCGCGACACGCCCGAGCCGATGCGCTGGCCGGCCGCGTCCGAGCGGGTCGCCAGCGTCTGCACTTCCTTGGCCACGGCCTGGAAGCCGTGGTCCTGCCGGCCGGCGCGGTGGGCCTCGATCGACGCGTTGAACGCGACGAGCTTGGTGTGGCTGGCGAGTTGGCGCACTTCCTTGGCGTGCTGCACCAGCTCGGCCAGGTCGTCGGTGAAGGCGACCAGCTGCTCATACATGCGCTGGCGCTGTGCCTCGGCCTCGCGCATCGGCCCCAGCAGCGCGCCGATGGCCTGTTCATGGCGCTTGAGCAGCTCGTCGGTCACGCCGGCGCCCAGGCTGCCCCGCGCGCCTTCGGCGTTGCGCGCCGCCTGCGAGAGACCGTCGCTGAGGCTGGAGAAGGAGCCGAGCAGCGCGGCCACGCCATCCTCGGCCTGCTTGCGCGAGGCCTGGATGTGGCGCTGCCAGACCGGAATCACCTGGCGCACCAGCAGCTGGCTGCCGTTCATCGTGTCGTCGGTGCCGGCCGGGCGGCGATCGCCGCCGGCGTGGCGCAGCACCACGCCTGCGGCCAGCAACGACGTCAGCAGGGGGGCGGCGATCTGCCATGCCCCGCCCAGCGTGGACAGCCACGCCCCGGCACCGCACAGGGCCGCCACGAGGACGGCGGTCAGCAGCGGCCGGGGCCCCGTGGGCGTGCTGCCGGGCACGGGCTCGGAGAGTCGTGTCATCGGGGCCGTGGCAGGTCGGGTCATGGAGCCTCTCTGAGGATGGTCCGGCCAGAGGGTCCCTGGTCGGCGGCGGTTCGTTTTTTGTCCATGGCTACTGTGCCGTGCTGTGGCCACGGGATGCCCTTGAAAACCCATGGGCTTGCCGGCCAGTTCCGCGCTTGCCGGTGCCAGGGTGTCCGGACAATCGCTTCGTCAGTGGTCAAGGTGCGCGCTTCACGTGCTGCCCTGGCGGCGATGATCTACCTTGGGAAGAGCATGAACTTCAGTGGCATCCTGCAGCGTTACGCCCGCGGCTCGTCGAGTACCGCAGACCGGCGGCCTCGCCTGATCGCGGGTCTGCACGAGTACTTCCGCTACCACGGCCTGCTCGCTCCCGGGGTGCGTCTGCTGCGCGCCCTGCCGTTCTCGTACAAGGCCGCGGTGGTCGCCGGGGCCTTCCTGCTGCCGCTGGTGCTGGTCTCGTCGCATTACGTCGACCTGACCCTGAACATGGTGCGCCACGAGGCCCGCTCGCGCATGGCCATGAACTACGTCGACCATGTCGACGCGCTGACCCGCGCGCTGCAGCAGGCACGGCTGCTGTCCTATTACCAGTCCCAGGGGGGGCAGCCGCCGGCCGACGTGAGCGCGGAACTTCCGGTCGGGGCGGTCGACGTGTCTGCACGCTGGGCGGCCCTGCGCGCGCACGACGCCGAGGTCCGCCGTGAACTGGGCAACATCGCGAGCTTCACGCCGCTGCAGTCCTGCATGGACGAGCTGTCGGCGGCGGACGCCGCCACCACCCTGCCGCTGTGGCGGCGCCAGAGCCTGTGCATCCTGAAGCTGCTGGCCCTGTCGCGCCAGGTGGTGCAGTCGTCACATGTGCAGCCCAGGGGCGACATGGCGATCGCCCACCTGCAGCTGGTGGTGCTCGACGAACTGCCGCATCTGAAAGAATCCCTGCTCGGCCTGCGGGGCATCAGCACGCTGGTCTGGGCCGGCCAGGGCGACGACTGGGCCTGGCTCAAGGCGGGTGAACGCTCCGCGCTGGCCGACGACACGCTGGACCGGCTGCGCACCCAGCTCGATGCCCAGCGTGGTCTGCATCCGGCGCTGGCACGTCTGCAGGCGCTGCCGCTGTGGGACCGCATCGAGGCGCTGCTGCGCAGCCCCGTCATGAGTGCCCAGGGCGAGGCCTCGGCCGAGGCGCGCCAGGCCTGGCGCCAGCAGGTCACGGCACTCGTGGGCGAGATCGAGCAGGCCGAGACGCTCGGCCAGCAGCTGCTGGCCGAGGCGATGGACGCTTCCGGGCGTCGCCTGGTCCAGGATGCCATCGTGCTGGCCAGCCTGGTGGCGCTGCTGGTCACGCTGGCGATCTACCTGCTGCTGGCCTTCTATCGGGTCATGAGCGGCGGGCTCGGTGCCTTGCAGGCCCAGGTGGCCCGCATGGCCAGCGGCGACCTGAGTGCCCGCCCGCAACCGTGGGGCCGCGACGAGGTGGCGCTGGCGATGTACTCGCTGGGCACCTCGCTGTCGCGCCTGGCCGACCTGTTCGCGGCGGTACGCCAGGGCGTGGCCGCGGTCTCGCACGCCTCGCGCGAGATCGCCAGCGGCAACCAGGACCTGACGCAGCGCACCGAACGTTCGGCCGACGCCATCAGCCAGGTGCTGCAGGGCGTGACCCGCTACACCGATCAGCTCGACGAATGTGGCCAGCAGATCGATCGTGCGGTGGAGGTGGTCGAGGCGATGCGTCTGGATGCCGCGCGCAGCCGCACCCGCATGGACAAGCTCGATGAGCGCATGCGCTCGCTCAAGGGCAAGAGCCACGAGATCGGCGAGATCGTCGAGCTGATCGACAACATCGCCTTCCGCACCAACATCCTGGCCTTGAACGCCTCGGTCGAGGCCGCCAAGGCGGGCGAGGCCGGACGGGGCTTCGCCGTCGTCGCCACCGAGGTGCGCAGCCTCGCGCAGCGCAGCGCCGAGTCGGCACGCCGCATCAGCGACATCATCGGCCGCTCGACCGACGACATCGCCCACGGCAGCGCGCTGACCGGCCTGGTGGTCGAGTCGCTGCAGTCCACCGATGCGCATGTGCAGCGCATCCACGAGACGATGCAGGAGATCGTCGCGCTGACCCGCGCGGGCCAGCAGAACTCCCAGAACATCCTGATCGAGATCCGGGGCCTCAGCGAGGTCACCCAGGAGAACACCAACCTGGTCGGCCAGATGGAGGCGGCCTCCCACGCGCTGAGCGAGCAGGGCGACCACCTGCGCGAGAAGGTGTCGACCTTCAAGCTGACCTGAACGGCCAGGAGGGCCCCGCGCGGCGCCGCTGGCGCTGCTCTCCGGATGGCGGAGCGGAGCAGGCGGGTGCCCATCCCCAGAACAACAACGGAGTGTGCATGTCTGTCTCTTTCCCGCAGGCCGGCCTCGCGCCGGCCCGATCCGCCGCCAGCCCTGCCCCGGTCGAAGGCCGTGGCGCCCACGGCATCGGGTCCTTCTTCCGCTACCACGGGCCCTGGGCCCCGGGGGTGCGGCTGTTCAGGGCGGTCGGCTTCCGCGCCAAGGCGACGGTGATCTCGGCCGTGTTCGCCGTGCCCATCGTGGTGCTGGCGACGCAGTACCTGGGCAGCATGTCCGACCAGATCGCCTTCTCCGCCAAGGAGCGCCTGGGCGTGCGCCATGCGCGCGCGATGCTGCCGCTGGCCGAGTCGCTGCTGCGCCAGCGTGCCGGCAGCGAGGCGCCGCAGGGGCGCATCCAGGCACAGCTCGATGAACTGGCCACCCTGCAGGCTGACGACGCGGCCATGCTGGGCACGGCCGACAGCCATCGACGCCTGGTCGAGGCCTGGCAGGCGGCCAGCCAGAAGCGCGGCGATGCCGCCTCCGCCGACGCCGTGCTGACCGCACTGGCCGAGCTGATGGTCGCGGTGGCCGATGGCTCCAACCTGACGCTCGACCCGGACATCGACAGCTACTACCTGATGGACACGGCGATGTTCCGGCTGCTGCCGATCGCCGATGCGGTGACCCGCATGCAGGCCGCCGCCCTGGGGCCGGTGAGCACGGGCAGCGCCCAGGCGGCCGAGCTGAGGGTCCTGGCCCGACATCACAGCCTGGCGATGGCCCACGCCGAAGCGGTGCTCGCCGATCTGCGCAAGGTCGTGGCCTACGACCGGGCGCTGGCGCCGGTGCTGGATCCGGTGATCGCCTCGACCACGCTGCGCGACTGGCTCGCCGGCCTGGACCGTTTCATCGACCAGCCCGCCATCGGCGATGCGGCGGCGTTCGCGGCCGGGGCGCAGCGCTCGGTCGACGAGCTGCTGGCCCTGCAGCGCACGGCGCTCGATCAGCTCGATCACCTGATCGAGCTGCGCGTCGACCGCCTCGAGCGGGCCCGTGACCTGACGATGGCGCTGATCGTGCTGTCGATCCTGGTGGCCGCCTACCTGTTCATCGCCTTCCGCAAGGTGCTCGAAGGCGGGCTGCGCGAGGTCACGCTGCACATCGAGGCGATGCGCGACGGTGACCTGACGACCTCACCCCGGGCCTGGGGCCGCGACGAGGTGGCCGGCCTGATGGGCTCGCTCACCCAGATGCAGGGCGCGCTGCGCCACATCGTCGGCCAGGTGCGCAGCGCCTCCGACGAGCTGGTGCACTCGAGCAGCGAGATCGCCACCGGCGCGATGGACCTGTCGGCCCGCACGGAGCAGTCCGCGGCCAACCTCGAGCAGTCGGCCGCGTCGATGGAGCAGATCGCCGCCACCGTGCGCAACACCGCGGTGCACACCCAGGAGGCGGCCGGCATGGCCCGGGTCAACGCCGAGTCGGCCGAGCGGGGCGGCGCCATCGTCGGCACGATGATGCAGACGATGAACGACATCCACCAGTCGTCGGTGCGGGTGGTGGACATCATCGGCGTGATCGACGGCATCGCCTTCCAGACCAACATCCTGGCGCTGAACGCGGCCGTCGAGGCGGCCCGGGCGGGCGAGTCCGGCCGCGGCTTCGCCGTCGTCGCCAGCGAGGTGCGCACGCTTGCGCAGCGTTCGGCCGATGCGGCCCGCGAGATCAAGAGCCTGATCACCGCCAGCCGCGAGAAGGTCGAGTCCGGCGCCGAGGTCGTGCGCGAGGCCGGCGAGATCATGCGCGAGATCGTCTGCAACGTGGAGCGGGTCAACGGCCTGCTGGCCCACATCGCCACCGGCACCCAGGAGCAGAGCCTGGGCGTGACCCAGGTCAGCGAGGCGGTGCACGAGATGGACCGGGTCACGCAGCAGAACGCCGCGCTGGTCGAGCAGACGGCGGCCGCGGCCACGTCGGTCAAGGACCAGGCGGCCCGCATGGCCGAGGAGGTCTCGCGCTTTCGCCTGCCGAGCGCCGACGGCTTCGACTTCGACGCGGCCATCGCGGCCCACCGGGCCTGGAAGGACAAGCTGCTGGAGGCGCTGCGCGAGCAGCGTCAGCTCGACGTCGACGTGATCTGCCGCGACGACCGCTGCGCGCTGGGTCAGTGGCTGCACGGGGCGGCCCGGCAGCGCTGGGGCCGTCAGCCGGGATTCTCCGCGCTGGTCGAGCAGCACCGCCAGTTCCACGAGTCCGTGGGCGAGATCGGGCGCCACATCAACCAGGGCGACGGCACCCGCGCGAGGCAGCTGCTCGGCCAGGACGGCCGCTTCAGCCGCGCCTCGACCGAGGTGGTGTCCTCGCTGATGGTCGCCCGCCGCGGCTGGTGAGGTCGGTGCTCAGGCCCGGCCGAACGTGGTCTGGGCCTGGTGCACCCGGTCGCGCACCATCGGGTAGATCTGGTGCTGCCAGCGCCGGCCGCTGAACACGCCGTAGTGGCCGGCCCCGGCCTGGACGTAGTGGTTCTTCAGCATCGGCTTGAGCCGGCTGCAGAGCTCGTGCGCGGCCACGGTCTGGCCGATGGAGCAGATGTCGTCGCGCTCTCCCTCGACGGTGAAGAGCACGGTGCGCCGGATTGCCTCCGGGCGCACCGGCCGGTCGCGCCAGGTCAGGGCGTTGCGGGCCAGGTCGTAGTCCTGGAAGACCTTGCGCACCGTCTCCAGGTAGAAGTCGGCCGGCAGGTCGGCGACGGCGAAATACTCCTCGTAGAACCGGCGTGTCGCGCCGGCGGCCTCGTGCTCGCCGTCCACCCGCAGGCGGGCCATCTGCCGGAACGAGTCGATGTGGCGCTGCAGGTTCATGTTCATGAACGCGGTCAGCTGCACGAAGCCGGGATAGACCCGCCGACCGCCACCGACGTGGCGCGGTGGCACGGTGGCGATCAGGTTCTTCTCGAACCAGCTCATCGGCTTGCTGGTGGCCAGCTGGTTGACCTCGGTCGGGCTGACCCGGCAGTCGACCGGGCCGGCCATCAGCGTCAGGCTGATCGGCGCGGCCTCGTCCTCGTCCTCGGCCATCAGCGCGGTGGCGGCCAGCGCGGCCACGCAGGGCTGGCAGATCGCCATCAGGTGCGATCCCGGCCCCATCGCCCGCAGGAACACCATCAGGTGCTCGATGTATTCGTCCATGCCGAAGCGGCCGTCCCGCAGCGACACGTCGCGTGCGTTGTGCCAGTCGGTGATGTAGACCTCGTGGTCGGCCAGCGCCACCCGCACCGTCTCACGCAGCAGCGTGGCGAAGTGGCCCGACATCGGTGCGGCGATCAGCAACCGGGGCTGGGCCTGCACGCCCGGCTTCGCGAAACGCAGCAGCGTCGCGAACGGGGTGCGCAGCACCACCTGCTCCTCGACCTCGACCTCACGCTCGACCGCGTGGCCGTCCCGGGTGGCAGGAATGCGCACCATCCTGATGCCGAAGTCGGGTCGGTGGTGCGTGAGCTCGCTCAGGCCGAGCACCTCGCAGGCAGCGGCCCACTGGCGCAGCCAGGGCGCCCGGGTCCACGGGTGCTCGCTGTCGAGCACCGAAGGGGCCACCAGCCTTGCCGCGGCGCGCCAGGGCTGGAGCAGGTCGTTGTGGGTCTGGTAGCTGTGATAGATCATGGTCGAGCCTGTTTCACGAGGCAGGACGCAACTTGCGCGCCAGCCTGAGCGGCCCTGGCATCCGGATTGCGTGCCCGCTGCGGATCGAGCCGTACCAGGAGACCCGTTCATGACCCGTGCCCCATCCCGGCGTGCCGCCACACCGCCGCCCGCTCCCGCCAGCCTGACGCTGAGCAGCCGGAATTACTCGTCCTGGTCCCTGCGCGGCTGGCTGCTGGTGCGTTTTGCCGGCCTGTCGGTCACCGAGGTGATGGTCGAACCCGACGACGGCGGGGCCCGGCGCGAACTGCTGCTGCTGGCGCCCTCGATCCGCGTGCCCTGCCTGCGCCACGAGGGCACCGAGGTCTGGGACACGCTGGCGATCGCCGAATACCTCAACGAGCTGGCGCCCGAGGCCGGGCTGCTGCCGGCCGACCGGGCCGCCCGGGCGCACTGCCGCGCCATCTGCGGCGAGATGCATTCGGGCTTCTCGAGCCTGCGCAGCGCGCTGCCGATGAACCTCAAGGGCGACTTCCCCGGCTTCAAGGTCTGGGCACGCGCGCAGGAGGACATCGACCGCGTGCTCGAGATCTGGACCGACTGCCTGCAGCGCCATGGCGGGCCCTGGCTGTTCGGTGCGCAGCGCAGCATGGCCGACGCGATGTACGCGCCGGTCGTCACCCGGCTGGCGACCTACCACGTGCCGGTCAGCGTGCCCTGCCGGCGCTACATGGACACGGTGCTGGCCATGCCCGAGCTGCAGGCCTGGATCGAAGCCGCCCGGCTCGAGCCCGAGGAGATCGAGGAACTCGACATGGAGTTCTGAGGGCGGGGTCCGGGCCCCGCCGCCCGGCTCAGTTGCCGGGGCTGGCCATCGCCGCCTGCCACAGGCGCAGCGGCACATGGTGGGTCAGGCGGTGCAGCGCACGATCGACCAGCGCGGCGTGCAGCTCGTGGCCGACGCCCTCGGCGAGGTCCAGCGTCGCATCGCCCGCGCTCAGGCCCGACAGGTGCTGCATCGCCGCGCGGCTGTGTGCCGCGTCGATGACCGGGTCGGCCGAGCCGTGGAACAGGTGGATGGTGGTCTCGGGCGGGGCCTGCTCGGGCAGGCGGGCATAACGGCCCGAGAAGGCCAGCACCCGTCCGGCCAGTGCCGGGTCGGCCTGCACCGCCTCCAGGGCCATGATCGCGCCCTGGGAAAAGCCGAACAGTGCCGTCGCGCGGGCTTCGACGCCCAGGCGGGCCTGTTCGGCCCGGATGCGGGCCAGCAGCGCCGGCAGGCTGCGGGCGACCCGTTCGACCCGCTGGTCCTCGTCGATGCCGCGCACCGAGAACCATTGATGGCCGGCCACCGGCCCGGCATCAAAAGGCTCGAAGCCGGCTGGCACCAGCACGGCGGCCTGCGGAAACTGCCGGCGCAGCACGTCGGCCAGCGGCCGCAGGTGCGCGGGCTGCGAGCCCACGCCGTGCAGCAGCACCATCAGTTGCAGGGGCTCGCCCTGTTCGGGGAGAAATTCGAGATCTTCTGGATTCATGGGGCCATTCCATCCTGGCTGATGCGTTCGTCTTCCGCCAACCACCACAGGTTGCCGAAGGGGTCGACCACCCGGGCCTGGCGGCCGGCGGGCGTGTCGCTCACCTCGGCGTCGAGCGTCGCACCGCCCAGCAGCGCACGTGCCATGGTCGCGTCGATGTTCTCGACGTCCAGGCAATAGGCCCCGCACATCGGCGAGAACTGCCGGCCGGCCTCGATGACCATCACCACGGTGTCTCCCAGGCGCACGCGGGCCTGCACGATCGAGCCGTCCTCGCGGCGCTCCTGGTCCTGCACCGAGCCCCCCAGCGCGTCGACCAGGAAGTCCAGCAGCAGCGGGGCGCCCAGGACCACGATGCAAGGGGTGAGCGCGTGCTCTCCGATCGGACGGAACATCATGTCGAGACCTCCGGGGGCTGTTGCGGTCAGGGACCGATTGTGACCGACGCGCCCAGTCTGGCCCGCGCGGCCAGCGACGACATTCCCCCCGAGGGGTGGGGTTTCACAGGTCGGCGCAGGCCACGCCGATGGCCGTGGCGAAGGCGTCGACCGATTCGGGCGTGGTGTCCCAGGCGCACATGAACCGGCAGCCTCCCCCGGCGATGAACTCGTAGAAGCGCCATCCCTGGGCATGCAGCCGCGTGACCGCCAGCGGGGGCAGGCGGGCGAACACTGCATTCGATTCGGGCGGATGCAGCACGCGCACGCCGGGCAGGTGCACGATCTGCCGGTGCAGCCGCTGGGCCATCGCGTTGGCGTGCGCCGCGTTGTGCAGCCAGGTGTCGTTCTCCAGCAGGCCCAGCCAGGGCGCGGAGATGAAGCGCATCTTCGAGGCGAGCTGGCCGGCCTGCTTGACGCGGTAGGCGAAGTCCTCGCTCAGCGTCCGGTCGAAGAACACCACCGCCTCGCCCACCGGCAGGCCGTTCTTGGTGCCGCCGAAACAGAGGACATCGACGCCGGCGCGCCAGGTGATGTCGCTCGGGTGGCAGCCCAGCGAGGCCACGGCGTTGGCAAAACGGGCACCGTCCATGTGCACCTTCAGATGGCGGCGCTTGGCGATCGCCGCGATCGCGCGCACCTCCTCCACGGTGTAGACCGTGCCCAGCTCGGTGGACTGGGTCAGGCTGACCACCTTGGGCTTGGGGTAGTGCACGTCGTTGCGCCGGGTCACCAGCGTCTCCACCGCGTCGGGGGTCAGCTTGCCCCGGCGCGCGGCTTCGCTGTCGGCCTCGGCCACCAGCAGCTTGGAGCCGTTGGAGAAGAATTCCGGCCCGCCGCACTCGTCGGTCTCGATGTGGGCCACCGAGGTGCAGATCACCGAGTGGTAGCTCTGGCACAGCGAGGCCAGCGCCAGCGAGTTCGCCGCCGTGCCGTTGAAGACGAAGTAGATGTCGCAGTCGGTCTGGAACAGCTCGCGCAGTTGGTCGGAGACCCGCTGCGTCCAGCGGTCGTCGCCATAGGCGGGCTCATGGCCGCTGGTCGAGGCGATCTGGAACCAGCGCGCCGCGTTGGCGCACATGCCGGCATAGTTGTCGCTCGCGAAGTGCTGGCGGGTGTGCAGGGACGGGTCAGGATGGAGGTCGTTCGACAGGCTCATGAGGGGGCACCTTCTGCGGCAGGGCCGGGCCATCAAGCAGGCCCGATGCCAGAGCGGGATTGTCGCCCGCGGTCCCGGCCTGCCCGACGGGGCGGCGCTGTTTTTGTCGGGATGGAATAAAACGGCGGGCCGCCGTGTTCACTCCCGGGTCAACCCATGGAGATCCATCATGCGAGCTGCTTCCTTCCTCCGCCTGGCCACCCTGACGGCGGCCCTGACCCTGGGCGCCTGCACGACCGTGCCGGCCGCGCCTCCGACTCTCGTCGCCAGCGGCCTGCTCAGCAACGCCGCCGGCATGACGCTCTACACCTTCGACCGTGACGGCGCCGGGCGCAGCGCCTGCAACGGCGACTGCGCGCAGAAGTGGCCGCCTCTGACGGCCGCGGCCGACGCGAAGCCGACGGGCGACTACAGCGTGGTGCTGCGCGACGACGGCTCGCGCCAGTGGGCCTACAAGGGCAAGCCGCTCTACACCTGGTTCAAGGACCAGAAGCCCGGCGACACCAGCGGGGATGGCGTCAACGGCGTGTGGCACGTCGCCCGCCCGTGAACGGCGGGTCCTGACGCGTCGCCGCCCGCCTCGTCGCCCCGATGTCCGTCGCCCCCGACCTGATCGAGCACCTGCCGCGCCTGCGGCGCTACGCCCGCGCGCTCGTCGGCGCGGGCGCGGCCGACGACCTCGTGCAGGACACGCTCGAGCGCGCCTGGGCGCGGCTGGACCAGTGGCGCTGCGGCGAGGGCGATGCGCACGAGCGGCTGCGAGCCTGGCTGTTCACGCTGATGCACCACCTGCATGCCAACCAGTGCCGCCAGCGCCACCCGCCCATGCAGGCCCTCGACGAGGACGGCGAGGGGCCGGCCGCCCAGGCGGTCAGCGGCGGGCAGCTGGAGTCGCTGGGTCGGCGTGACCTGCAGGTCGCGCTCGAGACCCTGCCGGTGGCCCAGCGTGAGGTGCTGCTGCTCGTCGGGCTGGAGGAGTTCAGTTATGCCGAGGCCGCCGAGGTGCTCGACGTGCCGATCGGCACGGTCATGTCGCGCCTGGCGCGGGCCCGCTCGGCGATGCGCCTGCGCCTGTCCGACGAGGTCGCGCCGGCCGCGGCCGCCCGGACGCCGGCCGGCTGGAAAGTGGTGAAGTGAGATGAACGCCGACGAACTGCATGCCTATGCGGATGGCCGCCTGGACGCCGCGCGCCGGATCGCCGTGCAGGCCTGGCTGGCGGCGCACCCGGAGTCGGCGCGGCAGGTGCAGGACTGGCAGGCGCAGAACCAGGCGCTGCACCAGGCCTTCGACGCCGTGCTCAACGAGCCGCTGCCGCTGCGCCTGATCGAGGCGGCCCGGGGGCGCTCGCCGGCTCAGGCCGCTCCCGATCCTGCCCCCGCGTCAGCGTCAGTGCGGCCGGTGGGGGCCGGCGGGGTGCTGGCGGCGGGCCGGGCGCGTGTCCGGGCGAGCCTGGGCGCCGTCCTCCGGGGCGTGCGGGCGCACGCGGCCGGGCCTGCGGAGCACGGTGCCGCGGGCGGCCGGGCCGGCGGGGGGCGTCCGGTCGGCGCCGCCTGGGTGGTGGCGGCCCTGCTGCTGGGCCTGCTGGGCGGCGGGTCGGGGGGCTATCTGGCGGGCCGGGCCGGAGCGCCCGCGGCGCTGGCCGGGCGCAACGGCCCGAGCCTGCCGCGTGACGCGGCGCTGGCGCATGCGGTCTACACCCCCGAGCAGCGCCATCCGGTCGAGGTCGACGGCCGGCAGGCCGAACATCTGGTGGCGTGGCTGTCCCGGCGCCTGGGCACCCGGCTGGCCGCACCGCAGCTGGCCCCGCTGGGCTACGAGCTGCTGGGCGGGCGGCTGCTGGCCGCCGGCAACGGACCGGTGGCGCAGTTCATGTACCAGGACGCCGGGGGCGCCCGGCTGACGCTCTACGTGCGCCAGGCGCCGGCCGGCGAGGCCGGGCCGGCTGCGGCCTTCCAGCATGCCCGCGAGGGTGACGTGGACGTCTTCTACTGGGTGGAGGCGGGTTTTGGCTACGCGCTGTCCGGCCGCGTCGACCGGTCGCGGCTGCAGGCCGTGGCGCAGGTGGTGCACCACCAGCTGGCGGACCGACGCACGATGGCGCCGTAGCGGCCCGGCGCCAGGCCGGGCCCGGGCGGCTTCAGCCGTCCGCGTTGATGCGGCGGATCAGCGTCTGCAGCACCTCGTCGGCGCGCTCGTTGTCGACCTGGCAGGTGCCGGCGGCCTGGTGGCCACCGCCGCCGAACTCCAGCATCAGCTGGCCGATGTCGGTGCGGCTGCTGCGGTCGAGGATGGACTTGCCGGTCGCGAACACCGTGTTCTGCTGCTTCAGGCCCCACAGGCGGTGGATCGAGATGTTGGCCTGCGGGAACAGCGCGTAGATCATGAAGCGGTTGGTGGCCCAGATGGTCTGCTCGCCGCGCAGGTCCAGCACGACCAGCCGGTCGTGCACGGTGCTGCAGCGCAGGATCTGCTCCCGGGCCCGCTCGGCATGGTCGACGTAGAGCTGCACCCGTTCCTGCACGTCGGGCAGGCCCAGGATGTCGCTGATCGTGTGGGTGCGGCAGAACTGGATCAGCTCCATCATCAGCGCGTAGTTGCTGATGCGGAAGTCACGGAAGCGGCCCAGCCCGGTACGGGCGTCCATCAGGTAGTTCAGCAGCACCCAGCCCCGCGGCTCGAGGATGTCCTCGCGGCTGTACTGGGCCGAGTCGGCCTGGTCGACCGCGGTCATCATCTGCGGGTCGACCATCGGGAAGGTCCTGGCGCCGCCGTAGTGGTCGTACACCACGCGGGCCGCCGACGGCGCGGCCGGGTCGATGATGTGGTTGGCGGCCCGTTCGCCACCGTGGCGCAGCGTCTCGGAGGCGTGGTGGTCGAAGGCCAGGTGCACGCCGGGCACGTAGGGCAGGTTGGTCGAGATGTCGCGCGAGCTGACCTCGATCTTGCCGTCCTGCATGTCCTTGGGGTGGACGAACGTGATGTCGTCGATCAGGCCCAGTTCGGTCAGCAGCACGGCACAGACGAGGCCGTCGAAGTCGCTGCGGGTGATCAGGCGATAGGGAGGGGGAGGGGATGTGCTCATCGACGCAAACTCCTGGAGGGCGGGTCTAGGGATCGTCCGCCGCGTCGTCGACGCAGGGACGGTGACGATGACTCTAGCCAGCAGGCCGGGGCGTCCAAGGGTGGATATCCACGCCGGGAACGTCCCAGTTTTGCATTTCAGGCGTTCACGTGCCGGGGCAACCCGCCCCGGCCGTCTTCAGCTCGCGGCGTAGTCGCCCACCGGCACGCAGCTGCAGAACAGGTTGCGGTCACCGTAGACGTTGTCCACGCGGCCCACCGGGGCCCAGTACTTGCCCTGGCGCAGGCTGGCCACCGGGTAGGCGGCGGTCTCGCGCGGGTAGGCATGGGCCCAGTCGCTGGCCAGCAGGCTCTCGGCGGTGTGCGGCGCGTGCCGCAGCGGGTTGTCCTCGCGCGGCCAGGTGCCGGCCTCGACCTGCCGGATCTCGTCGCGGATGGCGATCATCGCGTCGCAGAAGCGGTCGAGCTCGGCCAGCGGCTCGCTCTCGGTGGGCTCGACCATCAGCGTGCCGGCGACCGGGAAGCTCAGCGTCGGGGCGTGGAAGCCGTAGTCGATCAGGCGCTTGGCCACGTCCTCGGCCCCGATGCCCGAGCTGTCCTTGAGCGGGCGCAGGTCGAGGATGCACTCGTGCGCGACGCCTCCCCCCTTGACGCCGTCCAGGCCGCTGCTGAAGTGGATGTCGTAGTGGTCGGCCAGGCGGGCGGCGACGTAGTTGGCGCTCAGGATCGCCGTCTCGGTGGCGGCGGTCAGGCCTTCGGCACCCATCATGCGGATGTACATCCAGCTGATCGGCAGCACCGCCGCGTTGCCCAGCGGCGCGGCCGACACCGCGCCGACCCCGCCGTCACGGTGTTCGCCGGCGGTGGCGTGGCCGGGCAGGAAGGGCACCAGGTCCTCGACGACGCAGACCGGGCCGACGCCCGGGCCGCCACCGCCGTGCGGGATGCAGAAGGTCTTGTGCAGGTTCAGGTGCGACACGTCGCCGCCGAACTCGCCCGGCGCGGCCAGGCCGACCAGCGCGTTCATGTTGGCGCCGTCGACGTAGACCCGGCCGCCATGCGCATGCACGATCTCGCACAGCTCGCGCACCCGCGGCTCGAACACGCCGTAGGTCGACGGGTAGGTGATCATGATCGCGGCCAGGTCGGCGGCGTGCCTGGCGCACTTGGCGCGCAGGTCGTCGAGGTCGACGCTGCCGTTGGGATCGCACTTGACCACCACCACCTGCATGCCGGCCATCTGCGCCGACGCCGGGTTGGTGCCGTGCGCGCTCTCGGGGATCAGGCAAATGTGCCGGTGGGCGTCACCGCGCGAGGCGTGCCAGCCCATGATGGCCAGCAGGCCGGCGTACTCGCCCTGCGAGCCGGCGTTGGGCTGCAGGCTGATGCCGGCGTAACCGGTGGCCTGGGCGAGCCAGCCGGTGAGCTGCGCGTTCAGCTCGGCGTAGCCGGCGAGCTGCCCGGCCGGCGCCAGCGGGTGCACGTTGGCGAATTCGGGCCAGGTGATCGGGATCATCTCCGACGTGGCGTTGAGCTTCATCGTGCACGAGCCCAGCGGGATCATGCTGCGGTCCAGCGCCAGGTCCTTGTCCGACAGCGCGCGGATGTAGCGCAGCATCTCGGTCTCGGCGTGGTGGCTGTTGAAGACCGGATGGCTCAGGTAGGCGCTGCCGCGCAGCAGGGCGGCCGGCAGCATCGGCGTGGTGCGGTCGGCGTGTTCGGCCACCGTCGGCGGCGTGGCGCCGCGCGAGAAGATCGCCCACAGCGCGTCGAGGTCGGCGCGGGTGCTGGTCTCGTCCAGGCTGATGGTGATCGTGTCGGCGCTGGCGGCCCGCAGGTTGCGGCCGGCGGCGACGGCGGCGGCCATCAGCGCGTCACGCTGCTCGCCGACCTCGAGGTGCAGCGTGTCGAAGGCGGTGTCGTGCAGCAGGCGCCAGCCCAGCGACTTCAGGCCCGCGGCCAGGATCGCGGTCAGCACCGCCACCCGCTGCGCGATGCGCTGCAGGCCGGCCGGGCCGTGGTAGACCGCGTACATGCTGGCGACCACCGCCGGCAGCACCTGCGCGGTGCAGATGTTGGAGGTGGCCTTCTCGCGGCGGATGTGCTGCTCGCGGGTCTGCAGCGCCAGGCGGTAAGCCTTGCGGCCGTGGCTGTCGATGCTGACGCCGACCAGCCGGCCGGGCATCGAGCGCTTGAACTCGTCCCGGGTGGCCAGGTAGGCCGCGTGCGGGCCGCCGGCTCCCATGGGCATGCCGAAGCGCTGGGTCGTGCCCAGGGCGATGTCCGCCCCCAGCTCGCCCGGGGGCACCAGCAGCGTCAGCGCCAGCAGGTCGGCGGCGACCAGCGCCAGGCCGCCCGCGGCGTGCACGGCCTCGATGATCGGGCGCAGGTCACGGACCTGGCCGTTCACGCCCGGGTACTGCAGCAGCACGCCGAAGGCGGGCTCGGCGGCCAGCGAGGCGGTGATCTCGGTGGCATGCACCTGGTCGACGTGGATGCCCAGCGGCCTGGCGCGGGTGCGGATGACCTCCAGCGACTGCGGCAGCACGTCGTGCGCGACGACGAAGCGCGTGGCCTTGCTCTTGCCGACGCGGGCGGCCAGCGTCATCGCCTCGGCGGCGGCGGTGGCCTCGTCGAGCATCGAGGCGTTGGCGATCGCCATGCCCGTCAGGTCGGTGACCATGGTCTGGAAGTTGACCAGCGCCTCCATGCGGCCCTGGCTGATCTCGGCCTGGTAGGGCGTGTAGGCGGTGTACCAGGCCGGGTTCTCGAGGATGTTGCGCAGGATGACGCCGGGCGTGAGGGTGCCGAAGTAGCCGCAGCCGATGTGGCTGGTCAGCACCTGGTTCTTCGCGGCCAGCGCCTTCAGTTCGGCCAGGGCCCGGGCCTCGCTCAGCGGGGCGGGCAGGTCCATCGGCGTGCCGCGCGCGATCGAGCGGGGCACGATCGCGTCGATCAGCGCACGGCGGCTGGCCGGGCCGATCACCCCCAGCATGTGTCGCTCGTCGAGCGCGTCCGGGCCGATGTGCCGGCTGGTGAATTCGGTGGCGTTCTCGAGTTGCGCCAGCGAAGGCAGCACGGCAGAGGTGGGCAGGGAGGCGGTCATGGCGGGCAGGCAGAGGGAGGGGATCGGGCCGGTCGGGCCGTTTACAGCGTCTTCAGCAGGGCGTCGTAGCCCGTCGAGTCGAGCAGCTCGTCCAGCTCGGCCGGTGCGCTCGGCTTGACCTTGAAGAACCAGCCCGCGCCCAGCGGGTCGCTGTTGGCCAGCGACGGGTCGTCGCGCAGCGCCTCGTTGACCTCGAGGATCTCGCCGCTGATCGGGGCGTAGACGTCGGCGGCGGCCTTGACGGACTCGACCACGCCGGCGACATCGCCCTTGGCGAACTGGCTGCCGACCGCAGGCAGGTCGACGAACACGACGTCACCCAGCGCGTCCTGGGCGTGCACGGTGATGCCGACCACGACCGAGGCGGCGTCGGCGATGTTGATCCATTCGTGGTCGGCGGTGAACTTGATGCTCATGGGATAAGGCTCCGGAAATGAAGATTGCTCTGCAGCGAGCAGGGGGGTGCGGCTCAGGCCGTCTGGACGCCGGCCTGCCAGGGCGACGTTCAGCCCCTGAAGTATCGGTGCGCGGCGAAGGGCAGGGGGGCGACCTTCATCGGCACCCGCTTGCCACGCACCTGTGCCCACACCTCGCCACCGGCGATCGCGTGGTCGATCTGCAGGTAGCCCATGGCGATGGGCAGGCCGACGGTGGGGCCGACCGTGCCGCTGGTGACCTGGCCGATGACGTGGCCGTGGCCGTCGACCAGCTCGGCGCCCTCGCGCACCGGCGTGCGCTCCAGGCCGACCAGCCCGACGCGCTTGCTCGGCGCCCCGCGCGTGAGCTGGGCGCCGATGGCGTCGGCCCCGGGGTAGTGGCCCGCGCGGGCGCCGTCGGGGCGGCGGACCTTCTGGATCGCCCAGGTCAGGCCGGCCTCGACCGGCGTGGTGGTCTCGCCGATGTCGTGGCCGTACAGGCACAGGCCGGCTTCCAGGCGCAGCGTGTCCCGCGCGCCGAGGCCGGCGGCCTCGACCTCGGGCTGCGCCAGCAGCGCCCGCGCCAGCGAGGTCGCGTGCTCGGCGGGCACCGAGATCTCGAAACCGTCCTCGCCGGTGTAGCCCGAGCGGGTGATGAAGCAGTCGGCATGGGCCAGGCCGAAGTGGCCGCCGCTCATGAAGCCCAGCCGGGCCACGCCCGGGTTCAGGCGGGCCAGTGCCTCGACCGCCAGCGGCCCCTGCAGCGCCAGCAGCGCCCGGTCGGGCAGCGGCACGACCTGGCAGCGGTGGCCGATGTGGGTGATCAGGTGCTGCAGGTCGGCGGCCTTGCAGGCGGCGTTGACGACGAGGAACAGGTCGTCCTCGCGGCGGGTGACCATCAGGTCGTCGCGCAGGCCGCCGGCGGCGTTGGTGAAGAACGCGTAGCGCTGCTTCATCACCGGCAGGTCGACGATGTCCTGCGGCACCAGGGTCTCGAGCGCGGCGGCGGCGTCAGCGCCGACCAGGCGGACCTGGCCCATGTGCGAGACGTCGAACAGCGCGGCCGAGGCGCGGCACTGGCGGTGCTCCGTCATGATGCCGGTGGGGTACTGCACCGGCATGGCGTAGCCGGCGAAGGGCACCATCTTGGCGTTGAGCTCGAGGTGCAGCGCGTGCAGCGGCGTGTGCAGCAGCGGCGTGTCGGTGGGGGCAGCGGACATGGCGGAAACTCCGAAGGCGACGATGCCGAGGCCTGTGCCTCGACACCCGGGACCACCGTCTCCGGTGGTTCGGCACATCACCGGCTGACCGGTGACGGGGGCCCTCGCTGTCCGCTTTACCTGAGAGATTGACAGCCGACCGGTTGAGCCGGTGCAGCCGCTTGCCCCTTCGGTGGGTGGTCTCGACGTCCCGTGGGCCGTGCGATGCCACCTCTCTCCAGTGAGGTGACACCTGCTTGTGCAGGTGCTTGCCAGTCCTTTTGCCTGAGCGTTCGGGGCGGTGATCGATGCCGCAGCCCCTGCGCCTTCGGCGGCCGGCTCGGGGCTCGGCTCTCTCCTGGCAGCTGCCAGTTTAACCCGTCATGGGCGCGGTGCACGAGACCCCCTGCTCGGGGCCTTGTCATGGTCGCATGTGAATGTCGCGCGACTCGCGCATACTGCGCCGCCTGCGTGGCGTTCGGCGCATGCAACTGAAATCATCGAAACACAAGACAAAGACGAGGAGTGCCCTTGGACGATCTGTTGGCCCGCCGCCTGCGGCATCTGTCGGACCCGTCGCGCTCGGGGCTGCTGTCGCAGTCCCTGCGCGGCATCGAGCGTGAGGCCCTGCGCGTGGATCGCGCGGGCCAGCTGGCCATGACCGGTCACCCGGTCCGCCTGGGCTCGGCGCTGACCCACCCGCAGATCACGACCGATTATTCCGAGTCGCTGATGGAGTTCATCACCCCGGCCGAGCCGGCGGTGGAGACGGTGCTGCAGTCGCTCGACACGATCCACCGCCACGTGGCCCGCGAGCTCGGCGACGGCGAGCGCCTGTGGAGCCAGTCCATGCCGTCGGCGCTGCCGGCCGAGGACGAGATCCCGATCGCCCGCTACGGCAGCTCCCACATCGGCATGCTCAAGCATGTCTACCGCCGCGGGCTGGCGCTGCGCTACGGCCGGCGCATGCAGTGCATCGCCGGCGTGCACTACAACTATTCGGTCGCCCCCGGCCTGTGGGCCCTGCTGGACGAGGCACCCGCCGCCGCCGATCCGCGCGCCGCGCTCGAGCGCCAGTCCGACGGCTACCTGGCGCTGATCCGCAACTTCCACCGCTACAACTGGCTGCTGATGCTGCTGTTCGGGGCCTCGCCGGCGCTGTCGGCGGCCTTCCTCGAGGGCCGCGAGCACACGCTGCAGCCGCTGTCGCCCGACACGCTCTACCTGCCCCACGCCACCAGCCTGCGCATGAGCGACCTGGGCTACCAGAACGATGCCCAGTCGCGGCTGCGCCCGCCCTGCAATTCGCTGGAGCGTTACCTGGCCAGCCTCGCCCACGCGGTGCGCGAGCCCCATCCGGCCTACGAGCGCCTGGGCACGCACCGCGACGGCGAGTGGGTGCAGATGAACACGCACGTGTTGCAGATCGAGAACGAGTACTACGCCACCATCCGCCCCAAGCGGGTGACCGAGCGGGGCGAGCGCCCGATCGAGGCGCTGTTCGAGCGTGGCATCCAGTACGTCGAGGTGCGCTGCCTGGACATCGACCCCTTCGTGCCGCTGGGCATCGGCGCGGACTGCGCCCGGGTGGTCGAGGTCTTCCTGCTGTGGTGCGCGCTGCAGGACAGCCCGCCCTGCAACGACCTGTCGCTGCGCCAGCAGCAGGCCAACTTCGCGGCGACCGTGCGCGAGGGGCGCCGGCCCGGCCTGCGCCTGCTGCGCGGCGACGGCGACGTGGCCCTGGTCGACTGGGCGCAGGCACTGGTCGAGCAGATGGCGCCGGTGGCCGAGCTGCTCGATGCCGGCACCGGCGACGGGGCCCACGCCGCGGCGCTGCAGCGCCAGCAGGCGGTGCTGCGTGACCTCGACCTGAGCCCGTCGGCCCGGGTGCTCGACGCGGTGCGGGCAGCCGGGGGCTCGTTCCACGGCTGGTCGCTGCAGCAGGCCGAGCGCCACACGCAGGCCCTGCTGGCCCGCCCGCTCGATGCCACGCAGCAGGCCGGGTTCGCCGAACTGGCGCGCCGCTCGATCGAGGAGCAGCAGGCGATCGAGCGCAGCGACGTGGGCAGCTTCGACGCCTTCGTCCAGGCCTACAACACCCGCATCCCGGCCGCGCTGCTGGCCTGAGCGGGCGTCGCGGCAAGGCCGGGCTCCGGCGCCCGTGGCGGGTGCCCGCTCCGTCGTGATGGGGCGCCGGGCCGGCGCGTACCTGCCCGGCGGATCTGTGGCGAGGCTGAAACAAGCGGCAACTGCTGAAACAGGCAAATGTCGCAAAATCGGTGGCAATTGCCGATTCGGGCGCGGATCAACCCTGCTCCGCCCTTAAGCTCGGCCCCGGCTGAATGCGGATCAGGGAAAGAGCAGGCTCCAGGTCGCTCGGCCATCGCCCCTCAGGCCCGGCTCGGCGCGAGCGCGACAGATCGTCCCGAAGCCCTGCGGCCCCGCCCCGACAAGAAGAACAGCTTGATGCGATCCGAACTGAAACATTCCTGTGGGCGGGCCCTGGCTGCGGCCTGGCCGCAGCGGCCCCGCGGACCGGCGGATCGGCGCCTCGGTCGCGGCCGGGCGCTTCTGTTCGTCGGCCTGCTCTGCGCGGCCGGCATCGCGCGCAGCGACGATTTCCTCTACACCGTCGCGCCTGGCGACAACCCCTGGTCGATCTCGGAGCGGCTGCTCATCGACATGAGCTACTGGCCCCGGCTGCAGCGCCACAACCACATCGTCGATGACCGCCGCCTGCCTCCGGGCAGCGTGCTGCGCATCCCCGAGGCCTGGCTGCGGCTGCGGGGCACGAGCCTGCAGGTCACGGCACTGGCCGGTCCGGTGCAGATCAAGCGGTCGGGCGCCTGGCAGGCCGCCCAGCGTGGTGACCCGCTGCGGGCCGGTGACCGCCTGCAGACCGGCGCCCACGGCAGCGCCACGCTGGCGCTCGACCAGACGGCCACGGTGCTGCTGCGCCAGTCCACCGAGATCCGCCTGGTCGAGGCGTCCCGAGAGACCACCCGGGAGGGCGGTGGCGCCCCGCGCGTGCGCATCGAGCTGCTGCAGGGCGGCCTCGAGAACGCCGTGCACGACCTGAGGAAATCGGGTGGCGAACTGCAGATCCAGACGCCCACCGCGATCACCACGGTGCGCGGCACCGAATTCCGCGTCAGCGCCGACGCCCAGACCACCCGCACCGAGGTGCTCGACGGTCTGGTCGGCTTCGACAACCCGCACGGCCAGACCGACATCCCGGCCGGTCGTGGCAGCGTGGCCGGCCGCGGTGCGGCGCCGCTGCTGCCGGTCGAGCTGCCGCCCGCCCCCGATCTGGGCCGGGTCGAGCAGCGCCAGCAGGCCTGGCCCCTGCAGGGCGAGATCGGCGGCGCCGGCCGCTACCGCCTGCAACTGCTCGCCGGCACCGGCACCAGCGTGCTGGCCGAAGCCGCCGGAGCGGACCTGTCGAGCCTGGCCGGCGAGTGGCCCGACGGCAGCTACCGCCTGCGGGTGCGGGCGATCGCGGCCAACGGCCTCGAGGGCCTGTCGGCCGAGCGCACCCTCGAGGTCGATGCCCAGCCCGCCCCGCCGAAGCTCGCCACCGACGGCCCGACCGTCGCAACCACCGCCCCGCAGCTCGCCTGGTCCGTCCCGCAGCCGGGCTGGCGCTGGCGTCTCCAGGTCAGTGCGGTGACCGCCGGCACCGACGCCTTCGCTCAGCCATCCGTGCTGCGTGACCAGTGGCTCGACCAGCCCCGGCACACGCCCGCCGGTCTGCCCGCCGGCGACTACGCCTGGCGGGTGGCCAGCGTGGACGGCAGTGATCAGGGGCCCTGGAGCCGGGTGGCACGATTCACGGTGCTGCCGCTCGTGCCGCGCTGGGCCGGCCTGACGCTCGCTGACGGCGTGCACCTCGGCTGGCAGCTCGACGCCGCCGAGGACGCACCGGTGCGCGTGCAGATCGCGCTCGACCCGGCCTTCCAGCAGGTGGTGTTCGACGAGATCCGGCACGGCCGCGAGGCCCGCCTGCCCCGGCCACGCCCCGGTCGATACCACCTGCGCCTGAGCGCACTCGAACACAGCGAGGAGGCCTCGCAATGGAGCGAGGTGCGCCCGCTGACCGTCGGCTGGAGCCTGTTCGGGCTCCGCTGAGCACGACACGCCACCCGCTCCCGATCCTTCATGGACCGTTCCGACCCTGGCGTCACCCCGATGCGCTCCCCGCTCGCCCGCGCGCTGGGGCGTGCCCGTGCCGGCCTGCACGCCGCAGGCACGGCCCTGCGGGGTCACGCCCGGTCAGGCGCGCAGCCCTGGGCCGTGGCCAGTGCGGTGGTCGCGCTGGTGATCGGCCTGGCCGACCCCCTGCTGCACCGGGCCGAATGGCTCACCTTCGACCTCGTGATGCAGGCGGCTGCCCGCGTGCAGGCCGCCCGCGGCCCGGTGCAGCCGCAGGTGATCGTGGCGATCGACGATGCCAGCCTGCAGAGCCTGGGCCGCTGGCCCTGGCCACGCGAGGTGCATGCCCGCCTGATCGACCGGCTGCATGACGCGGGCAGCGCCGCCATCGGCTACGACGTGATGTTCTCGGAACCTGGCACCGAGCCCGGCGACGCGGCGCTGGCGGCGGCGGTGGCCCGCCACGGCCGGGTGGTGATGCCGGTGAGCTCGGCACGACTGGGCCCCACGCTCGACCTGAGCGCCTTGCTGCCCTTGCCGGCGCTGGCCGGCGCGGCCGCCGGGCTGGGCCACACCCGGCTCGAGCCCGACGCCGACGCCCGGGTGCGGCGCCTGCACCTCGAGCAGCGCCTCGGCACGGGCTCATGGGAGGCCATGCCGCTGGTGCTGGCGCGTGTCCAGCGCGCCAGCGAACGTGCCGGGCGCCGTGCCGAAGACCTGCCGCCCTGGGGGGCCGAGCCGCGCATGGGGACGGATGCGCCCTGGCCGGCCGCCGTCGGCGGGCCGGGCCGCGAGGTGATGCTGCCGGGCGGTCAGACCGAGGTCCGGCAGGTGTCGGCCGTGCAGGTGCTCAACGATCCGCAGCTGGCCCCGGCGTTGCGCGGGGCGGTGATCTGGGTCGGCGTGACCGCGCAGGGCCTGGGCCACACGATCGCCACGCCGGCGGCGACCGAGGGCCGGCTCTGGAGCGGCGTGCAGTGGCAGGCCCAGGTGTTCGAGGCCCTGCAGCAGGCCCGCCTGATCCGGCCGCTGGACGAGCCGTGGTGCCACGCGATCAACCTGCTGCCGCTGCTGCTGCTGGCCGGGCGGCAGGTGGCGTGCGGGCGACGCTGCCGGTTCATCAGCCCGTGGATGCTGCCGCTGCCCGTGCTGGGCAGCGCACTGGCGCTGGCGCTGTTCGCGGTCTGGGTGCCGGCGGTCGGGCTGAGCCTGGGCCTGGCGCTCGGCTGGCTGCTGACCCGGGCGCGCGACCTCAGCACCGCCCGCCTGGCCCTGCAGCGCGAACGTGGCCAGGCCGACGCCACCCTGCAGGCGATCACCGACAGCGTGATCACGGTCGACACCGGCGGCCGGGTGCAGTACCTGAACCCGAGCGCCGAACGGCTGGTCGGGTGCGAGCCGGGCGTGCGGCGCGGCCAGGCCGTGGGGGATCTGCTCGATTGGGATCCGGCCGACGCCCGCACCCTCGCGCAGGCGCTGGCCGAATGCCTGCACGAGCAGCGGGTGGTGGAGGTCGGCCCGCCGCTGCGGCTGCACGGCCCGTCGGGCCTGCGGCTGGTCCGGCTGATCGCCAGCCCGATCCTCGCCAGCCAGCGTGAGCTCGGGCGCCACGCCGGCGTGGCGGGCCTGCGCTGGCGTGGCCACGATCCGGTCACCGGCGCCGTGCTGGCGCTCAGCGACGTCACCGAAACCCGGCGCGCCGCCGACCGGCTCCAGCATGAAGCCACCCACGATGCGCTCACCGGCCTGCCCAACCGGGCGCTGCTGAGCGAGCGCCTGCAGCGAGCGGTGCAGGCCGCGCAGGCCGGCGGCGGCGGCGTGGCGTTGCTGTTCATCGACCTCGACCATTTCAAGCGCATCAACGACAGCCTGGGCCACCGCCATGGCGACAGCGTGCTGAAGGTGGTGGCCGAGCGCCTGCAGCAGTGCTGCCTGCCGCACGACACGCTGGCGCGCTGGGGCGGCGACGAGTTCGTCGCCCTGCTCGAGGGCGTGTCCGGTCGCGACGCCGTGGCGGCGCGCGCGGCACAGATGATCGAGAGCGTGAAGCGCGAATTCGCGATCGATCAGGTCGAGGTGGCCTGCGGCTGCAGCATCGGCATCGTGATGGCGCCGCAGGACGGCACGAGCGTCGACAGCCTGCTGGCGATGGCCGACACCGCGATGTACCGCGGCAAGGCCAACGGCGGCAAGCGCCACGAGTTCTACGCCAGCGAGATGCCGGCCTGGACCCGCGAATGGCTGGCGCTGGAGACCCGGCTGCGCCACGGTCTGGATGAACGCAGCTTCGTGCTGCACTACCAGCCGCAGGTCGACCTGCGCAGCGGCCAGCTCGTCGGCCTGGAGGCCTTGCTGCGCTGGCGCCAGCCCGATGGCGAGCTGTGGTCGCCGGCGCGTTTCCTGCCCGCCACCGAAGAGAACGGGCTGATCCTGGAGATCGGCGAGTGGGTGATCCGCGAGGCCACCGGCCAGCTGGCACGCTGGCGCGACCAGGGCCTGCCGCTGGTGCCGGTGTCGGTCAACGTCTCGACCCGCCAGTGCCTGGACCGGCGCCTGGTGCGGGTGGTGGCCGATGCGCTGCGCACCAGCGCCGTGCCGGCGGCCCTGCTCAAGCTCGAGGTGACCGAATCGACCGCGATGGCCGATCTGGGCCACCTGTGCGCCCTGCTGGGCGAGTTGCGTGCGCTCGGCGTGCAGGTGGCGATGGACGACTTCGGCACCGGCTTTTCTTCGCTGTCGCACCTGAAGAACCTGCGGGTCGACCAGATCAAGATCGATCCGAGCTTCGTGCGGGACATCAGCCTCGACCCCAACGGCGCGGCGATCGTGCGCGCCACCATCGCGCTGGCCCACGGCCTGGGCCTGCCGGTGGTGGCCGAGGGCGTGGAGTCGCGCGAGCAGATGCAGTTCCTGACCGATCACCACTGCGACATCGCCCAGGGCTACCTCTATGCCTGCGCCCAGGACAGCCACAGCGTGGCCGACCTGCTGCGCCTGAGCCTGGCCACCGGCATCCCGCTGCAGACCTCGACCTGGCGCTCGAGCGAATCGATGCCGGTCGAGGCCATCGTGCCGGCCTGAGCCGGCCTTCAGGACGAGCCGGACCTCCAGATCACCCTCGACGCGGTTGAAGGGGCCTGTGATCCGTCGGGTCATGGGGGAGTTCTTCCAGAAGGTACCATCCACGCCAGCAGTGACCCTGGGCCCCGATCCTTCATGCCGCTCCGCCTTTTCCGCTCCGCCCTGTGCCGCCTGACCTGGCCGGCCCTCGTCGGGCTGTCCGTGCTCGGGGGCTGTTCGTCGACCAACAAGGCTTCGGTCTACCAGCAGGAGTCGTTCGACTCGGACACCTACTCGCGCAGTTTCCTGTCCCCGTCGCCCGACACCTGCGAGGCCGCGCGGCGCGCGCTGCTCAGCCAGGGCTACGTGATCGACCGGGCCACGCCCGAGCTGGTCAACGGCCGCAAGAGCTTCCAGCCCGGCGGGGACGCCCATGTGCAGATCCAGTTCTACGTGGTCTGCACGCCGGCCAGCCGCAGCGGTGTCTCGACCATCCTGTTCGTCAACGCGCTGCAGGACCGCTACAGCCTGCGCAAGAGCAACAACTCGGCCACGCTGGGCGTCAGCGCGATCGGCTCGGTGTCGCTGCCGGTCAGCTCCAGCGACGATTCGCTGGTCAAGGTGGCCAGCGAGACCATTCCGGCCGGCGCCTTCTACGACCGCTTCTTCACGCTGGTCGACCGCTACCTGACGCTGCGCGAGCTCGAGGACGCCTCGGACAACGAGGCCCTGTCGCTCAGTCCGCCGCGGGCCTCGGCCGGCAGCACGGCGGTGGCCCCGGCCCCGGTGGTGGTGCCGGTCGCTCCCGCCGCGTCGGGGGTCCGATGAGCGGCGCCTGCTGCACGCGGGATCGCCCCGCGCGGTCGTCCCGGCCGCCGGGCTGGCGGGGCCTGCTCGCCGCCGGCCGGCGCCTGTGCGCGGTCCTGCTGCCGGTCCTGCTGATGTTCGTGGTCGCCGTGCCGGCGTCGGCGGCCGAGGAGTTCCTCAGCCCGGACGATGCCTTCCGGCTCAGCGTGCGGGCCGCCGACAGCGCCACCCTCGAGCTGCGCTGGGAGATCGCGCCGGGTTACTACCTCTACCGCGAGCGCCTGGAGTTCGCCGCCGCACCGGCCGGCGTCACGCTGGGCGCGCCGCGCCTGCCCACCGGCGATCGCAAGTACGACGAGACCTTCCAGAAGGAGCTCGAGGTCTACCACCGCGAGCTGCGGGTGCCGCTGCCGGTCGAGCGGGCCCCGGCGCTGTTCCGGCTGAAGGTGCTCAGCCAGGGCTGCGCCGATGCCGGCCTGTGTTATTCGCCGCGTGAGCAGTTCGTGCGCGTCGAGGTGGCCGACGGCGCGATCCGGCGCGTGCGCCTGCTGGGCGACGACGAGGGCGCGGCCTGGCAGCCCCCGGCCGCCGAGGACATGGCCCTGCGCGCGGACGGCCCCGCGCCGGCGGCTGAGGCGCAGCCGGGGCGCCGAGCGGCGCCCGGCAGCGTCGCCGGCTTCGAGCAGGCGCTGGGTTCGGGCAGCCTGTGGACGGTGGCGGCGGTGTTCCTGCTGGCCGGGCTGCTGCTGTCCTTCACGCCCTGCGTGCTGCCGATGCTGCCCATCCTGTCGTCCATCGTGGTCGGGCAGGGGGGTGAGGCCTCGCGTTCGCGCGGGCTGCTGCTGTCGCTGGCCTACTCGCTGGGCATGGCCGTGGTCTACACCGCCCTGGGCGTGGCCGCCGGCCTGGCCGGCGAGGGGCTGGCCGCGCTGCTGCAGAACGCCTGGGTGCTGGGCGCCTTCGCGCTGCTGCTGCTGGCGCTGTCGCTGTCGATGTTCGGCCTCTACGAGCTGCAGCTGCCCGCGGCGCTGCAGACCCGGCTGAGCGAGCGCAGCGCACGCCTGCCGGGCGGGCGCTTCGGGGCGGTGATGCTGATGGGCGGGGTCTCCGCGCTGATCGTCGGGCCGTGCGTGGCCGCGCCGCTGGCCGGTGCGCTGCTGTTCATCGGCCGCACCGGCGACGTCGTGCTGGGCGGGCTGGCGCTGTTCTCGATGGCCGCTGGCATGAGCGTGCCGCTGGTGCTGGTGGGCGCCTCGGCCGGCGCGCTGCTGCCGCGTGCCGGCGCCTGGATGGAAGGCGTCAAGCGCTGCTTCGGCGTGCTGCTGGTGGCCGTGGCCCTCTGGATGGTCAGCCCCGTGCTGCCGACCTGGGCGGTGATGGGGGCCTGGGGCAGCCTGGCGCTGCTGTGTGCGGTCGGCCTGCGGCTGCTCGACCCGCTCGCGCCCGCGGCGGGCTTCTGGCCGCGGCTGGGCAAGGGCCTGGGCCTGCTGCTGGCGCTGGTCGGGCTGGCGCAGTGGGTGGGGCTGCTGTCGGGCGGGCGTGACCTGCTGCAGCCGCTCGCCCACCTGGGGGTGGCGCGTTCTGCGACGGCGGCGCCGGCCGCCCATGCGCTGCCGTTCCGGCGCATCCGCTCGACGGCCGAGCTCGACGAGGTGCTGCGCAGCGCCGGCCGGCCGGTGATGCTCGACTTCTACGCCGACTGGTGCGTGTCCTGCGTCGAGTACGAACGTTTCACCTTTACCGACGCGCGGGTGCGCGCCCGGCTCGCCGCTGCCGTGCTGCTGCAGGTCGACGTGACGGCCAACGACGAGCAGGACCGCGCGCTGCTCAAGCGCTTCGGCCTGTTCGGCCCGCCCGGCATCCTGTTCTTCGACGCCGGGGGGCGTGAGCAGGCCGAGCACCGGGTCATCGGCTTCCAGGATGCCGACGAGTTCCTGGCCAGCCTGGGTGCGGCCGGGCTCTGAGCCGGCGGGCCTGTCACCCGCGTTTCACCCGGGTGCGCCAGCATGGGCGTCTCGGAAACAGGGGGTCCCGACGATGTGCAGACGTGTCTTGTCGTGGTGCCCGGCCACGGTGCTGAGTGCCGGGCTGCTGGCCGCCTGCGGCTCGACCGACGAGTCGGCGGCCGTGGCCCGCTACCCGGCGATCGAGCTCGACATCGCCCACATCAACGACCACCACTCCCGGCTGGAGGCCACCTCCGGCGTCGAGCTGACGCTCGACGGCCAGGCCACCCAGGTGGAGCTGGGGGGATTCGCCCGCCTGACGACGCTGTTCAACGCCCAGTCCGGCCGCCGCAACCTGCTCAAGCTGCACGCCGGTGACGCGCTGACCGGTTCGCTCCACTACACCTTCTTCAAGGGCGAGGCCGACGCGAAGCTGATGAACACCATCTGCTTCGATGCCTTCACGCTCGGCAACCACGAGTTCGACGACGGTGACCAGGCCACGCGCGACTTCATCGACCAGCTGCACGCCGGCCGCTGCCAGACGCCGGTGCTCGCCGCCAACGTGCTGCCCGCCCACGGCACGCCGCTCCACCCGGACGGCACGTCCCTGGTCCAGCCCTACGTCACGAAGACCTTCGACGGCGTGCCGGTGGGCATCATCGGCATCGACGTCGCGGGCAAGACCGCCCACTCCTCGCGCCCGCTGGCGACGACGCAGTTCCTCGACGAGACCACGACCGCACAGAAGTACATCGACGAGCTCAAGGCCCGGGGCGTGCGCCACATCGTGCTGCTGACCCACCAGGGCCACGACCGCGACCGGGCGATGGCCGCCCGCCTGAGCGACGTGGACGCGATCATCGGCGCCGATTCGCACACGCTGCTGGGCCGCTTCGCCGACCTGGGGCTGAGCAGCTCCGGGGCCTACCCGACGGTGACGAGGAACAAGGACGGCGACCCCGTCTGCATCGGCCAGGCCTGGGAGTACGGCAAGGCCTTCGGCCTGATGAACATCCGCTTCGACCGCCGGGGCGCGGTGTCGAGCTGCACGGGCCAGGCCTCGCTGGTGATCGGCGACAGCTTCAAGCGCAAGGACAGCAGCGGCACCTTCGTCACCGTGGATGCCGCCACCCGGACGGCGCTGGTCGACAGGCTCTCGACCGACACGCGCCTCCGGGTGACGACGCCGGACGCCGGGGCGGCGACGCTGCTGTCGGGCTACACCGCCCGGGTCGCGGCGGAGAAGGACCGGGTGATCGGTGCGGCCAGCGAGTCGCTGTGCCTGGTGCGGGTGCCGGGCGAGCCGGGCACCCGCTCGGGCGGCATCGGCGGCTGCGAGGCCGGCCACACGCTGGCCCGGGGCAGCGACGCGGCCCAGGTCGTGGCCGCCGCCTTCCTGAACGCCAGCCCGCGGGCCCACTTCGCGCTGCAGAACGCCGGGGGCGTGCGCATCGCCGTGCCCGCGGGCCCGATCACGATGGACACCGCCTTCACGCTGCTGCCCTTCAGCAACGTGCTGGTCGAGGTCGAGGTCACCGGGGCGCAGATGGTCGCGGCGCTGGAGGACGGGGTGGCCCACCACCTCGATGCGGCCGGGTCCGGCGGCTCCCATCCTTATGCGG
Organism: Sphaerotilus hippei; assembly: GCF_003201595.1. GTDB lineage: Bacteria > Pseudomonadota > Gammaproteobacteria > Burkholderiales > Burkholderiaceae_C > Sphaerotilus > Sphaerotilus hippei. The sequence goes on along the minus strand of NZ_QJJS01000009.1, from coordinate 52,384 downwards.
CCGGCCTGCGCTGGAACCTGGACCTGAGTCAGGCCCGGGGCAGCCGGTTCAGCCAGGTGCAGGTCAAGGACCGCACGACCGGCGCCTGGGCGGCGATCGACCCGGTCAGGACCTATGTGCTGGTGACCAACGACTTCGTCGCGGCCGGCAAGGACGGCTACGGCACGCTCGGCCCGATCCACGCGACCGGCGCCTGGGTGGACACCTACCTGCTCTACACCCAGACCTTCGCCGACCACGTGACGTCGCTGGGCACGGTGGGCCGGCCCGCGCGCAGCGAGTATTCGCACCAGACGGTGATCACGAAGGCCGGGGTCATGCTGCCCTGAACCGGCCGTCCTGATGGGTTCCTGATGTCCGCCTTGTTATGGTGGGCACATGTCGATCCTTCTGCCCCGCCTTGCCTCCGCACGCACACGGGTGCTGTTGCCGCTGCTGGCATGGCTGCTGGCCGGCCTGGTGATGGGCGCTCTGGATGGTCAAGTGGCCGTGCCCAGCCTGGCGCTGTTGCTGGTGCTCGCCGGTGCCGTCACGGCGGTGTGGTGGCCGCTGCCTGCATCGATGCTGGCCAGCGCCTTGGCGCTGCTGGCCTTCAACTGGACCTTCGTGCCTCCCCGCCAGACGTTTTCCATCGATCTGCGCCAGGATGCGGTCCTGCTGCTCGTGCTTCTGGCCGTCAACTGGATCATCGCCGCGCTGATGGCACTCCTGCGCCGGCAGGTCGATCTGGCCGAACAAGCGACCCACCAGATCGGCCAGTTGCATGCACTGGGTGGCCGCTTGCGGGAGGCCGATGATCCGCGGGGCGAAGCGCCGTTGCTGGGTACTCAGCTCGAGGCCGTGTTCGACGGTGCTTCGGGGGGACGGGTGGCGCTGATGATGCTGGGTGACGAAGATTGGCCGAAGAACAACGATGACGCTGCCGTCCGATGGCAGGGCAGCCCCGATGCGGACCAGCGTGCCGGGCTGTGGCTGTGTCTGCGGGAAGGCCGGGCCATGGGGCCCGGCACCGGCTGGTACGAGGGCCTGTCGGCCTGGTATCTGCCGATGCGTGCGCATGGTGCCTGTGCCGGGGCCGCGCTCATCGCCTGGACGGATGCCGGAGCACCCCTGTCCCACTGGCGTCTGCATGCCCAGGCGCTGTGTGACCAGGTCGGACTGGCGCTGCATCGCCATCGTGCGCTGCGGGCGCAGCAGCGGGCCCAGGCCCAGGCACAGGCTCAATCCATGCGCAGCAACCTGCTCGCATCGATCGCCCACGACCATCGCACGCCGCTGTCGACCATCCTGGGTGCGGCCTCGGCCCTGCTGGAGCAGTCGGATCGCCTGGACCCTCACCAGCAGCGACAGCTGGCCCAGGTCATCGTCGAGCAGGCGCAGCAGCTGAATCGCCTGACCGACAACACGCTGCAGCTGGCACGCCTGGGTGGTCCGGCGGCCGTGCTTCGGCCGGACTGGGAGTCGGTCGAGGAGATCGTCGGTGCAGCCCTGGGGCGTACGCGACCACGCGATCCCTTGCGGCGGGTGCGCGCGCGCCTGGATCCCGATCTGCCGCTGGTACGCGCCGAAGCCGTGCTCATGGCGCAGCTGCTCGACAACCTGATCGACAACGCGCTCAAGTACAGCCCGCCTGGATCCCCGGTGGAGATCCGGGCATGCGGTCGGGGACCCTGGCTGGTGCTGGCTGTGCGTGACCGTGGCGCTGGGGTGCCACCCGCCTGGCGTGAACGCATCTTCGAGGTGTTCGAGCGCGGAGAGGCTCCGCAACCCGGCACTGGAGCGGGTGTCGGGCTGGCTGTGTGTCGTGCCATCGTGCAGGCCCACTGCGGTGAACTGCGTCTGCGGGCCCGTGGCCACGGCGGCAGCAGCTTCGAGTGCTGGCTGCCCCTGCCGCGTGAACTGCCCCCTGCGTGGCCGGGCGAGGCCGGACTTCCACCCCAGGAGGCCCCATGAGCTTGCGCGTCCTGCTGGTCGAGGACGATCGTGACCTCTGCGCCCTGCTCTGCCAGACCTTGCGGGTCGAGGGCTACGACGTGCTGAGCGCGGCGAGCTTGGCCGAGGCACAGGCGCTGCTGGCGCATGCCGGGCGTCCGGGTGGTGCAGCCGGCCCGGCGATCTTCGACCTGCTCGTGCTCGACCTGGGCTTGCCCGACGGTGATGGGCGCGAGCTGTTGCGCACCGTTCGTCGGCGGCAGACGATGCCGGTGCTGATCATTTCGGCCCGCCATGACGATCGACAGAAGATCATGCTGCTCGACGACGGGGCGGACGACTATCTGGTCAAGCCCTTCAGCATCGGCGAACTGCTGGCGCGCATGCGGGTGGCATGGCGCCACCGAGGTCGTTCCAGCGAAGCGGCCGTGACCCTTTATCGGCGCGCGGGCGTGCACATCGACCTGCACCTGCAGCAGGTGAGTCGCGACGACCGGCTCCTGCACCTGACCCCCACGGAGTACCGCCTGCTGGCGCGGCTGGTCCGCAGTGCCGGCCGGGTGGTCACGCACCGGCAGTTGCTGGTCGATGTCTGGGGCCCTGACTGCAGCGAGCAGACCCAGTACTTGAGGCTCTACATGGGCCAGTTGCGTGCCAAGCTCGAGGCCGATCCGGCCGAGCCACGGTTGCTTCTCACCGAGCCTGGAACCGGCTACCGGCTGGCTCCGCCTGAAGACGATGACATCCATATGCGTTCCTGATGTCCGACGGCGCACGCTGCATACCCGTTCCACTTCCGGTTTCCAGCATGCACGACCGTCCTTCGGGCACCCTCGCCGCGGCAGGCTCGTCCGCCACCTTCTCCGTCGACGCGGGGTCGCGCCACGGCCCTGCGCGCCAGGGTCTGGCCGCTCTCACCCTGGCTGCCCTGGGGGTGGTCTACGGAGACATCGGCACCAGCCCGCTCTACACCGTCAAGGAGATCTTCGCACCAGCCACCGGGGTGTCGCTGACGCCGGAACACCTGATCGGTGCCGTGTCGACCATCATCTGGGCCCTGATGCTGGTGGTGACGCTGAAGTACGTGATCCTCATCCTGCGTGCCGACAACCGGGGCGAAGGCGGCGGCCTGGCCTTGACTGCGCTGGCGGCCGAGGCCGTCCGGTCGCGGCCGATGCTGCGCCACGGCCTGCTGCTGCTCGGGGTGGCCGGAGCCACTCTGTTCTACGGTGACAGCATCATCACGCCAGCCATTTCAGTCCTGGGGGCGATGGAGGGCCTGAAGGTGGTGGCGCCCGGGCTGGAGCGCTGGATCCTGCCGCTGTCGCTGCTGGTGCTGGTGGGTCTGTTCGTGGTGCAGCGCCTGGGCACGGCGGTCGTGGGGCGCCTGTTCGGGCCGGTCATCCTGCTCTGGTTCGTGACGCTGGGGGTGACCGGTGTGCTGCAGATCCTGCAGCAGCCCGCCATCCTTGCCGCACTCGATCCCCGGCAGGCCTGGGTGTTCATGAGCGGGCGCGGGCCGATGGCACTTGCCACGGTCGGCGCGGTCGTGCTGGCGCTGACCGGCGCCGAGGCGCTGTATGCCGACATGGGTCATTTCGGACGCCGGCCCATCCAGCTGGCCTGGTCGGTCCTGGTGCTGCCTTCGCTGGCGTTGAACTACATGGGGCAGGGCGCCCTGTTGATGGCGGATCCTGCCTCGCTCGAGAACCCGTTCTTCCGCCTGTTCCCCGATGAGTTGCTGCTGCCTGCCGTCGGGCTGGCGACCCTGGCGGCCATCATCGCCTCGCAGGCGGTGATCTCGGGTGCCTACTCGATGACGCAGCAGGCGATGCAACTCGGGTTCCTGCCACGGATGCGCGTGCTCCACACATCCGCGCGCGAGGCCGGACAGATCTACATGCCGGCCGTGAACCTGCTGCTGCTGCTGGGTGTGGTGGCGGCTGTGCTGTCCTTCCGGAGTTCTTCCGCACTGGCATCGGCCTATGGCATCGCGGTCACCGTGACGATGCTGATCACGACGCTGCTCACGTATTTTGTCGTCCGGCATGCCTGGAGCCTGCCCGCCTGGCTGTCGATCGGTGCGACGGCACTGTTCCTGGCTCTGGACGTGGTGCTGGTCGCCGGCTGTGCCGTCAAGTTGCTGGACGGCGGCTGGTTCCCGCTGTTGATGGGGGGGCTGCTCTTCCTCGTGATGACGACCTGGTTCCGGGGGCGTCGCCTGATGGTCGAGCGCATCCGCGAGGACGGAGTGCCGCTGGCCGACTTCATCGATCAGCTCGATGCCGCGCACCTCCCGCGCGTGGCGCGCACGGCCGTCTATGCCGTCGCCGATCCCCGGACAGCACCGCAGGCTCTGTTGCACAACCTCAAGCACAACCAGGTGCTGCATGAGCGCAACGTGATCCTGACCGTGCATTTCCGCCCGGTGCCATGGCTGCGTGATGACGAGCGCGTCGAGATCCGCTCGCTGGGTCGCGAGTTCTGGCAGGTCACCGCCGCCTTCGGTTTCATGGAGACACCGGATGTGCCGGCCGCGCTCGTGCGGTGTCGGGAGCAGGGCCTGGGCATTCCAGTGTTCGAGACCAGCTACTTCCTCAGTCGCGAGACGGTGGTGCCCGCACCCGGCTCCGGCATGAGCCATTGGCGCGAGGTCCTGTTTGCCGTGATGAGTCGAAATGCCGGAGGTGTGGCCGGCTTCTTCCGACTGCCTGACAACGCGGTGATCGAACTGGGTACCCGGGTGCAGATCTGACCCGGTCGCACCATTCCATCACTTCAGCCGGGTGCGCCCGCGTGCCCAGGGCGGATGGCTGTTCGGCGCTGGCTTTGAAATCGTAGTACCCGTTGCGGGTGCAACCGTGGTGCATCAGTTGGTCGGCGTAGAGGCGCGGGCGGGTCAGCGCGTCGAGGTCGTCCGGCCCGAACAGGTCGGCGACCAGCGCCATCAGCGTGTCGAGCACCCAGCCCGGATGGGTCGGACAGCCGGCGATGTTGACCACCGGCTATGGCCCGCCCGAGCCGCTCCTTGCCGGTGCCCGACCGCAGCGGGCCACCTGCGCGGCCATCTCGCGGACCGCGTCCAGCGGGCTGCCGCTGGCGCGCTCGATGCGGTCGAAGCCGGATGCCGATCGTACCTGGGCGAGCCGGTCGCCGCGGCGAGCACGCAGCACCGAGGTGCCCGCGCGCAGCTCCAGGCGGCTCAGGCCCCGCTGCAGCGTGCGGCGCATCGCGTCCTGCGAGCGCACCTCGTCGTCGACCACCAGCACCAGCGGCAGGTCGTCGGCGGGCAGGGTGTCGGGGTCGGGGTCGGGTCCATGGGGCCATCGCAGGCGCCGATCGTGCCTTCGCCCCGTCGTCCAGGGGCGGCCGGGTCTGCAGGCCGAGGGTCTTCCCCGGGGGTGTGAGTGTTGTATATGTGTTTACTAAACACATCCGGCTTCCTAGACTCGCCGCATGTGCGCCGCATCGTCTCCCCCGTCCTTCCTTTCCCGTCCGGGGGCCGCATGACGGTCACCATCCGCGACATCGCCGAGGTGGCCGGCGTCTCGATCGGCACCGTCTCGCGGGCGCTGAAGAACCAGCGCGGCCTGTCCGACGAGACCCGGCGCCAGGTGCGCCAGGTCGCCCGCGAGCTCGGCTACGACCCGACCCGCCTGCGTGCGGGCAAGGCCCGCCGGCTGGTGTTCATGGTGCACCGCCAGCACAGCAGCTTCTCGCAGCACCCGTTCTTCGCCCAGGTGATGCACGGCGTGGAGGAGGCCTGCCGCGGCTTCGGCGTGGTGCCGACCGTGCTGAGCGCCGGTCCGGCCGATCCGGTGCGCGAGCTGCTGCGGCTGCACGAGCCCGACGCGCTGATGGCCGCGGGTTATTTCGAGACCGAGCTGGTCGACGTGCTGCGCGGCATGGAGCTGCCGCTGGCGCTGGTCGACCTGTGGCAGCCGGGCTGCCCGAGCGTCAATCCGGACAACGAGCAGGGTGGCTACCTCGCCACCCGCCACCTGCTGGGCCGCGGCCACCGGCGCATCGCCTACCTGGCGGGCTCGCTGGCGCACTTCAGCATCCGCGAGCGGGAGCGGGGCTACCGTCGGGCGCTCTACGACGCCGGCATGCTGGCCGACCCCGACCTGGAGGTGACCTCGCCGCCGGGCATGAGCACGGCCGACGGCGCCGAAGCCGCGATGCGCCAGCTGCTCAAGCTGCGCCGCCGCCCCGATGCGGTGTTCGCCTACAACGACACCGCCGCGCTGGCGGCCATCCGCGTCTGCCAGCAGGCCGGCCTGCGCGTGCCCGAGGACATCGCCTTCGTCGGCTTCGACGACATCCCCGAGGCCGCCTACGGCGCCATCGGCCTGACGACGCTGCGGGTCGACAAGGAGGCGCTGGGTCGCACGGGGGTCGAGCTGGTCATGCAGGGCGAGCAGATGCCGCAGGAGCTGGTGCTGCCGGTCGAGCTGGTGCTGCGCGCGAGTGCGCCGGCCGCGGGGGCCGGTGGCTGAAGCCCGGCCTGCTTCGCCCGGCCTGTTTCGTCCGGCACGTCGAGTGCCGGGCGGGATAGCCCTCTGACGCGGGCCGCCCCCACGAACTAGCCTGTGCGGCCGGGCGATCTTCTTTCCACGCCACGGGGCGCGCGTGCATCGCGGCGCGTCCTGCACCGAACCCTCCCCCGGACCGAACCGATGACCGCCACGCCCGACTTCCGCTCGCCCGAGTTCCTGCTCGGCCACATCCGCCACACGATGGCCTTCTACGAGGGCCGCTGCCTCGATCCGTCCGGGGGCTTCTTCCACTTCTTCAAGGACGACGGCACGGTCTACGACCGCCGCACCCGCCATCTGGTCAGCAGCACCCGCTTCATCTTCAACCATGCGATGGCCTGGCGCCGCTTCGGCGATCCGGCCCACCAGGCCGCGGCGCGCCACGGCCTGCGTTTCCTGCGGACCGCCCATGCGCAGCCGCAGGGCGGCTACGCCTGGCAGATCGACTGGGATGGCGAGCGCCAGGTGGCCACGGTGCAGGACGGCACGAACCACTGCTACGGCCTGGCCTTCGTGCTGCTGGCCCACGCCCACGCGCTGATGGCCGGGCTCGAGGAGGCCCGCGACGGCCTGGCCGCGACCTTCGAGCTGATGGAGGCCCGTTTCTGGGAGCCGGCCCACGGCCTCTATGCCGACGAGGCCACGCCCGACTGGCAGGTCGGCCCCTACCGCGGCCAGAACGCCAACATGCATGCCTGCGAGGCGATGATCGCGGCCTGGGACGCGACGCGGGAGCCCCGCTACCTCGACCGCGCGCTGACGCTGGCCACCTCGATCACGCAGCGCCAGGCCGGGCGGGCGGGCGGCCTGGTCTGGGAGCACCACCACGCCGACTGGTCGGTCGACTGGGACTACAACCGCGATGACCGGACCAACATCTTCCGCCCCTGGGGCTACCAGACCGGCCACCTCACCGAGTGGACCAAGCTGCTGCTGCAGCTGGAGACCCACCTGCCGGCCGAGCGGCGTCCGGACTGGCTGCTGCCGACCGCGCGGCATTTCTTCGACACCGCGATGCAGCGGGGCTGGGATCCGGTGCACGGCGGTCTGGTCTACGGCTTCGGCCCCGACGGGGTGGTCTGCGACGGCGACAAGTACTTCTGGGTCCAGGCCGAGAGCCTGGCCGCGGCCGCGCTGCTGGCGCTGCGCACCGGCGACCCCGAATGCTGGGCCTGGCACGACCGGCTGTGGGCCTACAGCTGGGCGCATCTGGTGGACCACGTCCACGGCGCCTGGTACCGCATCCTCACGCCCGACAACCGCCGCATCAGCGACGAGAAGAGCCCCGCGGGCAAGACCGACTACCACACCATGGGGGCCTGCCACGACGTGCTGCGTGGCCTGGGCGCCTGAGCGGGCGGCGGTGCGATGAAGACCACGTCCCGTCCGCGGCTCAACGCGATCGCCGGCCCCATCCTGGGCGAGTTCCTGATCGGCATGACGGTGGCCATGGCCGGGCTCTGGCTCGCGTCCAAGACCTCGGACGCCGCCGCCGGCGCCTTCGGCATGATCAACCAGGTGCTCGAGACGCTGATGGTGCTGTTCCGGGTGCTGGCCATCGGCGTGGGCGTGGTCATCACGCAGAGCCTGGGCGGCGCCCGTCCGCAGGCCGCGCGCCAGACCGCGCTGGTCGGGCTGGGGGCGAGCACCTGGGCCGGCCTGGTGGCCGCGCTGTGGGTGCTGCTGGCCAACGACTGGACGCTCGACGTGCTCAACGCGCCCGACGCCGTCAGCGCGCTGGCCAGCCCCTATGTGCAGACGCTGGCGCTGGCGCTGCTGCTCGAGGCCTACAACCTGACGATGGCCGCCATCCTGCGGGCCCACCTGCACGCGCGCGACACGCTGATGGTGATGCTGGTGATGCACGGCATCCACCTGCTGCTGGCCTTCGTGCTGATGCGTGGCGTGGGCGACTGGGACGGCCTGGGCCTGTTCGGCTACGCGGCGGCGTTCACCGTCAGCCGCGCGGTGGGGCTGGGCCTGCACCTGTGGCTGTGGCGCCGCCGCATGCAGCTGGCCCCGCGTGCCCGCGACTGGTGGGTCTGCCCGCTGCCGGCGCTGATGCCGGTGCTGCGCATCGGCGTGCCCGGCGCGGCGCTGGAGATGGCCTACCGCATCGCCTTCATGATGTCGCTGGCCGCGGCCGCCCGCCTCGGCGTGGCCGCGCTGGCCACGCAGGCCTACACGCTGCAGACCCTGAAGTACGTGCTGCTCGTCAGCATGGCCATCGGCTGGGCCTGCGAGATCATGGTCGGCCACCTGATCGGCGCGGGCGAGTTCCGCACCGCCCACCGGCTGGTGCGCAAGGGCCTGCGCAACGGCCTGCTCGCCTCGGGCAGCCTGGCGCTGGTGGCCGCGGCCGCGGCGCCGTGGCTGATGCAGGCCTTCACCCGCGACCCGGGCGTGATCGCGGCCGCGCAGACGCTGCTGTGGCTGTCTTTCGCGCTCGAGACCGGGCGGGTGGCCAACCTGGTCGTGCTTGGCGCGCTGCGCTCGACCGGCGACGCGGTCTACCCGGTGGCCGCCAGCATCACCTCGATCGTGCTGGTGCTGGGCGTGGGCTCGGTCGTGCTGGGCCGCCATTTCGGCCTGCCTGGCATCTGGGTCGCCTACGCCGCCGACGAATGGATCCGCGGCATGCTGCTGCTGCGCCGCTGGGACACCCACGGCTGGGTGCAGCACGCCCGGCAGATCTACCACCGGCTGCGCCCGCCCGGCGCGGAAACCCGCTTCTGAGGCCGCAGGCCCGCCGCCGCGGCCTCAGGGCCGCGCGTCGACGAGCAGCCGGGCGTCGAGCTCGCGGATGCGCTCGTCCTGGTAATAACCGCCGTACTCGGTGTAGCGCAGGAAGGGCCGGGCGCACGCGGTGCAGCGCCACGCCTCGCAGCGGTTGTACGGGAAGAAGGCCGGTGCGATCGGCGCATCGACCGACCAGGCGTGCGTGCCGTCCGGGTGGTGCTCGACCAGCGTCGGCTCCTCGTCGTCGGGCCGCTGCAGCGTGCCCACCCGCTGCAGCCGGGCGCGGTCGAAGTCGCCGGGCAGCGACTCCCAGCCCGGGCACACCAGCGGCGCGCAGGCTTGGCAGGCGCCGGCCGGCCGGACCGCGGCCAGCGGCCGCAGCGATTCGAGGTTCAGCAGGGGGAGGGGGGTCGATGCCATGCCGCCATTGTCGCGGCGCCCTGCTCGGGCGGGTGGTCTGCCATCACGAAGCGGTGGCCCAGGACGACGCCACGTCCAACGATGACGCACAGTTCAGTAGCAATTTGATACAAAATGACCGTTCCAGAAACCGGAAAAGTGGTGACGTGTGACCGAAGCCGATCTTGTGTCCGTCGACCGGCAGGCCCAGCTGCGGGTGCGGGTGGTGTCGCAGCAGCAGTTCGGCGAGGCCGAGCGGCAGGCCTGGCTGGCGCTGGAGGCGCGTGCGCTCGAGCCGCACCCCGGCCTGTCGCCGCATTTCCTGCTGCCGGCGCTGCAGCACCTCGAGGCGTCGCGGCGCGGCCTGTTCCTGATGATCGAGCGCCAGACCGGCCACGGCCGTGAGCTGGTGGGCCTGGCGCTGTGCCACGGGCGCACCGCGTCGGCCGTCATGCCCGCACCGCACCTGGCGCTGGACCTGCCCCGGCACGCGGCGCAGGGCGGCCTGCTGGTCGACGGCCGCTGGCTGCCCGAGGTGGCGGTGCAGCTGCTGAGCAGCCTGCCGAGGAACAAGGGCCTGGTGCTGGAGGGCCTGGTCGACGGTGGCGGGCTGCAGCAGGCCCTGGTGGCGGCGGCCGGCGCGCTCGGCCGGCACGTCGAGCAGCGCCCGCCGGTGCCGCAGGGCACCTGCCGGGTGCCCTGGGCGACGCTGCCGTTCGCCCGCACCGTGCCGGCCCGCTCCGAGCCGGCGCAGCGCTGCCACCAGGCGCTGGCCCGGCTCGGCCGGCTCGACTGGCGGCTGCACCAGGGCCCGATCCCTGCGGCCGTGGTCGATGCCTTCCTGCGCCTGGAGCACGAGGGGCCGCACCGCCTGGCCGGCACGTCGCTGCTGTCCAGCCCCGCGGACGAGGCCTTCTTCCGCGACGTGGTGGCCCGCTTCTCGACCGAAGCCCGGGTGGTGTTCGCCGAGCTGACGCTCGACGGCGACCCCGTCGCCTCGCTGTGCCTGTTCGGCTCGGCCGGGCGGCTGCATGCCTTCCGCGCCGGATCCCGCCGTGACCTGACGGCCCGGGGGGCCGAGCTGCTCAACGAGGTCGAGCTGGCCCGTCGCCTGCCGATGCTGCCGGGCGACTGGCAGCTCGCCGAGCCGGCCTCCGGCCAGCCGGTCCCGGCCACCGTGTCGCTGGTGCTGCCGGTCGGGCCCTGGCAGCAGGCGGCGGCCTGGGCCTCGCGGCGGGTGCGCGAGGTCATCGAGCGTGTCGGGGCCGATCGCCCGGCGGATTTCACGCCGGTGGCCGGCGAGCGGGCCCCGGCCGCGGACCCGCCGGCGCGGCGCGGCTGAGGCCGGTTCAGGGCCTGGAGGGTTCGGGGCTGAGCACGGCCATCAGGCGGGAGCCCTGCTGTTTCAGCAGGCTGAGCGTCAGCGCGCCGCGCGGCTCGCCGGGCACGCTGATGCGCAGGCCTTCGCAGACCACGCCCGAGGCGGCCTGCAGGGCCTGCGTGCGTGTGCGCAGCTGCGGCGCCACGCCTTGCAGCACCTGGAACAGGTTGTCGAGCCGGCCATCGGGCGACAGCGGCATCAGCAGGTTGGCGGCCATCGGGTTGAGCATCTCGATGCGCCCGTCGAGGCCGGTCTGCAGCAGGCCGATGGGGGTGCGGTAGAGAAAGCCCAGCAGGTTGTCGAAGGCCTCGTCGCCGGGGCGCTGGGGGCGCTCCCTGCTGAAGGGGTCGGCACGCCGCTCGACGTCCAGCCTGACCTCGATGGCCGTGCCCGCGGCCGGCGCGCTGTCCACCTGCAGGTCACCCCCCAGCGCGTGCACCCGCTCGTGCATGCCCAGCAGGCCGAAGGTGTCGGGCTTGCGCCAGTCCTCGATGGCGATGCCGCGGCCGTCGTCGTGGATGTGCATCACGAGCTGCCTGTCCGCATCACGCCGCAACCGGATGTCCACCTGCCGTGCCCCGGCGTGCCGGGCCACGTTGTCCAGCGCCTCCTCGGCCACGCGGTAGAGGCCGTGGGCCAGGTCCAGCGGCAGTGGCTCGGTGGGGCTCCAGGCGTCGCCGGCCTCGAGGCGGCAGGGGATGCCGGTGTCGCGGGAGAACCGGTCCGACAGCGCCTCCAGCGCCGCCGCCAGGCCGAGGTCCTCCAGCACCGGCGGGCGCAGGTCGTTGACGATGCGCCGGGTCGACGCCATGGCGGTCAGCGCGAGCTGGCTCACGTGGTGCAGCAGCGCCACCGCGCTGGTGGCATCGGCCGGTGCGTTGACCAGGCGCTCGCCCATGGCCGCCAGCTCCAGCCGCATGCCCGCCAGGGTCTGCTGCAGCTCGTCATGCAGCTCGCGGGCGATGCGCCAGCGCTCGTTCTGCTGCGTGCTGTCCTGCGCGGCGGCCCAGCGCCGCAGGTCGGCCTGGGTGCGCAGCAGCGCGGCCTGCGTCAGCTGCAGCTCGGTCAGGTCCGCCCCGGCGACCCAGCCGCCCGCATCCGGCGCGGCAGCCTCCGCAACGTTCGGCCGGGCGGGAGGCAAGGGGCTCATGAGCGCAGCAGCAGCAGGTAACACGTCGGCACGTCCGGCGCGCTGAGCAGGCGCAGGCGCACCGGCGTGGGCCGCATGCGCCAGGTCAGCACGTAGTCGAGGGTCGTGTCCAGCACCGTGCCCCGGGCCATCGCGTCCTCGAAGCGTGAGGCCACCAGGTAGTTGTTCATGCACTGGGCCACCTCGGTGAACAGCGGCAGGCCGACGACCCGGGCCACCGCCAGCCCGCTCAGGCGCGACTCCGTGCTGTTGTAGCGGCTGACGGTGCCATCCGCACCGAAGCCGATCACGCCGAAAGGCAGGCGGTCCAGCGCCGCGTCGTCCAGCGCATGCAGGGCCGGCAGCAGGTCGGGCTGGTCAAAGGACAGTGCGTGGGTCGGTTCCATCGGGCGATCGCCGTTCTCGGGCACACGACGCATCGTGTGCGAGGTGGTGGACAGGGGTGGATGATTCGGTGGCCGTGGTGATGTTAATGCCTCGACGTCGGCCGGCCCCGCTTCGCGAAGCGCCCCGGATCCCGACGCGTCAGGCCGGCTCGTCGCCGGGGTCCGCCATCCGGCGCAGCACCGTGATGAAGGCCTGCGCGGCCGGGGTCGGCGGCTCGTCCAGGCGGGTGATCAGGCCGTAGTCGGGCATGCGGTCGGGCAGCTCCACGGGGATGCGGCTCAGCAGGCCCTTGTGGACGTACTTGTCGACCAGGGCCGCCGGCTGCAGCGACAGCATGTCGGTGATCTGCATCAGCTCCAGCGCGAACAGGAAGGAGGGCGTCTCGACCACGCCGGACGTGGGCGCCAGGCCGGTGCTGCCGAAGATGTCGTCGCAGACCTTGCGCACCGCCGTCGAGGCCGGGTAGAGGATCCACGGCCAGCGTGTCAGCTGGGTCAGCTCCAGATCGTGCGCGCCCCGCAGCGGGTGGTGCAGCCCGGCGACCACCTGCAGCTGTTCGCTCGACAGCCGCTCGTAGCTGAACTGGGCGCGCTGCGACTCGTCGGTGAAGCGTCCGATCATCAGGTCGATGCGGCGCTCGGCCAGCCAGCTGATGAGCTGGTCGCTGCTCTGCTCCAGGATCTTGATCACCAGCAGCGGGCGCAGGCGCTGGATCTCCACCACCGAGGCCGTCAGCAGGCGGGCCGCCGAGCCCGTGATCGCGCCGATGGCCAGGTGGCCATGGCCGCCTTGTTTCAGCGCATTGAATTCGTCGACGAACTTGCGCTGCCCCGCCAGCGCGGCCTCGGCATAACGCAGCGTGAACAGGCCCAGCTCGTTGGGCCGCATGCCCCGGGGCAGCCGGTCGAACAGGCGGGCCTCCAGGATCTGCTCGATGTCCATCAGGATCTTGGTGGCCGCCGGCTGCGTGAGGTGCATCTGCTCGGCGGCCAGCCTCAGGTTGCGCGTCTGGCCGAGCAGGTCCAGCAGCTGCAGATGCCTGAACCTCAGGCGTGCGCAGGCCTGTGCCAGCGACAAGGGTCTACCCGTAGAAAGCTCTGAAGTCATAACGATATGGAATCGATCCTAGCAAAAAAGTCAGTGGACTGATGGGGTCGGCAGACCTAATCTGCGCCTGCGTCGAGACGGTTCCCGCAGAGGACGGACGAGACGCCGAGGGGCAGGACCCTCGTGACAGATCATTCCAACGGAGACATGCATGAAGCTGAAATCCCTCGCCGTGCTCACCACGGTCCTGGCGGCGCTGGCCGGCCCGGCGTCCGCGCAGATCAAGGAACACGTCTTCAAGGTCGGCATCGGCCTGAGCGAAGACCATCCCCAGGCGCTGGCCGTCAAGCACTTCGGCGAACAGCTCGCGGCCCGCAGCGGCGGCAAGATGAACGCCAAGCTGTTCGCCAGCGGCTCGCTGGGCAATGACGTGACCATGACCTCGGCGCTGCGCGGCGGCACGCTGGAGATGACGGTGCCCGACAGCTCCACGCTGGTCTCCATGGTCAAGCCCTTCGGCGTGATCAACCTGCCGCTGACCTTCAACAGCGAGCAGGAGGCCGATGCCGTGCTCGACGGCCCGCTGGGCCAGAAGCTGCTGGCCAAGCTGCCCGAGAAGGGCCTGGTCGGCCTGGGCTACTGGGAGAACGGCTTTCGCCACGTGACCAACTCGCGTCGCCCGATCACCAAGGCCGATGACCTCGCCGGCCTGAAGCTGCGCGTGATCCAGAACCCGCTGTTCCTGGAGACCTTCAGCGCGCTGGGCACCAACGCCACGCCGATGCCCTTCACCGAGCTGTATTCGGCGATGGAGCAGGCCGCCGTCGACGGCCAGGAGAACCCGCCGGCCACCATCCTGGCCAGCAAGTTCTACGAGGTGCAGAAGCACCTGGTGCTGTCGCGCCACATGTACAGCGCCTGGGTGCTGCTGATGTCCAAGAAGACCTGGGACGGCCTGTCGGCGCAGGAGCAGAAGATCGTGCAGGAGGCCGCCCGCGAGGCCACGCTGTTCGAGCGCAGGACCATCCGCGCCTTCGGCGACAAGGCGCTGGGCGAGCTGAAGAAGGTCGGCATGCAGGTCACCGAGCTGCCGGCGGCCGAGCAGGCCAAGCTGCGCGCCAAGCTGCAGCCGGTGCTGGCCAAGTTCGGCAAGGAGTTCGGCGAGGACACCACCGCCGAGCTGATGAGCGAGCTGGCCAAGGTGCGCGGCACCGCCAAGTGAGGCCGCGGGCCGGTCCGGGGTGGCGTCATGCTGCCCGGGCCGGCCCGTGTTCCCAGCGTCTTCCGCGGTGCCTGTGCCCGCTTCTCCGCTTCTGCCTGAGTGGTCCCCGACATGGACAAGCAACCCCGCCGCCCCTTCCGCTCGCGCGACTGGTTCGCCGACCCCGAGCGCTCGGACATGACCGCGCTCTACCTCGAGCGCTTCATGAACTACGGGCTCACGCCCGAGGAGCTGCGCTCGGGCCGGCCCATCATCGGCATCGCGCAGACCGGCAGCGACCTGTCGCCCTGCAACCGCATCCACCTGGACCTGGCCAAGCGGGTGCGCGACGGCATCCGCGACGCCGGCGGCATCCCGATGGAGTTCCCGGTCCACCCGATCTTCGAGAACTGCCGCCGCCCGACCGCCGCACTCGACCGCAACCTGGCCTACCTGGGCCTGGTCGAGATCCTCTACGGCTACCCGATCGACGCGGTGGTGCTGACCACCGGCTGCGACAAGACCACGCCCGCCGGCGTGATGGCCGCATCCACCGTCGACATCCCGGCCATCGTGCTGTCGGGCGGGCCGATGCTCGACGGCTGGCATGACGGCGAGCTGGTCGGCTCGGGCACGGTGATCTGGCGCAGCCGCCGCCAGCTGGCGGCCGGCGAGATCGACGAGGAAGAGTTCCTGCAGCGCGCCTGCAGCAGCGCGCCCTCGGCCGGCCACTGCAACACCATGGGCACGGCCTCGACGATGAACGCGGTGGCCGAGGCGCTGGGCCTGTCGCTGCCGGGCTGCGCGGCCATTCCGGCGCCTTATCGCGAACGTGGCCAGATGGCCTACGAGACCGGCCGGCGCATCGTCGAGATGGCCTACGAGGACCTGCGCCCGTCGCGCATCCTGACGCGCGAGAGCTTCCTGAACGCGCTGTCGGTGCTCAGCTGCGCGGGCGGCTCCAGCAACGCGCAGGTGCACATCATGGCGATGGCCCGCCACGCCGGCGTCGAGCTGCACCCCGAGGACTGGACCACCCACGGCTACGAGCTGCCGCTGCTGCTGGACATGCAGCCGGCCGGTCGCTTCCTGGGCGAGCGTTTCCACCGCGCCGGCGGCGTGCCGGCGCTGATGTGGGAGCTGCTGCAGGCCGGCCGCCTGCATGGCGACTGCCTGAGCGTGACCGGCCGCCGCGTGGCCGACAACCTGCAGGGCCGCGAGACCCGCGACCGCGAGATGATCCGCCGCTTCGACGAGCCGCTGCTCGACAAGGCCGGTTTCCTGGTGCTCAGCGGCAACCTGTTCGACTTCGGCATCATGAAGACCTCGGTGATCTCCGCGCGCTTCCGCGAGCGTTACCTGAGCCAGCCGGGTGCCGAGGGCATCTTCGAGGCCCGCGCCGTCGTCTTCGAAGGCTCCGACGACTACCACCACCGCATCAACGACCCGGCGCTGGACATCGACGAAGGCTGCATCCTGGTGATGCGCGGCGCCGGCCCGATCGGCTGGCCGGGCTCGGCCGAGGTGGTCAACATGCAGCCGCCCGACGCGCTGATCCAGCGCGGCATCACCACCTTGCCCACGCTGGGCGACGGCCGCCAGTCCGGCACCGCCGACAGCCCGTCGATCCTGAACTGCTCGCCCGAGAGCGCGGTGGGTGGCGGCCTGAGCTGGCTGCAGAGTGGCGACCGGATCCGCATCGACCTCGACGCCGGCCGCTGCGATGCGCTGGTCGCGCCCGAGGAGATCGAGCGCCGCCGCCGCGAGCTGCCCGCGCCGCCGATCCCCAAGAGCCATTCGCCCTGGGAGGCGCTGTACCGCGAGAAGACCGGCCAGCTCGTCGACGGCGCCACGCTGGACTTCGCGCTCGACTACCGGCGCATCTCGGAAACCACGCCGCGTCACAACCACTGAGCCCGGCCCTGCCGGCGCGCCCGCCGTCCCTGGCGCAGCCGCTGCATGGCCAGCCGCCTGAAACCTCGAAGGAAATCTCATGAGCAAAACAGCAGCAGCTGCCTCGTCGGCCGGTGCCATGACGCCAGGCCAGGTCCTGCCCGACGACGGCCTGGCCGGCACCCTGGTGGGCCGGGTCTGGATGGTCGGCCCCGTGCCCGGGCCGGCCGTGGTGGCCCTGCGGCCCGACGGCGTGTTCGACCTGAGCGCGCACTACCCGACCATGAGCACGCTGCTCGACGCCGCGCAGCCCGCCGAGGCCGTGCGTGCGGCCGCCGGCCAGCGCCTGTGCAGCGTCGACGAGCTGCTGGCCAACAGCCTGGCCGGCGACCGCAGCGAGGCGCTGCCCTGGCTGCTGGCGCCCTGCGACCTGCAGGTGGTCAAGGCCGCCGGCGTGACCTTCGCGGCCAGCCTGATCGAGCGCGTGATCGAAGAGCAGGCGCGCGGCGACGCCAGCCGCGCCCAGGGCCTGCGCGAGCAGGTCACCGGGCTGATCGGCGCGAGCCTGGCCGACATCCGTCCCGGCTCGCCGCAGGCCATGGCGCTCAAGGCCTTGCTGCAGCAGCAGGGCCTGTGGTCGCAGTACCTGGAGGTGGGGATCGGCCCCGACGCCGAGGTCTTCACCAAGGCGCCGGTGCTGGCCTCGGTGGGCTGCGGCGAGCCGATCGGCATCCGCAGCGATTCGGCCTGGAACAACCCCGAGCCCGAGGTGGTGCTGGCGGTCAACGGCCGTGGCGACATCGTCGGCGCGACGCTGGGCAACGACGTCAACCTGCGTGACATCGAAGGCCGCAGCGCGCTGCTGCTGGGCAAGGCCAAGGACAACAACGCCTCGTGCGCGATCGGCCCCTTCATCCGGCTGTTCGACGCGGGCTTCAGCCTCGATGACGTGCGCCGCGAGACCGTGCACCTGCGCGTCACCGGCGAGGACGGCTTCGAGCTGCGTGGCATCAACACCATGGCCAGCATCAGCCGCGACCCGGCCGACCTGGTGGCCCAGACCCTGGTCGCGCACCAGTACCCGGACGGCTTCATGCTGTTCCTGGGCACGTTGTTCGCGCCCATCGAGGACCGCGACCAGCCCGGCGGCGGCTTCACCCACAAGCTCGGCGACGTGGTCACCATCCACAGCGCCTGGCTGGGCGGCCTGCACAACCGCGTCACCCACAGCGAGACCGCGCCGCCGTGGCGCTTCGGCCTGCGCGCCTTCATCGGCAACCTGGCCGCCCGCGGGCTGCTCAACGGCCTGGCGCTCTGAGCCGGCCTCGACCGCGTCACCGGTCCGCATGACCGATCCGCATGACTGATCCTCGATTCATCTCGACGCCCGCCATGAACCCGACCCTTGCGCCCTCTGCCGTCATCGAGGCCCTGCGGGCCGAACTCGGCCCGCAGGCCGTGCGGGCCGGCGCCGACCTGCCGGTGCGCCACCACAACGATGCCAGCGGCCTGCCGGCCAGCGTGCCGCTGGTGGTGGTGCGCCCGGCCGACACCGCCGGCGTGGCCGCGGCGATGCGCATCTGCCATGCCCACGGCGTGGCGGTGGTGCCGCAAGGCGGCCTGACCGGCCTGTGTGGTGGCGCCCGCGCCGCGCCGGATCAGGTGGCGCTGTCGCTGGAGCGGCTGGTGGGCATCGAGGAGATCGACCCCGCCGCCGCCACGCTGACGGTGCGCGCCGGCACGCCGCTGGAGACGGTGCAGCAGGCCGCGGCCGACGCCGGCTTCTTCTGCCCGCTCGACCTGGGCGCACGCGGCTCGTGCGCGATCGGCGGCAACCTGGCGACCAACGCCGGCGGCAACCGCGTGATCCGCTACGGCATGGCGCGCGAGATGGTGCTGGGCCTCGAGGTGGTGCTGCCCGACGGCGGCGTGGTCACCAGCCTCAACAAGATGATCAAGAACAACGCGGGCTTCGACCTGAAGCACCTGTTCATCGGCAGCGAAGGCACGCTGGGCATCATCACCCGCGTGGTGCTGCGCCTGTACCCCAAGCCGGCCTCGACGCTGGTGGCGCTGTGCGCGGTCAACGGTTACGACGACGTGCTGACGCTGCTGGCCTCCGCCCGCCAGAACCTGGGCCCGCTGCTGTCGGCCTTCGAGGTGATGTGGCCGGAGTTCTGGCAGTTCGCCAACACCCACGCGCCACGCGCCCGCAACCCGCTGGCCGACGACGCCACGCCCTACGGCGCCTACGTGCTGGTCGAGGCCCTGGGCACCGACGAGGCGATGGACACGCCGCGCTTCGAGGCCTGGCTGGGCCAGCTGCTCGAAGACGGCGTGGTGCCCAACGCAGCCATCGCCCAGTCGCTGGCCGACGCCAGGGCCTTCTGGGCGCTGCGTGACGCCAGCGGCGAGTTCCACCCGCTGTGGCCGGGCCACCTGGCCTACGACGTGGGCCTGCCGGTGGCGCGCATGGAGGACTGCGTGATCCGCTGCCGCGCCGCGCTGGCCGAGGCCTTTCCGGGCATCGACAGCTTCTACTACGGCCACATCGGCGACGGCAACCTGCACCTCATCGTCCACCTGCCGGGCGTGCCCAAGCAGCCCAAGGACGCCGTCAACGCCATCGTCTACGGCCTGGTGCGCGAGTTCGGCGGCACGGTGTCGGCCGAGCACGGCATCGGCACGCTCAAGCGCCCATGGCTGGGCCACGCCCGCTCGCCCGAGGAGATCGCGCTGATGCGGGTCATCAAGAACGCGCTCGATCCGCTCGGCCTGCTGAACCCCGGCAAGGTGCTCTGACCCGCCCGCAGCCGCCCCCGCACGCCACCTCGTCGACCCCCCCCCCGAAAGATTCCCATGACACTGCGACTCGCCGGCAAGACCGCCTTCATCACCGCCGCCGGACAGGGCATCGGCCGCGCCACGGCCATCGCCTTCGCCGCCGAGGGCGCGCGCGTGATCGCCACCGACATCAACGCCGAGGCGCTCGACTCGCTGCGCGCCGAGACCGGCTGCACCACCCACCGCCTCGACGTCACCGACGCGGCCGCCGTCAGCGCGCTGGCCGAGGCCACCGGCGCGATCCAGGTGCTGTTCAACGGCGCGGGCATCGTGCACGCCGGCACGGTGCTCGACAGCACCGACGCCGAATGGGACCTCGCCTTCGACCTCAACGTGCGCTCGCAGTACCGCCTGATCAAGGCCTTCCTGCCCGGCATGCTGGCCCAGGGCGGCGGCTCGATCATCAACGTGGCCTCGATCGTCGGTGCGCTCAAGGGCGCGCCGAATCGCTTCATCTACATGGCCACCAAGGCCGCGGTGGTGGGGCTGACCAAGTCGGTGGCCGCCGACTACGTGACCCGCGGCATCCGCTGCAACGCGATCTGCCCGGGCACGGTGATGTCGCCCTCGCTGCAGCAGCGCATGGCCGAGCAGGCGCAGGCCGGCGGCCAGACCATCGAGGCGGTGCAGGCCGCCTTCATGGCCCGTCAGCCGATGGGCCGGCTGGGCCGCGCCGAGGAGATCGCCGCGCTGGCCGTCTACCTCGCCAGCGACGAATCGTCCTTCACCACCGGCACGACCCAGCTGATCGACGGCGGCTGGGCGATCTGATCCTGCCGTGGCCGCCGCGCCGTTGCGGCGCGGTCGGGCCTGCGCTTGCGCTTCTGTCATCGCACGTTCGTGCGCATCCTCACCGACCCGACTGGAACCTCCGATGAAACTCCTCCGCCACGGCCCCAAGGGCCAGGAAAAGCCCGCCCTGCTGCACAGCGACGGCACGGTGCGTGACCTCAGCCCGCTGCTGGCCGACATCGGCCCGGCCCAGCTCTCGCCCGCCGGCCTGGCCGCGCTGGCCAGCGTCGATCCCGCCACGCTGGCCGTGGTGCCGCAGGGCCGCCTGGCCGTGCCCTGGGCCGGCCTGGGCAAGTTCATCGCCATCGGCCTGAACTACGCCGACCACGCCGCCGAAGCCGGCATGGCCGCGCCGGCCGAGCCGGTGGTCTTCACCAAGGCCGCGAGCTGCGCCGTGGGCTGCGAGCACCCGGTGGTGCTGCCGCAGGGCTCGGTCAAGTCCGACTGGGAGGTGGAACTGGGCGTGGTGATCGGCAGCCGCGCGCGCTGCGTCAGCGAGGCCGACGCGCTCCGGCACGTGGCCGGCTACTGCACCATCAACGACCTGTCCGAGCGTGAGTACCAGCTCGAGCGTGGCGGCAGCTGGGACAAGGGCAAGGGCTGCGACACCTTCGGCCCGATCGGCCCGTGGCTGGTGACCGCCGACGAGGTGGGCGACCCGCAGAACCTGGCCATGTGGCTGGACGTCAACGGCGTGCGCAAGCAGACCGGCAACACCCGCACGATGATCTTCACGGTGGCGCAGATCGTGAGCTACCTGAGCCGTTTCATGACGCTGGAGCCGGGTGACGTGATCACCACCGGCACGCCGCCGGGCGTGGGCATGGGCCGCAAGCCCGCGCCCGAGTTCCTGCGGGCCGGCGACGTCATCACGCTGGGCATCGAGAAGCTGGGCGACCAGCGGCAGACGGTGTTCGCCTGGGATCCGGCGCTGATCGACGCCTGATCCACGCCCGATCTGCCGCTCAGCGATCGGCCCAGCGCTCGCGGATCACCAGCGCGGCGGGCAGGTTGGCGATGAAGTGGCGCACCACCTCGGGGTCGAAGTGGCGGCCCGACTGCTCCTGCAGCAGCGCCACGGCGCGCTCGATCTCCCAGGCCGGCTTGTAGGGCCGCACGCTGGTGAGCGCGTCGAACACGTCGGCCAGCGCGACGATGCGCGCCTCGAGCGGGATGTCGGTGCCGGCCAGGCCCTGCGGGTAGCCGCTGCCGTCCCATTTCTCGTGGTGGCACAGGGCCACGCGGCGGGCCATCTGCAGCATGGCGTCGGGGTGCTCGCCGATGATCTCGGCACCCATGGCCGGATGGCGCCGCATGTGGGCCCATTCGGCCTCGTCGAGCGCTCCGGGCTTGAGCAGGATGGCGTCGGGAATGCCGATCTTGCCGACGTCGTGCAGCGCGGCGGCGTTGAGCAGGTCGTCCGCCTGGCTGTCGCTCATGCCCATGGCGCGGCCCACCAGCTGCGCGAAGTGGCTCATGCGCATCACGTGCAGGCCGGTCTCGTTGTCGCGGTATTCCCCCGCGCGCCCGAGGCACTGCACGATGGCCAGCCGGCTGGCGCGCAGCGCCTCCGCGGCCACCAGCGACAGGTGGTTGCGCACCCGGGCCAGCACGATCGGGCCGCTGACCGGCTTGGTGATGTAGTCGACCGCGCCGGCGTCGAAGCCCTCGGCCTCGTGCTGCGGGTCGGACAGCGCGGTCACGAAGATCACCGGCACATGCCGCGTGGCGGCCTGCGCGCGCAGCTGGCGGCACACGTCCAGCCCGCTCAGGCCGGGCATCATCACGTCCAGCAGCACCAGGTCCGGCGGTTCCTGCGCGGCCAGCTCCAGCGCCTTCTCGCCGTCGCGCGCGAAGGCCAGCCGGTAGTCCTTCTGCAGGATCAGGCGCAGCACCTGCAGATTGGCCGGCTCGTCGTCCACCAGCAGCAGGCGAGGGCGCAGGTCCACGGACGGGCGGTCCGCTGGCGAAGTGGGGGGCGTGGTCATGCCATCTCCTGTGCGTGGCGCGTGATCAGGGTCCGCGCCGTGTCGAAATCAAAACCGTCGAGGGCCTCGCGCAGGCGCTCGCGCAGCGGGCCGGGCAGGGCCTCGAGCACCTGGCCACAGGCCGCCTCGGGCAGCTCGCCACGTGCCAGGGCCTCGATCAGGGTCGCGGCCGCGGCGCCGGGCCAGGCGGGCACGGCGTCGGCGGGCTCGGGCGTGGCCACCGGCGCCGGCATGGCGACCTGCAGGGCCGCCAGCCGGGCGTGCAGCGCCTGCCAGGCCCGCGCGTCCGGCGTGTGCTCGTGCTCCAGCGCCGTGCAGGCGGCGGCCAGGTCCACCAGGGCAAAATTCGCGCAGGCGCCCCGCAGCCGGTGGGCGAAGGCCGCGTCCGGGGCCGTCGCTGCCCAGGCCTGCAGCGTGGTGGCCAGGAAGCGCCGCAACTGGTCGCTCCACAGGCCTGCATCGCCCCAGCGGGCGAGCATCTGCGGCCCGTCCACCGCCTCGGGCAGCGGGGGCGTGGCCGGGTCGGCCGTGGCCGGCATGGCGCCATCGACGGGCTCGACCGTCACCCCCAGCACCCGCGCCATCTCGCCCAGCAGCACCGGCCAGTCGATCGGCTTGACCACGAAGCCGTCCATGCCGGCGTCGCCGGTCAGCGACCGGTCGTCGTCGCTGGCGCTGGCGGTGAGCGCGATCACGGGCAGGCGCGTGCTGGCGTGGGCCGCCTCGTGGTCCCTGAACAGCCGGCAGGCCTGCAGGCCGTCGAGGTGGGGCATCTGCACGTCCAGCAGGGCCAGGTCGAAGCCGCCGGCCTTCAGGCGCTCCAGCGCCTCGCGGCCGTCGCGCGCGACCTCGATCGTGTGGCCCATCGCCCCCAGCCGCAGCTCCAGCAGGCTCAGGTTCTCGGGCACGTCATCGGCGGCCAGGATGCGCAGCGGCGGCAGCGCCGCGGCCGCCACGGCCATGGCGGTGCCGCTGCCGCGGGCCGGCGGCCGGCCCTCGGCCAGCGGCAGCTGGATCCAGAAGCGGCTGCCCTGGCCGGGCGTGCTGGTCACGCCGATCCCGCCGCCCATCAGCTCCACCAGCTGGCGGGCGATGGTGGTGCCCAGGCCGGTGCCGCCGAAGCGGCGGGTCATCGAGGCATCCGCCTGCGCGAACGGGTCGAAGATGCGCTCGATGCGGTCGGCCGCGATGCCGATGCCGGTGTCCTGCACCGACAGCTCCAGCGCGCCGCCGTCCAGCGCCCGCGCCGCGAGCGTGACCGAGCCCCGCTCGGTGAACTTGACCGCGTTGCCCACCAGGTTGAGCAGGATCTGCTGCAGGCGCAGCGGGTCGCCGCGGTGGAAGGCGGGCACGGCCTCGTCGATCTCGAGCGACAGCAGCAGGCCCTTGCGTTCGGCACCGATGCGCATCGTTGCCAGCACGTCGCCGCACAGCTGGCGCAGCGAGAAGTCGCGCTGCTCCAGCTCCACCGCGCCGTGGTCGAGCTTGGCGGTGTCGAGGATGTCGTTGAGCAGGCCCAGCAGCGAGCGTGCCGAGCGGTGGATGATCTGCAGGTGCTGGCGCGCGTCGGCGTCGAGCCGGCCCTCGAGCGCCACCTCGCTGAAGCCGATGATGGCGTTCATCGGCGTGCGGATCTCGTGGCTCATGTTGGCCAGGAAGGTGCTCTTGGCCGCCGCGGCCTGCTCGGCGCGGCCCTTGGCCTGGCGCAGGTCCTGCTCCATCGCGTGGCGTCCGGTCAGGTCGTTGATGAACTTGACGATGCGCAGCGGCCGCCCGTCGGCGTCGAGGATGGGGTTGTAGGTGGCGTGGATCCAGATGTGCCGGCCGTCGCGGCCCACCCGCTCGAAGTCGCCGGTGCGGAACTCGCCGCGGCGCAGCGCGGCCCAGTGCTCGGCATAGGCGTCGCTCGCGGCTTCCGGCTCGAGGCAGAGCATGCGGTGGTGCCGGCCGATCAGGGACTCGGTCGTGTGACCCGTCAGCGCCAGGAAGGCCTCGTTGGCGCTCAGGATGTGGCCGTCCAGGTCGAACTCGACCACCACCAGCGCCCGCTGGATGGCCGCCTGCACGCCCTCGATCTCGGCCTGGCGGCGCCGCGCTTCGGTGATGTCGGTCACGAACGCCACGCTCTGCCGTTCCCCGTCCAGGTCGCTGTGGCCGATGGCCAGCCGCAGCATCATCTTCTGGCCGTCGCTGCGGCGGGCACAGCATTCGATCACGCCGGCGAAATGCTCGGCCTGCTGCGCCAGCGCCGGCACCAGCCCGGCCAGGGCCTGACCCACCAGCGCCGACTGCGCGGGGCCGAAGATCAGTTCGGCCGCATGGTTGGCCGCCACGATCACGCCCGCGCCATCCATGCGCACCACGCCGTCGACCGCGGTGTCGACCAGCGCCTGCAGTCGCACCTCGCTGCGCACCCGGTCGCGCTGGAGCTGGCGCTGCACCAGCGCGGCGTTCAGCCCCACGGCCGTGACGCTCACCACCAGCGCGATCAGCGCGACGCCCACGGCCAGCTCCACATGCATCGGCGCCCGTGCCTGCGCGTCGGCGAAGCCGATGAAACGTGCCGCGCCCATCGCGGTGTAGTGCATGCCGCTGATCGCGCCGCCCAGGATGGCGGCCGTCAGCAGCGTGCGCACGCGGTGGTCCAGGCGCAGGTCGCGCCTGAGCGCATGGTGCAGGAACAGCGCCAGCATGGACAGCGCCACCGCCACCACGAGGGACGCCACGAACCAGGCCGGGTCGTAGCGCAGCTGCGCCGACGAGCGCACCGCGGCCATGCCGCCGTAGTGCATCAGGCCGATGCCCACGCCCATCCACACCCCGCCCAGCATCAGCTTGCGCACCGACACCCGCCGGCGGGTGAGCCCGCGCAGCGCCTCCCAGGCCGCGCCCAGCGAAGGCAGCATCGAGCCCAGCGTCCACAGCGGGTCGTAGTCCACCCGGTTGCAGAACTGGAAGGCCAGCATGCCGATGAAGTGCATGGTCCAGACCCCGCCGCCCAGGCTGAGCGCCCCGGCCGCCAGCGCCGCCACGCGCAGCTGGCGGTTCGGCGTCTCGCGGGCCCGGTCCGACAGCGACAGCGCCACGTAGGACGTGATCACCGCCATCAGCACCGACAGCCCCACCAGCCACGGATCGTGGGTGCTGTCGAGCAGCAGGTCGGGCGAGGAGCGGTCGAGCAGAAAAAAGGAGGCCAGCAGGTCCATGAATCAGCGAACGTCAAGCCTCGGGATCGAGGCGTCGGCGCGAAAGTCGCCCGACGGCGCGCCGATCCATGGCGTGTGGCCAGTGTCCGCCGTGACCGGGGGCCGTGATGGCTCGATCATCCCGGCGGAAAGGCCGCTTTCCTGGATCACGGTGGGCTGACGTGGTGCTGACCATCCTTCGTCGGGCAGCGGCGCGGTGGGCGTCGCCCGGTGAGGCTGCCTCCGTGCGCGCCGATCAGTACAGCGCCGCGAACTTCTCGATCAGCGGCGTCGGCCCGGCCAGGATCAGGTGGTCGCCGGGCTTGATCTCGGTCTCGGGCTTGGCGTAGATGAAGTCCTGGTGTCGGCGCTTGATGCCCACCACCGTGATGCCGTGCTTGCTGCGCACGTTCGACGCGGCCAGGCTCTTGTGGTGCGTCTCCATCGGCGCGCGCGTCTTGGCGATGGCAAAACCGTCGTCGAACTCGATGAAGTCCATCATCTTGCCCGTCACCAGGTGCGCCACGCGCTCGCCCATGTCCGCCTCGGGGTAGACCACGTGGTGCGCGCCCACCCGCTCGGCGATGCGCCCGTGCTGCGGGCTGTTGGCCTTGGCCCAGATGTCCTTCATGCCCATCTGCGCCAGGTTCAGCACCGTCAGCACGCTGCACTCCAGGTTGGCGCCGATGCTCACCACCGCGTGCGAGAAGTCCGTCACCGACAGCTGTTGCAGCGCCTGCAGATCGGTCGAATCGGCCCTGACCACGTGGGGCAATTCATGCGCCAGCTCCTGCACCACCGCCTCGTCGGCGTCCATGGCCAGCACCTCGTGCCCTGCGGCCACCAGCGCGCGCGCCACGGCGGCGCCGAAGCGCCCCAGGCCGATCACGACCACGCTGTCGCTCTTCTTCAGATGGGACTTATCCAACAATCGGTTTCTCCTCGGGATATCGGTACGCCCTGGGTACCTGGTTGACCGCCAGCGCCAGCGCCAGCGTGACCACGCCGACGCGGCCGGCGTACATGAGCGCGATCAGCACG
This sequence comes from Sphaerotilus hippei, assembly GCF_003201595.1. Classification (GTDB taxonomy): domain Bacteria; phylum Pseudomonadota; class Gammaproteobacteria; order Burkholderiales; family Burkholderiaceae_C; genus Sphaerotilus; species Sphaerotilus hippei. The sequence continues at coordinate 25,867 of NZ_QJJS01000009.1, read as the reverse complement.
CCCTGGGCGGCGGGCGGCAGCTCGGCCGTGATGCCGGCGGACAGGCCCACCGTGGCAAAGGCCGACACCACCTCGAACATCAGTTTCTCCAGCGGCAGGTGGTCGGCCATCGGGATGATGAGCAGCATCCCCAGCGACACCGCCGCGCCGCTGAGCACCAGGATGGACAGCGCCTGGCGCTGCACCTGCGTGCCGATGCGCCGACCGCGCAGCTCCACGTCGGCCTGGCCGCGGATCTCGCTCCAGACGATCAGCAGCAGCAGGAACACCGTGGTCACCTTCACGCCGCCGGCCGTGCCCGCGCTGCCCCCGCCGATGAACATCAGCACGCAATGCAGCACCAGCGACTCCATCTCCAGCGCGGCGATGTCCACCGCGTTGAAGCCCGCCGTGCGCGCCGAGACCGAGGTGAACAGCGCCGCCAGCCACTGGTCCGCCCAACCCAGCGCACCCAGGGTCTTGGGGTTGTCGCGCTCCACCAGCCACAGCGCCAGCGTGCCCCCCACCACCAGCACCACCGAGCCCCACACCGTGAGCGTGGTGTGGATCGACCAGCGCGCGTGCCGCTTGCGCCGGTGGGCCCACAGCTCGGTGATGACCGGAAACCCCAGCCCGCCCACCACGATGGCCAGCATCAGCGGCGCCAGCACCCAGCCGTCCGTCACGTGGCGCATCACGTTGTCGGGCCAGGTCGAGAACCCCGCGTTGTTGTAGGCCGACACCGAGTGGAACGCACCCTGCCACAGCGCCTCGCGCCAGCCCAGACCCATCGTCGTGGCGAAGCGGGCCGCCAGCCACAGCGCCACCACGCCCTCCACCAGCACCGTCACCACCAGCACCATGCGCGCCACCGAGCGCACGTCGCCCAGCGAGAGCGCGTGGGTTTCCGACTGCAGCAGCAAGCGCGTGCGCAGCTTCATGTGCCCGCCGATCAGCAGGCCCATCAGCGTGGCCGAGGTCATCATCCCGAAGCCGCCCAGCTGGAACAGCGCCATCACCAGCCCCTGGCCCAGCGGGCTCCAGTAGGTGCCGGTGTCCACCACCACCAGCCCGGTCACGCACACCGCCGAGGTGGCCGTGAACAGCGCCGTGAGCCACGGTGCGCTCTGGCCGCTGGCGCTGGCCCAGGGCAGCATCAGCAGCGCCGTGCCCACCGCGATGGTGGCCAGAAACGCCAGGGCCAGCACGGCAGCCGGGTGGGTGGGAATGCGGTTCTTCATGGACAGGAGCACGGGCTGCGGGGCGCCAGTCTAGCCAGTGTCTGATGCAGGGATGTCCGCTTGGCAAGCCTGAACCGCCCCGGTTTCTGTGAATCGCCGCTGTCGGGGCGTTGCCTGACCGCCGTACCGGCATTGGCCGCTTCAGGCTGGCTGCTGTCGCTCGAACTTGCCAGTTGAACGTTCGCTATCGATGTGACCGGTCATTCCAAGCGTCAGTCAACCTGCAACTGAGCCGGGAAACACGAGGCAGAAAGTGGTGATGCCGTTGCTCGAACTGGCTGTCACGGCACCGCCATGGGCCGCCATGATGGCTTGGGTAATCGACAAGCCCAGGCCGGCACCGTCGGAGTCCGGGTGGCTGCGTGATTTGTCCACCCGGAAGAAGCGGTCGAACAGCCTCGGCAGCACCTCGGGCGAAATGGTGACCCCTTGGTTGGTGAGGCTCAGCGTGGTGTTCGCACCCTGCTGCTCGATCATCACCGCCACCTCGGCATCGGTCGGTGAGTGCCGCAGCGCATTGGACAGCAGGTTGCCGATCGCACGCCGCAACATCAGCCGGTCGCCCATGACCACCGCTTGGCCGGTGAGTGATAGCCGGATACGCTTTTCATCAGCCACCGCATCGTAGAACTCGAACAGCGCCTGTGTTTCCTGGTCCAGCGATATCGCTTCCGGGTTGGGCAATTCGATGCCGTGTTCCGTCTTGGCCAGAAACAGCATGTCGGACACCATGCGGGCCAGCCGCTGGAACTCTTCGGCGTTGGAGGCGAGGATGTCCTGATAGGCGTTCGCATCCCGTTTCTGGGCCAGTGACACCTGGGTCTGGGTCAGCAGATTGTTGATGGGGGTACGCAGTTCGTGCGCCAGGTCGCTGGAAAACTCCTGCAGCCGCGCGAAGTCGGATTGCAGGCGCTCCAGCATGTTGTTCAGGCTCTGCGCCAGGTCGGCGAACTCCGCCGGCACCGCTTGCACCGGCATTCGCTGGTCCAGCTTCTGAGCCGTGACGGTCATGGCGCGCTCCTTCATCACCCGCAGCGGCGCCAGCCCTCGGCGCGCCGCCCACCAGCCCAGCAGGCCACTGACCAGGATGGCGCCCAGCAGGTACAGCATCAGCGTCTGACGCAGCGCCTGCAGGAAGTGCGCATGGTGTGCCGTGTCCACTGCGATCCTGAGCTGCATCGTCGCTTGCGAGGCGACGTCGGGCAGCGCAGGGGCCTCGGCCTGAGCCGACAGCCCTCTGAGCGTTTGAGGCCCCACTGACCAGTCCACCGGATCGGCCCCCGAGTCCGCGGTGGGCAGGCCCTTGGGAAAGCTGGCAGCCTCCTGTCCATACACCAGCCGATCACCTTGTCGCAGATCGACAAAAAGCCCATGGTGGCTGTTCAGCAGCTCATCCAGCCGGCCGGACAGTTCGACCTGCGAAGGCGACTCCCGGACGATCTTCTGGACCAGTCCGATCTTGTCTTTGAGGTAGTCGTGATCCAGTTCGACAAAGTGCCGCTCGGTGGCCAACGACACCAGGACGCCCATGCCGACCAACACCGCCGCGGACACCAGGGTATAGAACGCGGTCAGCCGCGCGGTGAGCGAGAGCCGCCCCGGCATCAACGTGCGCCCTCGGGGGCTTCCAGCACATACCCCATGCCACGAACGGTCTGTATCAACCGCGGCTCGAACGGGTCGTCCACCTTGGCCCGCAGGCGGCGCATGGCGACCTCGATCACGTTGGTGTCGCTGTCGAAGTTCATGTCCCAGACCTGGGACGCGATCAGGGAGCGGGGCAGCACCTCGCCCTGCCGACGCATCAGCAGCTCCAGCAGGCCGAACTCCTTGGCGGTGAGGTCGATGCGCTTGCCGGATCGGCTCACGCGTCGGCGCAGCAGGTCCAGTTCCAAGTCGGCCACCTGCAGTGTGGTGGCCTCCATGCCCGATCGGCCTCGGCGCAGGATGGTGCGCACCCGCGCCAGTAGTTCGGCGAACGAAAACGGTTTGACCAGGTAGTCGTCTGCGCCCAGTTCCAGCCCCTTGACGCGGTCCTCGACCTGATCGCGTGCCGTGAGGAACAGCACGGGCATTTGCCGTCCCTGGCTGCGCAGGTTCTTGAGCACCTGCCACCCGTCCATGCCTGGCAGCATGACATCCAGGATCACCAGATCGTGGTCCCCCTCCAGGCCATGGTGCAGACCGTCCACACCGTTGGTGACGAGTTCCACGGCAAAGCCGGCCTCGCGCAGGCCTTGTCTGAGGTAGTCACCCGCTTTGGGCTCATCTTCGACGATCAGAATTTTCACGTTCACGTTCTCCTGACCTCGAGTTTGCCCGTATCGAGGCGGGCGCGACAAAAGCTGACATTTTTGTAATCTGACCGACAGGGAAGTGACGAACTCGCCTCGCCAGAATCCGCACCACTTGATCCGCATCAAAAGGAGCGATTGCAGTGAAACCTTTGTTCAGTTATCGAGCCACAAGCCAGCTGCTGGTGGCAGGCCTGTTGGTCGTCCCATTCGCGCTGGCTGCGCAGACGGCCAGCCCGACGCAGGAGGCCGACTGGCGCCGTGCCAATGACGCAGTGGGAGTGTTCAAGCGCGGCCATGCCGACGTACTCAAGTGGGAGCAGACCAACGTGAGCGTCGCCGCCGTTACGCCGAGCAGCACCATGGGAGTTGCCATCCCCACCGCAGAGGTAGCGGTTCGCATGGCCTGGATGGTGCATCGCGATCTGGCCCGTGCGTTGGCTCGGTTGGGTCCTAAGCACGAGCAACTGATCGCTGAGGGCCGTTGGACGGAACTCGACCCCAGCCTGCAGCGCCGCGTCGAAGATACCGGCGAGGTGCTGGAGGTGGCTGCGGCGGGGCGCAAAGCCTGGATTGACGCTGTGGCCGCCCAGCAGGTCCTGAAGCATCAGCGTGACATGCTGGAGGCTGCCCAGGCGGCCTATGAGCTGGGGCAGCGTATGGTGACGGTGGGCAACTGGAGCAAGCTGCAACTGTCTCCCGTACAACTGGCCGCCTCCAACGCACGCATGAATATGAGGCGAGCGCAGCAAGCCGCCGCCCAGGCGCAGGCCAATCTGGTCAAGACGATGGGGCAAACGGGTCTTCAGGATGGCTTTGTGTTGCCAGACCAGTTGCCTGCCATCCCGGCGCAACCCATGGCGGCAGCGGACCTGCAAAAGCGCGGTGATGCTGTTCGCAACCAGTTGCCAGATGCAGAAAGCCTGCGCAACCGTGCGCTATCGAAGTCAGCCATGAACGTTTATTGGGCCGCCCACACCTTGGCGCAGGACAGCCAGGGCGACATCCTGAAGACCCGTGAGTTCATCACCGAAGAGACTGTGCTGCACTACAACGGCATGCTCAAGAGTGTCTGGGACCTGCTGGACGAGGTGCGCAACCAGTCTCAGGCCACTGTGGATGCAATCGGTGCACAGCGCGACTTCTGGCTGGCCGAGGCCGATCTGCAGTGGGTCTTGCAGGGCGGAGAGCCCGACAGTTTTGTGAATCTGGGCGGCGCCGGTGGCGAGGCTCCGGCAGCAGCAGCGCATTGAAAGGACACATCACATGACCAACACCCCTACCAACTCCAGACGACAGTTCTTCGCCGGTGCCGCCGCCTCCGTGGCCGGCCTGGCCGTGGCCCGCTCTGCTTTGGCTGGCTTGCCCGAGCCGGTCATCCAGACTTCGGTCGACACCGCGCCGCCGCTGGTGCCACAGTCCGGCCGACCCTACAACCCGGTGGTCACGCTCAACGGCTGGACGCTGCCCTGGCGCATGAACAAAGGCGTCAAGGAATTCCACCTGGTGGCCGAGCCGGTGGTGCGCGAGGTCTCGCCGGGCTTCAAGGTCAACATGTGGGGCTACAACGGTCAGAGCCCAGGCCCGACCATCGAGGTGGTGGAGGGCGACCGCGTGCGCATCTTCGTGACCAACAAGCTGCCCGAGCACACCACCATCCACTGGCACGGCCAGCGCCTGCCCAGCGGCATGGACGGCGTGGGGGGGTTGAATCAGCGCGCCATTCCAGTGGGCAAGACTTATGTCTACGAGTTCGAGGCTCGGCGCCCTGGCACCTTCATGTACCACCCGCACGCCGACGAGATGGTGCAGATGGCCATGGGCATGATGGGCATGTGGGTGACCCACCCCAAGGCCAAACACCCGCACATCAGCGAGGTGGACCGCGACTTCTGCTTCCTGCTCAACGCCTTCGACGTGGAGCCTGGCAGCAAGACGCCCAAGGTCAACACCATGACCGACTTCAACATCTGGTGCTGGAACAGCCGGGTGTTCCCAGCCATCGACACGCTCAACGTGCGCCTGAACGACCGCGTGCGCATCCGGGTGGGCAACCTCACCATGACCAACCACCCGATCCACCTGCACGGCCACGAGTTCCTGGTCACAGGCACCGACGGCGGACCGACCCCACCCAGCACCCGCTGGTACGAAGTCACCACCGACGTGGCCGTGGGGCAGATGCGCCAGATCGAGCTGATCGCCGACGAAGAAGGCGACTGGGCCATGCACTGCCACAAGAGCCACCACACCATGAACGCCATGGGCCACGATGTGCCGACCATGATCGGCGTGGACCACCGGGGTCTGGTCAAGAAGATCCAGAAGGTCGCGCCCGACTACATGCTCATGGGTGAACGCGGCATGGCCGACATGGGCGAAATGCAGATGCCGATTCCCGACAACACAGCGCCCATGATGACCGGCACCGGCCAGTTCGGCCCGCTGGAAATGGGCGGCATGTTCACGGTCTTCAAGGTGCGCAAGGACCAGAAACCAGGTGACTACGAAGACCCGGGGCCGTACAAGTTCCCGGAGGGCACCGTGGCCTACGAATGGAACGGAGCACTACCCCCGACGCCGCGCCCTGCGGCCAGCGCTGACACGACACCGGCTGCCGCCACCGCGATCAAACCCACCGCCAAGGGCATGTCCCACTGAAATGCGCCATTGCACGCCTCACCACTGTTTTCCCTCAACCGGTTCCCCAACCAAAACCCAAAGGACAACCATGAAATCCCTCAAGTTCAACTTCGCTTCCCGCGCCGGCTCCGTTTTCGCTGTTGCAGCATTGGCCGCATCGGCCGCTTTCGCTGGTGGCACCCATGGCGGTGGGCACGATGAATCGCCTATCGGTGAACCGGGCGTTGCAGCCAATGTCACGCGCACGATCGAGGTGGACGCCGCAGACAGTATGCGGTTTACGCCGTCGAATGTGTCGGTGAAGAAAGGCGAAACCATCCGTTTTGTCATCAAGAATTCCGGCAAGGTGCCGCACGAGTTCAGCCTCGGCACGGAAAAGGAACTCAAGGAGCACTACGAAGTCATGAAGAAGTTTCCGACCATGGAGCACGAAGAAGCCAACAAGATCTCGCTCAAGCCTGGCAAACAGGGTGAAGTGATCTGGCGCTTCACCAAGCCCGGTGTGGTGAACTTCGCCTGCTTGCATGTGGGTCACTACGAGGCCGGTATGAAAGGCCAGGTCAAGGTGGCTGTCAAGTAACTGGATTTCGATCAAGCACAGCATTTGCTTCACCCACTCAAGGAGTAACAATGAATTTGAAACTGGTTCTGAGCACCACCGCATTGGCCATCTCGGCCCTGACCGGCAATCCTGTGTTTGCGCAGATGAACATGGACCACGGGAAAATGGGCATGGCGGCAGCACCCGGCATGACCGACGGCGAGGTGCGCAAGATCGACAAGGACGCCGGCAAGATCACCATCAAGCATGGAGACATCAAGCACATGGATATGCCCGGCATGACCATGGTCTTCGTGGCCAAGGACAAGGCCTTGTTGGACAAGACCAGCGTCGGCGCCAAGATCCAGTTCATGGCCACCAACGAAAACGGTCAGATGACGGTGACCGACATCCAGCCAGCGAAGTGATTCTTCAGCGCGTAGGTTTCCTCCGTTCAACTGCGGTCGTCCTGGCACTCGCCGGGACGACCGCAGCCTTTCTATGGTGGCGATCTGCGGACCGCTTCCAGCCAGTTCCTGTCGGGATGCTTCGCATGGATGACGCCGCGATGCTCAAACAGGGGGCGCTGATTTATCAGGCCCGCTGCGCGAGCTGCCACGGCGTCCATCTGGAGGGGCAAGCCAACTGGCGCGAAAGAGGCGCCGATGGGCGATTGCCTGCACCTCCCCACGATGCAAGCGGCCACACCTGGCACCACCCGGACGATGTGCTGATTCGCATCACCAAGGAAGGGGTGGCGAAGGCCGTTGGCATGCCCGACTACGCCACCAACATGCCCGCCTTTGGCGATTCGCTCAGCGATGCCGACATCGTGGCCGTGCTGTCCTGGATCAAGTCCCAGTGGCCTTCCGAAATCCGGTCCCAGCACGACGAGCTCAACCGCCAGGCGAGCCAGCGTTCGCAACGCTGAACCTGACTTTTTTGTCATCTCCGGGTCATCTTGGCGACCCGGGCCGATTCCTACAGTGACGCCATGGCATTTCGCTATGCGTTCTGTCACGAAAGGAAATCGACATGTCCGCCTTGATCCGAACCCTTCTGTCCGTGGCTGTCGCCGGTGCGGCGTTCTCGGCCGCAGCGCAGCAACCAGCCGACCACGCCCAGCACCACCCTTCCACCCCGGCGGCCAGCACCGCAACCCAGCCGGCCACACCCCAGGCAAGCATGCCCATGGGCATGTCGTCGATGCCGCAGATGCAGCAACACATGCAAGAGCACATGGCCACGATGCAGTCGTTGCGCACAAAGATGGCGGCCACCAAGACACCGGCCGAACGCGAGGCGCTGATGGCCGAGCACATGAAGGCCATGCAAGAGGGCATGGACATGATGAAGGCCATGAAGCCCATGGGCGGTATGGCTGGCATGTCGGGCATGCATGGAATGGGTGCCCCGGGCGCGGCCACGCCGGACCTGACACAGCGTCATCAAATGATGGAGATGCGCATGGACATGATGCAAAACATGATGGAAATGATGATGCAGCGCATGCCGCCATCGCCCGCCAAACCCGGCGCCCAGTGATCGCGCCGACGTTCTGACGCTGTTCCTGTTTTCGTATTCAGTTCAGGAGATTGTGTGATGTCGATTTCTTCACGGCGGCAGTTTCTGGGCGGCATGGGCGCGCTGGGGGCAGCAGCAGCCTGCCCGGGCGCCTGGGCCGCCTCAGCCACGCCGTCAGGCCTTTCTACCGACGAGGTCCTGCGCCTTGAAGCGCAGGCGACGGGCTTCTCCAACCCCTTGCGCCTGCCGGGCACCAGTGGCCTCTTCGGGGTGCTGCCCGTGACGGACTTCAAGGAGGTCCATGTGGTCCGCAGCGAGATCGAGGTGCTGCCGGGGCAGCGCACCCCCGTCCTGGCCTATGCCGTGGAGTCGGGCGGCAAGAAATTCCTCAACCCGGCGCTGCTGGCCCGACAGGGCGATCAGATGCGGGTCAAGCTGATCAACCGCATCGATCAGCCCACCGTCGTTCACTGGCACGGCCTGAGCGTGGATTCGCGCAACGACGGCAACGGGCTCCACGTGGTGGCACCGGGTCAGCAGATGGACTACGCCTTCACCGTGCAGGACCGGTCCTCGATGTACTGGTACCACCCCCATGCGCACGGCTTCATTCCCCGGCAGGCTTACCACGGGCTGGCCAGCCTGTTCTTCGTCGAGGACGACGACGAGGCCGCCCTGCGCAAGGAACTGGCGCTGGCGCTGGGTGAGTCCGAGATCCCGCTGGTGCTGCAGGACAAGGAATTCGATGCACAGGGACGTCTCCAGTACGCGCCCAGCGCCGCCCAGTCTTTTGGTGGCTGGGTGGGCAGCCGGCTGATGGTCAACCTGACCGAGCGTCCGGTGCTCAAGGCGGGGCGCCGCATCGTGCGCTTTCGCATCCTTAACGGCAGCAACGCGCGCAGCTACCGGCTGGCGTTCCTGCAACAAGGCCGAGCCCTGGGCTTTTACTTGGCGGGCACGGACGGTGGATTGCTGGCCCAGCCCGTGCGCATCGAACAGACCTTCCTTTCGCCCGGTCAGCGGCTGGATGTGCTGGTGGACTTCCGGGAAGCCGAAGGCGGTCGGCCGGTGACCCTGGCCTCGCTGCCTTTCGACCCGATGCACCAGGAGGGTGGACACGATATGGCGGCGATGGACCACAGCCAGCACGGCGCGGCCCTCGGTGCCGCCGCGCCCGCCGCCATGGCGATGGAAGGCGATGCGAGGGCACTGATGCGTATTGACCTGGCGGCAGCCGGAGTGCCCTATGACCGGCGCATGCCCTCCCGGCTGTCCAGCCTCGCCACACCGGTCGAACCGGCGGGCACGCCGCGCCGCATGCGGCTGGGTCACGACGGCCAGGGCCACTGGACCATCAATGGCGGGGTGTTCGACCACGCGACCGTGGCGTTGACCGTGCAGCGGGGCGCGCGCGAGACCTGGTTGATCGAGAACGCCGAACGCAGCATGCCGCACCCCATGCACCTGCACGGCTTTTCGTTCCGGGTGCTTGAACGCCGGGGCAGCCCGGCACAGATCCGCCCCCTGGCCGGCGCTCGCGGCCTGCTGCCGCAAGACCTGGGGGTGGTGGACACCCTGCAGGTCTGGCCGGGCGAGTCGGTGAAGGTCGCCATCGACTTCTCGCACCCCCACGCCGGCGATCAGGACTATGTCTTTCACTGCCACACGCTGGAACACGCCGAAGCGGGAATGATGCTTCGCTACCAGGTCAAGGCTTGAGGAACCCACATGAACATCCGAAACTATCCCATGCGATTCACCCTGTTGTCCGCCTGCCTCGCCCTGGGCGGGATCTCCGCCGCCCTGGCCGCGCCCAAGGTGTACGTCGCAAATGAAACCGACGGCACGGTCAGCGTGATCGCGACCGACACCCGCCAGACCGTGCGCACCGTCACCGTCGGCGCAGGCGCGCACAACGTCCAGGCCACCGCCGACGGGCAGCGGGTCTGGGTGACCAACAACGGAACGCCACCGGCCGACGCCGGCCACGCGGGCCACCAGGGGATGTCGGGCGCCGCACACGCCGCCATGACCACTCCTGGGGAGGTCTGGGCCATCGACACCGCCACCGACACGGTGGTTGGCAAGGTGCCGGTCGGCAAGCATCCCGCGCACGTGGTGGTGTCCCCGGACGGCCGCTGGGTCTACGTGGCCAACGGTAGTGACAACACCGTCAGCGTGGTGGACGCCGCGGCGATGAAGGAGGTGGCCACCATCGCCACCGGGGCGTTCCCGCATGGCATCCGGCTGAGCCCGGACGGGCGGCAGGCCTATGTGGCCAACCTCAAGGGCGGCACCGTGTCCGTCATCGACACGGCCAGTCGCCAGCAGGTCGCGAGCATTCCCGTGGGCCGGGGGCCGGCCCAGGTGGGGTTCACCGGCGACGGGCGCCTGGCGTTCGTGTCGCTGTCGCAGGAGGACCGGGTGGCCGTCATCGACCCGAAGACCCACGAAGTGGTGCGCAAGGTCCCCGTCGGAGACGGTCCCATCCAGCTGTTTGCGACCCCGGACAGCCAGCGCCTGTTGGTGGCGAACCAGGGCAGCCGCAAGAACCCCGGGCGGACGGTGAGCGTGATCGACTTGACCTCCTTCAAGGTCACCGCCAGCATCCGCACTGGACGGGGTGCGCACGGGGTCGTGGTCGATGCGGACGGTCGGCAGGCCTATGTGAGCAACCTGTACGACAACACGGTCACCGTGATCGACCTGGTCGCGCACAAGCCGGTCGCCACCGTGCCGGTGGGTGCCGGCCCCAACGGCATCAGCGTGACCCCATAGGAGCAGGCCCATGCATGCGCCGCACCACCACCACCCGGTCGCCGATTCGCACGCAGCGGCGCCTGCGGTGCCCCTGCCAGCGGGCACGGTCTACACCTGCCCCATGCATCCCGAGATCCGCCAGCCGCACCCGGGCAACTGCCCCAAGTGCGGCATGACGCTGGAACCGGTGATGCCGGAGGCCGAGGAACAGGACAACCCGGAACTCGCGGATTTCCAGCGCCGGTTCTGGGCCACCCTGCCGCTCACGGTGGTGGTCACGGTGCTGGCGATGGCCGGGCACCGGCTGGGCTGGTTCGACATGGCGGTGCAGAGCTGGGTCGAGCTGGTGCTGAGCGCGCCGATCGTCCTGTGGGCGGGCTGGCCCTTCTTCGTGCGGGGGTGGCAGTCGGTGGTGCACCGCAGCCCCAACATGTGGACCCTGATCGGCCTGGGCACGGGGGCCGCGTTCGTCTACAGCGTCGCGGCCACGGTCGCACCGCAGGCCTTCCCTGCCTCGTTCCAGTCCATGGGGCGGGTGGCGGTGTACTTCGAGGCCGCGGCGGTGATCATCTCGCTCACGCTGCTGGGTCAGGTGCTGGAGCTCAAGGCTCGCTCCCAGACCTCGGCCGCCATCCGTTCCCTGCTGGGGCTGGCGCCCAAGACGGCGCGGCGGATCGGCTCCGACGCGAAGGAAGAGGACGTGCCGCTGGCGCATGTGCACGTCGGCGACCTGTTGCGGGTGCGCCCGGGCGAGAAAGTGCCGGTGGATGGCGTGGTGGTGGAAGGCCGCAGCGCCCTCGACGAATCCATGCTCACCGGCGAGCCGCTGCCGGTCAGCAAGCAGGTGGGGGACAAGCTGATCGGTGCCACGCTCAACACCAGCGGGGCCCTTGTCATGCGCTCGGAGCGCGTGGGATCGGCCACCGTGCTGTCCCAGATCGTGCAGATGGTGGCCATGGCCCAACGTTCGCGCGCGCCGATGCAGCGCATGGCCGACCAGGTGGCGGGCACCTTCGTGCTGGCCGTGGTGGGCATCGCGGCGCTCACCTTCCTGGGCTGGGGCTGGCTGGGACCGGAGCCCAGCTGGGTCTATGCGTTGATCAATGCGGTGGCGGTGCTCATCATCGCCTGTCCCTGTGCGCTGGGCCTGGCCACGCCCATGTCGATCATGGTGGCCACCGGCCGCGGCGCCGGCCACGGCGTGCTGTTCCGCGACGCGGCGGCCATCGAGAACCTGCGCAAGGTCGACACCCTGATCGTGGACAAGACCGGCACCCTGACGGAAGGACGGCCCACCTTCGAGCGCGCCCTAGGCGTGGCGGACTACACGGATGCGGAGGTGCTGCGGCTGGCGGCCAGCCTGGACCAGGGCAGCGAACATCCGCTGGCGGCCGCCATCGTCGCGGCGGCCAGGCAGCAGGGGCTGGTGCTGGAGAAGCCCGCGCAGTTCGACTCGGCGTCGGGCATTGGCGTGCACGGTGTGGTGGGCGAACGGGCGCTGGCCTTGGGCAACACGGCCCTGATGGATCAACTGGGTGTGGACGCCGCAGCACTGGCGAAAGAGGCAGAGTCTCTGCGCAGCCAGGGCGCCAGCGTCATGTACCTGGCCGTGGACCGGCAACTGGCGGGCCTGCTGGCGGTGTCGGACCCGGTCAAGGCCACCACCGCCGAGGCCCTGGCATCGCTGCGCAAGGCAGGCATCCGCGTTGTGATGGCCACGGGCGACGGTCTGACCACGGCGCATGCGGTGGGCCATCGCCTGGGCATCGACGAGGTGCACGGCGAGGTCCAGCCGGCCGACAAGCTCCGGCTCGTGGAACGGCTGCAGGCCGAGGGCCGCGTGGTGGCCATGGCGGGGGATGGCATCAACGACGCGCCGGCGCTGGCCCGCGCCGATGTGGGCATTGCCATGGGCACCGGCACCGACGTGGCCATGAACAGCGCCCAGCTCACGCTGGTCAAGGGGGATCTGCGCGGCATCGCCACCGCGCGCGAACTCTCGGTGGCCACCGTGGCCAACATGAAGCAGAACCTGGGGTTCGCCTTCGTCTACAACGCCCTGGGCATTCCATTGGCCGCCGGGCTGCTGTATCCCTTCACCGGCTCGCTGCTCTCGCCCATGATCGCCGCGCTGGCCATGAGCCTGAGTTCGGTGTCTGTCATCGGCAATGCGCTGCGCCTGCGCAACCGATAAAGGACAGATTCATCACCCAGGAGGGCACACGCCATGGACATCCTTGCGCACGGACTGTGGGCGGGCCTGGGCGCCGCGGCCTGGCACCAGCGCCGGCCGCTGGACCGCCGCACCGTCGGGCTGGCGGTGGGGCTGGCGGTGCTGCCTGATCTGCCCCAGTTCGCACCACTGCTCGCACTGGCGTTGTCGTCGATGGATGGCTGGCGTGTGCTGCTGGCCTACGCCAATGCACTGCCCGGGTACGAGCCACCGCTATCACCGATGCTCGCCGGCCTGACCCACCACCTGCACTGCGTGATGCACAGCGCGTTGGTGGCGGGCGCAGTCACATGGGGTCTCTGGCTCTGGTTGGGCCGCTTCTGGCTGCCGCTGTGGGGCTGGTGGTCCCATGTGCTGATCGACGTGTTCACGCACTCGGCCGATTTCTATCCATCACCGGTTTTCTATCCGGTGACCTACTGGGGGTTGGATGGCGTCGCTTGGAACACCCCGAGGTTCATGGTCACCAACTACCTTGCCATCGCCGTGGCAGCCATGGTTGTCTTTCATCGGAGGTCTCGAACACGATAAGCGGTCCTGAAAGCCATCAACCGTTCTGGCGCGGTGTCGTACCCAGCTCACAGCGGGAAAAGACTTTGACACGCGGCAAAGTCTTCAAGACTTGTGGCCCACGGAAAGAGAACCCCGGGCCAACCCGACCGCCTGATGCACTTCTTGAGGCCGGAGCCCTACGTCCGTGGGGCGATAGTCCCGTCGACGCCAGCGTCAAATTTCTGTCTGTTCGGATATTTCAAGGGCGTCATCGACTTCGATACCCAGATACCGCACGGTGGACTCCAGCTTGGCATGCCCAAGCAGCAACTGCACAGCTCGAAGGTTTTTGGTGCGCCGATAGATCAGCGTCGCCTTCGTCCTTCGTATGGAATGCGTCCCATAGTCGGCTCGGTCAAGCCCCAGTTCGTCAACCCAGTGCCCCAGAATTCGCGCGTACTGCCGCGTGCCCAAATGGGGCGATTCATGAAGCCTGCTGGGAAACAGGAAGTCATCTGATTTCAATGAGGCCTGCTTGATCCAGTTCTGCAGGGCATCACGGGTGCCCGCCGTGATTTCGAACTGCACTGGTCGCTGTGTTTTGTGTTGCATGACGATGGCTCGCGTGGCCATCTGGTCGCCGTGGCGCACATCACGGACCTTGAGTGTCACCAGGTCGCAACCACGCAGCTTGCTGTCTATGCCAAGATTGAAGAGCGCCAGTTCGCGAACCCTGCCTTCAAGCTGCAGGCGCACGCGCAACGCCCAGATATCTTTCAACTTGAAGGGAGCCTTCTGGCCAACGATCTTGCCCTTGTTCCATGGTGCATGTTGAACAGCGGAGCCTGAGGTTTCCATGATGGACTCCCATCAAGTTGAGGGTCACAGAGCATGCGCCGGCTCAAGTTCAGGGTGTTGCGTTAGGGACGCTCTGCAGAAATCGCCACCCAGCGTGCTTGACCGCTGAACCCAAGGCCATGTGATGCCACGAACGCTGGAAACGGGTATCGGAGGTGGCCTTTGCCACCCGGTGCGCCGTTTCCGGACGCACTCATGCCCCGACTCCTGCCAATTGGCGCCGCGCCATCCACAGATTGGCCAGCGCAAACAGCGTGTGCAACTGAGCGGTGTTCTTCGCCAGTCCGCGGTAGCGCACCTTCACATGCCCGAACTGGCGCTTGATCACCCGGAACGGGTGCTCGACCTTGGCCCGGATGCTGGCCTTGAGTTGCTCGATGCGCTCGGTCAAGGCGTCGATCGGCTGGCTCGGGTTGAGCGTCTTGCGCTTGCCCGGGCGCATCGCCACATGCCAGGTCACTTCCGGTTTGGCATCGGCCCGCTTGTGAGCGCCCTGGTATCCGGCATCGCCGAACGCCACGGTTTCCTCGCCTTGCAGCAGGCTGTTGGCCTCGACCACGTCGCCCACACTGCCCGCCGTGCCGCGCACGGTGTGCACCAGGCCCGACTCGGCGTCCACGCCGATGTGGCACTTCATCCCGAAGTACCACTGCTGACCTTTCCTGCTTTGCTTCATCTCCGGATCGCGTTCGCCGTTGGCGTTCTTGGTCGAACTGGGTGCCGCGATCAGCGTGGCGTCGACCACCGTGCCCTGCTTGAGCAGCAGGCCCCGGGCGCCGAGCAGGTCGTTGACGGTCTGCAGGATCTGGGTGGCCAGCTTGTGCTTCTCCAGCGCGTGACGAAACCTCAGGATGGTCGATTCGTCGGGCACGCGGTCGTCCCAGCCGCCCAGCCCGGCGAAGTCGCGAAACAGCGGCACGTCGTGCAGCGCATCTTCCATCGCCGGGTCCGACAGGTTGAACCACTGCTGCATGAAGTGGATGCGCAGCATCGCCTCCACGGGAAACGGCGGGCGACCGCGCCGACCTTCGGGCAGATGCGGCGACACCAGCGCCACCAGATCCGCCCACGGCACGACCTGCTCCATCTCGCCGAGGAACTCCCGCCGGCGCGTGCGTTTGGTGGACTGGCCCAGGCCGAGGCTTTGTTGTTTCATGGGGGCAATCGTCTCAGGCGTTCACGACAGGAGCAAGCACGTCGGATGGCGATTTATGCAGACCATCCTTAGGTCAAGTTCGAACTCGTCTGTCCACTCATGGTTCTGGGACTGTGTACGCCATTTGTGTCGGAGTGAATGACTGTTCTACGGACAACAGCGGGTATTCGGATCAGTGCAGCGAGGGACGGCAATCGCTGCCAAGCAGCCATCACCAGCGGCACGATCAGCGGCCACAGCGGGTCGAACCCAACCATCTTCACCTCTCCCAGTCACTTCACCTTGATGGACGCTGACCGGCGCCGATGGCATCGTCGATGCATGACTCGCTCCGGTCTTTGCAGTCCGCGCGAGCTTCATCGGCTGCGAGCTGGCAGCCAGCGCATGCGGTCGCTGAACGGCACTTTTTCGCATTTTGGGTTGCCGGGCGCTCCAAGCGGATCCCGCCCGGCAAGAATGGCGAGATTCCAAAAATGTGCTGTCGGGGAGAGCGCCATGTCCAGACGTCGCAAGTCGAGTCTGCTTGAAGGTCTGCTGGGGCTGGTGGCCTTGTTGCCCTGGTGGTTTGGCACGCGGGTGGCCGATGGACGCGGGGAGCGGCAGTGACGTTGCCCGAAGGCCTTTACGAGTTGCTGCTGACCGAGCGTCAGCTGGCCGGTCTGGATGCCGCGCAGTCCGATGTGGCGGCCTACGACGGTGGGCGTTTTGAGCTGGTGCTCGATGCGTTGACGCGGCAGCTCTCCGGCACGCTGGCCGATGCAGGCGGGCAGGATGGGGCGGCGGTGCTGCGCCAGGTCGAGATCGTCAACGCGCTGCTGGGCTTGCTGCGCCAGCGCCTGCAGGCGCAGCGGCCTGCGGATGCCGAAGCGGTCGAGATGATCGCGACGCCACCGCAGGTCCTGCGCTCGATCCGGCATGACCGGCAGTTCCCGCAGGCGCCGGAGCTGGGTTTGGCCGTGCCCTGGCTCTTCACGGCGGGCAAGGGGTCGCCGTCCTTGCTGCAGGAGATCCGCAAGGAGCTGGCGTCGGCGGATCAGGTGGACATCCTGGTCAGCTTCATCACGGTGTCGGGCGTGCGCAAGCTGCAGGACGTGCTGCAGCAGATCACCGCCAGCGACGCCCGAGGCGGGCTGTCGACCCGTTTGCGCATCCTGACCACCACCTACACCGGTGCCACGGAGGCGCGTGCGCTGGACGAGCTGGCCCGGCTGCCGGGTTGTGAGGTGCGGGTGTCACTGGATGGCCGGCGCACCCGGCTGCATGCCAAGGCCTGGCTGTTTCACCGCCGCAGCGGGTTCGGCTCGGCCTACGTCGGAAGCGCCAATCTGTCGGGGGCGGCCCTCACCGGTGGCCTGGAGTGGACGGTGAAGCTGACGCAGCGCGCCCAGCAGGTGCTGTTCGATCGGGCCTCGGCTCACTTCGAAACGCTGTGGGCGGACAGCGAATTCCAGCACTACGACCCCGATGACGCCGGTCATCGACAGGCGCTGGTGGCCGCGCTGGGCCGGGAGACTTTTGGCAGCGAAGGGCCGGTGGCCCTGTCGTTCTTTGATCTGCAGCCCAAGACCTACCAGCAGGACATGCTGGAGCAGCTGGCCATGGAGCGGGCGCACGGGCGGTGTCGCAACCTGGTCGTGGCGGCCACGGGCACGGGCAAGACCGTCGTGGCGGCGTTCGACTACCGGCGCACCTGCACCCAGGAAGGCGGTCGCCCGCGCCTGCTGTTTGTGGCCCATCGCGACGAGATCCTGCGCCAGGCCTTGCGGACCTACCGTGAGGTGCTGCGCGACCCCGAGTTTGGTGAACTGCTGTCGGGTGGGGTGCAGCCTGAACGCCTGGACCACCTGTTCGCGACGATCGACAGCATCACCAGCCGCCAGCTGATCGATCGCATGGGGCCGGAGCACTGGCACACCATCGTCATCGACGAGTGCCACCGTGTGGCGGCCGAGCGATTTCACGCCCTGGCCACCGAGGTCCGCCCTCGGGTGCTGCTGGGTTTGACCGCCACGCCCGAGCGCAGCGATGGCCAACCGATCGCCCCGTATTTCGACATGCGCCCGGACGGCGCGCCCGCCGTGGAACTGCGCCTGTGGCATGCGCTGGATCTGCAGTTGCTGGCACCGTTCGAGTACTACGCCTGCGACGACGCCACCGACTTCTCGGCCGTGCCGTGGAGCCGACCGGGTGAACGGGAGGTCATCGACCAGCTGGTGACGGGCAACGACATCCGTGCCCGGCTGGTGATGAACGAGTGGCGACGGCTGGCGTCGGACGCGCGTCGCTGTCGAGCGCTGATGTTCTGCGTGTCCGTGGCTCACGCGCAGTTCATGACCGATCGTCTGAATCGAGCGGGATTGCCCGCGGCCTGTGTTGTCGGGGAGACGCCGCTCGATGAGCGCCGGCGGGCACCACAACGCCTGGCCAGCGGTGAGCTGTGTGTGCTGGTCACCGTCGACCTCTACAACGAGGGCGTGGACATGCCGGCCGTGGACACCTTGCTGCTGCTGCGGCCGACACAGAGCGCCGTGCTGTTCCAGCAGCAGATCGGCCGTGGCTTGCGGCTGGCGCCCGGCAAGGAGAGTTGCCTGGTGCTGGACTTTGTCGGCCAGCACCGTGCCGACTTCCGCTTCGACCGTTTGTTGTCCGGCCTGACGGGCCTGTCGCGCCGGGAGCTGCTGGCGGGTGTGGAACAGGGCTTTGGCAGCCTGCCGCCGGGCTGCCACATCCATCTGCAGCGACAGACACGTGAACAGGTGCTGCAGGGGTTGCGTGCGCTGACCGTGCAGAACTGGCGGCGCCTGAAGACCGAGCTGCAGGCTCATGTGGCGCTGCGTGGGCGCACGGCGGTCACGCTGGCCGGTTTTCTCCAGGACCAGGCGCTGGAACTGGACGATGTCTACCGCGCGTCGACCGGTTCCGGGCGCAGTGGCTGGACCAACCTGAAGCGTGAGGCTGGTTTGCTGGCCGCGGAACCCGGGCCTGAGGATGAGTATTTCAGTCGCCGCTTCGCGGACCTGCTGCACGTTGACGACCCACGCCGTCTGGGGGTCATCGAAGCCGTGGCCACGGACCTGGCGGGCGCACGACGGGCCGTGGCCGAGGCCCCCGGCGCGGTGCAGATGCTGGCCTACCAGATCGATGGCCGCCAGGAGCAGCGGGGCCATGCGGCGGAGTTTGTCGAGCGGCTGCATGCGCAGCCCGGCATCGCCGAAGAATTGCGTGAACTGACCGCCTGGCTGCAGGCCCGCTCGACATTGCCCGATGCGGCGCTGCCCGGCCTGGAGGACACCACGCTGGTCCTGCATGCGGGCTACGGGATCCGCGAGATCCTGACGGCGGTGGGCTGGCTCACTGCCGAGCGGCGGAGCCCGTTCCAGGCCGGTGTGCTGGTGCTGGCGGCCCGACGCACCGAGCTGCTCTTCGTGACACTGGACAAGAGCGAGGGCTACCACGACCGCATCGCCTATCACGACTACGCGATCAGCGCCGAGCGCTTCCACTGGCAGACCCAGAACAGCGCCGGACCAGACACCACCGCCGGGCGCCGCTACCTTCATGGTGCCGAAGACGGATGGCAGTTCCAGCTCTTTGTCCGCGCGCGCAAGGGTGATGCCTATCGCGCCTGTGGGCCGGTGGTGCTGGAGTCGGCCGAGGGAGACCGCCCGATGACCATCCACTGGCGCCTGGTCCGGCCGATGCCCGCCAGGCTGTTCCGCGAGTTCAGCGTGCTGCGGGGGGTGTAGCCATCGGGTGGCTCAGGTGACGCGCCGCATGTCTGTCTGTCGCGGTGCCAGCAAGGGCCGGCCGTGGTGCCGCAGTGCGAACTCGAGTTCACCGCCAGCGAGCAACCGGTCAGCACAGGTCCGGGTGGCGGCGGCACGCGACACTGCGCGCTTCACGCAGGTGCTGAGCTCCTTGAGCCGACGACCGGCGTTGCTCGCGGTAAAGGAATGGGGCCAGCACCAGCTTCAGAACGCCCGCTGCGGCCAGGATCCACAGGGCCGGCACGAAGCTGTGCGTACGGTCGCTCACCAGCCCGAGGGTCAGTGGGCCGAGCGCCCCCAGGCCATAACCGACCGCCAGCACGAAGGACGTCCACGAGTTGGCGTGGTCGGCGTCGGCGGCGTTGTCCAGCGGCAGTGTCATTCCCAGCGAGAACGATCCGCCGATGCCCAGCGCCAGAAGCGCGATGGGCAGCCAGCCTTGCGCATGTGGCGCGGCGATCAGCCAGCCGATGCCCAGCAGGAAGGCACCGGCAAACCCGGCGATCTGCCAGCGGCGGTCGGGGCCCGTGCGCCAGAGCGCCGGCATCGGATTGGCCAGCATGAAGACGGTGGTGAAGCCGGCCAGCATCCATCCTGCCTGGGCTGCAGAGGCGCCGAACGACTGGCTCATCGGCACCAGCCAGGCGAGCAGGCCGAAGAACAGGAAGTTGTTGGCTGCAAAGTACAGCGCCACCAGCCAGCCCCTGAGCAAGCGCGCGGGGTGCCGGTTCGCGGGGTCGGGTCTTGCCCGTTCAGGCCGCGGTTGCGCATCTTCAGAGCGCGATGCATGAAGCCAGGTCGCGATGGCGACCAGACCGGGCACGGCCCAGATGGCGGTCGCCGCGCGCCATCCACCGCTGAGCGCAGCGACGGGCCCTGTCAGGGCGGCGGTGACCGTGC
The DNA here is from genome assembly GCF_003201595.1 of Sphaerotilus hippei. Taxonomy (GTDB): domain Bacteria; phylum Pseudomonadota; class Gammaproteobacteria; order Burkholderiales; family Burkholderiaceae_C; genus Sphaerotilus; species Sphaerotilus hippei. The sequence continues at coordinate 5,479 of NZ_QJJS01000009.1, read as the reverse complement.
TGCCCAGGCCCAGCGACGCCGCATACACGCCCATCAGCAGCGCCGCGCGGCCCGGGTGGTGGGCCTTGACGAAGCCGGCCATCAGCGCGCCGGCGATGGCAATGCCCGCGCCGACACCCGCCGTGCTGACGAACAGCCAGCCCGGGGACGCGGCAGCGGCGCGCAGCAGCGTGGCCAGACTCAGCACCACGAGCGCTGACAGCACCACGCGGCGGCGCCCGAAGCGTCTGGACAACCAAGGCGTCGGGATGGCCAGCAAGCCCATCAGCAGCGTCGGGATCGCGGTCAGCAGCGAGGCCTGCGCGTTGCTGAGGTGGAACTCGCCGCGAAGCTGTCCGAGCACCGGGCCCATGGACACGATGCCCGGGCGAAGGCTGGTGGCGACCAGCACCAGGACGACGATGGCCGCCGGGAGGCTGAGGCCGGCCGGGGTGGCGGCGCTTCGGCTTTGCGCGCGCCGCGCATGGGAAAGGGGCAACGCCGGCGGCGTCGCCATCAGAGCGGGCATGAGGCTGTCCTTTGCCGACCGACTACTAGACCGGTCGTCTATGAAGTGGGATGAAAAGAAGGCGCTTCGCGGGAAGCGCCTGGCATCGGGGCTCAGCCCGGCAGTTGCAGCAGCCGACGTGTGGTGGCCATGGCCACATCGAAGGGCTGGGCATTGCGCGCCACCTTCGCCAGCACACTCGCCCCCATCCAGAGCTGGTACAGGCTTTCCGCCAGCTCCGCCGGGTCCGCGTCCACGGTGAGCGACCGGTCTGCCTGCCCTGCCTGGATCGCCCGGGCCAGACGGGCCACGATGCCGGAGGTGCCCAGTTGCATGGCCGTGCGCATGGTCTCGGACAGGTCCGCCACCTCGGCGCCGAGCTTCACGGCCAGGCATTTGCCCTGGCAATCCTGATGCGACTGGCCGTCACGCCAATCGCCAAAGTAGGCCAGCAGGCGCTGTGCGTTGGACGATCCGGTGCGGCCGAGCGTGCGATCCATCTCCGCCAGGTACTGGTCGAAGTAGGTGGTGAGCAGGGCCTGGCCGAACGCGTCCTTGGACGCGAAGTAGTGATAGAAGGAGCCTTTGGGGACGCTGGCGGTCGTCAGGATCTCGTTGATGCCGACCCCGGAAAAGCCCTTGCTCGCCATGATCCGTTGACCGACGGCGAGGATGCCGTCGCGGACGTCCGAAGATTCGTGTGTGCTGCTGGCCATGGTCACATCCTAGTCGAGATTAGACCGGTCGTCTAAATGAGGGGCCTGACACCCGATGGCCAGGCCCATGCCGCCTCACTGGTGGCCGGTGCGGGCGACGGGGTGTGGCGTGGCCATGGGGAATCCTTCGAGCGTGGACTGGGGCGGGGTGGCGTCAGACGGCCGCAGCGAGCTGGGTGAGCAGCACCTGGGCCGCCTCGGCCGACGAGCCGGGGTTCTGGCCCGTGATCAGCAGGCCATCGGTGACGACGTAAGACCCCCAGTCGGCGCCCTTGGAGTAGGTGCCGCCCTGGGCGATGAGCATGTCCTCGACCAGGAAGGGCACCACATCGGTCAGGCCCACGCCATCTTCCTCGGTGTTGGCAAAGCCGGTGACCCGCTTGCCTTCCACCAGGGGGCGGCCGTCGGGCGCCTTGACGTCGCGCAGCACGCCAGGGGCGTGGCAGACCAGCCCGACCGGCTTGCCCGCGGCGATGAAGGACTCGATCAGCGCGATGGAGTGCGTGTCCACCACCAGGTCCCACAGCGGGCCATGGCCACCGGGGTAGAAGACCGTGTCGAAATCGGCTTGGGTGACGCTGTCGAGGCGCACGGTGCTCGCCAGTTGCGCGGTGGCGTCGGCATCCTGCTCGAAGCGGCGGGTCAGTTCGGTCTGGAACATCGGCTCGTTGCTCTTCGGGTCCAGCGGCGGCTGTCCACCCAGGGGCGAGGCCAGCACGATTTCAGCGCCCGCGTCCTTGAAGGCGTAGTACGGAGCGGCCAGCTCTTCGAGCCAGAAGCCGGTCTTGCGGCCGGTGTTGCCGAGTTGGTCGTGCGAGGTGAGAACCATCAGAACTTTCATTGCTTACTCCACTTGATAAAGAATAGACCGGTCGGCTAGTAACCGGTTTCAAAAAAAGCACTCCATGGGAAGTGCGGAAAGATCCTGCTGTCAGACCGACTTTGCGGCCCGTCTCTGACAAGGCATGGTGCAACTATATGTCGAATTAGACCGGTCGTCTAGTCATGTTTGCAAATACAGGTTTGTGCTTGCTGCGCCGCAGCGACGCGCTTCCAACCTGGGACAGCTCAGCATCGGGACGGGCGTGACCATCAACGTGATCGCTCGCAGGACCGGTGTGTCGCATGGTGCAACCCACCGGTCCCGCCAGAGCCGCCAAGCCTGCAGCGGCAGTTCCCATCAACCGGGCTCGCGCTGCCACTTCTGGGTTCTTCCGAAAAGGGACACGCCGAGATACCCGCGAACCGCCAGCGTCTTTCCATCATCTTCCAGCGCGAAGCTGCAGCGGTACACGGAGCCCGTGTTCGGGTCCAGGATGTCCCCTCCGCCGTACTTGCCATGGTCGAGCCGGACGTTGCGCATCAGCACCAGACCGACGAAGGGCTGATCCTTGCGCTCATCCGTGCAGGCGGTGCACTTGCGGCCGTTCTCGCTTGCCGTGAGGCTGCGCTCGATGCGCGCGGAATATCCACCATCGGCTTGATAGACACGAACGATGCCGCGAGGCTGTCCGGTCTTGTCATCGATGGTCCGCCACAGGCCGATCGGAGAAGACACCTTTTCGGTACTCTGGGCCTGTGCCGTGGTGAGCAGCAGAGCTGCGGTGATGGGCGTGACAAATCTGCGCATGGGTTGCTCCTGGTTCCTGGTGTGAAGGGATGGAAGATCACGCCGTACCTGCTGGTGGGTGGGCGGGCGGAATGTCGTGGTGTCGATGGGACGCAGCCTGAGGCTTGCACTTGCGCTGCGGTTCGGCGGCTCAAGCGCCTCCCATGTCCCTGAGTCCTTGCGCCCGGGTCATGACGGGCCGGTACCCGAGTTCCCGCTGCGCCTTGGTGATGTCCAGCGTGAAGGGCTCACCGATGAGTCGCAGCATCTGACGCGTGATGGGCGGCTCGCCCTTGCGCGAGAAGGTCCTCCAGATCCATTCCATGACCGTCGCCATGAGCCAGGCAACTGGCAGCGGCGCCGACGCCTGCGGCGGATCGATGCCACGGGTCATCAGCAGCCCGCTGATGACCTCCTTGAGCGTGCTGTCAGCGTCATCGCTCACGAAATACGCTTCGCCGCCGCGACCCTTCGTGATCGCCAGTTCCAGCGCATGGCAGACGTTCTCGACGTGGGCGGTGGACATGGCCTGAGATCCATCTCCCACCCACCGGAACTGGCCCGCTTTCACGGTCTCGGCCATGTGCTCCAGGGTTGGCATTCCGGCCCCCCAGATCATGGGCGGACGCACGACGACCGTCTCGAAGACGTCAGGACGATTCGCACCCAGCACCATGGCCTCGCTGCGGGCCTTGGACACGCTGTAGGGCGCCCACCCTCGCTCCTGGCGTGGAAGCGACTCGTTGGCTCGCAGCATCGGCGTCGGGTCGCCCATCACCACGGCCGCCGCACCCAGTTGCATGAATCGCTTGACGGATGTGGCGGCAGCCGCTTGCAGCAGATTGGCCGTGCCCTTGACGTTGGACCGTTCGAACTCGGCAGGGTCACCCCACAACTTGAAGTGCGCCGCCACATGGATGACCACGTCACAGCCGCGGCAAGCGTTCGTGAGCGAAGCCGCGTCGTCCAGGGAACCGGTCACGGCTTGCGCACCTCGCCTCTCTACAATTCGCGCGGCATCTGAGCTGCGTGCCAGTGCACGAACCTGCCAACCTTGAGTGATCAGACGTTCGATCAACCGGCTTCCGACGAACCCGGAGCCGCCTGTGACCATGCATGTGGATGCCATGAAGTGCCTATCTGTATCGTTGATATACAGATCTTATATCGATGATACAGATGGGTCAAGCGATCCAGAATTCCAGAGATGACGATGAACAACGAAACTGCAATCCTGGACGCTGCCCTGACGGTGCTTGAGGCGCAAGGCCCTGGTGGCTTGACCACGCGTGCGATCTGCGAGGCGGCGGGTGTCAAGTCTCCGACGCTCTACCACTACTTCGGCGACAAGGACGGTCTGGAGCAAGCGCTCGTCCGTCGGGGGCTGGCTGACTTCATGCGGCGCAAACAACAGTCCACCGCCGTAGAGGACCCTTTGGAACAACTCCGCGCAGGCTGGGATGTCGCGCTTGAGTTCGCGCTCAAGCGCCCGGCGCTCTATGCGCTGCTCTCACTGCATGTGCGAAGTCAACCGGCGCTGGTTGCCGAGGCCTATGCGCTGATGCAATCACGGGTTCAGCGTCTGGTGGATATGGGCCGCCTGCAAGGGCCGGTCGACGCTACGGCGCGTGCCGTCTGGGCGGCTTCCCAGGGGGCGCTCTCCTTGGTGCACCTGGGTGCCTCGCGCAAGGAAATTGAAGCAGTCAGCGACTTGCTGTTCAAGTCGGTGATGAAAGGGCTTTCACCAGCCGCTCCGTGAGTGGATCGTCCCGGATTTGCAGTGGCCCCGGGGCGGTTCACCACCGCCAACGGCCCATTGCGTCGAGATATTCCGCCGTCGGCGGGATAGCGATAACACCCCGCTCACCATGAGCAGCCGCGAGATTGCCGAGCTGACCGGGAAGCGCCACGACCACGTCCTGCGGGACATCCGCGAGATGCTGGATGACCTCGGCGGAGATGTCCCCAGTTTTGGGGGCATCTCCCAGGACGCCTATGGCCGCCCGCTCAAGGTCTTCAACCTCCCGCACCGCGAGACCATGATCCTGGTCACGGGCTACTCGGTGGTCCTGCGCGCCAAGGTCGTCGACCGCTGGCAGGAGCTGGAAGCTAAGGTGGCCGCCCCGGCCGCCCCCGAAGCGCTACGATCCAAGCCGGACCCTCGGTCGGTAAGGCTCAGGTAAACGACGCACCGCAATGGGGCGTCAGTGCATACAATCCGGCCGCTTCTCTAAGCAGTTAAAGGAAGATGCGATGCAAGCTGACGGCAAGGTGAAAGTTTTCTATTACTGGGAACACAAGTCCGGCGACATGTACCCCCGTCCCTCCGTCCTGAGGGCGCCCCTGGATGTCATCCGGGACGTCATCAAGGCCGAGCCCATCGCGGATGTCTGCTTCGAGGTGTCGGCGGAAGAGCTGGACGAGAACCGCATGTACAAGCGCAAGGCGACAGCCTGGGGTGGATAGGCGGCCGGCAAGGTGGCCGCTCCCAAATTTTGGGGAACGGTGAGCCGGGCTTCGTGGCGAAGGACGCGGCGCGCCTGGACGATGACGAAAAAGCGGATGTGGTCATTAGAGCGTGTTATGAACTTTCCCCCGGGCCGTGGTGGGCCAGAGCTAGCCTGAAATCGTGACCAGAAAACCCTACCCGAGCGACATCAGCGAAGA
>NZ_QJJS01000008.1 GCF_003201595.1 Sphaerotilus hippei | reverse complement strand
CTTCGCTGATGTCGCTCGGGTAGGGTTTTCTGGTCACGATTTCAGGCTAGCTCTGGCCCACCACGGCCCGGGGGAAAGTTCATAACACGCTCTAGGGAGTCATTGGCGAAATGAATCTGGCAAATGTGGCGTCGCTCCAGTCCCTCATCCGCGCCCGACGTTCGGAGCCTGCGCTGCCCGCTGGCGAGCGCGCCCTGTACGAGAACTTCGCCATTGAAGAACGCGTGACCGCCGCCCGGTTGCATCGTTACGCCCATACCTTGGGTGCTGCCCCGCTGTCGAATCTGGATGCCTTCTGGCAGCAGCACCGCGTCCGGTATCTGGATGAACACCAGTTCGTCGAAAAGGACGAGGGCTCTGTCCCTGATACCTTCAACGCAGCACTGAGCGGCCCCAACTTCTGGACGGGCATTGACGACAACGTCGTTCTCTACCGGCTGGAGCAAGTGTCCTGGGCGCTGAAGGGCAGTAGCGTGGATCAGGCCGAGCTGGAGCGCAGTGTCCGCGACGCCACCACCAATCCCGGCCCCATGCCCGACGCCGCCCGCACGCTGTTGCAGCGGGTAGTGGACGAGTGGAACAACCGGCGCAACCTCTACCCCAGCTTTGCCACCACGTCCGATGAAGTGACTGATCTGCTAGCTCAACCCGACTGGGTCGACCGCCTGCGCGATCACCTGGGGCTGGGCCACCTCAACCCCGCGCCCGGCCGTACCGAAGCGGTGCTGCTGATGCGCTACACGGTCAAGGAAGTGCACGCCGCCCGTGCAGCGCGCACCCAGGGCTTTTGCATCCCCACCGTGCTGGATGGCACACTCAACCCCTGGTTTTTCCCGACTCCCGCCCGCGCAGGCATCGAAGGCGCGGTGTACGAGCAAGGCCGGGCCGTGAATCTGGCTCCAGCCCGCACCGAATCGGACTACCGCATGGGCCTGGAGCTGATCCACTCTTACCTGGACTACCGCCCCGAGCACATCGTGCGCTGGGGTCTGATCTCGCGCCCGCACCAAGCCGACTTGGCCCAGCAGCGGCGCTGGCACCTGAGCTGGTTGCAGCTCAACTGCGACCGTGACGACTTTGCCTGTGAGCTGAACCATGTCTGACGCTGCCACTGTTGCTCCGCTGGACGCTGCCGCCCAGGCGTGGCTGGACGCCCTGGCCCAAGAGCCAGTCGCGGCGCTGGGTCGTTTGCTGATGAGCGGCGTCTGGCTGGGGGCCTACGCCGCGCTGGAGCCCGCCCAAGCCCTGCCGCAGTTCTTGCCGACGGCCCTGGAAGACACGCTGGACACTGCCCTGCAAGGCTGGCTAGGCCAGCAGTTGCGCCAAAACGCCCTACCGCCCGAGGCCACGCCCAAGCAATACGCCCTGGCGCTGACCCAGGCCGGGGTGCTGATGCAAACCCTGTCGCTGCCACACAGCGTGGCGTGGTGCCGTGAGCGTGCTCCCACGCTCTGGGCTTGGCTGAACCGCCAGCCCAGCTTTGCCTCGCGTGACCCGCGCAGTGCTTTTTTGCGGGCCCTGGCCCTGCACCAGACCAACCGCGACCTGCTGCCCTTCTGGATGGGCCTGTGCCGCCAAGGCCAGCCGCGCTGGGCGGCGCTGGCGCTGTTTGGTCTGCGGCGCATGCCGGTGAATGACGACGGCCAGATGCCCGAAGGGCTGCCTACCGCCTTGGTCGGTGGCCTGCTGGACTACGGCCTGAGCTTGTACCGCCACGCCGGGGACGCACCGCAAAAGCAGACCGAGCAGAAGCGCAAGTGGTTGGCCGAACTGGATTTCCTGAGCGCGGTGTACCCGATGTCCAGCAAAAACTGGCAAGCCCGTTTGCGCGATGCTTTGACGGTGCGCTCGCAAGACGCCGTCCGTCCGGTGCGCCATTGGCTGGATGAGCGCTGGCCCGCCATCAACCAGCCAATGGCCGCCGGGAGCGGGCGCAGACCCTTGGAGGCTCCCCATTGGGTGGATGAGGTTCAGCCCCTCCTTCATCGGTTTGACGCCCAGCGTGCACAGGTAGCGCCCCAACTGCGTGGCTTGATGGCCCAAAACGCCCACTACGCCCAAGAAACTGGCGATGCCCACTTTCTGGTGCGTTCTTACTGCCGCCTCGCCGACTTCCTGCTCAAGTCCTCTGACCACCAAACCAACGCCGCCCGCGATGCCCCCTGGGCCTTGCAACTCGGTCAGCAGGCCGTGCTCTGGGCACCGGGCAATCCGCAAGCATGGTCAGTGGTCGCCCGGGCACTGGATGAGCTGGGCGACTGGCCAGGTGCCCAGACCGTGTTCTGGTACGCCCGTAGGCGTTTTCCGTACGAGGTCAAAGTACACGCTCAACTCGGCCACGCCCTGGCCATGCGCGGGCAAGTGGCCGAAGGCGAGGCGGTGTACCGCGCCGCCATCCGCCGCTTTCCCGACAACCCTGTGTGCTGGGCTGACCTGGGCAACACCCTGCGCATCGCCCAGGGGCCGCAAGCGGCGCTGGCGGTGTACCGGCAGGCGCAACAACGCTTTCATGACGGTCCCATTTGCTGCTCCTTGACCGGCGTGCTAATCGACCTGGGGCAGGTGGCTGAAGCCCAGGCCGCGCTGGCTTGGGCGCAGCGGGTGGCCGACCCGAACGACAAGAAAGCTCAAGGCGTGCTGGACAACCTGCAACGCCGCTTCCAGCAACTGGCATCCGGCCAACAACCGACCCGCAAGCCGCAGCCCCCACGCCCGCAAGGCCCAGCCCAAACCCTGGCACCGCTGGAGCAAGCCGCTGGCACCGGACTACAAGGGCTGGCCGACCTGGGCTGCGCCACGCTGTGGCGCCAAGCCGGAGAGCTTGGCAAAGCCCGCCAAGCTCTGAGCCAGAACGCCCCGGCCCAGGACGTGCGCTGGCAGGCCGAAGAAGCCTGGCTGATTGCTCAAGAGCAAGGCTGGCCCAGCGCCCGGGCATGGCTGGAGCAACACACCGGGCAACACCCCGGCGACGGCGTGCTTGCCGCGCTACGCATGTATGCCACCGAGCAAAGTGGTGGCGCCGCCGAGTGGGGCAGTCTGCGCGGGCGGTTTGAAGAGCTGGCCCCGCTGATCCGCGTGCGCCAAGACCGGCAAGCCCGCTTGCCGGATGAGTTGAGTGCCGCGCTGAAAGCTGTCGAGAATGCCAGCGGCGAACCGCAGCTCGATGAGCTGGACGACGACTTCCGCATGGCCCTGTCGGTGTACCAAACCGCCCAGGATGACGCACTTGCCCCTCTGGTGCAGCAGGATTACTTGGCCGCCCGGCAACTGAGCTTGTATTGACCCACCACGTTGTTCACCATGAAAAAAGCGCCCAACTCGGCGCTTTTTTGGTGCTGGGGCAGCTCCCTGCCCCGCGGACGCATCCACTCGGCGGTGATCAAGCCCCGGCCTTCACCTTCAACCGCCACGCATGCAGGAGCGGCTCGGTGTACCCGCTCGGCTGTTCCTTGCCCTTGAACACCAAATCCTGAGCCGCCTGGAACGCGGCGCCATCGGGGTTCTCGGCCAGGCTCTTGTAGAGCGGATCACCCGCATTCTGGCCGTCGACTACCTTCGCCATGCGGGTGAAGGTTTCGCGCACCGCGGCTTCGGTCACCACGCCGTGCTGCAGCCAGTTGGCGATGTGCTGGCTGGAGATGCGCAGCGTGGCGCGGTCCTCCATCAGGCCGACGCCGTTGATGTCGGGCACCTTGGAGCAGCCCACGCCCTGGTCGACCCAGCGCACCACGTAGCCGAGGATGCCCTGCGCGTTGTTGTCGATCTCCTGCTGGCGCTCCTCGGCCGACCACTTCGCCTCGGCCACCACGGGCACGGTCAGCAGGTCGTCGAGCAGGCGGGCCTGCTGGCCGCTGGCTTCCAGCGTGGCGGCCTCGGCTTCCAGGCCCTGCTGCACCGCGGCCACGCTGACCTGGTGGTAGTGCAGCGCGTGCAGCACCGCGGCGGTGGGCGAGGGCACCCAGGCGGTGTTGGCGCCGGCCTTGGGGTGGGCGATCTTCTGCTCGAGCATCGCGGCCATCAGGTCGGGCATGGCCCACATGCCCTTGCCGATCTGGGCGCGGCCGCGCAGGCCGCAGGACAGGCCGATCAGCACGTTGCGGCGCTCGTAGGCGGCGATCCAGGCGCTGGACTTGATGTCGCCCTTGCGCATCATCGGGCCGGCGTGCATGGCGGTGTGCATCTCGTCGCCGGTGCGGTCGAGGAAGCCGGTGTTGATGAAGGCCACGCGCGACGAGGCCGCCGCGATGCACGCCTTCAGGTTCACCGACGTGCGGCGCTCCTCGTCCATGATGCCCAGCTTGACGGTGCTGTCGGGCAGGCCGAGCAGCTGCTCGACGCGGCCGAACAGCTCGGCGGCGAAGGCCACCTCGGCCGGGCCGTGCATCTTGGGCTTGACGATGTAGACCGAGCCCTGGCGCGAGTTGCTGATGCCGTTGCGGCCATGACGCTGCAGGTCGTGCAGGGCGATGGTCGTCGTGACCACGGCGTCCATGATGCCTTCGGGAATCTCGCGGCCCTCGGCGCCCCACAGGATGGCCGGGTTGCTCATCAGGTGGCCGACGTTGCGCACGAACATCAGCGAGCGCCCGTGCAGCGAGACCGTGCCGCTGCCCTTGGGCGCGGTGTAGAGGCGGTCGGGGTTCAGGCGACGCGTGAAGGTCTTGCCACCCTTGCTGACTTCTTCGGTCAGCGTGCCCAGCTGGATGCCCAGCCAGTTGCGGTAGGCCAGCACCTTGTCCTCGGCGTCCACCGCGGCGACCGAGTCCTCCAGGTCGAGGATGGTCGACAGCGCGGCTTCCATGACGATGTCGGACACGCCGGCCGCATCGGTGGCGCCGATGGCGGTGCTGCGGTCGATCTGCACGTCCAGGTGCAGGCCGTGGTGGGCCAGCAGCACCGAGCTCGGCGCGGCGGCGTCACCCTGGTAGCCGACCAGCTGGGTCGGGTCGCTCAGGCCGGTGATGGTGCCGCTGCGCAGGCGCACCACCAGCTGGCCGGCCTCGATGCTGTAGCCGGTGGCGTCGCGGTGGCTGGCGCTGACCAGCGGGGCGGCCTGGTCGAGCACCTCGCGGGCGCGGGCGATGACCTTGGCGCCGCGCACCGGGTTGTAGCCACCGGCCTTGCCGGCGCCGTCGGCCTCGGAGATGGCGTCGGTGCCGTACAGCGCGTCGTACAGCGAGCCCCAGCGGGCGTTGGCGGCGTTCAGCGCATAACGCGCGTTCAGGATCGGCACCACCAGCTGCGGGCCGGCCTGCAGCGCCAGCTCGGCGTCGACGCGGGTGGTCGTGGCCTGCACCGTGTCCGGCGAGGGCACGAGGTAGCCGATGCGCGCCAGGAAGGCCTGGTAAGCCGCCATGTCGGTGATCGGGCCCGGGTGGGCGCGGTGCCAGGCATCCATCTCGAGCTGCAGGCGATCCCGCTCGGCCAGCAGCGCGGCGTTCTTCGGCGCGAGGTCGCTGACGATGGCGTCGAAGCCGGCCCAGAACGTGGCCGAGGCCACGCCGGTGTCCGGCAGCACCTCATCCTCGATGAAGCGGAACAGTTCGGTGGCCACTTGCAGGCCGTGGAGGGTGGTGCGTGCAGTCATGGTGGATGCCTCGAGGGTGTGCGGAAGAAGGAGGGAGGAGGAAAGAATGAAGGCTGGCGGGCGCCCCGGCTCACGGGGCCGCAAAAAACCCCAGCACGTCGCGCAGGCTGTGGCCGATGCGGGTGGGTTCGGTGTCGAGTCCTTCGAGGGGCAGGCCGGCGCGGTTGACCCACAGCGTGCTGTAGCCGAACCAAGTCGCGCCGATCGCGTCCCAGCCGTTGCTGGAGACGAACAGGATCTGGCGCGCCGGCAGGCCCAGCGTCCGCGGGCCCAGCGCATAGGCGCGGGCGTCGGTCTTGAAGGCCCGGGCGGGCTCGACGCTGATGACGTGGTCGAGCAGCGATTCCAGCCCGGCGCTGCGCACCGCGATGCCCAGCATCGCCGGATCGCCGTTGCTCAGGATGCCCGCGGGGATGCCGCGCGCCTTCAGGCCCAGCAGCACCTCGTGCACGTCGGGGAAGGCGCTGAGGTGGCGGTACTGGTTCATCAGCCGCTCCTCGGCCTCGCTGTCCAGCTTCAGCTGCAGCCGGGCGCCCGCATGGCGCAGCGCGGCCCGCGTCAGGTCCCAGAACGGCCGGTAGCGGCTGCCGTCGGCCGCGCTCATCGTCACCAGCCGGGTGTATTCGATCTGCTTGTCGCGCCACAGCAGCGCCAGCGCCTCGCCGCGGCCGGGGAACAGCTGCTCGGCCGTCAGCCCGACGCTGTAGACGTCGAACAGCGTGCCGTACGCGTCGAAGAGCACGGCGCGGGGGGCGGGAGCAGCGGGCTTGTCCATGGCTGCACTGTATTAGATACTTATCCGATGATTGATAACCAGTTTGTGCATGGATTTGTGACCTGGATGCACGAATCGAGGGCCGGGCGATGACCGACCGCCTCAAGCAGATCGAGTCCTTCGTGCTCGCCGCCCAGAAGGGCAGCATGACCGCGGCCGCCCAGATCGACGGGGTGGCGCCGGCGATGATCGGGCGGCGCATCGACGCGCTCGAGGCGCGCCTGGGCGTCAAGCTGATGGTGCGCACCACCCGCAAGCTCAGCCTGACCCACGAAGGCAGCGCCTTCCTGGAGGACTGCGTGCGCCTGATCGCCGACCTGGCCAGCGCCGAGGCCAGCGTCAGCGCCGGCGGGGTCAAGGCCAGCGGCCAGGTGCGCATCACCGCGCCGGGAGGCTTCGGCCGGCGCCACGTGGCCACGCTGGTGCCGCAGTTCATGGGGCTGCATCCGGAGGTCAGCCTGTCGCTGAACCTGTCGGACCGCGTGATCGACCTGGTCAACGAGGGCTACGACTGCGCCGTGCGCGTGGGCGACCTGCCCGACTCCAGCCTGATCTCGGTGCGCCTGGCCGACAACCGCCGGCTGTGCGTGGCCGCGCCCGACTACCTGGCCCGCGCCGGCCGGCCCGCGCTGCCGCAGGACCTGATGCAGCACGAGTGCCTGACGCTGAGCTCCGAGGCCAGCCAGTCGCGTGGCTGGGCCTTCCAGGTCGACGGCGAGGTGCACCACCTGCGTCCGCCCGGCCGCCTCGACTGCTCCGACGGCCAGGTGCTGCACGAGTGGTGCCTCGCCGGCCTGGGCCTGGCCTGGCGCAGCACCTGGGAGGTGGCGGCCGACCTGCGCGCCGGGCGGCTGCTCACCGTGCTCGACGACTACGCCGCGCCCCCGAACGGCATCTACGCCGTCTTTCCCACCGTGAAGCATCTGCCGCTGCGCGTGCGGCTGTGGATCGACTTCCTCAAGCACACGTACGGCACGCCGGGCTACTGGCAGGCGTGACGCTTCGCACGGTCACAATGAGCGCAGGGGCGAGTGCATGCCAGGAGGGTGAAACGATGAAATGGGACGGTCAGCGCGAGAGCGACCAGATCGAGGACCGCCGCGGCGGGGGATCGCACGACGGCGGTGGCCGGCGCACCGGCCTGCCGCTGGGCGGCGGCAAGGTGGGGCTGGGCACGGTCGCGGTGGCGCTGATCGCCGGCTGGATCTTCGGCATCAACCCGCTGACGCTGCTGGGCCTGCTCGGCGGCGGCGGCGAGAGCGGGTATTCGGCGCCGGCCACCACGCCGTCGCCGGGCGCGGTGCGGGCGCCGGTGGCACGCGACGAGGCCACCCGCTTCGTCTCCACCGTGCTGGCCTCGACCGAGGACGTCTGGAGCGGCCAGTTCTCGCAGTCCGGCGGCAGCTACCGCAAGCCGGTGCTGGTGCTGTTCCGCGGCAGCACCCGCACCGCCTGCGGCCAGGGCGAGGCCGCGATGGGGCCGTTCTACTGCCCGGGAGACCAGAAGGTCTACCTGGACCTGGACTTCTTCGACGTGATGCGCCAGCGCCTGGGCGCGCCGGGCGACTTCGCCCAGGCCTACGTGATCGCGCACGAGGTCGGCCACCATGTGCAGCAGCTCGCCGGCATCAGCGACAAGGTCGAGAGCGCGCGGCGGCGGGCCGGCGAGGCCCAGGCCAATGCGCTGTCGGTGCGTCTGGAGCTGCAGGCCGACTGCTTCGCCGGCATCTGGGCCCACGACTCGCAGCAGGCGCGCCAGTGGCTGGACCAGGGCGACGTCGAGGAGGCGCTCAACGCCGCCTCGAAGATCGGCGACGACACGCTGCAGAGCCAGTCGGGCGGCCCGATCGTGCCGGAGAACTTCACGCACGGCTCCAGCGCCCAGCGGGTGCGCTGGTTCCGGCGTGGCATGGAGGGCGGCCGGGTGGCCGACTGCAACACCTTCGAGGCCCGTTCGCTCTGAGCGGCGGGGGCGGGCGCATCCCTTGATCTGCCGTCCGGTGAACTTGTTTTTCCGGGCGTGAAGCAAGATGAAGCTCCCTAGCATGGAAGCCCGGTGTCTGGCCTCCGATGGGCGGAAGGTGGTGCCGGCAGCAGAAAGGCTTCCATGCAGACCGCCGCGACCCTCGCCTCCCGGATCGACCACCGGCCGCCCGAGCGGGCGCCGCTGCAGGGCAGCGTGCCGGCGCGGGCCGCCTGCAAGTGCTGCGGGGCCGAGGCGGTGCTCGAGGGCTTCGTCGACTTCGACCGCGACTGCTACGGCCACAACGCCCAGCGTGGCCAGGTGCGTGGCCTGCCGATCGCCTACTACCGCTGCGCGGCCTGCGACTTCGCCTTCACCGACGCGTTCGACGCCTGGAGCGCCGACGAATTCAGCCAGCACATCTACAACGACGAATACGCGCTGTTCGACCCGAACTTCGCGACGGTGCGCCCGAAGGGCACGACCAGCCTGGTGCAGCAGCTGGTGCGCAACCGGGCCGCCCGCATCCTCGACTACGGCAGTGGCAACGGCTACACCGCCGCCCTGCTGCGCGAGGCCGGTTATGCCCAGGTGGTCGAGTACGACCCGTTCCACGGCGACCCGGTCAAGCCCGAGCAGGGCGGCTTCGACCTGGTGATCTGCATCGAGGTGGCCGAACATTCGACGAACCCGCTGGCGCTGTTCGCCGAGCTGGGCTCCCACGTCGCCGACCACGGGCTGATCCTGCTGTCGACCAAGGACATGAGCGAGGTCAGCGGCCGCTGGACCGACGACTGGTACGTCGCGCCCCGCAACGGCCATGTGTCGTTCTACACCGCCCGCACCCTGAAGCTGATCGCCGCCAGCCTCGGTCGCGACTACCACCGCATCGACGGCTTCCGCCACCTGTTCGCGCCCCGGCGGGCCCCGGCCGGCGCCTGATCCCCGTCAGCCCGGCTGCACCCCGAAGAGCCAGGCGATCGACGTGAAGCTGGCGAAGGCCAGTACGGTCGAGGCCAGGATGATGCGGGCCACCCGGCCGTTGTCCGCGCCGTAGCGCTCGGCCAGCAGCGAGACGTTGCTGGCGCTGGGCAGCGCCGCGGCCAGCACCAGCACGGTCATCTGGAAGTCGCTCAGGCCGGTGCCGAGCGCCCGGGCGCCCCAGGCCGCCAGCAGCACCAGCAGCGGGTGCACGAACAGCTTGATCAGCGCCACCGGCAGGTAGCGCGACAGCGGCATCGGGCGGCGGGCGTCGGCCTGGTCGTCCGGGCCCGGCCGCCCGGAGCGCCACAGCACCGCGCCGATGGTGAACAGCGCCACCGGGCTGGCCGCATCGGCCAGCATGGCGATCACCTTGTCGATCGGGCCGGGCAGCTGCAGCCCGCTCACCGAGGCCAGCGCGCCCAGGCCGATCGACCAGGGCAGCGGGTTGGACAGCGCGGCGCGCACCGAGCGCAGCATCGACGCCGCCGTGCTCTCGTGGGCCCCGAGGCGGGACTGCGCCTGGGCGATCGCGATGCACAGCGAGCTGGTGACGAACAGGTCGACCAGCACCGAGGTGATGACCGGCCCGGCGGCGGCCGGGCCCAGCAGCGCCACCAGCAGCGGCACGCCCATGAAACCGGTGTTCGGGAAGGCCGCGACCAGCGCGCCGAACGCGGCGTCGGTCAGGCCCTCGCGGCGGCTCAGCGGGATCGTCAGGCCCACGACCACGAGCGCACAGCCGACATAGACCCCGAGCACCACCGGGTCGAGCAGCTCGTGCACCGGCAGCCTCGCCCCGAAGCGGAACAGCAGGCAGGGCAGCGCGAAGTACAGCACGAACAGGTTCAGCCCGGGCACGGCCTCCAGCGGCAGCAGCCGGCGGCGGGCCGCCAGGTAGCCGGTGAGGATCAGCGCGAAGAAAGGCAGGGTGACGGCGGCGATGGCTTGCACGGCGGGCTCGCTCAGGGGGGCAGGATGCCGGGCTGCCGGGCATCGACGGCAAAGCGGGCGCTGATCCCGACGGCGCTGTCGGGCCGGCGCGGGTGCTGCACCTTCAGCAGCGTGGCCTGCAGCGTGTCCGGGCCGAATTCGAGCCGCACGTAACCCCGTTCGTCGCTGCGGCCGTGGTGCAGGTGCGGGTGGTGGGGCCGCATGGCGTCGAGGCGCGACTGGGCCATGCCCTCGCTGCTGATCGAGGTGCCGCAGAACTCGCTGGCCACGATGGGCGAGTCCGGTCGGGCCGGGTCGAGGTGCAGGTCGGCCACGTAGTTCGCGTGCACGTCGCCCCCCAGCACGACGGCGCCGGGAATGTGGCGCTGCGCCAGCGTGTCCAGCAGCCGGCGCCGGGCCTGGGGATAACCGTCCCAGCCGTCGGTCCAGACCTTCGGCCCTTCGGGCGAGGCGGGGTCGTTCCAGTTCATCGGCGCCATCAGCGTCTGCTGGGCCAGCAGGTTCCAGCGGTGGGTGCTGCTCCAGTGGCGTGCCAGCCAGGCTTCCTGGTCGGCGCCCAGCAGGCTGCGCCGCGGGTCGTCGAGCGTGGCGCAGTCCCGGGTCGCCACCGTGGTCGACCCTGCGCGGGGCGGCCGGGGGCAGGCCTGGGGATCGCGGTACTGGCGGTCATCGACCGTCAGGATGCGCGCCAGCGAGCCCCAGTCGCCATGGCCGAAGATGCGCATGCCGCCGTCGCGGCCGGGCCGGGCCGACTTCGGGAAGGGCATGTGCTCCCAGTAGGCCCGGTAGGCCGCCGCCCTGCGCGCGGCGAAGTCGACGTTGAGCCACTGCTCCTGCAGTCCGGCGTAGTCGTTGTCGACCTCGTGGTCGTCCCAGACCGTCACCCACGGGCAGCAGGCGTGGGCGGCCTGCAGCGACGCGTCACTCTTGTAGAGCGCGTAGCGGGCCCGGTAGTCGTCCAGCGTGCGGCACAGGCCGCCGGTGTGCTGGCGGACCCGGCCGGGGAAGCCGCCGTATTCATAGATGTAGTCGCCCAGGAACAGCACCAGGTCGAGCTCGCCGCCGGCGCGGTCGGCGGCCTGGGCCAGGTGGCGCCAGGCGGCGTAGTGGCCATGGTCCCAGCGCTGGCAGGACGCGATGGCGCAGCGCAGTGGCGGGGCCGTGCCCGGGGCGGGATGGGTGCGGGTGCGACCGACCGCGCTGCGCTCGCCCAGCGCCGTGAAGCGGTACCAGTACCAGCGCCCCGGTGCCAGGCCGGCCGGCTCGGCGTGCACGCTGTGGGCGTCGGCAGCCCGGGCCTGTTCGGTGCCCCGGGCGGCGAGCTGCCGGAAGCCTTCGTCGAGCGCCAGTTCCCACTGCACGTCCACCACCTCGGCCAGGTCGGGGCCGGACAGCCGGGTCCACAGCACCACCCGGTCGGCCTGTGGCGAGCCCGAGGCGATGCCCAGCGCAAAACGGTCGGCTCCGCTCGACCGGGGGCCGCGGGGTGCCGCCGGCGCGCAGCCGCCGAGCAGGATGCCCGTCAGGCCGCCGAGTCCGGCCCCGGCGGCCTGGGCGAGCCAGTGGCGGCGGTCTCGATCGGGGTGGCGCGCGGGGTCGGTCATGGGGTCTCACTGTAGTGCGGGCCGGGCCGGAAGAAAAAAGTTCAGAAAACGCTAGGCAAATCCAGAAATGCTGTTATAGTTTCATTCTCGATTTGAGACAGACACCTAGCCCAGGTGGCGGAATTGGTAGACGCACTAGTTTCAGGTACTAGCGAGTAACATCGTGGAGGTTCGAGTCCTCTCCTGGGCACCAAGATCAAGGCCAGCACAACGTGCTGGCCTTTTTCATTGGCGGCTGCTCTACTGCGCACCTCATGGCTGAAGCTCCTTCGACTCTCAATCCCGCCCAGCTGGAGGCGGTGCACCACCTCCACAGTCCCTGTCTCGTGCTGGCGGGGGCCGGTTCCGGCAAGACCCGCGTGATCACCCACAAGATCGCCCGGCTGCTGCAGGCGGGCTACCAGCCCGGCCAGATCGGCGCGATCACCTTCACCAACAAGGCGGCGCAGGAGATGCGCGAGCGCGCCCGCTCGCTGATCGGCGCCCGCGCGGCCAAGGACCTGCTGATCGCCACCTTCCACAGCCTGGGCGTGCGCCTGCTGCGCGAGGACGGCGAGCGCCTCGGCCTGAAGCCCCAGTTCTCCATCCTCGACAGCGACGACGTGCTGGGCATGATGCGCGAGGCCGGGGCGACCACCGACCCGAAAGTGGCGCGGCGCTGGCAGTGGACCATCAGCCTCTGGAAGAACCAGGGGCTCGATGCCGACCAGGCCGCTGCCGCGGCCGCCGACGAGGACGAGCGGGTCGCTGCCCACGTGATGCGGCTCTACCAGGAGCGCCTGGCGGCCTACCAGGCGGTCGACTTCGACGACCTGATCAGCCTGCCGCTGCAGCTGCTGCAGCGCGACGAGGAGGTGCGGACCAAGTGGAACCGTGCCTTGCGCCATGTGCTGGTCGACGAGTACCAGGACACCAACGCGACCCAGTACGAGCTGCTCAAGGCCATCGTCGGCAGCGACGGCGTGTTCACCGCCGTGGGCGACGACGACCAGAGCATCTATGGCTGGCGTGGCGCGACGATCGACAACCTCAAGCGCCTGCCGCACGACTACCCCAGGCTCAAGGTCATCCCGCTGGAGCAGAACTACCGCTCCACCGGCGCCATCCTGAACGCTGCCAACAACGTCATCGCGCTGAACCCGAAGATCTTCCAGAAGAAGCTCTGGAGCGAGTTCGGCGAAGGCGAGCCGGTGCGGGTGGTCGAGTGCGACCACGAGGAGCACGAGGCCGAGCGTGCGGTGGCGCGCATCCAGGGCATCGTGGCCAATGCCACCGGCGCCTACACCGGCACGACCGAGTGGAAGGACTTCGCCATCCTCTACCGCGCCAACCACCAGAGCCGCAAGCTCGAGGAGGCGCTGCGCAAGGCGCAGATCCCCTACAAGGTCTCGGGCGGGCAGAGCTTCTTCGACCGCGCGGAGATCAAGGACCTGTGCGGCTGGCTGCGCCTGCTGGTCAACCAGGACGACGATCCGGCCTTCCTGCGTGCCATCACGACACCCAAGCGCGGCATCGGCCACCAGACGCTGGGCGCGCTGGGCGAGTTCGCCGGCAAGTGGAAGGTCAGCCTGTTCGAGGCGCTGTTCCAGGAGTCGCTGGGCACGGCGCTGAACAAGAAGGCCATCGGCTCGCTGCACGAGTTCGGCCGCTACGTGAACGATTTCGAGTACCGCGCCCGCCACACCGTGGGCGGCGAGGCGGCCAAGCCGATGCTGCTCGAGTGGCTCAAGGACATCGGCTACGAGCAGCACTTGATCGACGGCGAGGAGAACCCCAAGGTCGCGGCGGCCCGCTGGTCGAACGTGCTGGATTTCATCGACTGGATCGCGCGCCGCTGCGGCGGCCAGCTCGAGAACGACGGCGGCCTGCAGGTCGAGGCCGAGAAGAAGAGCGTGCTCGACGTGGCGCAGACCATCAGCGTCATCCTCAGCCTGGCCGAGCGTGGCGAGGACCAGAACATGGTGACGCTGTCGACGCTGCATGCCAGCAAGGGCCTGGAGTGGCCCCACGTGGTGCTGGTCGGCGTCAACGAGGGCACGCTGCCCTTCAAGCGCGAGGAGGAGGACATGACCGCCGAGCGCCTCGAGGAGGAGCGTCGCCTGATGTACGTGGGCATCACCCGGGCCCGGCGCACGCTGCTGGTCAGCTCGCTGATGCGCCAGCGGCGCGGCCGCGAGCTGAAGAAGGCCTTCCCCAGCCGCTTCATCGGCGAGATGAAGCTCGACGAGAAGACCATCAAGGAAGACCCGCGCGAGAAGCTCAAGGCGCTGCGCGCCGAGTTCGCGGCGCGGGCGGCGCAGGCCAGGCCGCCCGCCTGAACTCGGGCCCGGGGCGGGCCTGCCGCTCAGGGCTTGGTCAGCGTGGGCCAGGCCAGCGAATCCGGGCGGTCGGCCAGCGGCGTCACCTCGGTGGGGGTGAATCGGGTGGCGGTCCCGGCGTCCACGGTGCTCTCCATGGCCCGCGCGATGATGCGCTGCTGCAGGCCGGCATTGGCGAGCACGTCGGTCATCGTCGTCACGCTCAGCGCCTCGGCGATCAGGAAGCCCTGGAACTCGTCGCAGCCCTGTTCCCGCAGCTGCTGCAACTGCTCCTCGGTCTCGACCCCCACCGCGACCACCCGCAGCGCCAGCGTGTGGGCCAGCGCGATGATGGCGCCCACCAGGCTCGTGCCGATGGCGTCCGGGCGGGTCAGCAGCGCGCGGTCGATCTTGACCTCGTCGAGCGGCAGCAGCCGCAGCTGCAGCAGCGAGCAGTTCGACAGCCCGAAGCCGTCGAGCGAGATGTGCACCCCCGCGCCGCGCAGGCGCTGCAGCTGGGCCAGCGTGCCCGGGGCCGGACGGGCCTCGTCGTCGGCGGGCATCAGCAGCGGGGTGGGCAGCTCCAGCGTCAGGCGCCGGGGTTCCACCGAATAGCTGCCCAGCATGGCCAGCACGGTCTCGGCGAAGTCGCGCCGTGCCAGCTGGGCCGCCGAGATGTTGACCGTCACCCGCGGCACCTCGATGCCCCGGGCGATCCAGCGGTGGATCTGGCGGCAGGCCTCGTGCAGCACCCAGTCGCCGATCGCCTGCATCAGGCCGCAGTCCTCGGCGATCGGCAGGAAGACGGCCGGGTCGACCACGCCGATCTCGTCGTCGTTCCAGCGCAGCAGCGCCTCGGCGCCGGTGACGGCGCCGGACTGGGGGTCGACCTGGGGCTGGTAGCGCAAGGTCAGGCTGCCGTTGCCGAAGGCCATCTGCAGGCGCCGGCGCACCCGCAGGTCGTCGGGCAGGCGCACGGCCGGGACCTCGGGCGGCGGTGCGGGGTCGAGCAGGCCGATCAGTGCCTGCGTGGCGGCCTCGGCCGTGGCCCGGGGGTCGGCATCGTCCACGATGACCAGCCGGGCGCCGGAAGTCAGTGCTCGCTCATGGGCCTGGGCCCGTGCCGGAGCGTCATCGGCCATGACGATGGCGACCGTGGTCGCCATCGTGCCGCCCGGGGCGGCAGCCTCGAGGGCAGGGGCCAGCGGGCCGAACTCGACCAGCCGGGCGGCCGGGGGCTCGATCGCCGTGTCCGCCCGCGGGGTCGAGGCGCTCAGCACCGGCTGCAGCCGTGCGCGCCACAGCGCCTCGATCACCGGTCCGCGCAGCGCGGCGCTCACCGAGACGGCGATGCGGGCCCGCGGGGCGGGTGAGGCGTCGCCGCCCTGCGGGGCGGTTCCCAGCACCGGCAGGCTGGCCGGGTCGGGGGGCGGTGGCGCCGCGGCGGCCACCGGAGCGGCTGGCCGGCCCGGGGCGGGTGGCAGCGGCCGCGGCGCCGTGGCGGCGGCATCCACCCGCGCCGCCTGCAGCCAGGCCTGGTGGCTGGTCGAGGGCGCCGCGGGGTCGGGGGTCCGACCGGGCAGCCGGCTCAGACGGGGCAGGGGTGGAATGGAACGTAGCATTTCCATGTCCATATCGGAGGGGCCGCCGCCGGCTTGACCCCGGTCCGCCGCCCGGGTGTGGTGCCTTGCACACCGGGCTCATGCCCTACACCTACAATCGAACGCTTTGTTCGTAATTCCTCTTCAGGAGCCTGATGGTGTTCATTTCCAACGCATACGCCCAAGCCGCACCGGCCGCCGCTGCCTCGGGCAGCTCGCAGCTCATGAGCCTGCTGCCGCTGGTGCTGATGTTCGTGGTGCTCTACTTCATCATGATCCGTCCGCAGATGAAGCGCCAGAAGGAGCACAAGGCGATGATCGACGCGCTGGCCAAGGGCGACGAGGTCGTCGCCGGTGGTGGCCTGCTCGGCAAGGTCGCCAAGGTCGGTGACGTCTACGTCAGCCTGGAAGTCTCCAGCGGCGTCGAGGTGCAGGTCCAGCGGGCCTCCGTCGTCCAGATCCTGCCCAAGGGCACGATCAAGTAAGTCGATCCCGAGCGCGGCAGCCGTCCTCTCGACAGGCGCTGCCGCCCAGGCGGCCCGGTCTCGCCGGGCCGCAGTCCGGGGTCAACCCCCGAGGATGTCACGATGAACCGCTACCCCTGGTGGAAGTACCTGATCATTGCCGTCGCAATGCTGGTCGGCCTGCTCTACACATTGCCCAACTTCTACGGCGAGGCGCCTGCCGTGCAGGTGTCCAGTGCCAAGGCCACCGTCAAGGTGGATGACGCGCTGGTGTCGCGCGTGCGGCAGGTGCTGGACGCGGCGGGCCTGAAGCCCGATTTCGTGCAGTTCGAGGGCCTGTCCGTGCGGGCACGGCTCGGTGACACCGACACCCAGCTCAAGGCGCGTGACGCGATCGCCCGGGCGCTCAACCCCGATGCGGCCGATCCGTCCTACATCATCGCGCTCAACCTGATCTCGCGCTCGCCCCAGTGGCTGACGGCGCTGCATGCGCGGCCGATGTACCTCGGCCTGGACCTGCGGGGTGGCGTGCACTTCCTGATGCAGGTCGACATGAAGGCCGCGCTGACGAAGAAGGCCGAGTCCCTCACCGGTGACCTGCGCACGCTGCTGCGCGACAAGAACATCCGCCACGCCGGCATCAGCCGCAACGGCGACAGCGTCGAGCTGCGCCTGCGCGACGCCGACGGCCTGGAGCGTGCCTCCACGCTGCTCAACCAGCAGCTGCCTGACCTGCAATGGGTGTCCACCGGCAGCGCCACCGAGCCCCGGCTGACCGGCACGCTCAAGCTGCCGGCCGCCCGCAACGTGCAGGAGCAGGCGCTCAAGCAGAACATCAACACGCTGCACAACCGGATCAACGAGCTGGGCGTGGCCGAGCCGATCATCCAGCAGCAGGGGCTCGACCGCGTGGTCGTGCAGCTGCCGGGCGTGCAGGACGTGGCCAAGGCCAAGGACATCATCGGCCGCACCGCCACGCTGGAAGTGCGCATGGTCGACGACAGCCTCGAGGCCCAGGCCGCGATGGCCGGCACCGGCCCGGTGCCGTTCGGCACCGAACGTTTCCTCGAGCGCGGCGGCGTGCCGGTGATCGTCAAGCGCCAGGTCGTGCTGACCGGCGAGAACCTGACCGACGCCCAGCCGGGTTTCGACGACACCCAGCAGCCGGCCGTGCACCTGACGCTGGATGCCCGCGGTGCGCGCATCTTCCGCGACATCACGCGCGAGAGCATCGGCAAGCGCATGGCCATCGTGCTGTTCGAGAAGGGCAAGGGCGAGGTCGTGACCGCGCCGGTGATCCGCAGCGAGATCGGCGGCGGGCGGGTGCAGATCTCCGGCTCGATGACGCCGGTCGAGGCCGCCGACACCGCGCTGCTGCTGCGCGCGGGCTCGCTGGCCGCGCCGATGGACATCATCGAGGAGCGCTTGATCGGCCCCAGCCTGGGCGCCGAGAACATCGCCAAGGGCTTCGACAGCGTGCTCTACGGCTTCCTCGCGATCGCCGTGTTCATGTGTGCCTACTACATGCTGTTCGGCATGTTCTCGACCCTGGCGCTGGGCATGAACCTGCTGCTGCTGGTGGCGGTGCTGTCGATGCTGCAGGCCACGCTGACGCTGCCGGGCATCGCCGCCATCGCGCTGGTGCTGGGCATGGCGATCGACGCGAACGTGCTGATCAACGAACGGGTACGCGAGGAGCTGCGCAACGGCAGCTCGGCGCAGACCGCCATCCACACCGGTTATGACCGGGCGTTCGCGACCATCCTGGACTCCAACGTCACCACGCTGATCGCCGGGGTCGCGCTGCTGGCCTTCGGTTCCGGCCCGGTGCGCGGCTTCGCGGTCGTGCACTGCCTGGGCATCCTGACCTCGATGTTCTCGGCCGTGTTCTTCTCGCGGGGCCTGGTCAACCTCTGGTATGGCCGCAAGAAGAAGCTGCAGGGCGTGTCCATCGGGCAGGTCTGGAAGCCGGCGGCCCAGCCCGGTTCGGGCTCGACCGCTCTCACCCCCCCGCCCAAGGCCTGAAGGAGCCCGCCATGGAATTCTTCCGTATCCGGCGCGACATCCCGTTCATGCGGCATGCGCTGGTCTTCAATGCCATCTCGTTCCTGACCTTCGCCGCGGCGGTGTTCTTCCTGTTCACCCGCGGGCTGCACCTGTCGGTCGAGTTCACCGGCGGCACGGTCATCGAGACCGAGTACGCCCAGAGCGCCGACATCGAGCGGGTGCGCACCACCATCGAGGCGATGAAGTTCGGCGAGGTGCAGGTGCAGAAGTTCGGCACCTCGCGCGACGTGCTGATCCGCCTGCCGCTGCGTGGCGACGTCAAGCAGACCGAGGTCGTCAGCCGGGTGTTCGAGCAGCTCTGCGCGGCCGAGAAGGGCACGCTGACCCAGCGCCAGACCACGACCGACAAGGGTGAGCAGATCAGCCGCCAGGTCTGCGATGCCAGCGGTGCCGAGCCGGTGCGGCTGACCCGCAGCGAGTTCGTCGGCCCGCAGGTCGGCAAGGAACTGGCCGAGGACGGCGCCAAGGCGCTGGCCTTCGTGGTCGTCGGCATCATGATCTACCTCGCGCTGCGCTTCGAATGGAAGTTCGCGGTCGCGGCCATCATCGCCAACCTGCACGACGTCATCATCATCCTGGGCTTCTTCGCCTACTTCCAGTGGGAGTTCTCGCTGTCGGTGCTGGCGGCGGTGCTGGCGGTGCTGGGTTATTCGGTCAACGAGTCGGTGGTGATCTTCGACCGGATCCGCGAGGCCTTCCGCAAGTACCGCAAGATGACCACGGCGGAGGTCATCGACCACGCGATCACCAGCACGATGAGCCGCACCATCATCACCCACGGTTCGACCCAGATGATGGTGCTGTCGATGCTGCTGTTCGGCGGCCCGACGCTGCACTACTTCGCGCTGGCGCTGACCATCGGTATCCTGTTCGGCATCTACTCGTCGGTGTTCGTGGCCGCCGCGATCGCGATGTGGCTGGGCGTGCGCCGTGAAGATCTGCTCAGCTCCTCGAAGAAAGATCAGGATCCGAACGATCCGAACGCTGGCGCTGTCGTGTGAGCGCTGGCCGGTGTAGATTCATGGTGTTGCAGTTTTTTCAATTGCTTCTTCACCCCACCTCCTGAGCATGGCACCAGCCGCCCCTCCTTCCGCCCTGTCCGTCCAGGTTCGCCGCCACTATCTGGAACTGCTCCAGCGTGAGCTGCCGCGTGTGGTGAAGGCGGTGGCCCAGGGGGCGCGCGACATGCTGGGCCGCACCACGTCGGCCGACCAGCTGGTCCGGGTGCGTGACGCGGGGCTGGACGTGCCGCGGCTGGCCTCGGCCTGGCACCACGCCTGCAAGAACGGCCTGCACCAGACGGCGCTCAAGCAGGGCAGCAGGCCCGCCGTGCCGGCGACCCCGACCGGGCGGACCTCGCAGGTGCCGCTGTCGCTGGTCGAGGACGACACCATCGAGATCGAGATCGTCGCCTCCCGCCTCGCGCTGGCGGTGATGGACAAGGTCTCCTGGGAGTTTTCCGACCTGCGCTATCGCATGGCCGTGGTCGATCAACACGACGAGATGCAGCCGCAGGACCTGCTGCGCCCGCATGTGCTGACCCGGGTCGTCGTCGACGGCTGGCGGGCGGCGGGCCTGACGCTGTCGCACTGGCAGACCTGCCAGCCGCTGCTGCACGAGGAGTTCGCGGCGCTGGCCCACGAGGCCTACCACGAGGTCAACCGCTGGCTGGTCAGCCACGGGGTCTGCACCGAGGTCGACCTGCGGCCCTTCATCCGCCGCACCCGCGACGTCGGCGTGGCCACGTCGTCGTCGGCGAACACGCTGTCGGGTGGCGGGGGGCAGGGCGGCGGCCAGGGCGGCGGAGCCGGGGGCCCGGATGGGGGCGAGGGCTCCGGTTTCGGGCGTGCGTCGCGTCCTTCGGGCCAGGGCGGCGGTGCCGACCTGTTCGCGCCGACCGTGATGACCGAGTCGGCCGATCGCCGTCCGTCCGGTGCGCCGCAGCGTCGCGACGTGCACGAAGAGACCCGCCTGATGACCCGCTTCCCGTCGCTGGTGATGCGCAGCGTCGAGCATGCCGAGGCGGTGCTGGGCCGGCTGAACCGCCTGGTGTCGCGCCAAGTGCCGGAGTTCGCCGGGTCCACGGTGGCCCAGCCGCACTCGGCCAGCCCGAGCCTGAAGGCCGCGATCAACGACGCCCAGGTGGCCTTGCAGCGCCGTTTCCTCGGCAGCAAGGCGGACGTGCCGCAGCTGTCGCCGCAGGCGGCGATCAGCACGCCCGGCCTGCTGCAGGAGCTGCAGGCCCGCAAGCAGGCCCTCAAGAAGGCGGCCAGCACGCCGGTGGAGCGCGCGACGATCGAGATCGTCGCGCTGATGTTCCAGAGCCTGCTGACCGAGGAGCGCCTGCCCGCGACGGTGCGCGTCTGGTTTGCCCGGCTGCAGATGCCGGTGCTGCGCGTGGCCATCGTCGAGCCCGACTTCTTCGCCACCATCGACCACCCGGCGCGCCGCCTGATCGACCGCATGGGCGCCTGCGTGATGGGCTTCGAGGCCGGCAGCTCCGGCGTCAGCGAGCCGATGGAAAAGGAGATCAAGCGGGTCGTGCAGGTGGTCGAGGCCTATCCCGACACCGGCCGCCGGGTCTTCCAGACCGTGCTCACCGAGTTCGAGCGTTTTGTCGAGAACTACTTCAAGACCTCGCACGCCGCGGCCGCCAAGGGGGTCTCGCTGGCCCAGCAGATCGAGCAGCGCGAGACGCTGGCGATCCAGTACACGATCGAGCTGCGCAAGATGCTCAACGAGGTGCCGGTGCACGACGGCGTGCGCGAGTTCCTGTTCCAGATCTGGGCCGACGTGCTGGCGACCACGGGCGTGAAGTCCGGGCCGGCCAGCGAGTCGACCCGGCAGATGCAGCGCGCCGCCGCCGACCTGGTCTGGCTGGCGAGCGCCAAGGTCTCGCGCGAGGAGCGGGCCGCGGCCATCCGGCGCCTGCCGCCGCTGCTGAAGATGCTGCGCGAGGGCATGGCCTCGGCGGGCGTGCCGCAGGCCCGCCAGGACGAGCACATCCGCTCGCTCAACAACTCGCTGGCGGCGGCCTTCTCGGCGCGCACCGCCACCATCCCGAGCGAGCGCATGGACGAGCTGACGGCCCAGCTCGAGACGCTGGAAGACCTGCTGCCCGACATCGGCGACATCGAGATCGACGAGTCGATGATCCGCGACCTGTCCGGCCAGGAGTCGACCGACCTCGAGGTGGTGTCCGACGGCGGCTCGATGCCGACGCCCGCGATGCAGGCCTGGGCGGCCGAGCTGCAGGTCGGCAGCTGGTTCAAGCTCGACTACCGGGGCCGCAGCGACGCGGTGCAGCTGGCCTGGCAAGGCATGCGCAAGCAGCTCAGCCTGTTCGTGACCACGCAGGGCCGGGGCGTGATGTTCCAGAAGAACCGCCTCGCGTCCTTCCTGCAGGCCGGCCTGCTGTTGCCGGTCGAGGAAGAGTCGCTGACGGTGCGGGCCACGCGTGATGCGCTGGCCAAGCTGGACGCCGATCCCGAGCGCCTGCTGCACTGAGCCGGGGTCGTGGCCGCCACGCGCTCGCGGGCGGCCTCGGGCTCAGTGGATGAGCCGGTCGGTGGCGTCGACGAAGAGTTCGTCGAGGATCAGCGCGTCGGGCTCTTCTCCCATGCTCCAGAACACCATCAGCACGATGATCTTCAGGTCGTCGAGGTCGATCGGCGAGTTGCTGGTGGCCATCGCCCGGTCGACCACGAGTTCGCGCATGGCCGGTGGCAGCACGCCGGCGGACTCGAGGAAGCTGATGAAGGCGATCGACGACGTGCCCAGGTGCTCCTGCTCGAACGGCGTGTAGACCCGCATCGCATGGGCGCTCTGGGGCGTGCTGCAGGTGTCGGCCACGTGGGTGAGTCCATCGAGCCAGCTGAGCGCGTCCTGGATTTCTTCACTTTCGAAGCCGACGGCCGACAGCTTCTTCGACAACTGGTCGTGGTCCGGGCAAGCGTCCGGACGCCAGTAGTTTTCGTAGAGATACACGAGCACGTCGAACATGAATCCACTATAACCCAGCCCCGATGCGTCGCAGGGCTCGAAACGGGCGGCTCCGGACACCGTTGTCAGGGGATCAGGCGCAGGCCTTGCGCTGAAAGATCTCGCCGGGCAGCCGCGCGATGTGGCCGTCCATCTCGAGCTCGAACAGCCGCACCGTCAGGTCGGTGGCCGACTGGCCGGTGCGCAGCTGCAGCACCTCGAGCGTGGCCGGGCTCCAGCCCAGCGCCCGCAGCACCGGGTCGGGCGAGTCGCCGTCGTCGCTGCCGGGCGCGGTGGTCCCGGCCGGGTCCGGGCCCTCGGCCGCCACCGGGCAGGCCGCGCCCGGCAGGATGCGCAGCTCCTCCAGGATGTCCTCCAGGCTCTCGACCAGCTTGGCCCCCTGCTTGATCAGCGCATGGCAGCCGCGCGACTGCGGGCTGTGGATCGAGCCCGGAATGGCCATGACCTCGCGGCCCGCCTCGCTGGCGAGCCGGGCGGTGATCAACGAGCCCGACTGCACGTTGGCCTCGACCACCAGCGTGCCCAGCGACAGGCCGGCGATGAGGCGGTTGCGTTGCGGGAAATGGGCGGCCAGCGGGGGAGTGCCCAGCACGAACTCGCTCAGCAGCAGGCCGGTCTCGGCGATGCGCCGGCCCAGCGCCAGGTGGCTGCGCGGGTAGATCCGGTCCAGCCCGGTGCCGACCACGGCGATGGTGCCGCCGGGGCCTGACAGCCCCCCTTCATGCGCGGCCGCATCGATGCCCAGCGCCAGCCCGGACACCACGGTGATGCCGGCCTGGCTGAGCCCGGCGGCAAACGTGCGCGCCAGGTCCACGCCCTGCACCGTCGGGTTGCGGCTGCCGACGACCGCCACGGCCGCCCGCTCCAGCAGCTCGAGCCGGCCCACCGCATGCAGCAGCAGCGGCGGATCGGCCAGCTGCCCGAGCAGCGGTGGATAACGCCCGTCCCCCAGCACGATCAGGTGGTGGGCTGGCTCGCCGGGCCGGGGCTTCTCCAGCCAGGCCCGGGTGCGCTCGACCAGTGCCGCCCAGCCTTCCGGCGGCTGGGCCAGCGCCAGGGCCGTCTTGCGATCCACCAGCGCGGCCAGGCTGGCCGCGAAGATCGACTGCGCGCTGCCATGCACCGCCAGCAGGCGCCGGGCGGTCACCCGACCGACGCCGGGCGTCTCCAGCAGCCGCAGCCAGGCCGACCATTCCGCGATCTCGGCCGGGTCCAGCGAGGCGGCGCGGCTCATGGCGGGGCCGTCGGCTCAGGGCGCGGTCACGCGGTCGCCGCTGCGCACCGGTCCGGCCGAGTGCAGGATCAGCCCGTAGGACACCCGGTCGAAGACCCGGAACACGAACAGCATGCCGTTGGGTTCGTCGGGCAGGCGCAGCTTCGTGCGCAGCGGGTCGTCCCGGTCGACCACGGTCTCGCCGCCGCGCAGCAGCGACAGCACGTGGCCGGGCTCCATGCCCTGCTGGCGTCCCAGGTTGATCGAGACCACCTGGTCCTGCCCGGCGGTCAGCTGGTCGCCATAGACCGAGACCACCAGGCCCTGCGTCGACGGAGCCGGCGCGTGGGGCATCAGCGTCGGCTCGTCTCCGGTGGCCGCCGGGATCAGCCGGTCGCCGATGCTGGCCTCCTGGCGCAGCGTGGTGAGGTTGAAGGTGGCCGGGATGACCTCGGTGGCTCCGGCCTCGCGGGTGACCACGTCGCCCTGGCGCTGGTATTGCGCCGTGCCGACGTAGGTGGCCTCGTAGCCCAGGATCTCGCGCGTGGCCGGGTCGCGCAGCGGTCGCGGCTGGCGGAAGACCCGCCAGTTCTGCAGCGCCGGCAGGTCGCCGCGCACGTAGGCGGTCTCACCGCGGCCCAGCAGCTGGCGCCCTTCACGGCCGGCGACGATCCGGGGCGACGAGGCCAGCTCGTGCTCGTCGAGCACGACCGCGTCGGTCAGGAAGGGCCGGATCAGGCTCATCGGGATGCCGGTGATCGCCTCGGGGCTCAGCGTCTCGGTCCGCACCGACGGGGACAGCCGGACGGTGCCGCTGCTGCCGCGGTCGATCTCCAGGCGGGCCCGCCCGCCCGACTTCACCAGCACCAGGCGCTGGCCGGGGTAGATCAGGTGCGGATTGCGGATCTGCTCGAGGTTCATGCCCCACAGCTCCGGCCAGCGCCACGGGCTGCGCAGGAACAGCCTGGAGATGTCCCACAGGGTGTCGCCGCGCTTGACCACGTGGAAGTCCGGGGCCGTGGGCGACAGCTCCGACAGCGGCACGCCGGCCTGTGCCACCTGGCGTGCCGTGCCGCGCTGGTCCGCAGTGATCGGATAATCGGGGAATGCGTAGGCTGCCGTCACGCTGCCGATCAGCCCGAGAACCGTGCACAGCCCGAGTCGGGTGGCCGAGCGCGGCCGGCGGGGGAGCGGTGATGGGCGCAGGATCATGGACCTCGACTCCAAAGGCGGCGGGTTCACCGGAACCAGCACCACCCGGGGTTGATGCAAAGACTTCTGCAGACCGGTCGGCCTTGCGGGAAAATCTTCACTTGATCTTCTAAATTCTGCCCCTAAACCCTTGATGTCGCAATGAATTTGGTCGTGCACGATGCCATGCCCGGTGGCGCGTGCACACGTACTCGTTGTGACCCATCCACATTCCCTTCTCTCCGTTTTGCCGGGCCGGGCCCGGCCGGTTGCGGATCCCCATCATGAGCAAGCTGTCCATCCTCCGCTACCCTGATCCCCGCCTCAACACCCGGGCCCGGCCCGTGTCCGCCGTGGACGACCGCGTGCGCGGCCTGATCGACGACATGTTCGAGACCATGTACCACGCCCGTGGCATCGGGCTGGCGGCCACGCAGGTCGACGTGCACGAGCGGCTGGTGGTCATCGACATCTCCGAGGAGCGCAACGAGCCGCTGGTGCTGATCAACCCCGAGATCGTCGCCACCAGCACCGAGCGCCTCACCGGCGACGAAGGCTGCCTGTCGGTGCCGGCGATCTACGACAAGGTCGAGCGTTTCGCGACGGTGCGGGTGCGTGCGCTCGACCGCGACGGCCGGATGCAGGAGATCGATGCCGACGGCCTGCTGGCCGTGTGCATCCAGCACGAGATGGATCACCTGATGGGCAAGGTCTTCGTCGAGTACCTGTCGGCGCTCAAGCGCAACCGCATCCGCAGCAAGCTGCTCAAGCGCGGCCGCGACGACGAAGGCGACGAATGAACACCGTGGCGAGCGTGATGCCCGGCGCCTTGCGGGTCGGCTTCGCGGGCACGCCCGAGTTCGCCCGCGTGGCGCTCGAGCGGCTGCAGGCGGCCGGCTTCGAGGTGCCGCTGGTGCTGACCCAGCCCGACCGCCCGGCCGGCCGGGGCATGAAGCTGCAGCCTTCGCCGGTCAAGCAGCTGGCGCTCGAGCACGGCCTGCCGGTCTGCCAGCCCACCAGCCTGAAGCTCGACGGCCGCCACCCGCAGGAGGCGGCCGCGGCCCGGGTCGCGCTCGAGGCCGCCCGGCTCGACGTGCTGGTGGTCGCCGCCTACGGCCTGATCCTGCCGCAGTGGGTGCTCGACCTGCCCCGGCTGGGCTGCCTGAACATCCACGCCTCGCTGCTGCCGCGCTGGCGCGGCGCCGCGCCCATCCACCGCGCCATCGAGGCCGGCGACGAGGCCACCGGCGTCACCATCATGCAGATGGACGCCGGGCTGGACACCGGCGACATGCTGCTCGTCGAGCGCCTGGCCATCGATCCGGCCGACACCACGGCCACGCTGCACGACCGCCTGGCGGCGCTGGGCGGGCAGATGATGGTCGACGCCCTGGCGCTGGCCGCCGCGGGCGCGCTCGTGCCGGTGGTGCAGCCGCAGGCCGGCGTCAGCTATGCCCACAAGATCGACAAGGCCGAGGCCGCGCTCGACTGGAGCCTGCCGGCCGAGGTCCTGGCCCGGCGCGTGCGGGCCTTCGATCCGTTCCCGGGCTGCACCTTCCAGCGTGGCGACGAGACGATCAAGCTGTGGGCCGCCACGGCGCAGCCCGGCCAGGGCACGGCCCCCGGCCAGGTGCTCGAGGTCGGGCCCGACCAGGTGCTGGTCGCCTGCGGCCACGGGGCGCTGCGCCTGACCCAGCTGCAGCGCCCGGGCGGGCGGCGCCTGCCGGCCGCCGACTTCCTGCGCGCCTGCCCGATCGCCGTCGGCGAGGTGCTGGGCGGCGTGGCCACCTCAAGTGAGGCCGCGGCGCGCCGATAAGAGCAGGTATCCGGGACGGTTGTGTCCCTTGCCGGGTGCCGCTGCCATGCGCTTGTCTGCTGTCGTTCTTTCCGTGCTCGCATCGGCGACCCTGCTGGGCGGCTGCGACGTGCTGGGCATCGAGTCCGGCAGTGCCGCCGCCGAGCGCAAGGAAGCCGAGGGCAAGGCCATCGGCAGCGCCTGCCGCCACGCGCTGCGCGCGATCGAGGACTGCTACACCCTCAACCGCAAGGTGCCCAAGGCCGCGATCTACACCGGCTGGCGCGAGATGGACGAGTACATGCGCGAGAACAAGCTCGAGGGCATCGTGCCGGTCGTCCCGCGCGAGACGCCCAAGCCGCCGCCCGCACCCGCCTCGGCCCCCGCGGCGGACGCTGCCGATGCCCATGGCGCCGAGGCCGACTCGGCCCATGCCGACAAGGCCGAAGCCGACGCCGAGGAGACGCCCCGCAAGGGCAAGAGCAAGGCCAAGGCCGCCGCGGCCGACGACGAGGCACCGCCCGTCAAGCGCCAGGCCACCACCCACTGAGCCCCGCGCCCCCGCCCGAACCGGGTGGAATGCGCTGCCCGCGAGGCTGCGCGGGCCCGCCACGGGTAGGCGCCGTCCGGTGCCGATGTGACAATCGCGGGATGCCCACGCCTGCCCCCTCCATCCGCCAGCGCTGGCAGCGTCTGCGTCGTGATCCGCAGTTCCTGCGCGGCATGCGCGAGATGCTGCCCATGCTGCCGGGCATCACCGCCTGGGGCCTGGTGACCGGCGTGGCCATGGTCAAGAGCGGGCTGAGCGTGCCGCTCGCCCTGCTGATGAGCCTGCTGGTCTATGCGGGCAGCTCCCAGCTCGCCTCCCTGCCGCTGATCGCCGCCCAGGCGCCGGCCTGGGTGATCTGGCTCACCGCCTTCGTCGTCAACCTGCGCTTCGTGATCTACAGCGTGCAGTGGCGCCTCTACTTCGGTGGCCTGCCGCGCCAGCGCCGCCTGCTGCTGGGTTATTTCGCCGCCGACATGAACCTGGCGATGTTCACCCGCGCCTGGCCCGAGCCCCGGCCGCAGCCGGGCCAGCAGGCCTACCTGCTGGGCGGGGTCGCGGTGCTGTGGCCGGGCTGGCAGGTGCCGTCGGTGCTGGGCATCGTGCTGGCCGACGCCGTGCCGCCGGCCTGGGGCCTGGGCTTCGCCGGCACGCTCGCGCTGCTGGCGCTGACCTGCTCGCTGCTGATCGGCCGCGCCACCTGGGTCAGCGCCGGCGTCGCGTCGCTGGCCGCCGTCGCGGCCGTGGCCATGCCCTACAAGCTCAACATCGTCGTGGCCGTGGCGGCCGCGGTGGCCGCCGGCCTGATGATGGAGCGCATCGGGGGCGCCGCCCCGGCGCGGGCCGGATCATGAGCGCGCTGGAAATCGTGCTCGTCATCGCCGGCCTGGCGCTGATCTCCCTGCTGACCCGCAGCTTCTTCCTGCTGCCCGACCGCGAACTGCCGCTGCCCGACTGGGTCGGCCGCGCGCTGCGCTACGCCCCGCTGGCCGCGCTGGTGGCCATCGTCGTGCCCGACGTGCTGCTGACCCAGGGCCGCCTGCTGCAGACCGTCGCCGATGCCCGCCTGCTCGGTGCCGTGGCCGCCGCCTCGTACTACTTCTGGCGGCGCGGCATCCTGGGCACCATCGTGGTCGGCATGCTGGTGTTCATGCCGCTGCGCATCGGCCTGGGCTGGTGAGCCCGCCGCCCGGCCCCTCCGATTTTTTTCACTGACCTCGAGCGACTCCCATGAAGATCCTCCGCCTCCAAGACCTCATCGCCTCCGGCCAGATCGCCGGTCAGCGCGTGTTCATCCGTGCCGACCTGAACGTGCCGCAGGACGACGCCGGCCACATCACCGAAGACACCCGCATCCGCGCCTCCATCCCCTGCATCGAGATGGCCCTGAAGGCCGGCGCCGCCGTGATGGTCACCAGCCACCTGGGCCGCCCGACCGAAGGCGAGTTCAAGCCCTCCGACTCGCTGGCCCCGGTCGCCGCCCGCATGGGCGAGCTGATGGGCCGCGAGATCCCCGTCGTCGCCGACTGGGTCGACGGCGTCGAGGTCGCACCCGGCCAGCTCGTCATGCTCGAGAACTGCCGCGTCAACAAGGGCGAGAAGAAGAACAACGCCGAACTGGCGCAGAAGATGGC
The DNA here is from genome assembly GCF_003201595.1 of Sphaerotilus hippei. Taxonomy (GTDB): domain Bacteria; phylum Pseudomonadota; class Gammaproteobacteria; order Burkholderiales; family Burkholderiaceae_C; genus Sphaerotilus; species Sphaerotilus hippei. The sequence goes on along the minus strand of NZ_QJJS01000008.1, from coordinate 164,762 downwards.
CGCGCTGTGCGACGTGTTCGTGCACGACGCCTTCGGCACCGCCCACCGCGCCGAAGCCAGCACCTACGGCATCGCCCAGTACGCCAAGATCGCCTGCGCCGGCCCGCTGCTGGCCGCCGAGATCGACGCCATCTCCAAGGCCCTGGCCAACCCCAAGCGCCCGCTGGTCGCCATCGTCGCCGGCTCCAAGGTCAGCACCAAGCTGACCATCCTGAAGGCCCTGTCGGCCAACGTCGACGGCCTGATCGTCGGCGGCGGCATCGCCAACACCTTCCTGCTGGCCGCCGGCCTCTCGATCGGCAAGAGCCTGGCCGAGCCCGACCTGGTCGGTGAAGCCAAGGCCGTGATCGACGCCATGAAGGCCCGCGGCGCCGCCGTGCCCATCCCGGTCGACGTGGTCTGCGCCAAGACCTTCTCGCCCGACGCCGTGGCCACCGTCAAGGCTGCCACCGACGTCGCCGACGACGACCTGATCCTCGACATCGGCCCGCAGACCGCCGCCATCCTGGCCGCCCAGCTCAAGGCCGCCGGCACCATCGTCTGGAACGGCCCGGTCGGCGTGTTCGAGTTCGAGGCCTTCTCGCACGGCACCGAAACCGTCGCCCGCGCCATCGCCGAAAGCGAAGCCTTCAGCATCGCCGGCGGCGGCGACACGCTGGCGGCGATCGCCAAGTACGGCATCGAGGGTGACGTCGGCTACATCTCCACCGGCGGCGGCGCCTTCCTCGAGGTGCTGGAAGGCAAGACGCTGCCGGCCTTCGAGATCCTGAGCAAGCGCGCCGAGGGCTGAAGCCCCGAGCCCCTGGCCGCTCAGGCGGCCAGGCTGAGCGGCTGGCTGAGTTCGAACAGCCGTGCGCCGCTCAGCTCCAGCCCGTTGGGCCAGCAGACCGCGCCCGCCTCGACGAAGCAGCGTCGGAAGTAGCCGGCCTGGCGCAGCGGTTCCAGCAGCGGGCCGTGGCGGGTGCCCAGGTAAGCCGCCCCGTCGAAGCGTCCTCGCGCACCGTTCGAGAAGGACAGGACCAGTTCGAAGTCCTCTGCCTGTTCGAGGCTACGACGCCAACCCTGCCATCTCAAGCCATCGTTCTGCCACGCCGGGGAGAGCCGTCGTCAAACCGAAGCTTGAATTCGAGGAATAAGATGCCTGCAACGCGCTGGCGGACATTTTCGCGCTGGAGTTGTTGCACAACGGCCATGCCCTCTTCCCGAGTGTCAAGACAGTGCTTTACACGCAGGACGTGGGCATGGCCTCGTCATGGGTAGCAACGCAGCCTTGTACAAGGCAGGTCATCCAGGGGCTAAATGGTACGGCGCAAACGACAGTGACCTTCGGGCTTGACCACGGCTTGTTTCCGGCTTTGTCGGGAGATGAGGTCGCGGCGCTGAAAGCGAGGCTTGGCATCTGATGTTCGGCTAACTGGACAACGCCCCAGTCCCAGACCGCGCCCGCAGCGCCTCATACAACCGTGCCGGCCCCAGCAGGATGTCCTTGAGCCCATCGCGCACCCGCTCCGAGCCCAGCGCCTGCGTGCTCATCGTGGTGTGGGCGTCCAGCGCGTCCATGATGGCGTGCATCAGCGCATCCTTCAGGTCGGGCGAGTTGGCGAACTGCTCCTTGGTGTTGCTCGCGGCCTGCTGCATCAGCATCTGGTTCTCCAGCAGCTTGCCCCGGAGCACGCCGTTGACGTAGACGAGCTGGTCGCCGTCGGTCAGCTCGCCTTCGAACAGGCCGTTCACCTTCTGGATGATCTCGTCCAGGTAGGTCTTTTCCTTTTCCTGCACCGCGCCACTGCCCACCGCGTCGATGGGCGGCAGCGTGTAGCGGCCGTCGACGTCGAGCCCCATGGCTTGTCGGCCGTGGTTCTTCAGGGTGTGGTGGGTCAGCACCACCTTGCTGAGGTCCACCGTGTCGCGCTCCCGGCCGAATTCCAGCAGCGGGATCAGCCGCTTGAAGAACAGGAAACGCTTCTCGATGTCGGTGTTGCCGTAGTCGAAGATCTGGCTGAGGAAGCTGTACAGCCGCACGAAGGCGCCCATGTCGTTCTTGAACAGCACCAGGGCGTCCAGCGTGTCCTTCGCCTGCGCGGCGGTCTTGTCGTCACCCCGCTCCAGCGCGGCGATCCGCTCCAACTGCGCGGCCTTGTAGCGCCGCAGCAGGCGGTCGGCCACCGGGGCAATGGCCGCGTCGAGCTGCTTTTGCGTGCCCAGCGGGTCCAGGTCCACCTTGGCGACGCGGTTCACCTCGAAGTCGTCGTAGTGGCCGGCGGCGTCCAGCTTCGCCCGCAGGTCGTAGACCAGGTGCGGGTCGGTGGCGGCTTCCAGCTCGGCTGTCTGGTAGTAGGTCTTGAAAGCCTTGAGGATCTCGGCCGGCTCGTTGACGAAGTCGAGGATGTAGGTTGTGTCCTTGCCCGGATGCGACCGGTTCAGCCGTGACAGCGTCTGCACCGCCTGGATGCCGCCGAGCACCTTGTCGACATACATGCCGCACAGCAGCGGCTGGTCAAACCCGGTCTGGAACTTGTTGGCGACCAGCAGCAGGTGGAACTCAGGCGCGGCGAACGCATCCCGGATGTCGCGCCCCTTGAGGCCCGGGTTCAGCTCCTTGGACGCCTCGGTGACCGCGTCCGGGTAGCTGTCCGGGTCGTCCACCTCGCCCGAGAACGCGGTCAGCACGCCCAGCGGGTAGTGCTGGCGGCTGATGTAGGCGCGGATGGCCTTCTGCCAGCGCACCGCCTCCTTGCGCGAACCGACCACCACCATCGCCTTGGCCCGCCCCTGCAGCAGCGGCTGCACGTTCTCGCGGTAGTGCTCGACGACGACCTGCACCTTCTGGGCGATGTTGTACGGGTGCAGCCGGACCCACTGCATGATCCCTTTCATCGCCGCGCTGCGCTCGACCTGCGCCTCGTCGCAGGTCTTGCCGTCGTGGGCGAGCTTGAAGGCGAGCTGGTAGCTGGTGTAGTTCTTCAGCACGTCGAGGATGAAGCCTTCCTCGATCGCCTGGCGCATGGAGTAGACGTGGAACGGCTGCGGCAGGCCGTCGGCGCCCTTGCGGCCGAACAGCTCCAGCGTCTTGGCCTTGGGCGTGGCGGTGAAGGCGACATACGTCAGCCCGCTGTCCCCGGCGCGGGCGGCCATGTTGGCGGCGGCGATGTCGTTGGCGTCCACGGCGCCGCCGTCCTGCAGGTCCGCCCATTCCTCCGCCGACAGCAGCGTCTTGAGCTTCGCCGCGGCCTCGCCGGTCTGCGAGCTGTGCGCCTCGTCGGCGATCACGGCGAAGCGCTTGCCCTCGGTGGCCGCGAGTTCCTGCACGGCCTTCAAGGCGAATGGGAAGGTCTGGATGGTGCAGACGATGATCTTCTTGCCGTCCTTCAGCGCCTGCGAGAGCTGCGCGCTCTTGGCGCCGTGTTCGTTCGTGATGCTCGCCACCACGCCGGCGTTGCGCTCGAAGTCGAACAGGGCTTCCTGCAACTGCACGTCCAGCACGTTGCGGTCGCTCACCACCAGCACGCTGTCGAACAGCTTGCGGTGCTCGGCGTCGTGCAGGTCCGCGAGGAAGTGGGCGGTCCAGGCGATGGAGTTGGTCTTGCCGGAGCCGGCCGAGTGCTGGATCAGGTAGCGCTGCCCCGGCCCCTGCGTCAGCACGTCGGCCACGAGTCGGCGCGTGGCGTCGAGCTGGTGGTAGCGCGGGAAGACCACGCTCTTGAGCTGCTTCTTGTCGTCGCGCTTGCCGATCAGGTAGCGGTGCAGGATGTCGAGCCAGCTTTCCCGCGCCCAGACCTCTTCCCACAGGTAGGCGGTGGCGAAGCCCTCGGGGTTGGGCGCGTTGCCGGCGCCGCCGTCGTGGCCTCGGTTGAACGGCAGGAACACCGTGGCCGGGCCCGCCAGCCGTGTGGCCATCATCACCTCGGACTGGCTGACCGCGAAATGCACGAGCGCCCCGCCCGGGAAGCCGAGCAGCGGCTCCAGCAAACCGCCCTTCGGCTGCGGGTGGCGGTCGTAGCGGTACTGGTCCACCGCGTCGTGGACGGATTGCGTGAAGTCGGACTTCAGCTCCACCGTGGCCACCGCGAGGCCGTTGAGGAACAGCACCAGGTCCAGCTCGGCTTTCGGGTTGTTGGGCGAGTGCGTGACCTGCCGCACCACGCGCAGGCGGTTGGCCTCGTAGTGGGCGCGCGTCGTGGCGTTCAGCGCCAGCGCCGGCTTGAACTGGGCCAGCATCAGCGGCTCGCGCAGGCCTAGCATCTCCACGCCCCGGCGCAGCACGTCCAGCGTGCCGCGCTCGTTCAGGCTCTTGCGCACCCGCTCGGCCAGCACCCGGGGCAGCGCGGGGCCGTGCGTCTTGGTGAGGCGCGTCCAGGCGTCGGGCTGGGTGGCTTCGATCCAGGCGAGCAGGTCGGGCGGGAACAGGCCGTGGGTGCGGTCGAACTGTGCGGCGTCACCTGCGGCGTGGAGCCAGCCGTTGGTCGCCAGATGCGCGCAGATCTCGGACTCGAAGTGATGTTCTCGGTGCAGTGACATGTGTTCGTTCCCCCTGGTGCCACGCGGTGAAGGGTCCGCTGAATGCAAGCCGCCTTTCATCACGCGCCCAGCAATTAAAGCATGCTTTAATTTGCGCTTCAGCCATTCAAATCGGCTTTCATCATGAAGCGCATCACGGGGCGTCACGCCCGCACCACCACCCTCGGCGAAGAGGTCAAGGCCTTTGTGCCGCACCCCTTGCCTCCGGACTCCCCTGCACTGGCGATGGAAGCCGTACAAGCAGCCAACCATCTGGCCGAGCTGGCGCTGGCCCGGCTGGCCGGTGTGTCGGGGCTTGTGCCGTCGGTCGATTGGCTGCTGTACGGCGCGGTGCGCAAGGAGGCCCTGCTCACCTCGCAAATCGAAGGCACGCAGGCCACGCTGACCGACGTGTTCGACCAGGAAGCCGGCTTTGCCGTGCACAACGCCGACGATGTCGAGGAAGTCACCAACTACCTGCGCGCGTTTCGCCACGTGCAGTCCGAGATGCGCTCTCCCACCGGGCTTCCACTGAGTGTGCGCCTGCTGTGCAATGCACACCGCCTGCTGCTGGACGGCACACGGGGGGCAGGCAAGCAGCCGGGCGAACTGCGCCGGTCGCAGAACTGGATCGGTGGTACCCGCCCCGGCAACGCTGCGTTCGTTCCCCCTCCGGCCGAACAAGTGCCCGAGCTGTTGACCGCCCTGGAACACTTCATCCACCAGACCCCGGCCACTCTGCCACCGCTGGTGCGCGTGGCACTGGTACATGCACAGTTCGAGACCATCCACCCCTTCCTGGACGGCAACGGGCGCCTGGGCCGGCTGCTGATCGGTGCCCTGATGGAGCAATGGGGTCTGTTGTCCGAACCGCTGCTTTATCTCAGCGGCTATTTGAAGCAGCACCAATCCGAGTACTACCGGCGCTTGTCGAACATCCGCACCGAGGGCGACTGGGAGGGCTGGGTCGGTTTCTTCCTGGAAGGCGTGAGTCGAGCGGCCGAGGAAGCCGAGCGCAGCATCATCGCCGTGGCGAGTCTGGTCAACACCGACCGCCGCCGATTGCTAGCCCACCCGAAAGCAGGTCCAGCCAGCTACCGCCTGTTCGAGTTGCTGCCGCTGATGCCGCGCTTCACGGTCGAGCAGGCGCGGCAAAAACTCGACACCAGCTTTCCCACCGCCAACGCGGCCGTCCAGTTGCTGGAGCAGTTGACCATCGTGACCGAGCAAACAGGCCAGAAAAAAAACCGGATCTACAGCTACGGTACCTACATCGAGTTGTTGACGCGGTGAGGCCAGGCGTACAGCCAGTCGGTCGCAGATCTAGGGTCAGAACGCGAGTCTGGCGACCCGCGTCCGCATGGCCCGGTCCATCCGGACCATGGCGTCGATCATGCGGGCCTGGATCTGCGGCCACTGCTCGGCGGGCGAGTGATACCCGCCATCCGGCAGGACATAACGGATGCGGCAGCCCTCGCCTTCGGGCAGTTCCTGCCACTCCAGCGTCGCACCAAAATCGGCCTCGATGGCGGCCTGCTGGGCCTTCAGTCCATGGAAGGCGGCCTTGTTGAGCGCAGCCTTGCCGGTGCCCAGGGCGATCCAGAGTTCGACCTGCGCGTCGTCGCGGCGGACCACGTAATTCAGCACGAAACCCGCTCGGCCCACGGAACCCGACAGCCAGCCGTCGGAGGTCGCTGCCCGTCCGGCATGGGTCGCGCATTGGGGTTTCGCTGCCACCAGCAGGGCTTCCCAGAACTGCGCCCGCAGCACCTTGCGGTCGGAACGGTCCTGCCGCTCGGCCTGCTTCTTCACGTCGATGCGGGTCTGGAACTCGGCGGCTTCCGGCAGCGGGATGATCTGCTGCACGTCGAGCAGCACGGTCTCGGCGTTGAGGCGGTAGAGCTTGAGGCGCACGCAGCGGATGTCGAGGTTGCGCTCGTTGAGCCACATGACGGCGGTGGTCAGCTCGCGGCCGAAGTTGGCCGAGGCGAGCACGATGCGCACGTCCTGGGCGAACTGGCTTTCGTCGACTTCGGTCCAGTTGAGGAAGCCGAGGATGGCGGCGCGGGCGGCGTCGGTGTCGGGGGCGGGGCCGGCGGCGAGGCGGTTGAGGTATTTGGCGTGGGTGTCGACGAGTTGCTCGAAGCGCATGGTGGAGACCATGGCAGCGTAGCGCAGGGCCTGCAGCTCCATGTGGCCGCCGCCCTCGGTGCGCTTGAGTTCGACGACGACGAGGTTGGCGTCGGTGTCGAGGCAGAGCAGGTCGATGCGGCGTGCGCTGTCGGCCCAGTCGCCGAACTCTTCGGCGATGACCAGCAGCCGCTCGCCGAGCGCGTCGATCTGCTCGCGCAGCAGGCGTTGTAGATCCTGGCGCTCCAGGATGCCTTCGGCGCCGAAGGTGGTCTCGGCCACGGGTTGCAGGCGGTCGGTGGTGTAGTGGAACAGCGGCATCAGGCGGCCTCGGTGGTGTGCTGGCGCACGTCGATCTTGCCGGTGACGGCGGCGGAAATCAGCGCGCTGCGGCGCTCTTGCAGTAAGGCGATGGTGGTTTGGGCTTCGTCAGTGAGAGCGCCCAAGCGAATGGTTTCTTCTCTGAGAAATGAAGTTATCTGCAATTGTTCACCATATGGAGGTAGAGACAACTGCATTTCCAATATAGCTGACTGTCCAATGTTGACCATAGAGCTACTAGCACCTGTTGCAGACAATTCAATCCGCCCCCGCGCCGATGCAGTTCCAAGGTACATACCGAGAAATTGCGGGTCACAGTCTTGCTGCTTCAACTTGATCCGATAAAGCTTGTCACACAGAAGCAAGTTCGAATAATTCTGATCTGCGACAGCCGCGCTACCGACAAGTTCTCTGGTATTTGCACGAGAAATCAGTAAATCTCCGGCACAAATACCAAGCGATGGAATAGGCTCGATATCCATGGGCAAGACTTTATTTTCCTCACGACGAAATTTTCCACCGTTGACACAACCGACTTTCAAGACACCCCATTCAGTGTCCGACTCGACCGGGTAGCCTTCACACTGCGGGCTCCAGCCTTGCTCAAAACTCTCAACCAGATGTTTGATGCGCTTGGTTTCCCAATGCGCTGGCACCTCCCCCAGCCACTCCACCCCCGAATCCTTCATCGGCACCCGCGGATCCAGCCCCTTCGTCACGGCATGGGAGATGACCGCCTGACGCTTTTCCTTGAGGAGGTCTATCAGGGTGCGTTGTTCGGCGATGAGGGCGTCGAGCTTGGTGGTTTCGTGGTCGAGGAAAGTCGCAATGCAATCCTGTTCAATCTCGCTTGGCGGACAAGCCAAATGTGTCGCACAAACATCGCCCATGTAGATTCCAGCTTGGGCCGAACTCTTTGATCGACTCTGAAGCTGTTCTTGGAAAAACTTGGACTGAATGAGATAGAAAAAAAACGTTGGTCGGTACCCTCTCGATAGCCGAACGAAGCAAACACTTCGTTGAAATGCAATCGGGTGGTCGAAGGGATAAACACAGACTCTCCCAATAGTGCCGACGATGGTCAGCAAAATGTCACCCCGAACTGGGAATCCGTTATCGACGATGGCGTCATGGTCAGCCACCGAAATCAAACTTTCCGCCGAAGTTGTCTCGATAAGCCCGTTCGAAACGTTTTTTGCACTGAGCAAAGGGAGACCATCGCTTGTCCGAGCGAAAGTGCCATGCGTACCATCTTTGATGGCAAGAATTGCCCTAGAGAATCTCAAAGAATCCCAATGCGCCGGCACCTCGCCCAGCCACTCGACCCCGGAATCCTTGTAGTGCGCGTATGTGGGAAAGCTCATGGCTTGTTGCCCTCCTGCCAGACCGGCCGTATGCGCCAGTCCTGTGGAAATCCCATGGCAGACAGCCGGTCGGCAGGCAACTCGGTGTCCAGCAGACGCACGAGGCGCGCTGCCCACGTCGTGCCAGGGTTCATCGTGTTCAACATGGCAGCCAGCAGCGCCAGCGGGTTGTAGAGGTAGTTCGCCTGGTGGTGCGGACTCTCAGGCGGCACAAGGTTGCTCGCCTGCCGCTTGATGTGCGGCAGCTTCATCGGCAAGCGCCGGTTCCACAGCCGACTGTGGTGCGCACAGGCATTGCGAATCGGCGTCAGCACGTGCAACACACGCTCCATCACCTCCACCGTCGGCAGACCCAAGCTGTTGGCGATTGCCTGCTTGGCCACGTTGTCGCGCGTGTTCTTCACCCAGTGCGACAGCGCGCCCAGCGACATCGTCTCGACCACCGCCCAGATCGGCGGCAAGACAGGCGAGGTGTATGTGGCGCGGTAGTGGACAACGAAGGTCTCGGTGCTGTTCTCCATGTCCCGCGCAAGGTTGGCCAGATTCTTGGCGTGCCACCCCGGATCCTTGAAGCACGCGCTGTCCATGTGCGCGTGCGCACCGTGGCGCAAGGACATTGCATGGGCCCAGCGGGTGCGCACCGCCACTTCGAGTCGCTCGATGGCTTCGATCACCAGCAGCCGCAGCTTGCGGTCGAAGATGTAGAGCTGGAGCACCTGCTCGAATGTCGTCCCCGGGATGAACTGATGCTGCCGGCGCTCCCCTGGGGCGGGCAGCACCTCGAACGGCAGGCAGTACGCACTCAGGCGGTAGTAGCCAATGTTGTCGAGGTAGCGCCCGGCCCGAGGCACATCCGCTACCTGCAGGCCACGCGACCGCCAGAGGGCGACCTGATCAGCCAGCGAGAGGGGCGGCTTGTCAAAGTGCATGGGCCAGCCCCAAAAAGATAAACCCCCCGGTTTGAGCATCATGACAGCGGGCTGTCCGAGAGGCTTGGGGGGTGTTGTTGCCGCGGATTCTACTCCCGTCCACCATTTTTTCCCCGCCGTCTGCTGCGCTGTGGCAGCGTTTTTTTGTCGATCTGGATGTTGCCGCACATTGTCGTTCAGGGCATGTGCGTCGGCGATCAGCGCAAGCGAGATGCTGCATTGGTGTCAGCACTGCCGACACTTTTCGCGGCGACAACAGCCGCACTCATGCCGACAGCCCCTCGATCATCGCCTTGATCCGATCCGTCGACCGCTTCAGATCCGCATCGATCTCGGCCAGCGAACGCGGCGGCTCGAAGACATAGAAATGCCGGTTGAACGGGATCTCGTACCCCACCTTGGTCTTCTCGGGATCGATCCACGCATCCGGCGCATGCGGCAGCACCTCGCGCTCGAAGTAGGCGCGGACATCGTCGCTCAGCGGCACGTTCTCGGTGTCACGCAGGGCGCTGTCGGGCTGCGGCTTGCCCTTGAGCTTGCCCTTGGCCCCCAGCACCGGCTGACCCTGCGCATCCCGCAGCGGACGCTCGACCGTGATCGTGGTGTAGCCGAAGTCCTCGTTGCGGAAGATGCGCGCCACCGGCACCCGCTTCAGGCGCCCACCGTCCGGCGCCACGGGCGGGATGTCGGCGCCCGTGACCAGCTGCGCCTCGCCCAGCGCTTGCCCGGCCGCGTCCAGCACCGTGACGAGTTCCGCCTCGGCGAAGCCACCGAACAGGCGCGTCACCTGCTCGATGTGCGCCTCGCTCATCTCCTTGCGCTTGGAGCCCAGGCTCTTGCGCATCTTCTGCCAGAAGCTCCCCGCGTCGATGAGCTGCACCAACCCCCGGCGGTCCGCCGGCTTCTTGTTCGACAGGATCCAGACATAGGTGGCGATGCCCGTGTTGTAGAACATGTCGGTCGGCAGACCGACGATGGCCTCCACCAGATCGTTCTCCAGCACGTAGCGGCGGATCTCGCTCTCGCCGCTGCCCGCGCCGCCCGTGAACAGCGGCGAGCCGTTGAGCACGATCCCGAAGCGGCTGCCCCCGTCCTGCGCCGGGCGCATCTTGGCCAGCAGGTGCATCAGGAACAGGAGCGAACCATCCGACACCCGCGGCAGCCCCGGACCGAAGCGGCCGTCAAACCCCCGCTGCTCATGCTCCAGGCGCACCGCCCGCTCGACCTTCTTCCACTCCACCCCGAACGGCGGGTTGGACAGCATGTAGTCGAACTGGCGCCCGCCGTGGCCATCGTCGCTCAGCGTGTTGCCCGCGACGATGTTGCCGACGTCCTGACCCTTGATGAGCATGTCCGCCTTGCAGATGGCGTAGGACTCGTCGTTCAGCTCCTGGCCGAACATCGTCAGGCGGGCCTGCGGGTTGTGTTCCAGCAGGTACTCGCCCGCCACCGACAACATGCCGCCCGTCCCCGCCGTCGGGTCATAGACCGTGCGCACCACCGAGTTGCCGGGTGTCAGCACGTCATCGTCCTCGATGAACAGCAGGTTCACCATCAGCCGGATGACCTCACGCGGCGTGAAGTGCTCCCCGGCCGTCTCGTTGGAGATTTCCGCGAATTTGCGGATCAGCTCCTCGAACACCGCGCCCATGCTGGCGTTGTCCACCCGCTCGGGGTGCAGGTCGATGTTGGCGAACTTCTCGACCACCAGGTACAGCAGGTCGGCCTTGGCCAGCCGCTCCACCTGGGTGTGGAAGTCGAAGCGCTCGAAGATGTCCCGCGCCGCCGGCGAGAAGCCCTGGATGTAGGCGTAGAGGTTCTGCCGGACATGGTCCTGATCGCCCAGCAGCGTGACGAGGTCGAGCGACGAGGTGTTGAAGAAGCTCTGGCCGGCCTTGCGCAGCAGGAAGGGCTCCGGGTTCAGGCCGGCGGCGGTCCGGGCCGCGAACTCGGCCAGCACCGCCGGCTTGGTGGCCGCCAGCACGCAGTCGAGCCGGCGCAGCACGGTGAACGGCAGGATGACGCGGCCGTATTCGCTTTGCTTGAAGTCGCCACGCAACAGGTCGGCGACGGACCAGATGAAGGAAGACAGCGCTTGATGGTTCATTCGGTTCCAGGAGTGGCTTGGCAGTGTTCTGAGCATTTTGACCGCCGAGCACAATCTGTCAGCCCAGAAGCGTCGCCAAGACGGCCCGGCGTGGAAAGGGCCGCACCGACGGACACGATGTCGGGGTTGGGCAGACGCGCCAGCCTTCGTGCGAAGCCCCAGCACGCTTGCCCTTGACGGACAAGAGCTGCACCTGCCCATGCCCAGTGTGTGCCGCGCTTTCACCCAGGGCACAGGGGCACTTCCTGAAACCCACCCGGCCTTCTCGCCGAAGACCTACGGTCATTCCGGTCTGCTGGACATGCTGCGCACCGACGACCTGCTGGCGCTCCAGCAGGAGTCCGGCGGGCATTGGACCGTGCGGCTTCGGTCGAAGGTGGAGGGTGAGGTCGTCTGATGCCGAGCCCCGACTGAAGCCGGTGCCTCAGCGTACCGGTGGGCGGTGCTGCCCCGCTGACTGCCTGCGTCATGCCGCTTCTGCATGACGATTCCACGGGGGTCGCATGACCCGGGTTTTCCTCCGATTTGCCGGTTTCAGGTGGGCGTTGGCGCAGTTACCCTCGCGGACCTTGTCTTTTCCTGACGTCCACGGGACGCATTTCGGAGCCTTGCATGAGTGAACCCCTGTCATCCGCAGAACAGGCGTTGCGTGACGCCGCGCTGGAATACCACCGTGCGCCCGCGCGCGGCAAGATCGCGGTCACGCCGCTGAAGCCGCTGATGAACCAGCGTGATCTGTCGCTGGCGTACTCGCCCGGCGTGGCGTATCCGTGCTTGGCGATCGAGCAGGATCCGACGCTGGCGGCGGAGTACACCTCGCGTGGCAACCTGGTGGGGGTGGTGACGAACGGCACGGCGGTGCTGGGCCTGGGCAACATCGGCCCGCTGGCGTCCAAGCCGGTGATGGAAGGCAAGGGCTGCCTGTTCAAGAAGTTCGCCGGCATCGACGTGTTCGACATCGAGCTGGCCGAGAACGACCCGGACAAGCTGGTCGAGATCATCGCCGCGCTGGAGCCCACGCTCGGGGGCATCAACCTCGAGGACATCAAGGCGCCGGAGTGCTTCTACATCGAGAAGAAGCTGCGCGAGCGCATGAAGATCCCCGTCTTCCATGACGACCAGCACGGCACGGCGATCATCTCGGGTGCGGCGCTGCTCAACGGCCTGGAGCTGGTGGGCAAGCGCATCGGCGAGGTCAAGATGGTGGTGTCGGGCGCGGGCGCGGCGGCCATCGCCTGCCTGGACCTGATGGTCGGCCTGGGCGTGAAGATCGAGAACATCTTCGTCTGCGACTCCAAGGGCGTGATCCGCGAGGGCCGCGCCGACGTCGTCGCCGGCAAGCTCGACGAGTCCAAGCAGCGCTACTGCCAGCGCACCAGCGACGTGACGCTGGCCGACGCGATCCGTGGCGCCGACGTGTTCCTGGGCTGCTCGGCCGCGGGCGTGATGACCGGCGAGATGGTCGCGAGCATGGGCTCGCAGCCGATCATCCTGGCGCTGGCCAACCCGGAGCCGGAGATCCGCCCCGAGATCGCCAAGGCGGCGCGGCCGGACTGCATCATCGCCACCGGCCGGTCGGACTACCCGAACCAGGTCAACAACGTGCTGTGCTTCCCCTACATCTTCCGGGGCGCGCTGGACTGCGGCGCGACCCGCATCACCGAGGAGATGAAGCTGGCCTGCGTGCGCGAGATCGCCGCGCTGGCCAAGGAGGAGACCAGCGACGAGGTCGCGGCCGCCTACGCCGGCCAGGACCTGAAGTTCGGCCCCGACTACCTGATCCCCAAGCCGTTCGACGCGCGCCTGATCCTGCGCATCGCGCCGGCCGTGGCGCAGGCGGCGGTCGATTCGGGGGTCGCGGCCCGCCCGATCACCGATCTGGTGGCCTACCGCGATTCGCTGACCCGCTACGTCTACCAGACCGGCATGTTCATGCGCCCGGTGTTCGCTGCGGCCAAGCGCAGCCCGGCCCGGGTGGTCTACGCCGAGGGCGAGGACGAGCGGGTGCTGCGTGCGGTGCAGGCGGTGCTGGCCGATGGCCTGGCGCAGCCCATCCTGGTGGGTCGCCCGTCGGTGATCCAGATGCGCCTGGAGCGTGCCGGCCTGCGCCTGAAGGCCGGCGTCGACTTCGAGGTGGTGAACCCCGAGGACGATCCGCGCTTCCGCGCCTGCTGGGAGGAATACCACCGGCTGATGAAGCGCGACGGCGTCTCGGTCGAGGCGGCCAAGGCGGCGGTGCGCCGCTCGACGACGCTGATCGCGACCATGCTGCTCAAGCTCGGCCATGCCGACGCGATGCTGTGCGGCCTGCACGGTCGCTACGACACGCACTTCGAGTACGTCAAGCAGGTCATCGGCCAGAAGCCGGGGGCCAAGGTGTTCGCGACGATGAACGCGCTGATGCTCGACGAGCACAACCTGTTCATCACCGACACCTACATCAACGAGCAGCCCAGCGCCGAGGAGCTGGCCGAGATCGCGCTGATGGCGGCCGAGGAGGTGCGCCGCTTCGGCGTGCCGCCGAAGGTGGCCTTCCTGTCGCACTCGATGTACGGCACCTCGTCGCGGGCGTCGGCCCGGCGGGTGCGCGAGGCGCGTGACCTGTTCGTGGCGCGTGCGCCCGAGATCGAGTGCGACGGCGAGATGCACGGCGATGCGGCGCTGTCGGAGACGATCCGCCGCAACATCCTGCCCGACTCGACGCTGACGGGCTCGGCCAACGTGCTGGTGCTGCCCAACATCGACGCGGCCAACATCCTGTTCAACGTGCTGAAGGTGACGGCGGGCAAGGGCGTGACGGTCGGCCCGGTCCTGCTGGGGGCGGCCGCGCCGGTGCACATCCTGTCGCCGTCGGCGTCGATGCGCCGGGTGGTGAACATGACGGCGCTGGCGGTGGCTGACGCTGCTGCCGGTGCGGCTTCCCGCCGCCTGTAACCGGTCTGTTCCGGATCGGGGTCGATAATCCGGCGCACCCCGCATTGCAGGGGGCGCCGGAATGTCCAGCGGCGCCTTGTTGCGAGGGTCAGAACACCTCAATGGAGACCGCCAGATGCCCCGCCAGACCAAGATCGTTGCCACCCTCGGCCCTGCCTCGTCCGACCCGGCGGTGCTGGAACGCATGATCCGCGCCGGGGTCGACGTCGTGCGGCTGAACTTCAGCCACGGCAAGGCCCAGGACCACATCGACCGGGCCACGCTGGTGCGCCAGGTGGCTGCCCGCGTGGGCAAGCCGGTGGCCATCATGGCCGACCTGCAGGGCCCGAAGATCCGCGTGGGCAAGTTCGCCGAAGGCAAGGTCATGCTCGAGCAGGGCCAGGCCTTCGTGCTCGACGCGTCCCGCGTCGAGCCGGGTGACATCGAGGGCGTGGGCCTCGACTACAAGGAACTGCCGCGCGACGTGAAGCCGGGCGACAGCCTGCTGCTCAACGACGGCCTGATCGTGCTGACGGTCGAGGCCGTGCGGGGCGACGAGGTGCACACCCTCGTGCGCATCGGCGGCGAGCTGTCCAACAACAAGGGCATCAACAAGCAGGGCGGCGGCCTGACCGCCCCGGCGCTGACCGCCAAGGACATGGAGGACATCAAGACGGCGATGTCCTTCCAGTGCGAGTACCTGGCGGTGTCCTTCCCGAAGAACGCCACCGACATGGAGATGGCGCGCCAGCTGGCCAACGTGGCCGGCGAGCCGTGGCGCCACAAGCCGGGCATGATCGCCAAGATCGAGCGCACCGAGGCGATCCCGCAGCTCGAGGCCATCCTGCGTGCCTCGGACGGCATCATGGTCGCCCGCGGTGACCTGGCGGTCGAGGTCGGCAACGCCGCCGTGCCGGCGCTGCAGAAGAAGATGATCCGCATGGCCCGCGAGATGGACAAGGTCGCCATCACCGCCACGCAGATGATGGAGTCGATGATCCAGAACCCGGTGCCCACGCGCGCCGAGGTGTCGGACGTGGCCAACGCCGTGCTCGACGGCACCGACGCCGTGATGCTGTCGGCCGAGACCGCCGCGGGCAAGTACCCGGTCGAGACGGTCGAGCAGATGGCGGCCATCGCCTACGCGGCCGAGCGTGCCGACGAGGTCAAGCTCGACGCCGACTTCACCAACAAGACCTTCCGCCGCATCGACCAGTCGATCGCGATGGGCGCGCTGTTCACTGCCCACCACCTGGGCTGCAAGGCCATCGTCGCGCTGACCGAGTCGGGCTCGACCGCGCTGTGGATGAGCCGCCACCGCATCAACGTGCCGATCTTCGGCCTGACGACCCAGCCGCTGTCGGAGCGCAAGATGGTGCTCTATCGCAACGTGCGGCCGATCCTGATGCCGGCGTTCGACGAGCGTGACGCGGCGCTGGCCAAGGCCGAGGCCATCCTGGTGGACCGCGGCGTGCTGCGCCCGGGCGACACCTACGCCATCACCTGCGGCGAGCCGATGGGCCATCCGGGCGGCACCAACATGCTGAAGGTCTGCCTGGTCGCCTGAGGCCGGACGGGCGGGGGGGGTGTCCCGAACCGGCATCGGCAGAAAGCCACGGCGTGGGCGATCGGTGACGGAGTCCCCGGCTCGCAGGGTTCTTTCCCGCGGGTGGGGACCGTAGAATCTGCGGGTTACAGCACGGTTTCATGCTGGCGCGGCAGGACTTGTCCACGGTCGCCGGCGGATCCGGAGCCAGGATTTCTCTTCACTCTCCAAGGATCACCATGGCCCTCGTTTCCATGCGCCAGCTGCTGGACCACGCCGCCGAAAACGGCTACGGCATTCCGGCTTTCAACGTCAACAACCTGGAACAGGTGCAGGCCGTGATGGCCGCGGCGCATGAACTCGGCGCTCCGGTCATCCTGCAGGCCAGCGCGGGTGCACGCAAGTACGCCGGCGAGCATTTCATCAAGCACCTGATCCAGGCGGCCGTCGAGGCCTATCCGCACATCCCGCTGGTGATGCACCAGGATCACGGCCAGACCCCGGCGATCTGCCAGGGCGCCATCGACCTGGGCTTCGGCTCGGTGATGATGGACGGCTCGCTGCAGGCCGACGGCAAGACCCCGGCCTCGTTCGACTACAACGTCGACGTGACCCGCAAGGTGGTCGACATGGCCCACCAGGTCGGTGTCACCGTCGAGGGCGAGCTGGGCTGCCTGGGCAACCTGGAAACCGGTGAGGCCGGCGAGGAAGACGGCATCGGCGCCGAGGGCAAGCTCGACCACAGCCAGATGCTGACCGACCCGGAAGAGGCCGCCCAGTTCGTCAAGGCCACGCAGCTCGACGCGCTGGCGATCGCCATCGGCACCAGCCACGGCGCCTACAAGTTCAGCCGCCCGCCCACCGGTGACATCCTGGCCATCTCGCGCGTCAAGGAAATCCACGCGCGCATCCCCAACACCCACCTGGTGATGCACGGCTCGTCGTCGGTGCCGCAGGACCTGCTGGCCATCATCAACCAGTACGGCGGCAAGATGAAGGAGACCTACGGCGTGCCGGTCGCCGAGATCCAGGAAGCCATCAAGCACGGCGTGCGCAAGATCAACATCGACACCGACATCCGCCTGGCGATGACCGGCGCGGTGCGCAAGTTCATGTTCGAGAACCCCGAGAAGTTCGACGCGCGCGAGTGGCTCAAGCCGGCCCGCGAGGCCGCCACGGCCCTGTGCAAGCAGCGCTACATGGAGTTCGGCTGCGAAGGCCAGGCGGGCAAGATCAAGCCGATCGCGATGAGCCAGATCGCCACGATGTACGCCAGCGGCGCGCTGGCCCAGATGGTGGTCTGAGCCCCGTCCGATCCTTTCGCCGCGGCCGGGCCGCGGCGCACGACGGCCCGCGCAAGCGGGCCGTTCTTGTTGGTGCGCGCCTACAATCCCGTCACCAACCGAACTGCATCACGACCGTGTCCACAGCCCTGCTCGAATCCTCCCTGCACAGCCTTCCTCTGCTCGCCCGCGGCAAAGTCAGAGACAACTACGCCGTCGGCGAGGATCGCATCCTCATGATCGCCAGCGACCGCCTGTCGGCCTTCGACGTGATCATGGGCGAGCCCATTCCCGGCAAGGGCGAGCTGCTGACCCAGGTGGCGCTGTTCTGGTTCGACAAGCTCGGCCACATCGTGCCCAACCACCTGACGGGCGACGAGCCCGCCAGCGTCGTCGCGCCCGACGAGGTCGACCAGGTGCGGGGCCGCTCGATGCTGGTCAAGCGCCTGAAGCCGGTCCCGATCGAGGCCGTGGTGCGTGGTTACCTGGCGGGCAGCGGCTGGAAGGAATACCAGGAGAGCCAGTCGGTCTGCGGCGTGGCGCTGCCGTCCGGGCTGCGCAACGCGGCCAAGCTGCCCGAGCCCATCTTCACGCCGGCCACCAAGGCCGAGATGGGCGACCACGACGAGAACATCAGCTTCGACCGCATGGTCGACCAGATCGGTGCGCCGCTGGCCGCCAAGATCCGCGACGTGTCGATCCACCTGTACCAGGCCGCGGCCAACTTCGCGCTGACCAAGGGCATCATCATCGCCGACACCAAGTTCGAGTTCGGCCTGGACGAGCACGGCGTGCTGACGCTGATGGACGAGGTGCTGACGCCGGACTCCTCGCGCTACTGGCCGGTGGAAAGCTACGAGGCCGCGCTGCAGGCCGGCCAGAATCCGCCCAGTTTCGACAAGCAGTTCGTGCGCGACTGGCTCGAGGCCGTGCGCATCGACGGCCAGCCCTGGAACAAGGAAGCGCCGTCGCCGGCGCTGCCGGCCGAGGTGATCGACGCGACGGCCGCCAAGTACCGCGAAGCCCTGGTCCGCCTGACCGCGATCTGATCCTCGCCCTGCCGCGGGCCCGTGCATGCACCGACAGCTGCTCAATCTGGAGGCTGCCATCGCGCAGGCCCGCATCCCGCGCGAGCTGCCGTTCCTGCGCGCCGAGCGGGCGTCGGTGCTGGCCCGGCTCGGCCAGGTCGACGAGGCCCGGGCCGAGGTGGCCGGCCTGCGTGCGCTGCCGGAGACGCCGTCCAATGCGGTACTCAACGCCTGGCTGTGGCTGACCGAAGGCCTGGTCGACTACTACGAGTGCCTCAACGCCCGGGCGCGTGACCGCCTGAGGCGTGCCCACGCGCTGGCCTGTTCGGTCAAGGCGCCGCACATCCAGGCGCTGTCGGCGGCCTGGATGGCGCACTGTGATTTCCGCGCGCAGGACTACCCGTCGATGGTCGAGCATGCCGATCTGGCCCTGAGCCAGGCCGCACCCGATCACCACAGCGCGAGGGCGCGGGCCTGCCTGGTGCTCGCCTGCGCGACCCATTTCGCCGGCCGCGAGGACCTGGCCCAGCCGTGGTACAGCCGGGCGCGCGTGCATGCGGCCGCGGAGGGGGACGGGGCGACGCTCAGTGCCGTGATCTACAACATCTCGCTGCTGCGGCTGATCGAGGTGCGACTGGCCGACCTGTTCGGCACCCGTGACGAGAGCGCGGTGCGGCGGGTGCAGCTCGGCATGGAGTCGTCGATCTGCCTCGACCAGAGCCTGCGCATCCGGGCGCTCAGCCACCACACGCCGATGCAGCGTGCGCAGGTGCTGACGATCTCCGGCGACTTCGCCACGGCGCTGGCGCTGTACGACGAGCACATGGCCGGTGCGCTGCGCGAGGGCCTGACCGGCACCGAGTGCCTCTACCAGGCCGACCGCGCCTGGTGCCTGCTGCAGCTCGGCCGCAGCGACGAGGCGCTGGCGGCGGCCCGCTCCGCCGACTCGACCCTGATGGCCGTGACCGAGCCGGAAGAGCGCGTGATCACCCATGCGGTGCTGCACAAGGTGCTGTCCCGCCTGGGGCTCGACGCGCTGGCCGCACAGCACCAGCAGCAGGCCGACAGCGGTTACCGGACCTTCCGCGAGGCCAGCCACCGGCTGCAGACGCTGGTGGTGCAGGCCCGGCTGGAGCGCCACCTGCTGCGCGCCTGAGCCGGCGTCAGAACAGCGACATGCTGAGCTTGCGGCGGTACTGGTCGATGACCGGATCGCCCTGCGGGACCGTCGCCTTGCCGGCCAGCTGCACGGCGCCCTTGGCCTCGGCCGCCTGGGCCTTGGGGGCGGGCTTGCTCATCAGCTCGAGGATGGCGACGTAGAGCTTGCGCGGGTTCTCCTCGCCCCAGGCCTTGTCGCGCATGATGATCTCGAGCAGCTCGTCCATCGCCTCGGTGCGGGCGTCGCGTGCCAGCAGCAGCAGGGCGCGCTCGAAGCGGGCGGCGAAGTCGCGCCGGTTGGCGGCGATCGCCGCGTCGAGCTCCGCCAGCGAGCGGGCCTGGCCGGCCTTCTCGCAGGCCAGCAGCCACCAGCCGAGCGCGGCCAGGCGGGTGTCGATGTAGGGCTTGCCGGCCACCGGGGCATACGCCTCGCGGGCGGCGTCGATGCGGCCCAGCTCCAGCAGCAGCTTGACCAGGTCGTGGCGCGCCATCTCGTGGTCGGGCGTCAGGGCGAGCGCCTCGGCCAGCTTGGCCACCGCCGCGTCGTCGTCTCCCTCCTCGACCAGCGCCTCGGCTTCCAGCGTGTCGGCCTCTGCTTCCGCCTCGGCGGCGCTCGGCACATGCTTGTCGAGGAACTCGCGCAGCTTGTCCTCCGGCAGCGCGCCGACGAATCCGTCGACCGGCTGGCCCTGCAGGAACATCACGCAGAAGGGGATCGAGCGCACGCCGAACATCTGGCTGAGCTGGGTCGCGATCTCGGGCACGGCGTCGCTGTCGAGCTTGGCCAGCAGGAAGCGTCCGTCGTAGTCGGTCTCGAGCTTCTCGAGCATCGGACCGAGCGTGCGGCAGGGGCCGCACCACGGCGCCCAGATGTCGAGCAGCACCGGGCGCTGCATCGAGGCCTGGATCAGTTCGGCTTCAAAATTCTCTAGTGTGATATCGATCATCGCGGCACCTTTGTGCGGCTGAGGTGAAGGCGACTGCCCCCAAATGCAAGCCCGGTGCGTCAGGCGCCTAAAATCGCGTCCTTTTCCGCCCGGAGTACGCCGTGAACAGCGCCTCGCCCGTGGTTGGCATCGTCATGGGGTCCAACAGTGACTGGGACACCATGAAGCATGCCGCCGAGATTCTCGCCGAGTTCGGCGTGCCCTATGAAGCCCAGGTGGTGTCCGCGCATCGCATGCCCGACGACATGTTCCGCTACGCCGAGGCGGCGCGCGGCCGGGGCCTGCAGGCCATCATCGCCGGTGCCGGCGGGGCGGCTCACCTGCCCGGCATGCTGGCGGCCAAGACCACCGTGCCGGTGCTGGGCGTGCCCGTGGCCAGCAAGCACCTGCAGGGGGTCGACTCGCTGCACTCCATCGTGCAGATGCCCAAGGGCATCCCGGTGGCGACCTTCGCGATCGGCGTGGCCGGTGCGGCCAATGCGGCGCTGTTCGCGGTGGCCCAGCTGGCCAACCACGACAGCGACCTGGCCGCGCGCCTGCAGGCCTTCCGCGAGCGCCAGACCGAGGTCGCCCGCGCCATGAAGCTGGAGGGCTGATGGACATGGCCGCCTCGATCCGCCTGCTGCCGGGCACCCCGTCCGCCCACGATCCCGCCCGGGCCACCACGCTGGGCGTGATGGGGGGCGGGCAGCTGGGCCGCATGTTCGTGCACGCCGCCCAGCAGCTGGGCTACCGCACGGTCGTGCTGGAGGCCGAGGCGGACAGCCCCGCCGCCCAGGCCGCGCACCACCAGGTGCGCACCGCCTACCTCGATCCGGCCGGCCTGGCCGAGCTGGTGCGTGAATGCGACGCGGTGACCACCGAGTTCGAGAACGTGCCGGCCGACGCGCTGCGCGAGCTGGCCGACCACCGTCCGGTGGCGCCTGCCGCCGCCGCCGTGGCGGTCTGCCAGGACCGCGTGGCCGAGAAGGCCCACTTCGCCGCCAGCGGCGTGCCGTGCGCGCCGTATGCGGTGATCGACTCCGAGACCGCGCTGGCCGCGGTCTCGGACACGCTGCTGCCGGGCATCCTGAAGACCGCCCGCCTGGGCTACGACGGCAAGGGCCAGGTCCGCGTGGCCGACCGTGCCGCGCTGGAAGCGGCCTGGACGGACCTGCAGGGCGTGACCTGCGTGCTCGAGCAGCGCCTGTCGCTGGCCGACGAGCTCAGCGTCATCGTCGCGCGCGGTGCGGCCGGCGAGGTCGTGCACCTGCCGGTGCAGCACAACCTGCACCGCGACGGCATCCTGGCGGTGACCCAGGTGCCCGCGCCGGGCCTGGACGCCGCGCAGGTCGAGCAGGCGGTGGCTTCGGCCGAGCGCATCGCCGCCTCGCTCGACTACGTCGGCGTGCTCTGCGTCGAGTTCTTCCTGCTGACCGACGGCTCGCTGGTGGCCAACGAGATGGCGCCGCGCCCGCACAACTCCGGCCACTACAGCATCGATGCCTGCGACGTGTCGCAGTTCGACCTGCAGGTGCGCTGCATGACCGGGCTGCCGCTGGTGGCCCCGCGCCTGCACTCGCCGGCGGTGATGCTCAACCTGCTCGGTGACTTGTGGTTCGATGCCGAGGGCCGCGAGCGCTCGCCCGACTGGGCCGCCGTACTGGCCCTGCCGGGGGTGCACCTGCACCTCTACGGCAAGGCCCAGGCCCGCCGGGGTCGCAAGATGGGCCACCTGACGCTGACCGGGGCGACCCCCGAGGCGGCCCGCGATGCCGCCTTGAAGGCCGGCGCGCTGCTGGGCCTGGAAGCCTTCTGATGCGTGCCCCCGGAGCTCGGTCATGGCTCGGGTGACGCCCGCCTCCAGCCCCGCGGATCAGGCCGCGGCCCTGCCGGCCGCGGTCGACGCGCTGGTGCGTGGCGAGCTGCTGGCCTTTCCGACCGAGACGGTCTACGGCCTGGGTGCCCGCGCCGATGACGCCGCGGCGGTGGCCCGCATCTTCGCCGCCAAGGGCCGGCCCAGCGACCACCCGCTGATCGTGCACGTGGCCGATGCGGCCGGGGCCGAGGCGTTCGCGGCCGAGTTGCCCCCGTCGGCACGCCGGCTGATGGCCGCCTTCTGGCCCGGCCCGCTGACCGTCATCGTGCCGCGCCGCGAGGGCATCGGTGCCGAGGCGGCCGGCGGCCAGGACAGCGTCGGCCTGCGCTGCCCCTCGCACCCGCTGGCGCTGGCGCTGCTGCGGGCGGCCGCGGCGGCCGGCGTGCCGGGCGTGGCCGCGCCCAGCGCCAACCGCTTCGGGCGCGTCAGCCCGACCCGGGCCGCGCATGTGGCCGACGAGTTCACCGCGCTGCCCGGGCTGATCGTGCTCGACGGTGGCGACTGCGCCGTCGGCATCGAGTCGGCCATCATCGACTGCACCCGCGAGCCGGCGGTGCTGCTGCGCCCCGGCGCGCTCAGCGCGGCACACATCGAGGCCGTGCTGCAGGCCCCGCTGGGCCAGCGTGACGGCCACAGCCCGCGGGCGTCGGGCACGCTGGCCGCCCACTACGCGCCCAGCGCCACCGTGCGCTTGATGGACACCGACACGCTGCGGGCGGCGTTGCAGTCGTCCGCGGCCGCGACACGTCCGGGAGACCCCGTGGCGGTATATTGCCGCTCGGTCCTGCCGGCCGGGGCGCCGGGTATGCTGCACCGCGTGATGCCGAGCGATCCGGATGCCGTGGCGCATGAGCTGTTCGGCGTGCTGCGGGACCTCGATGCGGCCCGGGTCGGACAGATCTGGGTGGAGCAGCCGCCCGCCGATCCGGTCTGGGACGGCGTGCGTGACCGCCTGCAGCGAGCCGCCGCCGCTGCGCCTGATGCTTGATGCCCGATGGCACGTTGCCATCCCTTTGGAGTCTTGATGAGTGCTTTTGAGTCTGTGCAGCCGTCCGCGGATCGGCGTTGGGTCCGCTGGGGCGGTCGGATCGGGTCGATGCTGCTGGGCGCGACCCTGGTGGCCTGCGGCGGTGCGCAGCGGGTCGAGGAATACGCGCCCACCAAGGTGGTCAGCTTCGGCGACGAGCTCAGCGTGATCGTCGCCGGCTCGACCTCCAGCACCGGCCGCAAGTACAGCGTCAACGCCCTGGCCACCGACGGCAGCCTCGACTGCACCAGCAACGCCATCTGGAACCAGGTGCTGGCCGACAACTACAGCCTGCCGTTCGACGTCTGCACCTCGGCGACCAATCCGCCCAGCCGCATCCAGGCGACGGTCGGCGCGACCGTGGACGACGTCGTGGCCCAGGTCACCACCTACCGTGCGGCCAACACCTTCGCCCCGGCCACGCTGGTGACGGTGCTGGCGGGCATGCACGACGTGCTGGCCGCGTTCGAGGCCCGCCGGGCCGGCACGCTGACCCAGGAGGCGGCGCTGGCCCAGGTGGCCGCCGCCGGCACGAAGCTGGGCGCGCTGGTCAACTCGATCACCGACAGCGGCGCCGGCGCGCGGGTGGTCTATTCCACCGTGCCCAGCCTGATCTACTCGCCTTACGTGCGCGGCCTGGCGTCGGCCGACGACTCGGCGGTGCTGACCGCCCTGACCGAACGCTTCAACACCGAGTTCCGCGCCAACGTGACGAACGAGGGCCGCTACGCCGGCCTGGTGCAGGCCCACTCGATCCTCAGCGCGATCATCACCACGCCGAGCACCTACAGCGTCACCAACGTGGCCGATGCCGCCTGCAGCACCGCGCTGCCCGACTGCACCACCTCCACGCTGATCACCGACGCGACGGCCTCGACCTATCTGTGGGCCGATGCCAAGCGGCCGGGCCTGCCCTTCCACAGCCAGCTCGGGCTGGCGGCGGTCAATCGCGCCCGCAACAACCCGTTCTGATCCGGGCCGGGCTCAGGCCCGGTCACCCGGGCACATCGGGCCGCTGCGGGCCAGGGCCGGCAGGGCCGTGCGGCCGAACCACAGCTTCATGCCCAGGATGCTGGCCGCCAGCGTCAGCGTCAGCAGGTTGGCGATGATGACCGGCCAGGCGCCCAGCAGGCAGCCGTAGATCAGCCACAGCGCCACGCCGACGGTGAAGGCGCTGTACATCGACAGCGAGATGCCGCTGACGTCGCGGGTGCGCAGCGTCAGCCAGGCCTGCGGCACGAAGGACATCGTCGTGAGCACGGCGGCCACCGTGCCGATGGTGTCGACGGCGCGGCCGTCCGCGAGGTCCTGGAGGGTGTCCACGTTCATGGGGTATCCGTTCTGAGGGAGGCTGACCACCGCAGCACGCCGTCGAGCACCGCGCGGGTGTCGGTGCTGCTGCTGCCGTGGTCGTTGAGGATGGCCACCAGCATCGTGCGGGTGCCGTCGGGCTGGTCGATGTAGCCGGCGATGCCGGACACGTTCTGGAGCGAACCGGTCTTCAGGTGCGCCTGGGCCGTGGCGCCGGTCAGTCGCCGTGCGGTGGTCTCCACCCCGGCGATCGGCAGCGAGCCGATCAGCTCGGGCATCCACGGCCGCTGCCAGGCCCACTGCAGCAGCCGGCCCAGGCAGCTGGCGCTCAGCCGCTCCTGGCGCGACAGGCCCGATCCGTTGTCCACCACGACCTCGTCGGCCGCGCAGCCGGCCTGGCGGACCGCCACGTCGCGCGCGACCTCGCGGCCGGCCTCGACCGTGGCCGGCCGCTGCGGTGCCAGCGCCAGCATCACGTGCCGGGCGATCGTGTTGTTGCTGTGCTTGTTCATGTCGCGCAGCACCTCGGCCAGCGGTGGCGAGGGCAGGGCGCTGTACAGGGCGGGGTCCTTGCCGGCGCGGGCCTCGACCTCGGCGGGCAGGTTGCCGTCGCGCACCCGGCCCTGCAGCTGGCCGCCGAGCAGCTGCCACATCGACCCGATCGCACGGGCGGCATAGGTCGCCGGGTCGGCATGGGCCACCGGCCAGGCCTTCTCGCCACATTCGGCCGGGAAACGGCCGGCGAAGCTCAGCCGGTCGGCGCGGCCGAGGTCGGCGGCCAGCGTGCCGCGCCAGTCGCCGCAGGGGCCCGAGGCCAGCGGCACGGTCGCCGGCAGCTCGACCCCGCTCAGGCCCGGCACCATGCTGACGCGCGCGACCCCCAGCGCCGGCACCGGCGTGAAGGTCAGCATCAGGCTGTTCTGGTTGATCAGCAGCGCATCGGGCTGCACGTTGTAGGGCTTGCCGGGCTCGCCGTCGAAGTCGCCCGGGTGGCGGGCCTCGACCCGGAAGGCGCTGCGGTCGAGCACGATGTCCCCGCGGATCTGCTGCACGCCCATCTGCTGGCGCAGTTGCTGCAGCACCAGCATCAGCCGTTCGGGCGTCAGGCGGGGGTCGCCGCCGCCGACGACGTAGACCGAGCCGTCGAGCACGCCGGCCATCGGCAGCCGCTCCAGCACCAGCGTGGTCGTCCATTGCCAGGTCGGCCCGAGCCGCTCCAGCGCGGCGGCCGAGGTCAGCAGCTTCATCAGCGAGGCCGACAGCACGGGCGTGTCGGCGCGCCAGGCCAGCAGCGGTTCGGTGCGGTTCGTGCGGCCGACCCACAGGCTCAGCGCCCGGGGGTCAATGCGCTGGGCGGCCAGCACCCGGGTGATGGCGGCGGGCAGCGTGGTCTCGACCGGGGCGGTCGGCACGGCCTGGGCGCTCGTCCCTGCAGGCAGCAGGGTCAGAGCGCCCCACCACAGCAGGCCGACCGAGCGCATCAGGGATTTCATGGGGCTCCATCATACGGAGCTGTCTTGAAGGTTGCCGGGCCGCTGGTGAGCATTCCTGCATTCCCGGGGGGCTCCCGCTACACTGCGGGCCCCGGAATGCCTGTGGCGCGCCGAACTTTCCTCTTGCTGTCCATGCCCCGACTCCTGGCCCTCGACGCTTCCACGTCCACCATCCACCTGGCGCTGGTGCAGGGCGATCAGGTCCTCACCCAGGCTGTGGCCGGTGGGGCGCAGTCCTCGGCCCTGCTGCTGCCGGCGGTGCAGGCGCTGCTGGCCCAGGCCGGCCTGACGGTGCGCGGGCTCGACGCGATCGGCTTCGGCCGTGGTCCCGGTGCGTTCACCGGCCTGCGCACGGCCTGCTCCATCACCCAGGGACTGGCGCTGGGCGCCGGCCTGCCGGTGATCCCGCTGGACACGCTGGCCCTGGTGGCCGAGTCCGCCGTGGCGCAGGGCGCCCCGCACGCGCTGTGGGCCGCGCTCGATGCCCGGATGGGCGAGATCTACGCCGCCCGCTGCGTCCGCCAGCCCGATGGCCGCTGGCTGCAGCCGGTGCCGGTGGCGCTGTGGTCGCCGGCGGCGCTGTGCGAGGCCATGCGCCATGATCCGGCCCCGCTGGCCGGCAATGCCGGCCTGGTGCACCCCGAACTGCTGCTGCCCGGAGCGCCGCCGGCCTGGACCGGCGCGCAGCCCGACGGTGCGGCCCTGGCCATCGCGGTGCGCCAGGCCTTTGCCGCGGGCGCGGCGGTCGACCCGGCGCTGGCGCTGCCGCTGTACGTGCGCGACAAGGTCGCCCAGACCACCGCCGAGCGGCTGGCCCTGCGCCAGGCCACGATCGAGGGCGCACCATGAACCGCGCGCCGCTGGCGGCCCTGGCCGCGGTGGAGCCGACGCCGTCGCTGCTGCCGATGGAGGTGCGCTCGCTTGACCAGGTCATGACGCTCGAGCTGCAGGCCTACCCCTTCCCGTGGAGCCGCGGCAACTTCGTCGATGCACTGGCTTCGGGCTACCTGGCCCAGTGCCTGTGGGCGCCGGAGGGGCAGCTGCTGGGCTATCACGTCTCGATGGCCGGTGTCGACGAGTGGCACCTGCTGAACCTGAGCGTGGCGCCCGCCCTGCAGGGCCGCGGCCACGGCCTGATGCTGCTGCGGGCCCTCGAGCAGGAGGCGATCCGCACCCGTGCCGAGGCCCTGTGGCTCGAGGTGCGGCCGAGCAACGAGCGGGCGCTGCGCCTGTACCGGCGCTTCGGTTTCGAGGAGGTCGGGCGCCGCAAGGCCTATTACCCCGACCATGGCGGGGGACGCGAGGACGCGCTGGTGCTGCGCTGTCCCGTGCCGGCCCCGGGAGCGGTCGCACCATGAGCTGGACCCGGCGTCAGCACGCGCTGCTGCGCGAGATCGGCGTGCCGCTGTGGCCCGGTGCGGGTGGCGTGCCGGCCGAGACCGTCGTGGCCGCTGTGCCGATGGCTCCGGTGGCAGCGCCGGTGTCGCCGCCCGCGCCAGTCACGGCCCGCGTCGAGTCAGCTCCACCGGCCATGGCCGCTGCTGCGGTCGAGCCGGTGTCGGCGCCTGAACCGGCTCCGGCCGGGCGTGCCGTTCCCCTGCTGCCGGCGCGCCGGGCGGCGGCCCCGGCAGGGCTGACGCCCCATCCGCAGGCGGCCGAGATCGCCTCGATGTCCTGGGATGCCCTGCGCGAGGCCGTGTCCGGCTGCCGGGCCTGCCCGCTGTGCGAGAGCCGCCGCCAGACCGTCTTCGGTGCCGGTCATCCGCAAGCGCACTGGATGCTGGTGGGCGAAGCCCCGGGCGAGCAGGAAGACCTGCGGGGCGAGCCTTTTGTCGGCAAGGCCGGGCAGCTGCTCGACAACATGCTGCGTGCGGTCGGACTCGGCCGTGGCGAGGCGTCACCCGAGCAGCAGGTCTGCATCGCCAACGTGCTGAAGTGCCGCCCGCCCGGCAACCGCAACCCGGGCCCCGAGGAGGTGCTGCGCTGCGAGCCCTTCCTGATGCGCCAGGTCGAGCTGGTCCGCCCGAAGCTGATCCTGGCGATGGGCCGCTTCGCGGTGCAGTCGCTGCTGGGCAGCACCGAGCCGATCGGCCGCCTGCGGGGTCGGATGCACGAATACCACGGCGTGCCGCTGGTGGTCACCTACCACCCGGCCTACCTGCTGCGCAATCCGCTCGACAAGGCCCGCTCCTGGGAAGACCTCTGCCTGGCGGGCGAGGTCTACCGGCAGGCCATGGCGGCCGGCTGACGGCCTGCGGCCGCGCCGCGTTCAGCGGTCGTGGCCGATGTAGCGGCGGCGCCAGAAGACGCTGACCAGGCCGACCACCACCGAGGCCATCAGCACGATCGAGATCCAGAAGCCGTGCGAGTCCTTCAGCAGCGGCATGGACTCGAAGTTCATGCCGAAGATGCCGGTGATCAGGTTCAGCGGCAGGAAGATGGCGGTCAGCACCGTCAGCGTGCGCATGATCTCGTTGGTGCGCTGGCCCATGTCGGAAAAGTGCATCTGCACGGCGCTCTCGACCGAGGACTCCAGCCGCCGCACATGGGTCAGCACCCGCTCGATGTGCTCGAGCACGTCACGCGAGCGCACCCGCAGCAGCTCCTGCTCGGTCTTGGCCGCTGGATCGGCGGCGGCCGGCCATTCGGCCAGCGCGTCCATCCATTCCTGGATCGCGCTGCGCTGGTCTTCGCAGATGTCCTCGAGCTGGTGCAGCGTATTGCGCGACTCCAGCAGCGCCCGCCAGTTGATCGGCTGCGGTCGCTTGCCGAACAGCTCCTGCTGCAGCGTGCCCAGCTGCCGGGTCAGCAGCCGGCGCAGGTCCAGGTAGCTGTCGACCATGTGGTTGACGATGCGCAGCATCAGGTCGGCCGGGTTCGGCGGCAGCCGGGAGACGCCGCTGGCGCTGGCGACCTGCATCTGGCGCAGGCGTTCGACGAAGAAGTCGCGGATCTGGCAGTCGGCCGGGTGCACGGTCAGCAGGCAGCGATCGAACACCGCAAAACCGACCGGACTGGTGTCGATGGTGCGCAGCGCTTCCAGCGCCGAGCGGGCGGTGCCGCGGTCCTCGTCGAGGAAGAGGGCGGAGCTGCCGGCACCGGCGGCCAGCCGCCGGAACACCAGCAGGTCGTAGACCGAGGTGTAGTCGAAGTGCGAGGGCAGCTGGTGGTTCAGCAGGTCCGAGACGTGCAGGTCGATCAGCATCGAGCCGGTCCAGGCCTGCAGCTGGTTCTGCAGGTCCGCCTGGTTGACCTCGAACTCGCGCCGGCCGCTGGTGATCCACAGGTGGCCGGTCTCGGGCAGCTGCGCGGGCAGGCCCGGCAACTCGGTGAAGCTGTCGCTGATCAGGAAGACGCGCATGCGATGCCAGGGACGGCCCGGCCGGCTGGCCGGGCGGGGGTCAGCGACTCGCGCGCAGGACGCGGGCGGCGTCCAGGGCGAAGTAGGTCAGCACACCGTCGGCACCGGCCCGCTTGAAGGCCAGCAGCGACTCCATCATCACCGCATCGTGGTCCAGCCAGCCGTTGAGGGCTGCGGCTTTCAGCATCGCGTACTCGCCGCTGACCTGGTAGGCGAAAGTCGGCACGCGGAACTCGTCCTTGACGCGGCGCACCACGTCCAGGTACGGCATGCCAGGCTTGACCATGACCATGTCGGCCCCTTCGGCGAGGTCCAGCGCGACCTCGCGCAGCGCTTCGTCGGTGTTGGCCGGGTCCATCTGGTAGGCCTTCTTGTCGCTCTTGCCCAGGTTGCCGGCCGAGCCGACCGCGTCGCGGAACGGGCCGTAGAAGGCGCTGGCGTACTTGGCGCTGTAGGCCATGATGCGGGTGTGGATCAGACCGTGCGCCTCGAGCTCGTCGCGGATCGCGCCGATGCGCCCGTCCATCATGTCGCTCGGCGCGACGATGTCGGCGCCGGCTTCGGCCTGCACCCGGGCCTGCTGCCTCAGCACGGCCGTGGTCTCGTCGTTGAGCACGTAACCGCTGTCGTCGATCAGTCCGTCCTGGCCGTGCGACGTGTAGGGGTCGAGTGCCACGTCGGTCATGATGGCGAGCTCCGGGAAGCGCCGCTTCAGCTCACGCACCACACTCGGCAGGAAACCGTCGGGGTTGCAGGCCTCGCGGCCATCGGGGGTCTTGCCGGCGCCGTCCAGCACCGGGAACAGCGCCATCACCGGGATGCCCAGGTCCACGCACTGCTCGGCCACCGGCAGCAGCTGGTCGAGGCTGCGGCGCTCGACGCCGGGCATCGAGGCGACCGGTTGGACCAGCCCCTGACCCTCGAGCACGAAGACGGGGTAGATCAGGTCGCTGGGATGCAGGCGGTGTTCGGCCACCAGCGCCCGGGTCTGGGCATCTCTGCGCAGGCGGCGCGGGCGGGCAGCCGGGAAACGGGCGGAAGCTGTCATGACGGGGAGTGAGGAGGGCGCATCCGTGCGGCGCGCTGGGCACCCTGGCCGGAGGACACCGGGGATTGCATGCAAAGAGCTCATTGCATACGCGTTTCACAACGTTTTCACGTTGGGGAGACCACGAACGCGGCAGTGGTGTCGGCTGCTGCTAAACTTGTCGGTGAATGATACGTCTTTTGACGTGCGTTCCCTGCTTTTCCTCCCTGAGCAGGTGCCTTACCGTGTTGACAGCGTTAAGGCTTTGCAGCCCCAGCCGCCCTGGCTGGGGCTCTTTTTTTGCCCCAGCGCGGGCCACACCCCTCATGCCTTGCCCGGTCGGACGGCGCCCAGGCGCGGGCCTGCCGCCGCGCGGCCATCGACCGATGGTGGCGTCTCGCCGTGGACCACCTCGACCCGGTCCAGCGCATTCGGCCGGGTCGCGTTCAGGTCGTCGAACCACGAGGTCCGTGGCGGATCCCTCTGGTCGTGGCGCTCCGGCCGCTCCAGCGGCCGGGTGTCGGGTCCGGGTTCCTGGAGCGAGGCGGCCGGTTCGGGGGCGAACGAGCGGCGCACGCTGCTCACATCCGGCAGCATGGCCTCGTTCCAGATGTGCAGCGGCACGCCCGCCCGGTTCAGCACCCGCTCGATGCGCTTGCCCCGCTTGCGGGCGCGTTCGGTCTCAGGGCGATCCCCGGTGCGCACCTCGATCACGGCCAGCACGTTGCTGGCGCTGTCGCAGATCATCAGGTCGATGCAGATGTGGCCGACCCGCCGCATCCACTCGGCATAGGAGTGCCGGGTCGGCACCTTGACGAAGTGCGAGATCGGCACCTGCGCGAGCACCAGCCGGTCGGGCAGGGCGCGGTTGACGATGTGCAGCGCCCGCAGATGACCGGGCGTGAGCACCCGGGTGGACTCCGGCGGCCAGCCGCCCACCGTGTCCACGGCGTCCAGCGCCCGGGGACGACCGGGGGCATGGCCCGAGGTGAAAAAAGTCCTGGCGATCCACACCAGAAGCGCGCCGGCCACCCCCAGTGCCAGGAGCAGGCCGCTGTCCGTGAGATCGAGAAATGAGAAATCCATCACGCCAAATTAATGGCGCTTGTGTTAAACGTCAAGCCCGCTGATGGTTGAAATCCTGTAACACCAAAGTGGAACCGATGGGTCCACGCCGTCCGCGGGGGTCAGAGGCCCATGCCGGGCAGGCCCTTGCGACCGCCGCCGAAGCGTTTCATCATCTTCATCAGGCCGCCGCCCTTCATCTTCTTCATCATGCCCTGCATCTGCTCGAACTGGTTGAGCATGCGGTTGACCTCCTGGACATGGACCCCGGCCCCGGCGGCGATGCGGCGCTTGCGGCTGGCCTTGATCAGCTCGGGCTTGCGGCGCTCCAGCGGCGTCATCGAATGGATGATGCCTTCCATGCGGCGCACGTCCTTCTCGGCCTTGCCCATGTCGGCCTGGCCGGCCTTGGCGGCGAATTCGGCCGGCAGCTTGTCGATCAGGCCCGACAGCCCGCCCATCTTCTTCATCTGGCTGATCTGGGCCAGGAAGTCGTTCAGGTCGAAGCCTTCGCCGCTCTTGACCTTGTCGGCCAGTTTCTGCGCGGCCTGGAGGTCGACCCCCTTCTGCACCTCCTCGACCAGCGCGAGGATGTCGCCCATGCCCAGCACCCGGCCGGCGTGGCGGTCGGCGTCGAAGACCTCCAGCCCGTCGATCTTCTCGGACACGCCGGCGAACTTGATCGGCGCGCCGGTGATCTGCCGCACCGACAGCGCCGCACCGCCGCGCGAATCGCCGTCGAGCTTGGTCAGCACGATGCCGGTCAGCGGCAGCGCTTCCTTGAAGGCCTTGGCGGTGTTGATGGCGTCCTGGCCCTGCATCGCGTCGACGACGAACAGCGTCTCGATCGGGTCGAGCGTGGCGTGCAGGTCGCTGATCTCGGCCATCAGTGCCTCGTCGATCGCCAGGCGGCCGGCGGTGTCGACCAGCAGCACGTCGAAGAAGTGCTTCTTCGCGTAGTCGAGCGCGGCCAGCGCGATGTCGCGCGGCTTCTGGTCACCGGTCGACGGGAACCACTCGGCGCCGGCCTGCTTCGTCACGGTCC
Organism: Sphaerotilus hippei; assembly: GCF_003201595.1. Lineage (GTDB taxonomy): Bacteria > Pseudomonadota > Gammaproteobacteria > Burkholderiales > Burkholderiaceae_C > Sphaerotilus > Sphaerotilus hippei. Next base: position 132,352 of record NZ_QJJS01000008.1, on the reverse strand, counting down.
TGAGCTGCTCGATGGCGGCGGGGCGGTAGACGTCGGCCGAGACGGTCAGCACCTTCTTCTTGCGCTTCTCGATCAGGTGCTTGGCCAGCTTGGCGGTGGTCGTGGTCTTGCCGGCGCCCTGCAGGCCGGCCATCAGGATGATGGCCGGGGGCTGGGTCGCCAGGTTGATGTCGGCCACGCCTTCGCCCATGGTGGCGGCGAGCTCCTTCTGCACGATGCCCACCAGCGCCTGGCCGGGCGACAGCGAGCCGACCACCTCGGTGCCCAGTGCCCGCTCCTTGACCCGGGCGATGAAGTCGCGCACGACGGGCAGCGCCACGTCGGCCTCCAGCAGGGCCATGCGCACTTCGCGCAGCATGTCCTGGACGTTCGCTTCGGTGATGCGGGCCTGGCCACGCATGGTCTTGACCAGGCGTGACAGGCGTTCGGAGAGGGCAGATGCCATGGGTGGCCCCGTGTAGGTTGGATCGCGAAGCGGAAGCGCCGCCCGACGGCGGGCGCCCGAAAGTACACTGTTCGACGTGATTTTATCGACCGCCCTGCCTGTGGGCCTGACACCCTCTTCCGTCCTGCCTGCGCTGATGGCGCTGGCGGCCTATCTGCTGGCTTCCTGGCGTGGCGAGACCCGCTGGCTGAGGCGGGCCCTGGTGACCGGCTGGGGCGCGCATGCCCTGGCCCTGACGGCCCAGGTGCTGGGCTGGGGCCTGCCCGGCGACGGCGCCCGTTTCGGCTTCGCGCCGGCGCTGTCGATCGCCGTCTGGCTGGTGCTGGGGGGCTACGTGATCGAGAGCCGTTTCATGCCGCTGCCCCGGGTGCGGCGCGGGCTGGCGCTGCTGGGCAGCGTGACGGTGCTGCTGGCGCTGGTGTTCCCGGGCGAGCCGGGCGTGCATCCGGCCTCGCCGTGGGCGCCGCTGCACTGGGTGCTGGGCCTGGCCTCCTACGGGCTGTTCGGTGCGGCGGTGCTGCACGCCACCTGGCTCGACCGGGCCGAACGCGCCATGCGCAAGGCCGGCCGCCAGCCGGGCCAGATGCCGGTGCTGCCGCTGCTGACCCTGGAGAAGCTGACCTACCGCTTCGTGCTGGCCGGGTTCGCGGTGCTGTCGCTGGCCCTGCTGCTGGGGGTGTGGTTCACGCCCGTCTGGCACTGGGACCACAAGACGGTGTTCTCGGTGCTGGGCTGGGCGGTCTTCGCCGGCTTGCTGGCCGGGCGCCGGGCGTTCGGCTGGCGGGGGCGGCGGGCCACGCGCTGGCTCTACATCGGCACCGGCCTGCTGCTGCTGGCCTATGTCGGTTCGCGCTTCGTGTTCGAGGTGCTGCTTCATCGCGCTCCGGCGCTGGCGGGTCTGTGATGATCAAGGTGCTCTGGGCCTTCGGCGTGGTGGTGGGGGTGCTCTGGCTGCTGCGCAGCTGGCGCCGGCGCACGGCCGATCCCCGCCCGGTGTCGCCCCCGGCCGAGCCCCGGCCGGCTGATCCGTCGGCCCGCCTGCCGCAGCAGCGCATGGTCAGCTGCGTGCACTGCGGGGTGCACCTGCCCGAGGACGAGGCCGTGCTCGACGGTGATCGGGCCTACTGCAGCACCGCTCACCTCGACGCGGCCCGCCCGCGCCGCTCCTGAGGCGGCCGCCATCCCCGTCGTGATCCCCGCACCGGCCCCGCCGAATCCGGCCGAGGTGCCCGAATCGGGTGGCCCGGCCGACACCCTGCCGGTGCTGCCGTCGCTGGCCCGCACGTTCCGCGCCTTCGCGATCGCCCGCGCGCTGCTCGGCGTGCTGCTGCTGGGGGTGCAGTCGCTGCTCACCCTGTACGCCGCCGCGCCGCCGCCGCTGAGCGTGCTGCTGGTGTGTGCGGTCTACGCGCTGCTCGCGCTGCCGGTGCCGCTGTGGCGTTCTCCGGCGTCGTTCGTCGAGGGGCCGGTGTCCGGGCGACCGCCGCTGCCGCCGGGTCCGATCGGCCGGCGCGGGGCGCTGCGCCCCGCGGCCTGGGGGGCCACGCTGGGGGTGGATCTGCTGGCCTTCACCTGGCTGCTGGCGCTGTCGGGCCAGCAGGCCAATGCGATGGCGCTGTTCATCCTGCCGGTGCTGATGGCGGCGGTGCTGATGCGCCGTCGCCTCGCGCTGGCGGTGGCCTCCGGCGTGGTGCTGGTGCTGTTGGGCCACGCCTGGTGGCTGTCGCTGACCGGTGCGGACGCGGCGCTGCAGCTGACGCAGGCCGGCCTGGTCGGCGCCGGGGTGCTGGCGGTGGCCGTGCTCACCGGCGGGCTGGCCGAGCGCCTGGCTCGGCAGGAGCGCACCACGCAGGCCTCGCTGGAGCTGGCACGCCAGCAGGCGCTGCTGAACCGGCTGATGATCGAGGAGATGCAGGACGGCGTGATGGTGGTCGACCGCAGCGGCACGGTGCGGGCCGCCAACCCGGCGGCGCTGGCGCTCATCGGCCTGCCGCCGCTGGCCGGCTTCGCGACCTTCGGCCTGCAGAGCCAGGCGCAGTGGCTGCCCCTCTACCAGGTGCTGCAGGCCGCCTACGCGACGGGGGTCTGCCACGAGGGTGGCGAGCAGCTGGCGCTGGAGCTGAGCAGCCAGGGCCACGTGCAGAGGCGCCACCTGCGCCTGCGCCTGCGCTTCACCCGCTGGCAGGGCGTGGACGCCAGCGATGAGCTGTGCCTGATGTTCGTCGAGGACGTGCGCACCTGGCGTGCCCGGGCCCGCCAGGAGCAGCTGGCCGCGATGGGGCGGGTGTCGGCGGGCATCGCCCACGAGATCCGCAACCCGCTGGCGGCCATCGCGCAGGCCAATGCGCTGCTCGAGGAAGAGCTGCAGGCGCCGCTGCAGCAGCGCCTGGCCCGCATGGTGGCCGACAACGTCGAGCGGCTGCAGCGCATCGTCGACGACGTGCTGGAGGTGGCGCCCGGGGTGTCCCGGGAGGCTCCGCTGATCGATCTGCGCCAGGCCATCGCGCAGATCGGCGCCGACTGGGCCGGCACCAACGGCTGTGCCACGGGCGAGTCCGGGCCGCTCCATCTGGACCTCGGGCAGGAAACGCTGTGCTCACGCTTCGACCCCGATCACCTGCGCCGGGTGCTGGTCAACCTGCTGGACAACGCCTGGCGCCACTGCAGCGGGCAGTCGCATGCGGTGTGGGTCCGGCTGGCGCCGCGGGGCCGTGCGGCGGTGCTGCTGTCGGTGGCCAGCGACGGCCAGCCGATCGCGCCCGACGTGGAGCCCTACCTCTTCGAGCCCTTCTTCTCGACCCGCAGCCGGGGCAGCGGCCTGGGCTTGTACATTTGCCGGGAGTTGTGCGAGCGTTACGGCGCCGGCATCGAATTCCAGCCGCGTGGTCCCGGTGCCCGGCACCGCAATGTGTTCGTGATCACGCTGTCTCGTGTGTCCTCTCCTGCCTGACGGGCCTGCGCCTGTCGATCCATGAGCACCCCCTCGAATTTCCGTCTGCTGGTCGTCGATGACGAACCGGACCTGCGCACGCTCTACGAGCTGACCCTGCTGCGCGAGGGCTACGAGGTCGAGTCCGCCGGCACCGTCGAGGACGCCTGGGCGCAGCTGGCCGAGTCCGGCTTCCATGCCGTGATCACCGACATGCGCCTGCCCGACGGCACCGGGCTGGAGCTGCTGCGCCGGCTCGAGCAGGCCGGCCGGCCGGAACGCACCATCGTCATCACCGCCTACGGCTCGGCCGAGAACGCGGTGCAGGCGCTCAAGTCCGGCGCCTACGACTACCTCACCAAGCCGGTCGACCTGAAGCGTTTCCGCGCCGTGGTGGCGGCCGCGCTGGGCCGGGGCGAGGCCTCGCCGTCGGCTGTGGCTGCGCCTGCCGCGAACCGCGCGCCACGGTCGGCCGCGCCGTCGTCGGAGGTCGCGGGCAATGCGCTGGCCAGCATGGTCGGGGCCTCGCATCCGGTGGCCGCCGTGCGGCTGCTGGTCGACAAGGTCGCCCGCAGCATGGCCCCGGTGCTGGTGCAGGGTGAGTCGGGCACCGGCAAGGAGCTGGTCGCCCGGTCGATCCACCAGTGCAGCGCCCGTGCGGCCCAGCCCTTCATCGCGGTCAACTGCGGCGCCATCCCCGAGCAGCTGCTGGAGGCCGAGTTCTTCGGCTACCGCAAGGGCGCCTTCACCGGCGCCAACGAGGATCGGGACGGTTTTTTTCAGGCCGCGCGGGGCGGCACGCTCTTCCTCGACGAGATCGGTGACCTGCCGCTGCTGATGCAGTCCAAGCTGCTGCGGGTCATCCAGGAGCGGGCGGTGCGCCCGGTCGGTGCGGTCAGCGAGGTGCCGCTGGACGTGCGCATCGTCAGCGCGACCCACAAGGACCTGTCGCTGGAGGTGCAGGCCGGGCGTTTCCGCCAGGACCTGTTCTACCGCCTGAACGTCATCCAGATCCGGGTGCCGGCGCTGCGCGAGCGCATGGACGACCTGCCGCTGCTGTGCGCCCGGGTGCTCGAGCGCATCTGCATCGAAGGCGGCCTGCGGGCCGGCGAGGTGCAGCTGTCCGCCGCCGCGCTGGAGCGGCTCGGGCGCCACCCCTTCCCGGGCAATGTGCGCGAGCTGGAGAACCTGCTGTACCGCGCGGTCGCGCTGGCCAGCTCGCCGGTGATCGAGGTCGAGGACCTGGGCCTCGACGAGGGTGATCCGTCCGCGGCGATCCCGCTGGCCCTCGATTCGATGGGCGCCGTACCGGTCGGGCTGCCGCCGCCGGTCGAGGCGCCCGGACCGGTGCCGGCGGTCGATGCGGTGCCGGCCGACCTGATGGCTTACCTCGACGGCATCGAGCGCGAGGTGCTGGTGCGTGCGCTGGAACTGCAGCGCAACAACCGCACCGCGGCCGGACTCAGCCTCGGGCTGACGCTGAGGCAGATGCGCTACCGCATGGCCCGGCTGGGCATCCACGTGGCGGGCGAGGGCCCTTCGGCCGACGAGGCCGGCACGGGCCTGGGCGCATGAAGTGCGCCCGTCGCCGGCGGGTGCCGCGCACGCCGTGGCAGCAGGACTGGTGGCGTCCGGCCGTCGCCGTGCCAAGCCCGAACCATGGCCCCCGGCCGGCCGGGGCCGTGCCCACGCTGGTCGTGCTGCATTCGATCAGCCTGCCGCCCGGCCGCTACGGCGGCGAGGCGGTGGAGCGCCTGTTCACCAACCGGCTCGACCCGCGTGCCCACCCGTCGTTCGCGGCGCTCGAGGGACTGGAGGTGTCGGCGCATTTCGTGATCCGCCGCGGCGGCACGGTGCAGCAGTACGTCGGGGTCGAGCGCCGCGCCTGGCACGCCGGCCGTTCGTCCTGGCGCGGGCGCGACAACTGCAACGACTACAGCGTCGGCCTCGAGCTCGAGGGGCTCGAGGGCCGGTGTTTCAGCGCATCCCAGTACCGGGTGCTGGCGCGGCTGCTGCCGCAGCTCGCGCAGCGCTGGACCACGCTGCGCGAGGTGGTCGGCCACGAGCACGTGGCCCCCGGGCGCAAGCGTGATCCCGGCCCCGGCTTCGACTGGCGCCGACTGGCCCGGCGCCTCCGTGGCAGCGGCCTGAAGGTCTGGCCCGAGCCCTGATCCACAACGCTGTGGGCAACTTGTGGGTAAAGTCCTCAACGCCCAATTTGTTCTGTGGACACTACCGCTAGCGCTTGTTGGTTCGGCTGACACTAGATATAGTGCCTCCCGTGCCATCCTTCCCATCGCTCACCGACTTCGGTCGCCGGTTCGCGCAGCACCTGGCTGCCCCCGGCGGCAGGCCGCCGCTGCCGGCGGACCCGGTCGGCCCTGAAGCGCCGCAACCCTGGCCTCGCGGCGTCGGATAACGACGCCAGGCCCCCGGATGTACCCGAGCCTCGGCACCGTGCGGACCACGGTGCGGGGGGTACCCTTTTCCTTTTCCTGATCAGACAGAGGGCTTCCATGCAAGCAGTCACCTCCGCTCCCGTTGCCGCCGCGTCCATCCCCTCGGACGCCAGCATCTCCAGCCCGGCTTCGGCCTCGGTCTACAACGGCTACCAGATCATCCGCCGCAACGGCGCGGTGGTGGCGTTCGAGCCGCACAAGATCGCCGTGGCGCTGATGAAGGCCTTCCTGGCCGTGCACGGCACCCAGGGTGCGGCCTCGGCCTCGGTGCGCGAGACGGTGGACGGCGTGACCGAAGCGGTGGTGCGGGCCCTGCTGCGCTCACGTCCGAGCGGTGGCAGCTTCCACATCGAGGACGTGCAGGATCAGGCCGAACTGGGCCTGATGCGTGGTGGCCACCATGACGTGGCGCGTGCCTACGTGCTCTACCGCGAGCGCCGCACCCAGGAGCGGGCCAGCCAGGGCCGTGCGCCCGCCGTCGCCGAGCCGGCGCTGACCGTGATCGACCGCGGCCAGCGCGTGCCGCTGGACCAGGCTCGCCTGGCCGCGCTGATCGAGGCGGCCTGTGCCGACCTGGGCAGCGACGTGCAGGCCGCCCCGGTGCTGGCCGAGACCCGCCGCAACCTGTACGACGGCGTGGCCATCGACGAGGTCTACAAGGCCGCCATCCTGGCCGCGCGCACGCTGATCGAGAAGGATCCGAGCTACACCCGCGTCACCGCACGCCTGTTGATGCACACCATCCGCCGCGAGGTGCTCGGCGAGGAGGTGAACCAGGGCGAGATGGCGACCCGCTACGCCGAGTACTTCCCGCAGTTCATCCGCAAGGGCGTGGACGCCGAGCTGCTCGACGACAAGCTGATGCAGTACGACCTGGCCCGCCTCGGTGCGGCGCTGAAGGCCGAGCGGGACCTGAACTTCGACTACCTGGGTCTGCAGACGCTGTACGACCGCTATTTCCTGCATGTGCGCAAGGCCCGCATCGAGATGCCGCAGGCCTTCTTCATGCGGGTGGCCATGGGCCTGGCGCTCAACGAGATCGACCGCGAGGCCCGTGCGATCGAGTTCTACGACGTGCTGTCGAGCTTCGACTTCATGTCGAGCACGCCCACGCTGTTCAACGCCGGCACGCGCCGCTCGCAGCTGTCGAGCTGCTACCTGACCACCGTGCCCGACGACCTCGACGGCATCTACGAGGCCATCAAGGACAACGCGCTGCTGAGCAAGTTCGCCGGCGGCCTGGGCAACGACTGGACGCCGGTGCGCGCGCTGGGCAGCCACATCAAGGGCACCAACGGCGAGAGCCAGGGCGTCGTGCCCTTCCTGAAGGTGGTCAACGACACGGCCGTGGCGGTCAACCAGGGCGGCAAGCGCAAGGGGGCGGTCTGCGCCTACCTGGAGAGCTGGCACCTGGACATCGAGGAGTTCCTGGAGCTGCGCAAGAACACCGGCGACGACCGCCGCCGCACCCACGACATGAACACCGCGAACTGGATTCCGGACCTGTTCATGCGCCGCGTGATGGAAGGCGGCGAGTGGACGCTGTTCTCGCCGTCGAACTGCCCGGACCTGCACGACCTGTTCGGCCAGGCCTTCGAGCGGGCCTACACCGCCTACGAGGCCAAGGCCGATCGTGGCGAGATCACGCACTTCAAGCGCATCCGTGCCGTCGACCTGTGGCGCAAGATGCTGTCGATGCTGTTCGAGACCGGCCACCCCTGGATCACCTTCAAGGACGCCTGCAACGTGCGCTCGCCGCAGCAGCACGTGGGCGTGGTGCACTCGTCGAACCTGTGCACCGAGATCACGCTGAACACCAACAGCAGCGAGATCGCCGTCTGCAACCTGGGCTCGGTCAACCTGGCCCAGCACCTGACCGACGGCCCGGACGGCAGCAAGGTGCTCGACACCACGAAGCTCAAGCGCACCGTGTCGACCGCGATGCGCATGCTCGACAACGTCATCGACATCAACTACTACGCCGTCAAGAAGGCGCGTGACTCCAACATGCGTCACCGCCCGGTCGGCCTGGGCCTGATGGGCTTCCAGGACGCGCTCTACCAGCTGCGCGTGCCCTACGCCTCGCCGGCCGCGGTGGAGTTCGCCGACCGTTCGATGGAAGCGATCTGCTACCACGCCTACTGGGCCTCGACCGACCTGGCCGCCGAGCGGGGCCGCTACCACTCCTACCGCGGCTCGCTGTGGGATCAGGGCATCCTGCCGCTGGACTCGCTGCGCCTGCTGGCCGAGCACCGTGGCGGCCATGTCGAGGTCGACACGACCGCGACGCTGGACTGGGACGCGCTGCGCGCGCGCATCGCCGAACACGGCATGCGCAACAGCAACTGCGTGGCCATCGCACCGACGGCGACCATCTCCAACATCATCGGCGTGGACGCCTCGATCGAGCCCTGCTTCGGCAACCTGTCGGTCAAGTCCAACCTGTCGGGCGAGTTCACCGTCATCAACGAATACCTCGTGCGTGACCTGAAGGCGCTGGGCCTGTGGGACGACATCATGGTCATGGACCTCAAGCACTTCGATGGTTCGCTGCGCCGCATCGACCGCGTGCCCGACGAGCTCAAGCGCCTCTACGCCACCGCCTTCGAGGTCGAGCCGGTGTGGCTGGTCGAGGCCGCCGCACGTCGCCAGAAGTGGATCGACCAGGCCCAGAGCCTGAACATCTACATGGCCGGCGCCTCGGGCAAGAAGCTCGACGAGACCTACAAGCTGGCGTGGCTGCGTGGCCTGAAGACCACCTACTACCTGCGCACGATGGGCGCGACCCACGCCGAGAAGTCCACCGTCAAGGCTGGCGCGCTCAACGCGGTGTCCTCGGGTGCGTCCGCCTACGTGGCGGCTGCCCCGGTGGCCGAAGCGGCCGAGCCGGCCACCGACGTGAAGTTCTGCTCCATCGACGACCCGACCTGCGAAGCCTGCCAGTGAAGGCCGGCCGCGGGAACATGTGTTCCAGCATGGGCACGGGCTGCCCCCTGATGGAACATGTGTGATCAAAGGGGTGCGGCAACGTGCCGTACCCCCTTGTTTCGCGTTGAAAAAGAGCAACGAACAACGATAATGATCGATGAACGGTCACAGACCGCGAGAAAAAAATGCTGAGCTTCGAAGACGACCTTCCCCTGCAAGCCGAACCTGCAGTCTCCCCTGTTGCCAAGCCGTCCTCGGCTGCAGCCACGCCAGCTTCGGGATCGGCTCCTCAGCGCCGGGTCAATGCCGCCGACAAGCGCATCATCAACGGCCAGACCGACGTCAACCAGCTGGTGCCGTTCAAGTACAAGTGGGCCTGGGAAAAGTACCTCGCCACCTGCTCGAACCACTGGATGCCGCAGGAGATCAACATGAGCCGCGACATCGCGCTCTGGAAGGATCCCAACGGCCTGACCGACGACGAGCGCCGCATCATCAAGCGCAACCTCGGCTTCTTCACGACCGCCGACTCGCTGGCCGCCAACAACATCGTGCTGGGCACCTACCGCCACATCACGGCGCCCGAATGCCGCCAGTTCCTGCTGCGCCAAGCGTTTGAAGAAGCGATCCACACCCACGCCTACCAGTACATCGTCGAGTCGCTGGGCCTGGACGAGAGCGAGATCTTCAACGCCTACAACGAGGTGAAGTCGATCCGTGACAAGGACGAGTTCCTGATCCCCTTCATCGAGGCGATCATGGACCCGCACTTCCACACCGGCACGCCTGCCAACGACCAGACGCTGCTGAAGTCGCTGATCGTCTTCGCCTGCCTGATGGAAGGCCTGTTCTTCTACGTCGGCTTCACGCAGATCCTGGCGCTGGGCCGCCAGAACAAGATGACCGGTGCCGCCGAGCAGTACCAGTACATCCTGCGTGACGAGTCGATGCACTGCAACTTCGGCATCGACCTGATCAACGCCATCAAGCTCGAGAACCCGCACCTGTGGACGGCCGAGTTCAAGGCCGAGATCAAGGGCCTGTTCGAACGAGCGGTCGAGCTCGAATACCGTTACGCCGAGGACACCATGCCGCGTGGCGTGCTGGGCCTGAATGCCGCGATGTTCAAGGGCTACCTGCGCTACATCGCCAACCGGCGTGCCACGCAGATCGGACTCGACGAGCTGTTCCCGAACGAGGAAAACCCGTTCCCGTGGATGAGCGAGATGATCGACCTGAAGAAGGAGCGCAATTTCTTCGAGACCCGTGTCATCGAATACCAGACCGGTGGGGCGCTGTCCTGGGACTGAGGTCCTGATGGCTGCGGTGTCTCCTGTCGGTTCGATGAGCGGGGTTGTCCCCTGTGCAATGTGGGCTGCAGCGGCGAAAGTCGTTGCAGCCTTTCCCGTGTTCACGGTGCCCGAGCGTTACTCCAGGACAGTCTCGCGGACCGTGATGCATCCCGACCGACGGTGGGCCGGGATGTGTAGTCAACTTGATCAAGGAGAACCGTGATGGCAACTGCAAAGAAGGCTGCGGCCAAGAAGGCCCCCGCCAAGAAGGCGGCAGCACCCAAGTCCGCTGTGAAGGCCGCCGAGAAGGTGGAAGTCGTTGCGGCCAAGAAGGCCCCGGCGAAGAAGGCCGCCACGCCCAAGCCGGCCGTGAAGGCCGCTGAAAAGGCCGCTGCGCCGGTCGTGCCGGCCAAGAAGGTCGTGGCCAAGAAGGCCGCGCCGAAGCCGGTGGTGAAGGCGGTCGCCAAGGAAGAGCCGGTGGCGGTCAAGGCTGCAGCCAAGAAGGCGCCGGCCAAGAAGGCCGTGGCCAAGACCGTCGCCGCGGCGCCGAAGCCGGCCGTGAAGGCGGCTGAAAAGGCCGTCGTGCCGGCCAAGAAGGCCCCCGCGAAGAAGGCTGCCGCACCCAAGCCGGCCGCGAAGGCCGTGGTCAAGGCCGAGCCCGTCGCCGCACCCGCAGCACCCAAGGCCGCAGCACCCAAGGCCGCAGCGAAGAAGGCCCCGGCCAAGAAGGCCGCCACGCCCAAGCCCGCCGCCAAGGGCGCGGTGAAGACGGCGCCGGCCAAGAAGGCGGCAGCGAAGAAGACCGCGGCATCGAGCACCACGGCCAAGACCACGCTGAGCCCGCAGGCCGCCTGGCCCTTCCCGACCGGCGAGAAGCCCTGAGTCCCGGGCTTGCGGGCCCGCGTCACTTTGCAGGTTCAAGGCCCGGCCATGCCGGGCCTTTTCATTGGGGGCTCACAGGTCCTCGATCAGTGCCGGCGGCAGCTGGTGGTTCTGCGGGCCGTGGCAGGCGATCTTGATCGCGCCCAGGCGGTTGCCCAGGCTCACGCAGCGATCCAGTGCCCAGCCGCGTTCCAGGCCGAACAGCAGGCCGGCGCGGAAGGCGTCGCCGCAGCCGGTCGGATCGAGCACGGCCGAGGCCGGCACGCCGTCGATGCGGCGCACCTCGCCCTGGATCCACAGGTCGCAGCCTTCGGCGCCGAGCGTGACGATCACCGCCTTCAGGTGCGAACGCGACAGCGTGGCCAGGTCGGTGCCCATGCGCTCGCACAGCATGCGGGCCTCGTAGTCGTTCACCGTGACCCAGGTGGCCTGGTCGACGAAGGCACGCAGCTCCTCCCCGTCGAACATCGGCAGGCCCTGGCCCGGATCGAAGACGAAAGGCACGCCGGCCTGCTGCAACTGCGCGGCGTGGCGCAGCATCGCGTCGCGGCCGTCGGGGGCGATGATGGCCACGGCCAGGTCCTTGCCGTCCTGCGGCACGTCGATCTGTCCGGCGTGCGACATCGCGCCCGGGTGGAATGCGGTGATCTGGTTGTTGTCCTGGTCGGTGATGATGTGCGCCTGGGCGGTGTAGCTGTCCTCGACCTGCAGCACGTGGCGCACGTCGATGCCCTGCTGCCGCATGCGGGCCAGGTACTTGTCGCCGTCCTCGCCCAGCGCGGCCATCACGCGCGGCTCGCCGCCCAGCGCCTTCAGGGTGTAGGCGATGTTGCCGGCGCAGCCGCCGAACTCGCGGCGCAGCGTGGGCACCAGGAACGAGACGTTCAGGATGTGGATCTGCTCGGGCAGGATCTGCTGGGCAAAACGGCCGTTGAAGTTGGCGATGGTGTCAAAGGCGAGCGAGCCACAGATCAGTGCGGGCATGGTGTTTCCGTTCGAGGGGGGCGCAGGCAACGGGGGTCGATGCTGCTGTCGGCCGTGATTGTGCTTGCGCGCGCGCGCCCGGTGGCGCCGAAGCGGGCCCTGCCGGGCCGGGGCGGGCAAAAAAGAAGGGGAGCGGGACGCTGAGCCGGGTGCTCGCTCTCAAAACCCGGGGCGCCCGCTCCCCTGGGACCTCACCGGATCCCGAAGACCTCTCCTGGAGGAGTCGCCAGAGAAGTTCCTTGCCGCTCCCCGGACCGGTCGATCCGGGGCGTGGGTGAGTGCGGACGCGACCGTCGCGTCCGGGGTCGGCCCGTCGGGTGTCGCCCGGGCCGGCTTGTTCATCGTGGCTGCGTGACCTTCGGCGCGTCGCTCTCGCTGTCCGACGCGGCCATCGCGCTCATCGCCAGCACGACGGCCAGTGCTGCGACCCATTCCGCCAAACCGATCTTCATCGTGTGTCTCCCGTCCAGGTGCCGGGCGGGTGGACCGTCGGATCGATCGGTCCTGCAGCCGGCATGCACCTGTTGCATCATGCAGCGCCCGGACCGGGTCGCCGGGCGCTCAGGTGTGACGGTTGGCAACGGCTGTGTCAGCGCGATGCGATGGCCGCGTGCAGGAAGGCGTCGTTGCCGCTCTGGTCGGCGGCGGCGAAGCTGCCCAGTGCCACCACCACCGCCACCGCGGCCAGCCAATCGCTCCAGCGAGTCTTCATGTCAGGTTCTCCCTCAGGTCATTTGTCGATGGCCTGATGGTGCCGGCGCCGCGGTCGGGTGTTCCGCGGAACAGGACCGTGGCGGTACCCCTGTTCAGATCGGGGCGATCCGACCGTGAATCACGCCACGTTCCTGCGCCAGCCCCGCGGGATCGAGGCCAGCAGCTGGCGGGTGTAGTCTTCACGCGGCTCGCCCAGCAACTGCTGCGTGGCGGCCTGTTCGACGACCCGGCCCTGCTGCATCACCAGCACCTCGTCGGCCATGAAACGCACCACCGCGAGGTCGTGGCTGATGAAGACGTAGGCCAGGCCGAGCTCGTCCTGCAGGTCCTTGAGCAGGTTGAGCACCTGCGCCTGCACCGACACGTCCAGCGCCGAGACCGCCTCGTCGAGCACCAGCACCCGCGGCGACAGCGTCAGCGCCCGGGCGATGGCGATGCGCTGGCGCTGGCCGCCCGAAAACTCGTGCGGATGGCGCGACAGCGCCTGCGCGTCCAGGCCGACCCGTTCGAGCAGGCGCAGCGCGATCTCGCCGCGCGCCGCGTCGTCGGCGCCGATGCGGTGGATGCGCAGCGGCTCCAGCAGCGTCTCGCCGATGGTGTGGCGCGGGTTCAGCGAGGCGTAGGGGTTCTGGAACACGATCTGGATCTGCCGGCGCAGCGCCTGGCGTGCGGCACCGCGCAGCCCGACGACGGGCTGGCCATCGAGCAGCACGTCGCCGGCGGTGGGGGCGTGCAGCCCCAGCAGCATCAGGCCCAGCGTGGTCTTGCCGGAGCCGGATTCACCGACGACACCCAGCGTGTGGCCACGCTGCAGCGTGAAGCCCACCGACTGCACCGCCTGGAACTCGCGCCGCAGCCACAGTCCTTCCCGGAAGGAGAAGGACTTGGCCAGTCCGCGGGCCTCCAGCACCACCGGTGCCTGAGGGTCCTTGGCCGGCGCCAGGCGCAGCGGCGGCGGGTGCTTCGACGCGTCCGCGGCCATCTGGTCGTCGACCACCGGCAGGCGTGCCGGCTGCAGCCGGGTCAGCAGCGGCCGGCACGACAGCAGGGCCCGGGTGTACGGGTCCTGCGGCAGCGTGAACAGGCGCCGCACCGAGCCCTGTTCCCGCACCAGCCCCTGGCGCATCACGACGACCTGGTCGGCGATCTCGCCCACCACGCCCAGGTCGTGGCTGATGAAGATCATGCCCATGCGGTGGCGGGCCTGCAGGCGCTGCAGCAGCTCCAGGATCTGGCGCTGGATGGTCACGTCCAGCGCGGTGGTCGGCTCGTCGGCGATCAGCAGCTTGGGCTTGCAGGCCAGCGCCATCGCGATCATCACGCGCTGCTGCTGGCCGCCCGACAGCTCGTGGGCGTAGGCCGCCAGCCGCCGCCGCGGCTCGGGCATGCCGACCTCCTCGAGCAGCTCCTCGGCCCGGGCCCGGGCGGCCTGGCGGCCCATGCCCAGGTGGCCGGTCAGCGGCTCGCACAGCTGCTCGCCCACCGTCAGCACCGGGTTGAGCGAGCTCATCGGGTCCTGGAAGACGCAGGCGATCTCGCGTCCGCGCAGCGCCCGCATCTCCTGCGGACCCGCGCGCAGCAGGTCGCGGCCCTGGAAGAGGATGTGGCCGCGGCGCCGGGCGTTGTCGGGCAGCAGGTTCAGGATGGACATGGCCGTCACGCTCTTGCCCGAGCCCGACTCGCCCACCAGCGCGACGGTGCTGTTCTCGGCCACGTTGAAGCTCACGCCGCGGTGGCCACGTCCGACGGCCTCGTGGTACCGGGTCTCGCCGTCGATGCGGCCGGTGCGGAAGTCGACCTGCAGGTCCTGGATGCTCAGCAGCATGGCTCAGTGCTCCAGTCCGCGCAGCTTGGGGTCGAGCGCATCACGCAGCGCATCGGTCATCAGCGAGAAGGCGGTGACGAAGACGGCCATCATCGTGGTGGCCGTCGCGAGCTGCCACCAGTGGCCCATGATCAGCTCGCTCTGCGCCTCGGCCAGCATCGTGCCCCAGCTGACCTGGTCGACGCTGACGCCCAGGCCCAGGTAGGACAGGATGACCTCGTACTTGATGAAGCCCACCACGTGGATGGACAGCTGCACCAGCACGACGTGGCTGACGTTGGGCAGGATGTGGCCGAACATGCGCGAGCGCCGGCTCGCCCCGATGGCCTCGGCCGCCCGCACGTAGTCGCGCGAGGCGTGTTTCATGAACTCGGCGCGCACCAGGCGGTAGATGCCGGTCCAGCCCGTCAGGCCCAGGATCAGCACCACGCCGCCCACGCCACGCCCGGTCACCGCGGCAAAGGCGAAGATCAGCAGGATGCCGGGGATGGACGTGAAGACGTTGTAGAGCCACTCGAGCGCATCGCCGACCCGTCCGCCCAGGAAACCCGCACAGGCGCCCAGCACCGTGCCGATCAGCGCGGCCAGCGTGGCGGCCAGCAGGCCGACGGTGATCGAGATCTGCGTGCCCTGGATGGCCTTGGCGAGCACGTCGCGGCCGAGCCGGTCGGCGCCCATCGGCAGGTGGGTGGCCAGCGTGGCCCGGCTGTCGCTGCCGCGCGCTGCCAGCGCCTGCCATTCGGCGTAGCGCGGCGCCAGCGGGTCGACGTCGCTCAGGTCGACCAGCGGGCCGGCCGGGGGGCCGGCGACCGCGGCGGCCGGCCCGGCCGCGCCGCCGATCCAGGTCGGAGGGGCCCAGGACACGGCCTTCTCGGCCTGCCAGTCGCGGCCCAGCAGACCGGCCACGACCGCGAGCAGCAGCAGCACGTAGGCCAGCACGACGACCAGCGCGCCCATGCCCACGCGGTCCTGCCGCAGGCGCATCCAGGCGGTCGACCACACGCCGCGCGATCGGCGGGTCCAGTGGTGGCGCGTGTCCGGTGTCGCGCTCATTTCAGCACCACCCGGGGATCGACCCATTGGTAGAGCAGGTCAGTCAGCAGGTTGATGCCCATCGTCAGCACGGCCAGGTAGATCGTGACGGCCTGGATCACCGGGTAGTCGCTGCGGTTGACCGCCA
Organism: Sphaerotilus hippei; assembly: GCF_003201595.1. Taxonomy (GTDB): domain Bacteria; phylum Pseudomonadota; class Gammaproteobacteria; order Burkholderiales; family Burkholderiaceae_C; genus Sphaerotilus; species Sphaerotilus hippei. The sequence goes on along the minus strand of NZ_QJJS01000008.1, from coordinate 116,714 downwards.
GCATCACCTCGCGGCCCAGGCCGGGAATGGAGAAGAACACCTCGATCAGGAAGGAGCCGACGAAGACGCCGGGCAGCTGCACGCCGATGTTGGTGAGGATGGGGATGAGCGCGTTGCGCAGCACGTGGCGCAGCAGGATGCGCCGCTCGGTCAGCCCCTTGGCGCGGGCGGTGCGCACGTAGTCGTGGCCGATCTCGTCGAGGAAGAAGCTGCGGTAGAGCCGCGTCTGCGGCGACACGCCCACCAGCACTGCCAGCAGCACCGGCAGCGGGGCGTAGGTCGTCAGGTTGGTCCAGGTGCTCGAGGACCAGCCCTGCACCGGAAACCAGCCGAGCTGGAAGGCGAACAGCCACTGGCCGACGATGACGTAGACGAGGAAGCTGATCGACAGCGCCACCGTGGTCAGCACCATGATCGTGCGGTCGGTCAGGGAGCCGCGCACCGCCGCCACGGCCAGCGCCAGCGGAATGGCCAGCAGCGCATCGAGCACCAGGATGGGCAGCATCACCGTCAGCGTGGCCGGCAGGCGGCTGGCGAACAGGTCGGCGATCGATTCATGCGTCGCCCAGGACTGGCCCCAGTCGAAGGTGACGATGCGCATCACGAACAGGCCCAGCTGCTCCCACACCGGCCGGTTCAGGCCGAGCTGTTCGCGGATCTGCTCGATCTGCCGGTCCGACGCATCCAGGCCGCCCAGGATCTCGGCCGGATCACCGCCGAAGGACTTGAACAGGAAAAAGACCAGCAGCACGACCCCCGACAGGGTCGGGATCATCTGCCAGAGTCGACGGATCAGGTAGGCGGCCATGGAAGCTTGCGTGTCCCGACCGGCAGCCGATGCCAGTCCCGGGAAGTCGGCCACAGTCTAGTGGCCACGGCCGCCGCGGCGGCCCTCGCATCGGTGCCGATCGACGTGACAGCCCTCTGGAGCCGGGTGAGCGTCGGCCGGCCGCGACACCCGGGACGCTTCAGCGCGGATCGGCGGCCGGATCCGTGGCCGGTCCGACCCACAGCTGGCGCCAGCCTTCGGGGCCCAGGCGCTGCAGCGTCTCGATGTTGCGCTCGTAGATCTCGTCCGGATCGGCCAGGCTGTCGATGGCCGCCTCGATGCTGCTTTCGCGCAGCAGGTGCAGCGTCGGGTAGGGCGAGCGGTTGGTGCAGTTGGCGACATCGTCCGGATCGCTGTCGGCGAACTGGTAGTCGGGGTGGAAGCTGGCGACCTGCAGCACCCCCTCCAGGCCGAGCGCCTCGATCGTGCCGTCGGCGATGTCGAGGAAATCGTTGAAGTCGAGGAAGTCGCCCATCACCCGCGGGTGGATCAGCAGCGTGGTCTCGACCACGGCCGGATCGGTGTCGGCCAGGCGCTGCAGCTCGTCCTGCAGCTGGGCCTGCAGGCCTTCGGCGTCGGTGGCGTCGCTGACGACCCAGCGGATCTGGCGCTTGACCTGCACGGCCTTGGCGAAGGGGCACAGGTTCAGGCCGATCACGGCCTGGAGCAGCCATTGTTCGGTGGCGGCGATCACGTCGGCCGCGGCGGGGGTCGAGGAGGGGGCGTTCATGGGCTCGAGTATCCACGCCCGGCGAGCCTGAACCCAAACTGAAACAACTTGTATTTCTTGTGACGCCTGCCGAGGCGCCGAGGGCACCGTGGCATCGACATGTAACCGACCGGTCATATGTCACGGATCGGTCGATGGGAGCGGCTAACCTGATTCCAGACAGGAGATCCGCGGTGGCGGAGGAGAACAGAGATGCCCAGGCAAGATCCCGAATTCCGGCTCGATGCAGATGACCTTGATGGTGATCGCGGCCGACGTTCGCTCAGCTGGCAGCAGGCGCTGCGCAGCCCGAGTGCCTGGGTGCGTGCGCTGCTGGTCTGCCTGACGCTGCCGGCCGTCGTGCTGGCCAGCGTGGCCGTGATGGCCCTGTGGCTGCTCAGCCTGCCGCTGGCCCTGCTCACGGGCGCACGGGTGATGTCCCGTCCGCCCGTGCCGCATCACCTGATGGGCCGCCGCCTCCGGCGTGCCGAGCGCGACACGCTGGAGCGGCCGCGACGCCTCACTGCTTGACGGCTTCGACCTGGATCAGCAGCTTGACGGCATCGGGGATGCCGTAGGTCAGGCCGTAGTTGATGCCCCACTGGCTGCGCTGGATCGTGGTCTCGAAGTCGCCGCCGCACACTTCACGCTTGAGCATCGGGTTCTCGTAGCAGTTGAAGCTGTTGGCCTTCAGCGTGACGGCGTTGGTCTTGCCCAGCATCGTCAGCGAACCCGTGACCTCGCTCACCTTGTCGCCGTCGAACACGAACTTGTCGGCCACGAACTTGGCGGTCGGGAAGGTGGCGGCGTTGAAGAAGTCCGCGCTCTTGAGGTGGGTGTCGAACTGTGCGAGGCCGGTGCTGATCGAGCCCGTTTCCAGCGTCAGGTCCACCTTGCCGGTCTTGGCGGCGCGGTCGAACTCGACGCTGCCGCTCTTCTTGTCGAAACGACCGCGGTTGGTCGAGGTGCCGAAGTGCTTGGCCTCGAAGGTCACGTAGGTGTGCGTCGGGTCGATCGCGTAGGTCGCGGCCTGGGCAGCGCCGGCAGCGGCGAACAGGGTCGGCACGAGGGCCAGCAGGAGGGCTTTTTTCATGGACGGATCCTTGGGTTGGTCAGGGTCGGGAAATCGGAAGGAAACCGGCGTGGTGCTCAGCGAGCGGCCACGCCCTGAAGCTGCAGCTTGAACTTCACCTGCACGTCGTTGGCGACGATGGACGTGTCGGTCCAGTCGCCGTCACCGATCTTGAAATCGAGGCGTTTCATCGCGAAGCCGCCGGTGGCGATGCTCTGCTGGGCGCCGGCCGCGGCCAGCGTCACCGGCACGACCACGTCACGGCTCTGGCCCTTGATGGTCAGCTTGCCGGTGACGTCGAACTTGTTGGGGCCGCTGGCCTTGATGGCCGTGCTCTGGAAGGTGGCACGCGGAAACTTCGCGGTGTTGAACCACTCGGCCTTGACCAGCTCGGCCTCGGTCTCGGCCGAGCCCAGCCTGGCGCTGCCCAGGTCGATCGAGAAGCTCACCTTGCCGGTCTCGGGCTTGGCGGGGTCGAACGCCATCTGGGCGTCGAACTTGCCGAACTGGCCTTGCAGCGGCACGCCCATCTGCTTGGCGGTGAAGCCGATCTCGCTCTTGGCGAGATCGACGGCCTGGCCGGCCGCCGAGGCGGCGAAGGGCAGGGTCGACACGGTCAGGGCGGCCGTGAGGGCCAGGGCGAGGGTGTGCTTGCTCATGCGGTGGACTCCGGTTGGGCGTGGAGGCGGGACGGTTCAGTCGGCACGGCCGATGCCGATGCGTGCCAGCAGCCGGTCCCGGTCGATCAGCTGGTGTTTCAGTGCGGCGCCGATGTGCAGCAGAATCAGCGCGGCCAGGGCCTTGGCGGTGATCTCGTGCAGCGGCTTGATCAGCTCGGCCAGGGCCTTGTCGGCGGGCACGAAGTCAGGCAGCGGCAGCACGCCGAACCAGACGATCGGGAAGCCGGCGGCCGAGCTGTAGGCCCAGCCCGTCAGCGGGATGGCAAAGAACAGCAGGTACATCAGGTGGTGCGTGCCGTGGTGGGCAGCGCGCTGCCAGGCCGGCATCGCCGCGTTGATGGCCGCGGGCAGGGCCGGCGGGCGGTGCGTCAGGCGCCACAGCAGGCGGGCGGCCGACAGCAGCAGGATCGTGACCCCGGCCCACTTGTGCCAGTTGTAGAGCTTCAGGCGCGTCATCGAGAACGGCAGATCGGCCATGTACAGACCCAGCCCCAGCGAGGCGATGATCAGCAGCGCCAGCAGCCAGTGCAGGGCGATGGCCACGGTGTTGTAGCGGCTGGCGGGGATCGGGGCAGGTGAAGTGGTCATGTCGGCCAAGCGTCATTCGGTGAACCGGACTTTAAGAGCCGGTGGGCGGCGGCAGGTTCACCGGGCTTGTCGCCGGCGTTGTAAATCTCTGAACGCTCGACCCGCTCAAGGGCGCGGCGGCTGCCAGCGCAGGGCGTCGAGGCCCTCGAGGTCCTCGGCGCACAGCCCGGCCGCGTCGAGCAGTCGGTGGCGCTGCGCGAAGTCGAGCGTGGCCAGTGCCGCGTCCACGGTCATGCGGCCGTCACGGGCCGCCTCGAGGGCCTCGGCGATCGGCAGCAGGTGGAAGCGGGCGACCTCGCCGTCCTGGTTGACCGGCTGCAGCCCGGCGGGCAGCTCCAGGTCGTGCACATGCAGGTGTTCGCGCTGCAGTCCTTCCGGCCGGTCACGCAGCAGCTCCAGCACGCTGCCAGTGCGGACCCGCTGAAGCTGGGCGGGGTGCAGGCCGGCCTCTTCCCAGGCCTCGCGCAGCAGCGCCTGGGCGGGCGTCTGACCGTCGGGCACGCCGGCGCCGATCAGGTTGTCGAGCCGACCGGGATCGACCGCCTTGTCGGCGGCCCGTTCACCGATCCACAGCGCTACCGGGCGGGCATCGGCATCGGCCACGTAGCCGTTGCAGTGGGCGCCGAAGGTCAGCGTGCCCCAGAAGCGCGCGCTGGCCCGCTCGATCCGGGTCAGTGCCGGGGGACCGCCCGCGTGGGTGGGCAGCGCATCGAGCGCCTGGACCGGGAACAGCTCGTCGCGCCAGCCCTCGATCAGCCCCTGCCGGCGCAGGTCGGCGGCGAGGCGGGCGAGCAGCGCCTGCCGGACATCGGCCTGTGCACCGGCATCGAGCAGCAGGCCGCCGTCATGGACCGAGCACCGGGCACCGAGCCCGGACCAGCCGGCCCAGTGCAGCACCGGCGCCCGGTGCCGGTGTGCCACGCTGCCCACCGGCACGGGTCGGCCCCGGTCCAGCAGGAACAGCGGCTGCCGGGACGTCGGATCATGGGCCCGGGCCGCGTGCAGCAGGTCCCGGATCCGACCTGCGTCCGCCGGCATGGCCATCACCGGTCGCCCTGGCGTTTGCGCCACTCCGCCACGGCCGGGGCGATCTGGTGCATCGACGTCATCAGCCGGATGCCCGGTCCGGCGCGGCGCTGCAGCACGGGCAGGGCGCTGCCAGCCCAGATCTCGATGTGGTCGGGCAACTGCGTGCGCAGTTCCAGCAGGCCTTCCAGCGTCTGGTTGGGGTTGTTCACCGCCGTGAAGCTGAGCACGATGATCTGTGAGCGGAAGGCCTGCGCGGCCATCACCAGGTCGCGCAGCGGGGTCTGGCGGCCCAGGCTCGTGCACCAGCAGCCTTCCACCGACATCAGCGCCTCGGCCATCAGCAGGCCCAGGCCGTGCGGCTCGTCGGGAAAGGTGCTGCTGAGCACCCGGGGCGTGCTGGATTCGTCGGCCTCCGGGGCGCCGGCGATGGCCGCACGCAGCACCGTCTCCAGCGTGTCGCTGCACAGGTGCTCCTCGAAGATGTCCATCTGGCCACGTGACCAGGCCGTGCCGATCTCGTGCACCAGCGGCAGGGCCACGTCGGTGACAAAACGGCCGAGGCCGCGCCGCAGCAGGCACTGCGTCAGATGGCGCCTGAATCCAAGCAGCTCGTGTCTGCGTAGAAGGTCCACGAGCAGGGTGACGTCCGAACCCGGCTCGGGGTAGGCCGCGGAGGTGCGGGCGGGTGAGGGGGCCAGGTCGCCAAAGCCCTTCAGCACGTCGAGGCCCAGGCTGACGATGCGACCGGGGCGGTGACCGGCGTCCAGCAGCCGCTTGACGTGTCGCAGCCGCTCCACCTGATCGGCCGGGTAGAGGCGCTCCCCGTTGCTGTCGCGGTCGGGGTTGGGAAAGCCGTAACGCCGCTCCCACACCCGCAGGGTGTCCTTGCCGATGCGGGTGTCGCGCTCGACGGCGGCGATGGTCAGCGGCGGAGCGAGGAGGGGGACAAGTTCGGCCATGCGGCAATTATGTCTTGGACAAATGCTTGTACAAAGTTATTTGTCCAACTAGTATTCGATCAATCTTGCCATTTGACCTAGACAAAAGATGATCAATCCTGATGTGAGCGTGGCGATCGACCTTCGATGGAGCGCCGGGGACCATCGCTGCCGGACCCGTTCGACTGGTACGGAAAAGTACGTCGCCGGACCGGAACTTTTCCGCGCGTCCGCGTTCACATACGGGAAGTTGCGCATGCCGGTTTCCGGCGCCAGGGCGCAACCTTCGGTCAGGGGCTTGACCAGCGCAGGTCCCGACAGGTTTTTGTCGTCGTGCAGACGGCCGGTCATGCCGGCCGGAATCCCGGGGCGGTTCTCCTCCTCCTCCCTCCCTCCCTCATTCCCCCTGGGGCGCTGCACGGCGATTTCTCTATCCCCCCCTTCCCCCCTCGGCCCTGACGGCGCAAAGCGCCGCCGTCAGGCGCGCCGCGCGGCACGGCGGAGGTGGGCATGAAACGGGTGGCCGTGGTGGGCTCGGGCATTGCCGGGCTGTCGGTGGCGTGGCGTCTGAGCCATCCCGACGAGCGCTGCCGCGTCACCCTGTTCGAGGCCGAGGACCGCCTGGGCGGCCACACCCACACCGTCGACGTGACCTTGCCCGATGCGCTGGGGCGGCCCGTGACCCATGGGGTCGATACCGGCTTCCTGGTGTTCAACCACCGCACCTACCCGCGGCTGCTCGAGCTGTTCGCCGAACTGCAGGTGCACACGTCGGCGTCGGACATGTCGTTTTCGGTCCAGGCCGACGGGGGCGGGCTGGAGTGGAGCGGCTGTGACCTCGGCACCGTCTTCGCGCAGCGCCGCAACCTGCTGCGGCCCCGCTTCCTCGGCATGCTGGCCGACCTGATGCGTTTCAACCGGCTGACCACCCGCCTGGCGGTGCAGGGCGCCGACGCCGAACTGCAGCAGCCCATCGCCGATTTCCTCGATGAACACCGCTTCGGCGACGCGTTCCGGCGCTGGTATTTCCTGCCGATGATCGGCTGCATCTGGTCCTGCCCGACCGAGCAGATGCTGCGCTTCCCGATCGCGACCATGATCCGCTTCTGCCACAACCACGGTCTGCTGCAGGTGACCGACCGGCCGCAGTGGTACACGGTCACCGGTGGTGCACGCGAGTACATCCGTCGCATGCTGCCGCGCCTGCAGGACGTGCGCCTGTCGTCGCCGGTGACCGGCCTGCATCGGCCGGCCGGCGGCGGGCCGGTGACGGTGCACAGCCGGCATGGCGCCGAGGTCTTCGACGAGGTGGTGCTGGCCTGCCATTCGGATCAGGCGCTGGCCTTGCTGGGCGAGCAGGCCGATGCCGACGAGCGGGCCGTGCTCGGTGCGATCACCTACCACCCGAATCGGGCCGTGCTGCACACCGACACGGCGCTGCTGCCGCGCCGCCGCAAGGCCTGGGCCGCCTGGAACTACGAGCACGCGCCCACCGAGGCCCTCGAGCAGTCGGGCGTCTGCCTGCACTACCTGCTCGACCGCCTGCAGCCGCTGCCGTTCGCACAGCCGGTGATCGTGTCGCTGAACCCGGTGCGCGAGCCCCGGCCCGACCAGGTGCTGGCCACCTTCGACTACGCCCATCCGGTGTTCGACCAGGCCGCGATCGCCGCCCAGCCCCGGGTGGCCGAGCTGCAGGGCCGGCGCCACACCTGGTTCTGCGGCGCCTGGGGAGGCTACGGCTTCCACGAGGACGGCCTGTCCTCCGGCCTGCGGGTGCTCGACGGCCTGAAGCGGGCCTGGGCCTCGGCGCCCGAACGGCGGGTCGCATGAAGCCGCCTGCACCGCTGCTCGGCCGGGGCGTGGTGCGCCACACCCGGCTGCGCCCGGCGCACCACGCCTTCCACTACCCGACGTGGTTCCTGATGCTGCCGATGCGGACGTGGCGGGAGCGACCCGACACGGCACTGCCGCGCAATCGCCGTGCCCTGGTCAGCTTCCACGATCGTGACCACGGCGAGGGGGGCGACGATGCGCTGGCCTGGCTCGAATCCCTGCTGCTGCAGCAGGGCGTGCACGACGGTGACGGCGAGGTCTGGTTGCAGACCTTTCCGCGCGTGTTCGGCGTGGTCTTCAAGCCGGTCAGTTTCTGGTTCGTGCACCGGCGCGACGACAGCCTGGCGGCGGTGGTCGCCGAGGTCAACAACACCTTCGGCGAGCGCCACTGCTACCTGCTGCAGGGGCCTCAGCTGGGCTGGGGCCGCGAGCAGGTGGCCGCCAAGGTCTTCCATGTCTCGCCCTTCTGCTCGGTGCAGGGCTGCTACCGCTTCCGGTTCATGCGCTCGCCGGACCGGGGCGCGCAGCCCGGGCGCCTGGTCGTGCGTGTCGACCACGACGATGCCGAAGGGCCGCTGCTGCAGACCAGCATCAGCGGTGAATTGCAGCCGCTGCAGGCCGGCAGCCTCGTGCGCCTCTGGGCCTCGATGCCTTTCCTGACGGCGGGTGTCCTCGTGCGCATCCACCTGCAGGCCGTGCGACTGTGGCTCAAGCGGGTGCCGTTCTTCCGCAAGCCCGCCCCGCCGGTGCTCCCGGTCACCCGATGAGCCGAGCGCCCGTGTCCCGTCTCTCCAACCCGTCCTTCCCCATGAGCACCACCGCCACGACCCGTCCCTGCTCCTCCGACTGGCCCCATGCGGTGGCGACCGCCGCTGCGGTGTCGCCGGCCACCGTTCCCGCCGACGCACCGGCGATCGCGCGTGCGGCCCTGCGCCTGCTCGACCGCATGCAGCATGGCCAGCTGGAGCTGCACCTGCCGGGCGGCGGACACCTGCACCTGGGCCAGGGTGCCGAGCCGCTGGCGGTGCTGCGCCTGCACAACTGGTCGCTGTTCGGTGCGGCGGCGGCCCGCGGTGATGTCGGCGTGGGCGAGACCTACATCGCCGGAGACTGGAGCACGCCCGACCTGGCCGGCCTGCTGCGCCTGTTCATCCACAACCGCGACCAGCTCGAGTCGCTGGTCTACGGCTCCTGGTGGGGCTCGCTGCTGAGCCGCCTGCGCCACTGGCGCAACCGCAACACCCGCGCCGGCAGCCGGCGCAACATCCACGCCCACTACGACCTGGGCAACGCGTTCTATGCCCGCTGGCTGGACGAGACGATGAACTACTCCAGCGCCTGGTTCGAGGGGCGGCTCGACGGCGATCTGGTCCGGGCGCAGCACGCCAAGGTCCACCGCGCGCTGCGCGAGGCCGGAGTGCCGGTCGGGGGTCCGACCGATGCGGCGTCACCCGCACCGCGGGTGCTCGAGATCGGCTGCGGCTGGGGGGCGCTGGCCGAGATCGCCACGCGCGATGCCGGGGCCTCGGTCACCGGCGTGACGCTGTCGACCGAGCAGCTGGCCTGGGCGCAGGAACGCCTGCGGCGCGTGGGCACGAGCGATCGGGCCGACCTGCGCCTGCAGGACTACCGCGACATCCGCGACGAGCCCTTCGACGCGGTGCTGTCCATCGAGATGTTCGAGGCGGTGGGCCGCAGCTACTGGCCGTCCTATTTCGAGACCGTCGCGCGCTGCCTGAAGCCGGGCGGCCGGGCCTGCATCCAGAGCATCACCATCCGCGACGACCTGTTCGAGTCCTATGCACGCTCGACCGACTTCATCCAGCAGTACATCTTCCCGGGCGGGTTGCTGCCCAGCGAGACCGAGTTCCGCCGCGCCGCCGAGCGGGCCGGACTGATCGTCGAGCGCAGCTTCGCCTTCGGTGCGGACTATGCCGAGACCCTGCGCCGGTGGCGCCAGCGTTTCCTGGCCGAGCAGGTCTCGGTGCAGCGCCTGGGCTTCGATGAGCGTTTTGCCCGGACCTGGGCGTTCTATCTCTGCTACTGCGAAGCCGCCTTCGATACTGGCAACACCAATGTCATGCAGTTCACGCTGCGCAAGCCGGAACGGGTCTGAGATGGCTGCGCAGCCCGGTCACCTCCAGCGGCGCCGGCAGCTGCTGCGCCTGGCAGCGCTGTCGGCACTGCCCTGGGCCGCCCGGCCGGCCCGCGCGGCCACCGCACCGGCCGAACTGGGCGCGCTGCTCGGCCCGGTGCGGCAGCAGGGCCGCATGCAGTTCCGCTGGTTCGGTCTGCGCATCTACGAGGCCCGGCTCTGGGTGCCCGAGTCGGCGCCGGCGCTGACGGCCGAGCGTTATGCCGCCGGGGACTTCGCGCTCGAGCTGGCCTATGCCCGCACGCTCGACGGGGCGGGCATCGCCGAGCGTTCACTGCAGGAGATGCGGCGGGTCGGCCGCATCGAGCCGGCACAGGAGTCGGCCTGGCTGGCCGCGATGAAATCGATCTTCCCGGATGTGCAGGCCGGTGACCGGCTGGTCGGCCACCACCGCAGTGCGTCGGGCGTGGCGACCTTCCTGTTCAACGGCCGCCCGGTCGGCTCGGTGGCCGATGCGGAATTCGCCCGGCTGTTCTTCGGCATCTGGCTGTCGACCCGCAGCCCCGAGCCGGCGCTGCGGGCGGCCTTGCTGGGCACGCCGTGAGCCGCGGACCTTCGGGTGCCGGCGAGGGGCTGACCTACGGCGCGCTGGGTCTGCCGCTGGCGTTCGCCGCACTGCCTCTGTACGTGCAGCTGCCGGCCCATTACGCCGAACGCTTCGGCATGCCGCTGGCGGTGCTCGGGGTCCTGCTGCTGCTGGTGCGGGCCGCCGATGCGCTGGTCGATCCCTGGCTGGGGCGGTGGATCGACGGGCGCTTCGCGCTGGGCCTGGCGGCCGTGCACCGGGTCCTGCTGATGGCGGCGGCGCTGCTCGGCCTCGGGGTGCTGGCGGTCTACCTGCCGCCGGTGCGTGAGCCGGGGCCTCTGTTGCTGTGGTGCGGGGCCAGCCTGGTGCTCACCTACCTGGCCTACAGCACGCTGTCGGTGCTGCATCAGTCCTGGTGCGCCCGTCTGGGGGGCGGGGATGCCGGTCAGGCCCGCTGGATCGCCTGGCGTGAAGGGGCGGCGCTGCTCGGTGTGGTCGTCGCCAGCGTGCTGCCGTCCTTGCTGGGCATGGAGCGCAGCCTGCTGGTGTTCGTGCTGCTGCTCGCCGGTGCGGCCGCGCTGTTCCTGCGGGCGCGGCCACCGGCACCGCGGCCAACGCTGCAGCAGCAGCAGCAGCAGCAGCAGCAGCAGCAGCAGCAGGCCGCTCCCGGCGAGACGCCTCGACCTGCCGTGGCCGGCGCCTGGCGTTCTTCGGGCCTGCGCCGCCTGCTGGTGGTGTTCATGCTCAACGGGGTGGCGGCGGCGGTGCCGGCCACGCTGGTGCTCTTCTTCGTGCGCGACCGGCTGCAGTTGCCGGCCTGGGAGGGGGCGTTCCTCGCCGCCTACTTCGTCAGCGCGGCGCTGGTGCTGCCACTGTGGGTGCGTGTGGTGGCCCGGATTGGCCTGCTGCGGACCTGGGCGCTCGGCATGGGCCTGGCCGTGCTGGCGTTCGCGGCGACGGTGTGGCTGGGGGCCGGGCAGGGTCTCGCCTTCCTGCTGGTGTGCGTGCTCAGCGGGGCGGCGCTGGGGGCCGATCTGGTCGTGCCCGGTGCGCTGCTGGCACGCGTGGTGGTGCACGACGGCGTCTCGGGTTCGGCCGAGGGGGCTTATTTCGGCTGGTGGAGCGGGGCGACCAAGCTCAACCTGGCCCTGGCCGCCGGGCTGTCGCTGCCGCTGCTGGGCTGGGCCGGTTATGTGCCCGGCAGCCGTGATGCCGCGGCGCTGACGGTGCTGGCGGTGGCCTACGGCCTGCTGCCGTGTGCCCTGAAGCTGCTGGCCTTGCTGGCGCTGTGGGGTCTGCTGGGGCGGGATGCCCCGGCGTTCAGAGGAGAAGACTGATGGCAAGACGATGTGCGTGGCGACGGTCCCTGCTGGCGGCGGCGGCCCTGGCGGGTTCGCTCGTGCTGGGGGGCTGCGCCGGCCCGCAGGTGCAGGACTACACGGGCCAGACGCCGGTGCTCGACCTGCGCGAGTATTTCAACGGCGAACTCACCGCCCATGGCCTGTTCACCGACCGCTCCGGAGCGGTCAAGCGGCGTTTCACGGTGCGCATGGTCGGCCGCTGGCAGGGTGACCAGGGTGTGCTCGAGGAGGACTTCACCTACAGCGATGGCCAGACCGAGCGCCGGGTCTGGCGCCTCTCGCGCCAGGCCGACGGCCGTTATGTCGGCCGGGCCGACGACGTGCTGGGCGAGGCGAAGGGGGAAGCGGCGGGCAATGCACTGCGCTGGCAGTACACGCTGCGGCTGCCGGTCGACGGCACGACCTACGAGGTGCAGTTCGACGACTGGATGTACCTGATGGATCGCCAGGTGATGCTCAACCGCGCGACGATGAGCAAGTTCGGCATCCGCCTGGGCGAGGTCACGCTGTCCTTCCACAAGCCCTGAGCGCAGGATCAGCACATGAGCCTCAATCCCGCATTGCGCGACTGGTCGGGCCAGGTGGCCTGGGTGGTGGGCGCCTCCAGCGGCATCGGCCTGGCCACGGCCGGGCTGCTGGCCGCGCGTGGCGCCCGGGTCGTGGTCAGCGCCCGGCAGACCGCCCCGCTGCAGCAGTTCGTGCAGCGCCATCCGGGCGCGCTGGCGCTGCCGGCGGACGTGACCTCGCGCGAGCAGATCGGCCAGGCCTGCGACGACCTGCTGGCCGCCACCGGTCGGCTCGACCTGGTGATGGTCTGCGCCGGCCACTACCGGCCCCAGCGCGCCACGGCCTTTGACCTGGCGGACATGCTGCGCCATCAGCAGGTCAACTACGTCGGCGCGCTGAACGTGCTGGATGCCGTGCTGCCGGTGCTGCTGCGCCAGCGGGCCGGTCACCTCAGCCTGGTCGCCAGCGTGGCCGGCTACCGCGGCCTGCCCAATGCACTGGCCTACGGGCCGACCAAGGCCGCGCTGATCGGGTTGGCCGAGGTGCTGTGGATGGACCTGCATGACCAGGGTCTGGGCGTGTCGGTGATCAACCCCGGCTTCGTGGCGACGCCGCTGACGGCGCAGAACCCGTTCGTGATGCCCGCGCTGATCACGCCCGACGAGGCGGCCCGGCAGATCCTGAGTGGCTGGGCGGCCGGAGACTTCGAGATCCACTTCCCGAAACGCTTCAGCCGGTTCCTGAAGCTGCTCGGGCTGCTGCCCGACCGGCTGTACTTTGGGCTGATCCGCAAGGGGACCGGCCTGTGAGCGGCCCTGGGTCCGCCCTGCGCCATGCCGATCCGCGGGTCGAGGCGGTGGTGCGCTTCTACGAGGCCCTGCAGCCCGCCGATCTGGACCGGCTGGCGCAGCTCTACAGCGAACAGGCCTGGTTCAAGGATCCGTTCAACGAGGTGAGTGGCCTGGCCGCGATCCGCCGGATCTTCGCGCACATGTTCGAGGTGCTGCACGGACCCCGCTTCGTGGTGCACGACATCGTGGCTGAGGGGGACCAGTGTTTCCTGACCTGGACGTTCAGCTTCGCCCTGTCGCCTCGTGCCGTGCCGCTGCAGGTGCGTGGCACGTCACAGCTGCGTTTTGCGCCCGACGGGCGGGTGGCCTGGCACCGCGACTACTGGGATGCGGCCGAGGAGCTGTACGCCCAGCTGCCGGTGCTCGGGGTGCTGATGCGCTGGCTGCAGCGCCGGCTGCGCTCGCGCTGAGCCGGCGAGCGGCCGCTCAGCGCATCCAGCCCTTCTTGCGGAAGTACAGCAGCGGAGCCGCCACCGACAGCGCCATCAGCGTGAGCGCGAACGGATAGCCCCAGCGCTGGCTCAGCTCCGGCATGTGCTGGAAGTTCATGCCGTAGACGCTGGCGATCAGCGTGGGCGGCAGCAGCGCCACGCTGGCCACCGAGAAGATCTTGATGATCTTGTTCTGGTTGATGTTGATGAAGCCGACCGTGGCGTCCATCAGGAAGTTGATCTTGTCGAACAGGAAGGCGGTGTGGCTGTCCAGCGAGTCGATGTCGCGCAGGATCTGGCGGGCTTCCTCGAACTGTTCGGCGTTGAGCATGCGGCTGCGCAGCATGAAGCTGACCGCCCGGCGCGTGTCCATCACGTTGCGCCGGATGCGGCCGTTCAGATCCTCCTCGTGCGCGATGGCCGACAGGGCCTCGCCCGCTGCCCGGTCGTCCACGTCGTGCTTGAGCACCCGCGCGCTGACCTTCTCCAGCGAGTCGTAGATGCCTTCGAGCGCGTCGGCCGAGTACTCCGCGTCGGCGTCGTAGAGCTTGAGCAGCACGTCCTTCGCATCCTCGATCAGCGCGGGGATGCGGCGCGCCCGCAGGCGCAGCAGGCGGAAGACCGGCAGGTCCTCGCCATGCACCGAAAAGAGGATGTTGTTGCGCACGATGAAGGCGACCCGCACGTTGCGCGGGGTCTCGCCGTCATCGATCAGGAAGTCCGAGCGGATGTGCAGTTCGCCGTTGTCCTCTTCGTAGAAGCGGGCGGATTCCTCGAGGTCCTCGTCGACGACGTCATCGGGGATCGTCAGGCCGAAGCGGCTCTGGACCCAGCCCTTTTCCTGGGGTGTCGGGGCTTCGAGGTCGACCCAGACCGGACTGACATGCGCCAGCCCCTCGGGCGTGTCGATCTCTTCCTGGAACAGACGGCCGCTGGACAGCGTGAAAACATTGAGCATCGAGGCTCCTGGGCGGAGGGCGTGCACGCGGAGCGTGCACCAGACAAGCAAGACGAGAAAAATGAGGAAACCCGTCTCACTCCTGTCTGGGTCGGACCTGGGCGGGCCAGGTCGACACGGGAGGGACGGTCACCGAGAGTGACTGTGGTCCATGTCGCGCTCCAAAAGCCGGGTAACGACTCGATTATGGCACCGCCTCGGGCGGCATCACTCTTGCGTGGACGGGCTGCACGCCGGGAGGCCTGCACCGCATCGCAGCGTCTTTTTCCAGCGCTGCTGAATGCTCGAAAACCAGCAGATTAATCCCAAAAACGGTGCACAGGCGCATTCCCACACACCGTAACGTGGAAGTGCATCGGCCGTCTTGCCAGACGCAGGGGGACTTGTCACACTGGCTTCACACAAGGGCAGACGGCCCGGTGGAACCAGAGAGCGAACAGATCTTCCCCACCAACCTCTTGAATGGAGGCTCCATGAATCTGACGATCAGCGGACATCATCTGGAAGTGACCTCTTCGCTGCGCGAATACGTGCTCACGAAGATGGACCGGGTCACCCGACATTTTGATCAAGTCGTCGATATCAACGTCCTGTTGACAGTGGAAAAGCAGAAGGAGAAGGATCGTCGTCAGCGTGCCGAAGTCACTCTCCACACCAAGGGCAAGGAGATCTTTGTCGAAGCCAGCAACGAGGACCTGTATGCGGCCATCGATCAGTTGATGGACAAGCTCGACCGTCAGGTCATGCGACACAAGGACAAGCTTCAGGACCACCACCACCACACGCTCAAGCGTGAAGTGATGGCCGACGAGGCGGCGTGATGCCCCTGCGGTCCTGATCATGCGAGGGCGGCCCTGTCAAGCAGGGCCGTTTTTCATTTTGTGCAGGTCTTCGCGATCTGGCGGTGTTGTTCACAGGCAACCCGGCTCCATGACCCATGAAATACGGGAGATCTGGTTCGCACTGGTTTCCGCGTGATTCTTATAATCCCACTCCCGACCACCTGCGCAGCGCTCGCCAAAGTCTCAGTCTGAAACGGCGCTTTGTCCTCGATGAACCGTCTAGCCGCTATCCTCCCGGCCGCCAACGTTCTGGTGAACGTTGAAGCCTCCAGCAAGAAGCGCGCGTTCGAGCAGGCCGGTCTGCTGTTCGAGAACCAGCACGCCATTGCCCGTGCCACGGTCACCGACAACCTGTTCGCCCGCGAGCGTCTGGGCTCGACCGGTCTGGGGCATGGCGTCGCCATTCCGCACGGCCGCATCAAGGGCCTGAAGAATCCGCTGGCGGCCGTCATCCGTGTCAGCCAGCCGATCGCCTTCGAGGCGCCGGACGACGAGCCGGTCGTGCTGATGATCTTCCTGCTGGTGCCCGAGGCCGCCACGCAGCGCCACCTGGAGATCCTCTCCGAGATCGCCGAGCTGCTGTCCGATCGTGACCTGCGCGAGCGACTCAAGACCGAGACCGATCCGCTGCAGGTCCATGAATTGATCTCGCGGTGGGAACCGCTGAAATCGGTCGCCTGAACGGCGAACGGTTTGTACGCCTCCACGGGTCCGGGCTTGAAGCCGACCGTCATCAGCGCTGAAGCCTTGTTCGACGCCCATCGGGCGTCGCTCAAGTGGGAGTGGATCGCCGGGCATGCCCACCCGGAGCGCCGCTTCGACGAGGTCGCGGTGCGCGACGCCCAGTCGTCGGCCGATCTGGTCGGCTACCTCAACTACATCCATCCCTACCGGGTTCAGATCGTCGGGCGTCGCGAGGTGGCTTATCTGGAGGCCACCGACCAGGAGACCCAGGAGCGCCGCATCTCGCGCATCGTCACGCTCGAGCCGCCGGTGCTGATCGTGGCCGATGGCTGCGCCGCTCCCGACCGGCTGGTGGCCATGTGCGAGCGCGCCGACATCCCGCTGTTCAGCACCCGCGACTCGGCGGGGCACGTGATCGACGTGCTGCGAGGCTACCTCGGCCAGCACTTCGCCGAACGCACCTCGCGCCACGGGGTGTTCATGGACATCCTGGGCCTGGGCGTGCTGCTGACCGGCGAATCGGGGCTGGGCAAGAGCGAACTCGGCCTGGAACTGGTCTCGCGTGGCCACGGCCTGGTGGCCGACGACGTGGTCGACCTCTACCGGGTCTCGCAGTCGGCGATCGAGGGGCGCTGTCCCGACCTGCTGCGCAACCTGCTCGAGGTGCGGGGCATCGGCCTGCTCGACATCAAGGCCATCTTCGGCGAGACGGCGGTGCGCCGGAAGATGCGGCTCAAGCTCATCGTGCACCTGGTGCGCAAGGAGACGCTGGACCGCGACTTCGAGCGCCTGCCCTACGAGCCGCTCTACGAGGAGCTGCTCAGCATGAACGTGCGCAAGGTGGTCATCGCCGTCGATGCCGGCCGCAACCTGGCGGTGCTGGTCGAGGCGGCCGTGCGCAACACCGTGCTGCAGCTGCGCGGCATCGATACCTACCGCGAATTCATCCAGCGCCACCGTGAACTGATGGAGCGGGGCGACACCGGCCTCTGAGAGCCGCCCGCAGGCGGCGCCGCCCAGTGGCGGCGTGTCTCACTTGCTCGGGCGGTGCGGGCAGTTCTTGCGGGTGCAGTGGGCGTAGAGCGCCAGCGAGTGTTCCTGCAGAGCGAAGCCGCGCTCGATCGCGACCGCACGCTGGCGGGCTTCGATCTGGGCGTCGAAGAATTCCTCGACATGGCCGCAGTCGAGGCAGACGAGGTGGTCGTGGTGCTGACCCTCGTTGAGCTCGAAGACCGACTTGCCGCTCTCGAAATGGTTGCGCGACAGGATGCCGGCCTGCTCGAACTGCATCAGCACCCGGTAGACCGTGGCCAGGCCGATGTCCGAGCCGTCGACCAGCAGGACCTTGAAGACGTCCTCGGCGGTCATGTGTCGCTGGGCGGCGCGCTGGAAGATCTCGAGGATCTTGATGCGAGGCAGGGTGGCCTTCAGCCCGGAGCTCTTGAGTTCGTCGGCGTTGGTCATGAATGCAGAAGGGCAGGTTGTCTCGCTAGAATCCATGATGATATCGGGATGCGTTCACCCTCGTGAGCCTCCGTTCATGTCCATACGATGCCTGCACTGTCCCGGATCCGCCGCCCTGTTCCTGTCCTTGCCCTGCTGGCCAGCGTGATCGGGTCCTCGTTGCTGGGGGCGTGTGCCGTCAGCCGCACCGGCGATCTGCTGGGCCTGATCACGCCCTACCGCGTCGAGGTGGTGCAGGGCAATGTCGTGACCCGCGAGATGGCCGCGCAGCTGCGCGCCGGCCTGACCCGCGAACAGGTGCGCGGCCTGCTCGGCTCGCCGCTGCTGGCCGACGTGTTCCACGGCGACCGCTGGGACTACGTCTTCACGATCCGCCGCCAGGGTGCGCAGCCGCAGCGCCGCGTGGTCACGGTCTTCTTCGATGCCGACCGTGTCAGCCGCTTCGATGCCGACGGCCTGCCGTCCGAGCAGGAGTTCGTCGCCTCCATCGACGTGACCCGGATTGAGCCGCGCAAGACCCCGCTCGAACTCGACGACCGACAGCTCAGCGCCTTGCCCCTGCCGGGCCCGAGTCGTGCAGCTGCCGCGGCAGCCGCTCCCGCCAGCGGCCCGCTGCGCGCCTTTCCGCCCCTTGAATCTCCCGACCGATGACCGCTCCTCTCCGTATCGCCGTGGCCGGCTGCACCGGCCGCATGGGTCACATGCTGATCGAGGCCGTGCAGGCGGCCGACGACTGCGTGCTCGCCGGTGCCCTCGACCGCGAGGGCAGTCCGGCCCTCGGCCATGACGCGGCCGCCTTCCTGGGCCAGGCCAGCGGCGTGGCGATCACCGCCGACCTGCGTGCCGCGCTGCAGGGCGCCGATGCGCTGATCGACTTCACCCGCCCCGAAGGCACGATGGCCCACTTGGCGGTCTGCCGCGAGCTGGGCGTCAAGCTGGTGATCGGCACGACCGGCTTCAGCGACGAGCAGAAGGCGCAGATCCGTGCCGCCGGCCAGGACATCGCCATCGTGATGGCGCCCAACATGAGCGTGGGCGTCAACGTGGTGATGCGCCTGCTGGACATGGCCGCGCGGGCGCTCAGCGAAGGCTATGACATCGAGATCATCGAGGCCCACCACCGCCACAAGGTCGATGCCCCCAGCGGCACGGCGCTGGCGATGGGCGAGGTCGTGGCCGGTGCGCTCGGTCGTGACCTGAAGACCTGCGCCGTCTACGGCCGCGAAGGCGTCACCGGCGAGCGTGACCCGAGCACGATCGGCTTCGCGACCGTGCGTGGCGGGGACATCGTCGGTGACCACACCGTGCTGTTCGCCGGCACCGGCGAGCGCATCGAGGTCACCCACAAGAGCTCCAGCCGCGCGACCTACGCCCAGGGCAGCCTGCGGGCGGTGCGGTTCCTGGCCGGCCGGCCGGCCGGCCTGTTCGACATGAACGACGTGCTGGGCCTCGGCTGAGCGCGCCCGGCTGAACCACGATGGGGAGCTTTGCGCAGATCTGGTCCGAAGGCGACGGCGTCTCCCGTGTCGTGGCGCTGCTGCTGATGGTGATGTCGGTGGCGGCGTGGGTGCTGATCTTCTGGAAGTCCTGGGTGCTGACCCGGGTGCGCCGTGACCTGGCCCGGGCGGTGCCCGCGTTCTGGTCGGCCGGCACGCTCGACGCCGCCCGCGCCCAGCTGCAGCGGCTCGACCGCGAACAGGTGCTGATGCCGCTGCTCGATGCGGCGCAGTACCGCGCGCCCTCGGGCACGCTGGAGGCCGCCGGCCACAGCGCGGCGCAGCTGACGCGCCACCTGCGAGATGCGCTGCACCGGGTCGTGACCCAGCTGCGCTTCGGGCAGGTGCTGCTGGCGTCGGTCGGCGCCACGGCGCCGTTCATCGGCCTGTTCGGCACCGTCTGGGGCATCTACCACGCGCTGCTGGGGGTGTCGGCTGCCGGCACGATGAGCATCGACCAGGTGGCCGGCCCCGTCGGCGAGGCGCTGGTCATGACCGCCGCCGGCCTGGCGGTGGCCATTCCGGCCGTGCTGGCCTACAACCTGTTCGGCCAGTGGGTGCACGCCTGCGAGACCGAACTCGAGGGCCATGCCCACGACCTGCGCGAGATGGTGCTCGACCAGCTGGATCCGCAGCGCACCCGCACCGCGGCGCCGGACGGGGACTGAGCCGTGGCCTTCGGCAGGCTGGAGCGCAACCGCGGGCCGCAGCCCATGAGCGACATCAACATGACGCCGCTGATCGACGTCATGCTGGTGCTGCTGGTGATCTTCATGATCACCGCGCCGCTGATGACCTCGCGCCTGAAGCTCGACCTGCCCAAGGCCGAGGCCGCCGCGGCCGGTCAGGCACCGGTCGACGCGCTGCAGATCGCGCTGCAGGCCGACGGGGCGCTCTACCTGGCCGAAGAGCGCCTCGAGCCCGAGGCCTTCGCGCAGCGCCTGGCCCGGCTGGGCGAGCGTCCCGGCGCCCGCCCCGAGGTGCACCTGCGGGCCGATCGGGCCGTGCCCTACGGGCGCGTGGCCGAGCTGATCGGCCAGCTGCAGCAGGCCGGACTCGACCGCATCGCCTTCGTCACCGAGCCCGCGGCCGCCAAGGCGCCCTGAGCGGGCGCCGGGCACGCGATAATCCACGACTTGTGCCCTGATCTCTGACCGCTGGCCGCAGCCTCGTGCTCCGGCTGGAGCGAGCTGCCCCATGAACGAGAAATACGATCCCGCCGCCGTCGAGTCCGCCGCGCAGGCCGCCTGGCGTGCCGCCGATGCCTATCGCGTGACCGAGGACCAGAACAAGCCCAAGTTCTACGCCTGCTCGATGCTGCCTTACCCGTCGGGCAAGCTGCACATGGGCCACGTGCGCAACTACACCATCAACGACATGCTGACGCGTCAGCTGCGGATGAAGGGGTTCAACGTCCTGATGCCCATGGGCTGGGACGCCTTCGGCCTGCCGGCGGAAAACGCCGCGCTGAAGAACGCCGTGCCGCCGGAGAAGTGGACGCGCGAGAACATCGCCTACATGAAGACCCAGATGCAGGCGATGGGTCTGGCGGTCGACTGGAGCCGCGAGGTCGCCACCTGCGACCCCGAGTACTACAAGTGGAACCAGTGGCTGTTCCTGAAGATGCTGGAGGCCGGCATCGCCGAGCGCCGCACGCAGGTCGTCAACTGGGATCCGGTGGACATGACCGTGCTGGCCAACGAGCAGGTCATCGACGGCCGCGGCTGGCGCTCGGGCGCGGTGGTCGAGAAGCGCGAGATCCCCGGCTACTACCTGAACATCGTCCAGTACGCCGACGAGCTGCTCGGCGCGGTCGCCAACCCGGAAGACCCGAACTACCTTGCCGGCTGGCCCGAGCGCGTGCGCCTGATGCAGGAGAACTGGATCGGCAAGAGCGAGGGCGTGCGCTTCGCCTTCACGCACGACATCCAGGACGCGGCGGGCGCGCTGATCGGCGACGGTCGCATGTACGTCTTCACGACGCGCGCCGACACCATCATGGGCGTGACCTTCTGCGCCGTCGCGCCGGAACACCCGCTGGCCGCGCACGCCGCCGCGAGCCATCCCGCGCTGGCTGCCTTCATCGCTGAATGCGCCCAGGGCGGCACGACCGAGGCCGAGCTCGCGACCCAGGAAAAGAAGGGCATGGCCACGGGCCTGTTCGTCACCCACCCGCTGACGGGCGCGCAGGTCGAGGTCTGGGTCGGCAACTACGTGCTGATGAGCTACGGCGACGGCGCCGTGATGGGCGTGCCGGCGCACGACGAGCGCGACTTCGCGTTCGCGAAGAAGTACGGCATTGCCATCAAGCAGGTCGTGAAGGCCGGCGATGAGGTGTTCTCGCTCGACGCCTGGGCCGACTGGTACGGCGACAAGCAGCGCGCCGTCTGCGTCAACTCGGGCGCGCTGGACGGGCTGCCGTACAAGGAGGCCGTCTCCAAGGTGGCCGAACTCCTGGCTGCCCGGGGCCTGGGCGAGAAGAAGACCACCTGGCGCCTGCGCGACTGGGGCATCAGCCGCCAGCGCTACTGGGGCACGCCGATCCCGATCATCCACTGCGACGACTGCGGTGCGGTGCCGGTGCCGGCCAAGGATCTGCCGGTCGTGCTGCCGATCGACTGCGTGCCCGATGGCAGCGGCAATCCGCTGAAGAAGCGCACCGACTTCCTGAACGTCGCCTGCCCCTGCTGCGGCAAGCCCGCGCAGCGCGAGACGGACACGATGGACACTTTCGTCGATTCGTCGTGGTACTTCATGCGCTACTGCGACGCGCAGAACAGCGAGCAGATGGTCGCCGGCGGCACCGACTACTGGATGCCGATGGACCAGTACATCGGCGGCATCGAGCACGCGATCCTGCACCTGCTGTACGCCCGCTTCTGGACCAAGGTCATGCGCGACCTGAAGCTGGTGAAGGTCAACGAGCCCTTCACGAAGCTGCTGACGCAGGGCATGGTGCTCAACCACATCTACAGCCGCCGCACCGACAAGGGCGGCATCGAGTACTTCTGGCCGCACGAGGTCGAGAACGTGTTCGATGCCGGCGGCAAGATCGTCGGCGCGCAGCTCAAGGAGGCCAAGGGCGACCTGCCGGCCGGCACGGCCATCGACTACCAGGGCGTCGGCACGATGTCCAAGTCGAAGAACAACGGCGTCGATCCGCAGGACCTGATCAACCAGCACGGCGCCGACACCGCCCGCCTGTTCGTGATGTTCGCGTCGCCGCCGGAGCAGACGCTGGAGTGGAACGACTCGGGCGTCGAGGGTGCGCACCGCTTCATCAAGCGGGTCTGGGGCTTTGCCGCAAAGAACGAGGCCGTCCTGAAGGCCGCCACGGCCGGCGATTTCAGCCAGGCCGAACTGCGTGGCGACGCCAGGACCCTGCGCCGCGAGCTGCACCTGGCCCTGCGTCAGGTGAGCCACGACTACGAGCGCATGCAGTACAACACCGTGGTGTCGGGCTGCATGAAGGTGCTCAACGCGCTGGAAGGCTTCAAGTCCGACGGCAGCGATGGCGATCGTGCCGTGCTGTGCGAAGGCGTCTCGCTGCTGCTGCGCATGCTCTACCCGGCCTGCCCGCACATCACCTGGAGCCTGTGGAGCGAGCTGGGTTTCGCGGCACGCCAGGGCGACCTGCTCGACGCGCCGTGGCCTGCCGTGGACGAGGCGGCCCTGGTCCAGGACGAGCTCGAGCTGGTGCTGCAGGTCAACGGCAAGACACGCGGCTCGATCAAGGTGCCTGCCGGCGCCGACAAGGCCACCATCGAGGCGACGGCCGCGGCCAGTGCCGAGGTGGCCAGGTTTGCCGAGGGCAAGCCGCCGAAGAAGATCATCGTCGTGCCGGGCCGCCTGGTGAACGTGGTGGTCTGACGGGGACGTGACGAGCATGACTGTGCGATCCCCTGCGGACGGCCCGGTGGCTGCCGATGTCCGGCGCCGCCTGCTGAGCTTCGGCGCGGTGGCCACGCTGGCGCTGGTGGCCACGGGCTGCGGCTTCCAGCTGCGCCGCCCGCCGGCGCTGCAGCTGCGGCGCATCCACCTGCGCGGGCTGGTCGGCTCGTCGCTGCTGGGCGAGGAGCTGCGCCGGCAGCTGCGCGCCAGCCCCGGTGTCGAACTGCTGGAGGCCCCACCGGGGGCCGACGTGGTGCTGCAGGTGCTGGAGGACAGCCGCGACGAGGTGGTCGCCGTCTCGACTTCGGCCGGCCTGGTGCGTGAGCTGACGCTGCGTTCGCGCCTGCGCTTCCGGGCGCAGACGCCCTCGGGGCTCGAGCTGATCGCTCCGACGCTGCTGCAGCAGCAGCGTGACATGAGCTACACCGAGACCGACGCGCTGGCCAAGGAGCACGAGGCGCTGCTGCTCTACCGCGCGATGTCGGTCGACATCGCCGCCCAGGTCGTGCGCCGGCTGGCCATCCTGGGCCCGGCGGCGCTGGTGGCACCGGCCGCGTCCGCGTCGGCGCCCTGAGCGGACGGACGCACGCATGCAGGTCCGCTCCGATCAGCTCGATGCCCAGCTGGCGCGAGGCCTGAGGCCGCTCTACGTCATCCACGGCGACGAGCCGCTGCTGGCCCAGGAGGCCGCCGACAGCGTGCGGGCGGCCGCCCGGCGGGCCGGCCACACCGAACGCAGCGTGCACACCGTCGCCGGCGCGCACTTCGACTGGTCGTCGCTGCTGGGCGAGGTCGGGGCGATGAGCCTGTTCTCCGACCGCCGGCTGATCGAGATCCGCATCCCGGGTGGCAAGCCGGGCAAGGACGGCTCCGAGGCCCTGCAGCGTTACGTGGAGCTGCTTTGCGACGACGTGCTCACCATCGTGACCCTGCCGCGCCTGGACCGCACGCAGCAGGGCAGCGCCTGGTTCCTGGCGCTCGACGGCGCGGGCGTCAGCGTGCGGGTCGATCCGGTCGAGCGACGCGCGCTGCCGCAGTGGCTGGCGCAGCGCCTGGCGGCGCAGGGCCAGCGGGTCGAGGAGGGTGAGGCCGGGCAGCGCACGCTGGCCTTCTTCGCCGACCGCATCGAGGGCAATCTGCTGGCCGCCCACCAGGAGCTGACCAAGCTGGGCCTGCTCTACCCGGGTGGCGTGCTGGGCCAGGAGCAGGTCGAGCAGGCGGTGCTGAACGTGGCGCGCTACGACGTCTTCAAGCTCGGCGAGGCGGTGCTGGCGGGTCAGGTCGACCGGGCGCTGCGCATGCTCGACGGCCTGGCGGCCGAAGGCGAGGCCGCGGTGCTGGTGCACTGGACGCTGGCCGAGGACCTGCGCATGTTGTGGCGGGTGAGCCAGGCGCTCGACCGCGGGCAGCCGCTGCCGATGGTGCTGCGCGAGCAGCGGGTCTGGGGCGCCAAGGAGAAGCTGGTCGAGCGGCTGGCGCCCCGGCTGGACCGCGAGGCCCTGGCCACGCTGGTGCAGGCAGCCCACACCTGCGACGGGCTGGTCAAGGGCCTGCGCGATCCGGCCTGGCCGGCCGATCCCTGGCAGTCGCTGCGGCGTCTGGTGCTGATGACCGTGCAGGCGCTGTCCCCCCGCGCTCCGGCCACCGTGCTGGCGCTGACCGGCGGGCCGCGCCTGCGGTGATCCCGCGTCAGTAGCGGGTCTGGGCCGACAGGTACCAGCCGCGCTGCGCCGGCTTGTCGCCGATCTGCCCCAGGTGCAGCGACGCGGCCGACAGGCTCCACTGGCGGTTCGGCCACCAGGCGACGAACACGTCGGCGGCACTGTCCTCGCGCCAGGCGTCCAGCGGATCCTGCCGGCGCCGCCACTCCAGGCCGACGGCGAGGTCGTCGTGCAGCAGCAGTGCCACCGAGGCTTCGGGCAGCAGGCGTGTGGCGGGGCGGGCGCCGCCGCCGGGTCCCGGCAGGTCGAAGCGGTCGGACGGACGGTGGCGCAGCGCCAGGTCGACGACCACGTGGCGACCGAGCACGCCGCCCAGCCAGACCTTGGTCGCCGCCAGGTAGAGCTCGGTGCTGCGCGGGCTGCGCGGACCGGCGCCCGCGGCGGGGCTCCGTGTGCGCCGGGAGGTCGATCCCAGCGTGATCTGTGGCCAGCGGTCGTCGCGCGGGGCGGCATTTCCCAGCCGGCGCCAGCGGGCCGTCGTGTCGTGCAGGCGTCGCGGATCGTCCGGCCCCGTCTCGTCCAGACCGAGGCGCGGTGGCGACAGCGAGGCTTCCCAGGGTTCCTCGATCCCACCGGCCAGGGCGCCTGCGCCCGTCGGATCCCGCACGATCAGCGCGTCCAGGGCCTCGCCGGCGCGGGCCGTGCACAGGCCCGACAGCAGCACGAGGGCCAGCACGAGGCGGCGGCCGGGCGCGCAGCGCAGCCGCGGGACTGCCGGATCGGCGGCAGGATGGGCGAGGTGTTGCATGCCCTGAAGCGTGCGACCACCAGCGGTCGGTCGACCGGGGGATAAACACGCCCTTCAGCCGCGTTTTCAGGCCCTGCTTGGCGCGGTGGAGGTGAGATGCTGATCATGTCCTCCTGTCCGTGCCGCTTCGAGAGTCCCGACATGTTCCATCGCCTGACATCGAGGTCACGTCCGCGGGTGCCGTGGATGGTGCCGGTCCTGGCCGCTGCCGGTGCCCGGCCTGCCCCGATCCGATGAAACCGAACGGCCGAACCGATGCGCTGCGCCTGTCCGGGCGCTGGTTCCGCTGGCGCCTGAGCGGGCTGGAGCGGCGCATCGTCTGGCCCTTCCTGCTGCTGCTCGTGCTGGTGCAGGGCATGAGCCTGTGGCTGGTGCACTGCTCGATCGAGCGCAGTGCCTCCCGCACGGTCGAGGCCGAGCTGCACACCGGCTTGCGGGTCTTCAACCAGCTGCTGCTGCAGCGGGCCGAGCGCTTGTCGGAGGCGGCGGCCCTGCTGGCGTCGGACGAGGGCTTCCAGTGGGCCGCCAGCCGCCAGGAGGTCACGACCCTGGCCGACGCGCTGGACCGCCACGGCCAGCGCATCGGCGCATCGCTGGTGATCTACACCGACACCGCCTGGACGCCGCTGGCCGCCGCCGGCTTGAGCGTGGCGCGGGTCGTGGCGCTGCTGCCGGCCGCGCACTTGGCGGCGATGGCCCCCGCGGCGGTGGCCGGCATGACCGGGCCGGCGGTGCTGACCCTGATCGAGGGACAGCCCTACCAGATCGTGGCCGTGCCGGTGAAGGCGCCCTCGACGATCGGCTGGGTGCTGATGGGTTTCGTGCTCGACGAGGCCGTGCTGAAACCCCTGGCGGACATCACCGACCTGCGGGCGGCCGTGCTGCTGGGCTCGTCGCCCCAGCAGGTGCTGGCGGCCACGCGGGCCCCGGGCCCGCTGCCGCCGATGGAGGCGGACGTGACGGACCCGGCGGCAGCACCCGACCCCACGCTCGAGGCCTGCGGCCAGGCGTTCCGTGAAGCCGGCCAGCGCTGGCGCAACTGCCGCTTCACGCTGGACACCGTCGGGTCCGCAGCCACCCCCGAGGCCGTGCGCCTTCAGCTGGTGCTGGCCCGTTCGGTGGATCCGGTCATCGCGCCATTCCAGCGCCTGCAGCTGACCCTGCTGCTGCTGACGCTCGGCGGGGCGCTGGTGTTCGCGGTGGGCAGCGTGGTGACGGCCCGGCGCCTGAGCACCCCCCTGCGCGGCCTGCGCCTGTCGGCCGAGCGGCTGCGGCTGGGTGACTACGACAGCCCGGTGCCGATTCCGGACCGGCGCCGCGCCGGCCGGGAGCTCGCGCAGCTGGCGCAGTCCTTCGAGTCGATGCGTCTGGCCGTGCAGCGGCGCGAGCGGGAGATCCGCCGGCTGGCCTACTGGGACACGCTGACCGGCCTGCCCAACCGGGCCCAGTTCGTCGATGCGCTGCGGTCCGTGCTGCAGGGCCGGTCCGCCAGCCCGGCACGCCTGCCCGTGGCGGTGCTGATGCTCGACCTGGACCGCTTCAAGCATGTCAACGATGTGCTCGGCCACGAGCTGGGTGACCGGCTGCTGTGCGAGGTCGCCCGCCGCCTGTCACGGCAGGGCCGTCCCGACGGCGTGCTGCTGGCGCGCCTGAGCGGTGACGAGTTCGCGCTGCTGCTGTCGAATGCCGATCGTGAGCCGGCGCTGCAGTTCGCCCGTGCGCTGCTGCAGTGCCTGGACGAGCCGCTGCGGCTGGACGAGCACACGGTGGATCTGAGCGCGAGCCTGGGCATCGTGCTCGCCCCCGGGCAGGGTGATGATCCCGAGGCACTGCTGAGCCTGGTCGAGGTGGCGATGTACGCGGCCAAGCGCCGCCAGCTCGGGGTGGTGCTCTACGAGCCGTCGATGGACCACCGCAGCGAGGCGTCGCTGTCGCTGATGAGCGAGCTGCGCCGGGCCATCGAGCAGCAGGAGCTGCGCCTGTACGTGCAGCCCAAGGTCGATCTGCTCACCGGCGAGGTGCTGGGGGGCGAGGCGCTGGTGCGCTGGCAGCACCCGCAGCGCGGCCTGGTGCAGCCGATGCAGTTCATCCCGTTCGCCGAGCAGACCGGCTTCATCCGCCAGATCACGATCTGGATGCTGGAGGCCGGCATCCGAGAGATGCGCCGCTGGCAGGACCAGGGCCATGCCCACAAGCTCAGCATCAACCTGTCCACGCGTGACCTGCTGGACCCCGATCTGCCCGCTCGGGTGAGCCTGCTGCTGGAGCGCCACCAGGTGCCGGCCACCCGGCTGTGCCTGGAGATCACCGAGAGCACGATCATGGACGATCCGCAGCGCGCCCTGCAGACCCTGCAGAAACTGCACGACCTGGGCCTGCGGCTGTCGATCGACGACTTCGGCACCGGCTATTCGTCGCTGGCCTACCTGAAGCGCCTGCCGGTCGACGAACTGAAGATCGACCGCAGCTTCGTGATGAACATGGAGCGTGACCTCGACGATGCCCGCATCGTGCAGTCGACCATCGGCCTGGCCCACCACCTCGGCCTGAGCGTCGTCGCCGAGGGGATCGAGACCGACAAGGCCTGGGCGCTGCTGGCCCGGCTGGGCTGCGACGAGGGCCAGGGCTACGGCATCGGCCGGCCGATGCCGGCGGATCAGTGGCTGGCCTGGGTCGCGACCTGGCAGGCTCCGGCCACCGAAGCGGTGCACCTCGACACCGATTTCACCCGCCTGCTCTGAGCCGGGCCGCCGTGCCGGGCCGTGGTGACGCGGCTCAGTAACCGGCCTGCCGGTCGACCGGGTGCATCACCGGCCGGCCCTGGCGCCAGGCGCGGATGTTGTCGGCGGCGAGCCGGGCGGCCGATCGTGGGTCGGTCTGTGCCGCCGCGTGGGGCAGCACCGTCACCTGCGGGTGCTGCCAGAAGGCATGCTCGGCCGGCAGCGGTTCGGTGGCGAACACGTCGAGCACCGCGTGGCCGATCTGGCCCCGTGCCAGCGCCGCCAGCAGGTCGGCCTCGACCACATGCGCGCCCCGCGCCAGGTTCACCAGCCCGGCGCCGCGTGGCAGCCGGTCCAGCCGCGCGGCATCGAGCAGGTGGTGGGTGTCCGGCGTCAGCGGCAGCAGGTTGATCAGGATCTCCACCGAGGCCAGCAGCCGGTCGAGCCCGGCGGCCCCGTGGCAGGTGTGCACGCCCGGCAGCTCGCACGGGCGGCGGCTCCAGCCGAGGACCGGATGGCCGGCCTGCTGCAGGCGCCGCGCGGTGGTGCGGCCCATCTCGCCCAGGCCGAGCACGCCGACCGGCACCTCGTCGGCCCGACGCTGTGGCTGCGCGGCCCAATGGCGCGCCTGCTGCTGGCGGGCGTAGTCGAACATCCGGCGATGCAGCCCGAGCACCGCCCAGTGCGCGGTCTCGGCCATCGCCTGGTTCATCACCGGATCGACCATGCGCGCCAGCGTCACCCCCTCGGGCAAGCTGTCGTCGGCCATCAGCCGCTCCACGCCCGCCCACAGCGACTGCACCAGCCCCAGGCGCGGGCAGTCGACCAGCGCCCCCGGCAGCGGGTTGGCGACGATGGCCACGTCGGCCTGCTGCCGCACGTCGAACGGCCAGTCCTGCGGCCGGTCCAGGCGCCACAGTGCCTCCCCCGGCAGGGCCGCCTGCAGCGCCGGCATCCAGCGTGCCCATTCGGCCGCGTCGAAACGGCAGGCCAGCAGGATGCCGCCCTGGCCCTGGCCCTGGCCCTGGTCGGTGGCGGGGCGAGCGTGCGCCTCGAGGCTCATGGCGTGCTGCTCTCGTCCTCGTCGAGGGCCTGCACCAGCGTGCGCAGCGCATGCCGCGTGGTCTGCGCCCGCACGGCGGCCCGATCACCCGGCCAGACGCGCCGCTCGGTCCAGCAGCGGCCGGGCAGCGCCCAGGCGAACCAGACCGTGCCCACGGGCTTGTCGTCGCTGCCGCCCCCCGGTCCGGCGATGCCGGTGACCGCCAGCGTGGCCTGCACCGGCGCGTGCTGCAGCAGGCCTTGCGCCATGGCCCGGGCGGTGGCTTCGCTGACCGCGCCGTCGGTGTGCAGCGTCCCGGCCGGCACGCCCAGCAGCTGCTGCTTGGCGGTGTTGCTGTAGGTCACCAGCCCGCGCTCGAACCAGTCGCTGGAGCCGGCGAGGTCGGTGCAGGCCGCGGCGATCAGGCCGCCGGTGCAGCTTTCGGCCGTCGCCAGCTGCCAGCCGCGTTGGCGCAGCCGCCCGGCCAGCGCCTCCACCCAGGCGGCGACTGGCGCCGTGGTGTCGTGAGTGCGTGCTTCGGTGGACTTCATCAGGTGGCTCCGGTTCAGGCCCAGGCACGCTGCAGGGCCACCCACAGCGAGATCACCAGCAGCGTGCACAGGGCCGCCACCAGGTCGTCGAAGATGATGCCGAAGCCGCCGCGCCAGCCGCCGCCCTTGAACACCTGGTCGGCCCAGCGCACCGGGCCGGGCTTGGCGGCATCGAAGTAGCGGAACAGCCCGAAGGCGGCCAGCTGGGCCCAGCCGCTGGCCGGCGTCAGCAGCCACAGCACCAGCCAGAAGGCCAGCACCTCGTCCCAGACGATGAAGCCGGGATCGGCGCTGCGGGCGTGGCGGGCGGTGACGGTGCAGGCCCACCAGCCGACCACCAGCCCGCCCAGCAGCGTCCAGCCCCAGGCCGACGCATCGAGCCAGTGGCTCAGCACGAGGAAGGAGGCCCAGGCCCAGAGCGTGCCGACGGTGCCGGGCGCCATCGGGCTCAGGCCGCTGCCACCCCCCAGCGCGATCAGGTGGGCCGGGTGCGACAGCAGGAAGCTGGCGTCGACCCGCGGGGGCGGGGCCGCATCGGCCGCGTTCGAGACGGTGCGGATCGGCTCGATGTCGATGATGTCGTCGGGGGGAGAGGCGGGCATGGCGCAGTCGATCGTGCTCAGGCGCGGAAATGGTCGAACGAGGCCCAGGGCGTGGCCAGGCGCTGGCCGTCGTGGCCGACGACCTCGAGGCCGCCGCCGGTCGTGAGGTGGCCGATGCGGCGCACCCCGGTGGCGCTGTGGCGGCCGGCCGCCAGCACCGCCTCGTGGCGTTCGGGCGCGGCGGTGAACAGCAGTTCGTAGTCGTCGCCGCCGGCCAGCAGGCATTCGAGCTGCCGGCCGTCGTCCTGTGCCCGCATCAGCGGGCTGCGCGGCAGCCAGTCGGCCTCGAGGCGCGCGCCGAGCGGCCGGCCGGCCTCGCCGTGCACGGCACCCGAGCGTTTCAGCACGTGGCTGAGGTCGCCCATCAGGCCGTCGGAGATGTCGATCGTGCTGGTGGCCAGCCCGCGCAGCGCCTGCCCGAGCGCGACCCGCGGCTGCGGACACTCCATCGCCAGGCGCAGCCGCTCGAAGGCCTCGCCCGGCACGTGCAGGCCGGGCGTGCCGCGGAACACCTCCAGCGCCAGCCGGGCGTCACCGAGCCAGCCGGGTTCGTCGTCGTGCAGCGGGTGGCTGACCCACAGCTCGTCGCCGGGCCGGGCGCCGCTGCGCAGCAGCGCGCCACCGGCGGGCACCTCGCCGAAGACGGTGATGCACAGGTTCAGCGGCCCGGAGGTCGTGTCCCCGCCGACCAGCTCGATGTCGTGCCGGTCGGCCAGCGCGAACAGGCCGCGGGCCAGCCCGGCGAGGAACGGCGCCTCGGCGCGCGGCAGCGACAGCGCCAGCGTGAAGGCCAGCGGCCGGGCGCCGCAGGCGGCCAGGTCCGACAGGTTGACCGCCAGGGCCTTGTGCCCCAGCCGGTCGGGGGCGACGGTGGACAGGAAGTGCCGGCCTTCGACCAGCATGTCGGTCGACACGGCCAGCTGCATGCCCGGCGAGGGCGCGAGCAGCGCGCAGTCGTCGCCGATGCCCAGCGGGCTGCGCCTGACCGGGCGGTCGAAGTAGCGGGCGATCAGATCGAATTCACCAAGAGACATGCCAGCGTGTCCGGAGCAAACGGCCGATTATGGGTGCCGTTCAGTCCGCCCCGCCCAGGCGCAGCACGTTGGCGAGCTCCACCGCCGACTTGACGCCCATCTTGTCGAACACCCGGGCGCGGTGGACCTCGACGGTGCGCACGCTGATGTCGAGCTCGTCGGCGATCTGCTTGTTGGCGCGCCCCAGCACGATCAGCTCCATGACCTCACGCTCGCGCTCGGTGAGCTCGGCCATCAGGCGCCGGATCTGCGACTGCCCGCTCGCCGCCTTCAGGGCGGTCTCGCTGACGGCCAGGCCCTCGATGATGCGGTCGACCAGGCTGTTGTCGGAAAACGGCTTTTCGACGAAGTCGAAGGCCCCGCGCTTGACCGCCGCGACCGCGGTGGCCACGTCCGCGTGACCGGTCAGGAAGATCACCGGCAGCAGCGAGGTCCACTGCTTCTCGATCAGGTGCTCGAACAGCGCCATGCCGTTCATGCCGGGCATGCGCATGTCCAGCAGCAGGCAACCGGGGCTGTCGGCCCGCACGTCGCCGCTGCCCACCGCCGCCCAGAACGCGTCGGCCGAGGCGAAGGTGCGTGGCAGCAGGCGGCGCGAGCGCAGCATCCAGGCCAGCGCGTCGCGCACCACCTCCTCGTCGTCGACGACATAGACGGTGCCGGGCTGGGACTGGATGCGTGCTGCGGTCATGGATCAGGAGGGGAAGGCGGAGTCGGGGCGACAACAGCCGGAAGCGTAAACCGGAACACCGTCTGCCGGGGCTCGCGCGTGCTGGTGAATTCCAGTGCCCCGCCGTGCTGCTCGACGACGGTGCGGCACATGGCCAGGCCGATGCCCATGCCCTCGGGCTTGGTGCTGAAGAAAGGCGTGAACAGCTGGCCGGCCACCGCCTCCGGGATGCCCGGGCCGTGGTCGATCACGCTGAGCTCCACCCAGCGGTCGCCGCTGGGCTGCGCGCGCAGGATCAGCACCCGCTCCTCCAGCGTCGTGTCGTCCTCCTCCATCGCCTGGATGCCGTTGCGCACCAGGTTCAGCAGCACCTGCTCGACCATCGTGCGGTCGCAGTTGACCCGCGGTGGCGGGGTGGGCAGGTCGATGTCGAGCCGGGTGTTGCTGCGCCGGGCGGCCAGCCGGGCCAGCGGCAGGATGGCGTCGATCAGCTCGTTGCAGCGCACGTTCTCGCGCAGGCGTTCGCGCCGGCGCACGAACTGGTGCACGCTGCGGATGATGCGGCCGGCCCGCTCTGCCTGCTCGGCCACCCGCGAGATCGCCTGGCGGATCATCTGCTGGGTCTCGGCATCGGCGGGCGGGTCCTCCGGCTGCTCGGGCAGCAGGTTGAGCGTGCCGGTGGCGTAGCTGGCGATGGCCGCCAGCGGCTGGTTCAGCTCGTGGCTGAGCAGCGTGGCCATCTCGCCCATCGTCGCCAGCCGGGCGGCGGCCTGCAGCTTCTCCTGCTGCTGGCGCGACAGCTCCTCGATGCGGCGCTGGGCACGCACGTCGAGCACCGTGCTCATCCAGCCGGTCTGCCGGCCCCGGCTGTCGCGCAGCGGGGCCTCGAAGATCAGCACCGGGAAACGTTCGCCCTTGCGGTTCATGAAGACGGTCTCGTAGCCCTCGCGCGGCGGGGCGTCACCGGCCATGCGCAGCGCCTGGCGCCTGCTGTAGGTCTCGATCATCTCGGGGGGCCAGTAGGGCGGCACCGTGGCGTTGACCAGCTGCTCGGCACTGCAGTCCACCATCGTGCAGAACGCCTGGTTGACGTAGGTGATGCGCCCGCTCAGGTCGCGGGCGCGCAGGCCGGTGACCAGCGAGTCCTCCATCGCCTTGCGGAAGGACAGCGCATCGGCCAGCCCCTGCTCGGCCTCGGAGCGGCGGCGCACGTCGTGCGCCAGCAGCAGCACCACCGCGCTCAGCGCCAGCGACAGTCCCGCCACCAGCGCCGCATTGCGGTTGGGCAGCAGGCCCGGCGTCTCGGTGATGCTGTCGAGCCGCAGCACCTGGGTGAATCCGGCCACGTCGATCAGCCGGTCCGAGCGGTAGACGCCTGCGCCACGCACCGCGCCGGCCAGCGCCAGCCGCGTGCCGTCGGCCTCGATCAGCATGACCTGGTAGCGGTGCGTCAGCTCCTGCGGCAGGCTGTGCTCCAGCAGGTGCCGCAGCGAGACGGTGACCAGCAGCGACGCCGGCCTCGAGTCCACCTGGTAGGGCAGGCAGAGGTCGACGACCTCGGAGCCCTGGCCCGATGCCGTGGGCACGAAGTAGCTGCGCGAGAACAGCGGCGTGGCCAGCCGCCGGGCGGTCGTGCAGGCCGCATCGGCCTCGATCAGCATCGACTCCCGCGGCAGGCCGGTGAACTGGAGCGGGTGCTCCAGCGAGCCGGCCAGCGCGAGCGGGCGCAGCTGCTCGTCGCGCAGCTCGATGCGCATCATCTCGGGGTGCTCCCGCAGCATCAGCGTGGCCAGGCTCTGCCAGGTCGACGCGCTGTCGACCCACTGCAGCTGCTGGATCGCCTGCACGTCGGTGGCCAGCAGCCGCCGCACCGAGGCGGCCGCCGTCACCGCCGTCTGCTCCGTCTCCTCCTGGAGGCGGTTGTGCTCGTGCTGCCAGGTCAGCCACAGCAGCGTGCCCTCGGCCACGGCGATCAGCAGGAACAGCACGCCCCACAGGCTGAGCCGCCGCCAGCGCCGCACGGGCAGGGACTTCAGCAGGGCGAGCAGGTGGTTCATGGCCGCACAGTATCCGGCGGGCCGCCGCCCGGGACTACGCACTAATGCGCATGCCATCGGGGCCGGGCGGCGTCACACTGAAACCCGATCGGCGCCCGGGCGGTCATGCTCCACGACAGGGCATGCGCTTGTGGCATGACGTCATGCCGTCACGCGCCTCAATCGAACAGGCACGGGCGTGCACCGATTCCTACAATCCGCAGCCCTCCCTGTCTCGATGCCGCGGTGTCCTGGCGCTCCTCTTTGACCTGTCCGGAAGCTGTCTACATGTCCAAGCAAGAAGAAAAGCAAGCAGAACTGCGCCGCAGTGCACTCGAATACCACGAGTTCCCGACCCCGGGCAAGATCGCGGTCACGCCGACCAAGCAGCTGATCAACCAGCGCGATCTGGCGCTGGCGTACTCGCCCGGCGTGGCCGCGGCCTGCGAGGAGATCGTCGCCGACCCGGCCAACGCCTTCCGCTACACCTCGCGCGGCAACCTGGTCGCGGTCGTGACCAACGGCACCGCCGTGCTGGGCCTGGGCAACATCGGCCCGCTGGCCTCCAAGCCGGTGATGGAAGGCAAGGGCGTGCTGTTCAAGAAGTTCGCCGGCATCGACGTCTTCGACCTCGAGATCAACGAGAACAACCTCGACAAGCTGGTCGACATCATCGCGGCGCTGGAGCCGACCTTCGGTGGCGTCAACCTCGAGGACATCAAGGCCCCCGACTGCTTCTACGTCGAGCGCAAGCTGCGCGAGCGCATGAGCATCCCCGTCTTCCACGACGACCAGCACGGCACGGCCATCGTCGTCGGCGCGGCGCTGCTCAACGGCCTGAAAGTCATCGGCAAGGACATCAAGCAGGTCCGCCTGGTGTCCTCGGGCGCCGGTGCGGCGGCGCTGGCCTGCCTGAACCTGCTGGTCAAGCTGGGCCTGCCGCGCGAGAACATCTGGGTGACCGACCTGGCCGGCGTGGTCTACCAGGGCCGCACCGAACTGATGGACCCGGACAAGGCCGAGTTCGCCCAGCCGACCTCGATGCGCACGCTGCGCGAGGCCATCGTCGGTGCCGACATCTTCCTGGGCCTGTCCGCCGGCGGGGTGCTGAAGGCCGACATGGTCGCCTCCATGGGCCCGCGGCCGCTGGTGTTCGCGCTGGCCAACCCGACGCCGGAGATCATGCCCGAGGAGGTCAAGGCGGTGCGCGACGACGTCATCATGGCGACCGGCCGCACCGACTTCCCGAACCAGGTCAACAACGTCCTGTGCTTCCCGTACATCTTCCGCGGCGCGCTGGACTGCCGGGCCACCACCATCACCGACGAGATGGAGATCGCCGCGGTGTATGCGATCGCCGAGCTGGCCCAGGCCGAGCAGAGCGAGGTGGTGGCGGCGGCCTACGCCGGCGCGAACCTGAGCTTCGGCCCCGAATACCTGATCCCCAAGCCCTTCGATCCGCGGCTGATGATCAAGATCGCTCCGGCGGTGGCCGCAGCGGCGGCCGCCTCCGGCGTCGCCCAGGCGCCGATCGAGGACTTCGACGCCTACCGCGAGCGCCTGCAGGCCTTCGTCTACGCCTCCGGCACGATGATGAAGCCGATCTTCACGCGGGCCAAGCGGGCGCTCAAGCGCCGGGTCGCCTACGCCGAGGGCGAGGACGAGCGCGTCCTGCGTGCCGTGCAGATCGTGGTCGACGAAGGCCTGGCCCGCCCCACGCTGATCGGCCGCCCGGGCATCATCGCCCAACGCATCGAGAAGTTCGGCTTGCGCCTGGAAGAGGGGCGTGACTACGACGTCGTCAACACCGAGCAGGACCACCGTTACCGCGACTACTGGCAGACCTATCACCGCATCGGCGAGCGCAAGGGCGTGACCCAGCAGCTCGCCAAGATCGAGATGCGCCGCCGCCTGACCCTGATCGGCACGATGATGCTGCACAAGGGCGAGGTCGACGGCCTGGTCTGCGGCACCTGGGGCTCCACCTCGGGCCACCTGCAGTACGTCGATCAGGTGATCGGTCGCCGGCCGGGCGTGCACACCTATGCGTGCATGAACGGCCTGATCCTGCCGGGCCGCCAGGTCTTCCTGGTCGACACGCACGTCAACTACGACCCGACCGCCGAGGAGCTGGCCGAGATCACGGTGATGGCGGCCGAGGAGCTGATGCGCTTCGGCATCCAGCCCAAGGCGGCGCTGCTGTCGCACTCCAACTTCGGCTCGAGCAACCACCCGTCGGCGCAGAAGATGCGCGAGGCGCTGGCGCTGATCCAGGCGCGTGCGCCGTGGCTTGAGGTCGACGGCGAGATGCACGGCGACACCGCGCTCGATCCGGCCTACCGCGCCGAGACCATGCCCCACAGCGCGCTGACGGGTGAGGCCAACCTGCTGGTGCTGCCCAACATCGACGCGGCGAACATCGCCTACAACCTGCTCAAGACCAGCTCGGGTGGTGGCATCGCGATCGGCCCGATCCTGCTGGGCGCGGCCAAGGCCGTGCACATCCTGACGCCGTCGGCGACGGTGCGCCGCATCGTCAACATGACGGCCGTGACGGTGGCCAACGCCAACACCGTCCAGGAGTGACCTTGCTGAATTCGGGTACTATCTCGGGTTGCCTGCCCGGGCGATCGGGGGTGGTGCCCGGAATTTTCAGGGTCAGGCTGAATCGCTGAAACAGCTGAAAAAATTCAATTGAATCAAATAGATAGGCCGAGTCGGGAGGTATCCCGGCTCGGCCTCTTGTCTTTGGGCCTGTGCTGAAAAAGAAGGCGCAGCCTTGAGCTCCGGGCATGGTTTCTGTACCATAGACCCTTCGGATTTTTGGAAGACCCCCATGGTCTTTGCAGATCGGCGTGAAATTCACCGGTCTTTCCCTGACCGGTCAGGTCGCCAGCGGAGCGGGCAGATGAACAAATGGATCGCCCTGTCGACCCGTCACACCGGCGGTCGTTTCCTCTGGCCTGGCCAGTGGCTGCAGCTGTTCGTGCTGGTGGTCCTGTTCTGGCTGGCCGCGGGAACTGTGCAGGCCCGGGAAGAGTCACAGCCCCTCGACGCGGTCGCATTGAGCGCGTTGCCGGTGGAGGCGCAGCGCACGCACGAGCTGATCCTGGCCGGCGGACCCTTCCCTTACCGGGACAAGGATGGCAGCGTCTTCGGCAACCGGGAACGGCTGCTTCCGAAGCAGCGTCGAGGCTACTACTTGGAATATACCGTGAAGACCCCAAGATCCCGGGATCGGGGAGCCAGGCGCATCGTCTGCGGCGGACGACAGGCCACGGCTCCCGACATCTGTTATTACACGCAGGACCATTACGCGAGCTTCCGCCGCATCGCGCCATGATTCCGACGAGGATTGAAGAGCCCCAAGGGACCACCATGCTTTTGCAGACTGTCCGACCCAACATCGTCCAGGCGATCCGCGCGTTCCGCGTGGATGACCTGCTGGACGCCGCCCGAGACATGGGCCATCACTTTCTCTACGCCAACCTGTCCGACGCACAGACCAAGCAGGACGTGCTCGAAGGCATTGCCGAGGCCTTCCTGTTCCCTGCCCACTTCGGCAAGAACCTGGATGCGCTCTACGACTGCATGACCGACACGGTCAACAAGTCGGGGGTGCAGCAGGGTTTCATCGTCGTGCTCGAGCAGCTGCCTGACAACGCCAAGTTCGATCGTGAAGGGCGCGAGCAGCTGCTCGACGTGTTCCGTGACGCGGCCGACTTCTGGGGGGAACGCAAGATACCCTTCCGATGTTTCTATTCTTTTCAGTAGCCCGCTCCCAGGACCAAGGGCAATGGGAGCGGGCTGATGGAGCCCAGGTCGAGCAGCCGGTCAAGCCGGCACCGAAGCCGACCAAGAACGCCGCGCCGGCTTTTGCACCGCACATGCCGGTGATGAGCAGCGCCTTCGACACCGCGGCACTCGCGGCGGCGTGAGCAGGATCAGGCGGCCACCCGGGTCCGGGGTGCCGCAGGATCTGGCGTCGAACCTCTGAACGAACGAACGGCCCGCCTCGGCGGGCCGTTTTTCGTGTGCGGCCGGTCTGCAGATCGCAGGAGTCAGTGTCCGGCCGTCTCCGGCGCCGGGATCGGGCCGGCCAGCTGGGCCAGCGCCACGTAGTCCTCGACCGGAACCTCCTCGGCCCGGCGCTGCAGGTCGAAGTCGGTGTCCAGCCCCTGGGCCTCGATCCAGTGGCCCAGCGTGTTGCGCAGCATCTTGCGGCGCTGCGAGAAGGCGATGGCGACCATCTCGCTGAAGCGTCGGCTGTCGAGTTCCGGCGGATGGGCCAGCGGCTGCATGCGCACGATGGCCGAATCGACCCGCGGTGGCGGATCGAAACATTCGGGGCCGACGTCGAACAGCGCCTCGATGTCGTAGCGCCACTGCAGCATCACCGACAGGCGGCCGAAATCCTTGCAGCCCGGGCGGGCCGCCATGCGGTCGA
This sequence comes from Sphaerotilus hippei, assembly GCF_003201595.1. Classification (GTDB taxonomy): domain Bacteria; phylum Pseudomonadota; class Gammaproteobacteria; order Burkholderiales; family Burkholderiaceae_C; genus Sphaerotilus; species Sphaerotilus hippei. The sequence goes on along the minus strand of NZ_QJJS01000008.1, from coordinate 78,299 downwards.
CGACTTCCTTCTGCAGCATGAAATGCTGGTCGATCACGACGTCGACCTGGTCGAGCAGGTGGAACAGGATCGGGCTGGAGATGTTGTAGGGCAGGTTGCCAATGATGCGCAGCTTCTGCCCGGCCGCCGCGGCCAGGGCGCGGAAATCGACCTTCAGCACGTCGGACTCGACCACCGACAGCTCCGGCCGCTTGCGCAGGCGGGCGGCCAGATCACGGTCGAGCTCGACCACGGTCAGCTGTCGGCTGAGCGCGACGACCGGATCGGTCATCGCGCCCAGGCCGGGTCCGATCTCGACCAGCGCCTCTCCCGGCTGCGGGTCGATGGCGCGGACGATGTCCTCGAGGATGGCGATGTCGGTCAGGAAATGCTGGCCGAAACGTTTGCGGGCAAGGTGCTGTTTCACGTGGGGGTCACTGTCCCGGCTGTTCGCGCAATTCGACATAGGCCCGGGCGCGCAGCTCGCGCGCCCATTCGAGGTAGGCCTCTTCGTACTTCTGTTCACGCAGCGCGTTGCGGGCGGCTTCACGCTGCTCGCGCACGTCCAGCCGCACCTCCCGCCGCTCCATCAGCTGGATCAGGTGCACGCCGAAACGCGACACCACCGGCTCGGACAGGTCGCCGGGGTTCAGCTGCTCCAGCACCCGCTGGAATTCCGGCACGAACTGCCCCGGGCCGGCCCAGCCCAGGTCGCCGCCGCTGGCCGCGCTGCCGTCCTCGGAGTTGCGGCGCGCGAGGTCGTCGAAGCGGGCGGTGCCCGCGGTGATGCGGCGCCGGTAGTCCTGCAGGCGGCTGACGATCGCGGCTTCGCTCAGTTGCGGGCCGGGACGCAGCAGGATGTGGCGTGCCCGGTGCTGCTGGACCGACAGCGCGGCCTCGAGCCGCTCGATGACCTTCAGCACATGGAAGCCCGCGCCCGAACGCAGCACCTGCGGAGCGACCTCGCCGGTGCGCAGCGGCCGCACGGCATCGACGAACAGGTCCGGCAGCTTGTCGGCACGTCGCAGGCCGAGCGAGCCGTCGCGCTCCTTGGGGCCGTCCGACAGCTCCCGCACCAGCGCGCCGAAGCTTTCGCCGGCCCGCAGGCGCTGCAGCGCCTGCACCGCGCGGGCGCGCCGTTCGGCCACCTGCGCCGGCGTGGCGTTCTCCGGCACGGCGATCAGGATCTGGCCCAGGTTGTACTCGGTCGCCGCCCCCGAGCGCTGGCGCTGCTCGGCCAGCCAGTTCTCGATGTCGGTGTCGGTGATGCGGATGCGGGCCTGCACCTCACGCTCGCGCACCCGGTCCAGCGCGATCTGGTCGCGCAGGTTGCTGCGGAAGCGGAAGTAGTCCAGGCCTTCGTTCTGCAGCCGCTCGCGCAGTTGCGCGAGCGTCAGCTGGTTCTGCGAGGCGATGCTGGCCAGGCCTCGATCGACCTCGGCCTCCTCGACCTTGACGCCGGTGTCGCGGGCGTAGCTCAGCTGGGTGCGCTCGTCGATCAGCTGGTCGAGGATCTGCTGCTGCAGGTCGCTGCGTGCAGGCAGGCGGGCGCTGGTGCGCTCGGCTTCCTGCTCGGCGCGGGCGATGCGCTGCTGGACCTCGTTGTTGGTGACCAGCTCCTGGTTGACCACGGCGACGATGTAGTCACCACCCCGGCGCTGCGCCAGCGCGTCCGGCGGAGCGGCCAGGGCGGCGCCACCCAGCACGAGGGCCAGGCCGGCGAGTCGTCCCAGGCGGCGCCAGGGGGTGGCGGGCACGCGACCGGTCAGGGGCGCGTGGCGGCGAAGGAAGGGCAGCAGCACCGTCATGGGAAAAGGTTCACGCCTTTGAAGGACCGGTTGTAGGGGGTGATGTCGTCGCTGACGTCGTTGCGACCTTGCGGGTCGCGCAGCATCTGGTAGCCGGGGATATTGTCCTTGAACGACGACAGCGGGTTCGAGCCCAGGCTCAGCCTCGACAGGCCGACAAATTCGATCTGCAGCATCAGCTTGGTGTTCGACGAGCTGTTGGCCACCGACTGGCGCTGGGCGACCAGGCGGCCGATCCAGCAGCCGGCATCGTATTCCAGTCCGAGCACGGTGCTGGTCAGCCGCTGGTCGCGCAGGCTGTAGTCGACCCAGCCGACGCCGTAGAGCGCACCCTTGCAGTCATTGCCGCCGCGTGGCGTGCGGTCCAGCGCCAGGGTCGACGTCTGCTGCACGGCCTCGGCCGCGGGTGTGCGGCGCCCGGTGCCCCAGCCCGCCAGCGGCCATTGCCAGCCCAGCGAGAGCTGCTCGCTGGAGCCACGCTGCAGGCGATAGGACGCGCTCAGCGCCTGGTAGGGCCCGGGCGTGTAGCGCACGCTGCCGATGGTGCGCTTGACCCGTTGCTGATCGGTGTCGTACTGGACGATGCCGTCGAGGTTCAGGTTGCGCAGCGCGCTGGTCGAGGCCTGCAGCAGCAGGTCGGAGAAGCGGCGGGTCTGCGGCGTGCCTTCGGGCGTGATCTGCTGGTCCGACAGCAGGAAGCGCTGGGCGACCGTGAAGCGGGCCAGCTCGCCGCCGGTGTCGCTGGCCAGGAAGCGGGTGCTCGCCCCGGCGGTGATCTGGTGGGCGTCCGAGATGCGGTCGGTGCCGGAGAAGCTGTTGTCGGCGAAGACCGAGTCGGTGTTGAAGTCCAGTCCGGCGCTGTCGAAGTTGGGCAGCGTCGACTGGTCGCGGTAAGGGGTCTTCACGTAGCGCAGCCGGGGTTCGAGCGTCTGCGTCAGCGCCCGTCCGAAGGCCTCGGTCGGGCGTTCGAAGGTCCAGCGGCTGTCGAGCGTGAAGGTCGGGATGAAGCGGCTGCGCGAGCGCAGGCCGTCGGACATGGCGGTGTCGGTCTGGTAGCTGGCGGCGTTGAAGGCCAGCCGTGGCGTCAGGCTCCAGCCGCCGTCGCCCAGCGGCCAGGCGACGCTGCCCTGCAGGTGCACCCGGTCGCCGGAGATCAGCGAGGTGTCGGCATTGGTGAAGCGGCTGGCCTCGGTCTGCAGGCTCCAGTCGAGCGGGCCGTCGACCGTGCGCCAGCGGGCGCCGACCTGGGGCTGGCGCCGGTAGGGGGTGGTCACCAGCGTGCTGTCGGAGCGGTCCTGCAGCAGCTGCCAGGTGTGCACCTGGGCGTAGATCGTCTGCTCCACCTCGGCGCCACCCAGGCGCAGGCTGCTGCGGCGCTGGGCCTGGGCCCGGGTGGGCAGCAGCCGCGGGGTCAGGAAGTCCGCGCCCCGCAGGTCGTCGGTGTAGTAGTTGTCGTCCGAGACCCGCAGGCCGCCGATCTGGTAGTCGATGTCCGGGCCGATCTGGCCGCGGTGCTGCGCGCGCCAGGCCCAGCGCTCGCGGTCGGCCACCCGGTCGTCGGGCAAGGCGTAGAAGCCCAGTTCGCCGCTCCAGCCGGGCTGCAGGTAGCGGACCTCGGCATCCACGCCCGGGCCGCGCTTGTACGACATCGTCGGCGTGATCGTGGCGTCGTACTGGGGCGCGATGTTCCAGTAGTAGGGCACCGACACCTCGAGGCCCGACGAGCTGGTCGTGCCGATCGTGGGTGGCAGCCAGCCCGACTTGCGCTCGTCGGTGACCGGGAAGCTCAGCACCGGGGCGGCGAGGATGGGCACGCCGTAGAAGCGCAGCACCGCATCCTCGGCGATGCCCTCGTTGGCGTCGAAGTCCAGGCGCACGCGGCGGCTGCTCAGCACCCAGGGCAGCGTCTCGCCTTCGCTCGGCTCGCAGCTGCTGTAGGTCGCGCCGGTCACCGCCATGCGGTTGGCGCCCAGGAAGTCGATGCGCTCGGCCTGCCCGCCTGCATCGGTGCGGCCGAAGCGGTAGGTCGGCCGGTCGAAATGGCCCTCCAGCCGGGTCGTGTCCAGCGCCAGCTCCGGTCCGGTGAACACGTCGTCGCCGCGGCGCAGGTGCACCGAGCCGGTGGCCCGGGCCAGGTCGCTGGCCTGGGTGTATTCGAGCTGGTCGGCCTCCAGCGACAGCACGCCCCGGCGCAGCTGCACATGACCCTCGGCCAGCAGCTGCTCGCCGATGCGCCCGCGCACCTGGTCGGCTTCCAGCTCCAGCTCGCCGGTGTTGTTGCGGCCGGCCTGCACGCTGCTGCCGGTCGCCGGTCGGGTCTTGCCCCGCGTGACCGGGCGGCACAGACCGGCCGGGGCTGCGGCCCGCAGACCCGTCGAGGCAGCCGACGGTTCGGCCGGATCGGCCGCCCGGGCGGGCGTGGCCAGCAGCGGCCAGGCCATCAGCAGGACCAGCGACAGGGGGGTCAGCGGGGGCGTCGGCGCCATGGCGGCGATCGCCGGGGTGCGCAAGCGGGCAGGCAGGGTGTGGGGCACGAATCGGACGGGCAGGGGCCGCGAGCGGCGCTCGCTAGAATCGATCGATTATTTCATGGGCAGGACCACAAGCCGTGTCAGACATCCTCTGGGCCGATGGCGCCCGCCAGCGAGCCTTTCAACAGTGGCTGGGTGAACAGGCCGGCCCGCACCGGCTCGAGCCGTCCAGCGTGCGCCCCGCCAGCGCCGACGCCAGCTTCCGGCGCTATTTCCGCGTCGACGGCCGCGAGGGCGGCTCCTTCATCATCATGGACGCGCCGCCCGGCCACGAGGACTGCCGTCCGTTCGTGCAGGTGGCCGCGCTGCTGCGCGACGGCGGCCTGAACGCACCCGAGGTGCTGGCCCGGGACGAGGCGCAGGGCTTCCTGCTGCTGAGCGATCTGGGCAGCCGCACCTTCCTGGCCGAGCTGCAGGCGCAGGACTTCTCGAGCCGCGACGGCCTGAAGGTGGTCGACGGGCTCTACCACTCGGCGCTCGAATCCCTGATCCAGCTCCAGCGGATCGAGGCGACCTCGGTGCCCGCCTACGACCGCGCCCTGCTGCGGCGCGAGCTCGACCTGTTCCCCGAGTGGTACGTCCACCGCCACCGCGGCGTCACCCTCGACGACACGCAGCGCCAGCTGCTCGAGGACGCCTTCGAGCTCATCATCAAGGTCTGCGAGGTGCAGCCGACCGTGCTGGTGCACCGCGATTTCCACAGCCGCAACCTGATGGTGACCGGCGGTGCGCCTGGCGTGCTCGACTTCCAGGATGCCGTGCGCGGCCCCGTCACCTACGACCTGGCCTCGCTGCTGCGGGATGCCTACATCGAGTGGGACGAGGCGATCCAGATCGATTGGGCAGCCCGCTACTGGGAACGGGCCCGCAAGGCCGGGCTGCCCGTGGGCGACGACTTCGGCACCTTCTGGCGCGATTTTGAATGGATGGGCCTGCAGCGCCACCTGAAGGTGCTCGGCATCTTCGCGCGCCTGAACCACCGCGACGGCAAGGACGGCTACCTCAAGGACCTCCCGCTGGTCTGGCGCTACGCCCACCACGTCGCCTCGCGCTACTCGGTGCTGCGGCCGCTGTCGCGCCTGCTCGAGCACATCGAGAACGTCGAGGTCAAGTTCGGCTACACCTTCTGATGCGCCGGCTGTTCTGGCGCGACCTGTCGCTGTCGGCCGTCGTGGCCGGCTTCGTGGCCATGCTGGTCGGGGTCACCAGCTCGATCGTGGTCGTCTTCCAGGCGGCGCAGGCGCTGGGCGCCACGCCGGCCCAGGTCACCTCCTGGATCTGGGCCATCTGCGTGGGCACCGGGCTGACCAGCATCGGCCTGAGCCTGTGGTACCGCCGCCCGGTGCTGACCGCCTGGTCCACCCCCGGCGGGGCGATGCTCGTCAGCGCCGCGGCCGGCGTGAGCCTGCCCGAGGCGCTCGGGGGTTTTGTCGTCTGCGCCGTGCTGATCACGCTGGCCGGGGCGACCGGTCTGTTCGCGCGGGTCATGGACCGCATCCCGCAGCCGCTGGCCGCCGGGCTGCTGGCGGGCGTGCTGGCGCGTTTTGCGCTCGATGCCTTCGGTGCCATGCCGGGCAACCCGGTGCTGGTCGGTGCCATGTTCCTGTCCTACCTGCTCGGCCGCCGGCTGTGGCCGCGTTATGCGGTGCCCGGCGTGCTGGCGGTCGGCCTGGTCGTGGCCGCCGCGCTCGGCCAGATGCACCTCGACGCGGTCGACTGGCGCCTGGGCACGCCGGTCTGGACCTCGCCCGAGTTCACGCTGCGGGGCCTGTTCGGCGTCGCGCTGCCGCTGTTCGTCGTCACCATGGCCTCGCAGAACCTGCCCGGCGTGGCCGCCCAGCGCGCGGCCGGCTACGACACGCCGGTCTCGCCGGTCATCGCCACCACCGGCCTGGCCACGCTGCTGCTGGCCCCGTTCGGCGGTTATGCGCTCAACCTCGCCGCGATCACCGCGGCGATCTGCATGGGCCGCGAGGCCCACGAGGATCCGGCCCGGCGCTGGCCCTCGGCCGTCATGGCCGGCGTGTTCTACCTGGCGGTCGGCCTGGTCGCCGGGGCCGTCGCGGGCCTGCTCGGCGCCTTCCCGAAGGCCATGGTGCTGGCGGTGGCCGGCTTCGCGCTGCTGGGCACCATCGGCGGGGGCCTCGGGGTCGCGATGGCCGACCTGCGCTGGCGCGAACCCGCGCTGGTCACCTTCCTGGTCACGCTCAGCGGCCTGTCGATGGCCGGCATCGGCTCGGCCTTCTGGGGCGTGGTCGCCGGCACGGTCTGCGTGGTCTTCGCCCAGGCCCGCAGCGCCCGGGCGGCGGGCTGAGCCCGCCGCCGGTCGTGCGGTCGTCGGCACCTGACGTGCCAGGGGCCGGGCCGGGCGGGTCGGCAGGATCCGGTGGCCTGTGCAACACTGCCCCTCATTCCACCCAGACACCGGCCGCCCGGACGGCCCGACGATCATGAACCTGCTCTTTGTTGCCGATCCGATCGAGACGTTCAAGACCAGCAAGGATTCCACCTTCGCGATGATGCGCGAGGCGGCGCGGCGTGGTCACCGGCTGCAGGTGTGCGAGCCCCGGGACCTGGTGTGGGTGCGCGGCGGGCGCGTGGTGGCCAGGCGCTGCCGCACGATCATCCTGACCGGGCGGGAGCAGGCCGACTGGTTCGAGGTGGTGGCCACCGCCGAGCTGGCGCTGGCGGACACGGATGCGGTGCTGATGCGCAAGGATCCGCCGTTCGATCCGGAGTTCATCTACGCGACCCATCTGCTGCAGCAGGCCGAGCGTGAGGGCGCCCGGGTGTTCAACCGGCCCCAGGCGCTGCGTGACCACCCGGAGAAGCTGGCGATCATGGAGTTTGCGGACGTGATCGCGCCCACGCTGGTGACGCGCGAGGCCGACGCGATCCGCGCCTTCCATGCCGAGCATGGCGACATCATCCTCAAGCCCCTCGACGGCATGGGCGGCATGGGCATCTTCCGGGTCGGGGCCGACGGGCTGAACCTGGGCTCCATCATCGAGACGCTGAACCAGCATGGCCAGGCCACGGTGATGGTGCAGCGTTTCCTGCCGGAGATCGTCGATGGCGACAAGCGCATCCTGATCATCGGCGGGGTGCCGGTGCCGTTCTGCCTGGCGCGCATCCCCCAGGGCAGCGAGATCCGCGGCAACCTGGCGGCCGGCGGCAAGGGCGTGGCCCGCCCGCTGAGCGAGCGTGACCGCGAGATCGCCGAGCAGTTGGGGCCGGTGCTGTCCGCGCGTGGCCTGCTGCTGGTCGGGCTGGACGTGATCGGCGCGTGCGTCACCGAGATCAACGTCACCAGCCCGACCTGCTTCCAGGAGATCACCGACCAGACCGGCTTCGACGTGGCGGCCTGTTTCGTCGATGCGCTCGAGGGCGCGCTGATGGCCGCGGCCTGAGCCGAGCCGGTCAGTCCGCGCCGCCCGCCGCGGGCTCGAGCCGGCCGGGCAGCAGGGCCTCGAAGGCCGTGGCCGGCAGCGGGTGGCTGAACAGGTAGCCCTGGTACTGGTGGCAGTCCTGCTGCTTGAGCCAGTCGAGCTGGGACTGGGTCTCGACCCCTTCGGCCACCATCTGCACGCCGAGCATGCGGCACATCGTGATGATCAGCCCGGCGATCGGCTGGGCGCTGTCGACAACCTTGCTGATGAAGGAGCGGTCGATCTTCAGGCAGTCGATCGGGTAGCGCTGCAGGTAGGCGAGGTTGGAGTAGCCGGTGCCGAAGTCGTCCACGGCGATGCGGAAACCCATGCCGGCGAGCTGTTCCAGCGTCTCGACCGTGCTGTCGTCGTTGCCCAGCAGCACCGATTCGGTGATCTCGAGCTCGATGCGGCGCGGGTCGCAGCCGGTGGCCTCGACGGTCCGGCGCATCTCCTCGACCAGCGTGCCTTCCAGGAACTGCCGCGGCGACAGGTTGACCGACACCGCCAGATCCAGCCCCTGCGCCTGCCACCGGGCCTGCTGGCGGGCGGCGATCTCGAGCACCTGGGCGCCGAGTTCGCCGATCAGGCCGCAGTCCTCGGCGTAGGAGATGAACACGCCCGGCGCGATCAGCCCCCGCTTCGGATGCTGCCAGCGCACCAGCGCCTCGGCACCGCAGATGCGGTTGCTCCGCACGTCGACCCTGGGCTGGTAGTAGACGACGAACTCGCGCCGCTCCAGCGCGTGGCGCAGCTCGGACTCCATCGTCAGCCGCTTCTGCGCGGCCGCGGTCATCTCGGGCGCGAAATAGGCGACCCGGTTGCGCCCGGCGTCCTTGGCCCGGTACATGGCCAGGTCGGCGTGCCGCATCAGCGTGTGGATGTCGGTGCCGTCCTGCGGGTAGATGCTCACGCCCAGCGACGGGGTGACCTGCACCTCGGTGTTGCGCACCGCGCCCGGTTGCGACAGCACCTTCAGCAGCCGGCTCGAGAGCTGCTCGACGTAGCCGGCGATGTCGTCGGCCGTGGCCAGCACGAGGAACTCGTCGCCGCCCAGCCGGGCGACCCGGTCGTTGTGCCGCACGGCGCTGCGCAGCCGGTTGGCCATCTCGACCAGCAGTTCGTCCCCCGCCGCATGGCCGAGCGAGTCGTTGACATGCTTGAAGCGGTCGAGGTCGATGAAGATCAGCGCGGCCTGCTCGCCGGCCCGGCCGATGGATTCGAGCTGGTGCTGGAAACCGTGGGTCACGTAGTGCCGGTTGGGCAGGCCGGTCAGCGCGTCGTGGTCGGCCAGGTGCTGGGCGCGGGCCTCGGTGCGCTTGAGGTCGCTGACGTCGACCTCGCTGATCAGCCAGGACGGCTCTCCCGTGACCGCGTCGCGGCAGCGGTGTCCCGAGACCTCGTGCCAGCGCTCGCCCCGGCTGGTGAGCACCGGCGCGATCAGCCGGCACCTGCCCTGCAGGTGCAGTGCCAGCATCAGCGCGTGGTAGTCCTGCTCCCGGACGAAGCGGTGCCGCTGTTCGCGCCCGGCGGGGGCCGCCTCGCGGGCGGCGGGGTTGCTGTAGAGCACGCCGCCCGCCCGGCTGTAGAGCGTGATCATCACCGTGGTGTGGGTCAGCGCCTCGGTGCTGCGCAGCATGGCCGGGTTGTTGCCGTGGTCGGCCAGGTGCTCGCAGAACAGCGCGAGGCGGCCGTCACCCAGGCGGATGCCGCTGAACTCGACCAGCATCGCGCAGGGGCGGCCCTCGGGATAGATCGTCCAGCATTCGGTGAAGCGGGTGTCGGTGTCGACCAGGTCGCTCTGGTACTGGTGCAGCCGCCGGGCCACGGTGTCCGACAGGTCCACCGACAGGTCGCGTGCCACCAGGGCTTCCAGCGTGTCGGCGCGCCACAGCTTGAGTGCCTGGCGGTTGGCCCAGTGGATGCACAGGCGGTCGAAATCGAAGATCCAGGTCGCGTGCGACAGCTGCTCCAGCACCCCGAAACGATCCCGCCGGTCGCTCAGCTCGCCCTCGGGGAGGGCAGGCTGGGCGACCGCTTCAGGCCGGGGATCGATCAGGGAATGGGAAGTCACGGCACAACCAATAATCCGTTACAAGCCCGGATTGTCGGCGCGAAGTGAACAAAACTGAGGGCTTCCTGCAGTGGTCGCCCGGCGCGGGTTCTCGAGGTCGCCGCTTCAGTGAACGACTGCCCAGACCTGCCGTCCGCGGCCTTGGTTCACAAAGGGTCCCAGGCCTCGAGCCAGCGCACGAAGCCGGGCAGGCCGACGTCCAGCGGCGTGGCGCTCCACGGGCCGATGGCCGCGATCAGGCGGGAGGGGTCGGCGCAGGTCGTGGGCACGTCGCCGGTCTGCATCGGCGCGAACTCGATCGAGGCCTGGCGTCCCAGCGCGGCCTCGAGCGTGCGCACGAAGTCCACCACCTTCACCGGCTGGCGGTGGCCGACGTTGAACAGCTCGGCGGGGGCGCCCTGGGCGTCGGGCGCCGGGCCGCCGCGCGCGATCAGGCGCTGCAGCGCGTCGACGACGTCGTCGACGCAGGTGAAGTCGCGCAGCAGCTGGCCTTCGGCGAAGAGCTTGATCGGCTGGCCGCGACGGATGGCCTGCGAGAAGCTCCAGTACGCCATGTCCGGACGGCCCCATGGGCCGTAGACGGTGAAGAAGCGCAGCCCGGTGACCGGCAGGCCGTGCACCTTGGCCGTCGCGTAGGCCATGGCCTCGTTGGCCTTCTTGGTGGCGGCGTAGAAGGACATCGGCGTGTCGGTGCGGTCGTCCTCGGTGAAGGCGCCGCTGTCGCGCCAGCCGTAGACGCTCGACGAGCTGGCGTAGAGCAGGTGCTTCACGCCGCCGTGCCGGCAGGCCTCCAGCACCGAGCCGAAGCCCTGCAGGTTGGACTGCACATAGGCCATCGGGTGCTCGACCGAATAGCGCACGCCGGCCTGGGCGGCCAGGTGCAGCACCACGTCGCAGCCGCTGGCCTCGAAGAAGGCGCGGGTGGCGGCGGCGTCGGCCAGGTCGAGCGGCTGCACCTGCACGCCCAGCGGATCGAGCAGCGCGGCGACCCGGTCGCGCTTGAGCTGGACCGGGTAGTAGTCGTTGTAGCTGTCGCAGGCGACCACGCGGTGGCCGGCACGGGCGAGGGCGGCCGAGACGTGGGCGCCGATGAAGCCGGCGGCGCCGGTCACAAGGATGGATCCCATGAGGGCAGGCTCTCCAGATCGGGGGCGCGTGTAAAATGCGCGGGTTTCGGGTGCCATGCACCGCTTCGGGTCTGCAGGCCCGACTTCAGGGCGGAATTATCGTTCTTTCTGTCACGCGCCCGTCCCACCCCCTTCTTGTCGAGTTGCCGCCGGCCGTGTCTTCACCCGTTCCTCCGGTTCCCACGCTTTGCCTGCCGCGCTGGTGGCCGCTGTGTCTGGTGGCGCTGCTGCTGCTGGCCGGCTGCGCCGCGCTGCGCCTGGGCGCGCTGGACGCCCCGCTGTTCCTGATGCTCAACGCCGCCGGGCGCATCGCCCCGGCGTTCTGGGCCGGCCTGAGCGTGGCCGGGCTGGGCCTGAGCGCCTTCATCCTGCTGGCGGCCGCGTCCCCCGGGCGCGACGAACGCCGCCTGGCGGTCGTGGCCAGCCTGCTGTGGTGTTTTCCGATCGGCGGCCTGCTGACCCATGGGCTCAAGCGCCTGTTCAGCACGCCCCGCCCGCAGGCGGTGCTGCCGCTCGACCAGATGCAGGTCATCGGCGAGCCGCTGCTGCACAACTCGCTGCCGTCGGGCCATGCGATCACCACGCTGGCGATGGCCTGGCTGTGGCTGCACACCCGCTCGCTCGGTCGTGGCGAGCAGGCGCTGGTCTGGATCGCCGCGCTGCTGGTGGTGGGCTCGCGCATCACCACCGCCGCCCACTGGCCCAGTGACGTGCTGGCCGGTGCCGCGGTCGGCCTGGTGGCGGCGCAGCTGAGCCTGCAGGCCACCCGCCGCTGGTCGGCGGCGGCCTGGCTGGCCCGCCCGGTGGGCCAGCGGGTCCTGGGCGCGGGCCAGATCGCCACCGGCGTGGCCATGTTCACCACCCACACCGGTTATCCCCTGGCCGAGCCGGTGCAGTGGGTGCTCGGCACGCTGGGCGTGGCCGCGGGCTTGTGGCGACTGGTGTCGCTGCGGTCCGGACCGGCCGCGGTGTCGGCGCCGGGACCGGCCCGATGAGCGCCCCGGTGCCTCCCGTTCGCGCATGACGTCGCGCACCTCGGGGTCCGATCACGACCTGCCGCTGGCCGAGGCCGCCGGCCTGCCACCCCCCGCGCCCCGTTCCACCCGCAAGCTGATCCTGCTGGGTCTGGGCATCGTGCTGGCCGTCGTGCTGCTGGCGGTGCTGGGGGCCGGGCTGGACGGGCCGGCCCTGCACGCGGCCGCCGCACGGGTGCCGCCGGGGGTCTGGGCCGCCGGGGTGCTGGGCATCCTGGTCAGCTACGCGCTGAGGGCGGCCCGGCTGCACGCCGAGTGGCGTCCGCGTACGCAGGCCCGCTACGGCGACTGCCTGCAGCTCTTCGTGCTGCACAACGCGGCGGTCAGCCTGCTGCCCTTGCGCAGCGGGGAGCTCGGCTATGCTTGGTGGCTGCTGCGGCGCTGGCAGGTGCCGCTGACCGAATCGCTGGCCAGCCTGCTGTGGCTGCGTCTGCAGGATGCCGTGGTGCTGGCGCTGCTGGCGCTGGCCGGGCTCAGCCCGCTGCCGGGCTGGTGGGGGCCCGCGCTGGCCGCGGCCGTCGCGCTGGCCGCGGCGCTGCTGCTGCCGCCGCTGTGGCGGCGCTGGCAGGCGGCGCTGCCCGATCCGGCGAACGACGGGGCCGCCACCCCCTCCGGCGCAGGCTGGCGTGCACGGGTGCAGCAAGGCCTGCGCAAGATCGCCCAGGCCCTGCGTTCCAGCCGCGGGGGCTGGCGGGCCTGGGTGTTCTGCGTCGCCAACTGGATGCTCAAGCTGCTGGTGGCGGCGCTGCTGCTGCAGGCGATCGGGCCGCTCGACCTGGCCGCCGCCTGGCGGGGTGCGCTCGGCGGCGAGTGGGCTGCCGTGCTGCCGGTGCAGGGGCCGGCCGGCCTCGGTACCTACGAGGCCGGGGTCTGGGCCGGGGCGCTGCTGGGCGGGGCGGCCGGTGGCGGTGGGTCCGGCGCCGTCACGGCGTCCTCGGTGGTGGGGGCGGCGCTGATCGTGCACCTGCTGTGGCTGGCGACCAGCGCCGCGTCGGCCTTGCTGGCGTGGCTGTGGGCCGCCCGCCGTTCTGAAAATCCTCTTTGAGTGCTTGTGGCCATGTCTACATCGTCCGTTCTGTCCGCCGGGTCCGCGTCGGCCTTCTCCGCACCGCCCGCGCCGGCGCACCGCCTGTCGGTGGTCGTGCCCATGTACAACGAGATCGACAACGCCGCGCCGCTGATCGATGCGGTGCAGGGCGCGCTGGCGGCTTATCCCCACCCCTGGGAGCTGGTGGTGGTCGATGACGGCAGCCGCGACGGCACCGGCCTCGCGCTGGAGCGCCACGCCGCCACGGTCGGCCCGCACATCCGGGTCGTGCGTCTGGCGCGCAACTTCCGCCAGACCGCGGCGATGCAGGCCGGCATCGATGCCGCCCGAGGCGACGTCATCGTCACGATGGACGGCGACCTGCAGAACGATCCGCGCGACATCCCGCGGGTGGTCGCCCGGCTGCTCAACGACGACATGGACATCGTCGCGGGCTGGCGCAAGAACCGCCAGGACGGGCTGTGGCTGCGCAAGGTGCCCTCGAGGATCGCCAACCGCCTGATCCGCCGCATCACCGGCCTGCCGTTCCAGGACCTGGGCTGCAGCCTGAAGGCCTTCCGCGCCGACGTGCTGCGCGAGGTGCGGCTCTATGGCGAGATGCACCGGTTCATCCCCGCGTGGCTGGCCACCGTGACCTCGCCCAGCCGCATGGCCGAAGAGGCCGTGCTGCACCATGCCCGCACGGCGGGGGCCTCCAAGTACGGCATCTCGCGCACGCTGCGCGTCATCGTCGACCTGCTGGCCGTCACCTTCTTCCTGCGTTTCGCCGCGCGGCCGGGCCACTTCTTCGGCGTGCTGGGCCTGGGCGTGCTCTCGTTCGGCATGGCGGTGCTGGGTTACCTGGGCGTGCTCAAGCTGCTGGGCGAGTCGATCGGCGGACGGCCGCTGCTGTCGCTGGGCTTCTTCAGCGTCATCGGCGGGCTGCAGTTCCTGATGACCGGCGTGCTGTCGGAGCTGCTGATCCGCATCTATTACGGCGGCCGCTACGGCTCGCCCTATGTGCTCAAGCCCGACAACGCGGTCGTGCAGGCCGGCCTGGCAGCCGACGCCGGCTGGTCCTCGGCCCCTGCGGCGCAGGCGGACTGAAACCATGGCCGGGCCATCGAAGGGGGCGTCGATCTCCTGGCGCGCCACGGCGGCGACCGATCCCGGCGGAGCGCGGCTCGTGCTGTGGTGGGCGCTGGCCATGGCGATCGTGGCGCTGCTGCGCATCGGTGCGGCGCCGCTGTTCGACGTCGACGAGGGGGCCTTCTCCGAGGCGACCCGCGAGATGCTCGCCAGCGGGGACTGGGGCCACACCACGCTCAACGGCGAGCCCCGCTTCGACAAGCCCATCCTGATCTACTGGCTGCAGGCGGCCAGCGTGGCCGTCTTCGGCCTGGGCGAGCTGGCGCTGCGCCTGCCCTCGGCGCTGGCGACCTGGGGCTGGGCGCTGGCGCTGGTGCTGTTCGCCTGGCCACGCTGGGGCGCCGCCGCCGCGGTGGCGGCCGGCTCGGTGCTGGGCACCAGCGTGGGGGTGCTGCTGATCGGCCGGGCCGCGACCGCCGATGCGGTGCTCAACCTGTGGCTGACGCTGGCCGCGCTCGACCTGTGGCGGCACCTGGAAGGCGAGGGCGACCGTGGCGCGCTGCGGCGTGCGGCGCTGTGGATCGGCCTGGGCGTGCTGACCAAGGGCCCGGTGGCGATCATCGTGCCCGGCGCGGCCTGGCTGTTGTGGACGCTGTGCGCCGGGCGTGCCGCCTGGCTGGCCCGTGCCCGAGCGCTGCTGGGGGACGCGCCGGCCTGGGTGATCCTGCTGCTGGTGGCGCTGCCCTGGTATGTCTACGCGCTGGACCGCCACGGCATGGCCTTCATCGACGGCTTCTTCGTGCGCCACAACCTGCAGCGCTACGGCGGCACCCTCGAGGGCCATGGTGGCAGCATCGGCTACTACGCGCTGATGATGCCGCTGCTGCTGATGCCCTGGAGCGTGCTGCTGCTGCCGGTGCTGGCGGGCTGGCGGCGCTGGTGGGCCGAGCCCGCCGCCCGTTTCCTGCTGCTGTGGGCCGGCTTCGTGCTGGTGTTCTTCAGCCTGTCGGGCACCAAGCTGCCGCACTACGCGCTCTACGGCATCTCGCCGCTGGCGCTGCTGGCCGGGCGCTGCTGCAGCGAGCTGACGGGCCGCGCCGACCGGCGGGTGCTCAAGGCGGCGCTGGGCCTGTGCGTGATGCTGCTGCCGCTGCTGGCGGTGCTCGCCACGGCGATCGTGCTGCGCTCGCTCGACGGGGTGAAGGATGCGCTCTACCGGGCGCTGATCGGCCAGCCCGCCGACCTCACCGGCCTGTGGATCGCCGCGGTCGCGGCGGCCGGGCTGAGCCTGGTGCTGGCCGGCCCGCCGGTCTGGCGCCGCACCGGGGGGGCGCGGTCGGCCACGCCCGACCTCGTGCGCATCGGGTTGGCCGCGGCGGCGGGCGCGCTGGTGCTGACCGGGGTGCTCGCTCCCTGGTGGGGCCAGCAGCTGCAGGGCCCGGTGCGGGCTGCCGGGCAGCGGGCACGCATCGAGCTGGCCGCGCCGGACACCCCGGCCCGGGCCACGCTGGTGCAGTGGGGCCTGCACCTGCCCAGCGTCGCGGTCTACGCGCGCCGCGAAGCCCCGCGCCGCGCGCCGCGGCCGGGTGACCTCGCCCTGCTGCGCAGCGACCAGCTGCAGGCGCTGACCACCACGCTGGCCGCCGATCCCGCGTCCCGCCGGGCCGCGGACGTGCCGGCCGATCGCCCGGTCTGGACCTCGCTCCACAGCGCCGGCGGCCTCACCCTGATCCGCTGGCACGGCGTGCCGGCCGCCCCGTGATGAACACCTCCCGTTCCGCCGCCGTCGCGCCGCCCGTGCCCGGCTGGTCCGCGCCGCACCTGATGGTGCTGGTGCTGCTGCTCGCGCTGCTGTTCCTGCTGCGCGTGGTGGTGCTGGCCGAGGCGATGGCCCCGGGCGACCTGACCCTGCAGGTCGACGAGGCGCAGTACTGGCATTGGTCACGCGACCTGCAGTGGGGCTACTACTCCAAGCCGCCGGTGATCGCGGCGCTGATCGCCGCGTCCACCGCGCTGTTCGGCAACGGCCTGGTCGGCCTGAAGCTGCTGACCGTGCTGGCCTATCCGCTGACGGCCGCGGTGCTGGCGGCCTGGGCCCGCGACCTCGCGCTGGCGGTGGTGGCCACGCCGGCCGACGCGTCCGGTGCCCGCCAGGCGGCCGGCTGGGCCGACCGGGTCGGCCTGCTGGCCGCCGCGCTGTTCATGACCAGCCCGATCGCCGGCCTGCTCGGGCTGGCGGTGACCACCGATGCGCCGCTGCTGCTGTGCTGGGCGCTGGCGGGCTGGCGGCTGTGGGCCGCCCTCGAGCGGGGGCAGCGCCGCGACTGGCTGTGGCTCGGCGTCTTCGCGGCGCTGGGCATCCTGTCCAAATACACCATGCTGGCGATGGCTGCCGGCCTGCTGGTGCTGCTGCCGACCCATGGCCAGCGTGGCCCCTGGTGGGCCTGGCCGGGCCGCGACGGCGGCGTGCCGTTGTCGCTGCTGCGGGCCCGCCTGCAGGGCCTGATGATGACCGGCGGCGTGGTGCTGCTGATGCTGCTGCCCCACCTGGCGTGGAATGCCGACCACGGCTGGCCCACGCTGCAGCACACCGTCGAGATCACGGCCGAGTCGCAGCGTGGCAGCGGGCGCAGCCCCGCCAGCTCGCTGGCCGAGTTCGTCGGCGGGCAGTGGCTGCAGTTCGGGCCGTTCTGGCTGCTGTTGCTGATGGCGCTCGGCGTGGCGAGGCTGGCCCGGCGCGGCCCGCCCGCCGCCGCGGCAGCCCCGTTGGCGCTGGCCTTCGACCCGTCGGGCTGGGCCCGTGCGCGTCGTTTTGCGCTCTGGCTGGCCCTGCCCCTGCTGGCGGTCGGGCTGACCCAGGCCTGGCATTCCCGCGCGCAGCTCAACTGGACCGCCCCGGCGGCCCACGGCCTGTTCCTGTGGGCCAGCCTCGGGCTGGCCCGTCGCTGGCCTGCCGCGCCGGTGCCCGCGGGCGCGGCGGCCCTGCCGGCCCTGCGCTGGCTGCCCGCGGCACTCGTGGCGGGGATGGGCCTGCACGTGCTGCTGACCACCGCCGTGCCGCTGGCCGGCCCGATCGCGCGCCACTTCGGCCGTGCGCCCGATCAGCCGCTGCCGCGCCAGTGGGACATCTGGGTGCGCATGCGCGCCTGGGGGCCGGCCTATGCGCGGCTGGCGCCCACCGCCCGCGACTTCCTTCGCCAGCACCCGCAGGCGCAGATCCTCGGCATGGACCGGCAGGTGATCTCGATGGGTTCCTACCAGTGGCGCGAGCTGCTGGCCGGCCAGCCCGAGCTGCCCGGTGCCCCGGGCGTGAGCCGCCGCTGGATCACCTGGACCCCGCCCGGCCAGCGTTTTGCACAGGATCATTTCCAGCTCACCACCCGCTGGGCCGCCGCCGGCAGCCCGGCCGCGCGGGAGCCGCTGCTGATCGTGAGTGCGGCCGAACTGCCCGCCGGCCTGCTGGCCCGGCTCGACGAACCGCGCCTGCTGGCCGAGGTGGTCGAGCCCGACGGGGCCGGCCGCACGCTGCGGCTGCGGCTGTGGGCCGCCTCGCGGCGTGATGCCCAGGGGACCGCGCCATGAGTGCCGGCCCGAGGCCCGGCCGGGGCAGCCGCCGTCACCTGCGCGGGCTCGGCCTGTGGCTGCTGGCCCTGCTGCTGACGCTGCTGGTGTTCCGCACCTGGCCGCAGACCGATCCCCAGGTCAGCCGCCTCTTCCACGACCCGACCCAGCCGACCCGTTTCATCGGCGATGCCCACCCGCTGGTGCATGCGGTCTACCAGGTCGTGCCGCACGTCGGCCGCTGGCTGAGCCTGATCAGCCTGGTGCTGGTGTGCATTCCCCGGCGTCGCTTCGGCGCCGGCGGGCCGCAGCGCTGGCGCGGCCGGGCGATCGGCCTGCTGGCCATGCTGGTGCTGGGCCTGGGCCTGATGGTGAACTGGGCGCTGAAGGAACACGTCGGCCGCCCGCGTCCGGTGCATACCCTCGAGTTCGGCGGCACGGTGGCGCACCAGCCGGTCGGGCAGGTCAGCACGCTGTGCGAGACCAACTGCTCCTTCGTCAGCGGCCATGCGGCGACCGGCTTCGTGCTGATCGGCATCGGCCTGGGGGCCGGTCCGATCGTGCGGCGGCGCTGGTGGGCCATCGGCCTCGTCAGCGGCCTGCTGGTGGGGGCCGGGCGGGTGATGCAGGGCGGTCACTTCCTCAGCGACATCCTCTTCGCCGGCCTGTTCATGGCCGGCCTGGCGCTGGTGGTGCGCTGGGCCTGGGTCGGCTGGCGCTGGCGGCGCCGGTCGCGCCGTCGTCCGGCCTGAGGCGACGGGTTCAGGCCGCGGGCTCGCCCGCGGCGGGCAGCTGCAGGCTGCGGCCGTGGCGCACATGGCTCAGCCGGTCGTAGAAGGCGTGCGCGCCGCTGCGCTTCTGTCCCGACGACAGCGCCAGCTTGCAGGCGCCGGCCGCCCGGGCCCGTTCGGTGGCCTGGTTCATCAGCGCCCGGCCGACCCCCTGGCCCCGGGCCAGCGGATGCACCGCCACGTCCTCGACCAGCGCGCCCGGCACGCCGCCACGGGCCAGCAGCGGCAGCACGAACAGCGTCAGCGCCCCCAGCAGGCTGCTGCCGCGCTCGGCCAGCCAGACCTCGCCCCCGTGGGTGTGCAACTGCGCCCACGAGCGGCGGGCCTGCTCCGGCGAGGTCTCCCGGGGCTGGTCGAGACCGGCGGCGACCAGCAGCGCCAGCACCGCCGGCAGGTCTTCGGCCGTGGCCAGGCGCAGGGCCAGCGGCTCCTCGTGGCGGCGGCGCTGCGCCTGGTGCTGCTGCACCCGGGCGCGGGTGCGGTCCTTGAGGTCCTGCAGCGCCTGCAGCGGCTTTTTCATCGGGTTCAAGGCGTGCTCCTGCGGTCCGGCGGGTGGCTGTCGCCACGGGCCGATTCGTGAAGCACGAGTGTCGGCAGGGCGTTTGACAGCTTGTTGAAACTTTGCATTTCGCGCTATCGTGCAACGCAGCTTCCCGAGGCAGGTCCCGTCTTCATGACCCAGCGTTACGCCGTCTACCACGTTCCCCCCATCCTGCATCCCCTGTGGGCCGCCGGCTGTTCCTGGCTCGGGCGCGACCCCTGTGCCGACGAGATCGGCCGCCCGCCCCCCGGGCGCATCCAGCCCTGGCGCTACGGCTTCCACGCCACCCTCAAGCCGCCGATGCGGCTGGCCGCGGGCATCGTGGTGCCGGCCCTGCAGCAGGCCGTGCGCGCACTGGCCCGGGCGCACCAGCCTTTCGAGATGCCGGCGCTGCAGGTCAGCGAACTGGACCAGTTCATCGCGCTGCGGCTGGTCACGCCGCTGGGGGTCAACGACCCGCTGCAGGACATCGGCGACGCCTGCGTCTGCGACCTCGACGAACTGCGTGCGCCGCTGAGCGCCTCGGAGACGGCCCGCCGCCTGAGCACGCCGCTGGACGACGACCAGCAGGCGCTGCTGGCCCGCTGGGGCTATCCCCACGTGCTGCACCGCTGGCGCTACCACTTCACCCTCAGCGACCGCCTGGCCGACGAGGGCCAGCGCGCCGAGCTGCTGGCGCAGGCCCGCGAGCATTTCGCCGCCGCGCTGAGCGTGCCACTGACCTTCGACGCGCTCAGCGTCTTCGTCGAGCTGGCCCCGGGGGCTCCGCTGCGCCTCAGCCAGCGTTTCCCGCTCGGCAAGGCCTGAACGCCTGCTCCGGGGGCACCGGCTCGCACGGCTCGTGCTTGTGACGGGATGAATCAGACCGTGTGGACCTGAAACGGCCACCGGTCCGACCTCGATCCTGCCCCTGCGCAGGCTGCCCCGACGAAGGGGCAGGAACCCCACAGGACAACGGCGTCCGATCGTTCCGTGGTGCGGCCCGTCTTCATGACGGCCCGCACCACGGCTGCGCATCGGTGCGCCGTTTTTGCGTTTCAGGAGCCCCTTCCATGACGATGTCGACCTCGCTGCCGCCCTGCGGTCCGCTTCTTCCGACCGATGCCGTGCCGGCCCCGGCATCCGCAGCCCCGGCCTGTGCCGCGCCGGCCGACCCGCGCCGCCGCGACTTCGTGCGCCGGGGCGCGGCCGCTGCGCTGGTCGCCGCCCCGGCGCTGAGCTGGCCTGGTGGCGTGTGGGCCGCCGGCTCGGACGCCCCGGAGCTGCGCGAGGTCCGGGTCGGCTTCATCCCGCTGACCGATTGCGCCTCGCTGGTGATGGCCTCGGTGCTCAAGCTCGACGAGAAGCACGGCATCCGCATCCGGCTCAGCAAGGAGCCGTCGTGGCCAGTCATCCGCGACAAGCTGGCCAGCGGCGAGCTCGATGCGGCCCACGCGCTCTACGGCCTGGTCTACGGCATGCACCTGGGTGCGGGCGGCCCGAAGACCGACATGGCCGTGCTGATGACCTTGAACAACAACGGGCAGGGCATCACGCTGTCGAAGGCGCTGGCGCAGCGGGGCGCGATCGACGGCCCGACGCTGGCGCGCCAGGTGCTCGGCGAGCGGCGCGAGTTCACCTTCGCCCAGACCTTTCCGACCGGCACCCACGCGATGTGGCTGTTCTACTGGCTGGCCGCTCACGGCATCCATCCGCTGCGTGACGCCCGCATCATCACCGTGCCGCCGCCGCAGATGGTGGCGCGCATGCAGGCCGGCAACATGGACGGCTACTGCGTGGGCGAGCCGTGGAACCACCGTGCCATCGCCGACGGCGTGGGCATCACCGCGGCCACCAGCCAGCAGGTCTGGCCCGACCATCCGGAGAAGGTGCTGGGCTGCACGGCCGCCTTCGTGCAGCGCCACCCCAACACGGCCCGGGCGCTGATCATGGCCACGCTCGAGGCCAGCCGCTGGATCGACGCCAGCCAGGCGAACCGGCTCAAGACGGCGGCGGTCATCGCGGCCCCGGCCCATGTCAACACCTCGGTGGACACCATCAGCGAGCGCATCCTCGGCCACTACCAGAACGGCCTGGGCCGCACCTGGGACGATGCGAACTTCATGCGCTTCTTCAACGACGGCGCGGTCAACTACCCCTATCTGTCGGACGGCATGTGGTTCATCACCCAGCACAAGCGCTGGGGCCTGATGAAGGGCGACGTGGGCGACAACGGCGTGATGCTGCGCCAGCTCAACCGCGCCGGGCGCGATCGCACGGCGGTGTTCGGCGAGGCCGACTACCAGTCGGTCGCCCGGGCGATCAACCAGACCACGCTCTATCGCCAGGCGGCGTCGCAGCTGAAGATCAACCTGCCGTCGTCCGACCTGCGCAGCAGCCGGCTGATCGACGGCAAGGTCTGGGACGGCCAGCGTCCGGCCGAATACGCCGCGAGCTTCGCGATCCGCGCCAGTTGAGCGGGCGCGGCCGGCGTGCACGGGCGCAGACGGTGCGTGGTGGCAGACGACGGTGCGCCGCGCATGACTGTGGTGCGCTGCACCATGGCGCGCAGTTCGCCGACCGGACCCCGGCCGGGGCGGGAAGGGTTTTCCTTGGCCTGGCACGCCACCTGCTAATCATTGTTCCGAGACCGCAGCGTAGCGGTCTCACTAGGTGGGACATTTTTGGACAACGGCGTCCGATCGTCCCGGTACTGAGGTGAAAACCTGGGTATCGGTTCTCGATCGTGACGCCGCTTTTTTTTGGAGTGAAGCCAATGACGATGCCTCAAGGCCCGGTCGACACGACCCGGCGCGAGTTGATTCAACGCACCGCTGCCCTGGCTGCCGCCGGCTCCGTCGCGGGCGCCTCCACGGGGGTCTGGGCCGCGGGCTCGGATGCACCGGAGAAGAAGGAAGTCCGCATCGGTTTCATTCCGCTGACCGACTGTGCTTCCGTCGTGATGGCTTCGGTGATGAAGTTCGACGAGAAGTACGGCATCAAGATCATCCCGTCCAAGGAGTCGTCCTGGGCGGCCGTGCGCGACAAGCTCGTCAACGGCGAGCTGGACGCGGCCCACGTGCTCTACGGCTTGGTCTATGGCGTGCACCTGGGCATCGGCGGTCCGAAGAAGGACATGGCCGTGCTGATGACGCTCAACAACAACGGCCAGGCGATCACGCTGTCGAAGAAGCTGGCCGACAAGGGTGCGGTCGACGCGGCCGGCCTGGCCAAGCTGATGGCCACCGAGAAGCGCGAATACACCTTCGCCCAGACCTTCCCGACCGGCACCCACGCGATGTGGCTGTACTACTGGCTCGCCTCGGC
Source organism: Sphaerotilus hippei (assembly GCF_003201595.1). GTDB lineage: Bacteria > Pseudomonadota > Gammaproteobacteria > Burkholderiales > Burkholderiaceae_C > Sphaerotilus > Sphaerotilus hippei. The sequence goes on along the minus strand of NZ_QJJS01000008.1, from coordinate 56,003 downwards.
CGGCATCAACCCGATGAAGGACGCCAAGGTCATCACCGTGCCGCCGCCGCAGATGGTCGCCAACATGCGCGTGGGCAACATGGACGGCTACTGCGTGGGCGAGCCCTGGAACCACCGCGCCATCATCGACGGCATCGGCATCACCGCCGCGACCACTCAGGACATCTGGAAGGACCACCCCGAGAAGGTGCTGGGCACGACCAACGAGTTCGTCGAGAAGAATCCGAACACCGCCCGCGCGATGATCATGGCCATCCTGGACGCCGGCCGCTGGATCGATTCCGGCCTGCAGAACAAGATGAAGATGGCCGAGGTGATCGCCGAGAAGTCCTACGTCAACACCTCGGTGGACGCGATCAACCAGCGCATCCTGGGCCGCTACCAGAACGGCCTGGGCAAGACCTGGGACGATCCGAACCACATGAAGTTCTTCAACGACGGCGCGGTCAACTACCCCTACCTGTCGGATGGCATGTGGTTCCTGACCCAGCACAAGCGCTGGGGTCTGCTGAAGACCGACCCGGACTACCTGGGCGTGGCCAAGGCGGTCAACAAGACCGAGCTCTACAAGCAGGCGGCCGCCCAGGTGAAGGTCAACGTGCCCAAGTCCGACATGCGCACGTCCAAGCTGATCGACGGCGTGACCTGGGACGGCAAGGATCCGGCCAAGTACGCGGCCGGGTTCAAGGTCAAAGCGGCCTGACCGCACGGTGAAACTGCAGGAGAAATCCATGAATGCCTCGACCATGAGTCTGTCCTCCGCCGCGGCGGTGACCCCGTCGGCCGCGGAGGCGACCGCCCGGATCGCCGAGGCGCCCGCCGCGGCGCCCACCGCCCCCGGCGTGCTGGCCAAGGAGCAGGGCGCAGCGCTGGCCCGAGCCCAGCGCCGCCGCACCCTGGCCCGCTGGATGGCGCCGGTGCTGGGTTTTGTGGTGTTCCTCCTGCTGTGGCAGGCCGTCGCCCAGAGTGGCGACAAGCAGCTGCCCGGACCCCTGCCGGTCTGGGAGGCGGCGGTCAAGCTGTTCTCCGACCCGTTCTACGTCAACGGCCCCAACGACCAGGGCATCGGCTGGAACATCCTGTCGTCGCTGCAGCGTGTCGCCCTGGGCTTCGGCCTGGCCGCGCTGGTGGGCATTCCGCTGGGCTTCATGATCGGGCGCTTCAGCTTCCTGAACCAGATGCTCGACCCGCTCATCAGCCTGCTGCGCCCGGTGTCCCCGCTGGCCTGGCTGCCCATCGGCCTGGTGGTCTTCAAGGCGGCCAACCCGGCGGCGATCTGGACCATCTTCATCTGCTCGATCTGGCCGATGGTCATCAACACGGCGGTGGGGGTGCGGCAGGTGCCGCAGGACTACCTCAACGTCGCCCGTGTGCTGAACCTGTCGGAGTGGACGGTGATGCGCAAGATCCTGTTCCCCTCGGTGCTGCCCTACATGCTGACCGGCGTGCGGCTGGCGGTGGGCACCGCCTGGCTGGTGATCGTCGCCGCCGAGATGCTGACCGGCGGCCAGGGCATCGGCTTCTGGCTGTGGGACGAGTGGAACAACCTGAACATGGCCAACATCCTGATCGCGATCTTCGTGATCGGCATCGTCGGCCTGGGGCTGGAAGCCCTGCTGGTGTCCATCGCCCGTCGTTTCGACTATTCCTGATCCGGCCCCGAACGCTTGAAGGACCTTGCCATGAGCACCACCCTGGACGAACGCGCCCGCCGCTACCTGCGCATCGAGAACGTCGGGATGACCTTCCCGACCAAGAAGGGCCCTTTCATCGCGCTGCGTGACATCAACCTCGATGTCGGCCGTGGCCAGTTCATCACGCTGATCGGCCACTCGGGCTGCGGCAAGTCGACGCTGCTGAACCTGGTGGCCGGCCTGACCACGCCGACCTCGGGCGTGCTGATCCTCGAGGACCGCGAGCTGCGCGGGCCGGGCCCCGACCGGGCCGTGGTGTTCCAGAACCACTCGCTGCTGCCCTGGATGACCTGCCAGGAAAACGTCGCGCTGGCCGTGGAGCGGGTGTTCGGCGCGACCGAGAAGAAGGCGCAGCTCAAGGAGCGCTCGCTGGCCGCGCTGGACCTGGTGGGCCTGAGCCACGCCAAGGACAAGCGGCCCGGCGAGATCTCCGGCGGCATGAAGCAGCGCGTGGGCATCGCCCGTGCGCTGGCCATGGAGCCCAAGATGCTGCTGATGGACGAGCCCTTCGGCGCCCTCGACGCGCTCACCCGCGCCAAGCTGCAGGACGAGATGATGAAGATCGTCGCGACCACCGGCTCGACCGTGATGATGGTGACCCACGACGTGGACGAGGCGGTGCTGCTGTCGGACCGCATCGTGATGCTGACCAACGGCCCGGCCGCCACCATCGGCGAGGTGCTGCAGGTGCCGCTGCCGCCGGTGCGCGAGGTCTTCCGTCCGCGCCTGGAGATGGCCCACAACCAGGACTACCTGGGCGCGCGCGAGGCGGTGCTGGAGTTCCTGTACCACAAGCAGGCCCACGTCGAACGCGACGCCGCCTGAGTCCTGCCGCCCCTGCCGGCCGCCCGAGCGGCCGTTGCCGCCGACCCTGTCCCGCTGTGCGCGACAGGGTTTTTTCTTGGGCCGCGGACGTGTCTTTGCACTGGCGAGGGGTCGCGATCCGCGGATTTGGGCTGACAATCATGGCGATGCCCGAGCCTGGGCAGGTCGGCAGACCCACAACAGAGACAAGCGAAGACGATGGCTGCAACCCTGTGCAAGACCGCGGCCGCACGGGCCGAACTGGCCAGCGACCAACGTCGCCTGTCCCAGCGGCACCGCACGCTGCTGCTGCTGATCGACGGCCAGCGCAGCCTCGAGCAGATCGAGAGCCTGGCCTCCCAGGCCGGTGTGCCGCGGGGCTACATCGACGAGCTGCTGGCGCTGGGCATGGTGGTGATGGCCGCGCCGTCCGACCTGCGTTTCCTGCCGGTGCCGCCGGCGCCCGTGGCGGCGCCGCAGACCCTGCCGATGCCTTTCCCCGACGCCCAGGACACGGTCGGCCTCGGCGCGGCGATGAGCAACACCGACGTGGCCGCGCTGGACCACCAGGACCCGGTGCTGGCCCAGTCCAAGGCCTCGCTGCTGGAGGTGCTGCGCACCGCGGCGCCCTGGTCCAGCGCGGTGACCCAGCTGCGGGTGCGCCGCGTGCGCCATCGCCAGGAGCTGCTGGCGCTGCTGCCCGAGATCCAGACCCGCCTGCGGCGCCTGGACGGCGGTGATGCCGCCGATCGCCTGATCGACCGGGTGCACCAGCTGCTGAGCGGTCGTGCCTGAGCGGGCACCCGCCTGGCCCGCCTCCCGGATTTCCTGTTTCCTGACGCCTTACCCATGAGCTTCCTGGTCATCGACATCGGCAATACCCGCCTCAAGTGGGGCTTGTACGCCGCGCCCCGGACCGATTCCGTGCTGCAGGCCGAGGGCGCGGTCTATCTGGAGACCATCGACCAGCTGGCCGAGACCGACTGGCGCCACCTGCCGGCGCCGCAGGGCATGCTGGGGTGCGCGGTGGCGGGCCAGGCGGTGCGCCGCCGGGTCGAGGAGCAGCTGGAGCTGTGGGACCTGCTGCCCCGCTGGGTCGTGTCGCAGTCGGCTGGCGGCGGGGTCGTCAACCACTACGAGCACCCGGCACGCCTGGGCAGCGACCGCTGGGCCGCGCTGGTCGGCGCCCGCAGCCGGCTGCTCGCGAGCGGGCCGCCGCGCCCGGCGCTGGTCGTGATGGTCGGCACGGCGGTGACGGTCGACGCCCTGGACGCCGCGGGCCATTTCCTGGGCGGGCTGATCCTGCCGGGCTTCGGCCTGATGCTCAAGGCGCTCGAGAACGGTACCTCGGGCCTGAAGGTGCCCACCGGCGAGGTGCAGGACTTTCCCCGCAACACCAGCGATGCGCTGATGAGCGGGGGCACCGATGCCATCGCCGGGGCCATCGAGCGCATGCACCGCCGGCTGGTCGCTCGCACCGGCCAGGTGCCCGAGCTCTACATGACCGGGGGGGCCGCGGTGAAGCTGGTGCCCAGCCTCGACCTGCCGGTGCAGCAGCGTGATCACCTGATCTTCGACGGCCTGCTGCGGCTGGCCAGCGATCTGCCGACGGTCGCGACGCCGCTGGTCTAGACCCGTTCGTGGCGGTGCCGGTCGGGGCCGTGCGGCGGCACCGGCAGCGGTGTCTGCACGGCCCGCCAGCGGGCCAGTTCGCTGCGCAGCAGGCTGACCTCCTGGTGCAGGTCGCGCATCATCTGCTGCTCCAGCGCCCGCTCGGACGACTCCACCCAGGTCGAGGCGATGGCCGCCGTGACCAGCGACAGCACGCCGTAGCCCAGCAGCACCACGAAGACGGAGAAGATCTTCGAGGCGGCCGTGGTCGGTACCAGGTCGCCGTAACCGACGGTGGCGGCGGTCGTGAAGGCCAGCCACAGGCCGTCGGCCAGCGTCGTCACCCCCGGCTCCAGCCACCAGAAGCCCACGCCGCACAGGAACAGCACCGTCAGCGCCAGCGCGAGCAGCACCGGCAGGCTGCCCCGCGCGAGCAGGTGCTGCAGCGACCAGAGCATGTAGGCCAGCGTCAGGATCGCGGTGATCAGGCGCAGCGTCAGCGCGGCGGTCGAGTGCAGGCTGGGCGGCAGCGCCGCCGCGCCGACCAGCCCGGTGATCAGCGCCAGCACCAGCAGGTGCCGCCCGCCAAGGCGGGCCCGCAGGCGGGTCGAGCCCTGGGTGGCGGCCAGGTCGGCGCGCCAGCGCGGCAGCTCGGTCAGCAGCACGGTCATGGCCGCCAGTCCGTAGGCGATGTCGGCCAGCACGCTGGGCACGGCCAGCAGCAGCTCGGCGTAGAAGGCCGGGATCGTCAGCACCAGCGCCGCGGTCACCGTCCAGCGCTGAAGGCGGCTCGGTGCCGGTGTCATGCGCAGCGCGGGTCGGCAGTCCGGACGAGGAGAGGGGACGGGCGACATGCCTTCAGGATAAGGGCGCTCGGGCCCCGCCCGTCTTGCGATCCGTCAAGCGCCCGGGTGTGCACGCTGCTGCAGCCAGGCCTCCAGCCGTTCGGCCGTCAGGGGCGGGCTGATGCCCATGCCCTGCAGCTGATGGCAGCCGTGGGCCTCGAGGAAGGCCCGCTGGGCGCCGGTCTCGACCCCTTCGGCCACCGCGGTCAGCCCCAGGCCGCGGGCCAGCTCGATGATGGCCCGCGCGATCGCGCAGGACTGGCGGTCCTGCGGCAGCTCGTGCACGAAGGAGCGGTCGATCTTCATCTTGTCGATCGGCAGGTCCTTGAGGTGGCCGAGCGAGGAGTAGCCGGTGCCGAAGTCGTCCACCGACAGCTTCACCCCCAGCGCGCGCAGCTGGTGCAGCCGCTCGCGCACGGTCGGCACGTCGTCCATCAGCATGCGCTCGGTCAGCTCCAGCTCCAGCCAGCCGGTGGGCAGGCCGGCGTCGCGCAGCAGCCGCTCGATCGACTCGACAAAACCGGGCGCCTGGAACTGCAGCGTCGACAGGTTGACCGCCACCGTCATCGCCCGGCCCTGGGCATGCCAGCGCTGCGCGCAGCGGGTCGCCTCGGCCAGCACCCACTGGCCGATCGGCACGATCAGGCGGTGCTGCTCGGCCAGCGCGATGAATTCGTCCGGCGCCAGCAGCCCGCGCTCCGGGTGGTGCCAGCGGATCAGCGCCTCGACACCGACGATCTGCTGGTCGCTGGTGCGCAGCTGGGGCTGGAACAGCAGCGTGAATTCGTTCTGCTCGATCGCCTGGCCCAGCTGGCCCTCGAGCACCAGGTTGTCGTAGGCGACCTGCGCGACCTCCTGCTCGAACAGCGCCACCCCGGCCCGCCCCTGGGCCTTGGCCACGTGCATGGCGGCGTCGGCATGCTGGATCAGCAGCTCCGGGCGATCGCCGTCCTGCGGAAAGATCGCCGCGCCCAGCGAGGCGGTGACCGAGATCGGCCCGCCTTCGATGCTGAACGGCTCGGCGATGCTGGCGAGCAGCTTGTCGGCCACCCGCAGCACGTCGCCCCGCTCGCGCAGGCCGGGCAGCAGCACCATGAACTCGTCGCCGCCGAAACGCGCGACCCGGTCGCTGCTGCGCAGCTGGGCGCCGATGCGGTGCGCCACGACCTTCAGCAGCGTGTCACCGGCGGTGTGGCCGACCGAGTCGTTGACCCGCTTGAAATGGTCGAGGTCGATGAACAGCAGCGCCAGCTGGGTCTGCGCCGCCCGGGCGGTCACCATCAGGTGCTCGAGCTGGCCCATGAAGGCGGGGTGGTTGGGCAGGCCGGTCAGCGCATCGTGATGGGCCAGGTAGTGCAGCCGCGCCTGGGCGGCATGGCGGTCGCGCACGTCGCGCACGATGGCCATGCGACCGGGCTGGCCGTCCTGCAGCGTGCTGCGGTCGATCAGCTCGACCGGCAGTCGGCTGCCGTCCTGGTGCAGGAAGGTGGTCTCCAGCGTCGTGTCCTCGCCGCCGCCCAGCAGGTGATGGACCCGCTGGCGCTGCTCGGGGGCGACCAGCTCGAGCCAGGGCCGGCCCAGCAGCTCGTGCAGCGTGTGTCCCAGCAGCTCGCACAGCGCCGGATTGGCGTCGGCGATCAGCCCGTCGCGGTGGAACAGGATGCCCTCCATGCTCGCCTGCATGAAACGGGCGAGCCGCTCCTCGGACTCGACCAGCGCACGCTCCAGCTCGTGGTGGCGGGTCAGGTCGTGCAGCGTCAGGAACAGCCCGGGGCCGCCGCCGGCCAGCGAAGGGCAGGGCATGCAGCCGATCTCGACCTGCAGCTGGCGGCCGTCGGGCAGGCGCAGGGCCTCTTCCTGGGCGGGCTGGCGCCGGCCGGCCAGCGCTTCGCGCAGGCGCCCGGCATGGCGCCGGGTCCACGCGTCGCCCATCACCTCGGTGATCGAGCGGCCGGGCCGGGCGGGCTGGCCGGGCGTGTCATTGGCGTACACGCAGACCAGCGACTGGTCGTAGGCCGCCAGCCAGAGCGGCCCGCTGTCGACCAGCTGGCGCAGCGTGTCAGGGGGCAGCAGGTCGTGACCGTCGGACGGATTCATGGTGGCGTGACAGGGCGAGAAAGCGTGAACAATTCAGCATGTCGATGCTGCATTGTGGCCGCTTTGCCGCGGGTGCCGCGTCGCACCCCCCCGGTCCCGCCACCTCCGGTCACAGGATGAAGCGCGACAGGTCCTCGTTCTTCGCCAGATCCGACAGGCGGGCGTCGACCAGGGCGGCGTCGATCGTGACCGTCGTGCCCTGCAGCCCGGGCGCCTCGAAGGAGATCTCGTCGAGCAGCCGCTCCATCACCGTCGACAGCCGGCGCGCGCCGATGTTCTCGGTGCGCTCGTTGACGCCGTGGGCGATCTCGGCCAGGCGCCGGATGGCGTCGGGCGCGAAGTCCAGCGTCACCCCCTCGGTGGCCAGCAAGGCCTGGTACTGCTTGATCAGGCTGGCGTGCGTGCTCTTGAGGATGGCCTCGAAGTCGTCGATGCTCAGCGAGGCCAGCTCGACCCGGATCGGGAAGCGCCCCTGCAGTTCCGGGATCAGGTCGCTGGGCTTGGCCAGGTGGAACGCGCCCGAGGCGATGAAGAGGATGTGGTCGGTGCGCACCAGGCCGTACTTGGTCGTCACCGTCGTGCCTTCGACCAGCGGCAGCAGATCCCGCTGCACGCCCTGGCGCGACACGTCCGCCCCCTGCGCATCGCTGCGCGTGGCGACCTTGTCGATCTCGTCGATGAAGACGATGCCGTTCTGCTCGGTGTGGTGCAGCGCGCGGGTCTTGATCTCGTCCTCGTTGACCAGCTTGCGGGCTTCTTCGTCGATCAGCAGCTGGCGGGCCTCGCCGATCCTGACCTTGCGGGTCGCGCGCTGGCCCTGGCCCATCTGCGAGAACAGGCCCTTGAGCTGCTCGGCCATGTCCTCCATGCCGGCGGGGCTCATCACCTCCAGCGTCGGACGGGCGGCGGCCAGGTCGATGTCGATCTCCTTGTCGTCGAGCGTGCCCTCGCGCAGGCGCTTGCGCATGCCCTGGCGCGCGGCGTTGTCGGGTGCGGGTGCCGGGGCGACCTCGCCCAGGCCGAAGCCCAGCGGGCTGGACGCTCCGCGCGGGGGCGGCACCAGCACGTCGAGCAGGCGCTCCTCGGCCGCGTCCTCGGCCCGGGTGCGCATCAGCACGACCTGGCGCTCGCGTTCCTGCTTGACGGCACTTTCGACCAGGTCACGGATGATGGTGTCGACATCCTTGCCGACATAACCCACCTCGGTGAACTTGGTGGCCTCGACCTTGATGAACGGGGCATCGGCCAGCCGCGCCAGGCGCCGGGCGATCTCGGTCTTGCCCACGCCGGTCGGGCCGATCATCAGGATGTTCTTGGGCGTGATCTCGTGGCGCAGCTTCTCGTCGACCTGCTGGCGGCGCCAGCGGTTGCGCAGCGCGATGGCGACGGCCCGCTTGGCCTGATGCTGGCCGACGATGTGGCGGTCGAGTTCGGAGACGATGTCCAGGGGGGTCATGGCGCTCATGTCGGGTTCAATCCAGCGTTTCGATCGTGTGGGACTGGTTGGTGTAGATGCAGAGATCGCCGGCGATCTCCAGCGAGCGTTTCACCACGTCGGCCGGTGCCATCTCGGTGTGGGCCAGCAGCGCCCGCGCGGCGGCCTGCGCGTAGGCGCCACCCGATCCGATCGCGACGATGCCGTGCTCGGGCTCCAGCACGTCGCCGTTGCCGGTGATGATCAGGCTGGCCTCCCGGTCGGCGACGGCCAGCATCGCCTCCAGCCGGCGCAGCACCCGGTCGGTGCGCCAGTCGCGGGTCAGCTCGACGGCGGCCCGCACCAGGTGGCCCTGGTGTTTCTCCAGCTTCGATTCGAAGCGCTCGAACAGCGTGAACGCGTCGGCGGTGGCGCCGGCAAAACCCGCCAGCACCTGGTCACGGTGCAGCTTGCGGACCTTGCGGGCGCTGGACTTGACGACGATGTGGCCCAGCGTGACCTGGCCGTCACCCCCGATGGCCACCGTGCGGCCGCGCCGCACGCTGACGATGGTGGTGCCGTGGAAACTGGGCGATGACGAGGAGGATGATTCCATGGGGATCCTGTCTGGAGGGTGAACCGGGGCAGGGGACAGTCGGCCACGGGCCGCGCCGCGGGACCGCCGGTGAGCGATCCCCGGAGACGACCGGGCCCGGGCCTGTCGCCGGCCTACCGGATGGAAGAGGCAGGGCGCCGCGGAGGGCGCGCTGACGGGGTTCGTGCCTGAAACCGGTTCAAAGGTTCAAGGCTCAGGTCCGGCGCACCGTGACCCGGGCATGCTCGGTGATGCCCATCGCGCCGCAGAACAGCGCCACCAGGCGGTGGGCGTCGACGAAGGTGACGCTGCGGTCCTCGGTGCGGCGGTTGAGCACCCAGTTCAGCAGATCGCCCGCGGCGATGAAGTCGACGCGGATCAGCCGGGCGCAGGACACCTGGATCTGGCGCACGTCGCCGATCTGGGCTTCCATCTCCTTGAGCAGCAGGCTGATGTCGCCGACCAGCTGGCCGTTGAGCTCGAGCGTGATCTGGTGCGGCTGTTCTTCGTCGTAGGGCCTGGACTCGACGAAACCCGGCTGCATCTCCTGGACCTGCTCGTCGGGCAGGGCCTGCGCCACGCCGGAGGCATCGGACATGCGCAGCGAGCACTGCGCCGGGCTCCAGGACGGGGGCGAGACCTCGTAGGTCAGGCAGTAGTCGATCGCGGCCTGGTCGAACTCGGCCGGTCGCTGCGCCAGGCGCAGGGCCTCGAGCCGCAGCAGCCAGTAGGCCGGATCGGCATCCTTGGCCCCCGACGGGGCGGTCTCGGCGAGCAGCGTGAACAGGCGCTCGCCTGCGACCCAGCGCATGTCGATGGGCTCGTCGGCCCAGTCGTGCAGCAGCCGGCTCAGCGCGGTGCAGGCCTCGACCTCGATGTGGTGGACGTTGCGCCAGTCCAGCACCCAGGGCAGCGGCATCTGCAGCAGCTGCGAGCGCAGCTGCACGACCGCGTCGAGGTCGAGCCGCTCGGGCGCCACCCAGCCCACCGAGGCGTCGAGCTGCGCGTGGCTGGTGGTGGCCGCGGAGCGGCCCTTGCTGGCGGTGGCCGCATCGGCGACCAGGCGCGGCAGCGAGAACCACTGCGGCGGCGACCAGCCGAAGCGCTGCATGTAGTCCATCGCCAGCGAATCGAACTTGAGCTGCTGGCCGGTGGCCCGGTACAGGTCGAACAGCGCGAACCAGGTCTCCGCGTGCTGGGCCCGCGAGCCGTTGACGCCGATCAGGTTCTGCAGCGCCTGATCGCAGTGCTCGAAGTCGGCGTTGGCGAAGGCGATGACCGCCTCGTCGAGGTCCGGGTCGTGCGCCAGCTCGATCACCTCGACGGCATAGGCGTTGGAGCTGTCCATCAGCGGCGCGACCGCGGACACCCGCGGAAGGCGGCCGCCGGACGACAGATCGCCCCGCACGCTCTGGGTGCTGGTGGCGCCCGGTGACAGGCTGTGCTCGCCGAAGTGGCCTGCGGCCATCTCGCGTTCCTCGGACTCCATCAGCATCGGCGTGGTGGGCTTGAACGCATCGCTGAGCAGCGGCGTCGACGGCATGACCTGCGGTGCGGTGGTGGCGGCGAAGAAGGAGTCGCTGCGCTGCGGCGGGCTGGAGCGCACCACGGCTGCACCCCGGCGGGCCTGGCTGGCGGCCGAGTCGCCGACCATCATGCGCTCGATCGCGTCGATCTTGTCCTTGACGTCCTGGTCGGAGCGCGCACCGACGCTGTCGTTGATGCGCACCTCGGAGTCGTCGATGCGCGACAGGCCCTCGAGGCCGGCGATGCCTTCGCCGGTCACGCCTTCGCGGCGGATCTTGCGCAGCATGTCGAATTCGCGCTTGCGCACGAAGTCGTTGCGCCGCTTGCGCTCGATCATCGCCTTGAGTTCGGTCTTGGCGTATTCGCTCTCGCGCGACTCCGCCGACGACTGGTTCAGGTCGGCCCAGTCCGTGGTCGGATTGAGCGCGAAACGCACCACCTTGCGGAAAAAACCGCTCTTGGGGGAGTCCGTGGAGTCAGCCATGGGTAGTGGATCGGGCGCCGCTCCCCGGGGCGCCGAGGCGACCCTTCGGTCAGTCGCCGAACAGTTTTTGCTTGAGTTCCCTGCGCTGCTGCGCTTCGAGGGACAGTGTAGCGGTCGGACGTGCCAGCAAGCGAGGAATTCCGATCGGCTCGCCCGTTTCGTCACAGTAGCCGTACTCGCCCGATTCGATGCGGGAGATCGACTGCGAGATCTTCTTGAGCAGCTTGCGCTCGCGGTCGCGGGTGCGCAGTTCCAGCGCATGCTCTTCTTCGATGGTCGCGCGGTCGGCCGGGTCCGGCACGATCGAGGTGTCCTCGCGCAGGTGCTCGGTCGTCTCGCCCGCGTTGGCCAGCAGATCGTTCTTCTGGGTCTCGAGCTTGGTCTTGAAGAACTCGAGCTGTTGCGGGCTCATGTACTCGCTCTCGGGCATCGCCTTGACTTCGGCGTCCGTCAGGTCGCGTCCGGCCTTGGTCTTCCAGGCGGAAGCCAGTTGAGGGTCTTGCGTCGACATGGTGCGGTTCGATTCGTTCTGGGACATGGTCAGGCTCGGATGGCAGGCTGGAACTGGGGCGCCGCATCCAACAGCCGGGTGCGGCGAGCGATCATTCGGCTGCCAGACTGGCGCAGCACATCGTGGCGACACCTCTGCGGGTGCTTCGGGACGGGTGGCCCGTTGCCGGCGTCTGCGCCGGCCCACCTGCGTCCGCCCCTGGAAATCCAGCGAGCTTCGACGGGCGCGCGGATTGTAGCCATGCCCGGGGCCGATCGGGACGGCCTGATGACCCTGCGGCCCCGGAGCGTGGGTTCCATGTCACACCAGGCACTGCTCCAGGCCCTGGTCGAAGATCTCGCGGGGCAGGTCGATGCCGATGAACACCATCTTGCTCAGGCGTTCTTCGCCCGCTTCCCAGGCCGGGCCCAGGTCGCTGCCCATCAGCTGGTGCACCCCCTGGAAGATCACCTTGCGGTCGGTGCCCTGCATGTTCAGCACGCCTTTGTAGCGCAGCATGCGCGGGCCGTAGATGTTGACGATGCTGCCGAGGAAGTCCTCCAGGCGGGCCGGATTGAACGGGCGCTTCGAGCGGAAGACGAAGGACTTCACGTCATCGTCGTGGCGATGGTGGTGCGGGTGGTCGCAGTGCTCGCCGTGCGCGTGGTCGTGGTGGTCATGGCCGGCGTGGTCGTCGGCGGCGAGGAAGTCGGGGTCGATCTCCAGCTTGGCGTTCAGGTTGAAGCCGCGCAGGTCGAAGACCTCGGCGATCGGCACCTCGCCGAAGTTGACCCGGCGCTGCGGTGCGCGCGGGTTCATGTGCTTGATGCGGTGGGCGAGCGCGTCGACCTCGGCCGCGTCGACCAGGTCGGTCTTGCTGATGAAGATCTGGTCGGCGAACCCGACCTGCCGGCGTGCTTCCTGGCGGTCGTCGAGCTGCTGGTCGCCGTGCTTGGCGTCGACCAGCGTCAGGATGGAGTCGAGCAGGAAACCTTCGGCGACCTCGTCGTCCATGAAGAAGGTCTGCGCGACCGGGCCCGGATCGGCCAGGCCGGTGGTCTCGATGACCACCCGGTCGAACTGCAGCTCGCCCTTGCGGCGGCGGCTGGCCAGGTCGGCCAGCGTGGCGCGCAGGTCCTCGCGGATCGTGCAGCAGATGCAGCCGTTGCTCATCTGGATGATCTGCTCGCGCGTCTCGGCCACCAGGATGTCGTTGTCGATGTTCTCTTCGCCGAACTCGTTCTCGATGATGGCGATCTTCTGGCCGTGGGCTTCGCTGAGGACCCGCTTGAGCAGCGTCGTCTTGCCCGAGCCCAGGAAGCCGGTGAGGATGGTGGCGGGAATGAGGCCGTCGGACATGGTGGAGGTGTGCGTGAAGTGGGGGCAGGGAGGTCCCGCCTCGGGGCAGCCCAGGTGGGGACGGATCAATGTCTTGCAAGGGGCGGGCCCTGTCAAGGCCGCACGGGCCGTCGTGCCGGGGCGTCGCCGCGGGCCACGCCAGGGGGCGTGCTGACATCGGCTTGCGTTATTCTGGGCGCCTCTCCACTTCAGGCACCCGTCCGTGTCCGAACCTCAGCCCAGTCCCCGGGCACCGCGCCTGGCTGCGCGCGGGCGCCCCGCCGATCGACGCACCCTGTTCGCCCGCCTCGTGGAGTTCCTCTCCCCGGGCCCGGATTCGAAGGACGAGCTGATCGAGACCCTGGCCGATGCCGAGCATCGTGAACTGATCGATCCCGAGTCGCGTTCCATGCTCGAAGGGGTGCTGCGCATGGCGGACCTGACGGCCGGGGACGTCATGGTGGCCGCGCCGCACATGGACCTGCTCGACATCGAGGCGCCCTACGACCAGGTGCTCGCCGCCATCATCGAGACCGGCCATTCGCGCTTTCCGGTCTACGAGGACGATCGCGAGAACATCCTGGGCATCCTGATGAGCAAGGACCTGCTCAAGCTGCAGCGCTCGCCCGACCTGAACCTGCGCACGCTGCTGCGCCCGGCGGTGTTCGTGCCCGAGTCCAAGAGCCTCAACGAGCTGCTGCGCGATTTCCGTTCCAACCGCAACCACCTCGCGCTGGTGGTCGACGAGTTCGGCAAGGTGGCCGGGCTGATCACCATCGAGGACGTGCTCGAGGAGATCGTCGGCGAGATCGAGGACGAGTTCGACGACAAGGACGGCGAGTCCGGCATCTACACCCTGGCTGACGGCAGCCAGCGGGTGGCGGGCGACACCGACATCAGCGCGGTCAACGCGCACTTCGCCGCCGAACTGCCGCAGGACGAGTTCCATTCCATCGGTGGCCTGGTCGCCCACGAGCTCGGCCGGGTGCCGCGCCGTGGCGAGGCGGTCGACGTGGCCGGGCTGCGTTTTGCCGTCATGCTGACCCGCGGTGGTGCGGTGCGCTGGTTCAAGGTCACCCGCGTGCCCGCGGATCCGGTGCGTGACGGCCACTGACTGGCGCGGCGGCGCACGGGCGACCCCGCAGGCGGCGACGTGGCCGACGGGCGGGGCGGCGGTCGTGGCCGTGCTGGGCGGTCTGCTGCAGGCCTGGGCGCTGGCCCCCGTGCCGAGGGCCTGGGCGCAGGTGCTGGGACTGGGGCTGCTGGCGGCGCTGGTCTGGCGCGGCACCGGCGTGCGGCGCCATGCGCTGCTCGCCTGGCTGCACGGCACGGCGGCGCTCACCGGCACCTTCTGGTGGCTGTTCATCAGCATGCACCGCTACGGTGGCCTGCCCGCGCCCCTGGCCGGCCTGGCGGTGCTGGGCCTGGCCGGCTTCCTGGCCCTGTACGGCGCCCTGGCCGTGGCCGCCTGGACACGCTGGCGCAGCGGCCGGCTGGTGATCGACGTGGCGGGTTGGGCGGCGCTGTGGCTGCTGGTCGACCTGGCCCGGGCGCAGTGGCTGACGGGCTTTCCCTGGGGCGCCGCAGGTTATGCCCAGATCGACGGCCCGCTGGCCGTGCTGGCGCCGTGGGTGGGCGTCTACGGCATGGGCGCGGTGGCGGCGGCCCTGGCCGGACTGGGCGCGGCCTGGTGCCTGTCGCCCGGCCGTGCCCTGGCGGTCCGGCTGCTGCCGGTGCCGGTCCTGCTGGCCGGCCTGGCCTGGACCCCGCCCGCGGGCTCCGGCGGTGACTTCACCCGGCCGACCCGGACGCTGAGCGTGACCCTGCTGCAGGGCAACGTGCCGCAGAACGAGAAGTTCGATCCCGCGCAGATCGAGGCCGGCCTGATCTGGCATGCCGAGGCGCTGTCCCGGGTCGACACCGACCTGGTGGTCACGCCCGAGACGGCCATCCCGCTGCTGCCCGAGCAGTTGCCCGACGGTTATTGGGCGGGCCTGCAGCGCCGTTTTGGCCAGGGCCGCGGCGCGGCGCTGATCGGCCTGCCGCTGGGCAGCTTCGAGCGTGGCTACACCAACTCGGTGCTGGGCCTGCAGGCGGCGGCGCCGGCCTACCGCTACGACAAGCACCACCTGGTGCCGTTCGGCGAGTTCATCCCCTGGGGCTTCCGCTGGTTCGTCGACCTGATGGCCATCCCGCTGGGCGACTTCAGCCGCGGGCCGCTGGCCGCACCGACCTTCGACGTGCGGGGCGAGCGCATCGCGCCCAACATCTGCTACGAGGATCTGTTCGGCGAGGAGATCGCCGCCGGGTTCACCGACGCGGCACGGGCGCCCACGGTGCTGGCCAACGTCAGCAACATCGGCTGGTTCGGCCGCAGCGTCGCGGTCGACCAGCACCTGCAGATCTCGCGCCTGCGGGCGCTGGAGCTGCAGCGCCCGATGCTGCGCTCGACCAACACCGGCGCGACGGTGATCATCGACCACCTCGGCCGGGTCACCCACCAGCTGGCGCCGCACACCCGGGGCGTGCTGGTCGGCGAGGTGCAGGGCCGCAGCGGCGTCACGCCCTACGCCTGGTGGGCGGGCCGCTGGCGCCTGTGGCCGCTGTGGGGGCTGGGCGGGGCCGGTGCGCTGTGCATGGCGCTGGCGGCCCGGCGGCGCCGGGCCTGAGCCGCGGGCTTCAGAGCCAGGGCTTGAGCACCCGCTCGGCGGTGCGCCGGATCAGCTCCAGCGGCATCGCCAGCGCGAGTTCCAGGCAGGCCCGGGCATAAGCCGGTTCACGCCGGACCCGGGGCACGTCGAGCCAGTCCCCATAGGCGCACATCAGCCATTTCAGGTCGACCAGCGGCAGCGGGTCGTCCTCGGTGGCCAGGCGCATCGGCGCGGTGTCGTCCGGAAATGCCATCACGGCCTCCTGTGATCGCGGCGTGATCCGTCGCGCTGGACGCACCTTAAGGCGGCCTCGCGGGGGTTGGAGATGCGAAAAGTCACCCATGTCGGGGGCTGTTCCGTCCCGGGCGTGCGCTTCGTGCATGAATGCACGGCGCGGCAGGGTGGGTCCACCTTGTCCATAATCCGGCGCTCTGCAACCACATCTGGCGATGTCGACGGCCCTGGCGGCCGGGCACGCTTCCGGAACCTTCCCCATGGCGCTTCTCAATCTCCTCGATGCCAGCCTGGCATTCGGCCACGTGGCCCTGCTGGACCATGCCGCGATGTCGCTGGAGGCCGGAGAACGCCTCGGGCTGATCGGCCGCAACGGCACGGGCAAGTCCTCGCTGCTGCGCATCCTGGCCGGACTCGAGCTGCCCGACGACGGCAGCGTGCAGGTGCAGCAGAACCTGCGCCGCTACTTCGTGCCCCAGGAGCCGCAGTTCGCCCCTGGCGTGACCGTGTTCGACGCGGTCAGCGAAGGGGTGGCCGAGGCCCGTGACCTGCGCGCCCGCTACGAGGCCCACGACAGCAGCGAGGACCTGGACGCGCTGCAGACCCGCATCGAGGCGCTCGACGGCTGGACCTGGGAGCAGCGCGTCGACGAGACGCTGCACCGCCTGGACCTGGCCGGGGACCGCCGGGTCGACGACCTGTCGGGCGGCATGCGCAAGCGCGTGGCCCTGGCGCAGGCGCTGGTGGCCGCCCCCGAGGTGCTGCTGCTCGACGAGCCGACCAACCACCTCGACCTCGACGCCATCCTCTGGCTGCAGGAGCTGCTGGTCGCCTTCAAGGGCGCGCTGCTGGTGATCACCCACGACCGGGCCTTCCTGGACGCGGTGTCGACCCGCATCATCGAGCTCGACCGCGGCCAGATCCGCAGCTACCCCGGCAGCTTCAGCGCCTACGAGGCCACCAAGGCACGCGAGCTCGAGGACGAGGCGCTGGCCAATGCCCGGGCCGACAAGATGCTGGCGCAGGAGGAGATCTGGATCCGCAAGGGCGTCGAGGCGCGCCGCACCCGCAGCGTCAGCCGCATCCAGCGCCTGGTGCAGCTGCGCGAGCAGCGCAGCGCGCGCCGCGACGTGCTGGGGCGGGCCAAACTCGACGTGGCCACCGGCGAGCGCAGCGGCAAGATCGTCGCGGAGCTGGAAGGCGTCAGCAAGGCCTACGACGGCCGCACCATCGTGCGTGACCTCAGCCTGACCATCCTGCGCGGCGACAAGGTCGGCCTGATCGGCCCGAACGGCGCGGGCAAGACCACGCTGCTCAAGATGCTGCTGGGCCAGCTCGAGCCCGACAGCGGCACCGTCAAGCTCGGCACCCAGATGCAGGTGGCCTACTTCGACCAGATGCGCGGCGCGCTCAACCCCGAGGCGACGCTGGTCGACACCATCAGCCCCGGCAGCGAGTGGATCGACTCGCCCAGCGGGCGCAAGCACGTGATGAGCTACCTGGGCGACTTCCTGTTCTCGCCCGCCCGGGCCAATTCACCGGTCAAGAGCCTGTCGGGCGGCGAGCGCAACCGCCTGCTGCTGGCCCGCCTGTTCGCCAAGCCGGCCAACGTGCTGGTGCTCGACGAGCCGACCAACGACCTCGACATCGAGACGCTGGACCTGCTCGAGGAGCTGCTGCAGAACTACCCGGGCACCGTCTTCCTGGTCAGCCACGACCGCCGCTTCCTGGACGCCGTCATCACCAGCACGCTGGTCAGCGAGGGCGACGGCCACTGGCGCGAGTACGAGGGCAGCGTCGAGGACTGGCTGATCCAGTCCCAGCGCGCCAAGGCGCTGGCGGCAAAAACCGCTGCCACCCAGGCCAAGGCCGCCGCGGCCGCGCCCGCCCCGGCGCCGATCGCCGCGGCCCCGGTGGCCGTGGCGGTGTCTGCCCCTGCGGTGGCCAGGCGCAAGCTCGGCTACAAGGAGCAGCGTGAGCTCGACGGCCTGCCGGCCCGCCTGGAAGCGCTGGAGCTCGAGCAGAAGCAGCTCTCCGAGCTGCTGGCCGGCACCGAGCTGTATGCCCAGGGCGCCGAGCGCATCCGCGAGGTGCAGGGCCGCTTCGAGCAGATCGAGGAGGAGCTGATGACGCTGCTGGAGCGCTGGGAGCTGCTGTCGGCGGGTTGAGCCCGGCCGGACGCTCCCGGCCGCGGCCGGGAGCGTCGGCTCAGGACCCGAGCGCCTCGGCCTCGAGCAGGAACAGGTTGACGCCGGCCCGCCCGTGGCCGGCCTCGCCCGTGGCGACGTCCAGCCGCAGCGAGGCGAGGTCGTCGGCCACCGGATCGACGTCCGGGTCCTTGTCCTGGAACAGCGTCTTCAGGTAGCCGCCGCAGTCACCGCAGGCCTCGGCGAGCACGGCCGGGTGGTGGCCTTCCAGCCCGAGGTACTCGACCTCGTGCGGGCTGTCGCACAGCGTGCAGCGCGCGCGCACCGCGTTCCAGCGGGTGGCGCACAGGCTGCACTCGAGGTAGCGCGAGCCGGCCTTGCCGTCGCCGGTCAGCACGATGCCCGCCACCGGCAGGCTGCCGCAGCAGGGGCAGGTCGACGCGTCGGCCGGACGCTGCGGCACCGTCGCCAGGTGCCGGGCCGCCTGGATCCAGAGCACCTGCAGCGAGGCCGCCAGCCAGACGTCGCCGGCCTGGCCGGGGCGCTGCAGCGGCCGGCCGCGGGCCAGGTCCAGCAGGCCCCGGGCCTGTTCGATGAGGGCCGCGTCCGGCAGGTCCCGCGCGGCCTGGCGCTGCGCGCTGAACGCCGCGTCGCCCTGGCGGTCGGGCATCGCGGCCAGCAGCGCGCGGTGCAGCGGCAGCAGCCGCTCCGGCCAGCCCGGATGTCCGGCGTGCAGCGGGGGCTCGGCGCCGTCGGGCGCCTGGCCGGGCGCCCAGGCTGGGCCCGCGTGATCCAGCAGCGTCTGCTGCAGCCCGCACAGGCCCGACAGCAGGTCCAGCCAGGGCGCCAGCTCGTGGCCGGTGGCCAGGTGTCGCAGCCGGGCGGCACGGGCGGCCAGCAGGCCCGCGCGGGGCCGCAGCACGCCCGGCGGGCTGAGCGAGGACGACAGCACGCTGGCCGGGTTCGGCGCCCCGCCGAAGGGGTCGGTGGTGAGCGCGATCATTTGCCGGTCACCTGACGGTACCAGCCGCGGTGGTGCTGGCGGGCCCAGGCGCGGGTGACCGTGCCGTACCACATCGCCCGCACCGTGCCCTTGACCCAGATGGCGGCGTACACATGCACCATGATCAGCCCGATCATGACCGCGCCGGCCGCCGCGTGGGCCACCGCACCCAGCCGCACCAGCGTGATGTCGAAGCCGAACCAGGCGCGCCAGATCAGCACGCCCGACACCGTCATCACCGCCATGCACAGCGCCAGGGCCCAGAACATCACCTTCTGGCCCCCGTTGTACTTGCCCTGCTCGGGCATGTCGTGGTCGTCGCCGTCGACCATCTTGTGGGCGTTCTTCAGCCACTCGCGGTCGGCCGGGGTCATCGTGTTGAGCCGGGCGAAGCGCAGGAAGATGATCAGGAAGGCCAGCGCCATCACCGCGCCGAGGTACGGGTGCAGGATGCGCGCCCACACCGGCCCGCCGAACAGCTGCGTCAGCGGGAAGAACGCCGGGTGGAAGAACGCCAGCCCCGACAGGGCCAGCAGGATGAAGCACATGCCCACCGTCCAGTGGTTGAGCCGCTCGCTGGCGGTGTAGCGCTTGAGGTCCTTGGGGTCGCGGATCATGCTTGCTTCTCCTGGCCGGCGGCGGCGCGGTCTTCGTCGTCGATCTCCTTTTCCACTTCCTTGGAGATCTCGTTGGGGCCCTTGCTGATGTAGTGGAACAGGCTGCCGATGGCCAGCGCGCCCAGGCCCAGCATGGCCAGCGGCTTGGTGATGCCCTTCCAGATCGAGACCAGCGGGCTCACCGACGGGTTGTTGGGCAGGTTGGCGTAGAGCTGCGGCTTGTCCGCATGGTGCAGCACGTACATGACGTGGGTGCCGCCCACGCCCGGCGGGTCATACAGGCCGGCCTGCTCGTAGCCGCGCGACTTCAGGTCGGCGATGCGGGTCTCGGCGACTTCCTTCATGTCCTCCTTGGAGCCGAACTGGATGGCGCCGGTGGGGCAGGTCTTCACGCAGGCCGGCTCCTGGCCGACGGCCACGCGGTCCGAGCACAGGCTGCACTTGTAGGCCTTGGAGTCGGTCTTGGAGATGCGCGGCACGTTGAACGGACAGCCGGTGACGCAGTAGCCGCAGCCGATGCAGTGCTCCTGATGGAAATCGACGATGCCGTTGGCGTACTGGATGATGGCGCCGGGCGAGGGGCAGGCCTTCAGGCAACCGGGGTCGGCGCAGTGCATGCAGCCGTCCTTGCGGATCAGCCACTCCAGCTTGCCGTTCTCCTCGGTCTCCGAGAAGCGCATCACCGTCCAGGCCTGGTCCGAGAGGTCGGTGGGGTTGTCGTACACGCCCACGCACGAGCCCACGTCGGCGCGGATGTCGTTCCACTCCGAGCAGGCCACCTGGCAGCCCTTGCAGCCGATGCAGGTGGTGACGTCGATGAGCTTGGCGATCTCGATGGTCTTGCGGACCTGGGTCGAGGGCGTGGTGGTCGCCGAGCGGCGCGTGATGTCGAGCGATTGCAGTGCCATGGTGTCTGCGCCTCCTCAGGCTTTCTCGAGGTTGACCAGGAAGGCCTTGTATTCGGGCGTCTGCGTGTTGCAGTCGCCCACGGCCGGCGGCAGGACGTTGGTGAGGTAGCCCTTCTTGGTCACGCCTTCCCAGCCCCAGTGCAGCGGAATGCCGATCTGGTGCACCGTCTGTCCGGCCACCTGCAGCGCCTTCACGCGCTTGGTCACCACCGCCTTGGCCTTGATGAAGCCGCGCCTGGAGCTGACCTTGACCCAGTCGCCCTGCGCAATGCCCTTTTCCTGGGCCAGCGTCTCGCCGATCTCGACGAACTGCTCGGGCTGGGCGATGGCGTTCAGGCGCACGGACTTGGTCCAGAACTGGAAGTGCTCGGTCAGGCGGTAGGTGGTGCCCACGTAGGGGAACTCCTTGTGCGTGCCCAGGCGTTCCCGGTCGCCCTTGAAGATGCGCACGGCCGGGCTGCTGACCACCTTGGGGTGCAGCGGGTTGGTGCCCAGCGGCGACTCCATCGGCTCGTAGTGCTCGGGGAAGGGGCCGTCCACCAGCTTGTCGACGGCGAACAGGCGGCCCACGCCCTCCGGGTTCATGATGAAGGGGTTCATGCCCGAGTCCGGCGCGGCGTCGGCCTTGAAGTCGGGGATGTCGGCGCCGGTCCAGCGTTCGCCGTTCCAGCCGATCAGCTTGCGCTTGGGGTCCCAGGGCTTGCCGGCCGGGTCGCACGAGGCGCGGTTGTAGAGGATGCGGCGGTTGGCCGGCCAGGCCCAGGCCCAGCCTGGCGTGTTGCCCAGGCCGGTGTCGGTGTTGTCGCGCCGGGCCATCTGGTTGCCGGCCTGCGTCCACGAGCCCGAGAAGATCCAGCAGGCGCACGAGGTGCTGCCGTCGTCCTGCAGCGCGGCGAAGCCGGGCAGCTGCTCGCCCTTCTTGGCCAGGAACCTGGTCGCATCCTTCGGGTCCGGGATGTCGGCCAGCGCGCGGCCGTTGAGCTCCTTGGCCAGTTCTTCCGGCGAGGGGCTCAGCGGGTCGCGGTAGTTCCAGGCGACGTTGAGGATGGGCTCGGCCACCGGGCCGCCGTCCTTGCGGTAGAGCTCGCGCAGCGCGACGAACAGCTCGCCGATGATCTCCTGGTCGGCCTTGGCCTCGCCCGGGGGCTCGGCGCCCTTCCAGTGCCACTGCAGCCAGCGGCCGGAGTTGACGATGGCCCCGTCCTCCTCGGCGAAGCAGGTCGACGGCAGGCGGAAGACTTCGGTGGCGATCTTGGCGGGGTCGACGTCGTGCGACTCGCCGTGGTTCTGCCAGAAGCTCGACGTCTCGGTGGCGATCGGGTCGATGATCACCATGTACTTCAGCTTGCTGAAGGCCTCGGTCACCTTGTTGGCGTCCGGGAAGGAGGCCAGCGGGTTGAAGCCCTGCACGATGAAGCCGTTGATCTTGCCCTGGTGCATCAGCTCGGTGACCTGCAGCACGTCGTAGAGCTTGTCCCACTTGGGCAGCCAGTCGTAGCCCCAGTGGTTGTCCTTCGTGGCCTTGTCGCCCCAGAACCACTTCATCAGGCTGACGAAGAACCTGGGCGTGTTGCTCCAGTAGTTGAACTGGCCGGGCGCCAGCGCCTTGGGCGTGGTCTTGGCCAGGTAGTCGTCGAAGGTGGGGTGCGCCTTCTCGTTGGGCAGGGTCAGGTAGCCCGGCAGTGCCGTGGACAGCAGCCCCAGGTCCGACAGGCCCTGGATGTTGGAGTGCCCGCGCAGCGCGTTCACGCCGCCGCCCGGCATGCCGATGTTGCCCAGCAGCAGCTGGATCATCGCCATGGTGCGGATGTTCTGCGCGCCCACCGTGTGCTGGGTCCAGCCCAGCGCATACAGGATGGTGCCGACCTTGTCCGGCCTGGCGGTCTCGCCCAGCAGCTCGCAGACCTTGAGAAAGCCTTCTTTAGGCGTGCCGGTCAGGTCGGTGACGACCTCGGGCGTGTAGCGCGCGTAGTGGGCCTTCATCAGGTTCCACACGCAGCGCGGGTGTTCGAGGGTGGGATCGGTCTGGATCTCGCCCCTGGCATCGAGCTCGTAGCTCCAGCTGCTGCGGTCGTACCGGCCCTTCTCGGGGTCGTAGCCGCTGAACAGGCCTTCGTCGAAGCCGTAGCCCTCGCCGACGATGGCGCTGGCGTTGGTGTAGGCCTTGACGTAGTCCCAGTGGATCCTGTCGTTCTCGACCAGCCAGCGGATCACGCCGCCCAGGAAGACGATGTCCGAGCCGGCGCGGATCGGCATGTACAGGTCGGCCACCGATGCGGTGCGGTTGAAGCGTGGATCGACCACCACCAGCTTGGCGCCGCGCTGCTTCTTGGCCTCGATCGCCCAGCGGAAGCCCACCGGGTGGGCTTCGGCCGCGTTGCCGCCCATCACCAGGATGAAGTCGGCGTTCTTGATGTCGACCCAGGAGTTGGTCATCGCGCCGCGGCCGAAGGTCGAGGCGAGTGCCGAGACGGTCGGGCCGTGGCAGACGCGGGCCTGCGCATCGGTGGCGACGATGCCCAGCGAGCGCATGAACTTCTGCGTGATGATGCCCGTCTCGTTGGACGAGGCCGAGGCCGTCAGCATGGCGGTGGACAGCCAGCGGTTGACCGGCACGCCCTCGGCGTTCTTCTCCACCACGTTGGCGTCGCGGTCGGCCTTCATGTGCCTGGCCACGCGCTCGATGGCCTCGTGCCAGGAGATGCGCTTCCATTCATTGGAGCCGGCCTCGCGCACCTCGGGGTGCTTCAGGCGGCCGGGGCTGTGGATGAAGTCCAGCAGGCCCGCGCCCTTGGGGCACAGCGCGCCGCGGCTGACCGGATGGTCCGGATCGCCCTCGATGTGGATGATCTCGGCCTTGGCGTTCCTGGCGCCGTCGCCCAGGCTGTACATCAGCAGGCCGCAGCCCACCGAACAGTAGGTGCAGGTGTTGCGGATCTCGCGGGCGCGGGTGAGCTTGTAGG
The DNA here is from genome assembly GCF_003201595.1 of Sphaerotilus hippei. Taxonomy (GTDB): domain Bacteria; phylum Pseudomonadota; class Gammaproteobacteria; order Burkholderiales; family Burkholderiaceae_C; genus Sphaerotilus; species Sphaerotilus hippei. The sequence continues at coordinate 32,581 of NZ_QJJS01000008.1, read as the reverse complement.
GGCGCGCTTCGGCGTGGGCGGTCAGCGGGGCCACGCCCAGCATCGCGGCGCTGGTGCCCCCGAGACCGGCGGCCGTCACCCTGAAGAACTGGCGTCGGTTGACGCGAACCGATGCGGCGGGACTATCCTTGTGGGCCATCCATCTCCTCCTGTCTGCTGGCACTGCGGAACGTTCCGTGCCTTCAGCAGGCTCTGTGCCAGTCGTTTTTTCAATATGAATCAACGGCTTGAGAATGAACGGATGAAAATATGGGTCATTTCGACCCAGCTGCCGCCGGACGGCAGAGACATTTCGACCCACAGGGGCTTTGATTTCGTGTTGCAGGCCTTCTTCTTCCTTGATCGTCGGTGGCGCGCGGGTGCGTGCGACCGGGTGTGCGTGCGGACGGCGCCGGCCGGATGGCCGGAGGCCGCCCGGTGAGCGGGCCGGACGGCGTGGCCGAGGACCGGTTCGGCGAGTGGGCGCAGTGCTCGATCCTGGTGGTCGACGACGAGCCGGGCATGGTCAGCTTCCTGCAGCGGGCGCTGGCGGCGCGGGGCACGGCGGTGGACACCGCCGGCAGCGTCGAGCAGGCCATGCCGCGGGTGGCCGGCCACCGCCACGACGTGGTGCTGCTCGACATCGCGCTGCCGGGGCGCTCGGGCGTGCAGTGGCTGCACGAGCTGCGCGAGCAGGGTTACGCGGGCGAGGTGATCCTGATGACGGCCTACGCCGACCTGGACACCGCCATCGACGCGCTGCGCGCCGGGGCGTCGGACTTCCTGCTCAAGCCCTTCTCGCTGGCCCAGGTGCTCAACGCCATCCAGCGTTGCCTGGAGCGCTCGCGCCTGCTGCGCGAGAACTTCGTGCTGCGCCGGCAGGTGTCGGCGCTGTCGCCGGGGCTGGAAGGCCTGGTCGGCGAGTCCGAGGCCATGCGCCAGGCGGCCGAGCTGATCCAGCGGGTGGCGCCGCTGCCCACCACCGTGCTGCTGCTGGGCGAATCGGGCACGGGCAAGGAGCTGGCCGCGCGGGCGGTGCACCGCCTGAGTCCGCGCGCCCGCGGGCCCTTCGTGCCGGTGAACTGCGCGGCCATCGCGCCGGAGCTGATCGAGAGCGAGCTGTTCGGCCACGTGAAGGGCGCCTACACCGGGGCGGCCCATGCCCGTGAAGGGCTGTTCTATTACGCCCGCGGGGGCACGCTGTTCCTCGACGAGATCGCCGAGATGCCGCTGGCCCTGCAGGGCCGGCTGCTGCGGGTGCTGGAGGAGCGCCGCATCCGTCCGGTCGGGGGCGAGCAGGAGGTCGAGGTGGACGTGCGGGTGGTCGCCGCCACCAACCGCGACCTGGGCGCCGAGGTGGCCGCCGGCCGCTTCCGCGCCGACCTGTACCACCGCATCCGCGTGGCCGAATGCACCTTGCCCCCGCTGCGCGAGCGCACCGAGGACATTCCCCGCCTGCTGGCGCACTTCGTCGCCCAGCTGTCGCAGCAGCTCGGCCTGCCGCCCATCGAGCTGAGCCCGGCGGCGCTGCACCGCCTGCAGGCCTACGACTGGCCGGGCAATGTGCGCGAGCTGAAGAACCTGGTCGAGCGCTCGCTGATCATGGGCTACCTGGTGCTCGACGGGAGCGGGCACGGCGCGGCCACCGCGGGCGAGCCCGCCCCGGCCGCCAGCACCGACAGCCTGGACCTGGTCGAGAAGCAGCACTGCCTGCGGGTGCTGGAGGCGGCGGGGGGCAACAAGTCCGAGGCGGCACGCCGCCTGGGCATCTCGCGCAAGACGCTGGAGCGCAAGTGCCTGGCCTGGGGCGTGGCTTGAACGCGCTGCGCACGCTGCTGCGTGCGCGCGGCCTGACGACGATCCGGGCCCGCCTGCTGGCGCTGGGCGTGCTGCCGGTGCTGATGGCCATCCCGCTGCTGGTGGCGGTGATCTACCTGGGCTTCACCACCTACGACCGGTTGCTGACCAACAAGGTCCGCGCCGATCTGGCCACCGGGGCCAACGACTTCGATCGCGTGCTCGAGAGCACCGGCGCACGGGTGCGCTCGCTGGCCGAATCGGCCGCGCTGGTGCGCTGGCTGCCGCCGGCCTCCGAGCGGGTCGCGGGCCCGGCGGCGCACCCGCTGGCCGAGTGGCTGGAAGGCCGCCGCCTGGCGCTGAACCTGGACCACCTCTGCCTGCTCGATGCCCAGGATCGCGTGCGTGCATGTGCCGGCACCGGGGCGGCCGGCCAGGCCTACGGCCGCTGGCTGGTGCTGGCCAACGCCCGGGCGGGCCAGTCGGCCACGGCGCTGGACGTGTTCGAGCCGGCCTTCCTGCAGCGGCTGGCGCCCCGGCTGCTGGACGCGGTGCGCATCCCGCTGCGCCCCACCACCAGCGCCCGGCCCGACGCACGCACCGAGGAGGCGCGTGCCCTGGTCATCCACTCGGCCGCACCGGTGTGGCTCGAGGGACAGGACGCCGGCACCGTGGTGGGCGCGGTGGTGCTCAACCGCAACGTCGACCTGGTGGACCACATCAACCGCATCGTCTACCCGCCCACGCCGGGTGAGAGCGACCAGACCGGCACGGCCACCGTGTTCCTGGGGGACGTGCGCATCGCCACCAGCGTGCGCCTGCCGCACGGCGACCGGGCCATCGGCACGCGGGTGTCGCAGGCGGTGCACGAGGCGGTGCTGGAGCGTGGCCAGTCCTGGCTGGACCGGGCCTTCGTGGTCAGCGACTGGTACGTGTCGGGTTACCAGCCGCTCACCGACAGCCGCGGGCAGCGGGTGGGCATGCTCTATGTCGGATTCCTCGAATCCCCTTATGCCAGCGCACGCTACCGGGCGCTGACGGTGCTGGTGGGGGTGTTCGTCGTCACGCTGCTGTTCGCGCTGTGGCTGGCGCGCAAGCTGTCGCTGAGCATCATCCGGCCGGTCGAGCGCATGCACCAGGTGATGAGCGAGGTGGAGGGCGGGGCGCTGTCGTCGCGGGTGCACCTGCCGGCCCGCACCGACGAGCTGGGCGCGCTGGCCGATCACTTCGACCGCCTGCTGCAGCGCCTGGAGCTCCAGACCCGCGAGCTGCAGGACCGCGGCACCACGCTCGATGCCCAGGTGGCCGAGCGCACCCGCGCGCTGGCCGACGCGCTCGACCAGCTGCGCGACACGCAGCGCCAGATGATCCGCCAGGAGCAGCTCGCCGCCGTGGGCCAGCTCACCGCGGGCCTGGCCCACGAGATCAACAATCCGGTGGCGGTGATCCAGGGCAACGTCGAGCTGATGACCGAGCTGCTGGGCTCACGCGCCGAGCCGGTGCGCCAGGAGATCGGCCTGATCCGCGAGCAGGTGCAGCGCATCCGGCTCATCGTCGCCAAGCTGCTGCAGTTCGCCCGGCCGACCGAATACGCCGGCTACGTCGAGCGCACGCCGCCGGAGAGCGTCGCGCAGGACTGCCTGCTGCTGGTCAGCCACCTGCTGCGCCGCGCCCGCATCATGGTCGAGCAGACCTGCACCGCCACCCGCGCCGTCGGGGCCCACCACAGCGAGCTGCAGCAGGTGCTGGTCAACCTGCTGGTCAATGCCATCCAGGCCATGCCCGAGCAGGGCTGGCTGGGGGTCCGGGTGGTCGACCGCGAGAGCCCGGACGGCCGGGCGGGGGTGGCTTTCGAGGTGTCCGACACCGGCCCCGGCATCGCTCCCGAGCTGCGCGAGCGCCTGTTCGAGCCCTTCTTCACCACCAAGCAGAACGGCACCGGCACCGGGCTGGGCCTGTGGGTCAGCCGCACGCTGGTGCGGCGCTGGGGTGGCACGCTCGAGGCCGGCGAGGCGCCGGGTGGTGGCGCGGTCTTCACGGTCTGGGTGCCGGCACACGGGGGCCCGGCCGGGTCCTGAGGCGGGGTGGCGAGGCGGCGTGGCTCAGCCGTGCCGGCGGGCGATCCAGGCGTCGATCGACACCCGGCCCGGACCGTGGGCGACCAGGTGGAGCAGCACCGCGGCCCAGACACCGTGGGTGGCATAGGCGCCCGGGTAGACCAGCAGCTGGATCACCGCCGTCATGCCCAGCAGCGCCAGCGCCGACAGCCGCGTCGCCAGGCCGAGCAGCAGCAGCAGCGGGAACAGGTGTTCGGCGAAGGCGGCCATCGTCGCGGCCAGCTCGGGCGGCAGCAGCGGCAGCCGGTACTCGTCGCGGAACAGCCCGACGGTGCCCTCGGCCAGGCGAGGCCAGCCGAGCTGGAAGGTCCCGCCGACCAGGTCGATCGCCAGGCCTTCCACCTTGGTCTGGCCCGACTGCCAGAACACCGCGGCGATGGACCCGCGGGCCAGCAGCGCGATCAGTCCGTCCGGGATGCGGGCCAGGCGGGCGTGCAGCAGGGCCAGCCTGGCGACGAGGCGGCATCCGCCGCCGGACGGGGGCGAGGTCCGGCGGCTGGACCGGGGGCGAGCGGGGTCGAGGGGATGCATGGTGGGGGTCTCTGCTTCGTGTTCAGGCCGCGGCGGTCACCAGCTGATGCCGGATCAGCGTGAGCAGCGGGCCGGTCAGGCCTTGCGGGTCGTCGGCGTCGATGCGGGTGGCGGCTTCGGCCAGCGAGCCCCCGGCCAGCACGGTGCGGATGAAACCCGCATCGCCCGCGCCGATCGACTGCACCTGCACCACCAGCCCCTCGCGGAAGACCAGCGCGTTCTCGCCGCGGCCCGGATCGACCCGGGCGAGGTCGAGCAGGTCCTGGTGGGCCGCCCACAGCGAGACGATCGCGTGGGGCGAGCACAGCAGGCGCACCGAAGGGTGCAGCCCCAGGCGCAGGGCCGGCAGCGCCTCGGGCCGCGCCAGCCAGCGGCCCAGGGCGGCCGGGTCGAGGGCCGGCACGTCCGCCGCGTGGCAGGCCAGCACCCGGGCATGTTCCAGCCGGGCGACATCGGCCAGGAAGGGCAGGCCGGCGGCCGGAGGGAAAGTGGCGATGAACGCCGGGAAGGCCTCGCCCCACAGGTTCAGGATCCGGGTGCGCGGGGGATGGCGGCGCACGAAGACCCGGGCCATCGCGCGGAAGAAGTCCTCGCCCACCAGCGCGCGGGTCACGGCGAAGGTATCGGCCAGCGCGTCGACCAGCGAGACCACGACGTTGTTGCGGTGCATGCCCAGGCGCTGCGCCGGGTCCGAGCCGTTGCGGGTGACGAGGCCGGGGGGCGCCGGGCGGTCCGGGTCGAGCAAGGTCAACGCCAGCTCCGCCGCCCAGTCGCCGGGCGGCATGGCCGCCGCGGGGTGGCAGGCATCGCGCCCCGCGGCATCAGGCCCTGCGGCAGGTACCGGGCCGGTCGACGGGGTGGTGTTCATGCCGGGACGCCACGTTCGGCCGCGGCGGCCTGCAGCGCCCGGTCCGCACGGGCCGCCTCGGCCAGCAGCACCGCCAGCGCCGGCACGTCGTGGTCCCGCTCGATCAGCGTGGCGACCGGGCCGGTCAGCGTCAGCGCCTCCTGGTAGAGCGCCCAGACCTCGTCGGCCACGGCCGCGCCATGGCTGTCGATCAGCAGGCGCTCGCCCAGGCTGTCCCGGGCCTGGCTGAAGCCGGCCAGGTGGATCTCGCCGACCGCGTGCAGCGGCAGCGCCCGCAGCGCGGCGTGCACGTCCCGGTGGTGGTTGACGCAGGCGACATGCAGGTTGCTGACGTCGAGCAGCAGGCCGCAGCCGGTGCGGCGCAGCACCTCGGTGATGAAGTCGCCTTCGTCCATCGTGGAGCGGTCGAACTCGACGCAGGTGGCCGGGTTCTCCAGCAGCAGGCGCCGCTGCAGGCGGTCCTGCACCTGGTCGACATGGGCGCAGACCTGCTGCAGCGTCGTGCGGTCGTAGGGCAGCGGCAGCAGGTCGTTGAAGAACACCCCGCCGTGGCCGGACCAGGCGAGGTGCTCGGAGAACGACTGCGGCTGGCAGCGCTCGAGCAGCCTCGCCAGCCGGCCCAGGTGCTCGTCGTCGAGCGGCTCGGGGCCGCCGATCGACAGCCCGACCCCGTGCACCGACAGCGCATGCCGCTCGCGCAGCCAGCCCAGCTGATGGTGCAGCGGGCCGCCGTCGACCAGGTAGTTCTCGGCATGGACCTCGACGAAGCCGAGGTCCGGCGTGGTGGTCGACAGCGCGTGGAAATGACCGGGCTTGAAGCCCAGGCCGGCCCGGGCCGGCAGGGCGTGCGGGGTGTGGGGGCGCATGGTGGTCGTGCGGCGAAGGGGGCCGTGCCGATCAGGCCTTCTTTTCCTTGAAGGCCTGGAGCTGCCCATGCCCGGTGGGCGATGTCGGCGAGGCGGTCTTCTCGCAGGTGCCGCTGGGCACCGCCTTCCAGGCATTGCCCTGGTGGTCGATCCGGGAGGTGCCGGCGCAGGTGGTGCCGGCACCGGCGGCGCAGTCGTTCTTGCCCTGCAGTGCGATGCCGAAGCATTTTTCGGTGGCGCCCGACTGGGCGGCCACCGGGGTGGCCGCCAGGCTCAGGGCGGCGCCCAGCGCGAGGGCCAGCGCCGCGGCGGTGGCCGACGAGGACACGGGGGAGGACGGGGTGCGGTTCATGAGGATCTCCGATCGACAGGGGGACGTTGAGCACAGGGCCACATGCCCTGCTGATCGGTAGTCGCTCCCGCGCCGGACTTCTTACAGCCGCACCGGCGGTGGATGTCGAAAGATCCTGCCGGCCGCTCAGCCGCCCTGGGCGAGCAGCACCCGGAGGTCCGCCGCCAGCTCCTGGGGCGGCGTGTTGTGGCGCACGTAGAGGCGGATCCGCCCGCGCGTGTCGATGACGTAGGACGCGGCCGTGTGGTCCATCGTGTAGCTGGTCTCGGTCGGCCCCGGCACCTTGCGGTAGAAGACCTTGAACTCCCGGGCCGCCGCGGCGATCTGGTCGGGCGAGCCCCGCAGCGCGACCCAGTCGGGGTTGAAGCTGCCGACATAGTCCTTCAGCAGCGCGGCGGTGTCGCGCTGCGGGTCGACCGTGACGAACACGCCGACCAGCCGGTCGCCGTCGGCCCCCAGCAGCTGCTGGGTCTCGCGCAGCGCGGCCAGCGTGGTCGGGCAGACGTCCGGGCACTGGGTGTAGCCGAAGAAGACCACGACGAGCTTGCCGGCGAAGTCGCCGAGGTGGCGCTCGCGGCCGTTGAAGTCGGGCAGGTCGAGGTGGCGGCCGTAGTCGGCGCCGGTGATGTCGAGCGACTTGAAGCTGGCCGTGCTGCCGCCGGACTCCCGTGAGTCGCAGCCCGCCAGCAGCAGCGTGGCCGAGGTGGCGGACCACATGGGCAAGGAAGCGGCAGTCAGCGCCAGACGGGCGCCCCTGCCGAGCAGGGTGCGCCTGCCGGGCCGATCTGAAGTCACATCCAGGGTCTCAGGTAATGGTCCGCCAGCAGTGCCGCGAACAGCAGCGACAGGTGGACGATGGAAAAACGGAAGGTGCGGCGCGCCAGCGTCTCGCTGTAGTCGCGCCACAGCCGCCAGCCGTAGTGTATGAAACGTCCGCTCAGCAGCACCGCCGCGCTCAGGTAGAGCACGCCGCTCATGCCCTGAACGAAGGGCAGCAGCGTGGCGGCGAACAGCACCAGCGTGTAGAGCAGGATCTGCAGCCGCGTGAACGCGTTGCCGTGGGTCACCGGCAGCATCGGCAGGCCGGCGCGGGCGTAGTCCTCGGCGCGGTAGAGCGCCAGGGCCCAGAAGTGGGGCGGGGTCCAGACGAAGATGATCAGGAAGAGCGTGATCGCCTCTGGGCCGACGTCCCCGGTCATCGCCGCCCAGCCCAGCACCGGCGGCATCGCGCCCGAAGCCCCGCCGATGACGATGTTCTGCGGTGTCATCGGCTTGAGCACGACGGTGTAGATCACCGCGTAACCGACGAAGGTGGCCAGCGTCAGCCAGGCGGTCAGCGCGTTGACGCCGAGGTACAGCAGCCCCATGCCGGCGCTGCCCAGCAGCGCCGAGAACACCAGCGCCCGGGCCTGGCTGAGTTCGCCGTTGGCGGTCGGGCGCCAGGCGGTGCGTTTCATGCGCGCGTCGATGCGCTGCTCGATCAGGCAGTTGAACGCCGCGGCCGCGCTGGCCACCAGCCAGATGCCTGCGCAGGCGAGCGCCATGGTCTGCGCCTGGGCGGCGGTCGGCAGGCCGGGCAGGGCCAGCACCATGCCGATCAGCGCGCAGAAGATGATGAGCTGCACCACCCGCGGCTTGGTCAGCGCGCCGTACTGGCGCCAGCTGGCGCGCCAGCCGCTGCGGCCACCGGCCGGGACGGCCTCGTGTCGCTGGCCTGGTGCGGTCGGCAGGGCGGACACGGGGTCCGCCGGGGCGGCTGGTCGGGGGTGGGGCAGCGTGCTCATGGCCGCAGGCTCGCACGGCCGGGCCATCGGCGCATCGGGACTAGTCAGGGGGTGTCGGCGGAGACCCGTGCCGCCGGGCCGGCGGCCAGCTGGCGCCCGAGCCCCTGCGGGCGGGGCTGCGCGGCCAGCCAGGTGCTGAGCAGCGCCACCATCAGCGCCGCCCCGGCGGTGTGGGCCAGCGCGCTCGGCAGCGGCCAGTCGAGCACCACGTTCGACAGGCCGGTCAGCAGCTGGGCGCTGCCGAGTGCCGCCAGGCAGCGCCCGGCCCGGCGCTGGCCGGGGTCGGGGGCGTTCAGCAGGTGCAGGCTCAGCCAGGCCAGCACCCCGAGCACCAGCACCGCGCCCAGGCGGTGGGCCATGTGGATGGCGGTCAGGGCCTCGAAGGGCAGGAATTCCCCCCCGGACTGCCGGCCGAGCTCGCGCCGCCATTCAAAACCCGCGGCGAAGTCCATCACCGGCCAGGCCTCGCCGGCGCGGCAGTGCGGAAAGCTGTCGCAGGCCAGTACCGCGTAATTGGTGCTCACCCAGCCCCCCAGCATCACCTGGGCGATCACCAGCAGCAGCAGGGCCTGCACCGCCGGGCGGCACGTCGTGCCGGGCGCGCCCACGCGGGCGGGCCGTGACGGCTGGCCGAGCGGCTGCTGGCGGGCGGCCTGGACGCAGAGCAGCGCCAGCAGCCCGATGCCACCGAGCAGGTGCAGCGTGACGATGGCGGGGTAGAGCTTCATCGTCACCGTCAGCGCGCCGAAGGCGCCCTGCAGGCCGACCCAGACCAGGCACAGCGTGGCCCAGCCCGGGGCGGCGTCCGTCGGCACCGGACCGGGTTCGGGCGCCGGCGGGCCGGCGGGTCGGCGGTGGCGGCGCTGCTGCCACCAGGCCCGCCAGTGCCAGAACGCCAGCACGGTGATCAGTGCCCCGACGCCGGTGGCCAGGTAGCGGTGGATCATCTCGATCCACGCCTTGCGGTGGGTGACCGGCCCGGTCGGGTGGGCCTGCTGCGCCTGGCCGATCTGCGCATGGGCGCCCACCGGGCTGGCGCTGGCGTAGCAGCCGGGCCAGTCGGGGCAGCCCAGCCCCGAGTCGCTGAGCCGGGTGTAGGCGCCGAAGACGATCAGGTCGAAGGTCAGCACCGCGGTCAGCAGCGCCAGCGCGTGGCGCCGCTGCGCGGGGCTGGCCTGCCGGTGGCGGCGCAGCAGCCAGGTCAGCGGCAGGGCGGCCAGCGCGGCGCCGGTCAGCAGCAGCCAGAGCACCGGGCGCAGGTCGATCAGGTCGGCGGCCGTCATCGTGGGGTGTCCGTGCTCAGCGCGAGGCGGTGTCCGCCACCGGCTTCAGGTCCTCGCGGCCGACCCGGTCCCAGGAGGCGGAGGCACGCAGCAGGCGTTCGAGGTCCCGCTTGGCCCGCGGCGGATCGGGCTGGGCCGGAAAGCGCAGCATCCATTCGCCCATCGGATCGACCAGGTAGAGGTGGTCTTCCAGCACCTGGCCCGGGGCGGCCTGCAGCCAGGCGGCGACCTGTGCCCGGTCGGCCTGCAGCACCGCGGCCCCGGCCAGGGCCGGCATCAGCTCGGCGCGGGGCGCCGCGTCACCGGTGACCAGCCAGACCCGGTCCATGCGCTCCTTCTCGCGGCCCAGCGTCTCGCGCAGCTGCCGCTGGGCGTAGAGCCGGTCCTCGCAGCGGTTGTCGCAGCGGCCGTCGGCCACGACGACCAGCAGCCACTGCCCGCGCAGGCTCGAGGGCAGCACCGACCGGCCCTGCGCATCGGTCAGGCGCAGCGCACTGGGCGGTGGCAGCGAGCGCGAGGGCTGGATCAGCTGTCCGTAGTTGTTGCGCGTCTCCGGGCGGATGACGTAGTAGGTCAGGTAGGACGCGATGACCGGCGCCGCGCACAGCGCCAGCACCGCCAGCATCTTCAGGCGGCCGCGCCGGCGTCGCACGTCGGGCAGCGCCGGATCGGGCAGGCCGTGCACGGCCATCGACATCGCCTCACTCGGCGGGGCGGGCACGGCGCTGGCGGGGACGGACGAGTTGGAACCAGACATACAGGCCTGCGGTCAGGAGACTGAGCCCGAACCACTGCGCCGCATAACCCAGGTGGGTCTCGATGCGTGCCGCGGGCCGGGGCCATTGGCGCCGGAGCGCCGGAAACAGGGCGGTGCCGGTGCTCAGGGGAGCCGGTGCGGAGGCCGCTGCGTCTTCCTGTTGCACCATCACCGGGTACAGGGGCCGCCCGAGCGCTCGGGCATAAGACGGCAGGTCCAGATTCTGGCGGATCGCCGACGGCTGCCGTTCGGGGGTTGCCCCCGATGGTGTGGCGGCGGAGGCGCCCCCGGCCAGATCCAGCAGCACCGAGGGTGGTGGCACGAGCAGCCCCTGCAGCGTCACCAGGCCGGGCTCGGGCACCAGCGGCGGCAGCCGGGCCGGGTCGAGCCGGTCCCGCGGCAGCCAGCCACGCAGCACGGCCACGGCCCGGTCCTGGTCGGCGAGCTGCAGCGGGGTCACGACCAGGAATCCGGTCCGGCCTTCCATCGTGCGGTTGTCGAGGTAGACGGTGGCCGACTCGATCCAGCGGCCCTGCAGGTGGATGCGGCGATCCCGCTGGCCGAGGGCAGCGTCCGGTGCGGACGCCAGTTCCGACGCGGTCAGCGGCGGCAGCGCGCTGCGTGAGGTCCGCTGCGCCTGCAGCTGGCGCTTCTGCTCGGCGCGGTCGAGTTGCCACCATCCCAGGCGGGCGGTCAGCGCGACCATCAGCACCGCGCCCAGCAGGGGCAGCAGCCGATGCCGGTGCCGGCGGGCGGGCTCAGTCGGTGAGCTCATCGTCGCCCGGTCCGCCGCGGCGCGGCTCGATCCCGCACTGGTGGCCACCCGGTGGCTGCGGCGGCGCGGGGCTGGAATAATCGATCCGCATGAAGATCCTCATCGGCCTGGGCTTTGTCGTCATTCTCGCTGCCCTGGCGTCAGCGGGATGGTTCATGGTGCGCCGCCCCGGTGGGGATTCGGCCGCGCCGCCCGGCCGTCGCATGGCCCGTGCGCTGGCGGTCCGGGTGGGGGTGTCGATCGCCGTGTTCCTGCTGATCCTGCTGGGGCATCTGCTCGGCTGGATCCACCCGACCGGCGTGCCGATCCAGGGTTGACCCGGCACGAAGGGAGCGCCGCAGCGCTCCCTGGCCGGACCGGTCCCGCCGGCGCTCACATCCAGTAGACGATGAAGTACAGGCCGAGCCAGACCACGTCGACGAAGTGCCAGTACCAGGCCGCGCCCTCGAAGCCGAAATGGCGCTGCGGCGTGAAGTGGCCCTTCATCAGCCGGATCGTGATGACCAGCAGCATCACCATGCCCACGAAGACGTGGAAGCCGTGGAAGCCGGTCAGCATGAAGAAGGTCGAGCCGTAGACGCCCGAGGTCATCTTCAGGTTCAGGTCGCTGTAGGCGTGGGCATATTCGTAGGCCTGGAAACCCAGGAAGGTGATGCCCAGCAGCACGGTCAGCCACATCCAGCCGATGCAGGCCGCCCGGCGTCCGGCGATCAGCGCATGGTGGGCGATCGTCAGCGTCACCCCCGAGGTGAGCAGGATCGCGGTGTTGATCGTCGGGATGGGCCACGGGCCCATCGTGCGGAAGGGCTCGACCAGACCACCCGGCGCGCCGGTCGCACCGGGGGCATCGCTGGGCCAGACGCCCTTGAAGTCGGGCCACAGCAGCGCGTTCTCCAGGCTGGCCAGGCTGGGCACCGACTGCGCCCGGGCCCAGTAGAGCGCGCCGAAGAAGGCGGCGAAGAACATCACCTCCGAGAAGATGAACCAGCTCATGCTCCAGCGGTAGGAGACGTCGATGTGGTGGCTGTAGAGCCCGCTCTCGCTCTCGCGGGCGGCGTCCCCGAACCACTGTCGCATCACGGTGAAGGACCACAGCAGCCCGAAGGCCAGGCAGTAGGCGCCCCAGGCGTGGCTGTTGATCCACTGGCCGGCCCCCAGGATCACGAAGAACAGCCCGATGGCCATCATGAACGGGTGTCGTGACGGGGGTGGAACGTAGTAGTGCGGGGCTGACCCCTGGCTGGCTGCCGACATCGTGGGCTCCTGTGTGCGTGCGGTCGTTCGGATGCGTGTGACGGAGAGGGCGGGGTGAGCGGGTCGGCGGCGGGGGTCAGGTCGGTCCTGCGGCGCTGCTGGCGATCCAGCTCACCAGCAGCACCAGCGCGCCGACGAACAGTGCCGCACCGATCAGCCCCGCGAGGATCACGTGCACCGGGTTGAGCCGGCTCACGTCCTGCTCGTAGCCCGAGCCCTTGCGGATGCCGAGGAAGGACCAGGCGACCGCCTGGACGGTGTGCAGGAAGGAGCCCTTGCGCCGCGTCGCGTTGCGCAGGTCCTCGGCGGCGCTGGGCGGGGGCGTCGCGGCGCGTGGATCGCGCGATTCGGGCTCGGCCATGCTCAGGAGCCTCCGGCATCCAGGCGGCGTGCGCTCACCCGGGCGCCCCCCGCCGGCGGCACCCGGCCACCGACCTCGAAGAAGGTGTAGGACAGCGTGATGGTCGTGACGTCGCCGGGCAGCTTCGGGTCGATCACGAACACGACCGGCCACTCGCGCTGCTCACCCGGCTGCAGCGTGTACTGGTTGAAGCAGAAGCACTCCAGCTTGTTGAAGTGCGAGCCGGCCTGCAGCGGCGCGTAGCTCGGGATGGCCTGCGCCGACATGGCCCGGCCCTGCACGTTGCGGAACTCGTACATCACCGTGCTGACCTCGCCCGGATGCACCTGCATCGAACGCACCGCCGGCCTGAATTCCCAGGGCCCGCGCGCGTTGGCGTCGAACTCGACGGTGATCACGCGGCTGCGGTCGACCTGCACATTGGCCGGCGAGGTGGCGCCGAGCACCACCGCCTCGCTGCGTGCCAGCACGTTCACGCCCAGCGCCTCGCAGAGCGTGCGGTACATCGGCACCAGCGCATAACCGAAGCCGAACATGAACAGCGTGATCAGGCCCAGCTTGCCGAGCATGCGCCGGTTGTCCAGCCGCAGCAGCGCCAGGCGCGAGCGCCGTGGCCGTGCGGCCGGGGTCGAGGGGTTGCCGTCGTGGGGCATGGTGGGCCGGCCGGAAGGGGGAACCGGGCCGGGCTCAGCGGCCCAGCCAGATCATCTTCACCATGAAGCCGACGAAGAAGGTCAGCGCGACCGACGCCAGGATCAGGCCCAGGCGCAGGTTGGTGCGGCGTTGCTGCGGGGTGAGGGTCATGGTGCGGGTTCCGGGGTCAGTCGATCACGCGCGTGGCACTGGCGTTCAGGCGCGGCGGGTGCTCGTAGGTGTGGAACGGTGCCGGCGACGGCACTTCCCACTCCAGGCCCTCGGCAGCTTCCCAGGGACGCTGCGGGGCCTTCTCGCCCCGGCCCCGCATCATCGGCAGCACGACGAACAGGAAGAAGTACACCTGCATGAAGCCGAAGCCGAAGGCGCCGACCGAGGCGATCGCGTTGAAGTCGGCGAACTGCATCGGGTAGTCGGCATAACGGCGCGGCATGCCCGCCAGGCCGAGGAAGTGCATCGGGAAGAAGGTGATGTTGAAGAACAGCAGCGACAGCCAGAAGTGGATGCGGCCCCGCGTCTCCGAATACATCACGCCGGTCCACTTGGGCGCCCAGTAGTAGTAGCCGGCGAACATCGCGAACAGCGAGCCGGCCACCAGCACGTAGTGGAAGTGCGCGACGACGTAGTAGGTGTCCTGCAGGTTGATGTCGATCGGCGCCATCGCGCAGATCAGGCCGGTGAAGCCGCCCATCGTGAAGACGAAGATGAAACCCACGGCCCACAGCATCGGGGTCTCGAAGGTCATCGAGCCGCGCCACATCGTGGCCAGCCAGTTGAACACCTTCACGCCGGTGGGCACCGAGATCAGCATCGTCGCGTACATGAAGAACAGCTGGCCGGTCAGCGGCATGCCGGTCGTGTACATGTGGTGCGCCCAGACGATGAACGACAGGATGGCGATCGACGCGGTGGCATACACCATCGACGCATACCCGAACAGCGGCTTGCGGGCGAAGGCCGGGATGATCTGGCTGACGATGCCGAAGGCCGGCAGGATCATGATGTAGACCTCGGGGTGACCGAAGAACCAGAAGATGTGCTGGTACATGATCGGGTCACCGCCGCCGGCGGGATTGAAGAAGCTGGTGCCGAAGTGGCGATCGGTCAGCGTCATCGTGATCGCGCCGGCCAGCACCGGCATCACCGCGATCAGCAGGTAGGCGGTGATCAGCCAGGTCCAGACGAACATCGGCATCTTCATCAGCGTCATGCCCGGCGCGCGCATGTTGAGGATGGTGACGATGATGTTGATCGAGCCCATGATCGACGAGGCGCCCAGCACGTGCATCGCGAAGATGCCGGCGTCCATCGACGGGCCCATCTGCAGCGTCAGCGGCGCGTAGAGCGTCCAGCCGGCCGCCGGCGCGCCGCCGGGCATGAAGAAGGAGCTCACCAGCGTCAGCGCGGCCGGGATCATCAGCCAGAAGCTGAAGTTGTTCATGCGCGCGAAGGCCATGTCCGCCGCGCCGATCTGCAGCGGGATCATCCAGTTCGCGAAGCCGACGAAGGCCGGCATGATGGCGCCGAACACCATGATCAGCCCGTGCATCGTGGTGAACTGGTTGAACAGCTCGGGGTTGACGAACTGCAGGCCGGGCTGGAACAGCTCGGCGCGGATCAGCAGCGCCAGCACGCCGCCGATCATCAGCATCGTGAACGAGAACAGCAGGTAGAGCGTCCCGATGTCCTTGTGGTTGGTGGCGAACAGCCAGCGGCGCCAGCCGTGGGGATGGTCGTGCGCGTGCTCGTGGTCGTGGTCGGCATGACCGTGTGCTGCGCCGTGGCCGCCGGGATGGATGACTGCACTCATGGCTGGGGTCCTTTGGGTCCTGGGGCGGCGCTCACTTGCGCAGCGCGATCACGTCGGTGGGCTGCACGACCTGGCCGGTCGTGTTGCCCCAGTGGTTCTTGGTGTAGGTGATGACCGCGGCGATCTCGGTGTCTGACAGGGCCTTCCAGGACGGCATCGCGCCGTTGTTCTGGCCGTTGAGCAGCACGGCGATCTGCTTGTTCTTGTCGGCGTCGAGCACCACGGCCGAACCATCCAGCGGCTTGATCGCGCCGGCGCCCTTGCCGCTGGCCTGGTGGCAGGCGGCGCAGTTGGCGTTGTAGACCTTCTCGCCGCGCGCGATCATCTCGTCGAGCTTCCACACCCGGGCCGGGTCGTCGGCCTTGGCGGCCATGGCCTTGCGGCGCCCGTCGACCCAGGCGGCATAGGCCGGTGCATCCACCACCTTCACGTGGATGGGCATGTAGGCGTGCTCCTTGCCGCACAGCTCGGCGCACTGGCCGTAGAAGTCGCCGGTCTTCTCGGCGCGGAACCAGGTGTCGCGCACGAAGCCGGGGATCGCGTCCTGCTTGACGCCGAAGGCCGGCACCATCCAGGAGTGGATCACGTCGTTGGCGGTGGTGATGATGCGGATCTTGCGGCCCACCGGCACGACCAGCGGCTCGTCGACCTTGAGCAGGTAGTCGTCGCCTTCGGGCTTGCCGGCATCGGACATCGCCCGCTGGCCGGCGTCGAGCGTGGACAGCAGCTGGATGCCTTCGCCTTCACCCTTGAGGTAGTCGTAGCCCCATTTCCACTGGTAGCCGGTGGCCTTGATGGTCAGCTCGGCGTTGGTGGTGTCCTTCATCGCGACCACCGTCTGGGTGGCCATCGCCCCCATGCCGATGACGATGACGAAGGGCACGATGGTCCAGGCGATCTCGACGGCGACACTCTCGTGGAAGTGGGCCGGCTGGTGGCCGCGCGACTTGCGGTGCTTGACGATCGAATAGAACATCACGCCGAAGACCGCGATGCAGATCAGGCCGCAGATGACGAGCATCGCGCTGTGCAGCCAGTGCTGGTCCATCGCGATGCGGGTGGCCGCCGGCTGGAAGTCCAGCTGCCTCACGGCAGGTCCGCCGGGCAGGTCGTTGACCGCCCGCGCCGCGGTGGCCAGCAAGGATCCCGCGAGGGCCAGACCGGTCATCCGGACGGTCTGCTGCAGCGTGTTGCGTGTGTTCATCCGAGCGCTCTTTCCGGTTCAACCCACCCGTCGGCGTGCCGCTGGAGGGCGGCGACGGATGATCGTTGCTCGTACTTTGCGGCAGCGTTCGGGTGAACTCCATCCAGAGCTGCCCCTATGGTCAGCTTACAAAAACCTTGCTGTTGATCAGGCTCAATCGCCCGACGCGGCCCGAAAGCCAACGTAAACCCTGAGCTGGATCAAGGGCGCGGTGCTGGGCGCCGGGTCATCTGGCGCATGTCGTCCAGCGAGATCGAGGTCTGCGCCTGCATGGCCACCCGCGGCACCGGCCGGAAGGCGTGGCCGTAGACCAGCTCGAAGCGCAGGTGCAGGCGACCGTCGGGCCCGGCCAGCTCCTGGCGCAGCGCCTGCAGCAGGCGCTCGCGCCAGCGCGGCGTGCGCAGGCCGGCGTGGCGGGCCGGCGCGGTGTTGCGGCCCAGCGTGCGCAGCTCGGCGAGCAGCTTCTCGGGCGAGTCCCAGGTCAGCGTGAGCTGTTCCATGTCCATCACCGGATCGGCGAAGCCGGCATGCACCAGCGCGTCGCCCAGGTCGTGCATGTCGGTCCAGTCGCTGCCCACCGGGCCCCAGCCCAGGCGCCGGTACAGGCCGCGCAGCTGCAGCAGCGTGTCGGGGCCGAAGCACGAGAACATCAGGAAACCGTCGACCTCGACCGCCGCATGCCATTGGCGCAGCTGGGCGGGCAGGTCGTCGACCCAGTGCAGCATCATGTTGGCCCACAGCAGGCCGGCCGGTGCGGCCGGCTGGCCCGCGGGCCCGGCCGGCGCGCTGCGCCAGCGCTGCCACCACGAGCGGCCCGGGGCGGCGGGCAGCACCTGCCCGTCGAAGCCGACCGGCACGATGGTCGCGTCCGGATAGAGCGTGGCCAGCAGGCCCTGGCTGGCGCTGACGGGGCTCCACCAGTCCAGCACGCGCGTGGGGGTGCGGCGCACCACGCCGACGCGCTCGCCCATGCGCCGCGCCACTTCGCCATGCAGCCAGGCGGAGCCGCCATGGCCGAGATGACGCTGCAGCGCCGGGGGGTCGATCCGTGCCGGCGGCCGGGGGGGCTGGTCGGGGCCGGGGCCCGATCCGAGGTCGGTGGCCGGCGTGCTGGCGGGGGCGGAAGGGTGCTCGGACATGGGTCGGGCAGTATAGTGAGGCGACCATGATCGTGCGCGACAAGGGATGGCTGGCGGGCTGGCGGACGCTGCTGGGCGGTGGCCGCTGCCAGGTCTGCCGGGCCGCGGCGGTGTCGCCTCTGTGCGCCGACTGCCTCGGGCGCCACGCCCGGCCGCTGCAGCGCTGCCGCCTGTGCGGCGTCGAGCTGGGCGGCGAGGCCGAGGTCTGCGGGGCCTGCCTGTGGCGGCCCCCGCCGTGCAGCCGCACCGTGGTGGCGCTGCCCTACCGCTACCCCTGGGACGGCCTGATCGTGCGCCTGAAGTTCCACGCGGCCGTCGAGCTGGCCGCACCGCTGGCCGATCTGCTGGCCGAGGCCGTGCTGACCGCCCGGGCCTGTGCGCCCGAGGCGCAGCCGCGGCCCGAGCTGATCCTGCCGGTGGCGCTGTCGTCGCCGCGCCAGCAGGAACGTGGCTACAACCAGTCGTGGGAGCTGGCCCGCCGGGTCGCGACCCGGCTGCAGTGCCCGGCCCGGCCCGATCTGCTGGAGCGGGTGCGCTGCACCGTGCCGCAACTGTCGCTGCCGCGGGCCCGGCGGCTGCTCAATGTGCGCGGGGCCTTCCGGCTCACGCCGCAGGGACTCGGCCTGGTGCGGGGGCGGCGGGTGGTGCTGGTCGACGACGTGATGACCACCGGTGCGACACTGACGGCCGCCGCCGAGGCCTTGCAGGCCGCCGGTGCCGCCGACATCCGCTTCTGGGTGCTGGCACGCACCTCGGCCGACTGAGTCCCGAGCCTGCCGGCCGGCCTTTCTCCCTGTCGTCCACGTCCATCGCCCGCATGTTCCGCATCGTCCTGGTCCACCCCGAAATCCCGCCGAACACCGGCAACGTCATCCGCCTGGCGGCCAACACCGGCTGCGAGCTGCACCTGGTCGAGCCGCTGGGCTTCTCGATGGATGACCGGCTGCTGCGCCGTGCGGGGCTCGACTACCACGAGTACGCGCCGGTGCGCCGCCACGCCTCGTGGGCCGACTTCCTGGCCACCCAGGTGCCCGATCCAGCCTCGATGTACGCCTTCACGACCCGCGGCAGCCGGCCGGTGGCCGAGGTGCGCTGGCAGGCGGGGGACTGGATGGTGTTCGGCTGCGAGACCGCCGGCCTGCCGGCCGAGGTGCGCGACACCTTCGAGGCCGCGCAGCGCGTGCGCCTGCCGATGCGCCCGGGCCAGCGCAGCCTCAACCTCAGCAATGCGGTGGCCGTGACGGTGTTCGACGCCTGGCGCCAGCACGGCTACGCCGGCGGCGTCTGAGCGCCCGCTCCGGCGCTCAGTGCTCGGCGCGGGCCTCGCGCTGCATCAGCGCCTGCACGGCGGCGGCCGGGGTCAGCCGGCCCTCGAGCACGTCGACCACGGCGCGGGTCAGCGGCACCTCGATGCCGGCGGACTCGGCCCGCGCCAGCGCGGTGCGGGCGGTGTAGACCCCTTCGGCCACGTGGCCCAGGGCCTCGAGGATGCGCGGCAGCGGCAGGCCTTCGGCCAGCTTCAGCCCGACCCGCCGGTTGCGCGACAGGTCGCCGGTGGCCGTCAGCACCAGATCGCCCAGGCCGGACAGGCCCATGAAGGTCTCGGGCTGCGCGCCCAGCGCCCCGCCCAGGCGGCTCATCTCCGCCAGGCCCCGGGTGATCAGCGCGGCCCGGGCGTTCAGGCCCAGGCCCAGGCCGTCGCCGATGCCGGTGGCGATGGCCAGCACGTTCTTCAGCGCGCCGCCCACCTCGACGCCGACGACGTCCTCGGACGAGTAGATGCGCAGGTGGCCGGCGTGCAGCGCCCGCACCGCGGCGTCGCGCACGGTCACGTCCGGGCTGGCCGCCACCAGCGCGGTCGGCTGGCCGCGGGCGACCTCGAGCGCGAAGCTCGGCCCCGACAGCACGCCGGTGCGCAGCGACGCCGCCACCTCGCGGGCCACCTCGTGGCCGAGGCAGCCGGTGCCGGCCTCGAAGCCCTTGCTCAGCCACATCACGGCGGCGGTCACCCGGGCCTGGGCGAGCTGCGTCAGCATCGAGCGCAGTCCGGCCATCGGCGTGGCGACGATGAGCAGGTCCTGCGGCCGCGTGGCGTGGGCCAGCGCATGCGCCAGGTCCGCGCTGATCCGCAGCGCGGGCGGCAGGGCCACGCCGGGCAGGTAGCGGGTGTTCTCGTGCTGCGCGGCGAGCGCGTCGGCCTGCTGCGGGTCACGGGCCCACAGCAGGGTCGGGTGGCGCAGCGCGGCCGCGGCGGCCACGGCGGTGCCCCAGGCGCCAGCGCCCAGCACGGTGATCTGCATCTCGGACTTCATGGGGATGGAAGCACCCGGGCCGGCCCGCCCGGCCTCGACGACCGCAGGGGCGTGGCCGGGCGCGGCTGGCTCAGGAGTTCAGCGCAGCGCCGTTGGACTGCTGCTGGGCTTCGTACATCGCCTGGAAGTTGACTTCCGACAGGTGCACCGGCGGGAAGCCGGCACGGCTGATGACGTCGGCCACCACGGCGCGCAGGTAGGGGTAGACGATGCCCGGGCAGGCGATGCCCAGGATCGGCTGCATCTGCTCGGCATCGATGTTGCGGATCTCGAAGATGCCGGCCTGCTTGGCCTCGCACAGGAACAGCGTGCGCTCGGACAGCGAGGTCGTCACGGTCGCGGTCACGGCCACCTCGAAGATGCCGTCGGCGATCGGCTTGACCTCGACGCCCAGGTTGATGTCCACCGCCGGCTGGCCCTGCTCGATCAGGATCTCGGGCGAGTTGGGCTGCTCCAGCGACAGGTCCTTCAGGTAGACGCGCTGAATCTGGAACACGGGTTGAGCACCTGCTGCGTCTTGTTCGTCGGCCATGGTCGATCTCGGTGTGGGTAGCGTTTCAAGGGAAGGCGGAAGCCCGCGCGCCATTCGTGCGGGCCGGCGGGATTATGGCAGCAGCCCATCGCGGCATTCGTGCGTTGTTCGGCGTCCCGGACGGGTGCGTCCGTCACGTGTCCGGCGCATACTCGGCGGTCGACTGCACGGAATGCCATGACCGATTTCACCCTTGTGCGCCACGGCGAAACCGACTGGAATCGCGTCCACCGCTTCCAGGGACAACTGGATGTCCCGCTCAACGAGCTGGGGCAGCTGCAGGCGCAGCGGCTGGCCGATCGACTGGCCGGCGAACGCTTCGACGCCGTGGTCGTCAGCGACCTGAGCCGCACCCGTGCCACCGCGCAGCCGCTGCTCGATCGCCTGGGTCTGCCGGCGCGTTACTGCGCGCAGTGGCGCGAGCAGTGCTTCGGCCAGTTCGAGGGCCATGAGGCGCCGGTCATCATCCGCGAGCACCCCGAGCTCTGGGCGGCCTGGGCCCGTCACGAGGCGGACTTCGCGCTGCCCGGCGGGGGCGAGAGCAACCTCGATTTCCACGCCCGCGTGTTCGGCGCGCTGCGCTCGCTGGCGCTGGAGCATGCCGGCCGGCACGTGCTGGTCGTGACGCACGGCGGCGTGCTCGACATGTTCTGGCGTACCGCCCACGGCCTGCCGCTCGGGGGCGCCCGGCGCTGCAGCATCCCGAACGCCGGCGTCAACCGCCTGCGCTGGCAGGACGAGCGCCTGCACGTCGTGGACTGGGGCGACGAGGCCCACCTGGCCGACCTGCCGCGCCAGCCTTCGACCACGCCGCTGAGCGAGCTGCACCCGCCGGCCTGAAGGCCCCGGCGCTCAGGCCTCGGGCCGGAGGCGATCGGCCAGCCGCTGCACGGCGGGGGCGAGCAGGGCGGCCACCTCGTCCTGGCCGCCCCGCGCCAGGTGCCCCGAGCGCGCGGCCACCAGCATGCGCGCCAGCGTGCCGGCATGCGGCAGGATGGTGCCGAAGAACTCGACCCGGCCGTGCTGCAGCAGCATCACGGTGGGGAAGTTCTCGATCTCCAGCGCCGCATCCCCCAGCGCATCGGCATGGGCCTCGATGTCGATCCAGACGAAGCGGGTGTCGGTCTCGGTGCGCGCCAGGTCGGCGAAGGTCTGGCGATAGGCCTGGCAGGCGGTGCACCAGCCGGCGCACAGGCAGGCGACGAGGCGTGGGCGGGGATCGGCCGCGACGGCGGCATTCTCAGCATCAGGCATGGCCAGCGAGTGTGCCAGAGCCGGGCGTGGACAATGCGCCCCTCGTTGCTCATCGCCGGGTCCGTCGACCCGTCTGCTCATGTTCAAGAACCTGATCCTCTTTCGTGTCGGTCCCGACTGGTCTGCGTCGCTGGAGCAGGTCGAGGCGGCCCTCGACTCCCGCCGCTTCGTGCCCTGCGGAGCCAGCCAGCCGATGTCGGCCGGCTGGATCGAGCCCCGTGGCAAGGGCCACGGCGTGCTGGTCGAGTCCGTCGGCGGCCAGTGGCTGATGAAGATGATGGTCGAGCAGAAGGTGCTGCCCGGTTCGGTGGTCAAGCGCCGCGTCGACGAGATCTGCGCGCACATCGAGCAGACTGAAGGCCGCAAGCCCGGCCGCAAGGAAAGCAAGGAGATCAAGGAGCAGGCCACGCTGGAGCTGCTGCCCATGGCCTTCACCAAGCAGGGGGCGATGCTGGTCTGGATCGACCCGGCGGCCCGCCTGATGGTCGTCGACGCCTCCAGCCCCGGTCGGGCCGACGACGTCGTCACCGCGCTGGTGCAGGCGGTCGACGGGCTGGCGCTCGCGCCCATCCACACCGCCGTGTCGCCTCAGGCGGCGATGTCCGAATGGCTGGTCAGCGGCGAGCCGCCGGCGATCTTCACCGTCGACCGCGACTGCGAGCTCAAGTCGACCGACGAGATGAAGTCGGTGGTGCGCTATGCCCGCCACGGCCTGGACAGCGACGAGGTGCGCCAGCACATCCTGACCCAGGGCAAGGTGCCCACGCGCCTGGCCATGACCTGGAACGACCGCGTCAGCTTCCTGCTGACCGACACGCTGCAGGTCAAGAAGATCACCTTCCTCGACGGCGTCTACGAAGGCCAGGCCGGCGGGGGCGGGGAGGACGAGTTCGACGCCGATGCGGCCATCGCCACCGGCGAGCTGAGCCAGCTCATCCCGGACCTGCTCGATGCCCTCGGTGGCGAGCAGGCCCCGGGCAGCATGCCGGCGCTGCCGGTCGCACCCGTGCTGCCGGTCGAGCCGCCGGCCGCGCCCGGCGCGGCATCGGCCGACCTGCCACCGTGGGAGGCCTGAGCCCGCGGCCATGAACAGCCCGGCGGTGCCGGGCCGTGCCGGCTCACACCTGCGCCAGCGCCCGCTCCAGGTCGGCGATCAGGTCGTCCACGTGCTCGATGCCGATCGACAGGCGCACCGTGTCCTCGGTCACGCCGGCCCGGGCCAGCTCGTCCGGTGACAGCTGGCGGTGGGTGGTCGAGGCCGGGTGCGTGGCCAGCGACTTGGCGTCGCCGATGTTGACCAGCCGGGTGAAGAGCTGCAGCGCATCGAGGAAACGCTCGCCGGCCGCGCGGCCGCCCTGCACGCCGAAGGTGAACAGGCCGGAGGCACGCCCGCCCAGGTACTTGCGGGCCAGCGCGTGGTCGGGGTGGTCTCCCAGGCCGGCGTAGTTGACCCAGGCGACCTTGGGGTGCTGCGTCAGGTGCCGAGCCACCGCCACGGCATTGCTGCAGATGCGGTCCATGCGCAGCGCCAGCGTCTCGATGCCCTGCAGGATCAGGAAGGCGTTGAACGGCGACAGCGCCGCGCCCATGTTGCGCAGCGGCACGGTGCGGGCGCGGCCGATGTAGGCCGCCGGGCCCAGCGCCTCGGTGTAGACCACGCCGTGGTAGCTGACCTCGGGCGTGTTCAGGCGCTTGAAGCGCTCGGGGTACTTGGCCCACGGGAACTTGCCCGAGTCGACGATGGCCCCGCCGATGGTCGTGCCGTGGCCACCCAGGTACTTGGTCAGCGAGTGCACGACGATGTCGGCGCCGTGCTCGATCGGGCGGCACAGGTAGGGGCTGGGCACGGTGTTGTCGACGATCAGCGGCACGCCGTGGCGGTGGGCGATCTCGGCGATGGCCTCGAAATCGGTGATGTTGCCCTGCGGGTTGCCCAGCGACTCGACGAAGACCGCCTTGGTGCGCTCGTCGATCAGCGGCTCGAAGCTGGCTGGATCGCGCCAGTCGGCGAAACGGGTCTGGATGCCGTACTGCGGCAGCGTGTGGCCGAACAGGTTGTAGGTGCCCCCATAGAGCGCGCTGCTGGCGACGATGTTGTCACCCGCCTCGGTGATGGTCTGGATCGCGTAGGTCACCGCCGCCTGGCCGGAGGCCAGCACCAGCGCCGCGATGCCCCCTTCGAGTGCCGCGAGCCGCTGCTCCAGCACGTCGTTGGTCGGGTTCATGATGCGGCTGTAGATGTTGCCCGGCACCTTCAGGTCGAACAGTTCGGCGCCGTGCTGGGCGCTGTCGAAGGCGTAGGCCGCCGTCTGGTAGATGGGCACGGCCACCGCCTTGGTGGTCGGGTCGGGCGAGTAGCCGCCGTGCACGGACAGGGTCTCGAAACGCCAGGTGCTGCGGGGATCTTGGGTCATCAATCGTCCTCGGGTGCCGGATGTTGAGCGATCCGGCCATCTTGCGGCATGCCTCGCGAAAGGGGCAAGCGTGTTTTCCGAGGATCAGGATGCGTCGCCCGGATACCTGCGTGCCGCAGGCCCGGGGACGTGGTGCCGCCCTTGGAGTGGGGCGGCACCGTTTCGCGGCACTCAGCCGGCGTAGCGCGAGAACACCAGCGTCGCGTTGGTGCCGCCGAAGCCGAAGCTGTTGGACAGCACCGTGTTCATCGGCGCATCGCGGCGCTCGCGCAGGATGGGCATGCCTTCAGCGGCCGGATCCAGGTTCTCGATGTGGGCCGAGGCGGCGGCGAAGCCGTCGCGCAGCATCAGCAGCGAGTAGATCGCCTCCTGCACGCCGGCCGCGCCCAGCGAGTGGCCGGTCAGCGACTTGGTCGAGCTGATCGCCGGGATGTGGTCGCCGAAGACCTGGCGCACCGCACCCAGCTCGGCCAGGTCGCCCACCGGCGTCGAGGTGCCGTGCGCGTTGATGTAGTCGACCGGCGTCTTCACGTTGGCCAGCGCCTGCTGCATGCAGCGCACCGCGCCTTCGCCGGACGGCGCGACCATGTCGTGGCCGTCGGAGGTGGCGCCGAAGCCCACCAGCTCGGCCAGGATGTTGGCGCCGCGGGCCTGGGCGTGCTCGAGCGACTCCAGCACCAGCATGCCGCCGCCACCGGCGATGACGAAGCCGTCGCGGCTGGCATCGAAGGCGCGCGAGGCGCTGGCCGGCGTGTCGTTGTAGGAGCTGGACATCGCGCCCATCGCGTCGAACAGCAGCGACAGCTCCCAGCTCTCCTCTTCACCGCCACCGGCGAAGACCACGTCCTGGTTGCCCCAGGCGATCAGCTGGCCGGCGTGGCCGATGCAGTGCGCGCTGGTCGAGCAGGCCGAGGTGATCGAGTAGTTCACGCCCTTGATGCCGAAGGGCGTGGCCAGGCAGGCCGAGACCGTGCTGCCCATGGTCTTGGTGACCATGAAGGGGCCGACCCGCTTGATGCCCTTGGCGCGCAGCGTGTCGGCGGCCCAGACCTGGTTGAGGCTGGAGGCGCCGCCCGAGCCGGCGACCAGGCCGGTGCGCGGGTTCGAGACCTGCTCCGGCGTCAGGCCGGCGTGGGCGATGGCCTGCTGCATCGCCACGTAGGAGTAGCCGGCAGCGTCGCCCATGAAGCGCAGGGTGCGGCGGTCGATCGTGGCCTCGAGGTCCAGCGTCGGCCGGCCGCTGACCTGCGAGCGCATGCCCTTCTCGGCATAGGCGGGGTTGAAGGTGAGGCCCGAACGGCCCTCGCGCAGGCTGGCGGCGACCTCGTCGGCGTTGTTGCCGATGCTCGAGACGATGCCGTATCCGGTGACGACGACGCGGCGCATCAGAAGTTTTCCGTCGAAGTGAACAGACCGACCTTCAGGTCGGTGGCGGTGTAGATCTCGCGGCCGTCGGCATACATGTGGCCGTCGGCGATGCCCATCACCAGCTTGCGCTCGATGACACGCTTGAGATCCAGGCGGTAGGTGACCTTCTTGACGCTGGGCAGCACCTGGCCGAAGAACTTGACCTCGCCGGCGCCGAGCGCCCGGCCGCGGCCGGGGTTGCCGCGCCAGCCGAGCCAGAAGCCGACCAGCTGCCACAGCGCGTCGAGGCCCAGGCAGCCCGGCATCACCGGATCGCCTTCGAAGTGGCAGCCGAAGAACCACAGGTCGGGGACGATGTCGAGTTCGGCCTCGATCGTGCCCTTGCCGTGCTCGCCGCCGGTGTCGTCGATGCGGACGATGCGGTCCATCATCAGCATGTTGGGCAGCGGCAGGCGGGCGTTGCCGGGGCCGAACAGCTCTCCGCGGCCACAGGCCAGCAGCGCGTCGCGGTCATAGGAATGGCGACCCAGGTCACGTTGGCTGGGAGACGAGGCGGTGGCAGTGGTCATGGGGCAGCGGTAAGAAGGGGCACAGGGCGACTGCAGGGGTGGCCGGGCCGAGCCCGGCGCAGGACGTCGCGAACTCGTAAATGTACCAAGCGCGGCGGGCGCCAGTCCGACGTCGACCTTGATGCCTGTCACGAGGGTGTCAACGGGCGCGGACCTTGCGCTGCATCCACTGGCCATCACCGGAGGGGTCGGATGAAACACTATGCCCGCAGCCGTGCGCTGTGCGACTGGGACGATTTCGGGCGCTGGCAGCGGCAGGCGGTGGCGGCTTTGGCGGATCCGGACGCAGCCGCTTTGTCGCCTTTCCATCTGCTGTCGCTGCCCGGCATCACCGCCGGTGAGCAGCGGCGCTGCGCGCAGCGCTGGATGGCCGGCCGCCTCGAGGCCAGCGCCGTCGACCGCGCCCGGCTGCACGACGAGTTCGACCTGGCGCTGCGCCCGGCGCGTGCCGGGCCGATCCGCCTGGGTTACCTGTCGGCCGATTTCCAGGAGCATGCCACCGCGCTGCTGATGGTCGAGCTGCTGGAGGCGCATGACCGGGCGCGCTTCGAGCTGCATGCCTACAGCTACGGGGCCGACGAGGGGCGTGGCATGCGCCAGCGCCTGCAGGCCCGCTTCGAGGCCTTCACCGACATCCGTCCGCTCGACGACCTGGCCGTGGCGCGGCGCATCCATGCGGACGGCATCGACATCCTGATCGACCTGAAGGGCTACACCGCCGCCACCCGCACCGCCGTGCTGACCTACCGGCCCGCGCCGGTGCAGGTGAGCTTCCTGGGCTATCCGGGCACCTCGGGCGGCGACTTCTGCGACTACCTCATCAGCGATGCCTTCGTCACGCCGGCAGCGGCGGCCGGCGACTACAGCGAGGCGCTGGCCCGCATGCCGCACAGCTACCAGCCCCGCGGTCGGCACGGCACGATCGGCCCGGCACCGACCCGGGCCTCGGTCGGCCTGCCCGCCGAGGGCCTGGTGCTGTGCTGCTTCAACCAGGCCTGGAAGTTCACGCCCGACGTGTTCGACATCTGGTGCCTGGTGCTGGCGCTGACCCCGGGCAGCGTGCTCTGGTTGCTCGGCGACCGCCAGGCCGAAGGCCAGCTGCGCCAGGAGGCGCTGCGCCGCGGGGTCGATCCGAACCGGCTGGTGTTCGCCGAGGACCGGCCCCAGGTCGAGCACCTGGGGCGGCTGCAGCTGGCCGATCTGGTGCTCGACACCTTGCCCTACAACGCCCACACCACGGCCAGCGATGCGCTGTGGGCCGGCGTGCCGGTGCTGACCTGTGCGGGCGACACGTTCGCCGCGCGGGTCGCGGGCAGCCTGCTGCATGCCGCCGGCCTGCCCGAGCTGGTGACCGACAGCCTGCAGGCGTATGCGGACCTGGCCCTGGCGCTGGCCGGTGATCCGCCGCGGCTGGGCCGGCTGCGCCAGCGCCTGGCCGAGCAGCGCCTGAGCTGCGCGCTGTTCGACGTGCCCGCCTATGCGCGGGACCTGGAGGCGCTGTACGAGGCGATGTGGCAGCGGCACGGAGCCGGCCTGGCCCCGGTGGCGCTGGGCGCCGGCCTTCAGCGCACGACGTCGCCGCCCTCGAACTGAGGCGGGCCGAGGTCGAGGCCCTTCCTTCCGCTGGCCGGCCCTGGCGTGGGCCCGGCGGAAGGCTTCGGAGCGGGTCCAGATCTCGATGAACTCGACCTCGCGGCCGGCGGCGATGCGGGTCGTGCGCCGACGGCGTGATGCCGCACGGCGGCGCTCGGGCGGGGTGGCGGCCCGGTCAGCCCGGACCGACCGGCAGCAAGGTCGCGATCGGCTCCGGTGCCAGCAGCGTGCCCTGGCGCAGGCCACGCACCGTGCCCAGCGTCAGCCCGACGAACACCACCGAGGTGAACGCCAGCAGCAGCGGGCCCAGCACGGCCATCAGGTCTCCCGGGCGGGCCAGGGACAGCGTCAGCGCGGCCAGCGCCGCCAGCGGAAAGGACACGGCCCAGTGGCCGATCGTGAAGGCCTGGCCCGTCATGCGGCGCAGCAGGCCGCCCACCCACAGCAGCATGAACAGGGCGATGCCCCAGCTCGTCCAGCCCAGCAGCTCCGGCGCGCCCAGCAGCGGCGCCGACACCCCGATCACCGCCGGTGGGGCCACGAGGATCATCGTCGACGGCATGAGGCGCTCCGGCCAGAGGCCCTGCGTGGCCAGGCGCACCAGCAGCAGGGTCAGCACGACCGGCCACAGCAGCAGGCCGATGCCGAACTGCGCCGCCGACCACTGCGCATGCCCCAGCGGCACGCCCGCCAGCGGCACCAGCACATGGCCGACCACCGGGATGAACAGGACCGGGGTCAGCACCTGCCACTGCAGTCCGCCGGCCCGGTTGCCCAGCCACCAGCGGCGCATCACCCACACGCACACGCCGATCAGCGACAGCGCACCCAGCCCCCACACGGCGCCGGTCACCTGCTGCAGCCATCCGGGCGAAACACCGGACCGGCGTGCTTCGGGTGGCACGAAGGTGCTGCCGAACAGGGCCGTCGACACCGTGGCCAGCAGGATCAGCGCCACCGGGATGGCCGCGATGAACGCATGGCGCACCGGGTGGGCCCGGTCGTCGCGCCAGGCCCCGGGGTGGCGTTGCAGTCGCAGCACGCTGGCGGCGGCCAGCGCGACGAACACCAGCAAGGCCACGCCGCCACAGGCGAGCGCCAGGGCCTCGGCGGCTTCACCCATCAGCGGCATCGCGCGGTGCCAGGCCAGGGACAGGCCGGCAAACCCCAGCACGATCGAGAACCAGGCGGGGGACAGGAATTGGAGCGGAGGGGCAGCAGGGGCCATGGCGGATCCGGACGGGTTCAGGGGTGGCACGGCGCCACCGGGCGATCATGCCCGAGGTGTCGAGGCCTCGCCGTGATCGGCGTCGTTGCCGTCCAGACGACAAAAAACCGCGGCAAGCCGCGGTTTTCGGGTGGCAGCATTGGATGCTGCCGGATCGGATCAGCGCCCCACGAGGGGCACGTGACCTCAGATCGTGCGGATGTTGGCCGCTTGCAGGCCCTTCGGGCCTTGCTTGACTTCGAATTCGACGCGGGCGTTCTCAGCCAGCGTGCGGAAGCCGCCGTTGTTCTTGATTTCGCTGTGGTGAGCGAACAGGTCCTTGCTGCCGTCGGCCGGCGTGATGAAGCCGAAGCCCTTGCCGTCGTCGAACCACTTGACCGTGCCAGTTTGAAGCGTACTCATGGAGATGTTCCTTGTTGAGCAATTGATGAAGAAACACGCAGCCACGAAGCGTGGCACGTGCATGCAGAGACACTCAAGAAACATCCAACCGGGATTCGAGCTGGCCGGCTTCAATGCAGAGCACTGAAGCGGTGAGGGAAGACCTTGCAAAACGGGTCTTGTGCATTTCTGTGGGAGCAGTGTACATGCGATCCGGCTTGACTGCCGGGCTTTTTTCGTGATGGGCTGCCTGGCCCCGGTCCGACCCGCAGGCGGGCTCAGTGCGGCTCGGCCAGCAGCGGTCCGTCCTGGCGGGCCAGGAAGGCCTCGGCATGCTCGAGCACGAAGTAGCGGAAGGCCTCGGCGGCCGGCGACAGCACCCGTGACTGACGGTGCACGACGAACCAGGTCCGCATCACCGGCGTGTGCTCGACATGCACCAGCTGCAGCGCCCGCGCCTGCAGTTCCAGCGCGATGGTGTGCAGCGAGACGAAGCCCAGCCCCATGCCGGCCATCACCGCCTGCTTGATGGTCTCGTTGCTCGGCATCTCCATCGCGATGCATGGCGTGAACTGGCGCTCGGCAAAGAACTTCTCCATCGCGGCCCGGGTGCCTGACGCGGGTTCGCGCACGATGAAGGGGTAGGGCTCCAGCACCGACAGCGGCGGGTGCCCGAACTCGCCGACCGGGTGGCCCGGCGGGGCGATGAACACCAGGGGGTGGGCGGCGAACGGTTCGCTGCGCATCGCCATCTCGTTGGGGGTGCGGCCCATGATGGCCAGGTCGACCTCGTTGTTGCCCAGCAGCTTGAGCAGCTCCGCCCGGTTCGGGCTGACCTGCAGCTTGACCTCCACGCCCGGGTGCTCCTGCCTGAACTGCACCAGCAGGCGCGGCACGAAGTACTTCGCCGTGCTGACCAGGCCCACCGTCAGCAGGCCGGTCTCCAGCAGCCGCAGGCGTGCCATCGCGTCGTCCGCATCCTTCAGCGTGGCCAGCAGGCGCCGGGCGTAGACCAGGAAGTACTCGCCCGCGGTGGTCAGGCTCACCTGGCGACCCTGCCGGTCGAACAGCGGCAGCTCGAGGGCCGATTCCAGCTCCTTGACCTGCATGGTCACGGCCGGGGGGGTCAGGTGCAGGGCCTCGGCGGCGCGCACGAAGCTGAGGTGGCGGGCGACCTCGGTGAAGACCCGCAGCTGCCGGAAGGTGACGTTTTTCATCGCGGGGTCGATTCAGCGTTTCTTAATTCGAAGCCAACAACTTCTGAATTCCACTTATCTGCCTCGAAACCTACATTGGCTTCACCGCGCCGTCAACGGCCACTGAATCCCCCCAGCACGAGGAGCCGAGATGAACCGACCCGTCGAAGAAGGCGTCATCCTTGACGCTCGCCAGCGTTACAGCGCCGGCGTCCTGAAGTACCGCCAGATGGGCTACTGGGACGCCGACTACGTGCCCAAGGACACCGACACGCTGTGCCTGTTCCGCATCACGCCGCAGGACGGCGTGGACCCGATCGAGGCCGCGGCCGCCGTGGCCGGCGAATCGAGCACCGCCACCTGGACGGTGGTCTGGACCGATCGCCTGACCGCCTGCGACAGCTACCGCGCCAAGGCCTACAAGGTGGAGCCGGTGCCGGGCCGGCCGGGCGAGCACTTCGCCTGGGTGGCCTACGACATCATCCTGTTCGAGGAGGGCTCGATCGCCAACATCACCGCCAGCCTGATCGGCAATGTCTTCAGCTTCAAGCCACTCAAGGCTGCGCGACTGGAAGACATCCGCATGCCGGTGGCGCTGGTCAAGACCTTCAAGGGCCCGCCCTGCGGCCTGGTGGTGGAACGCGAGCGCCTGGACAAGTTCGGCCGTCCGCTGCTGGGCGCCACCACCAAGCCCAAGCTGGGCCTCTCCGGGCGCAACTACGGCCGCGTGATCTACGAAGGCCTGAAGGGTGGCCTGGACTTCATGAAGGACGACGAGAACATCAACTCGCAGCCCTTCATGCACTGGCGCGACCGTTTCCTCTACGTGATGGAAGGCGTCAACAAGGCGAGTGCGGCCACCGGCGAGGTCAAGGGCAGCTACCTGAACGTGACCGGCGCGACGATGGAGGACATCTACGAACGCGCCGAGTTCGCCAAGGAGCTGGGCTCGGTGGTGATCATGGTCGACCTGATCATCGGCTGGAGCGCGATCCAGTCGATCGCCAACTGGGCGCGCAGGAACGACATGATCGTGCACATGCACCGCGCCGGGCATGGCACCTACACCCGCCAGAAGAACCACGGCGTGAGCTTCCGCGTGATGGCCAAGTGGCTGCGCCTGGCCGGCGTCGACCACCTGCACACCGGCACGGCAGTGGGCAAGCTCGAAGGCGACCCGATGACGGTGCAGGGTTACTACAACGTCTGCCGCGACAGCTACACCCGGCAGGACCTGCCGCGCGGCTTGTTCTTCGACCAGGACTGGTGCGACCTGCGCAAGGTGATGCCGGTGGCCTCGGGCGGCATCCACGCCGGCCAGATGCACCAGCTGATCGACCTGTTCGGCGACGACGTGATCCTGCAGTTCGGCGGCGGCACCATCGGTCACCCGGCCGGCATCCAGGCCGGTGCCGTGGCCAACCGGGTGGCGCTGGAATGCATGGTCAAGGCCCGCAACGAGGGCCGCGACATCAGGAACGAAGGCCCCGAGATCCTGCAGAAGGCGGCGCAGTTCTGCACCCCGCTGAAGCAGGCGCTGGAGACCTGGAAGGACGTGTCCTTCAACTACGCCTCCACCGACACCAGCGATTACGCCGTCACCGCGTCGGTGGCCTGAACCGAACGCCCAAGGAGAACCTCGCCATGATGACCAACCCGACCGGCCGCATCACCCAGGGCATGTTCAGCTTCCTGCCCGACCTGAGCGACGCCGAGATCGCGCTGCAGGTGCAGTACGGCCTCGACCGTGGCTACGCCTGGAGCGTCGAGTACACCGACGATCCGCATCCGCGCAACACCTACTGGGAGATGCACGGCATGCCGATGTTCGACCTGCAGGACGCCGCCGGCGTGATGCTCGAGCTGCGGCAGTGTCGCCAGACCTTCGCGCACCACTACATCCGCCTGATGGCCTTCGACTCGACCCGGGGGGTCGAGAGCATCGTGATGAGTTTCCTCGTCCACCGGCCCGCCCGCGAGCCCGGCTTCACGCTGGAGCGCCAGGACGTGCACGGCCGCACGATGCGCTACAGCGTGCGTGCATATGCCAGCAGCCAGCCCGAAGGCGAGCGCTACGGCGCCTGAATCGACGGGGACATGACCATGCACCGCATCGCCCCCAGCATCCTGTCGGCCGACTTCGCCCGGCTGGGAGAAGAGGTCCGCAACGTACTGGCCGCGGGAGCGGACTGGATACATTTTG